>CAWJXX010000016.1:0-169294 GCA_963846945.1 uncultured Gemmatimonadales bacterium | reverse complement strand
GCGGGACCAGCCGTGGGACTATGTGAGCCCGCACGTGCAGGTGTCCTTCCCGGTCACCGAGCGGACCAACTTCCGGCTCTCCTACGCCCACCAGGTGCAGGCGCCGGACTTCGGCCTGATCCTGGGCGGCATCAACACCGACCTGAGCGTCACCAACACCAACCACTTCTACGGCAGCGATCTCGACTTCGGCAAGACCATCACCTTCGAGTTCGGCGATCCGGCACGCGTTCAGCGACGACATGGTGCTGGACATCTCGGCGTACAACAAGGACAGCTGTCGGACGCCGCGGGCCGTCTGGTGTCGTTCTACGATCCGTTCGAAGCAGGCGCCGGTGGACATCCGGGTGCTCACCAACGCCGACTTCGGCAACGCCCGGGGTATCGACATCCGGCTCGACCGCCGCTTCGGCAAGCTGTTCAACGGCACCCTGGCGTACACCTTCGAGCAGGCCAAGAACACCGGTTCGGACCCGTTCACCTACATCAACTTCGGGTCGCGGGTCCTGAACGCGGTCAGCGGCGGCAACAATCCGCCGCCTCAGGCGATCCTGACCACCGACCCAGAACCGGCCGCACAACCTGGCCGGCCAGCTGGCCCTGAACTTCCCCGACAACTGGAACTCCGGTTCCGACTGGCGGGGTCGATCTTCCAGAACTTGGGCGTGTTCGCCACCTTCCGCTTCGCCAGCGGTACGCCGTACACCCGCTGCGTCAAGCCCCGGGCAAACAGCTCGGTCGACGACCGGCAGCCCGTGTGACCGGGCGACTTCACCAGCGATCAACACCGAGCGCCTGCCCGGGCTCAAGCAGCTCGACGCCCGTTTCACCAAGGGGTTCGAGCTGGCGGGCTCAACCTGACCGCCTACGCCGACGTCCGGAACATCCTGAACTTCACCAACGTCATCCGCAGTCGTCCCAGGCCGGCATCAGACGACATCGAGCGGCGGAGTTCTCCGCCGACTGCCGCGGAACGCCGCCGGAGGCCGCAGAACACCGCATTCGACGCGGCCACCGGGGACATCGACCTGGCGTTCGACGGCGCGGGTCATCCGGCTGCGCGGCTGGGTCAACGCGGCTAGCACGCCGTCCGCGCCGAACTGCGTGTACCTGGTCCGGGCCGAGCAGCGCTTCGGCAACGGCGATGGGATGTACACCGTGGCGGAGCAGCTGAACGCATCAAACGCACTCTACTATGCGAACCAGGCTGCGCCGACCTACTTCTACGGCGCAGGCACGTGGCTGCGTCTCGGAGTGGAGTTCTCCTTCTAACGTGACCCGCTACCCGTCGCGCCAGGCGGCTTCAGGATGACCACATCCGCATCGCTGACTGCCGGCGCAGCGGGGTGCGCCCGTGGCAGGTACCGATCGATTCCCATGGCCAGGAAGAGCAGGGCCAGGTAGAGCAGCGAATAGCGATACATCTTCCATGCGGTCGGCGTGACGCCTGCCTCCCGCAACAGCTTGATGCAATACCAGAGCAGGCGCGCGCCGAGCAGGATGGCCGCGACCAGGTAGAAGGGACCGAGCGCGCCGAATACCGCCGGCATCATGGACGCGGGATCACCCTGAACGTGGACTTCTACGCGGGACAGCACAAATCGTACTAGACGCGGCCATAGCAACTCGGTACAATAGGACGGTGCAGGCCCGAGGAGGAAGGCTTCCGTAGCCGGGAAGGCTTCCATGACACAAAGTGAAGTCAGCGCTCTAACCCGGCCCGCGAGACGTTTCGCGGCGTCGGCATTGATGCTGCTCGCGAGCGCCGGTGCGCTTGCGGCACAGACTGGCAAGCTTGAAGGCCATGTGCGGGATCAGGCGGGAGCGCCAATCCAGAACGCATCGGTGGTGATCGTCGGCACGGCCTTCAGCGCCTGCACCAATGCCCAGGGCTACTACTTCATCAACAATATCCCCGCCGGCACGTGACCCTGCGCGCCATTTTCCTTGGCTACAAGCGTTCCGAGGTGGATGGCCTCCGGGTGCTCGCCGGCCAGACCATTACCCAGGACATCCAGCTGGAGAAGGCGACCGTCAACCTCGAGGAAGTCGTCGCGGTCGGCGCCTCGAACGCGCTGGTGCCGCGTGACGAAGTCACCACCAAGCAGCGCATCGATGGCGAGTTCACCGAGAACCTCCCCGTGGATCGTGTCGGGCAGGTGCTGCAGCTACAGCCAGGAATAATCGCCGAGAACAACGGCACGGCCCTCTCGATCCGCGGCGGTCGCATCGACGAAGCGGCATTTTATGTTGACGGCGTCACGACCCAGCCCGGCAACCGCGGCAACGGCCCGGGCTCCGGCACCAGCACCTTCGACGGGACGCAGGTGAGTCAGCCCGGTGTCACCTACGGCACCAACGGCTTCGAGGAAGTGTCGGTCACCACGGGTGCCGCCAGCGCGCAATTCGGCAACGCGCAGTCCGGCATCGTCAACCTGACGACCCGCACCGGCGGCAACAAGTTCGCCGGACGCCTTGCCGTCGAGTCGGACGAAATGTTCGGCCAGACGCTGGGCATGGGCTTCAACCGCTTCGAGGGCAACCTCAGCGGTCCGCTCGGCTTGAAGGGGCTGACCTTCAACGTCAACCTGGCCGGCGAGGGGAACGAGTCGGTCCTGTC
Source organism: uncultured Gemmatimonadales bacterium (assembly GCA_963846945.1). Taxonomy (GTDB): domain Bacteria; phylum Gemmatimonadota; class Gemmatimonadetes; order Gemmatimonadales; family GWC2-71-9; genus JAGGAG01. The sequence goes on along the minus strand of CAWJXX010000016.1, from coordinate 166,674 downwards.
GGGAAAGGGCAAGCAGGACTACCCCGTCTTCGTGAGCAGCGGCACGGATACCACCGTGTCCAACCGGGTCAGTCGACGCGGACGACGACACCACCGTGGTTCAGGTCGCGGTCAACCGGTATTCCATCTACACCGGTGACTGCAGCACCTTCGCCAATAGCACCAACGCCGACATCGCCAGCAACAACGGCGGCGCATGCCACGGCGCCCGGGTCGCGTACTCGAGCTTCTCGGCGGCACAGGTGGGCGGCAACGTCAACTGGTCCTACGGCAACGGCTCCCGTTTGCGACTCGGCGCCTACGGCTCGCAGAACCAGGGCAAGAACCCCAACTATGTCAGGACGCTCAATCCCGGGATGGCGGGCAACCTGCAGTCCGGCTTCCGGGCGCAGAACGCGGTGTACACGTTCAACTGGACCCAGAACCTGGCCAAGTCGGCGGAGCGCGCCCTGGCCCTGGACGTAAACCTGTCCTACCAGACGGACCGGTTCATCAACAGTCCGTTTGCGAACGGCGGTCCGGGTGCGGGAACGCTCGGGTTCTACTTCTCACCGATCCCGTTGAAGTATGGTTTCAGCAATCTCGAGCAGCGGTACGATGTCGATGGCAACCCGGCCCCGAACGGCCGGTACAGCAAGCTCGACTGCTTCATCCGCAACATCAAGAACTGCCTCGGGATGATCGACCTCAACAACGCCGACTCGGTCAGCGCGCACTCGCCGCAGTTCACGTACCGATCAAACCCGTACGGCCTGGACCAGGCCTTCCCGGACGGCGGCCTCTCCTTTTCGTTGGTGAGCCTGTACAAGGAAAACCGGTACGTCGGCAATGCCGCGCTCGACTGGCAGTTCGACCGGTACAACCGGGTGCAGATCGGCGGCGAGTATGTCCAGTACGACATGACCAGCTACATCTCCTTCGTCGCCACTCAGGCCTTCTCCGACTTACTGGTCCGAGAAGCCGGTTCGCTACGCCGCGTTCATCCAGGACCGGCTCGACATCGGGGACGTGGTGCTGCAGGTGGGCCTGCGTTACGACCGGTTCGACACGCGCGCCAGCCGCTGGAGCGGCTTCCCGCGCATCTCGACCAACCCGGCCCTCGACACCATGCCGGCCGGTACCGATCCGACGGTGCTCTACGTGCGGGACCAGCCGTGGGACTACCTGAGCCCGCGGATCCAGGTGTCCTTCCCGGTCACCGAGCGCACCAACTTCCGGCTCTCCTACGCGCAAGCGGTCGAATCGCCCGACTTCGCGCTGATCGTCTGAGCGGCATCAACACCGACTATCAGCGTCACCAACACGACAACGTCTACGGCCAGAACGTGGACTACGGCAAGTCGGTCATCTTCGAGTTCGGGGTGCAGCACGCCTTCAGCGACGACATGGTGCTCGATATTTCGGCGTACAACCGCGACAACCTCGCGAACGCCGCGGGCCGCCTGATCACTAGCCTTCGATCCGCTTACGAAGAACAACACGGACCTGCAACTGCTCACCAACGCCGACTTCGGCAACACCAAGGGTATCGACCTCCGGCTCAACCGCCGGTTTGGCCAGCTGTTCAACGGCACGCTGGGGTACAGCTACACCAGTGCCAGCAGCACCGGCTCGGACCCGTTCGCCTACCTCAACTTCGGGGCGCGCGTGGTGAACGCGGTCAACGGCGGCAACCAGCCGCCGCCGCAGGCCATTGCGCCGATTGCCCTGTCGCGCCCGAGCAACCTGGTCGGGAGCCTGGCGCTGACATTTCCGAACGGCTGGAACTCCGGTACCGACGGTGGGCTCGATCCTGCAGAACTTCCAGGTGTTCGTGACCTTCCGGTTCGCCAGCGGCACGGCCTACACTGGCTGCGCCGAGGCACTTGGGAACCAGTCGGTGCTTACGGGCGCGTCGTGCGACAAGGGCGGCTTCCGGGGCGGCATCAACACCGAACGCCTGCCCATGTTCAAGCAGCTCGACATGCGTTTCGTGAAAGGGCTTCAACTTCGGGCGCAACCAGCTGTCGGTGTACCTGGATGCCCGGAACATCCTGAACTTCACCAACGTGCTGACGCAGTACGTCACTACGGCCGGCATCACGAGCGAAATCGAGCGGCAGCAGAACTTCTCTGCGGACAGCACCCGGAACGCTGCCGAGGGCCTGCAGAACGCCGCATACGACGAAGGCACCGGCGCGATGGACCTCACGTTCGGGGGCGCGGGTCATGCCGGCTGCGCTGGCTGGGTGAACTCGGGCAACACGCCGTCAGTGCCGAACTGCATGTACCTGGTCCGGGCCGAGCAGCGCTACGGCAACGGCGACGGGATCTACACCGTTGCGGAGCAGCTGAACGCTTCAAACGCACTCTACTATGCGAACCAGGCTGCGCCGACCTACTTCTACGGCGCAGGCACGTGGCTGCGTCTCGGAGTGGAGTTCTCCTTCTAACGTGCCACAGTACCCGTCGCACCAGGCGGCTTCAGGATGACCACATCCGCATCGCTGACTGCCGGCGCGGCGGCGTGCGCCCGTGGCAGGTACCGATCGATTCCCATGGCCAGGAAGAGCAGGGCCAGGTACAGCAGCGAGTAGCGGTACATCTTCCACGCGGTCGGCGTGACGCCAGCCTCACGCAGCAACTTGATGCAATACCAGAGCAGGCGCGCGCCGAGCAGGATGGCCGCGACCAGGTAGAACGGACCAAGCGCGCCGAACACCGCCGGCATGATGGTGAGCGGAAGCAGCAGCAGGGTGTAGATGAGCATCTCCCACTTGGTGCGCCGTTCGCCCCGCACGACCGGCATCATCGGGATGCCCGCCTTCGCGTAGTCGCCCTGCTTGATGAGGGCCAGGGCCCAGAAGTGCGGCGGTGTCCAGTAGAAAATGATGGCGAAGAGATAAATGGCGGCGAGGTCGAGGTGCCCCGTGACGGATGCCCATCCGACGAGCGGCGGGAAGGCACCTGCCGCGCCCCCGATGACGATATTCTGGGTGCTCGTCCGCTTGAGCCACATGGTATAGATGAACACGTAAAAGAGCAGTCCACTGAGTGCGAGGTATGCACTCAGTGGATTGACCTGGTGCCAGAAGACGTAGAACGCGATGGCGCCAAGGGCCACGCCGAAGAGGAGGCCCTGGGCCGGTGTGATGCGGCCCGCCGGGATGGGGCGGAGACGCGTCCGCGCCATGCGGTCATCGATGTCCCGGTCGAACCACATGTTGATGGCGTTCGCACCGCCCGCCATGAGATATCCACCGAGAATGACCCAGAAAACGAGTGACACCGACGGCAATCCGCGATCGGTCATGAACATCGGCGCGACTGTCGTGACGAGCAGCAGCGAGATGATCCGTGGCTTGGTCAGCGTGACAAGATCGGCGAACAGGGATGGGGTCTTGCTCTGCAAGGTCCGGCTCCAGAAAATGGCGCGCCACACCCGGTCGATGCGGCCCCCAAAGAACGACTCCGGTCGGGGCAGTGTCAACCGTCGGGGTTCCGGCCGACCTGACGGGTCTCCGGTTGGTAATTGGGCGCAGAAGCCGCTTGACGCGGTGCGGGCGAGCGGTAACTTCTCCCGAAGCTAACATCTTGGTCCATATACGCTTGCCTACTTGTCGCCACGGGTCGCCCGAGCCGGTCCCGCCCTGCCCGCGCGCGCTGTGCCAGGGATGATCACAATGACACGGTGGATCTGTTCAGCCGCGCTCTGCTGGGCCGCGGGGCTTCTCTTGCTCGCGGCCGGCGAGGCTCACGCCCAGGGCGTGACTGGAGCCGCGGTGCAGGGAACCGTGATCCAGGAGGGCGCCGGCACCCCGGTCGACGGAGTGAGCATCGAGCTCAGGAACACCCAGACGGGCCAGGCCTATTCGACCACCACCCGCAGCAATGGCCGGTACCAGTTCGAGAACATCGTCCCGGGGCCGGGATACCAGCTTACCGCACGAGCACTGGGCTACACACCCACGGTACGGCAGGGCCTCACGCTGACGCTGGGCGACCGCCAGACCCGTGACGTGATCCTGGCCCCGACAGTGGTGCAGCTCGAGGAGGTGCAGGTCTCGGCGCAGGCACAGGATCCGCTCCTCAATCCCAGCCGCACCGGTCCCTCGCAGATCGTGGGCGATACGGCGATCCAGAGCCTGCCGCTGCAGGGGCGGAATTTCTCGGACCTGATCAACAGCTCCCCGCAGGTGGTCGGCACCTCCGTTGCCGGGCAGAACAACCGCTACAACAACCTGCAGATCGACGGCGGGGTCAACAACGATCTCTTTGGCCTGGCCGCCTCCGGCGTCCCCGGCGGACAGGCGGGTGCGCGCCCGATTTCGATCGAGGCCGTGCAGGAATTCCAGATCATGGTGGCCCCGTACGACGTGCGACAGGGCAACTTCGCCGGTGGCCTCGTCAACGGCATCACGAAGTCGGGCACGAACCGGTTCATCGGCTCCTTCTTCGGATATCACCAGAGCAAGAGCCTCGCCGGGTATCGCGACGACCCGACCTTCACCAGCCTCGATCTCTGGCAGTACGGCGGCACCCTTGGCGGCCCGATCGTGAAGGACAAGGTTCACTTTTTTGTGGCTGCCGATTTCCAGTCGAAGGAATCCGGCTTTGCATCCCCGTTCAACCTGACGGGCAACGACGCGACCGACATGGCCAACACGGGCTTCACCACGGCGACGGTGAACACGTTCGCGCAGCTGCTGGCAGGCTACGGCATCACCAACGTGGGCAACGCCAGTACGCCGAACGTGAACAACCCGCTGGGCAACGTCCTGGCCAAGCTCACGATCAACACGGGCGAATCGAGCCTGCTCGACCTGTCGTACAACTATGCCGATGCCGACCTGGACTCGTACATCCGGAACCCGACTGGTGTCTCGGTCACCGGGCGGCTGCGCGACGGCTGGCAGCTGTCGAACAGCGGATACGTGCAGGTCGGCAAGGTCAACAGCTTCCGGGCGCGGTGGGCCGCCGAGTTCGGGCAGGGCATGTCCAACGAGTTCCTGGCCGGCTACCAGACGGTGCGTGACTCCCGCGCACTGCCGGTCAACTCACCCCTGATCCTGACGGCGGTGGGGAACATCGGTGCGGCGACGTCGTGGCTCGCGGCGGGAGCGGAGCGCTTCTCGCAGACCAACAGCCTCAACCAGAACATCTTTTCCGTCGCGGACAATTTCTCGTTCGGCACCGGCGCGCACCATTTCACTGCCGGCACGCAGAGCGAATTCTTCGCCTTCGACAATGCGTTCAACCAGGCCAGCATCGGAGTCTGGGCATTCAACAGCCTCGACAGCCTGGAAGCGGGGCTTCCCACGGCGTTCCAGCGCCGCCTGCCGACGGAGCTGCAGCCCAAGGGTCCGATCGCCCTGATCGGGGCGCAGCAGTTCGGGCTGTACGTGCAGGATCTATGGTCGCCGTCCGAGCGCGTGTCCATCACGCTTGGGGTTCGCGCCGATATCCCCCTCATCAACAGTCCCAGGACCAACCCGGCGCTGGTCAACGACCCGGCACTGCCGATCAACACCGGCGACTATCCCAACGCGAACATCCTCTGGTCGCCGCGGCTCGGGTTCAACTGGGACGTGAGCGGGCGGTCCAACACCATCGTGCGCGGCGGCATCGGCATCTTCTCCGGCCGGCCGCCCTACGTGTGGATGGCCAACTCGTTCACCAATACGGGTGCAGACTACATCCAGCTGACCTGCAGCGGCATCGACACGCCGGCGTTCACGCCGGACCCCAGTGCCCAGCCGACCGCCTGTCGCACGGGCCTGCCCAGTGCGGTCGCGGGCGAGGTGGACTACTTCAACCCGAACTTCAAGTATCCGCAGAATTTCCGGGCGTCACTCGGCCTGGACCAGCGCCTGGGCGGCGGCTTCATCCTGACGCTCGATGGGTACTATGCGAAGCAGGTGAACCAGATCTATGTACAGGACGCCAACCTGACGCAGTCACCGACACTGTCCAGCGAGGGGCGGGCGATCTACGGGGTCATCGACCCGGTCACCGGGCGCGCGACACCGCTCCGCCTGACGAATGCGGTGACCAACGCCATCTATCACACCAATACCTCGGCGGGCCAGACGCTCGGCGGTACCGTGCAGGTCCAGCGCGGCTTCTCCCGGTGGTTCCAGGCGAGTGCAGCGTACACGTACTCCCATACCACGGACCAGATCTCGGCGACGTCGAGCCAGGCGTTCTCCAATTTCCAGTTCGCGTCGATCGGCGACGGCACCATCGCCGATCGCAGCGTGACGACATCGGCGTTCGACGTGCCCAGCAAGGTGACGCTGACCGGCACGGCCAACCTTCCGCTGGGCTTCGACCTTTCGATCTTCTACACCGGGTATTCGGGAACTCCCTATGGCTGGGTGGTGAACTCCGGCCCCGGGGGCACGTCAGGCGATGCGAACGCCGATGGCATCGCCGGGAACGACCTCGTCTTCGTGCCACGCGATCCGGGCCAGATCACGCTCACGAGCGCCACGGCGTATGACTCGATGCAGGCATTCATCGGCAGCCAGAAGTGCCTCGCGGCCGCGCGCGGCGGCATGCTGCCGCGCGACTCCTGCCGGAATCCCTGGTCGAACTATTTCAACATGCGGATCGGCTGGACGACACCGCAGGTGAAGGGGTCCGGGATCGAGCTGTCGCTCGACATCTTCAATGTGCTGAACCTGCTCAGCAGCAGCTGGGGACTGTTCAGGCAGGTGAGCGCGTTCGAGGAGGGACCGTCCTACCTGAGCGTAGCGGGCTACGACGTGGCGAACAACCGGCCGATCTACCGGTTCACCGCCCCGGCGGTGGTGGAGCGCACGATCTACAGCCAGACCCTGTCGCGCTGGACGCTGCAGCTCGGCGCCAAGTGGCGGTTCGCCTTCTGATCAGGTGCGCACGCGGAACTGCAGTACGAGGGCGGTGAAGCCGAACAGAATGTTCGGGAGCCATGCGGCCACTTCGGGCGTCACGACGCCGGAACCACCCAGTGCCTGCGACAGCTGCACCAGCAGCAGGAAGATGATCGTGGTGCCGAGGCTGATGCCGATGCCAATGGCGGTGCCGGCGCGGTAGGAGGTCATCGCGAGCGGTGCGCCGAACAGGGCGATGATGATGCAGGTCGCCGGCACAGCCAACTTGAGGGCGCGCATGACGCGCAGCTTCCCCGAGTCACTGCCCGATCGCTCCACCGCATCGATGTACCGGCCCAGCTCGGCGTAGCGCATTTCCTCGGGGCGGCGCGGCTCTGCCAGCAGGTCCGCCGGGAGCTCGGTCATGGTGCGCAGCCGCATGGAGGTGAAGCGGAAGCTTGCCTGCTCCTCGCCGCTCGCGACCGATCGGCTGGACCCGTTCCAGAGCCGCCATCCCGTGCTGTCCCAGGTGGCGCTGTCGGCCGTCAGCGCGAGCGACGGGTATTGCTCGCCGGTCCCCTGGCGGCTCAGCACGACGTCGTTCATGCGATGCGTGCGCGAGTCGAGCGTACGGACGGTGTAGACCCATCCTCGTTCCGCCCGATAGACGAAGTTGTAGCGCATCCCCTTGCCACCGACCCGTTCGCCGTGGAGCACGATCTTCTTCTCGGTGGCGGCCGGCGCGAGTTCCTCGACGATGATGCAGAGCCCCGCGGCCAGCACCGCGCCCAGGTAGATCGGCAGCATGAGGCGGTGGAAGCTGATGCCGCCCGCCTTCGCCGCGGTCAGTTCCGAATGGCGCCCCAGATTGCCCACGGTGAACACGGTCGCCACGAGCACGGCGGCGGGGATGATCTCGAAGATCTTTTCCGGGAGCAGGTAGAAATAGCCAAGTGAAATCGACCGGACCGGGATGCCGCGATCCAGCAGGGTCTTGAGCCGGTCGGTCAGGTCGATCATCGTCGCGACGATCGGGAAGCCGAGGATCGTGAGGAAGAAGAGCCGCGACCAGTTGCGCAGGACGTATCGATCGAGCAGCGACGGAAACATCTACGCGGTCTCCGCGCGCCCGACCAGGCGGTTCAACCATTCAGTGAGGCCGCCGCCACGTGACGAGCCGGACTGGCGATTCACGCGCGCGAGGCCGATCAGGGCGATGCCCCCGAGAATGATGTTGGGCGACCACATCGCCAGGGCGGGCGACAGGATGCCGCGGTCCGACAGGGTCTCGCCCGCCGTGAGGCCGACGTAGAAGATGCTGTAGACGAACATCCCGCCCCCGATGACCAGTCCCATGCCCCCGCGGGGGAAGTGCAGGGCCATGACGACGGCCAGGAGCACGAACGGAATTGCGGCAAAGGCGAGGGACCACTTCTTGTGCACCTCGACCCGATAGCGGTTGGCGCGGCGCTCGGCGTTGCGCTGCTGGTCGATGATCGACGCGACTGTCCCGTTATTGCTCAGGCGAACTGCACCCGGCGCGGGCGCCGGCGCGGGCGGCGGCTGGGTCAAATTGGCCTGTGCAGCCGGTGGTGGCTTGTCCGTCCTACCCTGCAATGCCCCGGCGATCGCCGCAAACGCCGGGCAATATCCACCAGGATGAAGTGCGCCGCGTGGCCCTGGAGATTCCGGTGGCAGCGGATCGGGCGTCCGCCCCAGCAGCACCAGCAGATCCGAACGGGTCAGGTCTCCCCGCAGCTTGCCGGCCTCGCGCATTTCGTCGTGCGCGCTGTCCACGACCCCCATGAGTTCGCAGGTGCTCATTTCACGGTCGCCCCGATCGAGCTGCTGGTCGCTCCGTTCCAGCTGGTCTGCGACGTCCTTGAAGACGATCTCCTGGGTCGCGAAGGCGGTGTGCTGGAAGGCAGGCCGGTCGGCGGCGGTCACCTGCTGGACCGTGCCATCGAACAGCCGCAGGATCATGTCCCGGCCATTCGCGCTCGTGCCCATGACGCCGCTGTCGGCGTAGATGATCCGGCGACGGTCGGCCTTCCCGACATCGTAGATGGACACGCTGCGCAGCCGTCCCGTGCCGGGTTCGATCCGGCTGGCGCGCAGGAAGTACTGTGATCCCGGCACCGGGTTGACGACGTTCTCGGCGAGCGTGAAAGTGGGCTTCTTCCGCCCGATGTCGAGATAGAGATTCCGCAGTCGCGCGTTCGCGCGAGGAAGCACCTGATCCAGGAATGCGAAGGTCAGCAGGCCCATCACGATGGCCCAGCCCAGGACCGGCCGCAGCATGCCGATGGTGCTCACGCCGCCAGCCCGCATTGCCGTGATTTCGCTGTCCCCCGCCAGCTGGCTGAAGGCGTAGAGCGTCGCGACCAGCACGGCCAGTGGCAGGCTCATCGCCAGGATGAACGGGATGCTGAGAAGGAACACCTCGCCAATGACGGATGTGGGTAGCCCCTTCCCGACCAACTGGCCAAACTTCCTGCTGATCACATTCAGCAGCATCACCCCGGTCAGCGCGAGGAGCCCGAACAGGAATGGAAGTACTAGCTGGCGGAGGAGATACCGGGAGAGGACGCGCACGGGGATGAAGGGGCTCCGAAGCTCGGTTGTTGGGTGCCAGACCTCGGGTTATGTTCAGGAATCCTAACCACTTATGACGATCGAAGTGGCCTCCTGAGCGTGGCGCGCCTTCTTCTCGCCCTCGGCATCCTCGCCCTCTGTCCTGCCGTGGCGGCTGCGCAAGATGATAGCGTCCCGGCGATGCACTCCGACACCACGATCGTGGCTGGCGTGGGGGTTCGGGCACGCATTGCGGCCCCGCCCCTCACGCTGCAAATGCCCCGGGCCTTTCAATCGCCCTGGCTGCTTGGGCCCCGTCCCCTGCCGGGCGCCGCCGCCACGGCCTGGCAGGCCAGCGTCTCGGCCAGGATCGACTCGATCGAGGGATCGCGGGCGCAGGACCAGATGATGCTGAGCCTGTATGGCCTCGACCAGCAGGCCGCGGACTCGACCCAGGAGGCGCTGCAGCGCAAGGGACTCTTCGGCATCAACCGGAATGTCGTCGACCTCACGATCGATGGAAATATCCGGCTCGAGTTGCGAGCCGACCGGCTGCAGAACCTCAAGTGCACTCCGGCTGCACTGAGTGATCCATCCAGCGGATGTCGCGGCGACATCACCGGGCCCGCGACTGGAGAACCAGCTCAGCATCAAGGCGGGCGGCGTCATCGGCCAGCGACTTCGCGTCAATGCCGACTGGGATACGCAGCGCGACTACCAGAACAGTAACATCATCCAGGTCTACTACGAGGGACTCGAGGACGAGCCGATTCGACGCATCGAGATCGGCAGCGTCTCCTTCCGTCCTCCTTCCTCGCGCTTCCTGACCGCATCGATCCCCACCAACAACTTCGGCATCAACGCGCAGTTCGAGTTCGGTCAGCTGCAGGTCCAGGCCCTCGCCGCCACGCAGAAGGGCAGTGCCGTCGGCGATCGCGTCTACACCATCGGCCAGACCACGACCGCCCCGCAGGATCGCGTGGCACGTGACCTCGACTTCGAGTACGGCAGGTTCTTCTGGATCACGGACCCGCGGACCCTGCCGCACTATCCTGCGATCGACGTACTGAGCCTCGACACGCTCACCGTGTCGCCCACCATCCGGCCGGTGCAGATCCGGGTGTACCGCTATCGCGTGCCGCAGCTGACCAGCGGCATCGATCCCAACCTGGGCGGTATCCCGGCCTGCGCCTTCCAGGGACCCACGGGGGCGAGCTACGGGCCGGTGGCGTGGCAGCCACTGGTGCTCGGGGCCGACTACTACGTCGATCCCTCCGGACTCTGGCTGGCGCTGTCGCAGAAGGTCGATACGAAGGCCGACTACATCGCCGTCAGCTACGTCACCGAGTCGGGCCTGCAGGTCGGCAGCTTTCCATCGGTGCCGAAGCCGAACGCCGGCACGACCTGCGCGACGGTCGACACGCTCCGGATGATCGTGCAGCCGCAGGTCGCCAACACCCAGCCGTCGTTCTACCATGAAATGCGCCAGTTCTATCGCGTGGCCGGCCAGGACCTCGATCCACTGACGCTGCAGGTGAACCTGTCGCTCAACCGGTCGGAGCGGCCGCTGCCGCCGAGCTCGTTCACCACGTACCTGGCGGCACTCGGCCTCTCGGTGCCGACGGACCAGAACACGTTCGATCGCGACAACCGGCTCTTTCCACGATCGCGCGACCCCGGCGCCGACCAGATCGTGCGGGAGCAGTATCTCGCCTTTCCGAACGTGCGGCCCTTTGCGAACAATGCGGCGCTGGGCCCGACCGAACTGGACGACTCGCTCTACCAGACACCGATCTACCTGCTCTTCTCGCAGGGGCCTCCGTCGAAGTACCAGTTCCGGCTCCGCTACAACTCCGTCGGATCGGGCGACCGCAGCACCCTCAACCTGAACGCGCTGCAGATCCTCGAGGGCTCGGAAAAACTCTACATCGCCGGGCGCCTGCTCCTGCGCGGCACCGACTACACGATCGCGTACGAGACCGGCCTCGTGTCCTTCCTCAACCCGGACCAGCTGTTCGGCACGGGCGTGGTCCAGATCACGGCCCGGTTCGAGGAGCGCGGCGTATTCGCGGTCGCGCCGACCTCCATCTTCGGCCTCACGTCGCACTACGACCTGGGACGACTCGGCGGCGTGAATCTCGTCGGGATCTACCAGCAGCAATCGTCGGCGTTCTCCCGCCCGCAGCTGGGCTTCGAGGCCAGCGCCAACCTGATCGCCGGTGCCAACGTCGACCTGCACTTCAAGCCGACCGGGCTCGCCAAGCTGGTGAAGTCCATCACCAACCACACCGGCTCCTCCGAGGTCTTCCTCGACTTCAACGGCGAGTTCGCGTTCACCCAGCCGGACCCCAACCGGACGGGGCAGGCGTACCTGGAGGAGTTCGAGGGCATCTCGGGTGACGCCGTCCCGCTCGGGACGGCGGCGTGGGAGTACGGCAGCGTGCCGCAGTCGACGGCCGGCCTCGACCCGCTGCTCGGGCTGGGGACGCAGTTCGACAGTCTCGATGCGGTGCAGATGATCTGGCAGAACCTCATTCCGGGCGCGAACGGGCAGGTCGTGCAGTTCTTTCCCCAGGACATCGACCCGAACGTCAATACCGTGGGCCGCTCGCTCGTGCCGGAAACGGTGATGTTCCTCACGCTGCACGCCGACACGGCCGGCGGCGTCGTGCAGCAGAACAACCATTCGCTCTGGACCCTGCCGCCGCGACCGGGCACGCCACGCTGGAGATCGATGCAGACTGCGATCAGCACCGTGGGCGTCGACTTCACCAACAACACCTTCATCGAATTCTGGCTCTACAATGACGCGGCGAAAAGCGCGGCGAGCGCCGGCGTGAACCTGGTGTTCGACCTGGGCACGGTGAACGAGGACGCGCTTGCCCTGGCGCCGGTCAGCCTGAGGGTGACGGGCAGCGACTCCCTCTACGTCGGGCGGCAGTACGTGGGGGTGGGCGTGCTCAATACCGAGCGGGAACCGAGCGGCGTCTTCAACGCACAGACGGACGACATCGGCATCCTGGGGGACATTCCCCCGATGCTGCTGCCCGACGGGACGACCGACCCCGCCTATCCACTCTGCCAGACCGTACTGGGCAAGACGGTGCAGATCTTTCCCTGGGGCGACCTGGGATCGCGCTGTACCCGCGGCAACGGCTTCCTCGACACCGAGGACCTGAATGGCGACAACGTCCTCAATGCCCAGGGGCCCAACGACAATGTCTTCCGTTATGTAGTGAACCTGGCCGACACCACCTTTGTCGTGCGCAAGGGCGTCCAGGATCCGCAGACGGGTGCCGGCTGGACGCTCTATCGCGTGCCATTGCGCTCGCCCACCGCGACGATCGGCTCGCCCAACATCAGGCTGGTGCAGGCGCTCCGGATGACGCTGGTGGCACCGGGCGCGCCAACCGACATCGTCGCACGCTTTGCGCTGTCGCAGCTCCGCTTCGTGGGCGCACCGTGGGTGGCACGCGCAAGCACACCGATTGCCGGCATCTCGGGCTCGCAGGCGGAGCCTTCCGGCAGCGTCGTGGTCACCACCGTCTCCACGCTCGACAAGTCCGACCTCGGGTACGTACCGCCGCCCGGTGTCATTGCCTCGCTGGCCAGCGTCAACCCGACGGCGCAGGACCTTGGCACCCAGATCAACGAGCAGTCGCTCCGCATCATTGCGCGGCAGCTGGCGCAGGGGACGCGTGCCGAGGCGTACTTCCGGTTTCCCTCCGGCACGCAGCGCTTCCTCTCGTACAAGCAGCTCCGGGTATGGATGCGTGGCGCGCACAACCTGCCGGGATGGGAAACCGGACTGCTGCAGGGCTATATCAAGGTCGAAAGCGACGACAACAACTTCTACATGTACCAGGGTCCGCTCCGGAGTGTCGGCGGGGAGGAGGCCTGGAATCCGCAGGTCACGGTGGATCTCGCGATCTGGACCGCCTTGCGCGCGCAGATCGAGAGCCGCGTCCTGCAGGGCTTGCCGCCGTCGGGTGCCGCCGTCTGCGGCGGCAATCCCCTGGCCTACGTCGCCTGTCAGGGCGGCTACATCGTCCACATCCTCGATCCGCTGACCAACCCGCCCAACCTGGCCGCCGCGCAGGGACTCTCGACCGGCATCATCCGGGTGGCGAGCGGCGTATCGGATTCGACCGAAATGTGGGTGGACGACGTGACCCTGGCGGAGCCGATCACCACCATGGGCACCGCGTGGGCGGTGGACGGCCGGCTCACGGCCGGAGATGCATTCGATTTCTCCATCCTGTTGTCCAACGTGAACGGGCAGTTCCGGCAGCTGGGTGAGCAGCCGACGTTCAAGACGACCAGCGGGTTGCAGACCGGCGCGGATGTCCGCATCGACCGGTTCCTGCCCGCCAGGGTCGGGCTGCTCATGCCGCTCAACCTGACCTATTCGAACACCGCGATCGATCCACAATTGCTGACCGGCAGCGATATCGTCGCCGCCGCAGTGCCGGGACTTCGAAAGCCCAACGCCAGCCAGACAACGGTCAACCTGCTGATCCGCCGTTCCGCGCTGGGGGGGAACCGCTGGGTGCACCTGCTGGCCGACCCGCTCTCGTTTACCGGGAGCTACCTGCACGGGCAGGCGCAGACGGAATTGTCCAACGCGTACACCAACAACTACAACGCGGCGCTGTCGTACCAGGTCTCGGTCGTGCGCCCCGGTCACCGCTTCAACCTGCGCAAGCTGGTGGCGAGCATGCCGGGATGGATGCGCAACAGTGATTTCGGCAACAGCCTGATGAACGCATCGTACAACCTGCTGCCGACGGGGATACGGCTGCGCAGCGGACTGGTGCGGGAGGAAACGAACTTCTTCTCGTACAATTCGCCGGTAGCACTCCAGTCGGACCTGAGCATCGTGCCGGCGCTGGCGCTCAACTATGTCTGGCGCAATGCCGCGGGCATCACCTGGCAGCCGATCGGGATGCTGTCGTTCACGGCCGACATTGCCAGCACGCGAGACCTGCGCAACTACGGCGACACGACGTCGCTGGCTCGACTCGCCACGGCGTCACGCGAGAACCTTCTCGGGATCGACGTCGGCGTGGAGCGGGACCAGACCTCCGCCACCAACTTCACGGTGGCGCCGCGGATCGCCTCCTGGTTCCGGCCGCGCTTCTCGACCTCCAGCAACTTCGTGCTCAACCGCTACCTGAACAGCCGGCAGGTGGTCCAGGTCGACGGCGACACCGCGGGCGCGTTCGTCCTGCCGCAGACCTACTCCAACCTGCGGGCCAACGACCTCTCCGTCTCGATTGATTACGGACGCGGGCTGCGGCAGCTGCTGGGCGACTCGTCCACCGCTGGTGCCATGATCCGGCGGTTCCGTCCACTCGACGTCAGCTACCGCACCGCGCGCACGTCGACCTACGACCTCGCGACCTTCGATCCCTCGCTGAGCTACATCCTCGGCCTGGGGGGCCTGTCCGACTTCCTGGTACAGGACGGCAAGCTCGCCCTTGGCGCATCGCAGACGGTTACCACCCAGGCGCAGACCGGGCTCGATTTCCCCTTCGGCCTGCTGATCACCGCGCTGTATGCGGAGACCAATACCGACCGCTACTCACTGGTGGGATCCGACCAGCGGCTGGCGCAGGTGTACCAGCGGGAGTGGCCATCGGGACAGGTCCGGTTCAGCCATCCGTTCCCCCGGGGACCGCTGATCCTGTTGTCGGTTGCTGCCACCTGGCGGGAACGACAAGGCTCGACCACGCAGCCGCTCAGCCCCACGGTCACTTCCGTGGTATCCAACCAGACACGAAACCTCTCGCCGGAACTGAGCCTGACCTTCCGGAACGGCGTCGCCCTGGTGAGCAACCTCAACCTGCTGCGGCAGACCTCGGCCAGCAACGGGTCCATCACGTACCTGGACCAGTCAGACCTCAACGGCAGCCTGACCTATGCTTTCCCGTTGCCGCGCGCGCTGAGCAGGGAGCGGAAGCTTGCCCGAACGGCGTTCAGCGTC
Source organism: uncultured Gemmatimonadales bacterium (assembly GCA_963846945.1). Taxonomy (GTDB): domain Bacteria; phylum Gemmatimonadota; class Gemmatimonadetes; order Gemmatimonadales; family GWC2-71-9; genus JAGGAG01. The sequence goes on along the minus strand of CAWJXX010000016.1, from coordinate 151,281 downwards.
CTGGTGTCGTCTGCCACCCAGTGCCTGGCGCTCGCCAATGACGCGACCTGCCAGAGCATCTCGGATACCCGCCGGCAGGAGTATCGCGGCAGCATCGATACCGATATCATCCCCACCCTGACGGCGGGCCTCCAGCTTGGCTACACGCTGAACGACTTCCGCAACCTGGACCGGAAGACGTCGCAGATCTTCCTGGTCGCCTCACTCAACCTTTCGCTTTACGCCGGGGACTATCGATGATGTACTGGCGATCGCTCGGGTCCGTCCTCCTGCTCCTGCTCGGCGCGGGCTGCGATCGCCAGCCTCCGGCTCCGCCGCGGGAATTCGACGGGGCCGCCGCGCTTCGCTATGTCGAGACGCAGGTCGGTTTCGGCCCCCGGGTCCCGGGCACCGAGGGTCATCGCCGCATGGCGGCCTGGCTCGACTCGCTGTCCCATGCGCGGGCCGACTCGGTCGTGATCCAGGACTGGGTCAACGTCACCGCGAAAGGCGTCAAGGTTCCGCTGCACAACGTCATGATGCGCTTCAACCCGGCGGCTCCCGAGCGCATCCTCTACCTGGCACACTGGGACACCCGCCCGACGGCGGAGCAGTCGGTGCGGGCCGAGGACAAGAAGACCCCGATTCCGGGCGCCAATGACGGCGGCTCGGGCGTGGCGGTCCTGCTCGGCGTCGCGGACGCGCTCAAGAAGTCACCGCCGTCCCTTGGGGTCGACCTGCTGTTCGTGGATGGCGAGGACTATGGCAGTTTCGAGGACTCGACCGAGACGCTGCTCGGCGCGCGCTACTACGCGAAGAACCAGGTCGGCCCCAAGCCGCTGTTCGCGGTGCTGTTCGACATGATCGGTGACCGGGACCTGCAGATCTACCAGGAGGGCAACTCGCTGCTGGGCGCTCCCGAGGTGGTGGAGCGGGTATGGGAAGCAGCGAAAATCGCGGGCTATGAGAAGGTATTCATCGCGGCGCCCAAGCACACACTGATCGACGATCACATGCCGCTGCAGCAGGCCGGTATCCGCGCCATCGACCTGATCGACTTCGACTACGGCAGCAATAACAGTCTCTGGCACACGATCGATGACACGCCCGACAAGCTGAGCGCGCAAAGCCTGCAAGCGGTCGGGGACGTTGCCATGGCCGTCATAAGGCTGTCGGGCAGCGCGGGAAAGTAGCCTCGCGCGTCTTTCCGGTGCCGCCACGCAAGAATGAAGGTCCCACCTTGCGTACATGTCTCCCGAACATCGCGCCGTCCTGGCGCTCCTCGGCGTCGGGCTCGCCGGTCACGCCGTGCGGGCGACCATCGCCGATTCGTCGCGGCCACCAGGTGAGGTCCGCCTGGTCGGCAGTGCCAGCACGAAGGAAGTACTCGCGCGGCGCGACAGTCTTGCCCGCCTTGCGCGGCCGCTGGGCCGGGCCGAGCGCGTGGACGTCGACCGCGCGTCGGTCCAGGAGCTCACCCGGCTGCCGGGAGTCGGTCCGGGGTGGCACACCGCATCGTGGAGGAACGCGAAACTCGCGGGCCGTTTGCCGATGCCTCCGACCTGACCCGTGTCCGCGGTATCGGGCCGGCCATGCTGGAGCGGTTGCTGCCGCATGTCCTGATTGCCGGTCGCGTCCCGGCTCGCGGCGGACACGTCCAAGACCGCTCGGAGGTCCCGCGGAAAGGCCGGTCGTGCCGGCGTCGCCACTGCGCCGATACATGCTGGCGACCCGCTGGTGGCCGAGCGGCGGCGCTCCCGGAAAACCGAGGGGCCTGGCGCCCCGCCGGGCGACGTGCTCAACGAGGGCACCGTTGCCCAGCTCGACCAGCTGCCGGGAATCGGCCGGGTTCGTGCAGAGCACATCGTCGCCTTTCGCGACAGCGCGGGCCCCTTCCGCAGTCCCCCCGACCTCGCCCGGGTCCCCGGCATCAGCCTTGCGCTTGCACGCCGCATCTGGACGGCAGCAGGGCACCCCTGACGGGGCTGTCAGCACCCTGCCACCGCCACGTATCGTGCATCAGATCAATCACTTAGGCGCTGGCTCAGCAGGGTGATCATGGCATCAGTGGCGGTAGGCGTGGATTTTCTCGGCGGCCTCCTTCTGCAGGAAGGTCTGCTGACTCGCGACCAGCTTTCGGCGGCACACGCCGAGGCCAAGGCGAGCCGTCACCGCCTGAGCTACATCGTCGCCAAGCAGGGAATCGTCCCCGAACTCGAGGTCACGAAGCTGCTGGCCCGGCACTACCGGATGCCGGCGGTTGACCTGACCAAGTTCGAGGTTGATCCGACGCACGCTGAAGCTGATCCCGGCCGAAGTAGCCGCCAAGCACATCGTGCTGCCGCTCAAGCGCGAGGGACGCACGCTGACGGTGGCGGTGGCAGACCCCTCCGATCACGGACTCCTCGACGACCTCAAGTTCATCACCCGGTACGACCTCTTCCCCGTCATCGCGGGTGAGGTCACGCTGCGCAGCCTGATCGAGCGTCACTACGAGTCCGCCGGCAACGAGCAGCAGCTGGCCAACCTCCTGAAGGACATGGAGGGGCTGGATGACGATGTCGAGGTGGTGGAAGAGCGGGACGATGAGGTCGCCACCCGGGAGCAGATCGACGATGCGCCGGTGGTCAAGCTCATCAACGGGCTCCTGACCGATGCCGTGCGACGCGGGGCCAGCGATATTCACATCGAGCCGTTCGAGCACGAGATCCGGGTCCGCTACCGCATCGACGGCGCGCTGATCGAGGTGATGAAGCCACCGCTCAAGTTGCGGGCGGCGCTCACCAGCCGCGTGAAGATCCTCTCCCAGCTCAACATCGCCGAGCGGCGGGTGCCCCAGGACGGCCGCCTCAAGCTCAAGATGGGCAATCGCGTCATCGACTTCCGCGTCTCGACCCTGCCGGTGCTGTTCGGCGAGAAGATCGTGATGCGAATCCTCGACAAGGGCAACCTGACCCTCGACCTCTCGAAGTTCGGCTTCGAGCCCAAGGCCGAGGCCGACCTGCTCAAGGCGATCCTGAATCCCGTATGGCATGGTGCTGGTCACCGGCCCCACGGGCTCGGGCAAGACGACCACGCTGTACTCGGCGCTGTCGCGCATCAATACCATCGAGACGAACATCATGACGGCGGAGGACCCGGTCGAGTACAACCTGATGGGGATCAACCAGGTCCAGGTGCGCAACGACATCGGGCTCACCTTCGCGGCCGCCCTCAAGGCGTTCCTGCGACAGGACCCCAACATCATCATGATCGGCGAAATTCGAGACCTGGAGACCGGCGGCATCGCGATCAAGGCCGCGCTCACCGGCCACCTGGTGCTCTCGACGCTGCACACCAATGACGCGCCCAGCACGATCACGCGTCTGATTGACATGGGCATCGAGCCGTTCAACGTTGCCAGTGCCGTCAACCTGGTCGTGGCCCAGCGGCTGGTCCGCCGGATCTGCAAGCAGTGCAAGGCGCCCGACGACCTATACCGGACGACGTCCTGCTTTCGCTCGGCATGGGATCTTGAAGAGGCCCGGGCCAGTTCCCTTTATGAGCGGCCAGGGTTGCGAGGCGTGCGGTGGCCTGGCTACAAGGGCCGCGTCGGCCTGTACGAGGTCATGGTGATGTCGCCCGCCGTCCGCCAGATGATCCTCCGGGGCGATGCCTCCAGCGAGATGCGTGACTCAGCGCAGTCAAAGAGGGCATGCTGACGCTCCGCATGGACGGCATGGTGAAGGTCGACGAAGGGCGTCACCACGCTTGAAGAAGTCGTAAGAAGGAGACCGCAGCGATGACGTCAACCTCCGGGTCCTGCTCGAGGAAATGATCGAGAAGCGAGCCTCCGACCTCCATCTGACCGCAGGGCGAGCGCCCGAAACTCCGCGTGGACGGCGACATCACCAACGCGAACCGTGCGACAGAGGTGATGACACCCGAAGACACGCTCTCGCTCGCCTACTCCGTGCTCACCGAGAACCAGAAGAAGCGGTTCGAGACCGAGGACGAGCTGGACTTCTCGTTCGGCATCAAGAACCTGGCGCGCTTCCGCGGCAACGCCTACAAGCAGCGCGGTTGCGTGTCGGTGGCCATCCGCATGATCCCGTTCAGCGTGCGCACCTTCCGCGAGCTGGGCTGCCCGCCGGTCGTGGCCAAGCTGGCCGAGAAGCAGCGGGGTCTGATCCTGGTCACCGGCCCGACCGGATCCGGCAAGTCCACCACGCTGGCGGCGATCATCGACAAGATCAACGAGGAGCGGAAGTGTCACATCGTGACGATTGAAGACCCGATCGAGTTCATCCATCGGCACCAGAGCTGCATCGTGAACCAGCGCGAGGTCGGCACCGACACCGAGAGCTTCGCCTCGGCGCTCAAGTACTGCCTTCGCGAGGACCCCGACGTGATCCTGGTAGGCGAAATGCGCGACCTGGAAACCATCGCCGCCGCGCTGACCATCGCCGAAACGGGCCACCTTGCGCTGGCGACGCTGCACACCAACTCGGCGGCGGAATCCATCAACCGCATCATCGACGTCTTCCCGTCGAGCCAGCAGACCCAGGTCCGGGCCCAGCTGGCCTTCGTGCTGGAGGGCGTGCTGACACAGACGCTGCTGCCGCGGGCGCGCGGAAGGGCCGGGTCATGGCCACCGAAATCATGGTGTGCACGCCCGCCATCCGGGCGCTGATCCGCGACGACAAGGTGCACCAGATCTACCGTCCATGCAGGCCGGCCAGAAGCACGGCATGCAGACGATGAACAGTTCGCTGTACCAGCTGTACATGAACCGCGAGGTGGCTCAGGAAGAGTGCCTGCGGGTGTCACCGGACCCGAACGAGTTCCTCCGCATGATCGGCGAGAAGCCTCTCGACGACCAGGAGATCGGCTCGGCGCCGTCCGGGAAGGCTACCAGCAGCGGCGGACGCCGCTAACCGGGAGAGGGACCGATGCCGCTCTTCGACTATACCGCACGCAACCCGACCACGGGGCAGATCCAGAAGGGACAGCTCGACGTCCCTTCGAAGGACGACGTCACCGCATACCTCCGGAAGAACCGGATGATGCTGGTGAGTCTCCGGGAAGCCCCCAAGCCGATCAAGCTGAGCTTCTCGTTCGGCAAGTCCAAGGTCAGCACCCACGACATCGTGATCTTCACGCGACAGTTCGCGACGATGATCAACGCCGGCCTGCCGCTGGTCCAGTCCCTGGACATCCTCAGCAAGCAGACCGAGAACGCCACCCTGAAGGACGTGACCCGCCAGGTGGTGTTCGACGTCGAGGCCGGCAACACGCTGGCCGACGCGTTCCGGAAGCACCCGAACGCCTTCACCGACCTCTACGTGAACATGATCGCGGCCGGCGAGCACGGCGGCATCCTGGACACGATTCTCCTCCGCCTCGCGACGTTCATGGAAAAGAACGACGCGCTGGTCCGGAAGGTGAAGGGCGCCATGGTGTACCCGGTGGTCATCATGAGCGTGGCCGTCATCGCCATCACGGTGCTGCTGATCTTCGTGATCCCGACATTCTCCAAGATGTTCGCCTCGGTGAACATGGAACTGCCGCTCCCGACCCGTATCGTGATCGGCATGTCGAGCTTCCTCACCAGCTACTGGTGGCTGATCCTCGCCACCGGCTTCGCCATCTGGTTCGGGACCAAGCGCTACTACGCGACGCCGGCGGGCCAGAAGCAGATCGACGGCTTCATGCTCAAGACGCCGGTGCTGGGCGACGTGATCCGCAAGTCCGCGGTATCCCGCTTCACCCGTACGCTCGGCACGCTGATCTCGTCCGGCGTCAGCATCCTCGACGGCCTGGAGATCACGGCCAAGACAGCGGGCAACCGCGTCATTCATGACGCAGTGATGGAGTCGCGGGCCTCGATCGCCGGCGGTGAGACCATCGCCGCGCCGCTCGACAAGTCGAAGGTCTTCCCGCCCATGGTGATCTCGATGATCGCCGTTGGCGAGCAGACCGGTGGTCTCGACGAAATGCTGAGCAAGATCGCCGACTTCTATGACGAAGAGGTCGACGTGGCGGTGAGCGCGCTGCTCGCCCTCATGGAGCCGGTCATGATCGTGGTGCTCGGCGTGGTGGTGGGCGGCATGGTGGTCGCCATGTACCTCCCGATCTTCGACATGATGAACGCGATTCAGTAGGAACTCCCGGCACACCGGGGGTGCCGGGGCGGCCCACCAGGGCCGCCCCGGTGCCGTTTCGAGTCAAGGGACCTCCCGTCCGGGAGTAAAACGCGCTAGGATGCAGTCGGACACAATTCCCTTCTGGAGTCTGGATGCGCACCGCCTTTTACCTCAATGTCACCGCCGTAGTGGGTGGCCTGTTGCTCCTGTGGGCGGGCCTGGTCAACCTCCCGCCTACCCGCTGGCTGCTGGCTGGCGACGAGCGAAGCGTTGGCTGGCAGATGGGTTCGATCGCGCTGGCGGTCTTTGGTGGTGCGCTGGCCTGGTGGCGGGCCCGGCAGGCCGTATCAGCGCCGCTGCCTCTCCCATCCATCCCCGGCGTTGCCGCCCGGACCTCGGGGCTGTTGAGCTTGTTCCTGGGGATGGCGTCGAGCCTGATGGTGTTCTGGTGGCTTGCCGTCGGACTGCACCGGCTGCCGTTCGGTCCCGTGGGCTGGGTCTTCGGGCTGGTGGCACTCCTGGTCCTCTCCTGGTGCGCCATCGCCGCCGCCGCCCTCTGGCTCGGGCGTGGATCAGAGCGCGAGCGGGAAGCGGACCGCACGGTCGGGTCACCCGATCGGGCTTTCGGTCGATTGACCGCGAACAATTGAATTCATGACGGAGCGCAACATGAGTGCACCGCGGGCCGAGACACTGGCCCATGATCGTTACCTGGCGGAGGCAAACGCCGAGGTGGAGGCCATTCTGGGCACGGTTTCCGAGGACCAGCCGGCCGAACCCGCCCAGCCCGGGACGGACTGGGCCAAGGTCATCCTGGTTGCACTGGTGGCCATTGTGGTGTTTGCGGTAGGCCTGATGCTGCTTCGGGGACGGCGATCCAACCGCATGACACTCAATATCATGCGCTGATCCGCCCCGTCTGGACGGGAGCCGGGGGCGGACCATTGGTCCGCCCCCATCGTTTTTGCGTCTCATCATGAAACACCGACTAGCGCCGGGCCGTACGGTGCTGGGAACCGAATACCTGAATTTCGTGCTGGGAGGTTTCCATGCGTTCGATCTGGACCCGCGCTGCCGTCGGCGCACTCGTCATCTTTGCCCTGGGCATGCTGCTCCTGAAGGGCCTGCGCTCCACTCGTGACGGCCTGAGCTCACTCGCGTACGACGTGAAGCCGCAGGTCGAGGCGCAACTGGCGGAGGCCTTCTCCCACATTGACCGGCCGATACCGTTCATCCTCGACGGGACCACCATGGGCCAGCTGCTGAACGTGCGGATGCAGCGGCCCAAGCATGGTGGACCGCTCACCGTGCGGGCCGTGGTGATGCTCGACAATCCCGCAAGCGCCAGCCGTTTCGCCGGCTGCGACCTTGTGCCCAGCAATCCCGACGCGGTCGACCTGAAGGACGGATTTCGTTGCTCCTCACCGGGCGAGACGGGTCTCCAGTCGATCGGCGAGGTGCGGCTCGAGCCGGTCGGCATGACACGACCGATTCGCGCGAGCAAGGCGGCGCTGAGCGAGCTGCAGAAACAGGCCAGCGTCACGGTGGACAGCGAGCACGGCGTGATCACCAACGTGATCGGTGACAGCGGCGAGATCGTGAACATCACGGCAGACAGCAATGGCGCGGTGATTCACGTCAAGGACAAGAAGGGCAAGACGGTGAACGTGTCGGCCGACAAGAGCTGGCGTGTCGGTGAGGGTGGACTCCACCACCTCGCAGTAAGCCCCTCCTCAGTACCGGGTGCCCGGGGTACCGGTGGCGGCCGGCGGCATGTTGGTGGCACCAGGCGGCACGTTGGTGCCGGGAGGATCACCCGGAATCGTCTGGTACGGGCCCGCGCGCCGGGCATAGTTTCCGATCCGCCAGATTCCATCCTGGTCCCGAACCACCACCAGCTCCTCTCCTCCCAGTGTCTCATTGTTGTACTTCACCGCGAACTCAAACCGCACGAACTCGGGGTACTGATAGGGTGGCCGGTGCGTCGAGTACTGCATCGACAGTACCTCGCGACGTACCACGCTGTACGGTCGCCCGGTGGGTGGCGTGAGTGTTGCGAGCCAGGCGGTCGCCGAGTCCTGCCGGAGCACGACGGAAAGCTGGGACCACGCTTCGGCGGTCCGGCCGGCATCCACCAGGCCCAGCCATGGTTGCGCCACGGTCGCGGCGGCCTGAATGGCGCGGTTCATGGCACCCACCTTGTCGGATGTGACCAGCTGTGCGTGGAGTGGTGCTGTCACTGCGGCCAGACCGATCAAGGTCCATGAAAGTCTCATGCTGCCTCCGGCGCCACGCGCCCGGTGACGGTAGAATTACGTCGCGCCGAAAGATACGTCTTCCCCTGTTCATGACTGTGCCGAACCGGCTTCCACGGAAGGGACTTTCCCATCCGCCATTGCATGTTGCGCCCCTGTGTCTCGTTGCTGGCCGCGTTGATCGTGGCGCCGCCCGCTGTCGCGCGCCAGGACCCGGCCGCGCCGGCGAACGGCGTTGTCTACGACAGCGCAATGGGGCAGGCGCTGCATGAGATGGTGGCGGTGCGCCATGTCGAGGCCATGCGCTGGGCCGATATCAGCGACGTGCGCGCCGAACTGCGTGGCCTGTATGAGGCCAGCCACTGGCAGCCGATGTTCCTCGATTCCATGGGCGGCCCGACAGCGGCCACGCGGGCGCTGGTCCAGCGGCTGCTCGCCATCGAGGCACATGGCCTCGATCCGGCCGACTATGACGCGGAGGTGCACGACAGCCTTCTCGCCGTGCTGGAGCAGGTGCCGCAGCCGGCCTGGACCAGGGAGCAGCTCGCGGCCTTCGACGTGAGGCTCGCCACCGATGCGATCCGCTATCTCGCGGCCATCCGCTATGGCCGCGCGCGGCTTCGCTGGATCGACGACACGACTGGAGCGAGCACGGGCATCCTGACGGTGCGACGTGCTCCCATGGACGTTGGTGATCTCGTCACCACCGTGCGACTCTCATCCGAGCCGGGCGCGGTGCTGCAGGGCATCGAATCGCGCGACGAGGGATATCGCCGGCTCCAGGCCGCCCTCGCCCGCTACCGGGCGCTCGCGGCGGACAGCGCTCTCTCAGCGCCGCTGCCGCGGATACCGTCGCGGCTCGCGGCGGGCCAGCGGTACCGGGGTGCACCCGAGCTTCGACGCCTGCTGCAGGCGCTCGGGGACCTGTCCGATACGCTCACCCCACCATCGCCTCACGCGGACACGCTCTACACCGCCTCGCTCGCCTCCGGCATCAGGCGGCTGCAGCAGCGCGAGGGGCTGCCGACTGATGGGGTCATTGACGCGAAGACCGCGCTCCAGCTCCAGACGCCGTTCGCGACACCGCTGCGCGCGCTCGTGATGACGCTCGAGCGACGCCGGGCATTGCCCGATACGCCGGTGGACAGCCTCTGGATCCGGGTCAACATTCCCGAGTTCCGCATGCGAGTGGTGACGCCGGACAGTTCGGCGGCGCCCGTGTCGATGAACGTCGTGGTCGGCGGACGCGGCCGCAACGAGACACCCGAGCTTGCCAGTACGCTCGACATGATCGTCTTCAGCCCCACCTGGCGCGTCCCCAATCGCATCATGAAGGAAGAGATCGTCCCCAAGGCGATGTCCGACTCGATGTACCTGACGCGCCAGGGGATGGAGCTGGTGCGCAAGGGCGAGGTGGTTCCGGCGACACCGGAGAATCTCGCGCTGGTGGGTGAGGGCATCGGGGTGCGGCAGAAGCCCGGCAACGTGAATGCGCTGGGCAACGCGAAGTTCATCTTCCCCAATGCCTATGGGGTCTACCTCCACGACACACCAACCAAGTCCACGTTCCAGCGGTCCAACCGGGCAGAAAGTCATGGCTGCGTCCGGCTGGCCGACGCGCCATCACTCGCCCGCTGGCTGCTGCGAAGCGACACGACATGGACCAGCGACCGCATGAAGCAGGCGATGGCATCGCCCATCCCGGTGGACGTGAGCCTGCCCGCGGCATCGAAGGTTCCGGTGCGCCTGGTGTATGAGACAGCAGTGGTGCGCGCCAGCGGGCACGTCGATTTCGTGCGGGACGTCTACGCGCGGGACATCGCCATGGAACAGGCGGTGGACCTGGGGTATCCCTACCCGCCCCATCAGGTTCCGCTGGTGCAAAACAAGTGAACCCTTGTCGCGGCCCCTGTTTTGTCGTTCCTTGAAGTAGGTACCTGACGGAAGGCCGTGCATGTCGTTGCAGCGGGCAGGGGCACAACTTCAGCGAATTGCGTCGAGAGCCTGGTCGGTTGTCGTTGCGATTGCGCTGGTTACGGGGACGCTCGGCATGAGCGCGCCTCGTGGCCCCCTTGCGCGCGACACGACCGACACGGCCCTCGTGGTGGATCCGCAATTCCTGGGATTGAGCGGCAAGCTGCGGGCGGTGCAGGTGACTCCCGAGCTGCTGGCCGAAGCGCCATCACTGGCGCAGATCATGGCCCAGGTCAACGCCAGCGAGCCCGGCATCCACCTGGTGGGACTCACGTCGCCGAGCGGCGATCCAATCGCACTCATCACGCTGATCCCGTTCGAGGCCAAGACCGGCAGCACCTTCCAGGGTTATCGCATCGGCTACTGGCCGCGTGAGCGGCGCCCGCTGACGCTGTACGGGCTGCCCCACGGATTCATCGAAGTGACGCCGGAGAACCAGGATCTGCAGCTCTCCAGCCGCTTCCGGATCCGGGATTTCCTGACCCGGGACCAGGGCGACGTGTGGCCGAAGTACCTGGTCATCCAGCCCACCCTGCTCGACAAGCTGGAACTCATCGCGGATGAACTGGCGCGCCAGGGCAAGCCCTCGACGATCCACATCCTCTCCGGGTTCCGGACACCGCAATACAATGCCAAGGGCGTCTGCCGCCGCTGTGGCCGGGCGAGGGACAGCCGGCACATGTACGGTGATGCATCGGACATCTACATCGACGACGATGGCGATGGGCGCATGGACGACCTCAATGGCGACGGGAAGGTGACGATCGCCGATGCGCGCTACCTCGCCCATATCGCCGATGAAGTGGAGAGCATGCACCCGGAGCTGACCGGTGGCATTGGCGTCTATCGGGCGACCGGGGTGCACGGCCCGTTCGTGCACGTGGACACGCGGGGGTTCGTGGCGCGCTGGTAGCGCCAGGAGGCCAGGGCGCCAGGGCGCCATGAAAAAAACCGGCGGACCGAGGGCTTTCCTCGATCCGCCGCTTTCATTCTTGCCGTTTCCTGGCGCCCTGGCCTCCTGGCGCCTTGCCGTCTACTGCTTACACGGCGCCGTCGGATCGGGCTTCGGCTTGTCCACCACCATGCGATGGTCGAAGTCTGCCACCTGCAGCGCGACATTCGCGACGAAGGTGGCGATGCGCGCCATCTTGTCGAACTGGATGTACTGCACTTCGTCGGTCAGCTGGTGGTAATCCTGGTGCACGCCGGTGGTGAAGAACACGACCGGGATGCCGTACCGTGCGTACATGGCGTGGTCGCTGCGGCAGTAGATGTTCTCCGGGTGACCATTCGCGTCCAGCGTGTAGTCGAACGCAAAGCCGTACTTGCCCTCGACGTTGACCTTCTCGACCAGGTCGCCAAGCTCGGTCGAGAGCCGGCGCGAGCCGACCAGCTGCAGGTAGTTGGGGCTGCCGACCGTGCTGCTGTCGCCCAGTACGCGATCCGTGGCCATGCCGCGACCCACCATGTCCATGTTGAGTTGCGCCACGATGGAGTCCCGCGGCACCGTGGGGTGGTCGGTGAAGTACTGCGACCCCCACAATCCCTTCTCCTCACCGGTGTGCCACACGAACAGGATCGACCGCTTCGGCTTCGACTTGCTGTTGACCAGCGCGCCGGCGATGCCGAGCACGGAGACCGTTCCGGAGCCGTCATCATCCGCGCCGTTGTTGATCGAGTCGAGCCGGGGCTTGTTGAGCTTGCGGAGGCTGTCGAGCGTCGCGTTCACCTTGACCAGCTGTTCCGCCGTCGGGGTGACGTTGTCGCTCTCGGCGCCCGCCGGCCGCACGATGTGGTTGTAGGCCCAGATGGAGTCGTGATCCATCGGCTGCGACATGCCGATGTGGTCGTTGTGCGCACCGATGGCGACGTACTCGCTCTTGAGCTTGGGATCGACGCCCGGCAGGATCGCCACAACGTTGCGGGCCGGGGTGGTGACTTCGCTGGCGCTCATCGTGATCCTGGCCGTCACCGGCTTGCCGGCAGTACCTACCGCCATGCTCGAGGGACTTGCTCCCAGGATCTTCTCGGCGCCGCCGGGCGTCACCATCATCACATACATGGCGCCCGCTGGCGGAGCCGCATCGTCACTCTTGAGGACGACCGACGGCTTCACGAGGAAGTCGATGACCGGCGGCGGCATCAGGTCGAGCCCGATGACCGCGAGGCCCGCGGCCTTCGCATACTTCTTCCGGTCCAGTCCCTGCCAGAACTGCCAGACCGGCTTGCCGCTCTTGCCGATGGGTGGCTGCAGGACCACGAACTTCCCGTCCACCTGGGCCTCGGTCAGCGCCGCGGTCGTGTCCCCGATCCGGCCGCCATAGATCGACGGCGCGTCCGTCACATTGATCGATTGCGCCAGGCCCAGCTGGGGCACGCCGAAACTCACGAAATCCTTGTTCATGACCAGCGCCGTGCCGCCCGCGCTCACCATCGAGTTCGGGTCGAGCGCCTTGTTCACGAGCGGCACCACCTGGAAGTACGTGCCGTTCTCGCCCGCCGGCTGCAGGCCCAGCTTCTTGACCTGTGCCGCGATGAAGGTGGTCGCCCTGACGTTGCCGATGGTACCGGCCTCGCGGCCTTCCATCGAGTCGTGCGAATAGGCCGTCAGGTCGGCCTTGAGGCTGGCAGCGGAAACGGCGGGAATTGCGGAGGTCGGTGCCGGCTGTGTCGCCGGTGTGGACGTGCCCTTGCCGCACGCAGCGAGGGCCACCAGGGCGAGGGGCCCCAGCTGATGGCGCATTCTCAAGACGGACTCCCAGATGGGGTTTACGAGCGGTGCAGCCTTGGCGGGCAGTACGGGGGCCCCGCCGAAAAGTTCCGGGCCGCAAGATACTGCAGCGCCCCGAACAAAGCCCGTTGCGATTGCTTGCTGACGCCCGCCGGGCCGTGCACATTTCCCCCCGCATGACACCGACCCCCGCTCTCCGCATGGCCGCGCGGCGCCTCCTGGGCGCCGTGGCATTGCTTGCCTTCATGCTCAACGTCGGCACGCCGACGATCATGCATGGGTGCGAGCACGCCGACGCCGCCATGGCGGAGGCGCAGCACGGGCACCAGCAGCATCAGGCGCCGGCAGGTCCGCACCAGAAGCAGTGCCACTGCGTCGGCCAGTCATGCGGCAGCGCCCTCGCCGTCCCGGTTCAACCCGCGGCCGCGCCGCTCCCGGCACCGGTTGCGCAGGTCATCGAGTCGTTCCGGCAGGACGGCCAGCGCCCGCTGGCCGCCCCTCACCTCCTTCCATTCGCCATCGGTCCTCCCCGCAGCATCCTCGCCTGATCCGGTCGTGCCCTGGGTTCGTGCTCCCGTGCAGTCGGAGCGTGTGCCCGCGTAGCTGAATCCGGTGTGATGGACGCGCGCGTCCTCGCATCGACCGATGTTCCGGAGTCATACGATGATGCGCAAGCTGGTCGCCCTCGACGGCGATCATTGCTGCCACGAATGGCGTCTCGCCTGTCGCGGCACAGGAACGGGCCGACACCGGCCACGTTCACAAGCTGGACTCTCTCGTCGTCACGGCAGGACCGACGACGGTGCAGGCGGCCGCACCGCCGGTGTCCACCATCACGGTGACCCCGGCCGTGCTGCGTCGCACGCAGGCCTCCGATCCATGGGACCTGCTCCGGCGCACCACCGACATCGAGATCCACGAGCAGGGACAGGGCCCGGGCTTCGCCTCCAATGCCGTGCTGCGGGGTTTTTCCTCCGATCATTCGTCCGATGCCCTGCTGGTGCTCGACGGCGTGCCGATCAACCTGCCCATCCATGGACACGTCGAGGGCTACAACGACTGGAGCATGCTCGCCGCGCCCGCGGTCGGCTCGCTGCGTGTGGTGAACGGCCCGGCCAGTCCGCTCTATGGCGACTTCAATTTCGGCGGCGTCGTCGAGGTCAACACCCCAACGGACATCAACCAGGCGAGCAGCCAGGTGAGCGTCACCAGCTTTGGCGACGTGGCCGGATGGATCCGTACCGGCGCGCAGCGTCCCGCGTCCGGCTTCTTCGTCAGCGCGCTGGGCGAGCGGGAGCAGGGCTGGCGCGACAACTCGAGCTACTGGCTCGGCAGCGGTTCATTGCGCGGATGGCGCCAGGTGGGAAGCAAGGGGCGTCTCGAGGGTGGGCTGCTGCTCTACGGCTCGGACTGGAACTCGCCGGGCTACCTGACGATCGAGCAGTACAACGCTGACGACCTGACTCCCGCCACCAATCCCACCGACGGTGGCGATGCCCAGCGCATTATCGGCACGGCGAAGTACAGCACCGTGCTCTCGCCCACCGCCGGCCTCGCGGTGTCGGGCTGGGTGCAGGGTGTGCGCACCCACCTCTACCTCACCATTCCCGACGACGGGGTGCTGCAGCAGGAGGACGAACTCGACCGGCGCGTCGCGTTCGGCACGCAGGCGCTCATGTCATGGAACGTCCCGGCGGGCGAGATCACGCTGGGCGTCTCCGGCCGGCTCGACCTGAGCAAGTACAACCTGCTCGACACCGACGATCGCGTTCCCACCGACACCACGACGCTCAACAACGGGCAGTACCTCTCGGGGTCCGTGTTCGCGCGGCTGGCAGAAGTTCCTCTGGTCCCGGGTCGCGATGGATCTTGGCGCCCGCCTCGACGTGCTGGACTATGGAAGCCAGAACCTGCTGCTGCCGGGCTCGCCGATGGTCCATGCAACTGATGCGGAGGTGAGTCCAAAGATCGGTGCCCGTTATGTGCTGAGTGGCAACGCGGCCCTCCTTGCGTCGGTGAGTCGCGGATTCCGTGGTGCGCCGGGCGTCGTGACCAACCCCATGCTGCCGCCCATAACGATGTGGGCGTATGAGCTCGGTACCCAGCTCAACGCCGGTCCGGTCGCGGCCTACGTCGCCCTGTTCCTTATGGACGTGCAGAACGAGATCATCCAGGACCCGATCACCCTGGAGCAGGTGAACGCAGGAGCGAGCACGCGGCGCGGCGTGTCTGCGCGGGTGTCGTGGCAGGCAAATTCCCGGCTGCTGTTCCAGGCGAACGGCACCTGGAACAACGCGACGATCAAGGAGGTGTCGTCCGGCACGCCTCCCATCATGATTCCGGAGGCGCTGGTCTCGGGCACCCGGCAGCTGGACCCGACCATCATGTACCACACGGTGCCGCCGCAGCCGGGTGACGACGTGCCTGGCGTCGCCGAGTACAACGCCTCGATCAGCGGGGAGTATCGCATCGGCAGCCGGGGCGGCGCCGGCGCGCGCATGCGCTTCGGCGGGCCGTTCGCGCCGCTGGGCGAACCCGACGTGCGTACCCAGCCCTACGTGCTGCTCGACATCGGCGGGCAGGTGCCGATCGGCCACACCGGTCCCGTGCTCGACATTGCCCTGCAGAATGTATTCAACACGAAGTTCCCCGAGATCCGCTCGAGTGGCTACATCAACCCCGGAGCTCCCATCGCGCTGCGCGTGGCGGTGAGCTTCGCCGTTGCGCAGTAGTTGCGCCGGCACATCCACAGGAGAGTACCCGAATGAAGCTCCGTACCGCGAAGCTTGCACTGGCGACGATGGCGGTGGCATTGACCCTGGTGGCCTGCTCGAGCAACGAGCAGCCGAGCGAGGCACACCCGGTGCCGGTGTCGGCCAGACTGTTCGACCCGAACACCGGCGAGCCGCTGCCGGAGCCGTACGCGTTCGTCACCGGCGTGCCGACGCGGGTCGAAGTGGTGTTCTACGACGCCAACGGCGACAACATCGACGCCGACCTCATCGCGGCGCACTTCACGTCGATCGTGTTCACCCCGTCGGACTTTGCCACCGTGGCGGATGTCCCCGGCAGCCGCTTCGAGCGGGACATCACGCCGACGGTAGCGGAGGGCAACACCGCAACCTTCCTGGTGGGGTATGGTCATGATGCCCTGGCCGACGAGAATGCCTTCGGTCCGTACGCGGCATCGGCGGTCGCGCCGAACTGAGGCGGCGCGCGGAAGGCCAGGTCCGGGCACGCGGCATTAGCTTGTACCGTTCACCTACTGGCTTTTCCCCATGCCGAACCTCCCTTCCGCACGCCTCCGCCTCCTGATGGTCCCGCCGGTCCTGGCGGGACTCGCTGCCTTTGGCGGGATGCGACACAACCGCCTGGTCAAGGCGGAGCCCGCGGTCGATGCGACGGTCAGTGTCGCGCCCACACGAGTGCGCCTCTGGTTCAAGGAGCCCGCCGAGCTCGCCGTCAGTTCCATCAAGGTGACGGGACCCGATGCCGCGCCGGTGGCAACCAGCGCGGTGCAGGTCGCTGATTCGGCCACGTCCATCGCCGTTGCCTTCAAGGAGCCGGTGCGCCCCGGTGCGTACCAGGTCAGCTGGAAGACGGCGAGCAGCGATGGACATGTCATTCGCGGCAGCTACGGGTTTGTGCTTCGGCCGTGACACTCGCGTCGAACTGGCTCACCTTCCTTGCGCTGTTCGTGCTCGTCGGTGCGGCCGGCTCCCGGGTGCTGTATTCCGGACTCGTCATCTCGGATGTCGGGTCCGGGGCCTGGTTCGATGCCGAGAAGCTCGCCGCGCGTGCCGGCATGTACGCCGCCGGTGCACTCATAGTCCTCGCGCTGTTCCGGCTGCTGGCGCAGGCCGAGAGCTTCCTTGATCCGGGTGACTTCCTGAGCCTCGGATCGGTGCGCTCGGTGCTGGCCACGAGCTGGGGCAGGGGATGGTGGGCGCAGGTCGGGAGCGCGTGCCTGGCGCTGGCGCTGGTACCGGTTGGCGTGCGCGCGGCGGTGATCGGCGCGTTGCTGGTGTCCGCGACACTCCCGCTCACCGGGCACGCACTGACTGCCCCCGCGGGCCCCGTGATCGGGGTCCTGCTGCATGGGGCGCACGCCTTTGCGGGCGGGCTCTGGCTCGGGACGCTCGCCGTCATGCTGGTGACCTGGTGGCGTGCCGATCCCCCCGAACGCTCGGGGCGCCGGCACGGCAGGTTGCAGCGCCTGATCGAGCGCTATTCCCCGATCGCGCTGGCGTCCGCCGGCATCCTGGTGCTCACCGGTGCGGCGGAGGCGATTGGACTGGTGGGAAGCCTGTCGGCACTGACGAGCTCGCCCTACGGACGCCAGCTGCTCTTCAAGCTCGGCGCCTTTGCCGTGCTGCTCGCGATTGGTGCCTACAACTGGCGATTGGTGCGTCCCGGCCTCGGGACGCGGGGGGCGAGCATACGCCTGGCGCGGTTGGTTGCGGTGGAACTCGTCATTGCCGTACTCATCATCGGCCTGACCGCGTCGCTCACGGTGCTCCCCGCACCAGGCGAGTAGCTACAGCATCAGGTGCGCGAGCATCTGTCCCTGCGGCGGCCCGCTCGTGGCACCCACCGGTTCCACTGTCAGCGCGGCCCCGAGGACCGTTCCGCCCTCCTTCGGCATCGACAGCGTAAGCAGCGCCGGATTGCGCGGGCCCGGTGCGACGTCCGCGCCTCGCACCATTCCGTCATCACAGATGAACCAGAACTGGTAGTGCTCACCCGGGGGCGCCGGCGGAAGCCCGTGCACCACCACATTCCACCGGTGCGACACCGGATCCGCGAAGATGGTGATGCCACCATCATGTCCATCCATGGCGACCGATGCGTGCATGACCTTCTGCGTGTTGCGGACCACCGAGAGGGTGTCGCGCATGGCATCGAGCGCCACCGATGCCATGGCCAGGTCCCGCGCGACCTGGGCCGCCTCCGCCCGGGCGCGCATGGCAACGGTGCCGGCCACGAGTGCCACCGATGCCGCCAGTGCCCACGGCACCGCACGTTTCCAGGCCGGCTGGCGCTCGCCCAGGATGCTCCGGCTCATCGAGCGCACGAGGCCGGGGCGGGGATGCACCGGCTGCACGCCCATTGGCAGCCAGGCAAGCTCCGCCTCGATCAAGTCGAGGTCGTGCCGGCACTCGGGGCAGCGCTCCAGGTGGTCGCGGAAGCTCCGCTCCTCCTCCGGCTCCAGGTGCCGGACGGCAAATGCCTCGAGATGCTCGACAAACCACTCATGCGATTGCGTCATACCCAGTCCTTGAGCGTTGCCAGCGATTGCCTCAGCCTGCCATAGGCGAGGCGCAGCCGCGTCTTCACCGTTCCCACGGGAATGCCGAGTCGCTCGGCGATTTCCGAATGGGTCAGGCCCTCGAAATACGCCAGCTGCACCGCGGTTCGCTGGTCGTCCGGAAGGGCCTTGAGTGCCGCATGCACGGCCTCATGCACCTGCCAGCCGGGGTGGCCGGCCTCGTTGGGCAGCCGCGCCTCCACGCGGTCCTCGCCGAGCGCGCCGCTCTGTTGCGCCCGCTCGAGCCGCAGCGCGTGCCGCCGCCGCGCCCGGAGGCGATCGATCGCACGATTGCGGGTTATGCGGAGCAGCCACGCCATGAGCCCGGGCTGGTCCGCGGAGAGCGTGTGGACCCGGTCCCAGAGGACGCGGAAGGACTCGAGTACCACTTCCTCCGACTCATCCGCATCGCTCAGCATGGACTGCGTGATGCCCAGCAGCCACGGCGTGGCGATGACCATCAGTTCCTCGAGGGCCCGCTCGTCCCGCGCGACCAGGCGTTCGCGCAGCGCGGAAGCCCGCTCGAGCGTGAGCGGGCCGCGCTGCAGCGGGGACGGGCGACCCTCGACCATCAGTTCTTCTTCATCGTCGTGTCATTCGTCATCATGGCGCCATGACTCATGTCAGCCGGCAGGGTGGCCGACGCCACGAGCGATCCTGACTTCTTTACCCAGAGCAGCACCATGGTGTAGCTGGAAAGATCGGCCGACTCGGGAAGCTTGTAGCTCTGGGCGCCTGTCGTGTACTTGAGCTTGCCGAGGGAGAGCCCGTTCTTCCCGTCCGTTCCGTGCGCCAGCACCACCTCGGTGTCGGGCACCTTGTCCACGACGAACGTGTCGCTGAAATCGAGTTTCCGGTCCTTGCCCGATCCACTGAAGCTGATCATGCCGTCGGCGGTGTGGCCCATCCCGCCACGGAACATGCCGCTCGCCCCCATGGCCATCTTGTCGCTTCCCGTCTTCTTCATGCCCTTGTCGCCCGTCGCTGGCGCCGCCTGCGCGGCAAGCGGTGCCGCAGCCACTGCGGTGAGGGCAAGGATGCCGAGCAACGCCCGGACTGGTCTGCTGTGCATGTGGGGCTCCCGATAATGTGACAGGCGCCGATTGCGCCCTCAGTGAGCTAACGCCGGGCAGGAGGAGGCGGATCTCCCCGGGGCCGCGGAAAGACTGTCAGTGGATGGGTGTCGCGGGTCATTGAGCAACGCCCAACCCGGCCATACCCTACATTGATAACCGATATCGCACTTCAATGGGGGAGCTTTCGATGCGCCGCTGCGCGCCCGCCATCGCCTGCCTCGTTGTCGCCTGTTCGTCAATGCGGACGCCATCTGCGAACCAGGCGAGTACCATGCGCACCCTTTTCGTCGACGGCATCGTCCTGCGTCGAGGTGGTGCTCGACGGCAAGCCGGGGTGGTGGATCCTCGACTCGGGGTTCGAGTGCTCCGTGCTCGATTCGACGGTAGCGCATGATGCCGGTATCGCCGTCTCTGTGCCTGCAGCGACGGCGCAGCCGGGAGGCCAGGTCGACGAGGGATGGGCTCGCGGCATTTCCCTCGGCATCGCCGGCGCTCCCTTTGTTCCCGACAGCGTTGCCGTCATTGCGCTGGCCGGTCTCTCGCCCGTGGTCGGCCATGCCATCACGGGCGTGCTGGGTCATGACTTCTTCCAGCAGCACATCCTCACCATCGACTATGCCGCACACACGGTCGAACTGCGGCCGGTTGGCTGGCACCCCTCCGCAACGCGACCGAAGTTACCGTACTGATCGAGAATGGCGAATCATTTGTCGTCGCCACGTTGTGGGTGGCCGGCCGGACGATTCCGGCCAAGCTCAAGCTCGACACCGGATCGCTGAGCGGTCTCGGCCTCAATGGCTCTTTTGTCGAACAGAACCGGCTCTTTCCCCCCGATTGGCCCCATCGCCCGGTGGAAGGAATCGCCATCGGAGGCGCAACCAGGAATTTCGTGGGGCGGCTCGATTCCATGAACTTTGCCGGCGTCATCATTCCGCAGCCAGTGGCGGGCTGGTCGGACGACCGTACCCGGATCGGTGACGCAGGAACTGTAGGCGCACCGGTTCTTTCCCGCTTCCGCGTCACATTCGACTATCCCCGGCGCCGGCTCCTGCTGGAACCGCGGAACGGCGCCGGTCTGCGGGAACAGTGGGAAGCTGCTGGCATGCTGGTCGTCCAGGTGCCCGATGGGGATGTGATGGTCGGACAAGTCCTTCCCGGCACACCGGCCGAAGCGGCGGGCCTGCAGAGCGGCGATGTCGTCCGGACCGTGAACGCCAGGGATGCGGGATCGCTCGGGCTCGATTCGCTCCGGCGGCATTTCCGGCAGCCAGGGCGCATCGATACCCTTGGGATCCAGCGAGCGGGTACGCCGCACACAATCGTTCTGCGCCAGGGAGAACTGCCGTAGGCGCCCTCCGTGCATTGCGCGCGGCACCACATCCGCGTGCAGCCTTCACCAGATGAGAGCTGCCGCCGCCACCTTCATCTTCCTGCTGGCTCCTGACGCCCGGTTCCGGGCCCGCGTCCGGGCGTCTGCCCTGGCGGCGGCCGGCGGTCCGCGACTCGGCACTCGCGATGGCACGTGAAGCAATCGCGGCGGGCTGGCCGTGGCGCGCGACGCGGGTCCTGGCACCGCTGCTCAAGGACTCCGCCACCAGGACACCCGAGGTGGAACTGGTGGCCGCGACGGCCGCGGCGGGATGGCACGGATGGCGCGAGGCCGATGCCCTTCTTCGCAGTGCGACGTGGCTGGACAGCTCTTTCGGAGGCGCGGGTCGAGAGGTGCTTGCCCGGGCGAACCTCGGGCTCGAGCGGGACAGCGTCGCGGCGGTGCAGGCGCGCGCGGCGGTGCGGCTTGCCACCAGTCCGGTCGAGCGCGGCGTGCGCCTGGTGCTGCTGGGCCGTGCACTCGAGGGCGCCGGACAGTACGACAGTGCGGCCGCCGCCTATCGCGGCGGTGCCGACCTGCTGCCGCTCATTCGCTCCTGGCTCTACCTGAGGGCCATCGGCACCAGCCGGGATTCCGCTGCGCGCGCGGTGCTGATCCAGCTCATTACCGACTCGCTGGAGAAAAGCCGGATTGCGCAGGCCAACGCCCTGGCGCTGGCGCGGGCCGGGGACACGACCGCCGCCATCCGGGCCTACAACGCGGCGGGAAGCCCGCTGTTTGCGCTCCGGCTTCGCGCGGCGACGGCCGACGCGGCAACGCGGCGGCGCCGTGGGCGACGATCTCGTGGTGTTCATCGGCGAACGCAGCGGCTCCGTGATGGCGCGGAGTGCGGTCGCCACGCTGGACAGCCTGGGCCTCCCGCTCACGCCGGCACAGCAGCTGGTCGTGGCACGAAGCAGCGCCCGCTCGGGACCGCTGCCCGCGCGCCGCAACGGCGTACGCCGCCGCGTTTGCGGCATCGGCGGGAAGCGCCGCCGACCGGATGGCGTGGGGCGATGTGCTGTTCCGGCAGGCCCGCTACTCCGATGCCATCGCCCAGTTCCGCCGTGTCACCGCCCCACCCGCACTCGCGGCGGCGGCCGGCTACCGCATCGGCCGGTCGATGGTGCGCGATGGCAAGACCGACGCGGGTGTCACGCAACTGAAGAAGGTGGCCGCGCGCTGGCCCAGGGACACCAGTGCCGCGGCTGCGCTCTACCTGCTGGCCGACCTGGCCACCGATGACAGCAACGATGTCCTGGCGCGCAGCACCTTCCTGCGGATCGGGAAGCAGTATCCCGCGAGCCACCAGGCCGTTGCTGCCGGCTTCCGCGCGGCGATCATTGCGTATGCCGACGCGATGTACGAGGTGGCGGCGGGCGAATTCGACGCATTCGATGCGCATCATCCCAACAGCGGCGAGGGCATGGCCGCCCTGTACTGGTCGGGCCGCGCCTGGGCGGGGATGGGCGATACAGCGCGGGCCAGGGCCCGCTGGGAAGAGGCGATCGCCCGCGATTCCGTTTCCTACTATGCGGACGCGGCGGCGCACCGGCTCGGGGTGGCGCCATGGCGACCGGCCGCATCGCCCGACACGTTCGTCGCGGCGCCCGACCTCGATGCCATTGCGCTGCGTGCCGACCTGCTCGACCGGGTCATGCTCGACAACGAGGCGCTGGCGGAACGGGCACGACTCGGGCTTGCCGCGGGCGCATCGTCCGAACGATTGCTCACTGCTGCCGACCTGATGCGGCGGCACGCGCTGCCAAACGAGGCGATTTCGCTGGCCCGCAGGGCGCAGAACGCCGGGGCCCCGCACGACGCGCGATTGTACCGGCTGCTGTATCCGCTGGGATTTTCAGCAGCGCTGGAAGGCGAGGCCATTCGTGCCGGCGTGGATCCGCCGCTGGTCGCCGCCCTCACCCGGCAGGAATCGCTCTTCGATCCCGACGCGACATCGGCCGCCGGCGCGCGCGGGCTGATGCAGGTCATGCCTGACGTGGGCAGGAAGGTGGCGCATGCGCTGGGCTATCCCGAGTGGGACCCGGTGCTGCTCTATCAGGCGGACGCGAACCTGGAGATCGGGGCGACTCATCTTCGTGCACTGCTGGACGAGCAGGGCAGCGTGGTCGAAGTGCTCGCGGCCTACAATGCCGGGGCGCACCGCGTGGCTCGCTGGCGCACCCGTGGCGGGGCACAGGACCCGGAACTGCTCACGGAGCGCATTCCGTTCGTCGAGACCCGCGACTATGTGCGCATTGTCCAGCGGAACCGGAGCCTGTATCGCGTCCTCTACGACTGGCCTGCCCAGGTATCCGCGGTGCCCTAGGTCGCCGTCGCGAAATCCTCCGGTCGCGCCGGACGGAAGCAGAGATCGAAGGCGAGGAAAAGCAGCTTGGCGAAGGGATAGAACAGGAGGGGTGCCGTCAGCATCAGCACGCCACCGCCCCACTGCAGCAATGCCCAGGGCGGCGTGGGCCAGGTCGAGACCAGGATGGCAAGCAGGATCGAGACGAAGACCAGCTCGGATCCCACCAGGTTGAACATGTAGCTCCCGACCACATAGCCCTCTTCGCCCCGCTCGACCCGAAGGCCGCAGGTAGGGCAGGCGGGTCGCGCCTTGAACCAGCCCTGATACATCGATCCGCCGCCGCAGAAGGGGCAGCGCTTGCGGAGCGCTCGCGTAATCAGGGTGAACGGTCGTGGCGTGATCATGCAGCGCCAATAATAGTGTTTGCGCCATGTCGATGCATTATCGTTCACGGTGATGCCTGACGCGCCAAACCCCGAGCGGTCCGTTCCCGCGGCCGTCGCCGCGTCCGGCCGGGACACTCGCTCGCTGCCGCGCCAGCGCGCGCTGCTTTCCTGGCTCTTCGCCGCGCGCACCCTGCTGGCCGTCGGTACGCTGCTGGCCGCGGCGCTGGTGTGGACCCGCACTCCTGATGTCTCGTTCATCTTCAGCATTGCGGTGCTCGTCACCCTCGTGGCCACCGCGTACGGCTGGTGGCGGGTGCGCATCCGCGGTGGCGCCATCGGCAGCCTCTTCCTGGTCGGCCAGGCGCTGGCGGACCTGGGGCTGGTCACGACGCTGGTGCACTACGCCAGCGCGCCGGCCATCTTCGCCTCCCTGTACGTCCTCGTCATCGCGGGCTACGCCGTGCTGCTGCCGGCGCAGCTCGGCGCCCTGGTGGCGATCTGCGCCACGCTCCTGTACGTCGCCGACACGCTGGCGGGCAGCCCGTCCGGGACGGACGCGGCGTTCTGGGTGCAGGTGGTGCTGTTCAACGTGGTATTCACCATCGTCGCCGTGCTGGGCCACCGGCTGCGTGCGTCCGATGTCCAGCAGCACACGCTGGAGCATGAGCTGCGGCGGGTCCGGCTCGAGGCCGATGACATCCTGCAGAACATCCGCTCCGGTGTCATTACCGTCGACGCAGAGGGCCGGCTCGCCTTCATCAATCCCACCGCCGAGCGCCTCCTGGGCATCGGCGGCGATCGGTTGCTGGGCCGGCCCATCCTGGACAAGCTTCACACCCAGTCCAAGGATCTTGGCGCGGCGATCGTGGCCGGCATTCGCCACGGACGCAAGGTGAGCCGCGGCGAGGGAATGGTGCGGGCCAATGGTCGCCTGTTCCCGATCGGGCTCTCCACCACCACATTCCAGCCGGAAGACCGGGAATTCCCGTCGGTGACGGCTATTTTCACCGACATCTCCGAGCTGAAGCAGCTGCAGGAGCTGCACCGCCGGGCCGAGCGGCTCGAGGCGGTGGCCGCGCTCTCGGCGTCGCTGGCGCACGAGATCCGCAATCCGCTGGCATCGATCCGCAGTGCGTGCGAGCAGCTGGCCCGCGGCAAGCACTCGAGTGAGGACGACCAGATCCTGGCGGGGCTCATCGTGCGGGAGAGCGACCGGTTGAGCCGGTTGCTGAGCGAGTTCCTCGACTTCGCGCGGGTGCGCGCCACCAAGTCCGAGCCGCTCGACCTCCTCGCCGTGGCACGCGACGCCGCCAAGGTGGTGCAGGTGCATCCCGACTGCGGCCCGACCGCCGCCGTGGTGGTCGAGGGTGAGGAGACATTCATCCAGGGCGATGCCGACCTGCTGCATCGCGTGGTCGCCAACCTGCTGCTGAATGCGGTGCAGGCCGCCCGGGGGCAGCCGGTGCGGGTCACGGTCCGGGTCGGGATGCTGCCGCTCAACGAGCTTCCGCACGGCGCCGATTTCGAGCAGGCAGCACGCCTCGAAGTCGCCGATGATGGTCCGGGCATTCCGGAAGAGATCAAGGAACGGCTGTTCCAGCCGTTCGTGTCTGGACGGCCTGGCGGCAGCGGACTGGGCCTCGCCATTGTCCAGCGCGCGGTCGAGGCGCATCGCGGGCTCGTCTACGTCGATACGCACCTGCGTGCCGGAACGACATTCACTATCCTGCTTCCCGCCCATGTGATGGCGGAGGGAGTCGCATGAACCAGAAGCCAACGGTCCTCGTCATCGACGATGAGTCGGGGATCCTCGATACGCTGCGGATCCTGCTCCGGAACGAGGGATTCGAGGTGATCACGGCGCAGGGCGGCAAGGCCGGCCTCGAACAGATCCGCAACGGGGCACACGACATCGTCCTGACCGACGTCCGGATGCCGCAGGTCTCGGGCATCGACATCCTCACGGCGGCCCGCGAGCAGGACCCGATGACGCCGGTGATCCTGATGACGGCGCAGGCCTCGCTCCAGAGTGCCATCCAGGCGGTGAACAGCGGCGCCTTCTACTACATCCAGAAGCCGTTCTCCAACGACGAACTGGTCGCGATCCTCCGTCGCGCCTGCGAGTTCCGCGCGATCCGGGTCGAGAACAAGCAATTGCGCCAGGAGATCCGGCGTCGGGAGCGGGGCGGTGTCACGCGGCCCATCGGCAAGTCGAAGCGCTTCCTCGAAATGCTCAAGCTCGCCGAGCATGTCGCGCCGACCGACTCCACGGTGCTGATCCAGGGTGAGAGCGGCACCGGCAAGGAAGTGGTGGCGCACTACATCCACGACCTCTCGGTTCGGAACGACGGGCCGTTCCTCTCCATCAACTGCGGCGCGTTGCCGGAAAGCCTGCTCGAGAGCGAGCTGTTCGGCCACGTGAAGGGCAGCTTCACCGGCGCAGTGCGCGACAAGCAGGGTCTCTTCGCCGCGGCCCGGGGCGGCACCTTCTTCCTCGACGAAGTCGGTGAAATGCCCGCCTCACTGCAGGTAAAGCTGCTCCGGGTGCTGCAGGAGCGCGAGGTGATCCCGGTCGGTGCCACGGAGGCGATTCCGGTGGACGTGCGCATCATCGCCGCGACCAACCGGGACCTCGAGGAGGAAATGCGGCGGGGCAACTTCCGCTCCGACCTCTTCTATCGCCTCAACGTGATCGCGCTGCACCTGCCGCCACTGCGCGAACGCCGGGACGACCTCCTGCTGCTGATCGAGCAGTTCCTCCAGGTGCTGGCGCAGGAGAGTGGCGGTGAGCCCAAGGCACTGAGCCAGGAGTCGCTCGACGCGGTGATGGTCTACGAGTGGCCGGGCAACGTCCGTGAACTGGAAAATGCGCTCGAGCACGCCGGCGTCCTGTGCCGGTCGGCCCTGATCGAGCCGGCGTTCCTGCCGGAACGGATCACGCGCCGGCGCAAGGAACCGCTGGTGAGCGAGCGTTCCTACAAGAACCCGACGCTCGAGGTGATCGAGCGCGCCTACATCATGTGGGTGCTGCAGGCCGAGGGCGGGAACAAGACCCGCGCGGCCGAGGTGCTCGGGATCGACCCCTCCACGCTGTACCGGAAGCTGGCCCGGTATGAAGAGCAGGTCGCCGAGGCCAAGGTATGACGCGAGGGCCCGAGCTGCCGCGGTTGTCGGTGATCGTGCCGGTGTACAACGAAGTGAACACGGTGGAGAAGATTGTTTCCCGGCTGCACGAGATTCCGCTGCCGATGGAGATCATCTGCGTCAACGACTGCTCCAGGGACGGGAGCGCGGAGATCCTCGACCGTCTCAAGGCCGAGGGCATGCTGGAGATCGTGGTGCACCACCCGGTCAACCGCGGGAAGGGCGCCGCGCTGCGCTCCGGCATCGAGCACGCCACCGGTGACGTCATCGTCGTGCAGGACGCCGACCTGGAGTATGACCCCGAGGATTTCTCGGTCCTGCTGGGCCCGATCCTGAGTGGCAAGGCCGATGCGGTGTTCGGGTCGCGCTTCCTCGGCGGTGAGCATCGGGTGCTGTACTTCTGGCACTCCGTGGGCAACAGCCTCCTCACGCTCCTGTCGAACATGTTGACCGACCTCAACCTGACCGACATGGAAACCTGCTACAAGATGGTCAAGGCGCCGTTGATGAAGTCGCTCATCCTCACCTCGGATCGCTTCGGCTTCGAGCCTGAACTCACGGCACGGCTGGCCCAGGCCGGTGCACGGATCTGGGAAGTGCCGATCACCTATTCCGGCCGCACCTACGCCGAAGGCAAGAAGATCGGCTGGCGGGACGGCGTCGCCGCCTTCTTCCACATCGTTCGCTTCAACCTCTTCCCTCCAAAGCGCACAGCGTGACCGCGGGCACCGCGCGCGGATGGCAGGCGGCATTCGTTGCCGCGGCCGTCGCGATCGCGGCGCTCGCGTTCCTCCCGATTGCCAACTGGATCCCCGGCGGCCATTCGGCACCGGCATATGGTGACCTGGTCGCCGGCTGGCTGAGCGGCACCGCCATCTGCGCCGGTGTCGGCGTGGTGGTGGCGATCCTCACCCGGCGATGGAAGCCGGCCCCCGGGATACGGTCTCCAGCGGCGGCACTGATCCGGTCGCGATCGGTATCCTCGCTTTGGCCGCCGCGCTCTACCTGGTGGTGGCGCAGCTGGTGTTCAGCGGCCGCCCCCTGCTCATCGACGAGATCATCCAGGTCTTCCAGGCACGAGTCTTCGCGAGCGGCCGGCTCTGGCTGCCGGTGCCGCCACATCCCGAGTTCAGCAGCAGCATGCACCTCATCGACACGGGCAAGCTGTACGGCCAGTTTCCCGCCGGTGGCCCGGCGATGCTGGCCCTCGGGTCGCTGCTGCACGCCGAATGGCTGGTGGGTCCGGTCGCCGGGCTGGTGAGTGCCTGGGCCTTCATGCGCCTGCTCCAGCTCATCGAACCAAGGCAGGGCGTGCGCCGCCTCGCGCTGGCGCTGTTCGCGCTGGCGCCCTTCGTGGTGTTCATGAGCGGCTCGCACATGAATCACGTCACGACGCTCATGTGGCTGGTGCTCGCCGTCCTCGGGCTGGTGCAAACCACGCGCGGCCCGGCCCCGCTGCTTCCAGCCGCGCTGGGCTGCGGGCTCGCGCTCGGGATGGCAGCGACGATCCGTCCGGTCGATGCGCTCGCATTCGCGCTTCCCGCCGGTGGCTGGCTGCTGCTCCGCACCGTTCACCGCCCGGAGCGATGGAAAGAACTGGTCGCCTCCGGGATCGGCGTGGCGATCCCGGTTGCGGTGCTCTTCATGGTCAACTGGGCCACGACCGGCGCGCCGCTCCGTTTCGGCTACACCGTCATGTGGGGCAAGTCGCACGACCTGGGTTTTCACGCGGCGCCCTGGGGCGAGGTGCACACCCCGGCCCGGGGGCTCGAGCTGCTCAACCTCTATTTCCTCCGGCTGCAGAGCTACCTCTTCGAGACCCCGTTTCCCGCACTGCTCCCGGCAATTGCGTGGCTCGGGCTGGGCCGCGAACGGGACGATGCCGATCGTTATTTCCTGGTGAGCGGCACGCTGCTCTGCCTGCTTTATGCGGCGTACTGGCACGACGGCTTCTATCTCGGGCCCCGCTTCCTCTATCCGCTCGCGCCGGCGCTGGCCCTTTTCTCGGCGCGCGCCATCACGATGCCGATGAGGAATCCGCTCGCGCGCCGCGCGCTCGACGTGGCGCTCATCACGGGTGTGGTGATTGCCGTGCTGGTCTCGGTGCCGATCAGGGTGGGGCAGTATCGCCAGGGGATGACGAGCATGCGGCGCGATCCGGATGCCGAGCTCGCTCGAGCCGGTGTCAGCAACGCGCTGGTGCTGGTCCGCGAAAGCTGGGGGACGGAGTTGCTCGTTCGACTCTGGGCGCTCGGGGTCTCCCGGCCCGCGGCGGAGCACTACTACCGGGCCATCGACCCCTGCATGCTGGAACTCACCATCGGGCGGCTGGAGCACGCGGGTGCGGACTCCACCACGGCGCTGGCGCAGCTCGAGCCGCTGGTGCGCGACTCGAGCCGCCTCGTCCGGTCAGCCGAGTCGGTGGACCCGACGCTCCTTCGCCTGCCAGGAATGGAGTACCCGCCGCAGTGCAAGGAGCGCCTGGGGGAGGACGCGACGGGGTTCACGGTGCTGACGCCGACGCTGCTTTCCCGGCGCTCGGATGTGCGGTTTGTGCGCGACCTTCACGGACGCGACAGCCTCCTGCTCGCGAACTACAGCGGGCCGGTGTACCTGCTCAAGCCCGCCAGTGACACCGTCGGTGCCGAGCCGAAATTCATTCCGGTGCGCCCGGATTCTCTCTGGGCCGCCTGGCGCCAGCCGCCGTAGCCGGGCTCTATGTCGGTCGCAGTGCGGACCCGGCCCCGACGCGGGCCACGAAGTGCAGTGATCGATCGAGCAGTACCGACAGCGGCCAGGGATACAGGCCAAGGTCGGTCTCCCACGTTTCAATGGCTGCTCCCACTCTCTGCAATGCCAGCGTCCATTCCTGCGCCGACCAGTAGTTGCCGGGACGAACCATGCCGAGCGGTGCGCTGCGCGCCCAGTCGATGAAGCCGAGTGCCTGCCGGTCGGCCCACCCTGCCTGCACATAATCCTTGATGATGATGGCGTGCCGCGCGACCCGCGCAGCCTCGGCGACGAGCTGCATGGGATGGGCGGCGTGGTGAAGGACATCCGCCAGGAGTACCACATCGACCGACGCGTCTGCGATCGGCAGGCTGCGTCGTCCCGGTGGTGGCTCCGATCCGTCGGTGTCCTCCCACCGTGAGAGATCCATGCTGACGATGGTGAGGTCGGGACGGGAAGTCATGATGGCGCGGACCAGCCGTGGGTCGCCGTCGCCGATGTTGGCCACGTGCGCCCCGCGCGGGAGCAGGGCGCTCAAATGGCCCGCCAGCACCCGGCATCGCCGTCCGGTGCGGCCGCGCAACTGCAGGCCCGTCGAGCCGACCGATCGGTATCGATGACATGTCGGCCTCAGGTTCCCGCGCTGCCGACGGGTGCCGCCACTGCGAGCAGCGAGCTGCCGAACGGCAGGTGCAGTGGCGTGAGCAGCCTCGCCTCCAGCCGCGAGATCGCGCGAAACAGCCGGTTGAGTGGCGCCGGGGGCACGCTGGGCATGCCTGGCTGCACGGCACGAGTGGCCTCGAGCGCCCGCGATGCCAGCTTGAGCGGAACCAGCCAGTGGAAGAAGTAGAAGCCTTCATCCATCCGGAGGCCCGCCGCCGCGAGCTGCGCCGCGAGTTCCGCCCTGGTGTAGCGCGTCACGTGGTGATTCCAGTCGTCATGCGCGGTCCAGAGCGCCCTGAACGCCGGTACCGTGATGATGATCGTGCCGCCGGGCGCGAGCAGGCTGGTCGCGTGCTGCAGCGCGGCGACTGGATCCCGCAGGTGTTCCAGCACGTCGAGGAAGAGAATCAGGTTGTAGCGCCGGCCAGGCTGGAAGCGGGCATCGAAGGGCTGGACATGGACGCGCCCGTCCTGCCGCATCCGGTCCGAGACCAGCGCGGCGTCGGGCTCGACGCCTTCGGCCTTGCCGAACTCCGCCAGCTCATCGAGGAAGAGCCCGTCACCGGAGCCGACGTCGAGGATCGCCGGCCAGCCGCCGGAGGGTGCGTGGCGCCGCAGCACCTCGAGCACGAGCTGGGCCCGGGCACGCCACCACCAGTGGCTGGTGAAGAGCTCGCGATACCGGCGGCCATACTCAGGATCCACTGCGCTTCCCTACCAGCTTGCCCACGACATAGAGCGGGCGCCCCTTCGTTTCCTCGTACACGCGCCCGACATACTCGCCGATCACGCCGAGGAAGAAGAGGTGCACGCCGGAGAGAAAGGTGATGAGCAGGATCAGCGCGGTGAAGCCCTGCGGTGAGCGGTTCAGGAAGAGCTTGGCATACAGCGCGTAGATCGAGAACAGCGCCGACAGGCCGACGGCGACCGCACCGAGAAACGCGGCGGCACGGAGCGGCACGATGGAAAACGCGAAGATGCCGTCGAAGGCGAGGCGGAAGAGTTTCGCCGCGCTGTACTTGCTGTCGCCGGCAAATCGCTCGCTGCGCTCCACTTCAATTCCCACCTGGCGGAACCCGACCCAGGTGCGGAGGCCGCGGAGGTAGCGATGGTGCTCGCGTCGTCCGCCGCAGTTCCAGGCACGACGCGGCGCGAGACGAGGCCGAAATCGCCGGCGTCCATGGGAAGCTTGACCGATGAGAGCGAGCCCAGCAGCCGGTAGAACGTGTAGTAGCAGAACCGGAGGAGCGGGCCCTCCTTGCGATTGACCCGCTTGGCGTAGACCACGTCCGAACCGGCTGCATGAGCCGCAAGAAACCGCGGAATCGCCTCCGGCGGATCCTGGAGGTCGCCGTCCATGAAGATCGCGACGTCGCCGTCGACATGGTCGAGCACCGCCGTCAGCGCCGCCTGGTGACCGAAATTCCGGGACAGCGTGATCGCCACGATGCGCGGATCTGCCGCGGCGGCCGCCTCGATGATCGACCAGGTCCGGTCCACGCTGCCATCGTCCACCAGCACCATCTGGTGCCCCGTTCCGGGCAGCATGTCGAGCACGCGCCCGAGGCGCTCGAGGAGCTCGGGCAGCACGGCCTCCTCGTTGTAGAGGGCGATGCCGACTGAGACGGCCGGCGGATTGCTCACGTGCGCCTCCGCGCCTTGATGTACACCATGTTCCAGAGCGGCACCCCGAAGCCGGTGAGCGCATACGGCTCGACCAGCACGGGCTCGAGCACCTCCTCGATCAGCATGCGCCAGGTGTCGAGTGGCCGCGCGTGATCGCCACGGTCAAGCCGTGCCAGCAGCCGGCCGACCGACGGCTCGGGCGGCAGCACCAGGTCGAGCAGGTGCAGGTGGCCGTCCGGCGTGAGCAGGGTTGCCAGGTGCCGGAGGATCCGGCGCACGTCGGGCGTGTCGATGTGATGCAGGAAGCTGTTGGACAGGATGAAGTCGTACGCGGCGCCGGGCGGTGCGGTGTAGGTGGTGACATCCGCCACCAGGAAGTCACGTCCGTAGCGCGCCCGCGCGTCCGCGATATACGAGGGATTCATGTCGACGCCCAGATACTCGGTCGACGCGAAGTACCTGGTGTTCGTACCCGGGCCGCATCCCACGTCGAGCACGCGCCGGACCTTTGCCATGTCGTTGTGCGCCAGGATGGGCGCCAGCTTCCGGTCGGCAAAGGGGCGCTGCCAGAGACGATAGGCGAGGGAGTTGTCGAGAGGGTGCATGCGTGCGCTCCAGCGCTTACCAGAAAACCAGGAACTGACCGACCGCCTCGCCGGACGGATAGCGACGGTGCAGGGCATCGACCATCTCGGGCGTCATCCGCGGCGAAAACCAGGGCTTCGTGTTCACGACCACGGCCGTGACACCGCGCCGGTCCAGCAGCGCCATCAGCTCCTGCTCGCCGAGCGGCGCGTCGAAGAACTCGAAGAGCGAGCGCGTCGGATTGGCCCGGTCGGCCAGGAACGAAATCTCCGGCGCATCCGGCGTCGCAAGGACAACGCCATTCTTCGCATGCTCCTGCACCAGGCTCACCACGCGCTCGTAGACCTGCTGCTCCGCAGGCATCACCAGCAGGCCACCGCGCGGCATGCGCAGGAGGGCAACCTGCTGGTCGGGCTCGTACCGGTGGCCGAAGGTGTAGACCGTGCCGGGATGAACCAGCCAGAGTGCAAACACCAGGTAAAACGCACCGACGATCACGGGAAGCGCAAAGGGCGCTCGCTGGTGCACCGGGCGAATGGCGACCAGCGCCAGGAGCACGAGCGGAGCGATGTAACAGTAGTAGACGGGTGCGGCGAACGGGAACTGCAGGAGCCCCATCAGGGCCACGATCCACAGCACCAGCGCCACGCGCTCGCGCTCGGCGGCGCTGCCCTCGCGTCCCAGCCGCCCGCGTACGAGCTGGACGGCGCCAATAAGCACGACCAATGGGCCGAGCGAGCGGACCGAGAGCCACGTCGCGGCGTAGGCGAGGGAGTAGTCATGGCTGAGCATCAGCAGCCCGGCCAGTACGACGCCGAGCAATCCCAGGTTGAGCCACAGCCGGGTGCGACCAACGGCACGCCATGGCAGGGCCAGCGCGAGCAGTGGCAACGCGGCGATCGCGGTCCGGACACCCGGAGGTGCCATGGCGGCAAACTGCACCCGTCGTGACGGCAGGATGAAGACACCGTAGATCAGCTCGCCCAGCTGTCCCCGCACCAGGTACGGAATCGCGAACAGCGCGAGCGGCAGGAACACCCCAGCGAGAAAGGGAATGGCCGTCGTCATCAGGCGCTTGAGTCGCGTGGTGACCGGCGAGCCTGGCGCGCGCCATTCGCCGGCGACCAGCACGGCGCTCATGGCCGCGGCCGGCAGCACGAAGTGCAGGAGCATCCCCTCACTCAGGCTTCGACGGACCAGCATGAAGAGCGCAGCCACCAGCGCGAGCAGTCCGGCCGCGAGCAGCACGGCCCACATGCGGCTGGATTCGCCCTGCTCGCGCCGGGCGCCCTCCAGCCCCTCGCGATACGCGAGCCAGGGAAGGACGGCACAGACGTAGAAGAGCCCTGAGACCTTGGCCAGCATGGCGACGCCGCCCGCGACACCAGCCAGTACCAGCCAGCGCGCGCGGGGGTCATCCACGTGACGCAGCAGTGCGGCGACACCGAAGGTGCAGATGAAGAGGATGTACCAGGACGGGAGCGCGGCCGGGTAGACCGGAAAGCTCCAGGCCGCCGCCAGTATGACGAGGCCCGCAGCCGCCGGGGGCGATACGAAGCGCGTGAAGCAATAGTAGAGTGCCGGTATCCAGCCGATGAGCAGGAGGAATACGGCATCGCGTGGCGCCGTCAGGTCCATCCCGAAGACCCGCATTGCGGCCGCATGCAGGTACGAGAGGCCGCCGGTGTATACCTCGGTGAAATCGTGGTGCGGGACTTCACCGTGCAGTACGCGCTCGGCACTCTGCGCGATCGTCCCCTCGTCGTGCGGCACCCATCCGCGGTCGAGGCGGGTCCAGCAGTAACCCGCCACGAGCAGGGTGAGGAACAGGCAGAGCACCAGCTGGCGCCGGCCGTCCGGGCGGGAGAGCGGTGCGGACACTGAATGCTCGGGGGTCATGGCGTCCCTGCGGATGCGAGCGGCAGGAGGCGCTGTGCCGCCTGATCGTACAGGTACGCCGATCGCCCTGGCACGAGCGCCAGCAGCCGCGCGTTGTCTGCGCCGCGATCGCGTGCCGTCCAGAGCGGTGCGGACGCTGCCGCGGCCTGGTTTTCCACCAGCGGGCGCGACAGGTGCTGGTCCGGGGCGTAGCGGACGAAGACAATGGCTGGGGCCGGGAGGCCGGCGACCGCCTGCTGGAACGCGATGATCGGCTCGCGCGAGACCTCCAGATAGAGTCGCTGCATCAGGATGCGATCAGGCATGGGCCACGCCACGAGGGCCGCGATTGCCAGCAGCAGTGCGGCACGTCGTCCTGCTACAGCCCGTGGAGACAGGCGCTGCACAAGGCGAGTCGTGAGCCACGCGGTCCCGGTTGCAACCAGGACCGCAGCTACGGGCAGCGCCTCGGAGTAGTAGATGCTCCACTCGGGCGCGTGAGCGTAGATCAGGTGAACACTGAACAGCAGTGCCCCGCTGAGGGCGGCAAACCGGAGCTCGCGTGTGCCGACCACCGCCCCCAGCATGAGCAGGAGGAGCGCTGGAAGCGTGGCGGGCCCGGCAAGGTCGGCAAGGAAGACGTCAATCCGGCTCCGCAGGATGGTGGGCAGCCGCGACGGCACGAAGTCCTGGTGCGGTCGCTCGAGCGCCTGGGCCAGGCGCTCCAGGTCGGCCGGGCGCTCGCGCAGCGGGGGCCGCGCATCCAGCCCGAACCCGACGTGATCGAATGGAAGGTAGGTGCGGGTGTATCGATCGTAGGTGAGTTCCCACCAGCGACCGCCGCTCTCCACATTCTGCAGGGCGAGCAATCCGAGGAGGGGCAGCGCGGCCAGCAGGGCGACGATGCCCTGTCGCCATGCACTGCGGCTCACCAGGTCCGGCAGGACAACGACGGCGATCGGAATGGCAAACACCACGGCCGTGAGCGGTCGGGTAATGGCCACGCCGGCGAGGCAGAGCGACAGCGCAACCAGCCACCTGGTTTCGTGCGCGCGACGCCACTGGAGCAACGCGTACCATGCGAGCAGCACCAGCGGCGTGCTCAGGCTCTCGGAAAAGAATCCGGCGCGGTAGCGCGCACCGGGCGATGCAATCCAGATGGCGCACGCGAGCAGCGCCACGCCGGTTCCGGCCACGTAACGTGCCAGCATCCACAACAGCGCCGCACAGCATCCCGTGAGCAGGAGCGGCACCAGGGCCGGAAGGCGGGCCATCACCCCGGGCACCAGTGCCAGGCCGAACCCCAGCGGGTACTTGGGTGCGAGGACTGGAACCACCTGCACATGGGCCTGCTCGAAGAACTCGGGCGCCGGTGGCCCGGCCCCGGTGACATGGCCGTGCGCCAGCAGGCTGGCCTGCAGCAGGTAGGCCGTCTCGTCGCCCACGGTGGGTACCGGATCGAGCGATCCCCAGGCGAGCCAGACCGCGATCATCGCGACCAGTGCTGCGAGCACCGGTCCCGCGAGGGCGAAGCGGCGAAGCGTGGCCAGCAGTGTGGTCATCGCGCTGACCCGCGGGCGTTGGCCCCGAGGGCGCTGTCGGCGCGTTGCACGAACGCGGTGAAGATGGTGTCTCCCTGAGCGAGACCTTCCGTTGCCTGCTCGCGCGCGGCAAGCCAGTCACCACGGTTGCCGTAGACGTAGAAGAGCTTGGTCCGCATCGCGACAGCCTTCTTGTCGACCACGAGTCCCTGCTCGAGCACGGTGGCAGCCTCGGGGTCGCGCTGCTCCCGCTGCAGGAGGATCGCGAGCGCCTCGTACACCTTGGGATCACCACCCCAGAGTGCAATGGATCGGCGATACTCCCCTTCCGCCTCGGGAAGGTGCGCGCCGCGGTCGAGATACAGTCCCCTGGTGCGATGCGCGCGATAGTTGTCGGCGGCCACCGTGTCCACGTCCCGCAGCAGTGCCTCGGTATCCCGCCACGCGAACGCACGCGTGACACTCCTGATGGCCCCCGCGGCGAGGAGCGCCACGAAGACGGCGGCAACCGCACGCTTGGCAGCCGCGCCTGGCAGCTGCGCCGGCACGAGCGCCAGTGCCGCGGCAATCGCGATCACTGCCCCGACACTCGCGAGGTACAGCGTTCGTTCCGCCAGCAGCAAACCCGTCGGCACCAGCAGGTTGCTCACCGGCAGGATCGCGATGGCGATCCAGGCGATGCCGAGCGTTACGCCGGGCGCCCGCACGCGGGAGGTCCATGCGAGAGCGAGTGCGGTGGTGAGCAGGGCGATCGCCCAGAGGTGAACGAATGCCGGTTCGGAATGAACCGGATAGCCGGGCGGACTGTAGTCGAAGCTGAGTCGCGCCGGCCAGAACAGCAGGCGGCTCCACTCCGGAACGGTGGCCAGTGATACCAGCATGCGAGCCGCGGTGCCGAGCCCGCGAAGCGGGGCCGCCGGCTGGTCGCCCGCCATGTAGCCCAGGATGGCGCTCCGTAGCATGAGCAGCACGCCGAGCACGAGCGTCAGTGCAGCGACCGCCGGGAGCACGCGACGGATCCCCTCCCACCCCCTGCGCGGCGGTGCAATGCCGGCGGCCGCGATGATGAGTGCCGGCGTCACGAACCCCTGCTCCTTGCTCAGGGCGGCAAGGGCGCCGAAACCGATCACGCCCGCGCGCAGTCGGGGCGAGAACCCATCGCTCGCCCCGCGCATGGCACAGAGCACAGCCCCCAGTACCAGGGCAGTGCACAGCAACTCGGAGACGCCGACCACGTTGGCCACGGCTTCCACATGCATCGGGATGCACCGCAAACAGCAGGGCCGCGCACCCGGCGTACACTGGTGCGAGCATGCGGCGCGCGATGAGAAAGACCAGTCCCGTCACCAATGCGTTCAGCGCGACATTGACGGCATGGAAGATCCAGGGCGCACCGGCGCCGAGCTTCCATTGCAGCGCGAGGAGCCAGACAGTGACCGGCCGATAGAGTTCACCGGTGGGCCAGTACGACTGGCCGAAGTATTCCGAGGGCGACAGCAGCGTCGTGACGTTCAGGTTGTCGACGACGACCGGGAGGTCGTCATAGGCATATCCGTTCCCCAGGCTCGCCGCCGCCACCGCAACCGCCACGGCAACTGCCACCCATCCCGGGTGCAGTCGGCTCGATCTCACGGCGCGATGCGGCCGGCAGCCGAATCCGCGGCGTTGGGCTGGACGGCGAGCCGCACGGACCCCGGCGCCGCCCCTTCTCAGCGAGCGCGCGTTCGGCGGTCGCCTTGAAATTGCGCAGGTTGACCGAGTCCGCCCCACCTCCGTCCACGGCCAGTCCGATGCGCGCCTGCACCTCTGCCTCGTGATAGCGGCCGTCATACATCAGGCAGGCAATCAGTGACGAGCGTACCTCGTTGAGGTCGGGTGCGTAGCGCAGCGCCTGCTGGTAGAGCGGGATCGCCTGGTCGCACTTGGCTTCGAGGCGCAGCCGGTCGGCGAGTTCGCGTGGCACGGCGAAGCTTCGTGGAAAGAGCGCGAGCGCGCGCCGGTAGGAAATCTCCGCGGCCTGTCGCTGGTGGCCCTCCCAGAGCAGGCTCGCCGCGCCATACTGCGCGCGATAGCTGAGGGGGGCATCGCGCAGCAGCTGTGCCGCCTGCACGAATGGCGTCGACCAGGTGCGAATCCGCGTGGCGCTGCGCCAGGTCCCGACCAGCAGCAGCAGGACGAAGGTCGCAATGGCAGCGGCCCGCACCGCCGGTCTCGCCGTCGAGACCGCGCGGAACACCGCCGGCAGCAGTGCCCCTACTGCCAGCAGGAAGCCGATGCTCGGCAGGAAGAGGGTGCGCTCCGCGAGCACGATCCCCGTCGGTATGAGGACGTTGCTCACCGGAAAGATCGCGATCGCCATCCACATGATTCCGAACGCCACCACGGGATTGCGACGCCAGGACGCGACCAGCGCGACCAGCGTCGCGAGCAGGATCGCGAGGCCGGCGGTCTGCGCCGATCCCCAGGTGAGGGCACCATCTATCTCCTGCGGCGAGTAGTCCGCCTGCAGGTGCGCCGGCCAGGCGAGCAGTCGCAGCCATTCGGGGACCACGCCAAGCATGGTGAGGGCACGCTGCCCCATGGTCAGGCCCTGCATCGCCTCGGCGGTGAACGAGCCGACCACGTTGTCGAGTACCGACGAGCGGATGGTAAGGAAAATGAGCCCGGTGAGTGCGAGGCCCAGGAAGAAGGGGCGTACCGCACGAAACCGTGACCAGAACGGCCGCGTATCGGGTATCACAGTCAGCTCGGCGGCCACCAGCAGGCCCGGCAGGATGACTGCGTTCTCCTTGAAGAAGCAGGTGACGAGGTAGGCGAGCGCGAGGGCCAGGGCGGTCCGCGGGGTGAGGTCGCCATGGCGGCGGGCCCTGATGTACCAGCCCACCCAGAGCGCGGCCAGCAGTCCCACGATGAGTTCGCCCTGGTTCACCGCGACGGCGACGGCCTCGACGTGGACGGGGTGGACGGCAAAGAGCAGGGCAGCGAGCCAGGCGGCGCCGGCCGGCAGCAGCAGGGAGGCCAGCCAGAAGAAGCCGACCGCCGATGCCACATATAGAAGGATGCTGGTGAGCTTGAAGTAGACCGGATTGCCGCCACCCGCCATCCACTGGGTGGCAAGGCCCAGCGACATGAGCGGCCGGTAGAGGTCCGGGCTGAACGGCTTGGGCCAGTAGGGCCGGGTAAAGGCGCCCCAGGGGTGGCTCAACGAGTGATTATCGGCATTCCGCAGTACAACGGGGATGTCATCCTGCACGAAAATGTTCGGTACACTGCCGATACTGGCCCCGAGGGCAAAGAGCGCGATGCTTGCAGTGGTAACCCACCGTGAGGGCAGCAGGCGCGATGGATTCAGGGCCATGTTTTCCAGGTTACTCGGGTCGAAATCATTGGTACGCGGGCGGTTCAGGACATCAAAAGTGCAATTCCTGGTCCGAATGTCACTTGGGCGCTTCAGGACGCCCTCGGGTTCGATGCCCTTGCAGTTCTCCAGAGTCCACGGGGGTCACGGGCGGTGCAGCGGATGGTGATCACGAGCGTAACTTGTTTAATGGTAGGGAGATGGGGCTTTAGGATGAATGCTGGCACAGGCGTTGCCCTTATCTTCGTCGGCGTTGCCAGACCGTGCCCACAGGGCCAACACTATAGGGAGGCAGGAAATGTTTAATCGTAAGGGCTTCACCCTCATCGAGCTGCTGATCGTGGTTGTGATCATCGGCATTCTGGCGGCGATCGCGATTCCGAAGTTCGCCACCACGAAGGACAAGGCCAAGCTGGCGTCTATCAAGACCGACCTGCGTAACCTGATGACCGCACAGGAAGCGTACTTCTCGGATTACTCCACGTACGCCGCGGCTGTCGGTAACATCACCGGCGCGCCGTACAACTTCAGCTTCTCGTCCGGCAACACCCAGCAGGCTGTGGCTGGTGTCGCGAGCGGCTGGTCGGCGACCGTGACGAACAACAGCATCTCGAGCGGCAGCACGAACAGCTGCCACGTCCAGGTCGGCGCTGGCGCCGCCTCGACGCTTGACGGTGTGATCGTCTGCCCGTGAGCTGACGCAGTACAAGTAGTGAGTCGGGCGGCAGCGAAGTTTCGCTGCCGCCCGATTCTTTTTTGTGTGCAACCCGATGCAGCAAAGACACTTCTGAATGGCATTGCTGTTGCTGTATCGGGAGGGTGAGCGGACCCGGTACGCGGTCCCCAACGTTCACCCAATACAGCGTTCAATTTTTCAATGACGAGGTCCAGACATGTCTAATCGCAAGGGCTTCACCCTCATCGAGCTGCTGATCGTGGTCGTGATCATCGGCATCCTGGCCGCGATCGCGATCCCGAAATTCGCTACGACGAAGGACAAGGCGAAGCTTGCGTCGATCAAGACCGACCTCCGGAACCTGATGACGGCCCAGGAAGCGTACTTCTCGGATTACTCCACGTACGCCGCGGCAGTCGGCAACATTACCGGCGCGCCGTACAACTTCAGCTTCTCGTCCGGCAACACCCAGCAGGCGGTCGCTGGCGTTGCGAGTGGCTGGTCGGCGACCGTGACGAACAACAGCATCTCGAGCGGCAGCACGAACAGCTGCCACGTCCAGGTCGGCGCTGGCGCCGCCTCGACGCTTGACGGCGTGATCGTCTGCCCCTGAAGCGGCGCACAATTACCTGGACGACCGGTCGCACACCCGCGGCCGGTCGTTCGCTTTTCAGGCCATTTCCTCACGCCTGCGAGGGTCTCGCAGAATTCAGTGGCGCTTCATGCAGGGGTTTTCGCTCCGGCGAGTGCAAGTCCTGTAACCAGTTGTATGACATTTGATTAGGGCGCCTCTTCGGCGTGGCATCTTCATTGCTCTTGTACTGGTCAAGACGGGACGCCCGGAGAGAAGAGACAGCCGGGGCCCTGCTCATGAACCTGACGAGGAACTGTGCTGAGTCACCGCAGGGGTTTCACCCTTATCGAACTGCTGATCGTTGTCGTGATCATCGGAATCCTGGCCGTCATTGCCATTCCGAAGTTCGCGACGTCGAAGGGCAGCACGGCCATGGCCGTCCAGAAGGGCGACCTGCGAAACATGGCCACGGCGCAGGAGGCCTACTACGGCGACAACAACGTGTATTACGCCGGCGCGGTACCGAGCGCGGCGCTGCTCTACAACCCGTCGAAGGGCGTGACGATGACCATCACGGCCGCGGACAACACCGGGTGGGCGGCGACCAGCGCGTACACCAGCATCACGACGCGCACCTGTGCCATGTTCGAGGGCAGCGTGGCGCCGCCGGCACCGGCTACGGTCGAGGGCGTGATCGCCTGTAACTGAGGAGTGTGAGGTGGCAGTGAATGGCTGATCGCAGGCCCCACTCTCTCAGGGCCGAACTCCTCTTTCAACTCGGCTTCCTGGCATCGAGCGCGGTGCTCCTCACGGGGCTCGCGACGGTGCTCATTGCGCGTTTCGGCGTCGACGACTCGATCGGTGCGCTGATCGTCCTCTGGGTCGGCAGCTCGATCGCCTTTGTGCTTTTCGCCCACCACCTGGTACGGCGGGCGCTGCTCGCTCCCATGGAGACGCTTGCCGCCGAGGTGACGGATCTCGAGGCGGGGTCGCTGCCAGCCTCGCGGCCGGCCTATGAGAGTGTCGAGTTCACCGACCTGTCCGAGCGGTATCGCCGCATGGCGGCGAGCCTGCTCGACGTGAACAGCCAGATCGTCCGGGTGGAAAAGCTGGCCGGCGTCGGGCAGCTCGCGGCCGGTGTCGCCCATGAAATCCGCAACCCGCTCGGTGCCCTGCACACCTATGTCGAGGTGCTGGCGCGCCGGCGAACCGACCCGGGAGTCACCGATGCGATGCGCCAGGAGATCGAGCGCATCGAGTTGATCGTGCGGGGTTTGCTGGACTATTCCCGGCCAGGCCCCCCCACCGGCTCGACCGACCTTAATGACGTGTGGCAGGCACTATCGGCTTCCTATCGGCCCAGGGCGCGCTTCGCGGCGTGACGCTTGCGTTGGAACTGGCCCAAACCCCGCAGATCGTGCGGGGAGACCGACATGCACTCGAACAGGTGGTCGTCAATCTGCTTCTGAACGCGCGAGATGCCACGCCGGAGGGGCACGTAACGGCCGGAACCCAGTTCTGGGCCTACGACCCCAATCCGCCAGCCCAGCGGCGGACGGGCGAACCGATACCCGCTGTTCCTGGCGAGCGGTTGCCGCGACCACGGCGAATGGATGTAAAGGCCGGTACACCGGGCGTCCTGTTGTTTGTGGCGGACGACGGCCCTGGAGTTCCGGATGCGGAAAGGGAGCGGGTCTTTGATCCGTTCTTCACGACCAAGGCACCGGGAAGCGGGACCGGGCTCGGTCTCGCCA
The DNA here is from genome assembly GCA_963846945.1 of uncultured Gemmatimonadales bacterium. Lineage (GTDB taxonomy): Bacteria > Gemmatimonadota > Gemmatimonadetes > Gemmatimonadales > GWC2-71-9 > JAGGAG01. Next base: position 109,238 of record CAWJXX010000016.1, on the reverse strand, counting down.
TCGTTGCCCGGACAGTACACGACCTGGGTGGGACGGTCTGGGTCGACCGGGCGCGTGAAGGTGGTGCGGTCTTCAAGGTTTTCCTGCCGCTGGCAGGGGAGGGTTGATGCGGCTGCTCATCGTTGATGACGACGCCGGACTTCGGCAGTCCCTCGGCCTGCTCCTCACGGAGTCGGGCTATGAGGTCGCGGCCGAAGGCGACCCCGAGGAAGGGCTCGCGCGCGCACTGGACGAGAAGTTCGACCTCGTGCTCTGTGACGTGCGCATGCCGAAAATGGACGGGCTCACGTTCCTCCGGCGCTACCGCGCCGAGCGCGGGCCGGCCCTCATGGTGATGATGAGTGCGTACGGCGGTGAGGATGTGGCGCTCGCGGCGATGCGCGAGGGCGCCTACGACTATCTCCACAAGCCGTTCCGGCCGGATGAGGTGACGCTCACGCTCCGCAAGGCGGAAGAGCGCGAACGGCTGCGGCGCGAGGTGGAGCAGTTGCGCGCGACCCTGGGCGCCGATGCGGTGCGTGACCTGGTCATCGCCGAGAGCGCAGCGCTACGGGGCCTGATCGAACTGGCGGAGCGCGTGTCCGCCCATGACACGACGGTCCTCCTGACGGGCGAGAGCGGCACCGGCAAGGAGGTAATGGCGCGCGCCATCCACCGGATGAGCCCGCGGAGCGCCGGTCCATTCACGGCGATCAACTGCGCCGCGATCCCGGAACACCTGCTCGAGTCCGAACTCTTCGGCCACGTGCGCGGTGCCTTCACCGGCGCCGTCTCCGATCGGTCCGGCATCTTCGAGTCCACCAACGGTGGCACGCTGATGCTCGACGAGATCGGTGACTTGCCGGTCGGGCTCCAGTCCAAGCTGCTGCGGGTGCTGGAGGAAGGCGAAATCCGGCGACTGGGCGGCCGGGAGAATCGTGCGGTCGACGTACGCGTCATCGCGGCGACGGCCAAGGACCTCGAGCGTGCCGTCGAGTCGGGACAATTCCGCGACGACCTGTATTACCGCATCAACGTCGTGCGCCTGCACGTACCACCGCTGCGCGAACGTCCCGAGGACGTCCCGGCCCTGGTGGCACACTTCGCCCAGCAGGCGGCCGAGAAGCTTGGCCGCGCGGTGAGCCTTACGCCGCGGGCACTCGCGGCCCTGGTGAACCACACCTGGCCGGGCAACGTACGCGAGCTGCGCAATTCCATCGAGCGTGCCGCCGTGCTGAGCGCGACCGGGCGTCTCGACATCGAAGACTTCCCGCTCGCGGCACCGGCCGGCAGCAACGGCCGCACCAACGGGACGTACCTGTCCGCCTCTTCCTCGTACGAGCTCAAGCCCCAGATCGAGCAGCTCGAGCGCGCCACCATCGTGCGGGCACTCGAGGCTTCGAAGGGCAGCCGCCGCGAGGCGGCGCACCTGCTCGGGGTGAGCCTCCGGACCCTCTTCTACAAGCTGCGCCGCTACCGGCTGGAGTAGCGCCGGCACGCAGTATCGGGCGCCGGTGCGCGCCGCCATGGTGGCGGACTGCACCGGCGCCCTCGTCATGCTAGGTGCTCCTTCAGCATGGAGCACAGATGTCCCCCCATGGATTCACCCTGCTCGATACGCTCATTGCGCTGATCGTCCTCGAGCTCGCGTTGCTGGGCGCCGCGGGCAGCATTGGCGCGTCCGAACGCCTGCTCGCGCGGGGACGGGCCGGAAGCCGCGCTGCTGTAACGGGTCAGGACCTCCTGGCCCGGGAAGCCGTTGCGGACACCGTCTGCGGGAGCATGACCGGCGAGCGGGTCTTTGCCGGCGCGCGCGTCAGCTGGTTTCCCGTATGGTCACCCTGCGCTGCGGCAGGTGACCGTGATCGTCACCCCGGGCCTGCGGGCACCCGACGAATCGCTGGCCACCGTGGTGCGCTGCGCATGAGGCCTCACGCGCGCAGCGGGTTCACGCTCGTCGAACTGCTGGTGAGCCTGGTGCTCTTCGGCGCTGTCTCCGGTGGGCTGCTTGTCCGTGGCCCTCGTCGCGGTGCGCACCGCGGACCGGCAGCGGGACCGCGCCCGGCAGGAGACTGCGCTGCGCGATGCCGCTGCCGTCATCGCCAGCGAGCTGGGCGACATCGCGCCGGCAAGCGACCTGGCCGGCTTCGAGCCTGAGAGCGTCACCTACCGCGCCGAGCCCGGGGCAGCGGCCGCACCTGCGGCAGCGATGGCAGCTCGATCGTGCTGCGTGATGCCACCTTTCGTTCGTGGCGCCTGCCCGATCCGGCACGCGACAGCCTCCTGGTTCTCATGCCGGCGGATTCGTCGTCGCCGCACTGGATGGTGCGTCCGCTGCTGAGTGCGCCAACGCGGGGCACGTGCGCCGATGGTGCCCCGGGCCTTCGCGTCAGCATCGAGGCCGGCGTCGCGATTCGGGCTCGGGATGCAGACCTGCCCGTGCGGGTGGGAGAATGGATGCGGCTTCGCGCCTACCAGAGCGGCGGAGAATGGTGGCTTGGTGCCCATTCCCTTCGCGCAGGTGATGTCACCCAGCCTATCGCGGGCCCCTTCGCGGCACGTGGCATCGCGCTTGTCCTGCTCGATCAGTCCGGTACGCCAACCAGTCTCCTTTCCGCAGCGCGTACGCTCGAGCTCCGGCTTGTCACCATGCCCAGCCTTGCCGGCCCTGGCCGTGCCGCGCCGCCCGACACGCTCAGGGTCACCGTGCGGCTCTCGAATGGAGCGCCGTCATGAATGCGGGCCGCAGCGGAACGGCATTGCTGCTGGCATTGGCGCTCCTGCTTTTCCTCGAACTGCTCATCGCCGGGATCGCCTGGACCGTGCGCGCGCACGCCCGCGCCGGTGTCGAGGCGCTTGCGGCCGTGAGGGCCGCTGCTGCGGCCGACGCGGCGCTGACTGTCGCGCGCGACTGGCTCGAGGCGGCGCCGGTCGAAAGCCTGCCGGCCGCACTTGCCGGCATGCCGCCGTCCCTCCGGTTGCCGGGCAGCACGACGGGGTACGCAGAACTCGACCAGCTCGATTCGACGCTGGTCGAGGTGGTGGCCCAGGGGTTCTCCGGTCGAAATGGGGTAGGGGCACGGCGCCAGCGCTGCCTGCTGCTGCAGATAGTCACCGCCGGAGACAGCGCCGCGCCCCGGGTTCGGACGGTGCCGGTGCCGGAGCGCCCGCTGACCAACTGTTGAGCGGCGGGGATGCTTCCGCGCTCACTGTCGCACTCGAGTGCAGGATATGGCGCGGCCCCGGCGTGGCTTGGCAAGGTGAGAAAGGCCATGCATTTGGGAGTGAGATGTGCTGCGGCGCACGCTTTTCTGCGGTTGCTCGAGTAGCCCCAAACTATTGTCATACCAAGAGTTGCACATCCAATGCAACCCATGGCATATGGGTTGCTCTTCAGCGCCCCTGCCAGCAGAACGGTTGCGCTCCACGGTAATTCACAAGGTGGTCGCGCGACGCAGCCGCAACGAATCACGACGCCGGACAGGTTTCCCGGCCGCGGCAGCACCGGAAGCGGCGTTCCAGCCTGGGCAGCAAGACTGGCATAAGTACATGAAATAGCAGAGCTTGTTAAAGACGAGCTCCCTTGGATTAACGTTGACAAGTGGCGCAAGGTTCACTTACGTGACCTTGCATAACCCCCCAACAACCGGGCACCTATGGCACTGTTCGGCCGGAAGCGGACTACCGTCGGTCTCGACATCGGCAGCGGCCTGATCAAGCTCGTCGTCATCCAGCATGGGGGTGGCGAGCCGGTGCTGACGAAGGTCGCGTTCACGTCGGTTGTGGACGACGCGATCGTCGAGGGCGAGGTCATGGACCCGGGCATTGTTGCCGAGGCGATCAAGCAGCTCATGTCGTCGGCGGGGGTCAAGCCCAAGCAGGTCGTGACGGCGGTGGGTGGCCGCGACGTGATCATCAAGAAGATCACGATGGATCGCATGAAGATGTCCGAGGCGCGCGAGGTGATCCGCTGGGAAGCGGAGCAGCACGTGCCGTTCGACATGGAGAACGTCGAGCTCGACTTCCAGATCCTGGATCCCGATGGCGACGGGCTGCAGATGACGGTGCTCCTGGTGGCCGCGAAGCGCGAGCTGATCGAGACCAAGATGTCGCTGCTCTCCGACGTGGGTCTCGAGCCCAGCATCATCGACGTCGACGCCTTTGCCCTGCACAACGCCTTCGAGCTCAACTATCCCGACGCGATGCGCGGGGTGGTGGGCCTGGTGAACATCGGGCATGAACTGACCAACGTGAACATTCTCGACGACGGCGTACCGGTACTGACCCGCGACATCCAGGTCGGCACCCGCCGTTTCCGCGAAGACATGCAGCGGGAGCGCGGCATCTCGGCCGAAGAGGCCGATCGCATGCTGCAGGGGTCGGAGACCACCGCCGAACTGGAGCCGTTCCTCGAGAGCCGGGGCGAAGAACTCGCCGTGGGCATCGAGCGCGCGGCGGCGTTCCTCCAGTCGGCGTCACGGTCGTCCACCGGGCTGGCGCGGCTGTACACCACCGGTGGTGGTGCGCGCATCCCCGGCCTCAACCGCGTGCTGGCCGACCGGCTGCGCCTGCCGGTACAGCTGGCCAACCCGATCGAGCGGCTGCGGGTCGCCGATGGGGTGCTTGACATGATGGTGGTCGATGAGGTGGCACCGCTGTTGATGCTGCCGATCGGCCTCGCGCTCCGTTCAGCCGCGTGATCCCGGGAGCCATTACACCATGATGATCGCGATCAATCTCAAGCCCGGTCTCAAGCGCAAGACCTCCGCGAGCTCCCTCCAGGGGTTCGGCGAGCGGGTCAAGTCCGCTGCTGCAGCGGTGAAGGATCCGCTGCTCATCGGTGCTGCGGCCGCGTGGGTCGGAGTGCTGCTGTGGGTGGGCTCCGTGTACCAGAAGCAGTCGCTGGCGCTGCATGAGTGGGAGCCGCGGCTGGAGCAGGCCCGCACGGAGAATCGCCGGTTCAAGGCGTTCATCCAGCAGAAGAAGAAGCAGGAGCTCATTCGCGACTCGCTGCTGGCGCAGATCGGCGTCATCCGCGATGTCGACCGCGACCGCTATGTCTGGCCGCACGTGCTCGATGAAGTGGCGCAGGCACTCCCGGCCTACACCTGGCTCACGGAAGTCGCGGCCCAGGCGCCGGCGGCCCCGCCGCCATCCGACACTGCGGCCAACGACAGCCTCAAGCACCTGCCGCCGTCGTTCCGGCTCCAGGGACGCACCGTGGACATCCAGGCGTACACCAAGTTCCTGCGGCAGCTCGAGGCATCGCCGTGGGTGACCGACGTGCAGCCGGTGTCCGTTGCCACGGTCGTGGAGGCAAACCGGCCGGTGACCGCCTTCACCATCAAAGCCAATTTCGTCACTGCGGACTCGGCCTACATCCGGACCGTGCCGCTCAGCCAGTCGGTGAGGTAAGCGATGGCACTCTCGCTCTCAGGGGACAAGGGCACCAAGGTCCTGATGATCCTGCTGGCCTGCCTGGTGGGCTACATCGCCTACAGTGGCACGCTGCTCGATACGCTGGGACTCAAGGGGCTGACCCAGCGCAAGCTGCAGGTCGCGGCGATCCAGGACACGGTCAAGGCGCTCGAGATGCAGACCGACAGCGCCAAGCGCGAACTCGCGCGCGGCACGGTCGAGGACCTGCGGCGCAAGCTCGAGACGTACCGCGCCAGCCTCTCCCTCCTGCGCCGGCTGGTGCCGGAGCGGAACGAGGTGCCGAACCTGCTCGACGACATCAGCACCCGGGCCAAGATCCGTGGCGTCAACCTCGCCGAGGTGTCGCCGCTGCCGGAAGAAAAGGGACCGGCGCCGTTCTCGACCTACAAGTACAACATGCGGGTCATGGGACACTACGACCAGATCGGCGAGTTCCTGGGTGACATCGCATCACTGCAGCGCATCATCGTGCCAGTGGACCTGACCATCGGGCCGGCCAACGTCGCATCGGCCAAGGCCCTGGGTGATTCATCGGGCGCCATGCTCGAGGCGAAGTTCCAGATCCGCACCTACGTGAAGTCCGCCACCGCGGCGGAGGGAGAGGCCAGTGGCACCTGATCGCCGGTGGGCCGTTCTCGCGCTGGCCGCGGTACTCGCGGCCTGCGGCGGCCCCAAGAAGGATGACGCCGACAAGATCGCGGAAGCGCACCTGGCGCAGCTGCGGGCTCGGACGGACAGCATCCGCAAGGCACGCGCGCTCGATTCGCTCGCGACGGCCGCGTATGCCGTGTGCAGCGACTCGGTGAAGCTGGTGCTGCAGAAGACGCCGGTCGGCAAGAAGAAGCTCGCGAAGCTCACGGCGGGCCAGGTGGCGCCGGAAGTCACGACCGCCTGCGGCACGCCGAAGGCCACGACCGCGGTCGCGCTCGCCGCGGCAGGCGACTCGGCGGCCCACGCAGCGGCCGCGGTACCGACGCCGGAGCCGGCGGCATCACCCACCGGCGCCAGCGCGGCCCAGCGGCAACTTGCCAGCGCCGACTCGGCGCGGCGCGCCGCGGGCGACAACCAGATGACCCCGATCGCACCGACGGCGACGCTCGCGTCGAGCTCGAAGCCTGATTCGAGCGCCCAGAGCGGCGGCACTGAAGTTGAGGTACTGCGCGAGACCTTCGCCTACGGCGGCGGTGCGCGGGATCCCTTCGGCTCGCTGATCAACACGAAGTCGGCTGGACCCGAGCTGATCGACTTGCAGCTCGTCGGTATCTACCAGGACATGCGCACGTCGTCCAACAGCGTCGCGGTCCTGCGTGAAAAGCAGTCCGGCAAGCGTCACAAGCTCCGCACCGGCGACCAGATCGGCCGCCTGCGCGTCGCGCAGATTCGCAACAAGGATGTCGTGTTCACCGTGGAAGACTTCGGGTTCGAGCGCCAGGAAACCCTTTCGCTCCGCAAGCAGGAGGATGTTACCCAATGACGCGCCTGTACCGTGCACTCATGGCTGCTGCCCTCGTTATGGGCGCGGCTCCCGCTGCCAGGGCGGCGGCGCCCCCGGCCGGCGAGCTGACAGCCGTAAGCATCGTCGCGGCACCAGGCCGAGTCGATTTCGTCCTGCAGGTGACAGGCTCCGTCCAGGTGAACGACTTCCTGCTCGCGGATCCTGACCGCCTCGTCCTCGACCTCGTCGGTGCCAAGCTCGGCACCACGCAGATCAAGCTGTACGACGGCGTCAACCGCGGCGGCATCACCAACGTCCGCTACGCCCAGTACAAGCCCGGCACCGTCCGGATCGTGCTCGATCTCGACTCGGCCAAGCCGTACAAGGTCGAGCAGGAAAACGGGCAGATCAAGGTGTCCTTCGGCAGCAGCGCGACGTTTGCTGGCTGGTCGTCGGGTGGGTCCGCGGGTGCCGCTGCCGCACCGGCATCCAGGGGTCCGCGTGTCGTCCAGGCCGCGTCACGGCCCGCCGCCGATGCCGATGACGATGAGGCGCCGGTCAGTGCGACCCAGGAGGCCACCGGTCCGGAGGTTGGCGTCCCGCTGGTGCACAGCGCCACGTATTCGAGCAACCAGGAGCCGCGCATCACGGTGACGTGGGACCGCGCGAGCATCGCCGACGTGGTGGCCGGTTTCGCCGCCTTCAGCGGCCGCACCATCATCCTGGGCAAGTCGATCACCGGCGAAGTCACCGCCGAAATCAAGAACCAGCCGTGGCCGCAGGCCTTCCAGGCCGTGCTCGCCACGCAGGGCCTCACCGCGCAGGAAATGCCGGGCGGCATCATCCGCGTCGACGCACCGGCCGTGCTGGCCGCGCTCGACTCGCTGGAACCGCTGGAGACCAACGTGGTGCGGGTCAACTATGCGCAGGCGTCCGGCCTGAGCAAGACGGTGGAGTCGATCCTGACCAAGGGTCGCGGCCGCGTGGTCGCGGACACCGCCACCAACTCGCTCATCATCACCGATACCCGGAGCCGCATCGGCCAGATCGCCGAGTTCACCCGGGGCCTCGACATCAAGACGCCGCAGCTGACCATCCAGGCGAAGATCATCTTCGTCGACCGGAGCGACATTCAGCAGCTCGGCCTGAAGTACGACCTGGGCACCTCGACGCAGTTCTTCAACAGCGTCGTCGGCCGTACCGATCCGTCGACGGGTCAGGCATACAACCCGAACCAGACGATCGTCGACCTCGGCGGCAACCAGGTGGCCGCGGTGGCCAACGCCTCGCAGAACATCGTCGGCTCGGCCCTCGACCTCGTGTTCTCGACCGCCCTCGGCGGGTTCAACCTGACCACGTTCCTCCAGGCGGTCCAGCAGGTGGACCTGTCCGACGTGCAGGCGGAGCCGGTCATCTCGACCCTGGATAACCGCCCGGCGGACATCCTCGTCGGTGAAGAAGTGCCGATTCGCGTGGTGGACTACAGCTCGGTGGGCGTGGCCGGCCAGGCCCCGCGTGCCACGGTGTCCTTCCGCGAAACCGGTATCCGGCTTACCGTCACTCCGCACGTGACCGCGAACCGGCAGATCCTGATGGCGCTGCGGACGGAGCGGTCGGCGATCGTGCCACTCGCCGCGACGGACCTTGGCTACATCTTCACCAAGCAGCTCGCCACCAACCAGCTCCTGGTGAACGACGGCGAGACGGCGGTCATCGGCGGCCTGACGGTCACCGAAGTGAAGAAGACCCGCTCGGGTATCCCGCTGCTGAGCGCGCTGCCGATCGTGGGCAAGCTCTTCTCCTACTCGGATGACGAGGAGCGGCGCCGGGACCTGATTATCTTGGTCACGCCGCGTATTATCGACGACGGTCAGGCGCCGGCGAACTGACGCGGGTTCCACTGCAGGAGCTGCGAGCCCGGCTGCCGCGCCGGGCTCGCTTGCTTGTCCGGGAGACGACACTAGAGCATGCGGTTGCGCTTCACCACGGCAGGCGAATCCCACGGCAAGGCCCTCGTCGCGATTGTCGAGGGCCTGCCCGCCGGACTGCCGGTGACGGCCGAGTGGGTGGACCGCGACCTCGCCCGGCGGATGCAGGGATACGGCCGCGGGGCCCGGATGAAGATCGAGCGCGACCGGATCGAGTGGCTCGCGGGCATCCGGGCCGGCGAAACGCTGGGCAGCCCCGTGGCGATGCTGATCGCACAACCGCGACTGGAGCAACTGGGAAGACGTGATGGCGCCCGAGGGCGATGGCGAGCTCCGCCGTCGCCGGGTCACCCGTCCGCGCCCCGGCCACGCCGACCTGGTCGGCGTGCTCAAGTACGATCGGCTCGATGCCCGCGACATCCTCGAGCGCGCCAGCGCGCGCGAGACCACCGCACGGGTCGCGGCGGGCGCGCTGGCCCGGCGCCTGCTCGACGAGTTCGGCGTCGAGATCGGCAGTCACGTCGTGTCCCTCGGCGGCATTCGCGCTGCCACTCCCGATCCGCTTCCCGTTCCGCTCAACGACGCATCCGATCGCTCCGAAGTCCGGGTGCTCGATCCCACGGTCGAGCGCGAGATCATCGCACAGATCGACCAGGCCAAGCGTGCCGGCGATACCCTGGGCGGTGAAGTCGAGGTCGTGGTGCGTGGCCTGGTGCTCGGGCTCGGCAGCCACGTGCAGCTGGGACCGGAAGCTCGATGGCCGGCTCGCCGGCATGCTGATGTCCATCCCGGCCGTGAAGGGCGTCGAGATCGGCCTGGGGTTCGAGGCGGCCCGTCGCCCCGGTTCCGAGGTGCATGATCCCGATCGATGCGGACGGCGACGAGGTGTCGCCGCGCCGGATGGCGGCGATGCACGCGGCGGGTTTCGCCGCCGCAGCAACAACGCGGGTGGACTCGAGGGCGGGATGACCACCGGCGAGCCGCTCGTGGTGCGGGTCGCCATGAAGCCGATCTCCACGCTCATGTCGCCATTGCCCACGGTCGAGCTCACCAGCGGAGCCAGTGCCGGCGCGCAGAGCGAGCGATCCGATGTCACCGCGGTTCCGGCCATGGGAGTGATCGCCGAGGCGCTGGTGGCCCTCGTGCTGGCCGATGCAATGATGGAGAAATTCGGCGGAGACTCGATGGAGGAGATGCGGCGCAACGTGCGTGGATACATCGATGCACTCGGACACCGGTGGCGCACGCTCGACGCGCCGGCCACGGCGGGTTCATGAGCGCCAGGAAGCACGTGGTGCTCATCGGGTTGCCCGGGTCGGGCAAGACCACGGTCGGCGCACTGGTGGCCGACAAGCTCAAGTGTCCTTTCGTGGACATCGACGCGGTGATTGTGCGCCGCATGCAGATGCCGGTTGCGCGTATCTTCGCGGAGTTCGGTGAGGAGAAGTTCAGGGCGGTGGAACGGGAGGCCGCCACCGAAGCGCTGGCGGGTGATCCGGCCGTGATCGTGCCGGGTGGCGGATGGTCCGTCCAGGAGGGCAACCTTGCGTCAGCGCGTTCCAGCGCGTTCGTTGTCTACCTCAAGTGCCTGGTCACCACGGCGGTCAAGCGCATCGAGGCGGGAGAGTTCCGCCCGATGATGGGCGAAGACCCGGTGGACACCATGCGCAAGCTGATGCTGGAGCGTGAGCGGTGGTATCGCCAGGCCGATGTGGAGGTCAAGAACGACATGCGGACTGCCCAGCAGGCGGCGGACGACATCGTGATCCTGGCGCGCCAGCAGGCGGGGTGGTGAACTGATGGCGACACGGATCCCGGCCAAGAAGGGCGGCAAGGCGGCAAAAGGCGCCAAGGCATCCAAGGGCGGCAAGGCGCCAAAGGCCGGCAAGGCGCCAGTCAGCGCCAAGGCAGCAAAGCCCGAGTTGTCCGTTACCCGGGTGGTGAAGGCGGGCAAGGCGAAGGGCCCGGCGGCATCACGGCCAGCGGCGCGTTCCGCGCGCGGCGGTGGTCGCACGCTGGTCATTGTCGAGTCGCCCACCAAGGCCCGCACCATTCGCGCGTTCCTGCCGGCGGATTCCGGGTCGAAGCCTCGATGGGCCATGTGCGCGACCTGCCGGGCGACGCCAAGGAAATCCCCGCCAAGTACAAGGCACGAGTGGGCCCGCCTGGGCGTCAATGTCGACAACGACTTCGAGCCGCTGTACTCGTGCCGTCGGACAAGAAGGCCGTGGTGCGCGAACTGAAGGACGCACTGGCCCAGGCGGACCAGCTCATCCTCGCGACCGACGAAGACCGCGAGGGCGAAAGCATTTCGTGGCACCTGCACGAGCTGCTGCAGCCCAAGGTCCCTGTCCGGCGCATGGTGTTCCACGAGATCACCAAGGAGGCCATCCAGGAGGCGCTCGAGCACACGCGCGACGTCGATGATCGCCTGGTGCGCGCGCAGGAGACGCGGCGCATCCTCGACCGGCTGGTCGGCTACACGCTGTCACCGCTGCTCTGGAAAAAGATTGCCTGGGGCCTGTCCGCCGGACGGGTGCAGTCGGTCGCCATGCGGCTCCTGGTGGTGCGCGAGCGCGAGCGCCGCGCCTTCCGTGCGGCCACCTACTGGGACCTCGTCGCGCACCTGCTCCACAAGGGACAGGGCTTCAAGGCCGAGCTGAGCCTGGTAGGCGGGAAGAAGGTCGCGAGTGGCCGGGACTTCGACGAGAACACCGGCAAGCTCATTCCCGGTCGCGATGTGGTGCTGCTGGGCGAGACCGAGGCCGACAAGCTCCGGGCTCGCCTGCTCAAGTCGGGCTGGCGGGTCGCGAGCACCGAGGAAAAGCCCTCGATTCGCCGGCCATGGGCCCCGTTCACCACCTCCACGCTGCAGCAGGAAGCCAACCGCAAGCTCCGCCTCTCCGCACGCGACACCATGCGCACGGCGCAGAGCCTGTACGAGCGCGGCTTCATCACCTACATGCGTACCGACTCGGTGCATCTCTCCGAGCAGGCCATTTCCGCGGCGCGGAACGCGGTGCAGGGGCTCTACGGCAAGGAATACCTGCCGGCCGAGCCACGCCGGTACACCACCAAGAGTGCCAACGCGCAGGAGGCCCACGAGGCCATCCGTCCCGCGGGTGCCTTCTTCAAGCTGCCGAGCGAAGCCGGTCTCGACGGGCGCGAACTCGCGCTGTACGACCTTATATGGAAGCGCACCGTCGCGAGCCAGATGGCCGATGCCCGCCAGACCGGGCTCGTGGTCATCATCGAGGCCGCCGATGCCACGTTCCGGGCTACCGGCAAGCGGATCGACTTCGCCGGGTTCCTCCGCGCCTATGTCGAGGGGTCGGACGATCCCGAGGCCGCGCTGGAGGACCAGGAAATCATCCTCCCGCCCCTCAAGGAAGGCGACACGCCGACCTGTGAGAAGCTCGAGGCCCTGTCGCACGAAACCCAGCCGCCGGCGCGCTACACCGAAGCCACGCTGGTGAAGGCGCTCGAGGCCGACGGTGTCGGGCGCCCGAGTACCTATGCATCGGTCATCGGCACCATTCTCGAGCGTGGCTATGCCCAGCGGCAGGGCCAGGCGCTGGTGCCGACCTTCACCGCGTTCGCCGTGACGGCGCTGCTGGAGGAGCACTTCCCCCATCTCGTGGACGAGAAGTTCACCGCGCGCATGGAGGAGACGCTGGACGAGATCTCCGAGGGGCACGCCGAGTGGCTGCCGTACCTGCGCGAGTTCTACCTGGGCGAAGAGGGGCTCAAGCAGCAGGTGCAGCTGCACGAAAAGCAGATCGACCCGGCCAGCGCCCGCACGGTGGAACTGGGTGGAGTCGACGCCATCGTGAAGATCGGGAAGTTCGGGCCGTATGTGGAGGTCGAGCGTGATGGCGAGACGGTGAAGGCATCCATTCCCAAGGATGCGGCACCGGCCGACCTCTCCTCCGAGCAGGTAGAGAACATCCTGCGGCAGAAGATTTCCGGCCCCGATGAACTGGGCCGCCATCCGGAAACGAATGAGCCGATCTTCGTGCTCACCGGGCAGTATGGGCCGTACCTGCAGCTGGGCGAGGTGGTCGAGGGTGGGCCCAAGCCCAAGCGCGCGTCGCTGCCCAAGGGCGTGAAGCCGGAAGACGCCACCGTGGAAATGGCTGTTGGACTCCTGAGCCTGCCCCGCAACCTCGGTCCGCATCCGGCAGACGGCCGGCCCGTGCATGCCGGGCTCGGTCGCTTCGGTCCGTACATCGTGCACGACAAGGGGAAGGACGGAAAGGACTATCGCTCGCTCAAGGGCGAGGATCACGTCCTCACGGTGCAGCTGCCTCGCGCGCTCGAACTGCTGGCGCAGCCCAAGCTCGGTCGCGGCCGCCGCACGGCGACCCCGATCCGCATCCTGGGCAATCATCCCGACGACAAGGAGCCGATCGGGTTGTACGAGGGGCAGTACGGTCCCTACGTGAAGCACGGTGAAATCAGCGCCTCGATCCCGCGCGGCAGCGACCCGGCCGCATTCACGGCGCCGGAGGCGATCGAGCTGCTCGCCGCCAAGCGCGCGTCCATGCCGCGCGGCAAGCGTCCCGCCCGCGGCAGAAAGAAGAAGGCCGCGGCGACGTGAACGCCACCGTCAGTCGGCGGCGGCCTCGCCGGCTGCGAGGCCGCCTGGGCGCTGGCCGAGCGGGGCATCGAGGTCACGCTGTACGAGATGCGGCCGGTGGTCCGGACCGCGGCGCACCAGACCGATCGTCTCGCCGAGCTGGTCTGCAGCAACTCCTTCAAATCGGTCGAGCTCGACCAACGCGCACGGCCTGCTCAAGGCCGAGCTGCGGCGCTCGGGCAGCCTGCTGCTGCACGTGCGCCGACGAGGCGCGGGTGCCGGGCGGCGCGGCGCTCGCGGTGGATCGCGACGGTCTTCTCGAAGGCGGTGCACGAGCGGGTCACGGCGCATCCACGGATCACGGTGCGTCCGCGAGGAGGTCGCGGTCGCTGCCGACTCCCGGCGTCGTGGCGACCGGTCCGCTCACCTCGACCGCGCTGGCCGAGGCCATCAGCCGAGCGGCTCGGCGCCAGCGCGCTCGCGTTCTACGACGCCATCGCGCCGATCGTGAGCGCCGACTCGCTCGACCACGAGCGTGCTCTACGCGCTCTCCCGCTACGGCAAGGGCGAGGGCGACGACTACCTCAACGCGCCGATCGACCGCGGACGCCGTACGAGTCGTTCATCGACGCGCTGGTCGCGGCGCGACCAGTTCAGCGGCCACGACTTCGACAAGGTGCCCTATCTTCGAGGGCTGCCTCCCGGTGGAGGAGATGGCGCGCCGCGGCCGGGAGACGCTGCGCTTCGGGCCCATGAAGCCGGTCGGGCTTGCCCGATCCGCGCACCGGCCGCGAGCCGCACGCGGTGGTGCAGCTCCGGCGCGAGGACCGGGCGGGGCAGATGTGGAACCTGGTCGGCTTCCAGACCCGGCTCCGGATTCCGGAGCAGCAGCGGGTCTTCCGGATGATTCCCGGACTCGAGCAGGCGGAGTTCCTGCGGTACGGCAGCATTCACCGGAACTGCCTACGTCAACAGTCCCGGCCGCGCTCGGTCCTGCGCTCACCGCGCGCGACGACGACCGGCTCTTCTTCGCGGGCCAGCTCACCGGCGTCGAGGGCTACACCGAATCGCTGGGCACCGGTCTCCTGGCCGGCATCAACCTCGCGCGGCGCCTCGACGGGCAGCCGATCCGCGGTACCGCCGCCCACCACGATGCTGGGCGGGCTGTACCGCTACCTTCGGGAGGCGGATCCGACGCACTTCCAGCCGATGAACGCGAACTTCGGGCTGCTCGAGCCGCTGCCGAGGGTGCGAAGGTGAAGAAGCGGCGGTGAAGAGGCGAGGAAGCAGGCCGCTGGTCGAGACGTGCACGGCGCAGACTTCCAAGCCTGGTTGAGTCCGATCTATGAGGGCGCCGAGCCGTCGAGCCGCCGAGCCGCCGAGCCGTAAGCAGGTGTCGCGAGTTTCTCGACATACCTCGACGAAGGAGCGCAGCAGTCGCCCAACACGGTCCAGGCCTACGGGCGCGACCTCGAGGCCTTCGCGCGAGTTCTGCGACCGCCACTACGGCTGGCGAGTGGACGCTGGGAGCACGGTGGACCGGCTGGGGATCCGCGGGTTCCTCGGCGAGCTGCAGCGGCGCGGCCTGGCCAAGCGGTCAGCGCGGCGCGAGCGCTCTCGGCGGTGCGCAGCCTTCTACCGCTACCTGCAGCGCGCATCACGGCATCGAGAGTCCGCGTGCTCCGCGCGGCGAAGGCTCCCAAGCTCGGCCGAAGCGCCTGCCGACCTATCTCGATCGCGCACGGACCGAGACGTCTGTTCGCGGCGGCGGAGGCGCGCGCCAGCGGAGGATCGAATTCGCGGCCTGCGCGACCTCGCGATGCTCGAGCTGTTCTATTCCACCGGGCTCCGGCTTTCGGAGCTGCGCGGGCTCAATCTCGACGACCTCGACCTGCTGTCGCGACCAGGTCAAGGTGCGCGGCAAGGGGCGGAAGGAGCGGATCGTGCCGGTCGGGTCGCGCGCGGTGCCGGCGCTCCGGCGCTATCTTGACGGCTCCGGGAGCGCTGCGGTGCGGCTCCCGGGCGCCGACCGGCAGGCGGTGTTCGTGAGCCGTGCGCGGCACGCGGCTCACGCCGCGCAGCGTGCAGCGCGCTGATCCACCGGGCTGTTCGACGCCGTCGGCGGCGACGGCTTGCGGGTGCACTCGCTGCGGCACACCTTCGCCACGCATCTGCTGGATGCGGGGGCCGATCTCCGGGCGGTGCAGGAGCTGCTGGGCCACGCGTCCCTGAGCACGACGCAGATCTACACCCACACCAGCGTCGAGCGGCTGAAGCAGGTGTATCAGCAGGCGCATCCGAGAGCGTAGGTGCAGGTGAGGGTCAGGTGCAGGAGTCGTGAAGTTGAGCAGTAGTTGTACGATGACGATCTCACAGTCACTGATCACTGACAGGATCTGCCATGCCGACGTATCCACGGCACCACCATCCTCGCCGTCCGCAAGGACGGCCACGTCGCCCTGGGCGGCGACGGCCAGGTCACCATCGGCGACACCGTCGTGAAGGCGCAGCGCCAACAAGGTCCGCGCCCTCAAGGGCGGCAAGGTCCTGGCCGGATTCGCCGGGCTCGGTGGCCGACGCGCTCACGCTGTATCGAGAAATTCGAGGAGAAGCTCGACCGCTATCCCGGCAACCTGCCGCGCGCCGCGGTCGAGCTGGCCAAGGACTGGCGCAGCGACCGGGTCCTGCGGCGGCTCGAGGCGCTCCTGGTCGTGGCCGACCTGGAGCACAGCTTCCTGCTGAGCGGCGCCGGCGAGCTGATCGAGCCGGATGACGGCATCCTCGCGATCGGCTCGGGCGGCAACTATGCCCTCGCCGCGGCGCGCGCGCTGCTCCCGATCCGGCGCTCTCGGCCGCGCGACGTCGTGCAGCGGTCGCTCGAGATCGCGGCGGATATCTGCGTGTTCACCAATCGCAACATCACGATTCTGGAGCTGTGAGGAGCGGTAGCCGAGCAGCAGTCCGACGGCAGCGACTGACGCCGACAGCCGTCGCTGACCTCATGACCGACCACCGGCATCCCCCAGCGCCGAGGAACCGCCTCCCGCAGCCGCCCTGGCTCGAGGAGCTGCCGCCCGCGCCAGATCGTGGCGGAGCTCGATCGCTACATCGTGGGGCAGGAGGCCGCCAAGAAGGCCGTCGCGATCGCCATGCGGAACCGCTGGCGCCGGGCGCAGGCGCCCGACGACATC
This sequence comes from uncultured Gemmatimonadales bacterium, assembly GCA_963846945.1. Lineage (GTDB taxonomy): Bacteria > Gemmatimonadota > Gemmatimonadetes > Gemmatimonadales > GWC2-71-9 > JAGGAG01. The sequence goes on along the minus strand of CAWJXX010000016.1, from coordinate 92,687 downwards.
CGGGACGAGATCACGCCCTACAACATCATCATGATCGGCCCCACCGGCGTCGGGAAGACCGAGATCGCGCGCCGGCTGGCGCGGCTGGCCGGCGCGCCGTTCATCAAGGTCGAAGCCTCGAAGTTCACCGAGGTGGGCTACGTGGGGCGCGACGTCGAGTCCATGGTGCGCGACCTGGTGGATGCCGCGATCAACATGGTGCGCACCGAGCGGGAGGACGAGGTCTACCCCAGGCGGAGCAGCGGGCCGACGAGCGGCTGCTCGACCTGCTGCTGCCGCCGCCGCCGCCCAGCGCCGGACGGCGCAAGCGCCGGAGCGGCAGCGTCGGAGGCCGCCGGTCTTCGTGGTCGGCTCCGCCGGCCAGGCGAAGTGCGGAGAAGCCGCCAGCCCGAGGAGGAGCGGCGCCAGCGCTCCCGCGAGAAGCTGCGCGCAGATGCTGAAGGACGGGCAGCTCGACGACCGCGAGGTCGAGGTCGAGGTGCACGCCGCAGAGCTTCCCGATGCTGGAGATGATGCAGCCGCCGCAGGGGATGGAGGGCACCGACATCAACTTCACCGAGATGCTGCAGGAGATGCTGCCCAAGCGGAAGAAGCGGCGCACCGTGCAAGGTGCCCGAGGCGCGGCGGATCCTGGTCGACGAAGAGCTCAAGAAGCTGGTGGACATGGACGACGTGGTGAACGAGGCGCTCGACCGGGTCGAGAACCACGGCATCATCTTCATCGACGAGATCGACAAGATCGCGGGCGAGCGGGCCACCGACCGGGCCCGACGTGTCGCGCGAAGGCGTGCAGCGCGACCTGCTGCCCATCGTCGAGGGCTCGACGGTGCAGACCCGCTACGGCTACGTCCGCACCGACCACATCCTGTTCATCGCGGCCGGCGCGTTCCACGTCTCCAAGCCGTCCGACCTGATCCCCGAGCTGCAGGGCCGCTTCCCGATCCGGGTCGAGCTGCAGCCGCTCACCGAGGCAGGACTTCGTCCGCATCATGACCGAGCCGGAGAACGCGCTCACCAAGCAGTACCAGGCGCTGGTGGCCGCCGAGGGCGCGACGCTCGAGTTCACGCGCGGACGGCGATCGCGCGAGATCGCGCGGATCGCGTTCATGGCCAACGACCGGATGGAGAACATCGGCGCCCGCCGGCTCCACACGGTCATGTCGACGCTGATGGAGGACGTGCTGTTCGAGCTGCCCGACTATCCAGACAAGCACATCGTGTTCGACGGAGAGGCCGTGCGGAGCGGCTCGCCAAGATCGTGGCGACGACGACCTGCGGCGCTACATCCTGTAGTCCTTCGCTCGGCTTGCTCGCCACTCCTCCGAGCGCTACACTCCCGTGCCACTCTGACAGCCGCCTGCCAGGGCAGATCCATGGCCAAGCGCGACTTCCTCGCCATCACCGACCTCGACCAGGACGAGATCTCGGCGCCTGCTGGCCCTGGCCGTCGCGGATGAAGTCGGGCGACTACCGGGAACGCCCCTCGCGGGCAAGACGCTGGCGATGATCTTCGCCAAGTCATCGACCCGCACCCGCGTCTCCTTCGAGGTCGGCACCTACCAGCTCGGCGGGCACGCCCTGTTCCTTTCCGCGCGCGACATCCAGCTCGGTCGCGGCGAGCCGATCAGCGACATGGCCCGGGTGCTCTCCCGCTACGTGGACGGGATCATGATCCGCACCTTCGCGCACGCGGACGTGGAGGAGCTGGCCCAGCTTCGCCACCGTGCCGGTGATCAACGGGCTGACCGACCTCATGCATCCCTGCCAGGTCCTGGCCGACCTGCTGACGGTGCAGGAGAACCTGGGCGGCTGGGACGGCAAGCGGGTGTCGCCTGGATCGGCGACGGGAACAACATGGCGAACAGCTGGATCGACGCCGCGGCGGTGCTCGGCTTCGAGCTGCGGCTCGCCTGTCCCGAGGGCTACGATCCCGATCCGGCGCTGCTCGAGCGGGCGCGGGCAAGCGCCGACCAGCATCCTGATCACGCGAGTCCCCGAGGAGGCGGTGCGATGGTGCCGACGTGGTGAACACCGATGTCTGGGCCTCGATGGGCCAGGAAGACGAAGCCGGAGCAGCGCGCGCACGCCTTCCAGGGTACCTGGTGGATGAGACGCTGATGGCGACTCGCGAGCCCGGGCCGCGATCTTCCTGCACTGCCTCCCGGCGCACCGGGGTGAAGAGGTGACGAGGCGCGTGATCGAGGGGCCGCAATCGCGGGTGTGGGATGAGGCGGAGAACCGGCTGCATGCACAGAAGGCGTTGCTGGCGATGCTGATGGTGAGCGTCGTGAGCGTGAGAGCGTGAGCGCAGCGTCATTCCTGCCCGCGACGACGCTGACCTTCCCGCTCACCACTACCGCTCACGTCACGAGACGATGACCAGACCTGCTCCGTACTCCGCTCTACGACGCCCACAGGCGCCTCGGCGCCAAGATGGTGCCGTTCGCCGGCTGGGAGATGCCGGTGCAGTACCCCACCGGCATCATGGCCGAGCACCAGGCGGTGCGGACCAGGGTCGGCATCTTCGACGTCTCGCACATGGGCGAGTTCGAGGTGACGGGCCCGGACCGCAACGCCTTCGTCAACCGGCTCACCTGCAATGACGTCGGTGCGCTCAAGGCTGGTGGCGTGCAGTACTCCGCCATCCTGACGAACGAGGGCACCTTCGTCGACGACTGCACCGTCTACCGCTTCGACGACAAGATCATGATCGTGGTGAACGCCAGCAACATCGCCGCGCCTGGGAGCACATGGTCGACCATGAAGGGCGGCGCCAACGTCCGCCTCAAGGACATCTCGGACGACGTCGGCCTGCTTGCGGTGCAGGGACCGGATGCGCAGAAGACGCTGCTGGCGCTCTGCGACATCGACCTCGAGGGGCTCGCCTACTACCACCACGACACGGCAAGGTCGCCGGCTGCCAGTGCTTCATCTCGCGCACCGGCTATACCGGCGAGGACGGCTTCGAGCTCTACTGCCGCTGGCGCGATACCGTCACCATCTGGGAAGCGCTGATGGAGCAGGGTGCCGCGCCGATCGGGCTGGGTGCGCGCGACTCGCTGCGGCTCGAGATGGGCTACGCGCTCTACGGCCAGGACATCGATCGCAACATCACGCCGCTCGAGTCCGGGCTTGGCTGGATCGTGAAGCTCGACAAGGGCGCGCCGTTCACCGGCGCCGAGGCGCTTGCCGCACAGAAGGCGCGCGGCCTCACCCGCCGGCTGGTGGGCTTCAAGCTGCTCGGCCGCGGGATCGCCGCGCCCGGGCTATCCGGTGTGGTACGGCGACAAGCAGGTGGATGTGGTCCGCAGCGGCACGCAGGGCCATTCGGTCGGCGCGGCCATCGGGACCACCTTCCTGCCGGTCGAGGCGGCCAAGGTGGGAACGCAGTTCGAGGTCGAGTGTCGCGGTGAGCGGGTCGCCGCCGAAGTGGTGGCGCGCCCGTTCTGGAAAAAGGGTTCCGTGCGGAAGGCCGGGTGATCCGTCTCGCGCATCCTGACCGTGAGCGACGCCGGGGCACGGGGCGAGCGCGCCGATGGCTCGGGTGACGCGATTGCGGCGTGGGCCGGCAGCAAGGGCTACGCGGTGGCGGAGCGCGCCCTCGTGCCCGACGAAACCGCGGCCATCGTGCCGGTGCTGCTGGGATGGGCCGATGGCGGTGCCGTCGACCTCATCCTCACCACCGGCGGCACCGGCCTCACCGCGCGCGACGTGACGCCGGAGGCCACGCGCGTGGTGCTGCAGAAGGAAGCGCCCGGCATCGCCGAGGCGATCCGGCTTGCTGCCTACCCGAAATTCCACCGTGCCGCCTCTGGCGCGGGGTGTGGCGGGGGTGAGCGGGAAGACCCTCATCGTGAACCTGCCCGGGCAGTCCCGGCGGGGTGCGTGACGGGCTTCTGGTGCTGGACGACCTGGTCGAGCACGCGGTGGCCCTCGTCCGGGGGGAAGCGACGGACCACTGATGGCCGACAAGATCCTCATTACCCTCGACGACCTCGAGACCGCCGTCCCGCTCAACGCCGCCTTCGAGGCGGAGGGCTTCCAGACCAACACGATCTCGGCGCTGGACGACTGGCGCTCGGTGGTGCGGCGGGAGCACCCGGCGCTCATCATCATTTCCGGGGCGCTGTACGACGCGCCGGCGCGCCAGCTCGCCAGCTACGCCCATGACCGCGAAGTCTCCACCCTGGCCCTGCTCGAGCCCACCGACACCGATCGCGCGGAGAAGGCGGCCCAGCTGGGTGTGACGGCCGTGGCCATCAAGCCGGCCCGGTCCGACGAAATCGTGGCGCTGGCGCGACGCCTGATCGAGCGCCGGCGGCTGCAGGAGCGCACCGGGATCGTGGGCGAGAGTGCCCCGATCCAGGAAGTGCTGGTCAAGATCGAGCAGATGGCGACCGGTCTCCAGCACCGTCCTCATCCAGGGCGAATCGGGCACCGGCAAGGAGCTGGTGGCCAAGGCGCTGCACGACCTCTCCACCCGCCGGGGACAGGCCTTCATCGCGGTCAATTGCGGGGCGCTGCCGGAGACGCTGCTCGAGAGCGAGCTGTTCGGGCACGAGAAGGGCTCGTTTACCGGCGCAGCGGAGCGTCGGCTCGGACGCTTCGAGCTGGCCGACGGGGGAACGATCTTCCTCGACGAGATCGGCGAGACCTCGCAGGCGATCCAGGTCAAGCTGCTGCGGGTGCTGGAGACGCGAACGTTCTATCGCGTGGGCGGCACGCAGGCGATCAAGGTGGATGTGCGGGTGCTCGCGGCCACCAACCGGAACCTTCGCGACGCCGTGGCCGTGGGAGACTTCCGCGAGGACCTGTTCTACCGGCTCAACGTCCTCAACATCTACCTGCCGCCGCTGCGCGAGCGTCGCGGGGACATTCCCCTGCTGGTGCGCCGGTTCATCCGCGAATTGTCCAAGACCCACGACCGGCATTTCCGTGGCATCACTCCTGAAGCTATGGAGGTATTGGTCGAGGCACCGTGGCCTGGAAACATCAGGCAGCTCCGGAACCTCATCGAATCGATGGTGGTGCTGGCGCCGGGCGCCGAGATCAGGGCCACGGACATCCCCAGGGACGTCCTGGCAGGCGCTGGAAGCCTCCTGCCGGCACGTATCGGCCAGTCGGGGAACGGGGGGCAGGAATTCGAGTTCGTGCTGCGGAGCCTGATGGATCTCAAGCTCCAGGTGGAGGAGCTTCGGCGGCGCCTGGATGGGCAGGAGAGAGTATCCACTCGCATGGTTGAAGTGACACCACGAGCGGAGATTGGCGAGATTTCGGTCACCCCTATTGATGAGCCGGAGCTCGACGAAGTGGTCTATCGGCCGGGGATGACCATGGCCGAAGTGGAGAAGGCCGCTATCGCCGCTGCGCTCAAGGACTTCCGGGGAAATCGGCGGCGCGCAGCGGAGCAATTAGGGATCGGAGAGCGAACGCTGTACAGAAAGATCAAGGCCTATAATCTTGACTCTTGAGGGAGTGCGCAGATTGCGGCTAAGACAGCAGGTGTCAATAATTTCGACTATTCCGAGTCTTGACAGTTCCGAATCACAGCCATGATATTCCTTGCGCTCTTCCCCCCTACCGTACACGGGAAAGTCCTTGCTGAGCTTCTGGATCGACGCTGACGCGTGCGTTGCGTGTCTCGCCTGCGTGCGCATCTGCCCGACCGATGCAATCGAAGTGGTTGGTGAGGCACCGCTTTTGCGCGTAGTGGACGAGGCTTGCATACGGTGTGGTGAGTGCGTTCCAGCCTGTCCCGCACGAGGCGGTGAAGGTGGGTGGCCAGGTGGGGCGGGCACTCGAGCTGGCGGGGCAGGGAACCGCAGCGCTGATCCTGAGCCCGGAGTCGGCGGCGCACTTCTACCCGGCCACTCCAGAGCAGCTGGTCAACGCGTGCTACGCAGCGGGATTCCTGGTGGTGACCCGCGGAGTGATCGGCGACGAGCTGGTCGCCACCGAGTACCTGCGGCTCTGGGAAGACGAGCCGTGGGGCACGATGATCCGCTCGACCGACCCGGTGGTGGTGGAGGCGGTGCGGTCGCAGTACCCGGAGCTGGTGCCGTACCTGGCGCCGGTCGCGACCCCGACTGTGGCAGAGACGCGCTACCTGCGCGCGCGGTACGGGGCGGCCTTGCCGGTGGTGTATGCGGGGCACGTCACGCCACCCAGCTGTCCCGAGGTGGATGCGGCGCTGACCTTCTCGGACCTGGAGCAGGTGCTGCGGATGCGCGGAGTCTCGGCGCTCACGCAGGCGACCTTCTTCCAGCGGATCCCCGAGGAGCGACGGAGGCACCTGAGTGCGGCGGGCGGGATGCCCCTCGCGATGCTGGAAGAAATGCGGCAGGCAGGCGGCCGCTTCAGGACGGTGCGTGGGCTCGATGCGCTTCCGGCGCTCGCCCGTGCGGTGGGAGTGGACCGGCTCGAGCTGGGGTTCGTGGACATCACGTCCAACGAGGGTGCGCTGGATCACCCGCTCTCGGGCCCGAAGGAAGAGCTCTACTGGCGGCGGGCACTGGTGGCCAGTGCCGAGCCGCCGCGAAGCAGGATCCCGGTGGTGGACCGCGCGTTCGGCGGAAGCATCGGGGCCACGTTCGAGATCAAGCCGCGGCCGGCGCCGGCCGATGCGACGGCGGTGGAGGCGGTGCTCGCGGCGATCGGGACGGCGCCCAATGGCCGGGCGTGGGACTGCGGTGCCTGTGGCTACATGAGTTGTCTCGAGTTTGCACGTGCGTCGGTGGTGGGCCGGGCGAGCCTGCGAGAATGCCCGCCGCACCAGGAGCGCCGCGCGGAAGAGGCGGTGCGTGCCGCGGCGGTGGATGTGCTCACCGGGCTGGCGACGTACCGGGTGCTGCAGGAGCGACTGCAGTACGAAATCGAGCGCAGCAAGCGAAGTGACGAGGCCTTCGCGGTGCTGTTCATCGACCTGGACTCGTTCAAGCAGGTGAACGACCGGCATGGCCACGAGGCGGGGAACGACATCCTGCGGGCGGTGGCGCTCGAGATCAGGGCTGCGGTGCGTGCGTCGGACGTGGCGGCGCGCTATGGGGGAGATGAGTTCGTGGTCATCCTGACGCGAACCGATTTGCCGGGTGCCAAGCGGGTGGCCGAGGCGCTCAGGGCGGGGATCGAGGGAGTGGGCCGGCGGCTGGGTTATCCGGCGGGAATGGTCACCGTGAGCATCGGGGTGGCGGAGTTCGATCCGCACCGGCCGGCCGATGGTGACCTGCTGGTGGCGGCGGACCGGGCCCTCTATCGGGCCAAGATGCTGGGTCGTAATCTCATCGCCGAAGCGCAGCGACTTCGGCAGCAAGAGGTGACACGCACGTGACCGGTTCTCCCTTCCGTCAGCCGATGTCGGGTGCGCCCGGCGCGGGTTCCAGTCCTGGTCCCCGGCCGGTGCCGGCGTCGACCGAGGTGCAGGACCCGTGGGGTGTGCGGCGGGCGGAGAACCTGCTCACCAGCCTGGAAGGCATTCTCTCGGCGCGGGTGGTGACGACGCCGCTGGGCGAGGTGAGCGAGGTGCACGTGCTGGCGCAGGCGGGGTTGCAGCCGAAGCAGCTGGTCCGGAACATCGAGTCGGCGCTGCTGGCGCACCTCGGCCTCAAGATCGATCACAGGCGGATCAGCATCGCGCAGACGGCGGAAGTGAAGCCGCTGGAGGCGCTGGAATCGACAGCGGTGCGGGACCGGTCGCTGCAGCGGGCGATGCTGTTCGAGAACGTGACCGTGCTGGCGGGGCGCCGGCCGCACCGGGTGACGGTGCAGGTGTCGCTGTCCATGGATGGGAAGGTGGAGCACGGCGAGGAAGAGGCGATGGACAACATCAAGGGTCGGGTGGAGGCAGCGGCGAAGGCGGCGCTGTCGTCGGTGGACCGGCTCCTGGGTGATCACTCGCTGGCGCTCGAGGGTGTGCGGATGGTGGAGGAGTTCGACCGGGAGTTCGTGTTCATCGTGGCGCAGGGGTTGAGTGGGCGGGAGACGGTGCTGCTGACGGGCACGGCCGAGATCCGCGAGAGTGCGGAGCGGGCGGCGGTGTTCGCGGTGATGGATGCGACGAACCGGTGGGCGAATTTGAGGCGACCGGCCTGAACCAGGCCTGATGGTTTGAGGGGTGTGAAGTGTTTCCGCGGGGCCCGGTCCGCAACCAGGCGCCGCATGCGAAGAAACCTTTGAGGAATTAAGGGGGCCCCGGTCTACGCGGCAGGACAGCGAAGATTAGAGGGTCAAAAAAGCGGAGCGTCACGGAGAGCCATAGCGGGGCTCGCCACTTCAAGGCAGGTGCAACACGAAGTGGTCTCGGAGGGAGGTGACGCTCAATGACGACGCGCAAGGCCGATTCGGTCAGCATTGTGGCTTGGTTGCTCAAGCTGCTGCACGGTGGTGATGAATGGGTCGGATGAGTAACGCTTAGTCTGCGGCCCCCAACTCTTTGTCGTTGACGTTCAACGAGTGAGCGCATGAATCCAGAACGTAGGCTTGTCGCCTTCATCGCTTGTGTGGCGGCTCTAAGCGCAGTCGCGATGGGGCTCGCGTGGGAGGTACGGGCAGCATACCCCGGCCCACTCGCGCTCCTTAGTGCTTGTGCCGTGGCGTTCCTTCTCGATCGCTCTCCAATGAGCTATCGCGTTGGCGCACGCGGCTCAATGGCGTTCGTGGTTCACCTTGCCTCAGCTGCGTTGTTCGGCGGGTTCTGGGCAGGCTTGATAACAGGTACGTCGACGGCCCTCAACGCCAGGGTGAGCGGGGATTCGTTTCACCGTGGCTTGTTTAATACGGCCCAACGGGTCCTCTCGGTCGTTGCGGGTTCACTGATCTATCAAGTCGTTTTCGGTGGCGGATCTCCACCGGCGTTCCTGGTCGCCGGGGGGATCGCCGCCTCGCTCGTACAGCGCGACCTCTTCCTGTTCTTCCTTCAGGTCGGAGTCTATGTCGTCCTGAATAAGGTGTTGGTCGCGGCCATTGTTTCGATGAAGGGTACCCGTCCGTTCCGCGAGGTCTGGCATTTGAATTCGCGCGGAATTATTGGATACGACCTGGGCGCGGGCGTGCTCAGCGCCATGATGGCCTGGTTCTATGTCAAAGCCGAATCAATCGGATATGGGCCGATCGGGCTCGTACTGCTAATCCTTCCGTTTATTGCCCTCCGTCACATCTACGCCATGTATCAAGGCCTGCAGGAGAGTGGTCAGGAACTTCTGCAAGTCATGGTTAAGGCCATAGAAGCTCGCGATCCCTATACCTCAGGACACTCGTTGCGGGTCCGAGAGCTTTCGCGTGCGATAGCGTTGGAGCTCCAGCTGTCTGCTCAGCAGATTGAGGAGGTTGAGACCGCGGCCCTGCTTCATGACGTCGGCAAGATTCACGAGGAGTTCGCGCCGCTGCTGCGTAAGGAGTCTCGCCTGACGGAAGATGAGACGGCGCTGATGCAGACTCATGCTGCGAAGAGCGCTGAGCTTGTGGGAATTATTTCCAAATTCCGCGGACCGATCCAGCATGCGGTCCGGCATCACCACGAGCGTTGGGACGGTCAGGGCTATCCGGATGGCCTTGGAGCCGAAAGGATTCCGTTGGCATCTCGGATCATCCTGATCGCGGACACAGTGGACGCCATGACGACGGATCGGCCGTATAGAAAGCGGCTTGGCTTGGACGTTGTCATAACTGAACTCCAGAAGTGTCGTGGAACCCAGTTCGATCCGGAGATCGTCGACGTCGCAATTTCTTCGGTGGCAGTACGCCGCCTCATCGCCGGCCCGGCCGGCCTTGTCGAGGAGACCACGCCAGTTCCACGTTCCCTTAGGGTTACTAGGGCCTCGGCCGCCTTCTGGAAGACGAAGCGGGCCTAAGAGGACTTTCCATTCGGGAGTCCGTAGGTGTTGAGATGGCTTGAAATCGCGGGCGGCAGGCGGCATGTACACGCCGCGAGCTCTGCACCGTAGCGTTCAACCTCGCTCGCGATCATCTCTCGCCATCGACAGTAGCGCACTCAAGCGTTCGGCCTCACTCCAAAGAGAAGCGCCCTCCATTCGGGCCAGGGCCTGTGCCACGGCGCCCACCTGGGCGGCGGCCAAACCCGCAGTAGACAGAATTGCCGCCCAACGGGCGATATCACCACAGCTGGCACGCCGAATCGTACTGTCGCAAATCGATATCGCCTTGAGACCCCACTGAATCGCAGTGCTTTGTTCTCCTGCGATCCAATGCACGTCCGCCTTCTGAGCGAACCAAGCCTGGGCGATCGCAACGCCTAGAGGGTTGGTAAGCCGGCGGTCCTGAATCTGTATCTCAAGGAACGCCTTGTCCCGTTGACCATGTGCCAAGTAGGCGACTGCGGTACAGTATCGCGCTAAGAGCTCGGAATAGTCGACACATTGTGTAAGCTCGAGCGCTGTTTGTCCGTGGAGTCGACTCTTACTGAATTCGCCGATTTCCATGAAGCACGCTGCGAGATGTGCGTAGGCATTCGCCATACTGTCAGGCCTGCCGAGTCTTCGAAGCAAAGGAATACCTCTTCATACTGCGATATTGCCTCTAGGTATCGGCCTGCTCTACGATGGCATAGTGCGATTCCCGACAGCAGCAACCCTGAGCGGGCGTTCACGGTTGTCCGCGCGTTGACGCGCTCTGCGAGAGCAAGCAGTTGGTCAAGCGTTCCCTCGCTCTCAGCCAAAGTGGTGTGGGAGTGGTGCTCGATATGGAGTGCATTGAGCTCCCAATCCACCAGATCATCGACGCTCCATCCTATGCGAATAGCTCCGGCCATTGCCGCCATGAAATGAAGCGCGATCCCCTGACCACCGTCGCGGACTACCAGTTCGCCGGCGCACTCCAGCGCACGAATGCGCGTGCGTGCTGGGAGGCGCTGATCGGCCAGGTACTCGCGCAATGAGTCTGCAAGAGTGGCTGCTTCATCGTCCGTGATCTTTCGCTGACGTACGAGCGCCCGGCCTTCGAGGCACCTGCCGTCCACCGACTGCCTATCGTTTTCGAACGACGCCAGTAACCCAAGGGAGTCCGCCCAGCGCCCTTGTTGCTGGAGTAAGTCCGTGAGGAGGAATCGAGCTTCTTTGAGATCGGGCCCGACGAAGGCGTAGAGACCCGAGCGCAGCTTTCTTTCCGCTTCGTGGACTGCCCCGCGGCGAATCGAGCCCCTCGCGCCACTCAGAAGATGCCAAGTTGCCTCCTCCTTGCGGCCGCAGCGCATGCAGTGCCAAGCGATGTCCAGGCCGAGCGTATCGTCGCCTGCCTGCGCACGCGCGAGACAGTACGTCCGCAACCCGTCCATGGAGCGAGTTGCCGCATTGGCATCGGAACTCCGTAGTAAGCGTGGGCGCGTACAAGGTCATTTGCGAACTCCAAGTGATCGCCGGCAGTTCTCAACACGCGCATCTCCGTAAGGATCGTCAAGCCGGTCATGACTTCGTTGGTCTTGAGATCGGCCAGCGGTAAAGCGTCGAGTCATTCAGCCGTGGACCAAGGACTGCTGCGGTGCCCAAGATATTGCGCGTGGAGTTGTCCAATGAGCGAATCAAACGGTCAAGTAGTACTTGGTATGCCCCATCGAGACCGCCAGCCTTGGCCGTGTCGGCTGTGACCGCATCGAAGCTGAGCGCAAGGCATTTGTCACCGCTCCTCGTCCAATCTCTAACCAGCAATTCAAGGACAAGTGGGACCCCTCCCGCTGCACCAATAAGGGCACGGCGAACGGTGACGGTTGGGGAGCCTCGAGCTGGGTAAGGAGTAAGTCGAGAAGTCGATTGGCCTCCTCCTCGTCGAGCGGTGGTAGTTCAAGTGGCAAGACACCGAGAGTGGTATTGCTGTCGCAGAGGCGAACGGCCTGGGGCGAATGATGAAGGGCGGCGGGCTGCGCGAGGAACAGCATCAGAACCGGCTGCGTCTCCGTCTAACCGAATGACCCGATGTAGCACTGCGAGGCTGACATCGTCGCCATGATGCACATCATCTACGACAAGAATGACCGCATGCTCGCCCGAGACTGCAGCGATTAGTGCATGCGCAGCCTCGGTAAATCGAATGCGAAATGCCTCACCTTGACTGTCGGTTGGAGTTGGTAATCCCGGAAAGCGAACCCGAACCGCGGGAATCGTCTGCGCCAACTCGGCCAGCGCATCCGGGGGCGCGGCCGAAGCTCCACTGCACTCGACCAGCTGTGAAAGCAGGCCGGATACCATGGTGTACGGGATCTCGCGCTCAACCTCATGACACTGTACCCGCGCGATTGTAGCGCCTTCTAGGCCTGGCTGCCGTCGTAAGGCGTTCGACCAGTGTGCTCTTGCCAATCCCCGAATCGCCAAGCAAAAGGCGATGGCCGGCCTTCCCTCGCTGCGCACCTTCCCACGCTTCGTATAGCTCACGGTACTCGGCCGCACGACCGATAAATGGCCTGCCGCGCCACTGGTCAGTGGGCACCGTTGGCACATCCGTGAACCTCAGGTCGTTCCCACTCCCGGCGCCGCAGCCGCAGTGCCATTCCTTCTACCAGCGGCGATGGCGCCGCCTGCAGCTGGATCGCCAGTTCCTTCTTCCAGTTCTCAAAAAGTCGGAGCGCACTCAGGCGATCACCGGCAAAGGCGCGCGCTTCCATCCGGGCGCGAATGCCGTCCTCACTCAGGGCATCGAAGCGAAGGAGGCGGAGCGCAAGCGTTTCGATTTGACGGAAGTCACCGATCCGTCGGCAGCGGTCAATGAGCAGACGAGCGCGTCGCGCACATTGGGCAGCAGGCGCGCGTATTCGCCGTCACGCCAGTGCGCGAACGGAAGCGCATCCGGCAACTCGAAACCGAGGAGGAAGCCATCAACATCGAGGGGCTCCTCGAGCTCGGAGCCGAGGATGTCGCCCGTGACTAGGCGCGTAACATCCAGGTCGATGACACCCGGACGGAGTCGCACGCGGTCAGTACTGACCTCGAAGAGATGCCGGTCCAGCTTGCCACGAAGGCCTGAAATGGCGACGGCGAGCGAGTGCCTGGCCTCCTTTCGAGACGCTTGAGGCCAGAGTAGGTCACCGAGCTCGTCGCGCGAGTGATGCCGTGGTTCCATTGCCAAGAAGCAAAGAAGCGCAAGCTGCTTGCGGGTGCGCAGCCTAATTGGACGTCCGCCGATGGAGGACAAGCCCGGCTCGCCCAGGCAGCGGAGCAGGAATTGGGCTGGCATATGTTGTGGGAGTGAGGTTGGTCGAAGAGATATGCAGCGCAATCAACAGAGCGTCAAATGAATTCCGGGTTAGAGCAGCAATGGGACGATCGTCCCAGCCTTATCCTCGACTGTACCGCGCGCTAAGTTCTGTCATCCCTTCCAAGACGTTCGCACGACCCCCACCGAAGCCGCGCCTTGGCGCCTTCGGCACCTGGCTTTCACGGGCAGTCGGCCGATCGGGCGCCAGCGCCTGTGCCTGCTGCGGACCCGATCACGCTCCCGGAACCATCCGCAGGTCACGGTCAGGAGACGCCTCCTGTGCACCTTGTCCCATGCCCATCGAACACGGGAAACCGTGGTGCGTGCAATGGCGCTTACGAGCTGTGCCTGGAAGGCCAACGGGACTACGCCGATAGCAAGGAGGTCTATGACATGCCTGTGGAACTCACGTTCGCTCATCGCAGTGGTCGCTGCGCTCACCTGGGGTTGTAATCCCGGCGTACCGCTGGAGGTCCCGACCACCGTCGGCCCGCTCGACCTCTTCCTCGGCGATACGACCCCGACACTGACGCTCGCTCCCGGGGCAACTGAGCCGGGCGCACTACCTCACGGTTTCTGCACGACGTCGAAGTCGCCGTCTATCGTGCAGGCGCTCGACAGCGCCGTGCGGTTGCGGGTCCTCATCGACGGCACCGATGCCCCGCGTGAGCGGCGGCATCTACTCCGCCGAACCGCGGCTGCTGGCGAATCGCACCGAGCGATTCCCCATCGCTGCCGGAAAGACCCTGGGTGTGTTCCTGAGTCGGCAGGGAACCGAGGCCACGTTGCCCCTGCGCTATCGCCTGTTCGTGTACCCCGTCAACCGGGATCCCGAGCACGGCCCCGGAACCGTGACCCTGGGGCAGGTTCGCGACGACGAGGACCTCGAGACCAGCGCCGACATCGACGAGTACGCGTTGGTGGGACAGCGGGGAAGGACCTCGTTGGGTACCTCTCCAACCCCGGCCCCGGCACCCTGGGCACCTTTTCACTCGGATTCTTCGCGGAGAACGATGAAAACGCACTCGGCAGCGTGAGCGCCCCGGACGTCGGCGTACCGCTCGAGGAAAATGGTACGGCGCTCTTCACGGTCCCGGTCGGGCCGCACCTGGTCCGGGTGCAGGGCATCTCCAACCTGCCGACGAGCTACAGCTTCGTCGTACGCCAGGCTCCGGTCGCGCCAGCAACTCGGCCGGCAGGTGTCGCATGGTGACCCGGCGCGGCGTTCGCGGAACGGCGCTCGCCTGGCTCGGCCTCGCGGCATTGTGGATTGCGACCGGAACCGCATGCAGCCCCGAGCCCCTGCCGGTACCGCTCAACCTCACCGGCGACTGGATCCTGAGCGATTCGATAAGCGGGCTGGTCGCATGGCGACCGGCCGCCCCGGATCTGCAAGACCTGGGATCGCCCGATGCACCTCTGGCTGTTTGTCGGCGGCAGTACCTACGGAGTAGTGGAACCGTTTGGGGGAGTCGAAAGCTGCCTCTTCGACGGCGTATTCTATGAGCCCCGCCAGATGCAGGGTCCAGCGCAGCTTCTTCCTGGAGGTTGGCGCCGACAGCACCATTCTCTTCCCTCAGCCTGGTGGCTACCAGGAAGTGTCCATCAGGTACGTGGCCACAACCATTTCGGCGGACCGACTCGCCGGGAATGTCTACCTCCCTATTCTCGGGCGCCCCGATGATCACCAGGTCCACGGGACCTGGGAATTGATCAGGTTACGGTGAGGCAGGAGCGGGGAAGGACTACTGGAAGGAGTGGCGTGAGCGCGCTGTCAGCCGACGCTGCTCCACCTGGTACCCGTCACCAGTTCCCGGACGATATCCTCGCTCGTCCGGGCGGTAGCCTCCTGCCGCGAAGTTCGTGACGAGCCGGTGCCGCAACAGGTGCATCGACGCAACGACAGTCAAGACCTCCATCCGGGTCAGACACCCTCATGTTCGTGAGAAAGTGGCCGCGAGGAATGCCAGCCTGAATTCCATACGAAACCAGCATTGCAGAGTTCTACAAATTCATTTAGTTCGCACCGACAATCCCTCTGCCCACAAGAGGTCATGCGTGACCGTCATTGCCGCAACTGGGATGCGCTTCAACAGTGTCTATGTGCTACAGTCACTACCGGAGGGCGACCTGCATAGCGGCAAGGACCTTTGTGAGTTCACGGGTCGAGGTCGTCAGGGCCTCGAGGTGACGTTGCCTGTCACTGACCATCTGTGGATTGCCCGCGAGTTGCATGTTCAGCACAAACGGACCGCTGGCGCTGGCAACCTGTCGGGGACCGGCTGCTTCCGGCTGGCAGCCCATCCGGTTACACTGCGCCCGTTACCCCGGAGCGCCATCCCGTGTTGAGTCTCGAGACGTGGTTCTGGAGCCTTCTCTTCATCGTCGTGTTGCCGGCGCTGGCCGTCGGCGGCGCGCTGCGGGTCCGCCGTGCCATCGGCCCTGACGTTCTCGCGCGTCACAACGAGGCGGCAGGTTTTATCTACGCGCGTCATCGGTGTGGTCTACGCTGTATTGCTCGGGTTCACAGCGATCATCGTTTGGGAGCAGTTCCGGAAGGCCCAGGAAGGCGTCGAGCTGGAAGCGAATGCGCTGGCCGACCTGTACCGCGACGCCCAGGTTTTTCCCGCGGACGTCCGCCGCCCCTTACAGGCCCGGCTGCGAGACTACGCCCGGCTGGTAGTGGAAGAGGAGTGGCCGGCGATGGCCGCGGGCAAATCGAGCCCCCAAACCTGGGAAGCGTACAACCTGCTCTGGCGGACCTACCACGAGTTCAAGCCGCAAGACGATTATCAGCGCACCTGGTATGTGGAGTCGGTTGGGCGGATGAATCTACTGGGCGACCAACGACGCGACCGCGTGCTCAGCATCCAGTCGGGCGTGCCCGCCGTCATGTGGGGGGTCCTGCTCGGCGCCGGTGCGCTTACTATCGCCTTCAGCTTCCTCTTCGGCATCCAGGACGCGCGAGCTCAAGGGCTGATGACCGCCGCCCTGGCGCTCACGATCGGGATCGTGCTGGTCTCGATCGTCGCGCTGGAGCATCCGTTCGCCGGGATGAGCCGGATCGGCCCTGATGCGTTCGAACAGGTTCAGGGGATTTTCGAGCGGGCGACTCAGTCCGACGACGTGCGCGCCACGGAATAGTCGGCGTGCCCGGGGGCAACCCGCCAGTGCCCTTCAGGTACCGGGCCACAACCATTTCGGCGGATCGACTCGCCGGTGATGTCTACCTCCCCATATTCGGGCGTCCCGATGACCATCAAATCCACGGGACCTGGGAATTGATCAGGCTACGGTGAGGCAAGAGCAGGCGTGGAAGGTATCGTTGAGAGGGCAGCGGCTATCGTCTTCGCGATGCGCCTTCAATTCTGCCCGACGACGAGCAACGGTGTGTAGCTCATTGCGTCATTGAGTACGGCGCTCCCGACGCCGAGTTGGCCAAACTCGTTGGACCCCCAG
Source organism: uncultured Gemmatimonadales bacterium (assembly GCA_963846945.1). Classification (GTDB taxonomy): domain Bacteria; phylum Gemmatimonadota; class Gemmatimonadetes; order Gemmatimonadales; family GWC2-71-9; genus JAGGAG01. The sequence goes on along the minus strand of CAWJXX010000016.1, from coordinate 76,034 downwards.
CAGTAAACATGTCCCGCGGAGATGGCGCACGAATGTGACCCTCCGGCAGAAACGCTCGTAGCCCCGGTTACAATCGGCCTGAGAAAATCGGCCCCGGCCGCACCGGTGTTGTTGCTCCCCCAGCAAAGGACTTCGGCGTTTGAATTGATGCCACAGCTGTGATATTCCCCACCCTCGATGCTCACAAAAGGAATCGGGTAGTTCTGCACTGGATACGGTGTGTTCGAGTCGCCAACACCGGTGCCCGTAAAACCTTCGGCGCCCCAGCAGTACGCGCTGCCAGTGAGGTCAAGCGCGCACCCATGAAAAGCGCCCGCTGCGATCGACTTGAATTGGAAGCCGGATATGACCTGGGGAATGGTGTTTTCCCAGTGGTCGCCTACGCCAAGCTCGCCATCCGAGGGGTTCCCCCAGCACCACCCCGTTCCATCAGGTGCCAGCCCGCAAGCATCCGCCGGCCCGGCCGCGATGGAGGTGAAGGCATGTGCGCCGCTGACCAGGCTCGGCTGCCCGATGCTCCCGCCAGAAGTTCCGGTGCCGAGTTGACCCAAATCGTTGGCGCCCCAGCAGCGAGTTTCCCCTGAAGAAGTGAGTCCGCACGTAAAATCAACTCCGGCAGTGATCGTCGTGAAGACAAAACCCCCACTCACCGGAACGGGTACGGCGCTCGAAGTATTGGTCGCGTTGCCGAGTTGCCCAAGCTCATTGTTGCCCCAGCACCATGCCTGGCCAGTTGTCGTAAGCGCGCACACATGTTTCCAGCCGACGGTTACACTCTTCCAGTGCTGGGTGCCCGGCACGAGGGTCGGGCCTGAGATGGAAAACACTCCTGTGGTGCCGAGCTGCCCGGTTTCATTCCACCCCCAGCAGGCGATCGCGCCCGTGTCATCCACTGCACAGGAAGTGAGGATGCCGGCATCAACCTGGGTGAAGGTGAAGCCACGCCCTGACAGGTGCGTGGTATCTGCATGCCCTTCCACCGCCGCCACAACGATGGAATTACCTGCCGCCCTCACATCGGCGACCTGCTGCAGTCCAAGAACCTCGTTGGCCACCGCGGTGACGGTCGTGGAGCCGCCGGTCGCACGCCACGCGACGACTCGCCCGGTGATCACCCCGCCGGCGCTGTCGCGCACGGTTACCGCCGCGCGATACTTGCTTCCTGCTGCGAGCGTCAGCTGGTCGAGGTTCAGTTCGACCGACGCGACCGGAACCAGGACTCTCGTGTCCGCGCTGCCGACCACGGTTCCCGATTGTGCGCGTACGGTTGCAATGCCGGGCCACGCCGCCGTAAAGAGTCCCGTTCCCGAGACCGTCCCGAGCAACGGATCGGCAACCGACCAGGTCAGTGCCGAGGCAGCGAGCGGGTTGCCGTATCCGTCCGAGAATTGAGTGGTGAACTGAACCGAGCTTCCCGGCAATACCGTATCGATCGACTGACGGACAGTTATCTGCGCGAGTTCTCCCGGAACCTTGACCAGCACGTACGCGCGGACCGTATCGAGACGCACCTCGACATACGTACGCTGGTTGCCGGTGGCGGTCACCAGGCCGCTGACGGAATCGACGGAAATTTCCGGAACCGTCGATCTCCAGCGAAACTTTGCATTGGGGATCGCGTGCCCGCTCGAGTCGAAGGCCTTGGCCGTCAGCCTTCGCCGATGCTCCGACTGTGAGTGTCAGGCTGTCGGGACTCGTCACGATGGAGGTTACCGGTCCCGCTGACGGGACCTCAGTGCCATTGTCCGATCCGGAGCAGGCGGCAGCAAGAGCGGCGAGGGCGTACGGCACCAGCCGGCGCGACGTCGTCGTGAGCACAGTTTACCGGGCGTTGAGGGGGGGATTGCTGACTGAGTAATGGTACAGGGAAGGCCAGCCCTACGGGAGGAGGGGGTGGTTCTGGAGCTCAGCCGACGCTGCTCCACCTGGTACCTGTCACCAGTTCCCGGACGATATCCTCGCTCGTCCGTCCCGCTGCTTCCGCCGCGAAGTTCGTGACGAGCCGGTGCCGCAGCACTGAGGGCGCTACCGCCTTAACATCGTCCAGGTCCGCCATCGGCCGGTCGACTTTCGGGAGAGTAGTCGACGTTCCTCCCGCGCCAATCGTGCCCCCAGCTGGGGCCAGCGCTCAGTTGCCGGCCCTCTCCACGTCGACAAGCCGTCTCAATCGGCGCTCGCACTCGACACTATCGAGCCCATGCGCCCGGCCGTGGAACGCTTTCTGGGGGGCCAGGGCGAAACGCTCGAGGACGCCGCAAGCCGGGAATTACGTGAGGAGTTGGGGTTCGTCCTATCTAGCTTACTGTCCAATACCAGTTAGGCCGCCACAATGTGTTGGGTTTCGATGACAAGTACTCGCGTGCCGTTGCTGGCCCTCGCTCTGAGCTCCGCGCTCGTTGCTCGCGCATCGGGTCAGGTGGATACCGGCCCTGACACGGTCGTTCTGCGAAGCGGGGCACTCACCCTGCACGCGCTACTCTGGCACCCCGAGGGCCAGGGACCGTTCCCCGCAGTCTTATTCAATCACGGCAGCGGGACTGCACGTGAGCGACAATCCGCACAAGCCGCTACGGTCGGGCCAGTGTTCGCAAAACATGGCTATGTCCTTCTCTTCGTCTTCCGGCGCGGGTCGGGGCTCTCCGCAGACCAAGGCACCTCAGCCGCTGACCTCCTGGACCGGGAGTCGCCGCCAATGGACAGGAAGCACGCAACACATTGCAGGTGCAATTGCTCGAGACCGATCAGCTGAGCGATGCCCTCGCTGGACTCGCGTTCCTGCGCACGCTCCCACAGGTCGACACGCGCCGAGTAGCGGTGGCCGGACACTCGTTCGGCGGGTCACTCACGCTGCTCCTGGCTGAGCGGGATAGCGCGCTCCGTGCTGCGGTCGTCTTTGGTGGCTCGGCGGGCAGCTGGGACCGCTCCCCGGCATTGCGGGCCCTCCTGCTAGGAGCTGTTGGCCGGACGACCGTTCCGGTGTTCTTCATCCAGGCCGCTAATGACTACTCGACAGCGCCGGCTGAGGCGCTCTCCGCCGAGATGACCCGGCTCGGCAAATCCCACCGCGCCATGGTCTATCCACCTATCGGGCAGACGGCTGCTGAAGGGCACGACTTTGTCTACCTGGGAGTAGCCACATGGGAAGCAGACGTCTTCTCGTTCTTGGATGACCACATGAACCGGTGAGCCCGGCCTATGGCGCGGGACTGATATTGCGATGCCCATGCCTGACGCGTCCCTCTTCGTTTGGATACTCCTCGCGCTCGGCGTAACCGGACTCTTCTCCGCCCTCCTTTCGGTGCGCGGACTGGTGAACCTGCAACGGGGCCGGCCCCGGTAGTCCGTGATGATTGATGCCTCGTGGCGGCCCAACAGGCAAATGCTGCTCGCCGGCCGCGCGTTGATGGGCTCTGCTGATCGAGCGGTGGTTGTCCGACGCTAGCGCGGGCGGCGCGGCGCGAGGTATGATCTGCGCCGCGCCGCCATCTCCCTTTGGGCAAGCTCGCACTCGACATTATCGAGCCCATCCGCCCGGCCGTGGAACGCTTTCTGGGGGGCTAGGGGTTCTCAGTCTTGCCAACACTGGCGCCCGATCGTTCCCAGTTGACGAACAGGAACCCGCCCGGCGCGTCGAACTTCGGTGCACCAGGAGCAGGCGTGATCTGCAGCTGCAGCTCTTCGATCTTGTTCCTGGAGCAGTCCCAACAGGCCAGAGCGAAATCCTTGTCCCGCCGGGTGCGAGAGAGCAGCATCACGTGGACATACGCATTGTCCGTCACGAGGTCGCCATTCCGGTACAAGTGGGCGATGGACCACAACGCTACCGCGCTGTTGATCGTGGGAACGAGCGGCGTGTGTACGCCGGTGGCGCCGTGGTAGTAGAGGCCACGGATCACACCACCGAACTTCGGGTGGTGCGGCACGTCCGTGGTTTGCACGCGGTCGAGTACAACCTTCCAGCGGGCGCCATCGTTCGTGGTGAACTCCGCGACGCCGTCGACCGAGTCCCGGACCGCTCCCTTGTCCCACGCACTGAACGTGAACGTGCCCGAAATCGGCACCACATTGTTCGAGTATGGCCCGTTCAGGCTCTGTGACTCCAGCGCCTCGTGCTCCTCACCGAATGACTTCAGGATCGGCCCAGCGCTGTCCGGGAACGGAAACGGCCCCGGGAGGATCTGGATGACCGCCCCCCCGCCGGTGACCCGGATCGGCTCAACCGGCGCGGCCATGCTGTCGTGCTCCGCCGTGGCTCCATGTTCGCCCGTCGCCTCCTGCTTGCCGGCGCCCCGCTGGTCGCCGGACGCACTCGTTGCTTCCACGGCGTTTACCACCGTCAGATGGGTTTCCATGCCGAGCTTCTTGTGCGAGTCCTCGCCGACCGGGCAGTAGACCTCGTATGTCCCCGGCCTGACGGTAAGCGTCAGCGTGGCGCTGGCACCAGGCTGGATCAGTGGGGTCTCCCGTTCGGTCCCGTTCCCTTCAACCTCAAGGGCATGTGGGATGCTCCCGTCGTTCGTCACGGTGAAGGCGACCGTCCCGGCCGGGACAGTCGCTTCCGACAGTCGGATCGTCCACTCGGACAACTTGGCGCTGATGGGGACCTGGTTGCCGCGGCGAGCCGGCGTGGCCGCAACGAGGGCGCCCACAACCAGCAGCCCGGTGACAGTACGGGTGACAACAATCAGGTGCTCTCTCATAAAGGCTCTTTCTCATGGCAGGGTGGCCGCAGTATCGTTCGCGCTGGAGACCCTGCCCGGCCCCTGCTTATTCCCCGGGAATTTTTTCGTCCATTGCGAAGTCCTTTCTCGATGGCTGCCCAGCGACATACTTGAGGACCGGCCTTGGAGCCAGGCGAGCTCGAACGATTCGAAGCCGTGGTGCTCCCGCACCTCAACGCTGCCTACAGGCTGGCGCGTTACCTGACGCGGAACGACTACGACGCCGATGATGTTGTGCAGGATGCTTTCCTGCGCGCCCTCAAGTATTTCGGCGGCTTCCGTGGGGAGGGCACGGGCCAGAGCCGCGCCTGGGTGCTCGCGATTGTCCGCAACATGGCCTATACCAGGCAGCGTCAGCATCGCGCGGATGCATTCACGACGGAGTTCGACGAGACCGTGCACAGCGAGGCGATCAGTGACGAGCACCCCGCGTCGCTACTTTCGAGAAGTGACGTGCGTGAAACGCTGGCGGATGTACTGGACCACCTGCCGCCCGAGTTTCGAGAGGTGATCGTGTTGCGCGAAATCGAGGGATTGTCCTACAAGGAGATCAGCGAGGTGGTGGGCGTGCCCGTCGGCACGATCATGTCGCGGCTCTCCCGCGCGCGCAAGCGTCTCCAGCAGGTGCTGATCGCCGGAGAGAAGGAGCGTTGACATGACCCACCCGGACATGGAGGCGCAGGTCGACTTGTACCTTGATGGTGAGCTCGCCGTGATCGATGCGGTCGAACTCGAGGCGCACCTCACTGGATGCGCGAGCTGCGGCCGATTCCGCGATGACCGCCTCGCGCTGCGCAAGGCGATCACGGCACAGGTCCCCCGGCTTGAGGTCCCGGAGCCCTTGCGTGCGCAGGTGCACGCCGCGCTGCGCAAAGCCTCGTCACCGAGTCGCGCCCGCCGCTCGACCCCGTCCCTGGCGTGGCTGGCACTCGCCGCGTCAGTCGCCATCGTCGCGGTTGGCAGTTGGCGGCTCGGGGTGGAGCACGCCGCGTCGGAGACTCTGAGCGACGAGGTGCTGGCGAGCCACGTGCGTTCGCTCATGCCCGGCCACCTCACCGACGTGGTCTCGTCCGACCAGCACACCGTGAAGCCGTGGTTCAATGGTAAGCTGGACTTCTCGCCGCCGGTGCAGGATTTCTCCGCCAGTGGCTATCCGCTGCTCGGTGGGCGGCTCGAATATCTGAACGGGCGGCCGGTGGCGGCATTGGTGTATGGCCGGCGACAGCACCTCATAAACGTGTTCCTGTGGCCCGCGGCCGGATCGGTGGGCGGCGGGGAGCCGCAGGTACGGCAGGGCTACCACCTACTCCATTGGACTACGCCGGAGTATGTCTACTGGGTCGCCTCGGATCTCGGGCTCCCGGAGTTGACCAAGTTCGTCGGACTGCTGCGGCACGAGGACTCGCCTGCCGCGGCGCCGTGACTACGACCAAGGCGTTCGCGAACCGGTAGGGATCGCTGATGGCGATTGCCTGCACCGTGCGTACGAAGGTGACTCCGGTCCGGTCGCGTGAACGCTCTCTCAGCCTGCGCTCGTCCACTTCGTACTCGAAACCAGTTCCCGCACGATATCCTCGCTCGCCCGCCCCGCGGCCTCCGCCGCGAAGTTCGTGACCAGCCGGTGCCGCAACACTGAGGGCGCTACCGCCTTCACATCGTCCAGGTCCGCCATCGGCCGGCCCGCCATCGCCGCCCGCGCCTTGGCCCCCAGCACCAGGTACTGCGACGCCCGCGGCCCCGCACCCCAGTCCACATACTCCTTCACCATTGCCGGTGCATCCACATCGCCCGGTCGCGTCATCCGCGCCAGCAGCACCGATGCCCTGATCAACCCCGCCGACACCGGAATCCGCCGCACCAGCTCCTGGATACCGAGCAGCTGCTCCGCATCGAGCGCCGCATGGATCTCGCCCTGCTTCTTCCCCGTCGTCTGCTCGACGATCGCTTCCTCCTCTGCCCGGCTGGGATAACCCACCCGCAACTCGAACATGAACCGGTCGAGCTGCGCCTCGGGCAGCGGATACGTCCCCTCCTGCTCGATCGGGTTCTGCGTCGCCAGCACAAAGAACGGATCGGGCAGCGGGTACGTCGTGCCCGCCGCCGTCACCTGGTGCTCCTGCATCGCCTGCAACAGCGCCGCCTGCGTCTTGGGCGGCGTCCGGTTGATCTCGTCCGCCAGCACGACGTTCGCAAACACCGGCCCCGGCACGAACCGGAACGCCCGCTTGCCCGTCGTCAGGTCCTCCTCAATGATCTCCGTCCCGGTGATGTCCCCCGGCATCAGGTCCGGCGTGAACTGCATCCGGTTGAACCTCAGACCGCAGCGCCTCGGCCACCGTCTGCACCATCAGCGTCTTGGCCAGCCCCGGCACACCGATGAGCAGGGCATGCCCGCCCGCCAGGATCGCCGTCAGGATCCCCTCCACCACCGCGTCCTGTCCCACGATCCGCTGGGCAACCTGGGTCCGGAGCGATGCACACCGCCGAGACCAGGCGCTCCAGGCGCTCGACATCGGATGTTGGGGCAGCCTTGGTAGCGGTCATCAGTGCTCAACGGTTAAAGGACCGTGGAAGTTACGCCGGAAGGCCCCGAAAGTCGCCGCAGGGCGTCGCTTGCGGCTTTTTTCACAAGCGGCTAAAATAGCCCAGCTATGCCGCAAACCGGGCCGGAAACGGGGTACCGGCAGGCTCAACGATACGCCTCGCTGGGAATGCAGTTCGCCGCCGGAACCCTGCTCTTCACCGGGCTCGGATTCCTGCTCGACAGGTGGCTGCACATCCTGCCGGCACTGACGGTTACGGGCGTGCTGGCGGGCGCGGGACTGAGCTTCTTCTCCATCTACCGCAAGATCCTGGGCTGACCAGGCGGCGGAGAAGGCGGAGCGGGACAGGCAGAAACAGTGAACCCGCTGCTGCCGGGCGCGGTCCTGACGGTGGCAGTGGGCAGTATCGCCGCCCAGGTCTGGGGCAGGCCGGCAATACCGGCGACGCTGATTTTCGGCGCCGTGGCCACCCTGATCCAGGTTGTGGCGTACCGGCTCTCGAAGCGCCCCACCGACCCGCTGGCACCATTTCCCGCGGGATGGCTCCAGGGGATGGCACTCCGGTTTGGTGGCGTGGTGGCATTCGCGGTGGCAGTCGCGGTCAACAGGACAGTTTTTCCGCCGCTCCCGACGGCGCTGGGATATCTCGGGGTGATCATTCCCCTGCTCGCACTGGAGCTCCGCCGTACACGATGATGCTCGCAATGCAGGGACCGGACATCAACATCGGCGAGATGGTACTGCACCATACCGCCGACGCATGGACGATCCCCATCGACTTTCCGTTCTTCCATCGCGTCATCGTGCTGCCACGCTGGCCCGACGTGCACATCCTGGGGCTGACGGTCAACCTGTCACCCACCAAGCACGTCGTGTTCATGCTGATCGCGGCCCTGCTGGTCTTCCTGATGATGTGGATCGCCGGCCGGCAGCTGCAGAAGACCCGCCTGACCGGCCAGCACCCGCGCGGCTTCAGCGGTGCCGTGGAAGCGGCCGTGCTCTGGGTTCGCGACGAAGTCGCCCTCGCCAACATTCCGCACGGCGAGCGGTTCGCCCCGCTCATCGTGACGCTCTTCTTCTTCGTGCTGTTCTGCAACCTCCTCGGGCTGGTGCCCAGCGGCTCCACGCCCACCGGCAACCTGGCGGTCACCGCCGCGCTCGCGATCATGGTGTTCCTGGTGGTCGAAATCGGCGGGATGATCAAGCTGGGGTTCGGCGGGTACATGCGGACGATCTTCCCCAAGATCGACGGGTTGCCACCGGCCGGTGCCGCCGCGATGTCGATCGTCATGGGCCCCATCGAGATCATGAGCAAGCTGGTGAAGCCGTTCGCGCTCGCCGTTCGTCTCTTCGGCAACATGACGGCTGGCCACTTCGCGGTCCTGTCGCTGTTCGGCATCATCTTCATCTTCGGCCACTACTACATGCTCAACTGGGCCGTCGGATTCGTCACCGCGGCCCTGGTGACGGCGATCATGCTGCTCGAGCTGTTCGTGGCGTTCCTGCAGGCCTATGTCTTTGCGCTGCTGACCGCGGTGTTCATCGGGCTGGTGCAGGAAGAGCACCATTAACAGACGGTAAGAGGTGAGACGGTAAGAGGTAAGCGGAAGAGAGCGGGGGTGTGTGCGCTGACACGACTCCCATGACGTAGCCGGTCGAATGATCGGCGAATTCCGCCGGCCGATGGCCATCGCGGATACCGGAACTGCCCCGCGCGGGAGACGCGACGGCCCGTCCGGCAGCGCAACGACAATTCATCTCCCTGTACCTCGAGGAACTTCTGCAATGTTGAACATGCTCGCGCTGCTCCAGGCCACTGCGGACCCCGCCGTCGTCGCCAAGAACACCAACAGCCTCCTTGGCGCCGGCATCGGCATCGGCCTCGCCGTCATTGGCGCCGGTATCGGTCTCGGCCGGATCGGTGGCTCCGTGGCCGAAGGGATTGCGCGCCAGCCGGAGACGGCAGGCGAGATCCGGGGCGCGGCCCTGCTGTTCGCCGTGCTGCTCGAAGGCGTTGCCATCATCGCGATGGTGTTCGCCCTGCTCTTCAAGCTGCTCTAGTCCCATGACGCCGAGCATGCTCCTGCTGCTCCAGGTCCCACGAGGGACCGGCCGGCGCGCCGAGCAGCCCGTTCGAGGTGAACTCGGGTGTGTTCATCTGGACCTGGGTTGTCTTCCTGGCGTTGCTGTACCTGCTCAAGAAGTACGCGTGGCCCCAGATCGTCGGGGCAGTGGAAGCGCGCGAAAAGCGCCTGGCCGAGCAGATCGCCGAGACCGCCCGCCTGCAGGAAGAGGCGAAGCGGCTGGTGGAGCAGAACCAGAAGGCCCTCGCCGATGCCCGTGGCGTGGCCGCGGGCATGCTGGCTGACGTCAAGGCGCAGGCCGAGCGCGACCGGACCGCGGCGATGGAAAAGACCAAGGCGGAACAGGACGACCTTATCGCCCGCGCCCGCCGTGAGATCAATTCAGAGCGGGATCGCGCCATTGGCGACCTCCGCCGTGAAGCAGTGGACCTGTCACTCGCCGCGGCCTCGAAGCTGGTGGGCGAACGGCTCGATACCGAAGCCGATCGCAAGCTCGTCACCACCTACCTGTCGACGCTCGGAGAGAAGCATTGAGGTCGCCGGCCGTTGCACGGAACTACGCCGAGGCGCTGTACGAGCTTTCGGAGTCGACGAAGAAGCCGGAGGAGTACGCCGGCCTTCTCGATGCGGTGGCGGCCGCGATTGCCACGTCGCCTGATATCGAGGCGGTATTGATGTCGCCGCGCGTGCCCAAGGCCAGGAAGGTGCAGCTGATCGGCGCGGCCCTGGTCTCCACGCCACCCGAGTTCGTGCGATTCATCCAGGCCGTCGTCCGTCGCGGGCGGCAGTTGTACCTGGCGGACATCGCGCGGGAGTACGGCAGCCTGGTCGACAAGAAGTTCAACCGGGTCCGGGCTTCCGTGGCGGTTGCGCGGCAACCCGACGCGGCGCTCCAGGCCTCGATCGCGAAGGAACTGTCCCGCGTCTTCGGCAAGGAAGTACTGCCCACCTTCTACGTGGATCCGTCGCTGCTGGGCGGGACCATCGTGAAGGTCGGCGAGCGGATCTATGACGGATCGGTGCGGCGCCGCCTCACCAACCTCCGTCGCCGGCTGCTCACGCCGTAACCGGGGCGACGGTACTTGCGTACAGCATGAAGGGCGGACCACCCGGTCCGCCCTTTGTCATTAGAATACCCCTTCACTCCTACCTGACTGACCATGCTCCTTGTCCTGCTCGCCCAGCTGCAGCAACCCGCGCCGCCGGTTCACGCCGCCTACTGGCAGCAGCGGGTGGCCTATGACATCACCGCCCGGCTGGAGGAGCCGCTGGGCGTGCTGAAGGGCGCGGAGAAGATCGCCTACGTCAACAACTCGCCCGATACCCTCAAGACGTTCGCGCTGCACCTGCACCTTAATGCCTTCCGGCCCGGCTCCCGCTGGAGCGATGCCGACTCGGTGGAGCACCGCCGCCGCTTCAACGACCTGAAGGACCCGGACTACGGCTACAACCACGTGATGAACGTGCGGATCATGGGCCAGCAGGTGGTTCCGATCTATCCCTTTGCACCCGACAGCACCGTCGTGCGCTTCGTGCTCCCGCGTCCGCTGCTGCCCGGCGACTCGATGGTGGTCGAGACCGACTACGACGCGCGGGTCTCGACCGTCGCCCGGCGGCAGGGACGGAAGGGACGCCAGTTCGACTTCGCCCACTGGTATCCCAAGGTGGTGGTGTACGACAAGTACGGCTGGAACGAGCATCCGCTGGTGCCGGCCGGCGAGTTCTACGGCGAGTTCGGCACCTTCCGGGTGCAGCTCGACCTGCCGCAGGACCAGGTGATCGGCGCCACCGGCGTGCCGGTCTGCGGCGACCCGGGATGGGACGGCGCCAACCAGGACAAGTCGAAGCCGGTGGAGTACGGTGTCGAGGCCTATCCCGCGGTGAAGAACATCGTGCGCGGACCCGGCCCCGGGGTGAACGGCGATTGCGCCTTCACCGATTTCTTCAGCACCACGCTCACCAGCGGCTACAAGCGGGTGCTCTGGTACGCCGAGCTGGTGCACAACTTCGCGTTCTCGGTGGACGCCGAGTACAAGTACGAGGGCGGGCGCTTCCAGAACACCCTGGTGCACGTGCTGTACAAGCCGGGCGACGAGAAGACCTGGGGTGGCGGTGTTGCGGTGAAGCGCACCGAGACCGCGCTCGCGTGGCTCGACCAGCTCTACGGCCACTTCGGCTGGCCCCAGATCACCAACCTGCATCGCATCGATGGCGGCGGCACCGAGTTCCCCATGGTGATCATGAACGGCTCGGCGGGCCAGGGCCTGATCGTGCACGAACTGGGGCACAACTACACCATGGGACTGCTGGCCAACAACGAGTGGCGCGAAGGCTGGCTGGACGAAGGGTTCACCAGCTTCCAGAGCTCGTGGTTCGCCCAGTCGACGGGTGCAAAGGGCACCTACGAGAACAACGAGGAGAGCGTCCTCGAGCTCGACCTCGATGGTGTCTCCGAGCCGGTAAGCCTCATCAGCGACAAGTACAGCGATTTCCTCGTCTACAACCTGATGATCTACTCCAAGGGAGAGCTCTTCCTGCAGGAGTTGCGCTATGTCGTGGGCGACTCGGTCATGCACCAGATCCTGCGGACCTACTACGAGCAGTGGAAGTACAAGCATGTCGACGGGGCGGCCTTCAAGGCGGTGGCGCAGAATGTCTCGCGAATGGACCTGGGCTATCTCTACGGCCAGTGGCTGCACGACACCCCGATGTTCGACTATGCCGTCGGCAAGGTGAAGCGGAGGCACGAATCGGACGGATGGGTGACCGAGGTGCAGGTGCTGCGGAAGGGCGACGGGATGATTCCCGTGGATGTCGCCGTGCTCGCCAAGGGGGATACCGCCGTGGTGCGCACCGACGGGCTGGCCCCCAGTGCCTGGGTGGAGGTGCACACGAAGACCGAGCCCAGGACGGTGCTGCTCGACCCGTCGGTCCGGACGCACGACTGGAACATGCTCAACAACCGGTATCGCTTCACCTGGCTCGGGAAGCGCACCCCGCCCTCGTCCAACTATTTCGATACCTGGTTCAGCGACAAGGTGAGCCGCGAACAGCTGGAGCGCGGCTTCATGCCGACGGTCTGGTACAACACCGCCGGCGGCATCGTGGTTGGCGCCCGCGCGCGGGAGAACTATCTCGGCATGTTCGAGGAGAACCAGCTGCTCCTCTCCTACAACCTCGGCGCGCCGGGCGACGACGCGTATGTGAAGGAGTTCGACTTCTTCCTGCGGCTCAAGAATCCGGTGGCCCTGCGGCAGCCCGAACGAGTCGCAGCGATTCGAGGCCTTCCGCACCGAGGGCCGCTGGGGCGGGCTGATCGGCTGGGACCGGACCATGAAGGAGCACCTGACCTATGGCCCTACCTACACCGAGGGCGTGAGCCTCCGGATGGTGAACATCGACAACACCGCCTTCCTCGATCCCCAGCAGTACGTCGACGTCGGCATCGTCGAGCTGATGGGCACGTCGAGCGTCTCGACCCGGAGCGGCGGGTGGCTGCTTGGCGCGCAGTCATCGGTGGCGGGCGGGCTCGTGTTCAACAAGGACGGGCTGGCGACGGTACAGCCGGACCTGGATGAGTTCTATTTCCGGGGCGACGTGGCGGGCACGGCACGAAAGACCATCGCGCCCAAGCTCAAGCTGGCCGGTCGGCTCTACGGCGGCTTCGCCGGTGGTTCGCATCCCGCCGCCAAGCAGCGGCAGATCTACCTGAACAGCTCGGACCCGTTCCAGCAGCTCTACAACCCCCTGCTTCGCTCAGAAGGTGCGATACTGGTGCTGGATGACGTGCCCTACCAGGCCCCGGGCGGTGCCGGGGTGAGGGCGGCGGACTTCCGGATCTCGTCCGAGGCCATCGTCGCTGCCAACCTCGAGCTGGAGCGCACGCTGGTGGCGCGACCGAAGGCGAAACTGTTCAGCCTGGTGTCGATCGCGGCGTTTGGCGACGCGGCCCAGGGCATTGGCGGCGACAACCAGCCGCTCACCGGCGAGCCCCTGCGCTTCGTGGCGGATGCAGGGCTCGGTGTTCGCGCGGCGCAGAAGATCGGAAAGACCGCGTTCATCACCCGGTTCGATTTCCCGATCTACCTGAGCAATCCGTCGCTCTCGCGCAATGACTTCGCGCAGGATCATGAGTTCGATTTCCGCTGGCTCTTCAGCGTGCAGGCGGCGTTCTGAGCATCTCGCAGTGAGCAGGGAGGGCTGAGTGGACTTCCGGGGGGTGGGCGCCGCGACGCGCTCAAGTCGGTGGTGGGGCAGTGGGTCGAGAAGATGATGGAAGCCACCGAGCAGCGGATGGTGCCGCAGCGCTATGTCCGTCCGCCCGGCTCGCTGCCCGAACTCGGCTTCCTGGCCGCCTGCACCCGCTGCGGCGCGTGCGTCACGGCTTGCCCGGTGAACGCGATCGTGCGGGCGCCCAACGACGCCGGGCTCGCGGCCGGCACGCCCTGCATCAACGTGCATGCGCAGGCCTGCATCGCCTGTCCCGACATGCCCTGTGCGCGCTCCTGTCCCACCGAGGCGCTGAGCGTCCCGGCCCGTGGCTGGGAGGGCTACCGGCTTGGCACGGTGGAGTTCGTGCCGGAGCGCTGTGTCACCTTCAAGGGCGTGGAATGCCAGGTCTGCGTCAAGGCATGCCCGGAGGGCGATCGCGCCCTGATCCAGGACACGGACGGGCACCCCTCGCTCCGCCTGGAGGGATGCGTCGGGTGCGGCATGTGCGTCCGCTCCTGCATCACGTCGCCGTCGTCGTTTATTTTCCGCGCCGCAAGTTCATGACAAGGAGCGAGGGTTCATGCAAGTAATCATCCCGCTGGCCGGCAAGGGCACCCGCCTGCGCCCACACACCCATCTCGTGCCGAAGCCGATGCTCAAGGTGGCGGGCCGGCCGGTGATGGACTGGGTCATGGACCGGCTCGAGGGACTGGACGTGACCGAGCTGATCATCATCACCGGCCATCTCAAGGAGCAGGTCGAGGCCTACAGCAGCACCCGGTACGGCTATCCCGCGCGCTACATCGAGCAGAAGGTGCAGGACGGCACTGCGGGTGCCATCAACCTGGCGCGCCCGTATGTGACGGGACCGGTGCTCATCATCTTCGTCGACACGGTGTTCGAGGCCGACCTGACGCTGATCAACCGCACCGATGCCGACGGGATCATCTGGGCCAAGGAAGTCGAGGACTACCAGCGCTTCGGCGTGGTCGTCACCGACAAGCAGGGCTACATGACCCGCATCGTGGAGAAGCCGAAGGAACCGATCTCCAAGCTGGCGAACATCGGCCTGTACTACATCAAGGCCGTCGACAGCCTCTGGCAGGGCATCGATCACGTCATCGCATCACCGGCCAACAAGGGTGAGTTCTACCTCACCGATGCCTTCCAGTGGATGATCGAGCAGGGAAAGAAGATCCTCACCGCCGAGGTGGGCGGCTGGTACGACTGCGGCAAGCTCGACACGCTGCTCGAGACCAACGAGATCCTGCTGCGGAAGGGCGCGGCGCGGCGCCCGGCGCTGCCGGAAGGGGTGAGCGTCATCGAGCCGGTCTACATCGAGGACGGCGTGCGGATCGAGCGCAGCGTCGATCGGGCCCAACGTGAGCATCGAGGCCGGCACGGTCATCGAGGACAGTGCCGTCGCCAACATGATCATCGGTCGCGACAGCCGCCTCACCTCCGCGAAGCTCAACGGGGGCATGGTGGGGAACGGCGTCATCGTGGATCATTTCGAGGGAAGCGTCAGCCTTGGGGATCATGCCGAAATCTCGGGACGCTGATGTCGTGAGCGCCGTCGATGAGCTCTGTCGCTCATACCTCGACGTCTGCTGGCATTTCGACCCGGCGGCGGCGAGTGCCGCCGGTCTCAGGGACCAGGATGCGAGGCTCGGTCGCTTCGATGCGGTGACCGTGCGGGAGCACCTGGCCGCGGTGCGGGCGCTGGCCGGGGCCGCCGAGGAACTGGACGTGGACGATCAGGGCGACGAGATCGACCGCACGGCGCTCCTGGATGACATGCGGGTGCTGGCGTTTCGTCTCGAGAACGAGCAGCCGCACCGCCGCAGTCCGCGCATTCTGGCTCGCGCACATCGACCAGGCGTTCACCGCGTTGCTGCTCCGCCAGGGTGCGGATGGAGCATCGGCGGGCGTCATTGCCGACCGTCTTCGCGACATACCGCCGTTCCTCGATGCGGCGCTCGGCACCATCGAGAAGCCGGCATCGATTCTCGTTGACGCGGCGCTGGCCCAGCTGGGCGGCACCGGCGAGCTGATCGTGGCCAGTGCGCAGCATTCGGCGGCACTCGCGCCGGATCTCTCGGATGACCTGGCGCTGGCCGCGCGCGATGCGCTGGCGGCGCTCAAGTCCTTCGGCACGGCGCTCAACCAGCAGATCGCTCCCAACCCCGATCCGCTGGCGTTTGCGGCGGGCGAGGATGATTTCGAGCACCGGCTGCGGTTCGAGCACGCCCTGCTGGCCGGGGCACCCGAGCTCTGGCGCTACGGGCTCCGGCTGCGGGATGAGACCGAGGCGCAGCTGACGGCGCTCGCCCGTCGCATCGACCCGTCCCGCTCCTGGCGCGACCAGGCGATGCACCTCGCCGAGGAGGACTCGCCGGATGCGTCGGCGCTGGCCGCCAGGTACGCGGATGAAGTAGCCGGGGCGGCCGAGTTCGTGGCGGGACATGGTTCCGTTTCGCTGGTGGAGGTCCCGGTCGAGACGGTGGATGCTCCTGGCATGGCTTCGCACCCAGCTGGGCGCCGCGACCTACTGGGCCGCTCCGCGATACCTGCCCGATGAGACATCGCGCCTGTTCGTGAACCCGGCCTCGGGTGCGCACGGTGCACACCTGCTCGGGTCCCCAGGTGGCGCACCAGGCATGGCCAGGCCGCCACCTGCAGAGTGTTCGTGCCGCGGCGAGCGGCTCCGAGGTCCGCCGGCACCTGACCTCGCGGCTCACGCGCGAAGGCTGGGCGCTGTACGCGGAGGACCTCATGGCGCAGGAGGGCTTCTTCCGCTCGCTCGAGTCGCGGCTGCTGCACCTGGCCCGGTTGCTGGCCCATGCCGTCGCAATCGACATCGACATCGGCCTGCATACCCGGGGCGTGACGCCACTCGCGGCCATCGATGAACTGGTTGCACGACTCCCCATCGAGCGCCGCGCCGCCGAGGCACAGGTGCGCCGCATCTGCGCCGAGCCCGCCGGGGCCCTCTGCCCGGCCGTCGGGCGGCGTGAACTGCAGCGACTGAAGCAGGCCGTCGAGGCGGTTCGTGGAACCGACTTCAGCCTTCGCGCTTTTCACGACGAGCTGCTCGGGTATGGGGGACTGCCGGTGTCGCTGATCCGCTGGGGCATGGGTGCTGGCTGAGGTGGGCGTCCGCAACCGGGAGTGCGTGCCATCATGATCCGGCGTCTGGGAGTGGCGTGCGTCGCAATCGCACTCGCGGCAAGTCCACTCCACGCCCAGGTGCAGGTGCGCCTGGCCGACTCGGTGCGCGGCACCTACTCCGAGCTGCACGACGGCCTGAAGATGGGATCGGCATCGGCGGATACGGTCGCGCGAATCCTGGCGATCGCCACGCCGGCTCCGCTCTGGCGACGCGCGGCACTCGCCCTCTCGGGCAAGGTGCCGTGGAACGAGGGCCTGCTGGCGCTCACGCGTCTCGCCGAGCTCCGGACGCCGGTCTACGCCGACAGCGCCGACAAGCTGATGCAGCAGATCATCAATGGGGAGGTGAAAGGTCCGCCGGGCATCGATCCCGGCGACCTGATCGAGCCACTGCGCGCCGTGACGCTGGAGGCGGAACGGAACAAGGTCGGCGACGCGGCGCTCCGGACCCGCATTCTCACCTCGGTGCCGAGCGGCAAGTACGGACTGGCCGATGCCTGGGTGCTCGGACGGCTTGGTGCCGGAACGGCGGACACGCTCATGCAGCTGTTGAGCGCCGCTCCCGACGAGAACCTCAAGGTGCGCTACCTGACATTGCTGAGCTTCAGCGACGATCCGGTGGCGATTCCCATGCTGGCCGCGGTCTACTCATCGCCTGACAGTGCCGGGATACCGGTGCGGGCGGCGACTCGCGCATCCGACGCGCTGCTGTGGATCGGCACGAAGCAGGGCATGGAGGCGCTGGCGGCGGCGCGGGACACGGCGCGCGCAGCGCGGGATCTACGACTCGAAGCTGCTGTCGCGGGACGGGTACACCTTCCTGGAGAACGACAGCTCTTCCGTGATCTCGCGAACGGGCCGCTGGTTGACGGACTGGATTGCGACGCTCAAGGCGTGGCCGTAGAGCGCGGCAAGGCGCCAAGGCGGCATGGCCGCCCGGGCGCCAGGAAGAGCGACTCAGCTACCGTGAGAAATCCCGCCTGACACGATGAACGCCAGGACATCCGCGGGTTTCGCATCCACCGGGGTCACCCGGCTGCCGGGGACGATGATCGTCTGGCCGGCGAAGTGATATGACTGCGGCAGGTACACCGCCACATGATCGGGCAGGGCAAACTCCCCCAGGTCGGGCTGCGTCAGGAATCCCATCACCTTGATGCCGCTCCCTGGCAGCACCTCGACCATCACCGGCACCGTAAATCGCTTCTGCTCGCCCACGAAGGCGCCGAACACGTCGCGCAGCGCCGTGTAGAGCAGCCGCACGAACGGCAGCCGGGCAAAGAGCCGGTCCACCACGCCGATCGCACCGCGCGCCACCACCGTCGACGTCACGAAGCCCAGCAGCGTGACCAGCGCCACGGTGACGCAGGAAGCCCACGCCCGGATACGGGATCTGCAGCCAGCCGTCCACCCACCGGAACGCGAAGCACGCACAGGTATACCGTGAGTGCCACCGGTCCCAGGACGATGAGGCCGTTGAGGAAGCTGCGGATCAATGTGCGGGAGAGCGGTGAGGCCATCAGCAGCAGCGCGTCGGGCCGTCGGCATAGCGACGGCGGACGTAGTCGGAGAAAAACTCACCTTCGCTGAGCGGTTGCTGGCCGGGATGGCAGCGTCGCATGTGATCGAGATAGCGGGCATAGTCGGGCATGCCGGCGATCTGGCCATGCTATCGTGGCAGGCGCTGCCGGTGAGACAAGTCGTCAGCCGTGAGTCCGTCAGCTATCCGGATTCAGGGCGTCCAACAGACCGACTCTTGATCCGCTGACGACCGATGACTGCACGACTCATCCCGCATACGCCGTCTCCACAAAAGGTGTCTCCTGCACCACGGCCGCTTTCGTCCCCGTATCACCATGCAACCATTCCCGCACCGATGCCAGCACCACCATCAGCGTCACCGCGACGAACAGCGTCGTGAGCCCGGCATCGAGCCGGGCATTGAACGCCACGCGCGCCCCAGTTCGCGGTCATGCGCCCGCCTGCACCAGGCCATCGGTGTGATTGGCGAGCGAGAGGAAGCCGAGCTTCGGGTCGCTCGACAGCACCTTCTGCCAGCTCGCGGTGAACGTCACCAGCAGCAGCCAGGCGAGCGGCAGCGAGCGTCACCCAGGCCATGCGCGCCTTGCCGGACTTGATGATCACCGTCGTGCCGACGCAGAGCGCCACGGTGGCCAGCAGCTGGTTGCTGATCCCGAACAGTGGCCAGAGCGAGTTGATGCCGCCGTTGGGATCGATGACGCCCTGGATGAGGAAGTAGCCCCACCCTGCGACGATCGCAGCGGACGCGAGGATGTTGCTGGGATACCAGGAGGTACGGCCGAGCGGCGTCCAGACGTGGGCGAGGAGCTCCTGCAGCATGAAGCGTCCGACCCGGGTTCCCGCATCAACAGTAGTAAGAATGAACAATGCCTCGAACATGATGGCGAAGTGGTACCAGAGCCCCATCAGCGCCCGCTGGAGATGGAGCTGAACACGCGCGCCATGCCCACGGCGAGCGTCGCCGCGCCACCGGTGCGCGCGAGCAGGCTCTGCTCGCCGACCGACGCCGTGAGCGCATTGAATCCGCCGGCGTGAAGGTGAACCCCCAGCCCTGGATCACGCTGGCGGCCGACTCGACCGTCCGCCCAGCGTCGCGAGCGGCGCGTTCATCGCGAAGTAGGTGCCTGGATCGAGCGAGCGCGGCCGCCGCCATCGCCATCACCGCGACGAACGACTCCATCAGCATCGCGCCGTAGCCGATCAGCCGCGCATCACTTTCCCGCCGCAGCATCTTGGGCGTGGTACCGCGACGAAACCAGCGCGTGAAAGCCGCTGATGGCGCCGCACGCGATGGTGATGAAGACGAAGGGGAACACCTTGCCGGCGAAGACCGGTCCGGTGCCATCGACGAACCGCGTCACCGCCGGCATCTGCAGCGGGGGCATGCACCAGGATGATGCCGACGGCCAGCAGCGCGATCGTCGCCGATCTTCATGAAGGTGGAGAGGTAGTCGCGCGGGCAGAGCAGCATCCACACCGGCAGCACCGAGGCGACGAAGCCGTAGCCGATCATCGCCCAGGCCAGCGGAGTGCCGGACCAGGTGAACAGCGGGGCGAGCGAGGGCGACGCGGCGACCCAGCGCCCGCCGACCAGCGCCAGCGAGCAGCAGGACCACGCCGATCGCCGTGGCCTCCAGCGTCCGGCCCGGACGCCAGACTTCATCCAGAATCCCATCAGCAGCGCGATCGGGATGGTGCAGGCGATGGTGAAGAGCCCCCACGGGCTGTCCCGCGAGCGCGTTACCACCACCAGCGCCAGCACCGCGAGCAGGATGACCATGATGGCGAGGATGGCGACCATGGCCAGCGATGCCGGTGAAGGGGCCGATCTCCTCCTTGCGCCATCTGGCCGAGCGACTTGCCGTCGCGGCGCATCGAGCCGAAAGGATCACGAAGTCCTGCACCGCGCCGCCCAGCACCACGCCGATCACGATCCAGATGGTGCCGGGCAGATAGCCGAACTGGGCCGCCAGCACCGGCCCCACCAGCGGGCCGGCGCCGGCGATGGCGGCGAAGTGATGCCCGAACAGCACCCACCGCGGGTCGGGCACGTAGTCGCGGCCGTTGTTGAGCCGCTCGGCCGGGGTGGCCCGGCGGGCGTCGAGACCGAAGACCGGGTCGGCGAGGAAGCGGCAGTAGAAGCGGTAGGCGATCAGGTAGGTGCCGACGGCGGCGAGGATCAGCCAGCGCGGCGTTGACCGTCTCTCCGCGGGAGAGCGCCAGCACTGCCCATGCCGCCGGCGCCGGCGACGTGCGGCCGAGCAGCCAGAGACTTTCATGCGCGAGTATGTGAGATGAGTCCGACAATGCGTAGAGCGGACTCGGCCTGCCCAACGCCTTGCCGCTTCCGAGTCCGTGCCGGTAGCTTTCGACCTCCTATGCCCTGCCCCCGTTCGCCGCGCCTGATCCGGCCGCGGGCAGGCTGGGCACCCGGAGGGGAATCCGTCCGCACCATGGAGCAGCCGTTGCCCGAGGTCGCTGCCGGGCTTCCGCGGCAAGGTCGCCCTCGTGACCGGGGGCGCCACCGGGCTGGGTCGCGCGCATCTGCCTCGAGTTTGCCCGGCTGGGCTGCCACGTCGCCTTCTGCTACGTCGAACCTCCCCGGCCGCGACGTCACCGAGCAGGCGCTGCTCACCGAAACCGCGCTCACCGCCATGGGTGTGCGGGTGTACGCCGCAGCGTGCGACGTGCGCGACGGCGTCGCGGTCGACCGCTTCATCGGCGAGATCCGCGCGCGGCTCGGCGGACGGTGCACTTCCTCGTCAACAACGCCGGCATCGCCGATGGACGGCGCGCTCTGGCGGATGAGCGACGATGCCTGGCACGAGGTCCTCGACACCAATGTGACCGGCGCCTTCAACTGCATCCGCCCGTCGCGCCGATCTTCCGCAAGCAGCACTACGGCAAGATCGTGAGCGTCAGCGCCCACCAGGCGGGCCGCCCCGGCTTCGGGGTGGCGAACTACGCGGCGAGCAAGGCGGCGCTCGAGGGACTGACCAGGGCCGCCGCGCGTGGAACTCGGCCCGGCCAATGTCAACGTGAATGCCGTCGCCCCCGGGCTTCATCCGGACCGAACGGATGGCCCATGCTGCCGCAGGAGGTCATCGAACGGGCCCAGAAGCACTCGGTGCTCGGCCGGGTGGCCGAGCCGGAGGACGTGGCGCACGTCATCACCTTCCTCTGTTCCGAAGAAGCGCGACACATCACGGGCCAGACCCTCGTGGTGGATGGCGGTCTGTCGCTGGAGTAGCCCCGCATGTCGTCCTGAAACCCGGTAAACCACAGATTAGTTTTCCGCTTGTATTCCGGTCCGCGTCCACATCCGCTTCTGTCGCGCAAGCGTTCCACGTGTCGGTTTCATGGGTCCGTCCGGCGCTGACGCGCCTTGCCGGCGTGGTCCTGCTGGCAGTCGTCGCATCGCCGCTCCTGGCGCAGGACAAGAAGCCGCAGAAGTACCAGGATCAGGTGCTCGCGACAGTGGCCTTGCCGGCCAGCAGTCGTCGGTGGTGCCCCTCACGCTGCTCGGGGCCGATTCCGAGCTGAGTGCGACTCGGCCGCTCTGCCCTACTGGACCGCGCCGCCGCCCTGCGCCGGGCCGACTCGCTCATCGCCGAGCAGCCCTCGAGCGCCGGGGCCCGAAGTCAAGTGGTTCTGCCCGCCCGGAACTGCGGAAGATCGCCCGCCGCTCCCGGCTTCGCGCCCGATCCCGACCACATGGGCCAGTCGGCCCTGCGCGATCCCGGCATCAAGAAGAAGTGCCCGAGCCGCTGCGTCACTCCAACTGCCGCACCTGGCTGGCGTGGCCGGGGGCCGCGTACATCGTGCCGGCGGCGCTGGTTTTCCCGACGCGACCCGGCGGCTCACCGGCGACGCTGACGCGGTCCTGGTCGACACCCGGCTGGGCGAGTCCTGCTGGCGCACCATCGCCTCGGGCCACGGCGCGCGCCCGACGCGGCGCTGCGGGCCGCGATCGCCACCATGCTCCCGGCGGAACTGCTCCCATGACGCTACCATGTCACGCTGATTCCCGGCGACGGCATCGGCCCGGAGATCACCGCGGAGACCGTGAAGGTGCTCGACGCCACCGGGCGTGTCGTTCGACTGGGACGAGCAACTGGCGGGAGTGGCGGCGGTGGAAGCCACCGGCACGCCGCTGCCCGATGCCACGATCGACAGCATCCGGCATCGCAAGCTCGCCCTCAAGGGCCCGCTCACCACGCCGGTGGGCACCGGATTCCGCTCGGTGAATGTCCAGCTGCGCAAGGAATTCGAGCTGTTCGCCAACATCCGGCCGGCGAACACCTTCGTCCCGGGCGGGCGCTTCGCCAATGTCGACATCGTGCTGGTGCGGGAGAACCTCGAGGGGCTGTACGTCGGGTGGAGCACTTCATCGCCGATCGGCGGACGATCCGCGCGCGGTCGGCGAATCGATCGCGATCGTCACCCGCGTCGGGTGCGAGCGGATCATCCGCTACGCCTTCGAGTACGCCCTGCGCCACGGGCGCAAGAAGGTGACGATCGTGCACAAGGCCAACATCCTCAAGATGGTGAGCGGCCTCTTCCTCGAGGTGGGCAAGCAGGTCGCGCAAGGAGTACGCGGGTCGGGTCGCCGTCCAACGACATGATCGTCGACAACACCGCCATGCAGCTGGTGATGCGCCGGAGCAGTTCGACGTGATGGTCACCACCAACATGTTCGGCGACATCCTGAGTGACGAAGTCTCGGGCCTTGTGGGCGGGCTTGGTCTTGCCCCCGGCGCCAACATCGGCACCCAGGCCGCGATCTTCGAGGCGGTGCACGGCAGCGCGCCGGACATCGCGGGGAAGGGCATCGCCAATCCGCCGCCCAGATGCTCGCCGCGGCGATGATGCTCGATCACCTCGGCGAGCTCGACGCCGGCCGCCGGCTCCGCGCGCCATGGAGGACGCATCGTCGACCGACAGCCTCCGCACCCGCGACCTGGGCGGTACTGCTTCAACCAAGGAGTTCGGCGATGCCGTCGCACGCCGAGTGGCCCACTAGCGCTCCCTGCATCGATTGCGGGAAGCGCACCGAGGGACTCCTGCTGGGCCAGCGGTGCCCGATGTGCGTGGTGCGGCGTGAGCGGCAGGCGAGCAAGCTCGCCGGGAAGCTCGCGCTGGTGGCAGCGGTATTGATGGCGGGTTACCGGGTTGCGCCCTGCCGGGTGGCCATCGGGGCGTGTGTATGCCGGGGTGGCCATACTCATCACCTACCTGCTCGTCCGAAAGATCGCGGCCACGGTCGCGATACAGATGCTGCCAGACAACCACAGCCCCCCGGAGTGACAGTGACCAGTTACCGCCGTGCCAGCCCGTCGTCCTGCCGATTGTCCTCATGCTGCTGTCCGGCCCGCCGCTCGCGGCGCAGACCGGGATCACGATCTACAACGACGGCCGTGTGCTGATGCGGCGAACCCTTCCAGTGTCGGTGCCGAAGGGTGCATCGGACCAGCGCGTGGAGCTCGGCGTGCTCGACCCGTCGTCCCTGTTTTCGCTCGATCCTGACATCACCGTGAGTCGCGCCGTTTTTGATGCGGCGGAGGATGAAGCCGCCGTGCAGCGGAGGCTGGTGGGGAAGAAGGTGTCCGTCGACCGGCCCAAGATGGGTGGCGGCTACGAGACGTACGAGGTGACGATACTCGGCGTGGATCCGCTGCGGTTCATCATGCCCGACGGGACCGTCGCATTCAACAGCCCGGGTGGCGCCATCCGGTATCCTGCCGATGCCGTCGCCAAGTCCCCGTCGGCGCTGCTGTCCCTTTCGAGCGCCAGCGCGAAGAAGGCGCTGCCGCTCGGCTGGTTTACCACCGGCGCCTCCTGGAATGCGAGCTATGACGTGGTGCTGGGTGGCCGCGAGGCACGCATTGCGGGCGAGGCGGTGATCAGCTCGCAGGCTCTCTCGGTGGAGGATGCGGACATCCAGCTCC
The DNA here is from genome assembly GCA_963846945.1 of uncultured Gemmatimonadales bacterium. Lineage (GTDB taxonomy): Bacteria > Gemmatimonadota > Gemmatimonadetes > Gemmatimonadales > GWC2-71-9 > JAGGAG01. Next base: position 51,813 of record CAWJXX010000016.1, on the reverse strand, counting down.
TCGCCGGAACCGTCTCGCGAGCGGCGTCCGCCGGCAATGCAGTTGCCTACGATCTGGCGTCGCGGAAAATGGCCATGGCCGTTGCGGCCGCACCGGCTCCGGCCGAAGAGGCGGCCGGAGGATTCCATCTCTACTCACTCCCGGGCAGGGCGAACATTCGTGACGGCACCATCACCACGGTGCAGCTGTTCGAGCCGGCGTCGACGGCGTACGAGAAGCGGCTGGTGATGCGGAGCCAGATGCCGTGGTACGGCTACATCCCGCAGCAGCCCGAGGAGCAGGTCGTACCGGTGGAGGTCAGCTACATCCTCAAGCGTCCGCTCAAGACGCCATTCGGCGACAAGCCGCTGCCCGGCGGCGTGGCACGCATCTACAACCCCGACAGCGAAGGCCGGCTGCAGCTGTGGGCGAGGCCTCGATGGGACACACGGCAGCGGGCGAGGACCTTACGCTCTACGCCGGGACCGCCTTCGACCTGACGGCGAAGAAGGTGCAGACCGAATACGTGACCACACCCGAGAAGCGCGGCAATGTCACCCGCACGGTCGCGACGTTCAGCTACAAGGTGACGATCAAGAACGGATCGGACAGCGTACAGGTGGTCGATGTGCGCGAGGAGCGGGGCGGCGAGTGGTCCGTCCTGCAGAGTTCCGTACCGGCGGAGAAGCTCTCGTCCACGGCGGTGCGATTCAAGGTGACCGTGCCCGCCAAGGGCGAAGCTGCGCTCACCTACCAGGTCCGGGCGGTGTGGTGACCGATGTAACCCTGCTGCACCTGTCCGACCTGCACTTCGGGCGGGACTGTGAACTGTCGATGATCGACGCGGTGGAGCGGCTTGCCCGACCCTCGGGGCAACCGCCATCGTGGTGTCCGGAGACCTGACCCAGCGCGCACGACACGGCGAATTCCAGGCGGCACGCCGGTTCCTCGATCGCCTGGGCCAGAGCGCACCGGTGCTGAGCCTGCCGGGCAACCATGATGTGCAGTGGTTCGAGAGTCCCTTCTGGATCCTGGGCCGCGAGCGGATGTACGTGAAATACCGGCGCTGGTTCGGCCAGGAGCTCACGCGCACGCTCGTCGTGCCGGGCGCCATCATCGCCACCATGCTCACCAGCCACGGCGTCTGCTTTCCGTCGATGACCTGGAACCTCAACGACATGGCGGTGAAGGGCGACCTCCCGCTCGAGGAGGTGGAGAGGGTGGCCCGGATCTTCGCCGATGCACCGCCCGAACTCGCGCGCGTAGTGGTGCTGCACCAGAACGTGCTGCGGGGAAAGATTTCCCGGCGAATGGGGCTTTCCCGCTGGCACACCGCACAGCAGCGGCTGCTCAAGCTCGATCCCGACGTCATCCTCAATGGGCATGATCACGAAGAGGCGGCAGCCCAGCTGGGACACCGGGTCGCCGTGAGCACGGCGGGTACGCTCACCCACCGGATGCGGGGCGGGAAACCATCGGTCTTCAACGTGGTACGCATCGAGCCACTGACGGTGACGATCCAGCACTGGCGCTGGAATGCCGGCGACGCCGACTTCGCGCCGTCCGACAAGTACGTCTTTGCGCGCGCACGAGGCGTCAAGGCGTGAGCAGCGCCGAGCTTAGCCTCACGGCACCGCCTGAAGAGCTGCTGCCGGCCCGGCTCCGTGCCCTGGGCCTGCGCGATGTGACCGCCATCCGGACGCACCGGAACGAGAGCGTGATGGTGTCACTCACCAGGCGGGGCGAGTTGCGTGTGCACCGCGGCTACGCGCTTGCGCCTGACCGCGTCCTGCATGCCATCGTTCGCTTTGTCGCGCCGCGCACGCGCCGGGCCGACCGGCTGGCCGCGGAACGGGTGCTGCTGTCGTGGCCCATTTCCAGTGAGGGCTCCGCGCCTCGCGCTCGCGCCACCGACCGGATTCGGCCAGGCGAGGAAGGCGTGATGGCCCGCCTCGAGGGACGCTGGCAGGAACTCAATGCGCTCCACTTCGAGGGCATCCTGGAACCGATCCCGATCGGGCTTTCGAGCCGGATGCGCCGGCGGCTGGGAGAGCTGGTCTATGATCCGGCCACGCGCCGACCGGTGCGAATCGTCATCAGCCGGAGGCTGCTCAAGCGGCATCCCTGGCGCGAGGTGGAGGAGACGCTGCTGCACGAGATGGTGCACCAGTGGCAGGCGACAACGGGACAGAAGATCGATCACGGCTCTGCGTTCCGGCGGAAAGCCGAGTCAGTGGGCATCACGCCGCGCGCGGTCGTGCCAGCACCGGGAGCGTGCGCCAGCGTCTGGGCGCGTGTCGAGCGGTTCGTCGAGTCGCTCGGCGCTTAGCGTTCGGTGCCTCAGGCGCGGGGGTTCCGCCGCTCGGGGTCCTCGGATCTCCTCAGGCACACGGCGCGGCCCGCTGGCGCGGCCGCGCCGTTGCCTTCGGCCAGACCGCCTCGCGGCGGAACCCCAGGCCCTCAGCACGCGCGTTGCCACAGCGCGATGAGCGGATGCCCCTGCGAGCGACCGAGTGGCGGCGCTCAAGGCCGGGCCGCCGATGTCGCCGTCCATCCGCGCGCAGGCTGCAGCGAGCCCTGGGCCTTGAGCGCCGGACCCGAGCGAGGAAGCGAGCAGGGGCATCCGCCCGCGCGCTTGCGCCACACACCGAGCGAGTCCGCAGCAGCGAGGAGGAAGCGAGCAGGGGCATCCGCCGGAGCTCGGCACTATATTTCCCGCCCGCTTTGCAACAGACATCGTGACGAGGATCGCATGACAACCGCTGCCGCCACGTCCCAGTTTCCGGGCGTCGATTTCTACAGACTGGACTCGCTCCTCTCCGAAGAGGAGCGCGCCGTGCGCGACACCGTGCGCGCCTGGGTCGACGAGCACCTCATGCCGATCATCGGCGAGGCGTACATCGAGGGCGAGTTTCCCAAGCAGCTGATTCCGGGATGGCCGAGCTGGGCCTGTTCGGCGCCAACCTGCCCGAGGAGTACGGCTGCGCCGGCCTCAACAACGTCGCCTACGGGCTGATCATGCAGGAGCTCGAGCGGGGCGACAGCGGCATCCGCTCCTTCGCGTCGGTGCAGGGCGCGCTCGTCATGTATCCGATCTACGCGTTCGGCAGCGAGGAGCAGAAGAAGCACTGGCTGCCGCAGCTGGCCTCCGGCGAGGCGATCGGCTGCTTCGGCCTCACCGAGCCCGACTTCGGCTCGAACCCGGGCGGCATGATCACGACCGCGCGGGAAACGAAGGACGGCTGGGTGCTGAACGGCGCCAAGATGTGGATCACCAACGGCACGCGGCCACGGTCGCCGATCGTCTGGGCCAAGACCGGCGACGATCGACGACGCGAAGTCGATCCGCGGCTTCATCGTGCCGACCGACACCAAGGGCTTCTCGGCGCAGCGACCAGAAGGGCAAGCTCTCGCTGCGCGCCTCGGACACGAGCGAGCTCGCCCTCCAGGACGTGCACTTGTCCCGAAGGACGCCATCCTGCCCGAAGCGCGGCGGCCTCAAGAGCCCGCTCATGTGCCTGACCCAGGCGCGCTACGGCATCGCCTGGGGCGCGATCGGCGCGGCGATGGCGTGCTTCGACGAAGCGCGTGAGCTACGCCAAGAACCGGATCATGTTCGACCGGCCGATCGGCGCAGACCCAGATCCAGCAGGTCCGGCTCGCCGACATGCTGACCGAGATCACCAAGGCGCAGCTGCTGGCGCTGCAGCTCGGCCGCCTCAAGGACGCGGGGACGTTGACGCCGGCAGCAGGTGTCGCTCGCCAAGCGCAACAACGTCGACATGGCCTGCGAGTGCGCGCGCGAGGCGCGCCGGCTGCTCGGCGCCAACGGCATCCTGGTCGAGTACCACTCGATGCGCCACATGGCCAACCTCGAGTCGGTCTACACCTACGAGGGCACGCACGATGTGCACGGCCTGATCCTGGGCCACGAGATCACCGGCCTGCCGGCCTACTAGCGCCCGACATCGCAGTCCCCGACTCTACGGAGCGGGGTCCGGGTCGTGTCGCTTGCGGCATGATCGACCGACCCTGGCTGAGCGCCTCGAGTTGCTGCCGCGGCATCGCGTGTGACGCCGCGACTGCTCTCGTCCGTATAATGCCCATCGCAATGAAGAATCAGCTCCACTCCAGAGAGCCAGCTGGACCAGGGCGCCCCTTCGGACGCCCCGGCGGAGCCATGCGCAGCCTGGTACGAGCTGCATGGTGCGGCGGTCTATAAGTACTTCCGGTTTCAGCAGATACCTCCAGATGACGCCGAGGACCTCACGGCCGAGACCTTCCTCCGTGCGGTGCGGGCCGCAGACCGATACGACTCTGGTCGGGCTGCGGTGCAGACCTGGCTCCTCACCATCGCCCGGAACGTCCTCCTGGATGACCGGCGCAGTGCCCGGGTCCGCCGGCAGGTCGGTGTCGACGAGCTTCGCGACCTGGCGCTGGAGGAGCCCTCGCCCGAAGAGCGGATGCTGCGGCGTGAGGAGGTCGGTGCGGCCATGACTGCCATGAGCGCACTCAGTCCGGACGACCGAGAGCTGCTGAGCCTGCGTTTTGGTGGTGAACTCGAGATCGCGGAACTGGCCGCACTGCTCAGGGTTCCGCTCGGCACGGTTCGCACGCGTGTGTGGCGCGCCCTCGAGCGGTTGCGGGAGCACATGGCATGACCGACGAACAATCGGGCCGCAGCGGCGAAACTCCACGGCGACGAGGCGGAACGGCTGCTCGCCGGCATCCATTTTCAGCCGCGCGCATCGCTGGGACCGGAAATCGTGGGGCGGGCGCGTCGCGGCGAGGCGGCAAAGGGTGACTTCCGTCCGCGGCGTGTCCTGGCCCTGCGCCCCATGCTCGGGCTGGCCGCGGCGCTTCTCCTGATCACCGGTTCAGCGTTTCTCCTGCGGCGCGCTTCCGGCTCTCCCGTGCTGATCGATTCCTGCTGCCAGAACCTGGACGGCGGTGAACGGGCCGACGATGGGTTCGTGCTGCAGGCGAATGGTCGCCACATCTACCAGTTGCGCCTCTATGAGGATCGCGACGGCAGCGGCTCATTCACCCCCGCCGACACCGTGCGGTTCGTGCGCGGCGCCGAGCCATCGCTCGCGAGTGGCAGCGATGCGCGCACCACGCGAGTGTGCTGCAGCGACCTCGACGGCGAGGGAAAGCCGGACGATGGCATGCTGATCCTCAGCCGGGCCGACGAGACCGTCGTCCTGGCCGCGGTATATGAACAACAGCCCGACGGCGGGGGCGTGCACCTCCGCTAGTACCGTCACCTCCCACAATCCTGGACTGACCTGATGGCACCTTGCCGACGTCTGGTTGTGCCCGTGCTCCTCGCCCTGCTCGCCTCGCCGCACCTGCTGCGGGCCCAGGTTCCCGACAGCACGGCCAAGGACTCGTTCCTACGCGCTGCCGCCGATCGAGGTCGTCGGGTCGATCCTGCCGTTTGCGGGAGTCAACGTCGGCTCCGGCATCCCGGCGCTGAGCACGAAGCTCGACTGGAACCAGGTGGACGCGACGGAGCCACAGGTGCTCCCCGACGTACTGCGGCAGCTCTCGGGCATGTCGACGTTCGACAACGTCGGCTCGCCCTACAAGATCAATGTCAGCAGCAGAGGGTTCTACGCATCGCCGGTGGTCGGCACACCGCAGGGCGTGTCGGTCTTCGTGGACGGCGTGCGGGTCAACGAGCCGGATGCCGCTGAAGTGAACTTCGACCTCCTGCCGATGGAGCACATCAAGCGGGTCGAGGTCCTCTCGGGCAACGGGACGCTGCTCGGCCGGAACTCGCTGGGCGGATCGATCAACCTGGTGACCCGCCGTGGCGAGCAGGGACCGCCCGCCGGCGAAATCGAGCTGTCAGGCGGCAACTACAGCACGTACAGCGCCGAAGGATCCATCGGCGGGATGCTGAAGAACGGCGTCGACTACTACGTTGGCGGTGGCTACAACAACGAGGATGGATGGCGCCAGGAGACCGGCGCCAACCAGTGGCAGGCGTTCACGAACATCGGCAAGCTGGGCCAGACATCCGGTATCCGCGGCCAGTTCTTCTTCTCGCACAGCTACGCCCAGACCGCGGGATCCCTGCCCGAAGTGATCTACGATCTCAAGCCTGATTCCAATCTGACCACCGGTGACTACGAAGACTTGAATGGCCTTCAGGCGGCGCTGGCGGGCTACAAGCAGATGGGCAACGGCCGCGGATCGTTCAACATCTACTATCGCTATACGACGGCGACGCGGTTCAATGTCAACCAGGAAGAGGATCCCGACTCCTTCAATGACGCGACCAACAGCGTCTTCGGCGGCACGCTCGACTACCGGTTCGGCATCCCGCTGGGCAAGTCGGCCGTGGGACTCCGGTTCGGCCTCGACGGCTCCACCGCCGCCAGCAGCATCCAAGCTGCTGACCGATTCGAGCAAGTTCGATGGCCCGACGGTCACCACGACTACGTAAAAAGCCCGCTCTGGGACGTCGGCGTCTTCGGCCTGGCCGACTACCCGATGGGCAATGTCACGCTCTCGGCTGGTGCCCGCTTCGACTACGTGAAGATCCCGTTCAACAACCAGCTCGACCCGGCCAACGACACGACGTCCACCTATCCGCGGTTCGATCCACGCATCGGTGTCGACATCAACACCGGCCGCGGCGGTTCGGTCTTCGCCTCGGTCGGTACGTCGTTCCGGGCGCCCTCGCTGATCGAAGTGGCCTGTGCCGACCCCGAAGAGCCGTGCGTGCTGCCCTATTCGCTGGGGGACGATCCGCCGATCAAGCCGGTCACCGTGACCACCCTCGAGTTCGGTGGCCGCTACGACCACGGTCATGTCTCACTGAGCGCAACCGCCTACTGGAGCGAAGTCCGCAACGACATCTACCTCTTTCCCTCGCCCGAGGAGATCTCCGGGTCCACGATTCAGGGATACTTCGGCAACATCGCCAAGACCCGGCGCGTCGGCATCGAGCTCAACTCCCGCTTCGCGTTCGGGCAGGCGCACTCGTTCTACCTCAACTATGCCTTCACCAAGGCCACCTTCCAGTCCGAGGCGGACATCTTCTCCATTCTCGAGGAAGAAGGAATCAGCAACACGGTAGAACCGGGCGACAAGATTCCCCTCGTGCCCGAGCAGCAGATCAAGGGCGGGGTGAACCTGCGTTTTCCCTTCGGGCTGCGTGCCGGTGCCGACCTCCGCTGGATCGGGTCGCAGGTGTACCAGCAGGACGAAGCGAACAACAAGCCGGAGCTGCCGTCCTACTTCGTGGCGGAAGCGCGGGCAGGCTGGGAGTGGGGGCCATGGGAGGCATCGGTCGTGGTCAACAACCTGTTCAATGCGCACTATGCCACCTTCGGCACTTTCAATGTCAATCAGGGCGACCCCCTGCAGCCCATCGTGCCCTTCCTGACGCCGGGCTACGCCACCCAGGTCCGCCTGATCGTCACCCGTGCATTCGGGCCCGATCGCGACTGAATGGCGGGTGCCGCGTGCCAGGGGCTTTGACAGGATGAGTGAGGGCACCACACATTAGGGGAGGAAGGCCGGTGAGCCTTTTTCCCCCTGGAGTGCCCGAGTGCCCAACGCAGAAATGGAAAGCCTGCTGTTCGAGCGCGCCCGCCATCAGGGAAGAGAGGCGTTCTTTGCCGGCCAGTCGGGCAGCGACTGCCCCTATGACCCCGGCACGCCCGAACGCACCATCTGGCTCTCAGCCTGGGATGCCGCCCGGGACTACCGGCAAATGCTCGACCAGCACCTGCTGCGTCAGGCCTGACTGAACCAGCGCGGCAAGTGCGGCATGGGGCGGCCAGCAAGACGGCCTCGCCCTTTCTTGTTTTCAAGTCATTGCTGGATAATGACTTACGCGCATATGTTGTTGCGTAGCCGAACATCTCCCTAGCGCCTCCCCCCGGCGACGAGTAGCTTTGCGCCGCCTCGAAGGGTTCGGGGCTCGAGTTCTCTCGGCCGGGAGCACGTGGTGAAGATCGCAGTGTGCCTCAAGCGGGTACCCGACACGACCGCCAAGATCGTGATCGGCGCATCCCAGACCGCCATCGACGAGGCGGGAGTCAAGTTCGTTCCCAATCCCTACGATGAGTTCGCCCTGGAAGCGGCGATCGCCCTCAAGGAGCAGGCGGGCGCCGGCGAGACCACCGTGATCGCGCTGGGCACGGATGCCTCGCAGGAGACCCTCCGGACGGCGCTGGCCATGGGGATCGACCGGGCGGTGCTGCTGCAGGTGCCGGGGTCCGGATCGACCGACGGCCTGGCGGTGGCCCGCGCCCTGGCCGACGAGCTCAGGCAGGGTGGCTATGACCTGATGCTCTTCGGCAAGGTCGCAGTCGACGACTACAACCATCAGGCCGGCGCCATGGCGGCCGAGCTGCTCGAGCTGCCCTGCATCACGGCCGTCGCCAAGATGTCGCTGACGGGCGGAACGATCGAGGCCGAGCGTGAAATCGAGGGCGGCATCGAGGTGATGACCTGCGCGCTGCCTGCCGTCATTACCTGCGACAAGGGCCTCAACAACCCGCGCCTGCCGTCCCTCAAGGGAATCATGGCGGCCAAGAAGAAGCCGCTCGACGTGAAGCCGGTGACGCTGGCCGCGGCGGCCTTCGAGGTGACGAGCCTCGAGCTGCCGGCGGAGCGCGTCGCCGGGCGGATCGTGGGCGAGGGGGCGGCCGCGGTACCGGTGCTGCTGGAACTGCTGCGCAACGAGGCAAAGGTCCTATGAAGGTCCTGGCGGTCATGGAGCAGCGCGACGGCGCGCTGCGCAAGGTATCCCACGAAGTGCTGTCCGCGGCCCGGCGCCTTGCCGATGGCAGTGGCGGCAGCGTGGACGCAATTGTGTTCGGTGCCGGCGCGGTCGCCGGCAGCGACCAGCTCGGCGGCTTCGGCGCCGACAATGTGCTGAGTGCCACGCACGCCGACTTTGCGCTCTACTCACCCGATGGTGCCACGGCCACGATCGCCTCGATTGGTGCCGGCTACGGTGCCATCGTGTTCGCTGCCACGGCCATGGGCCGCGATCTCGCGCCGCGTGTGGCTGCGCGTCTCGGCGTTCCCTGCGCTACCGACATCACGGCGCTCGGCGCCGACAGGCGGCAAGGTGACCGTCACTCGACCCATCTACGCCGGCAAGGTGCTGCAGCACGGCCGGCTCTCGGCTGCGACGGCGGTGGTATCGATCCGTCCGAACACCTTCGCACCGGTACAGTCGGGCAAGGCTGGCAGCGCGGGCACGGTTGCCGTCCCCGGCTTCACGGCGCGTGTCGTGTCGAAGGGCGTCAAGAAGCCCGAGGCTGCGCTGCTCGACGTCTCCGAGGCCACGGTGGTGATCTCCGGCGGTCGCGGGCTCAAGGAGCCGGCCAACTTCAAGCTGCTGGAGGATCTCGCGGCGGCCTTTGGCAATGCCGCGGTCGGGGCGAGCCGCGCCGTCGTGGATGCCGGGTGGCGTGATCATGGCGAGCAGGTGGGCCAGACCGGCAAGACGGTGAGTCCGCAGCTGTACATCGCGGTTGGCATCTCCGGCGCCATTCAGCACCTGGCCGGCATGCGCACGGCGCGCACCATCGTCGCGATCAACCGCGACAAGGATGCTCCCATCTTCAAGGTGGCCGACTACGGCATTGTGGGCGACCTGTTCGAGATCGTGCCGCGCCTCACCGAAGAGGTCCGGAAGCTCCGCCACTCCTGACGTCGCCGGGCGCCTGCCCGGGGGGTGCGGTTCTTGCCGCCCCCTCCCTCGATGCGACGGTTCCTGCCCCTGTTGCTCCTGCCTCTTGCAAGCCTCCCTGCGTCGGCCCAGACCGCGCGGGAGGCCGTGGCACACCCCGGACTCTCCTACGCGGCGGCGCTCGAGGCCCTGGACCGGGGCAACGGGACCTCGCCATCACCATGCTGGACGCGTCGATTGCCGGGCTGCCTTCGGGACGCGCATCTGGCCCTCCACGAGCGGCTTCTCCGGCTGGCCGAGGCCTATGCGATCATGGGCCAGCCGGACTCCGCCGACGTCATGCTCGACCGGGCGCGGGAGGAGATGGAGCTGATGGCCGACAGCACCGGCTGGGAGCTGTCCTTCGGCGCCGCTTCGGATGAACGGCTCATGCAGCTTCTCGAGCGCGTGGCCACGGCTGGCCAGGCCTCCACGGCGTTCCGCGTCCTGCTGCTGCGGGATGCACGGGCGGGGCGCCGGGGCGAGGCGCTCGATACGATCAGTGCGGTGGACCCGTCACGCATCCCGGCGGGGACCGCACTGGTGTGCTACCTGGTGTCCGGTACCGGGCAGCGGGTGCTGCTGCTGGTCGCGACGCAGCATGGGTTGCGTGCCGTCCCGCTCAGCACCACGGACGCGATGGCCAGCCGGATCGTCCACCTCTGGACCGCACTGGCCGCCGGGTCCGACGCACCCGGCGACGCCGAGCTGCTCTCGCGCCAGCTGATCGTGCCCTTGCTGGAGCGCATGCCGCGCGACATCGATCACCTGGCCTTTGTCCCCGGCGGTCCGCTCCGCGCGCTGCCGTTCGACGTCCTGCCCATCAGCGGTGGGCGCCGACTGATGCAGGCCTACGAGACGAGCGTGGTGCCGTCCGTGGCTCAGGCGCTCGCCTGGTGGTCTGCACCGGTGCCACGCACCGGCATTCGCGTTGTCGGCTTCGGCTACTCCGGTGGCGGCGTCCGCGCCGTCGGTGCAACGGCGGTGGCGCAGGTGCGCGAGGTCGCGCGCTATTCCCGCCGGGGTGAGATGCACGTGGCCGACAGCGCCACCGAGTCCGCCTTCCGGCACGCCGACCTCCGGAGTGCCGGCACGATACACCTGGCCGTGCCGGTGCGTGCCACCTCGGCCAGCGATGGCGGTGATGAACTGGAACTGGTATCGAGCGCGGGCGAGGATGGCCTCATCGATGTTGACGAGGCCTCCCATCTTCGGCTGGGGCCGGCGCTGGTGCTGCTCACCGGCTGTCCCACGCGACGCGAACCGGACCTCGAGGGACCACCGGCCCCCGCCATGGCGCGGGCGCTATTCCAGAGTGGCGCGCGCTCCGTGGTGCGCTGCTCCTGGGGCCTGCCTGGACGCGGCGGCCGACCAGTACGTGATGGCCCTCTACGAGTCGCTGGCCGCGGGCCGGCCCATCGGCGCGGCCGTCGCGCGCGGCGAAGCTCCAGCTCCTCAAGAGTGGCGTGGGGCCGTCGCAGTGGGCCGCCTTCGAGTTGCTGGGCGACGCCCGGCTCAGGCTTCCGCTCGATCGCCCGGGCGCCTCCCTGGTCTGGTGGTTTGTGGCTGCCGCCGTGGCGGCCTGGATCATCTGGTGGTCGGAGCGCCGGCACCGCCGACCCGCACGACGCTCCGTCGGAGGCTCCCATCGGCTGAGCAGTGGCCGCCGTCACGGCGGTCTATATTCCAGCCGATGTCGAAGCCCGTTCCCCTCATCATCGGCGCCGGCATCGCCGGCCTCTGGACCGCATGGCGGCTGGCCGCCGAAGGCCGCGAGGCCCTGCTCCTCACCAAGGGCACGCTGGCCGACAGCGCCAGCGCCTGGGCCCAGGGCGGCATCGCCGTCGCCCTCGGGCCGGGCGACTCTCCCGAGCCAGCACGCGGCCGGACACGCTCGCCGCCGGTGACGGCCTCTCCGACCCGGAAGCGGTGCGAGATCCTCGTCACCGAGGGACCCGAGCGCATCCGCGAGCTGCTGGCGCTGGGCGCCGCGTTCGACCGCGGCGACGGATGGCCGGCTCCGGTTCGGGCTCGAGGCGGCGCACACCCGGCCGCGAATCATCCACGCCGGCGGCGACCGGACCGGCGCCATGCTGATGCGCTGCCTGACCGCAGTCGTGCGGCATCTTCCACAGATCGAGCTGCTCGAGCACACCGAAGTCCGGCGGCTGGTGCGTACGAGAGGGATCGGGTCGTGGGCGTGATGGTACTCGATGGCAACGGGCGCGCGCACGGCATTCCGGCATCCGCCGTGGTGCTCGCGACCGGCGGCGTCGGCCAGCTCTTCGCCGTGACGACCAACCCCCTGGTCGCCACCGGCGACGGCTGGGCCCTGGCAGCACGAAGCCGGCGCCGAGCTCCGTGACCTCGAGTTCCTCCAGTTCCATCCCACCGCGCTCAAGCTTCCCGGCGTCAACCCCGCTCCGCTCATCTCCGAGGCGGTGCGCGGCGCCGGCGCGCTGCTGGTGGACCGCGACTGGCCGTCGCTTCACCCTCGATGCTGATCCCCGCGGCGAGCTGGCCCCCGCGATGTGGTGGCCCGCGCCGTCGCCGCGGCCGATGCCGACGGGCGGCGCGTGGCTCGACGCGCGCGGAATCGCCCGGATTTCCCGGCGCAGTTTCCCGGGCATCACCAGCATGCTCGCGGTGCCGGGCTCGATCCGGCGCGCGACCTGCTGCCGGTGGCGCCCGGCACTGCACTACGCGATGGGCGGCGTCCGCACCGACCTCGAGGGCCGCACGACGCGCGCCGGGCTCTGGGCGGTGGGCGAAGTGGCCTGCACCGGCGTGCACGGCGCCAACCGGCTGGCGTCCAACTCGCTGCTCGAAGGCCTGGTCTTCGCCGACCGCGTCGGCCCGTGAAGTCGCCGCGCGAGCCGTACCGGTGCGGCGCTGCCCGACCGAGATCGCCGACCGACGATACCGACGCGCGACACCGGCGCGCGATCGCGACTGTCGAGGCGATCCGGGAGCAGATGCGCGAGATCATGACCGCGGATGTCGGCGTGCAGCGCACCGAGGCGTGCCTGGCGCGACGCGCGAGCTGGGCCTCGCGCGGCTCGAGCAGGCGACGCCGGCCGAGCGCCTGGCGCACGCGACAACCAGCTGCTGGTCGCCCGGCTCATCACCCAGGCGGCCCGCGGATCGCCGCGAGAGCCGGGGCGGGCATCGCCGTGCCGACTATCCGCCGCCGTCGCCACGCGGGAGACCGCATGACACCTGACGCTCCCGGTCATCGAGCCCACCGGCATCAGCGCGAGCGAGATCGCCGCGCTGCAGGCCGAGATCCGCGAGCTGGCGCGCGAGCGCGATGCCGTGGTCATCGCGCACAACTACCAGCGCCCCGAGGTGCAGGACGTCGCCGATTTCGTGGGCGACTCGCTCGGCCTCTCGCGCGAGGCGGCGCAGACCGACGCGACGGTGATCGTCTTCTGCGGCGTGCACTTCATGGCGGAGACGGCGGCGATCCTGTCGCCCGCAAAGCGGGTGCTGCTGCCCGACCTCCGCGCCGGCTGCTCCCTCGCCGCGACGATCACCGCGGAGGACGTGCGGAAGTGGAAGGCGCAGTTCCCCGGCTACATCGCCGTCGGCTACGTCAACACCACCGCCGAGGTGAAGGCCGAGCTCGACTACTGCTGCACCAGCGGCAACGTGCTCGACGTGATCGACGCGATCCCGGAGGAGCAAGGGCATTCTCTTCCTGCCCGACTTCTTCCTGGGCGCGCACGTGCGGCGGATGCGGCCGGACCGCAGCGTCGAGGTGTGGATGGGCGAGTGCCACGTGCACAAGCCGGCATCCGCCCCGAGACGCTGAACGCGGTCGCGGCAGGAGCATCCCGACGCCGAGGTGCTGGTGCATCCCGAGTGCGGCTGCGCCGGCCAGCTGATCTATGCGATGGGCATGGGCGACATGAAGCCCGAGGGCCTGCACATCGCCTCGACCGAGCGGATGATCCAGCTGGTGCGCGAGCGGCCGGCCAACGCAGTTCATCATCGCCACCGAGACCGGCATCATGCACCGGATGCAGCAGATGGACGCCCGGAGAAGCAGTTCTCGCCGCCGACCCCGAGGCGGTGTGCGCCTTCATGAAGACGATCACCCTCGAGAACATGCGCGACTCGCTCCTGCTCGACCGCTACCACGTCACCGTGCCCAGCCGACATCGCGGCGCGGGCACGCGCGGCGGTGGACCGGATGGTGGCGCTCGGCCCGGGCGTCGCCCGCAAGCCGGGCGACTGACGTGTCGATCCTGCCCACCGACGTGCTGGAGCAGGATGCCCGCGAACTCGCCCGCCGGTGCGCTGGCGGAGGACGGCGCGCGCGACGTCACCACGCTGGTGACGACCGGTCCCACGGTCGAGGCCGAGGCAAGCATCGAGGTCCGGAGCGACACCGTGCTGGCAGGCAGCCGCTACGCCGATGCGGTGCTCGCCGCCTGCGGGCTGCCCTCGGCGTTCTGGCAGTTTCACGACGGCGACCGGATGCTCGCGGGCACCCACGCCGGCACCCTCCACGGTTCACTCCGCGCCATCCTCCTCGCCGAACGCAGCCTGCTCAACCTGCTGCAGCGCGCCTGCGGCATCGCCACGCAGACCCGGCGGTACGTCGACGCCGTCGCCGCACACGTCGGCGCGCATCCTCCACACCCGAAAGACCGCGCCCGGCCTGAGGCTGTTCGACGTCGACGCGGTTCGCGCCGGCGGCGGGGAGCTGCACCGCACCGACCTGTCGCGGTCCGTCATGGTGAAGGACAACCACTGGCGGGCGCTCGCGGAGGGGCACCGGACACTGCGCGACGCGCTGGGCCAGGCGAGGGCACTCGGCGTGACGGAACTGTACGTGGAAGTGGAATCGCTGGCGCAGGTCGACGAGGCGTGCGACGCCGGGCGCCACCCGGCTCCTGATCGACAACCAGACGCCGGCGACCGTGGCGAGCTGGGGCGCCAGGGCGCGCGCCGCCGCGGCGGGGATCGAGATCGAGGCGACCGGCGGTATCACGCTCGAGAACGTGGCGCGCTATGCGCAGGCCGCCGCCGACTTCATTTCGATCGGCGCGCTCACGCACAGCGTGGTGGCGGCGGATGTGAGCCTGGAACTGCGGTAGACGGTGAGAGGTGAGAAGGGAGAAGGAAATAGTGTGCATCCTTCTCCGTTCTCCCTCTTACCGTCTCACCTCTTACCGTCTCCCGTCTCCCGCTGTATCAGTCGTCCAATCCGCTCCACCCCCGTCTTCACCACCTCCTCCTCCGGCCCGAAGCTGAACCGCACATGCTGGCGGAAGCGGGACGGACGTCCTGCCCGGCGCTTGCCCGGATTTACGTCGAAGAACTCACCCGGCACGCAGATGACCTTCTCCTCGATGGCGGCCTTGAGGAACTGCATGCCGTCGTTGAGCGGCTCCGGCAGGCCGGAGATGTCTCCCCAGCAGTAGAACGTCGCCTCGGGCTCGACATCGAACTTCACGCCCGCCGCGCGCAGGCCCTTGATCATCAGCTTGCGCTTGCGCCGGAACGCACGCTGCAGCGCCGCCGTCTCCTGCAGGACCACCGACGGCTCGAGCAGCGGCAGTGCCGCCCGCTGGAGCGGTTTTGAGCCGCCGCCATCGAGAAAGCTGCCGGTGCTCGCCACCGCCTCGATGACCTGCTTCGGTCCCACCACCCAGGTGCAGCGCCAGCCGGGGTATCGCCAGTTCTTCGTAAACCCGTCGAACAGCACGATCGGGTCGCGATCCACGTCCTCGACATACTGCGCCGCCGAGACCAGCGACCACTTGTCCTCGGCCCCGGTCCAGACGTAGTGCGAGTAGAACTCGTCCAGCAGGAGCGTGCACTGGAGTTCACGCGCGGCGCCGACCCACTGCGCCAGCTCGTCGCCCTGCAGGGTGCGACCGGTGGGATTGTTCGGGTTCGACAGCAGGACAGCGGAAAGACCCTTCCCCAGGATCTCACGTCGCAGGTCCGCCGCCGAGAAGCGATAGCCACTGGCCGGATCGAGTGAAATCGGGATCGAGGTGAAGAGCTTGAAGATGTCGAGCAGCTCTTCGTACGCGGTGTAGTCGGGCAGGAAATGGCCGAGATTCACCTGGCCCAGCGCCGCCACGGCCCGGGTCAGGGAACTGCGTCCGCCACCACAAATGCAGACGTTCTCCGCCTTGTACTGCGACTTGAGTCCGCGCCGGTACAGCGTGTTGTAGAGTCCCGCCACCGCCTCACGCAGCTCCCATATGCCCGGGACCGGCGCGTACTCCTGGTCGTCCACGGCAATTGTTACCTGCTCGATACGGGGCGGGGCGCCGGGCAGCGGACCGGTTTCGGGCTGGCCCTGGCCCAGGTTGGACCAGTCGGGGTGGCCGTAGCGGTATCCCCGCCGTGCCGCTTCGGCCATGACGTAGATGACGCCGGTAAACGGGACCGGCCGGAAGCCTGGAATGAGGGGCGGGGTAGGCATTCGGAAATGTACGACGGACTGTCGAGTGGGGAGGTATATTGTCCGCGCCGAATCGGACCCCTTTGAGCGCCAAGGAGCCCCAGTTGTCGCGTATCCTGCCCGTCCGCTACCAGCCCGCACTTCCCATCGATCGATTGATTCGCCCCGACGCGCCGGGAGCCGAGGCGATCGAGATGGATGTGCTGATCGTTGGAGCCGGTCCCGCCGGGCTGGCCTGCGCCATCGAGCTTGCCCGCCTGGTCAAGGCGGAGCAGGCGGCGGGCGGCAGCATGGCCGACCTCAACATCGGCGTGCTGGAGAAGGCGGGTGCCCTGGGCGAGCACTCCCTGTCGGGCGCCGTGGTCAATCCGCGGGCCTTCCACGAACTCTTTCCCGAGTTGAAGCCTGGGGACCTTCCATTCCGTCAGGCTGTGGAGGGTGAGGCGGTCTACCTCCTGAGCCGGGGCGGTTCGTACAAGCTCCCGACGCCGCCCACCATGCGGAATCATTCCTATTTCACCGCCTCGCTGTCGGAGATGGTGCGCTGGCTGGGCGAGCAGGCGGAATCCCTGGGGATCAACCTGTTCCCGGGATTCCCGGTGGAGTCGCTGCTGGTGAACGGCGCCTCCGTGCGCGGCGTGCGCACGACGGCATCCGGACTCGATCGCGAGGGCGTGCCGACGGCAACCTACGCAGAGCCCACTGAACTCACTGGCCGGGTGACAGTGCTGGCAGAGGGGACCCGCGGGCCTCTCGGGCAGGCGTACCGCGCCTGGCAGGGGATCACCTCGTCCAATCCACAGATCTTTGCGCTCGGGGTCAAGGAAGTCTGGGCCGTGAAGCGCCCCCTGGACCGGGTCATTCACACGCTGGGATGGCCCCTCCCCAATGACGCGTTCGGGGGCACGTTCATGTATCCCATGGGCCCGTCGCAGGTGGCCATTGGGCTGGTCGTGGGACTCGACTATCACGATGCATCGCTTGATGTCCACGAGCTGCTGCAGCGACTCAAGCTCCATCCGCTGTTCCGCCCCCACCTCGAGGGCGGGGAGCTCCTGGAATGGGGGGCCAAGACCATCCCCGAGGGGGGCTACTACGCCCTGCCGGGTCGCCGGTCGGGTGACGGGCTGGTAATGGTAGGTGATACCATAGGTCTAGTAGACGTCCCCTCCCTGAAGGGGATACACTATGCCATGCAATCGGGCATGTACGCCGCCCGGGCGATCTTCGAGGGACTGAAGCGGGACGACACCTCGGGTGCGTCGCTGGCGGCGTACGATCGGATGCTCGACCAGAGCTACGTGGTACAGGACCTTCATCGCACCCGAAACATGCGGCTGGCCTTCAAGAGCGGCCTGATTGCCGGCGGTATCAAGGCCGGACTGATGACCCTGACCGACGGGCGCTTTCCCGGTGGCCGGATCGCCATGGCTCAGGATGCCGAGGCCGCGCGGCGCACCGCACCGGCCGAACCTTTCGTTCCCGACAACGTGCTGACCTTCAGCAAGGTTGACGCAGTGTTCAAGGCAGGAAACGCCACCCGGGATACGGTCCCGTCCCACTTGATCGTGGGCAAGGACATCCCGGGCGAGGTTGCCGATTTCTATTCACATCTGTGTCCCGCTGGCGTCTATGAACGATCCGGTGATACTCTCACCGTGAATGCACCTAATTGCATCGACTGCAAAGCAACGGATGTCGTGGGACCACGGTGGACCCCCCGGGAAGGGGGTAGCGGGCCCAAATACCGGCTCATGTGAGCCGCAACGCAGCTTCTTGTGGTGTCGAGACTTAGTCCGCTTCTTGCAAGGTGCGCGAGCAATGGCGGTTCAGGTGACCCGAGCCGGGAATTTGTAACGACATGAGCGACGTCGAGCATTCAGGGGAATACGGTTCGCCGGGATGGTGGTCGCGAGTCCTGCTCGCCCCCGATCCGGCGATGATCGATGCCGGCTCCACCGGCGAGGTCGTGGTTGCCTGGATTCGTATCCTGGCGATCTCGCTGCTCCTGGTGGTGCCGCTGGGAAGCCTGATTGCGCACCCCGAACTCTCCGAGAACAAGATCGGGGTGATCGTCGTCCTGGCCGCGCTGGTGCTGGCGATCCTCGTCTGGCTGGCGGTGCGGCGGGACCGCCGCCCGCCCTGGCTCGGCGCGGCATGCACCATTTTCGACGTCTCGATCGTCAGCGCGGCTCTCCTGAGCTATGTGCTTACGCAGCAGCCGCTCGTGGCCACCAACTCGCGCGTGGCGTTTGAGTGTTATTTCCTCGCCTTCGCGGCCACCTGCCTGCGTTACGATGCGCGGCTCTGCATCATGGCGGGCGTGCTTGCGATCGCCGAGTACCTCGGGCTGGTCTACCTTGCGGTGCACAGCTACGACCTGCACACGATGGCTGAAGGCATCCGGCGCTACGGCGAGTTCGACCTGGGCAGCATCCTGTCGCGCTGCGTCATCCTTGGCATCGCAACCTTCTTTAGCATCGTGATCGTGCAGCGCGCCCGCGGGTTGCGCGAACTGTCCGCCATCGACCGGATGACCGGCCTGTTCAACCGCGGCTACTTCGACGAGCGCCTGGCCGCCGAACTCAACCGGGCCCAGCGGATGCAGCAGCCCCTGTCGCTGGTCATGCTCGATGTCGACCGCTTCAAGGAATTCAACGATCGCTTCGGTCACTCCGCCGGTGACGTGGGGCTGCGGACGATTGCCGATCGCTTCCGCCACATGACACGGCGCAGTGACGTCGTCGCGCGGTACGGTGGTGAGGAGTTTGTCTTCCTCCTGCCCGATACCAGCGCCGACGCCGCGTTCGACAAGCTGGAGCAGATCCGTGCCTCCATCGAGGCACTCGTGATCCCGCTCCCCAAGGGGCAGGGCGAATCGTCGCTGACCGTCAGTGCCGGCATCGCCACGTTCCCGGCGGACGGAACGTCGGCTGACGAGCTGCTGGACGAGGCGGATGCGCGCCTCTTTCGCGCCAAGGCCGGTGGACGCAACCGCGTGGCCGGGCGCCTCACCCTGGGAGCCACGCGGCCACCCCAGCCATCGGGACTCGAGCGGACCGGCTGATTTCCGGTCGGGACACTGCGCTGGGGCGATCGCCGGATCGCCCTTTTTTGTGCCCGGGTACATGATTTGCCTGATGATTCGGCCATGATGCGACTGCTTGCATGTGTCGCCATGGCCATCCTGCCCGCTACCGCAGCGGCGCAGCGCGCGGCTGTTGCGCCGCCCCCGCCTCCCAGCGCGACCCAGGCCGTACTCTTCACGTTGCGCAGCGTCGCGCGTGCCCAGGAGACCTTCCTCGAGCATCACATGCGCTACGCCCCGAACGCCGATTCGCTGCGCTTTCAGGCCGAGCCCGGGGTGACGATCGTCATCCTGGGCGCCACCCAGCATGGATGGAAGGCGGAGGGCACCTTCGACAGGATCCCGGGCCGAACCTGCGTGGTGTACTTCGGCTATGCTTCCGATGTCGGCATCCCCATCACCCAGTTCGAGGGTCATCGTCCCAAGCGCGAGGGCGAGCCGGCCTGCGACCCGATGTAGCTTTCGGTCGTTCGCCGGCACATTCTCAGTAAGCCGCACCCCGGCCGTACGCTCCCTCTCGCGCGGAGGACGACCAATGCCCCGGGCCCCGCATATCGTCGTGCTGCTGTCGTCCCTCGCGATGCAGCCACTCGCGTCCGCGTACGCCCTGCAGCAGGACTCCGCCATCACGGTCGCCGGCGTGACGATGGCCCCGGCCGTCGAGGTCGCCGGGAATCAGCTGGTGCTCGACGGGGTCGCACTGCGGAAGAAGTTCGTGGTGAAGGTGTATGTCGCCGGGCTCTACCTCCCGCAGCGGAACCAGGACGCCAGCGCCATCTTGGCGGCGGACACCCCGCGCCAGCTCCGGATGCAGTTCACCTACAATGTGGGCAAGGAGAAAATGTGCGAGGCCTGGAACGAGAGCCTCGAGAACAACTCGCCCGGGGCCGATGCGCAGCTCCAGTCCGACTTCAAGGAACTTTGCGGCCTCATGCAGGATCTCAAGAAGGGCGACACGATGGTCTTCACCTACCTGCCCGGTGAAGGGACTACCGTGGACGTGCAGGGACAGAAGAAGGGCACCATCAGCGGGAAGCCATTTGCCGACGCGCTCTTCAAGTCCTGGATCGGGCCCAAGCCCGGCCCCGGTGACGACTTCAAGAAGGACCTGCTCGGCATCAAGCACTGAAGGGGATCATGATCACTACGCAACGCACCTCCTGGATGATCGTCGCGCTGGCCCTGCTGGGCAGTGCCGATGCCGCCGCACAGGCGGCCCCGTTCGGGCTGCATGACGGCTGGTCCCGTCGCGAAGTCGAGGCGCTGGCGGGGCCGCTCTCCGCCGAGGAAGGAAAGGCCGGCACCTACTTCGTGGGTCACGTGCCCGTGGTCCATCCTGATCTCGATATCTACGCTGCCGTCATCGGCGACTCGACGGGATTGTGCCAGGTCATGGCCGGCCACCTCGTCAACCACAGCGACAGCACCGCGGCGCAGGTCAGCCGCATCTACAGCACGCTCTACGATCAACTCACTTCCAAGTACGGCGTGGCATCGGCAACCGAGGCGACGCAGTCGCGCTGGCTCCGGATCAGCGACGCCGTGCTCCCGGCCAATCTCGAGGCCATCTACCTGGCGCAGACCACGCAGGGTTCGGGGGACGTACTCGTCTCCCTGCGCTATCGTTTCACCAATTTTCCCCGCTGTCTCGACGCGCCCGCACGGCCGCCCGCCACGCCCGGCAAGGACGCGCTGTAGCGCCGGTTTCGTGCGCCGCATCACGCCAAAATGTCCCGCCTGAGACAGAATGGGCGATATGCCCGCGACAGGGGTGCAGCGCAGTGAATTGCGCTCGCGCGAACCACTGTGCTGTCATCACTTGCAAAAGCGTCCCCGGGGCACATGCATTGCTGTTTTTCAAGGTGACACAAATCACCCTGGAGGGTTCGTGCGCTTGAAGACCACCGCTTGCGGGGCCATCGTCGGTTTCACCGTGATGCTCGCCGCATGTGACAGCAGCAATACCAACGGCAACAACACGCCGTCCGATCCCGCCGTTTCGAGCGCACAGGTATCCGAGATGAGCGCGGCCGCGACGGAAGGCGCCGATGAATCCCTTGGCTCCCTGCTCGAGAGCGTGAGCAGCGGATTCGCGCTGGACATGAACGGCGCTTCCTGTCCCACCATCACGATGGTCGCCACCACCACGCCCCCGTCGATCGTGACGACGGTGCAGTTCGGTGGCCTGCCGGAGAGCGTCACCTTCCCGCCGGCGGATACCGATCCCTGTCTCTTCGGCGGCGAGCATGGCCACGGCAAGCTCTACCTCTTCGGCAGGCTGGTGGCCAGTGCGAGCGGCACGCACGAGAGCGAGTTCCAGCGCAGCGAGGAACTCGACAACGTGGGTTTCGTGGCGACCGACTCGAACTTCGCGACATTCTGGCGGGGCCAGCGCGACGGCACCCGGAGCTTCTCCCGCGACGTGGCTGGCGTGCTGACCGCGGCCGAAGACCTGACCACCACGCGCAGTCGCAAGACCGACACCGACGCCTACGGCAATACCGTGACGTCGCAGCTGTCATGGAGCTTCACGCCGGCGGCCGGCACGTCGATGGAGGAGGCCCATCCCCGCCCGAGCGGCGAGATTCAGGTGACCGGCAGCTGGAGCTTCAAGGGGAAGGTGAACGTGTGGCACGGCATGGGAGACGCCCGGACGCACGAGCTGGTGGATGTGGACGTGACGGCATCGGTGAAGACCAACCAGCCGCTGGAGTACGATGCCACGTGCAGCGGGCCGCCGCGGCGGCGGATCAAGTCAGGGCAGCTCGAGTTTGCCCGCACCAACGGCGATGCGGCGAGCTCGTTCACGCTGACCTGGACGGCCTGCGGCGTCGAGCCGACCCAGGCCGCCGTCCCGGCTACCTGAGGAGTTCCTCGATCTTCACCGCGGCGTCGGTGCGCTCGTCCCGGTACTTCACGATGACCGGGGCGTAGAGATGCACTCCCGCCGCGGCCCCGGGGCCGGTCCGGACCGGCCGCGACCCGGGCACCACGACGGCGCCCGCTGGGATCTCCAGCGGGCGTTCGCCTTCCCGGCGTAGATGCGGCCGTGCACCAGGTCGTACACCGGCGTCGAGCCGGTGAGGATGACCCCCGGCGCAAGCACGGCGCGCTCCCGCACGATCGTCCCCTCGTAGACCCCGCAGTTGCCGCCGACCAGCACGTCGTCCTCGATGATCACCGGCAGCGCGTTGGCCGGCTCGAGGACGCCGCCGATCTGCGCGGCGGCGGAGAGGTGGACCCGCTTGCCGATCTGGGCGCACGAACCCGACCAGCGCATGGCTGTCCACCATGGTCCCCTCGTCCACGTAGGCGCCGACGTTGATGTACATGGGCGGCATGCAGACGACGCCGCGCGCGACGTAGGCGCCGTCGCGGATCGCCGAGCCGCCGGGCACGATCCGCATGCCATCGGTGATGCGCAGCCGGCGGAGCGGGCAGGTGTCCTTGTCGAAGAAGGTGAAGGGGCCTCCCTCGGCGACGGGCACCACGGCGCCGAGCCGGAAGCCGAGGAGGATGCCGGCCTTGACCCAGGTGTTGGCGTGTCCACTCGCCGTCGGCCTCGCGCGATGCGGCGCGGACGGCTACCGCTGGCGAGGGCCTCGCGCAGCGCGTCGACCGCCTCGCGCGCGGCGCGCTCCTCGCCCGGCGGGCACACGCCGGTCGTAGCGCTCGATGCGCTGGCGCGAGGTCCTGCAGCGTCGCGTCAGTCATGGGAAGCCTCACGGTCGAGTCGCGCGAGTTCGTCGCGCAGTCGCGCCGACGGTGGATGGCTGGGCCGGCACGAGGGGCAGGCGCAGCACGTTGCGGATGCGTCCCATCGAGCGCGAGGGCCGCCTTGACCGGGATGGGATTGGACTCGATGAAGTTGGCGTCCATGAGCGGCATGCAGCTTTCCACTGCAGCGTCTGCGCGCGGCGCCGAGGTCGCCGGCACGAGCGCGAGGCGCACCAGTTCCGTCATGGCGCGCGGCAGCTCGTTCGAGGCGACCGAAATGAGGCCGTCGCCGCCGGCGGCGCAGAGGGGCAGCGCCATCCAGTCGTCGCCGGAGAAGACCCGGAACCCCGTCGGGCGCGGAGCCGGAGCAGCTCGAGTGCCTGGTGCATGTCGCCGGCCGCTTCCTTGATGCCGATGACGTTGGCGTGCGCCGCGAGGGCAACGGCGGTGGCGGGCAGCAGGTTCACGCCCGCGCGGCCCGGCACGTTGTAGAGCACGACCGGCGGGCTGCTCGCGTCGGCCACGGCCGCGAAGTGGCGGCGGAGGCCGTCCTGCGTGGGCCGGTTGTAGTAGGGCGACGCGGTGAGGATGACGTCGGCGCCGGCGTCGCACATGCGCCGCGCCTCGTCGACCGCCCGGCGGGTGTCGTTGCTGGTGGCGCCGGCCATCACCGGCACCCGCCCGGCCGCGGCCTCGCCGGGCCGCGGCCACGACCTGCACGCGCTCGTCGTCGGTCAGGCGTCTGCGCCTCGCCGGTGGTGCCGCAGGCGACGATGAAGTCGATCCCTTCCGCGACCTGCCACTCGACCAGCGCGCGCAGGGCCGGCCCAGTCGACCGCGCCGCTCGTCGGTGAACGGGCGTGACGATCGCGGTGCCACAGCCGCTGAGCAGGTCGTCATGCGCGCTTCCCGAAGAGCACGTCCTCGAAGGTAAAGACGCCCGTGCGTCCCACCAGCCATTCGGCGGCGAGCACCGCGCCGGCGCCGAACACGCTGCGGTCCCGCGCCACGTGCTCGAGCGAGAGGCTCTCGAACGGCCCCTCGAAGCGCAGGTCGTGCGTGCCGGGCACGGCGCCGGCGCGGATCGAGGTGACGGGCAGCTCCCGGCTCGCCGCGCCTCGCGCGGCGCGCTGGAGGGCGAGCGCGGTGCCCGAGGGCGCGTCGCGCTTGGCGCGGTGATGCGTCTCCACGATGAGGCGCCTCGAACTCGGGGCGGTCCTGCGAAGGCCGCGGCCAGGTCCGGGCGGCGTGGAGCATGACGTGCACGCCGACGGAGAAGTTGGCCGCGATGAGCAGCGCGCCCATGCGCGCGCGGGCCAGGGCCTCGAGCGACGGCGATCTGGTCCTCCCAGCCGGTGGTGCCGCACACGACGGGAACGCCGGCCGCGAGCAGGCGCGCGACGTTGGCCGGCGCCGTGCCTGGCGTGGTGAACTCGAGCGCCACGTCCACGCCGGCGAGCCGCGCCGGCACCAGCGCGGCGCCGCCGGCGTTCTCATGGCTGCCCACCATCGCGGCGACGGAGTGCCCGCGCGCATCGAGCGCGGCATGCACCGAGCCGGCCCATCCTGCCGGTTCCGATCACGACCGCTCGCACTCAGGTGCTCCCGAAGAATTCGCGGTGCAGTCGCTGCACGACTGGCGGGTCCGTCCGCCTCGCGCACGACGAACGTCAGGTTGGTGGC
The DNA here is from genome assembly GCA_963846945.1 of uncultured Gemmatimonadales bacterium. Lineage (GTDB taxonomy): Bacteria > Gemmatimonadota > Gemmatimonadetes > Gemmatimonadales > GWC2-71-9 > JAGGAG01. The sequence continues at coordinate 27,216 of CAWJXX010000016.1, read as the reverse complement.
CGACGCGCCCTGCGAGATGACCTCGATGTTGGCCGGCTGCACCGCCGCGAAGACGCGCGCCGCGAGGCCCGGGCGTGGACAGCATCCCGTGCCCCACGACCGCGACGATGGCGCGACCCTCGCTGACGGTCACCTCGCCGAGCGGCGCAGGTCGCGCACCAGCGCGTCGAGCCGGCTCGCGGTCCTCGACCGTCAGCGACACGCTCACCTCGCTGCTCGCCAGCACGTCCACCGGCACCTCGTGCCGCTCGAACACCTCGAACAGCTGCGCGGAGGAACCCGTAGGCGCCCAGCATGCGCGGCGCGCGCACGTTGACGACGGATGGCGCCGGGCTTCCAGGAGATCGAGCCGATCGGGCCCGTCCGCCCGGAGCGCCGATGCACGCGTGGGCCCGATGATGGTGCCGGGCTGGTCGGCGTGCTGCGCGTTGAGGATGACGATCGGGATACCCGCCGCCGCGAGCGGCAGCTGGGTGGCGGGGTGCAGCACCTTGGCGCCGAAGGTGGCGAGCTCGGCGGCCTCGTCGTAGGTCGCGGAGGCCAGGGTGCGCGCCTCGGGCACGATGCGCGGGTCGGCGGTCATGAGGCCGTTCACGTCGGTCCAGATCTCGACCCGCACGGCGTCGAGCGCCGCACCGAGCAGCGACGCGGTGAAGTCGGAGCCGCCGCGGCCCAGGATGGTGGGCCGGCCCGGCGGCGTTGGCGCCGATGAATCCCTGCGTGAGCGGGATGCGGCCCGCGGCCAGCAGCGGCGCCAGCACCGTCGCCGCGGCCTCGCGAATCGCGTCCTGCTGCGGCGTGGCGCGGCCATGGCGATCGTCGGTGATGATCACCTGTCGGGCGTCGACCCAGGTCACCGGCATGCCCGCGCTCGCCAGCGCGGCCGCCACCAGGTCGGGAGCTCCAGATCTCGCCCTGCCCGAGCAGGCAGGTCGCGCTCGGCCGGCGTGAGCGCGCGGCCGATCGCGGGACGCAGCTCGCGGCGCAGGTCGGCCACGGCGGCGTCGAGGGCCGGGAGCGCCACCGCGCCACCCTTCAGTGTCGTCGGCCACCTGCGCGGTGGCGGTCGAGCAGGGTGTCCAGCGCCGCTTCCACCGCCGCGCCATGCCCCTGCCTGACGCTCTCGGCGCAGCGCCACGAGGCGTGTCGGTCACGCGCGCGAGCGCCGACACCACGACACCGGCTGTTCGTCGCGCGCGCGCGGCGACGATCTTGGCGAGGCGGAGCATGGCGGCAGCATCCTGCACCGACGTCCCGCCGAACTTGCAGACGATCATGCGGCGTCCGTCATCCGAGCCGTCCCTCGGCCTTGAGGAGCTCGCGCGATCTGGACCGCGGCGCCCGCCGCGCCGCGGATGGTGTTGTGGCCGAGCACGACGAAGCGGTAGTCGAGCAGGGTGCAGGGGCGCATGCCGGCCCACGGTCACCGCCATGCCGCCGCCGCGCTCGATGTCGAGTCGTGGCTGCGGCCGGTCGGGCCGCGGCATCGACCTCGATGGCGGCGTCGGGCGAACTGGGCAGCCGGGCGCACGCACGCTCGGACCCGCGAACCGGCTCAGCGCATCGCGTGGCACCTGCGCGACGCGACGCCTTGTCCCGCAACCCGACCGAGACCACCTCCATGTGGCCATCGATCACGGGAACGCGGTTGCAGTGCGCCGCCAGCGTGCATCCCGGCCGGCGTGACGCCGCCGCTGCCCCGAGCGTGCCGAGGATCTTGCGCGTCTCGCGCTCCATCTTCTCCTCCTCGCCGCCGATGAACGGAACCACGTTGCCGAGGATGTCGAGCGAGGCCACCCCGGGATAGCCGGCGCCCGAGGCCGCCTGCATCGTGGCGACGAACACCTTCTCCACGCCGAACGCCGGTGCAGCGGCGCAAGCGCCACCACCAGCGCGGCGGTGGAGCAGTTGGGGTTGGCGAGGATGGCGCCCGCTCCAGCCGCGCTCGCGTCTGCTGCGCGTCGATGCAGCTCGAGGTGCCCGGCGTTGACCTCGGGGACGAGCAGCGGCACGTCGGGGTCCATGCGGTGCACGCGGGTGTTGGTCACGACGAAGGCACCGGCGCGGGCAAAGGCCTGCTCGATGTCGCCGGCCACCTCGGCGTCGAGCGCGGAGAAGACGACGCGCGCGTCGAGCGGCGGGGCGCAGCGCTGCACCACCATGTCCGCGATGCGCTGGCGGCAGTGGCGTGGTCTCGCGCCAGCGGACGACCTCGCCGTAGCGTCCGCCGGCGCTCTGCTCCGACGCCGCGACCGCGGCGATCTCGAACCAGGGATGGTCCGCGAGGAGCCGGACGAACTTCTGGCCCACCGTGCCGGTGGCGCCGAGGATCGGCGACCGGAATGCGCGCGGTCATGATGCGCTGCCTCGGGCGAGGAGGTCGCTGGGCCAGGCGTCACGTACAGGTCGACGCCCTGCTCAGCAGATCGGCCTTGCGGATGCGCTCCTCCTCGGTGTGCGCGACCCGGATCGTGCCCGGGCCCGAGCTGGTAGCCCTCGCCCCAGGCTGGCGAGGAACGGCAGGTCGCTGGCGAAACTCACCACGGTCGTCTCCCATCCCGCCGGCGCCGTCGAAACCACGCTGGGAATCTCCAGCGGATAGGCCGCATGCTGACCCCGGGCTCGAGGCACCTCCTCGATCGCCCGCTTGAGCGGCGCCGTGTCGGCTCACGGTGCGGAACAGGAGCTGCGGCCTGCGCATGGTCGGGGATGACGTTGGGCGCGCGGCCGCCCTCGATGCTGACCCGATGTTGAGCGTGGCATGTCGCCGAGCACCGGATGCGCTCGGCAGGGGAGGCGCTGCACCCGCCGCAGCGTCTCCAGCAGCGGCACGATGGCCGACTCGCCCTTCGTCGGGATAGGCCGAGTGCGCGGCGCGCCCGGTAGCCGGTGAGGTCGACGCGAAGCGACGCCCTTCTGCCCGATGGTGAGCTGGTTCTCGGTCGGCTCGCCGTTGATGAGGAAGCGCCCGCGCGGCTCGAGCCGCGGCCGCCGCTGAGCGCCGTCGGAACCGTTCTCCTCGCCCACCACGAAGAGCAGGCCCGACCCGCTCCTCGCCCGCGGCCCGGAGCGCTCCGCGGCGGCGATCATCGCCGCCGCGAGGCCCTTGGCGTCGCAGCTGCCCCGGCCGTGAAGCCAGGTCGTCGTCCTCGGCGCAGGTCGATGAACGGCGGGACGGTGTCGAGGTGGGTGGAGAACACCACCTCCGGCCGGCCCAGGTGGCGTAGACGTTGAACCGGCCGGCTCGAGACCGGCTGGCGGACCACGGTCCAGCCGAGCTGCTCCAGGAAGCGTGGCGAGGAGCTCGGCCGCCGGAGCCCTCGCGACCGGTGGTCGAATCGATGCGCACGAGGGCGCGCGTGAGTTCAAGGACGTCCATGCACGGAAGAATGCCGGGTCGGCGCGCATCGTCACAAGGTGCCTGACCAGCGCCTCCGCCTCGCGGGCGGCGCGCCGCCCCTCGTCGACGTTCACGAAGAGGAGCAGCAGCCCGCCCACCACGAAGAAGGCGATGACCGACAGGATGGCATTGCGGCTCGAGCCGGTCATCCGGATCGAGATCGCGAAGAAGAGCGGGCCGAAGATGCCGGCGAACTTCTCGAAGACGCTGTAGAAGCCGAAGAACTCCGCCGACTTGTGGGCCGGCGTCATGGAGGCAAAGAGGGAGCGGCTGAGCGCCTGGGTGCCGCCCTGCACCATCCCCACCATGGCGGCCAGCACGAAGAACTGCCCTGCCGTGCGCATCTGATAGCCCACGATGCTGATCAGCGTGTAGACGAGCGAGGCCGAGGAGGATCGCGGGCTTGGCCCCGATGCGGCCCGCCAGGGCGCCGAACAGGAAGGCGCAGGGCACGCCCACGAACTGCACGATCAGGATGGCCAGCATCATGGCGCTGTCGGGAATGCCGATCTCGGCGCCGTAGGCGGTGGCCATCTTGATGATGGTCTGGATGCCGTCGTTGTAGATGAGGAAGGCCGCCAGCAGCAGGAACGCCTGGCGGAACCCGCGGAGCGAGCGGAAGGTCTCGCCCAGGCGGGTGAAGGCGGCCCGCACCGGGTTCTCGCGCGTGCGATTCGTCCTTCTCGATCAGCCGCGGCAGCTCGGGCACGCGGCGGAAGAGCGGAATGGCAAAGACCAGCCACCAGACCGCGGTCGCCACGAACGTCGAGCCGGGTGGCGAGGCCGCGCCCCCCGCGCCGAGCCCGACCGCCTGCGGGGAACTGGATGGCCACCAGGCACACGGCGAGCAGGATGCCGCCGCCGATGTAGCCGAGCGCGTATCCGGCGCTGGAGACCCGGTCGACATCCTCGGACGGCGGCGATGCCGTGGCAGCAGCGACTCGTAGAACACGAAGCTGGTCGTGGCACCGATCATGGCGAGCACGAACAGGACCGAGGCGAGCTGTCAGGTCGCCGGGCCCGATGAAGCGCAAATCCCGCGGTCGACGACCACGCCCAGGAGCATGAACGCAGAACAGCAGGCGTCGCGCGATGCCGAGGTAGTCGGCGACGCGCGCCGAGGACGGGAGAGAGCAGCGCCACCACCGTCGAGGTAGAGCGTGTTGAGGTCGGCGTAGCGCGCGGTCGCCTCCGGCGGCGAGAGCAGGCGCGGCCGGGACGCGCGCGAAGAAGATCGGGAATACCGCGGTCATCACGATCGTCTGGAAGCCGGAGATGGCCCAGTCGTACATCGCCCAGGCGCGCAGGTCCGGCCGGTCGAGCCCGAGGCGAGCCATGAATGCATTGAACTTCATGCGGTAAGCATAGCCTGCGGGTCAGCTCTGTCCGGCCGACGACCGCCGCTCGTGCCACAGCGATACAACCACCGCCACGGCCAATGCCAGGACAATCACGCCGAGCGCGATGGGCGTCGGCACGTCGTACCAGCCGCTCACCGCCATCTTGGCCCCGATGAACACCAGGATGAAGGCCACGCCGACCTTCAGGTAGACGAACCGGTCCAGCGCCCCCGCCAGCACGAAGAACAGCGCCCGCAGTCCCAGGATCGCGAAGATGTTCGAGCTGTAGACGATGAACGCGTCCCGCGTCACGGCGAAGATGGCCGGAATGCTGTCGATGGCGAATACCAGGTCGCTCCACTCGACGACCAGCAGCACCAGCAGCAGGGGCGTGAAGAGGCGCTTGCCGGCGCTGGAGACGGAGGTGAACCGGTCGCCGTCGTACGCCGGCGTGAGGGGAAGGAACCGCCGCAGCAGGCGCACCAGCCAGATCTTTTCGGGGTCGACCTTCTCCTGCTTGCCCCGCAGCATCCGGATGCCGGTGAAGATGAGGAGTCCACCGAAGAGGTAGATGATCCAGTGGAACCGCGCGAGCATGAAGGCCCCGAGGCCGATCATGATCGCGCGCATGACGATGGCGCCGAGGATGCCCCACTTGAGCACCTTGGGCTGCGCCACCGCCGGCACGCCGAAGGCCTGGAAGATCAGGATGAAGACGAACAGGTTGTCGACGGACAGCGACAGCTCGATCAGGTAGCCGGTGTAGAACTCGATGGCGTGCTGCGCGCCCTCGCGCCACCAGAGAAAGCCACCGAAGACCAGCGCGAGGGCCACCAGGCCGGCACACCAGATGGCGGCCTCGCGCAGGCTGAGCACCCGGCCGCGGCGGCTCAGGATGCCGAGGTCGACCACCAGCAGGCCGACCACCAGCACGGTGAAGCCGATCCATACCACGGGCGGGTGTGCGGTCATCGGCACGGCGACCTGCGCTGATTCACGAAAGCCTCTGGAGCGCGAGGCCGGCTAGAACGCCGGATCGGCCTGGTGACGGGGGTCATCGAGGAGAATTGCGTCCACCTGGGTCCCGGCCGGAAGCTGGAACTGGCCCTCGGGAATCACAAGCAGCGCGTTGGCCCGGACCATCGACGTGAGGATGCCCGAGCCCTGCGGACCGGTGAGCCGTGCCTCGGGGCCGTCGGCCGTCCCAGGTCACGATGCCGCGCAGGAAGTGCTGCAGCTTCGGCCGTGACCGAGACCGGCTCGCGCCAGGCGAACCGGTCGCTGCGGCGGAAGGGCAGGGCATGCCCGCACATCTTCCGGATCGCGGGACGGACGAACAGCTCGAACGTGACCATCGTGCTCACCGGGTTGCCGGGCAGCCCGATCCACGGGACCTCGCCGAGCATGCCGAATCCCACCGGCGCGCCGGGCCGCATCCGAAGCCTCCAGAACTTCTGCGTGGCGCCCATCTCCTCCAGGACCGGGCGCACGTAGTCGTGCTCGCCCACGCTGATGCCGGCGGTGGTGACCAGCAGGTCCGCACTCCCGCGCCCGCGGCGAGGTGCTCGCGGAAGCTCTCGCGGGTGTCGCGGGCGACGCCGAGGTTGACCGGTTCGCCCCCGGCGAGCCGCACCAGCGCGATGAGGGTGTGGGTGTTGCTGCTCGCGATCTTCCGGCCGCTCAGGATTTCCTCGGGCTGGTCCACGTCGACGATCTCGTCGCCGCTGCCCAGGATGGCGACGCGCGGGCCGGCGGTGAACCAGCGGATGCGCCACCGCGAGCGAGGCGAGGACGCCCGAGTTCCGCGGCACCGAGCGCGCGCGCCCTGCCGGAGCACGATGGCGCCGCGCCGGACGTCCTCGCCGGCGTGGCGCAGGTTGGCCCCGGCGTCGCGGTCGCTCGCGGATGGTGACGACGTCCGTCCCCTGGTCGGTGTCCTCCTGCCGCACCACGCCGTCGGCGCCCTCGGGAAGCGGCGGCGCCGGTGAAGATGCGGGCGCACTCGCCCGGGCCGACGCGCCCGGGTGGGGAAGTGCCCGGCCGGGATCTGCTCCACGACCCGGAGTCGCACCGGCGCCGCGGCGGAGGCGCCACGCACGTCGTCGGCGCGGGTCGCGTAGCCGTCCATGGCGGAGTTGGTCCAGGCGGGAATGTCGAGCGGGCTGACGATGTCCTCGGCGAGCACGCTGCCGAGCGCGTCGTCGAGCGGGACCCGCAGGGCCGGCTGGGGACGGACGTCCTCGAGGATGCGGAGCGCGGCCTCGCGCGCGCCCAGCGGCGTCGTCACCCGTCGAGCTCCAGGCCCTCGTCCCACGCGAGCGTGGCGAGCAGGTGGAGCCACATCGTGTCGCGGAAGTGGATCACGCGGCAGCCGGCGCGGATAGGTCTCGTCATCGGTGACGAGCGCCACCCACTGGTCGCGGTCGGGTGCGCTCTCGTTGTAGAGCGGCGTCGGGCAGCGACCTCGCGGCGCCACACCTCGATCTTCGGCAGCGGCGCGCGCTTGAAGCCCTCGACCAGGATGATGTCGGCGTCGGTGAGGTAGCTGCCGGGCGAGGGCCACCGGATCGTAGAGGTCGGGCACGCGCTCGAACAGCACGCGCCCCTCCGGTCCCGCGAGCAGCGACGCGCTCGGCCTTGCCCTCGTGGAAGTGCCGCCAGCTGTCGGTGCCCTGCGCGGTCGACGTCGCGCGGCGTGATGACCGTGCTTGATGGTCATGACCCGCTTGCCGCGCCGCACGAACTCCGCCGCGAGCGCCACGGTCAGCGTGGTCTTCCCGGCGTTCTTCCGTCCGATTATCGAGATGATGCGCGGGCCTGCCATGACGCTTCTGCCTCCGCCAGGTCGTTCGCGGTGTTCACGTTGAAGAAGGCGAGCGCAGGGTCAACGAGCCCCGACACCGACTCGATGGGGAGGATACCGACCCTGATGAAGCGATGGAAGCCGATGGCGCGGAGGTCGCCCTCGGCGAGGCACCGCTCGATGGCGGCCGGCAGGCGGGGCCATACGCGGCGCAGAGCGGCTCGACGCCCCGGGGCCCGTCGCTCGAGGGCAGGCAGGCGTCGGCGTCGCGCGAGGCCGTCGGCCAGTGCCCGGATGAGCGGGCGCCGTCGACGAACGGCATGTCCCAGGCGACGACGACGACCGGCGCCGGACCCCGCGTGACCGCGGTATAGATGCCGCCCAGCGCGCCGAACCCGGGCGCTCGTCGGCGACCACCTCGAGATCCGGGCGCCAGGACGCGGCCTCGGGCGCATTGGCCACGATGAGCGGGGGCGTGCCGAGGGCCTCGAGCAGCGCGTCGGCGACGCGGTCGAGGATGCGCCGGCCGCCCACCATCTCGAGGCCCTTGGGCCGGCCCTCGAAGCGGGTGGCGCCACCGCCGGCGAGGATGACGCCGCGCACGGTCAGTAGCGTCGTCCGTGCTTCTTCTCGAGCACGAGGTCGATGCCGATGAGGATGCTGAACTGCGTGAGGTACCTCGTCTCGGTGGGCGGGACGATGCCCTGGAAGTCGGTCGGCCCGGTCACGACCTGGAGGCCGAAGGTGGTGGCGCGCCCCTCGATACGGGCGTGATAGGCCTTGGAGATCGGGATCGTGACGCCGGCCGCCGACGGCGAACTGGGCGCTCACCGACGACGAGCCCTCGCGAGGGATAGATGGGGACGTACACCGGCTCCAGGTCCGTCGTTGATGTAGTTGCCGGTGACCGAGGTCGTGCTGCGGCTCACCAGCATGATGCCACCCTGCAGCGCGGAGGTACGGCGAGACCGGCTTCCGGCTCATGGCGCGGAGGATGACGCCGGCGGAGAACGCCGTGGACAGCGCCGAGGACTTGGCGCCGTTGATGGAGCCGCAGACGGCGGCATTGTCGATCGAGCCCGAATTGCTCAGCAGGGTGCAGCTGTCCTCGGTCGCGATGTCGATGAAGCCGATGTCGAAGGTGAACCCCAGGTTGGGGCCCTTGTAGAAGGTCGCGCCCAGTTCGGCGGCCCAGGTGCCGTTGAGGTTGCGGTCCAGCTGGTAGAGGTCGAGGTCACCGATGCGACGACCGGCTGGGAACCGACGGCCCAGAGATCCTTGCCGAAGGCATATCCGCGCGCTCACCGTGAAGACGAGACGCGACTGGTCGCCCTGCTTCTGGGCCGCGAGGGGTGCCGGCGCCGCGAGCGGCGCGGTAGCGAGGAGACAGCAGGATGGACGGGAAGACTCTTGCCCATGAGCGTCTCAGATTTCCGGGTGACGGTGTTTCCGTGGGGACGTCGGGCGAGGCAGCCCGGAGACACACTGCGCGTCAGGCAGGCGCCGGCCTCGCCCGACAGCGTGGCATCCTCGGAAATGCGCACGACATCGAGGCTCAGCGTCGGCCGGAAGCCGGGGCAGGAGCCGGCGATACACATAATCGGCGATCGCCTCGCAGGTGGGCAGGGTGCCGCCCGGCCGAACTCGGGCACGTCGAGATTCAGGTGGCGACCGGCGAGCGGCGCCCGCACCACCAGCTCGAGCAGGCGGTCCAGCTCGGCCAGGTCCATCACCATGCCATGCACCAGCGGCCCGCTGACCCGTCACCGTGCAGGTGTAGTCGTGGCCGTGCCCCGCCGGGTCGCTGAGGCGGTCCGAAGGCCTCGAGGTTCCGCGCGTCGCTCCAGTCCGCGCGCCGCAGGTGGTGCAGCGCGAAGAACGAGACCGACCGCGTGAGGCTGCTCCGGAGCTTCATTTGCTCAGCCTGAAATTGAAGCTCAGCCCCGCCATGAACCAGCCCGAGGCGACCCACTCGCCGCCGGTGCCGATGATCGGCTCGAAGCCGTCGTTGTACTGGTTGGGATAGGAGATCTTGTACAGCGGCATGCGGGCCTCGAGGCGCAGCGCCACGGCGTTGGCCAGGATAGATCCGGGTGCCGCCGAAGGGCGTGAAGACGAAGCGCACGCTGTTCCGGTAGATGCGAGTCGTTCGGCGCCGTGGAGGAGAACCCCGCGCCGCAGGCCGATGCCGGCGTAGGGCGCGATGCGATGCCAGGTCTTGTTCGCGGTGAAGTTGAACTGGAGCAGCGCTTCGGGCATCCAGACGCGGATCTGCACCGGTCCGGTGATGCGATCGGCGGTGTCCTCCGCGAACGGGTCGACGACGTTGCGCTTGAGGTCGGGGCCGTAGCTCACGCCGAGGCCGAACGAGATGAAGCGGTTGGCGCGGAGCTGGAAGCGGATGCCGTACATCCAGCCGTCGTGCACGCCGATGCCGAGCGTGCCGCCGCTGCCGTCGAAGTAGCTGGCGTACGCGGTGAGGTTCTGGTCGTACAGGATGTCGCGGTACGGCGACTTGCTCGGCTCGTGGCCGACCTGGGCCACGGCGGGTGCCGCCGGGATGAGCGAGAAGGAGCAGGAGTGCCAGGCGCATGCAGCTCACGGAAGACGGAGGTCGCGGCCAGTCATGTCGTCCGGCGGCTCGACTCCGAGGAGCCCGAGCACGGTCGGCGCGACATCGCGAAGGGAGCCGCCAGCTCCGGAGGGGCGCGTCGCCCCCGGTGACGGCAACGAAAGGAACAGGGTTGGTGGTGTGGGCGGTATGGGGCCCGCCGGTGGCGGGGTCGATCATCATCTCGCAGTTGCCGTGATCGGCCGTCACCAGGATCCGCGCCCCGGTTTTCGCCGCGGTCTGGAGGATGCGGTCGAGGCACCAGTCCACCGTCTCCACCGCCTTGATGACCGCCGGCATGACACCGGTGTGCCCCACCATGTCGGCGTTGGCGAAATTGCAGAGCAGGAAATCGTGCTGCTTCTTCGTCAGGGCGTTGCACAGCGCGTCGGTGATGCCGGGCGCGCTCATTTCCGGCGCCAGGTCGTAGGTGGCCACGCGCTGGGACGGAACCAGCAGCCGCTCCTCACCCTTGTAGGGCGGCTCGAACCCGCCGTTGAAGAAGTAGGTGACGTGCGGGATACTTCTCCGTCTCCGCGGTGCGCAGCTGGGTCCGGCCGTTGTCGGCCAGCACCTCGGCGAGAATGTGCGCGAGCGTGAACGGCGGGAACGCCTGCGGAATGGGAAAGGTCTGGTCGTACTGCGTCATCGTGGCGCAGCGCACCGCCGGGCGCGGCGGCCGGTATCGAACCCGTTGAATCCTTCCACGCCGAGTGCCGCCACGATCTGGCGCATCCGGTCGCTGCGGTAATTGAAGAAGAAGATGCCGTCGCCGTCCTTGACCGTGGCGACCGGCAGCCCGTTGCGGTGATGCACGAGCGGCCGCACGAACTCGTCGGTCTCGCCCCGCTGGTAGGCGGCCTGCACCGCGAGCACCGGGTGCTCGGCGGCGATGCCGATGCCATGGGCGATCGCGTCGTACGCGGCGCGGGTGCGATCCCAGCGCTTGTCGCGATCCATGCCGTAGTAGCGCCCCGTGAGCGACGCGATGTCGACGCGGCTGCCCGCGATGCGGCGCATGTCGAGCAGCAGCGTCCGCACGACCTCGGCGCCCAGCGTCGGGGCCGAGTCGCGGCCATCGAGGAAGCCGTGGATGGCGATGTGCGGCACCTTGAGCCGCACGCCGAGCTCGACGCAGGCGAGCAGGTGGCGGTCGAGCGCGTGCACGCCGCCCGGGACCGAGCAGCCCGACCAGGTGCAGCGTGCCGCCGCTCTGCCGGAGCCGCGCGCCGAGCTCCTGCAGCACCGGGCAGCTGGTAGAACTCGCCCCGCTCGATGCTCTGGGAGATGCGCACGAGGTCCTGCGGCACCACCCGGCCGGCGCCGAGGTTGAGGTGCCCGACTTCGCTGTTGCCCATCTGTCCGGCAGGGAAGCCCGACGGCGAGTCCACTGGCATCGAGGAGGGTGCGGGGGTAGCCGTTCCAGAGCCTGGTCCCAGGTGGGCGCGTTCGCCATGCGCGATCGCATTGCCCTCCGCGTTCGGCCCGGTAACCCCAGCCATCGAGCACCACGAGCACGACTGGTCCGCCATGCCCGGCAACGTTTGACATGCTTCTCCGCGCCGTCTAAGATGGGCCATCGTGTTCGGAGCGCCGCAATCTAGTCCTCCCTTCCGCTGGCATCCAGCCGCGCTGGTGGTGTGCGCGATCCTCGCGACGCCACTTGCCGCGCAGCAAACCAAGAAGCCAGCCGCGAAGCCCGCCTCCCCTCCGTCATCGCCCGCGCCGCGCCGCCGGCACGCCATCGATGCCGGATGCCATCGAGCTCGCCAACCAGGCCGACCTCTTCGTGCAGCCGGGCAACGGCGCGCTCGGGAAGCCTGGCCGACCGGGGCGAAGGGGCGTGTGCTGGGCCAGAGCGGCGAGTGGGTACGGGTGCAGTTCGAGGGATGGGTGCGCGCGTCCGACCTGCGGCCCGAGAGCGGCAGCGCGCGTGCTCGGCGTGTCGGCGGCCGAGGTGCGCGCCGATCCGGCGCGCTATGTCGGCAAGACGCTCGACTGGCGCCTGCAGCTGGTGAGCATCCAGACCGCCGATGAACTCCGGCCCGAGATCCCGGCCGGCCAGCCCTACCTGCTGATGCGCGGCCCGCTCCCGGAGCCGGGTTTCGTGTACGTCATGCTGTCCCGCACGGCGCTGCCCGCGCTTCCGCGCACTGCCTCCGCTCGCCGAGCTGACGCTGCGACTGACCATCCGGCCGCGAGCACGCGCTACCTGCCCACGCCCGTGGCGGAACTGGTCGCGGTCGTCGACAGCACCGCGTCGCTGATGCTGCGCCAGCCTCGACCCGGCTTCCACCGCCGCATCGATTTCGTCCCTGCTGCTGGTGCTGGCGGCGATGCTCGCGCTGGCCAAGCTGCTGGGCGACCTGTTCGAGCGCATGGGCCAGGCGGCGGTCATCGGCGAACTGCTCGCCGGCGTGCTGCTCGGCCCCTCGCTCCTGCAGGCTGGTCGATCCGCACCAGCCGGTCATCGAGGCGTTCTCCGAGATCGGCGTGATCATCCTCCTCTTCCAGATCGGGCTCGAGACCGACCTGCGGAAGATGCTGAAGGTGGGATCGGCGGCGTTCGCGGTGGCGATGGTGGGCGTGATCGTGCCCTTCTCGCTGGGCTACTTCGCCAGCAAGGCGCTGGGCCTTCCGCCGCTCGCCGACCTGGTGCTGGGTGCCACGCTGACCGCGACGTCGGTGGGCATCACGGCGCGGGTGCTCTCCGACCTGGGCCGGCTGCAGGATCCCGAGAGCCAGGTGGTGCTCGGCGCCGCGGTGATCGACGACGTGATCGGGCTCATCATCCTCGCGGTGGTGAGCGACGTCGTCGCCGGCGGCGAGGTGACGATGGGCAACGTCGTCGCGCAACACCCTCACCGCCTTCGGGTTCATCGTGGTCGCGGTGCTGCTCGGCAGCAAGCTGGTGCCGCCGCTGGTGCGCGATGGTCGCGCGCTACGGCAAGGGGCCCTCGCTGCCGGTCATGGCCCTCACGCTCGCGTTCCTCGTGGCGGTGCTGGCCGACCGGGTCGGCTCGGCGCTCATCATCGGCGCCTTCACCGCCGGGCTCCTCTTCGCGCCGACCCCGCAGGTGCACCAGATCGAGGAAGGCGTCGTGCGCATCGGCTACTTCTTCGTGCCGCTGTTCTTCGTGCACGTGGGCGCGCTGGTGGATGCGCGGGCCTTCGCCGATCCGCGCGTGCTGCTGGTGGGCGGCATCCTCACGCGTCTGCGCGGTGGTGGGGAAGGTGGTCGCGGGCTGGGCGCCGTTCTGGTGGAAGGGCCGCAAGCTCGTCATCGGGGTCGGGATGATCCCGCGGGGCGAGGTGGGCCTCATCTTCGCCACGGCGGGCGTGGTGACCGGCGTGCTCGACGACAAGCTCTTCGCCGCCTGCGCCATGATGGTGATGGTCACGACCTTCCTCGCGCCGATCCTGCTCAAGCAGCTGCTCACGCAAGCGCGAGGGCGCCCCGGACCAGGACGAGCCGGGGAGTGCGGATCTGGTTTCGAGGGTTTGAAGGCGGGGAAGGCGGGGACGGGAGGACGCGGGGCAAGGCGGGTTGGCGTCGCGTGTCACTTCTGGACACTTTTCAGGCCGGCCGCGTAGTGGCGGCCATCCCGGAGGACCCGATGAACGACCTGCTCAAGCAACGCATCCTGCGCGCGCTCGATACCCTGCCCGACGATCGCGCCTACCAGGTGCTCGATTTCGTGGAGTTCCTCGAGAGCCGGTACGCCGAGCGGCAGCGGCCCGACCGGTATCCTCGCCAAGATCACCGAGACGGTCGAGGACACGATGCGCGCCGGCAAGCTGCCGATCCAGGCGATCAGCGGCACGATGGGCCTGATGGACAGCGCCAGCAAGGTGATGAAGGGACTCGCGGCGGCGGGCCAGGCGGTGGTGGACGAGGCGATCAAGGCGGCGCAGTCGCCGCCCAGCCGTCCCGCCACTCCGGCGCCCAAGCCGCCGCGCGCCCGAGAAGCTCGAACCGACCCCGTGAAAGCGCGAGCTGAGGCTCGCGCCACTTCACCGCCTCACCCCGCTCACCCGTCACCAACTCATGACCAGCCCGAACGACGCGCCTCCCGCGCCGGCCCGCGACCAGTTCATCCGCGGCATCGGCCCGCTCGCCGCCACCTCGCTGGTCGTCGGGTCGATGATCGGGTCGGGCATCTTCATCGTCTCGGCCGACATCGGGCGGCAGGTGGCGGCATGGGGGCCGGGCGGGCTGCTGCTGGTCTGGGTGCTGACCGGGCCTGATGACGATGGCCGGCGCGCTGGCCTACGCCGAGCTCGCGGCGATGATGCCGAACGCGGGCGGCCAGTACGTCTTCCTGCGCGAGGGCCTCTCGCCGTCGGCGGGATTCCTCTACGGCTGGACGCTCTTCACGGTGATCCAGACCGGCACCATCGCGGCGGTGGCGGTGGCGTTCGCCAAGTTCCTCGCGGTGCTCGTGCCATCGGTGACGCCCGACGTGTTCCTGAAGCTCGGCTCGCTCAACCTGCCGGGCGGCACCATCGAGCTCGGCCTCTCGCAACCAGCGCATCGTCGCGGTGCTCATGATCGCGGTGCTCACCTGCGGTCAACATGCGCGGCGTGCGGCTCGGCGCCGCGATCCAGACGGTGTTCACGGTGGCCAAGGTCGGGCGCGCTCGTGGCGCTCATCGTGCTCGGCCTCTTCATCTTCCGGCAGCCGGCCATCTCGGCGATGAACTTCGACACGTTCTGGGGCGCGCAGCCGTGGGGGCTCGCGATGCTCCCGGTGGTCGGCGCCGCCATGGTGGGCTCGCTCTTCTCGAGCGACGCGTGGAACAACGTGACCTTCGCCGCCGCCGAGGTGCGCGAGCCGCAGAAGAACCTGCCGCGGGCGCTGGCCGTACGGCACCGGGCTGGTGAGCCTGCTCTACATCCTCGCCAACGTGGCGTACCTCAACGTGCTGCCGTTCGGCGGCGCAGCCGAACGGCGCCGACGCGTTCGCGCGGGGCATCCAGTTCGCGTCGCAGGATCGCGTGGGCACCGCGGCGCTCGAGGCGATCCTCGGGCCGACCGGCGCCATCGTCATGGCGATCGCGATCCTGCGTCTCCACCTTCGGCTGCAACAACGGCCTCATCCTCGCCGGGCCCGCGGGTGTACTACGCGATGGCGCGCGACCGCCTGTTCTTCGCGCGCGCGGGCACGCTGCACCCGACGCACCGCACGCCGGTGTTCGGCCTGCTGGCCCAGGCGGTCTGGGCGATGGCGCTCTGCCTCACCGGCACCTACGGCCAGCTGCTCGACTACGTGATCTTCGCCGCGCTGATCTTCTACCTGCTCACCACGGTCGCGCTGTTCCGGCTGCGGAAGCTGCAGCCCGACCTGCCGCGCCCGGTGAAGGCGTTCGGGTATCCGGTGCGTGCCGGCGCTCTACATCGCTGGCGATCGCGTTCCTGCTGGTGGTCCTGCTGGTCGATCCCGAGCAAGCGGAAGTACTCGGCATTCGGGCTCGCTGATCGTCGCGCTGGGGATCCCGGTCTACCTCCTCTGGCGGCGCGCGGATCGGCGACGACCCCGGCGGCGTCTGATCCCGTTCGGCTTGATTTCAGGGTGGTCCGGGGCGTAGGCTTCATGGATGTTGCCTCCCAGTACGCCGCACAACCGAGTCTGCCAGCCAGTCCCCCGTCCGTCCAGCGCCTGACATGAGCCGAATCCGACCTGGCATCGCGCCTCACGTTCGACGACGTGCTGCTCGTGCCCCGGCACTCGAGCGTGCACCCGCGCGATGTCTCGCATCGTCAGCCGCTTCACCCGCACCATCCCGCTCAACATCCCGCTCGTCTCCGCCGCCATGGACACCGTCACCGAGGCCGACATGGCGATCGCCATGGCGCGCGCCGGGCGGCATCGGCGTGCTGCACAAGAACATGTCGATCGACCGCCAGGCGGCCGAGGTGGACCGGGTCAAGCGCAGCGAGAGCGGGATGATCATGAACCCGATCACGCTGGGCGCCGACCGGCCGCTGCGCGAGGCCGCACGCGCTCATGCGGCGGTTCCGGATCTCGGGCGTGCCGATCGTGGACGGCGAGGGCCGGCTGATCGGCATCATCACCAACCGCGACCTGCAGTTCGAGCGGAACCTCGACCAGCCGATCCGCGAGGCGATGACCAAGGAACGCCTGGTCACGGCGCCGGTGGGCACCACGCCTCGACGAGGCCGAGCGGATCCTGGCCCAGCACCGGATCGAGAAGCTCCCGGTGGTGGATGGCGAGCGGCGTGCTGCGGGGCCTCATCACGGTGAAGGACATCTTCAAGCGCCGCGAGCATCCCGACGCCAACAAGGACCAGCACGGCCGGCTGCGCGTGGCCGCCGCGCGTGGGCGCCGGGCCCGAGGCGCACGACCCGCGCCGCGGCGCTGGTCAGCGCGGGCGTGGACGTGCTCGTCGTCGACTCGGCGCACGGCCACAGCGATGGCGTGCTCGGCACGGTCGACGCGATCCGGCAGGGCTTTCCCGACGTGCAGCTGGTGGCCGGCAACGTCGCCACCGAGGACGGCGCGCGGGAGCTGGTGCGCCGCGGCGTGGACGCCGTGAAGGTCGGCATCGGGCCCGGGCAGCATCTGCACCACGCGCGTCGTCACCGGCGTCGGCGTCCCGCAGATCACCGCCGATCATGGACGCGGTGCGCGGCGCCGGCGACGTCCCGATCATCGCCGACGGCGGCATCAAGTACTCGGGCGACATCGTGAAGGCGCTCGCCGCCGGCGCGTCGTGCGTGATGATGGGCTCGATGCTTGCCGGCACCGAGGAGAGCCCCGGCGAGTCGGTCCTCGCCGAAGGCCGCCGCTTCAAGATGATCCGCGGCATGGGCAGCCTGTCGGCCATGCAGGACGGCTCGGCCGACCGCTACTTCCAGGAAGGCGAGATGTCGCCGTCCAAGCTGGTGCCCGAAGGGCATCGAGGGGCGGGTGCCCTACAGGGGCCCGGTGGCCGACGTGCTCTTCCAGATGGTCGGCGGCCTGCGCAGCGGCATGGGCTACTGCGGCGTGGCCGACATCGCGTCGCTGCAGCGCGACGTGGAGATGGTGCAGATCACCACCGCGGGCCTCCGCGAGTCGCATCCGCACGACGTGACGATCACGCAGGAAGCACCGAACTACAGCGAAGTCGAGTCTGTCGCAGTCGTGCAGTCGGCAGTCGTCACGACATACGCCGGGAGGTCACGTCAGCATGAGCATCTGGGCCACCAAGTCGATCGCCGCCCTGCGGGCGGAAGCCGACGACCGGCGGGGAGCATGGCGCTGCGCCGCACCCTGTCGGCGTCCAACCTCGTGTTCCTCGGCATCGGCGCCATCATCGGCGCCGGCATCTTCGTGCTCACCGGCGTGGCCGCCGCGCTGCACGCCGGCCCGGCCGTGCCGATCTCGATGATCCTCGTGGGCATCGCCTGCGCGCTTGGCCGGCCTCTGCTACGCCGAAATGGCCAGCACGGTGCCGGTGGCGGGCAGCGCCTACACCTACTCGTACGCCACGATGGGCGAGCTGGTGGCCTGGATCATCGGCTGGGACCTGGTGCTCGAGTACGCCATGGGCGCCGCGACCGTGGCGGTGGGCTGGTCGGGCCACCTCGCGAGCCTGCTCAGACATCTTCGGCATCCACATCCCGGCGGCGCTCGCCCAGGCGCCGTTCCAGCTGGTGCACCGCGCGCCAACGTGCAGGCGGCGGTCGCCGGCTGCGCCCACGCGGGATGGAACGCCACCGGCGCGCTCATCAACCTGCCGGCGATCGCTGATCGTCGGTCGCTGATGACGATCGTGCTGGTGATCGGCATCAAGGAATCGGCCGAACTTCAACAACCTGATCGTGGTGCTCAAGGTCGCGATCATCCTGATCGATCGTGGCCTGGGGCCTCGTGCACCTGACGCCGGCCAACTGGAAGCCGTTCATCCCGCCCAACACCGGCGCCTGGGGCGAGTTCGGCTGGTCGGGCGTGCTGCGCGGCGCCGGGCTCGTGTTCTTCGCCTACATCGGCTTCGACGCGGTGAGCACGGCGGCGCAGGAAGCGAAGAATCCCGCAGCGCGACATGCCGATCGGCATCCTCGGCTCGCTGGTGATCTGCACCGTGCTGTACGTGGTGGTCTCGGCGGTGCTCACCGGGCATGGTGTCGTACACCGAGCTCAACGTGCCGGCGCCGATGGCGCTGCGCGATGCAGCGCACCGGCGCGCCCGACTGGCTCCGGATCTCCATCGACGTGGGCGCGGTGCTCGGGCCTCGCCTCGGTGGTGCTGGTGCAGATGCTCGGCCAGAGCCGCGTCTTCTACGCGATGTCGCGCGACGGGCTGATCGGCGCCTGGTTCAGCAAGGTGCACCCGAAGTTCCGCACCCCGTACCTCTCGACGATCTTCACCGGGTTCGCGGTCGTCGCTGGCCTCGGGCCTGCTGCCGCTGCAGATCCTCGGGCAGCTGGTGAACATCGGCACGCTGCTGGCGTTCGCGCTGGTGTGCGTCGGGCGTGATCATCCTGCGGAAGAAGCGGCCCGACCTGGAGCGGCCGTTCAAGGTGCCGTTCATGCCGGTGGTCCCGATCCTCGGCATCGCTGGCCTGCGTCGGCCTGATGGCGACGCTGCCGGCTCGACACCTGGCTCCGGCTGGCGGTCTGGCTCGCCATCGGGTTCGCTGATCTACTTCACGTACGGACGTTCGCAACAGCACGCTGCAGCGGGAGCGCGAACGCGCCCGCGCCGCCGGAGTTTCCTGACACCACACTGAGCGCGACTCCCTCAACCCAGGGCACTGCATGGATTACTTCCGCACAAAGTCGATGGCCGACCTCCGGGGCGAGGAGGGCGGCCTCAAGCGCGTCCTCACCGCGACCAACCTGGTGCTGCTCGGCATCGGCGCCATCATCGGCGCCGGCATCTTCGTCCTCACCGGCACGGCGGCGGCCCAGTATGCCGGGCCCGGCATCGTGCTCTCGTTCTGCCTCGCCGGCCTCGGCTGCCTGTTCGCGGGGCTCTGCTACGCCGAGTTCTCGTCCATGATCCCGGTGGCGGGCAGCGCCTACACCTACGGGTACGCGACGCTGGGCGAGCTGGTGGCCTGGATCATCGGCTGGGACCTGATCCTCGAGTACCTGTTCGCGGCCTCGACGGTGGCGGTGGGCTGGTCGGGCTACTTCACCGCGTTCATGGCGGAGCTGGGCTTCAAGCTTCCGCCGGCGCTTACCGGCGCGCCGTTCAGCGTGGTCGGGCACGCACACGCTGGTGCGCTCCGAGATCTGCGTCGACCCCGCGACCGGTGGCGTGGCGGTCGATGCGGTGAGCGCGCACGCTGATCCCGGCGGCCGACTGCGCCGCGCAAGGGCTTCACGCTCGGCCACGGCGCTGGTCAACCTGCCGGCGGTGGTCCTGGTGCTGCTGCTCACGGCGCTGCTGGTGGTCGGCATCAAGGAGTCGGCCCGGTTCAACAACTTCGTCGTCTTCATCAAGCTGGCCATCGTGCTGCTGGTGATCGTCTTCGGCTTCAAGTACGTCAACACCGCCAACTGGCACGCCGTTCATCCCGCCCAACACCGGCGAGGTCGGGCACTTCGGCTGGAGCGGCGTGATCCGCGGCGCGGCGGTGATCTTCTTCGCCTACATCGGCTTCGACGCCGTCTCCACGGCGGCGCAGGAGGCGAAGAACCCGCAGAAGGACCTGCCGATCGGCATGCTCGGGTCGCTGGCGATCTGCACGGTGCTCTACATCCTCATGGCGCTCGTCATGACCGGCCTGGCGCACTACACCGAGCTCAACGTGCCGCACCCGGTGTTCGTGGCGATCGAGAAGGCCGGGCCCGGCGCTCAAGTGGCTCGGCTTCTTCGTCAACATCGGCGCCATCGCCGGGCCTCGCCTCGGTGGTGCTGGTGATGCTCATGGGCCAGCCGCGCATCTTCTTCACGATGGCGCGCGACGGCCTGCTCCCGCCGGTGTTCGGCAAGGTGCACCCGAAGTTCGGCACGCCGTACGTCTCGACGATCGTCACCGGCCTGGTGGCGGCGGTGATCGCGGGCATGTTCCCGATCGGCCTGCTGGGCGAGCTGGTGTCGATCGGCACGCTGCTGGCGTTCGTCATCGTCTGCGGCGGCATCATCGTGCTGCGCGGCAAGCAGCCCGACCTGCCGCGCCCGTTCCGGACGCCGCTGGTGCCGCTGGTGCCGATCCTCGGCATCCTCACGTGCCTCGGCATGATGGCGCTGCTGCCGATCGACACGTGGCTCCGGCTCTTCATCTGGCTCGCGATCGGCCTGGCTGATCTACTTCGCTCTACGGCCGCAAGCACTCGGTGCTGAACGGAAGTAGGCGGTGCGGCACGCAGCACGCGGAGAGGACGGAGCCGCGCTCCGTCCTCTCCGTCTTTTCCACCCCGGACTCCTGCTTAGCTTCCACGCGTCCATGACTATCTCACTGTCCGCCGAGAAGCGCGCCGCCGGCAAGTGCGTTCGCGGCCGCGATCAAGCCCGGGCCAGCGGGTCTGCCTCACCACCCACGTCAACCCCGACGGCGACGGACTCGGCAGCGAAGTGGCGATGGTGCACCTGCTGCGTGCGCCTGGGCGCCGACCCGGTCATCACCAACCCCACGCCCACGCCGCCGCGCTTCGATTTCCTGCTGCACGACCTGCCCGGCGTCGACCGGACGCGCGGAGGCGGTGAAGGAGATCCGCCGCGCCGACCTGATCCTGGTGCTCGACATCGCCGACCTGGGCCGCCTCGGCATGCTGCACGACGCGGTGCGCGATCGCGGCGTGCCGGTGGCGTGCATCGATCACCACGTGAGCGAGGGGACGCTGCCGCCGGGCCCGCGCTATGTGGACCCCAGGCCAGCGCCACCGGCGAGCTGGTGGTCGAGCTCGCCGAGGCGAATGGCTGGGAGATCCCGGTGAGCGCGGCGCGCGCGCTCTACGTCGCGGTGCTCACCGACACCGGCGGCTTCCGCTTCAGCAACACGCGGCCCGCGCGTGCTGCGCGTTGCGGCCGACCTGCTCGAGATCGGCGTCGACCCGGAGGAGATCTACCTCGAGGTCTACGCCAACGTGCCCGGAGGGACGGCACCGGCTGCTGGCCGAGGCGCTGGAGACGCATGGTGGTGGAGCCGGAGATCGGCCTGGCCTGGATCACCGTGCCGCCCGGGCGCGATGGACCGCTGGGACGTGTCGTCCGACGACCTCGATGGCGTGGTGGAGTTCCCCCGCTCGATCGAGGGCGTGCGCATGGCGCTGCTGTTCCGCGAAATCGCGCAGGGGCGGGTCAAGGTGTCGCTGCGCTCGGTGGGCGACGTGGACGTGGCCGCGTTCGCGAAGCACTTTGGCGGCGGCGGGCACACCAAGGCCGCGGGACTGTCGCTGGAGGGCTCGCTCGCCGAGGTGCAGGCGATCGTGCTGGCGCGCGGCGCGGGACTATCTCGGCGCGCGCGTACCAGCGTTGACCTGATCGACTGCGCCGGAACATATTGCCGAATGACTATGTCGGAATTGAACGTGACCCGTGGTGACGCGTCCTGGAGCGGATCGAGCAGACGCTCGACACGCTGCGGCCCTACATCGCGTCGCATCGCGGGCACGTCGAGGTCGTCGACTTCGATGAAGCCGACGGCGACGCTGCTGCTGCGGCTGGGCGGCACCTGCCACGGCTGCTCGGCCTCCTCGATCACGCTGAAGCAGGGCATCGAGGTCCGCCTGCGGCAGGCGGTGCCGGAAGTGAAGGTCGTGGAGTCGGTGTAGGACGGCGCAAGCGGCAGGAACGGCGCGAGCGGCAGGACAACGGAGAAGCGTGGCTCAATCGCTCGAAGGCCAGGTCGTGGCGGCGCTCAGCCGCCTGCAGAATCCGCGGCTGGAGAACGACCTCGTCTCGGCCGGGATGGTGCGCGACCTGACGGTCGATCGGCGACGGGCCGGGTCGCGTTCACGTTCCTGCTCGGGCGCGACGATCCCGCCACGCTGGTGCGCGAGGCGCGGAAGGCCATTCGCGAGCTCGATGGCGTGAGCGACATCAAGATCAACGTCGTCGATCCGGCGGGCGCGCCCAAGGCGACGCACGCGCCGCCGGGCGGGCCGCAGTCCGCGCGCGACCGGGGTCCCGGCCCAGCAGCCGATGGCCCAGCCCAACCTCGGCCGCGTCATCGCGATTTCGTCGGGCAAGGGCGGCGTGGGCAAGTCCACCGTCGCGGCCAACCTCGCCATCGCGCTGGTCGCAGCAGGGCCATCGCGGTCGGCATCATGGACGCCGACGTCTACGGCCCCAACATCCCGCGCATGTTCGGCGTGTTCGAGAAGCCGCCGGTGATCAGCGGCCGGATCCAGCCGCTCGAGGCGCTACGGCGTGAAGCTCATGTCGCTCGGGCTTCCTGGTCGACCGCGATGCGCCCGCGATCTGGCGCGGGCCCGATCATCATGAAGATCGTGCAGCAGTTCCTGCGCGACGTGGAGTGGGGCGAGCTCGACTACTTCATCGTGGACCTTCCGCCCGGGCACCGGCGACGCGCAGCTCTCGCTGGTGCAGTCCACCCAGGTTGCCGCGGCGGTCATCGTCACCACGCCGCAGGAAGTCGCGGTGGGCGATGCGCTCCGCGGGGCCAAGATGTTCGAGAAGGTGGGCGTGCCGGTGGTGGGCGTGGTGGAGAACATGAGCGCGTTCGTCGATGCCGAGACCGGCAAGCGCTTCGAGCTCTTCTCGTCGGGCGGCGGCCAGCGCCTGGCGGACGAGATCGGCGTGCCGCTGCTGGGCTCGGTGCCGCTGCAGCCGGGGCTCGCCGACGCGGCCGATCTGGGCCTGCCCGGTGCTGGCGGCCGCGCCCGGCAGCCCCGCCGCGACCGTGCTCCGCGACATCGCCGCGAAGGTACAGGAGGCCGTGGCCGCGCGGCCCATGGCGCTGCCGATCCTGAACGGGTGAGCAGGCGCCCGCCGGGATAGATTACGGCTCCCGCGACCAGCGAGCGCCGCCCGTGATGGAAACTTTCCCCATAGCGCCGGTCCACGACCCGGGCGCTCTGGTTTTTCCTCCCGATTGGTCCTGTTGCTCATTGGCATTGCCGTCATGCTGGCGCTCATCGCACTGGGCCCGTCCCGCGCGCGCTACGAACTCTCGAGCGACGGCCTCATGCTGCGCGGCGACATCTATGGCCGGAAGCCGATCGCGGCGGCAGACCTGCGCGGCGGCGCCGCCCGCATGGTCGACCTCGATCGTGAGCCGGATCTCCGCCCGTCGCTCCGCACCTTCGGCACCGCGCTCCCGGGCTACCGCTCGGGATGGTTCCGGCTGCGGAACGGCGACAAGGCGCTCGTATCGCTCACCGACCCGCACCACGTTGTCTACGTGCCGACCACGCAGGGCTTCGTGCTGCTCCTGAGCCCGTCGCAGCCCGACCACTTCCTGGAGGCGCTCCGCAAGGTGGCGCCGGCCAGTTGACGCTGACTCGCGAACCCGCGGCCGGCGATGCAGGCTGCCTGACTCCAATTTCAGGGACTCGATGAACGACGCGACACGGCTCGCCACGGCGCTCGAGGAACGCTACCGGATCGAGCGCCAGCTTGGTGCGGGGGGCATGGCCACGGTCTATCTCGCCACCGACCTCAAGCATGACCGGGAAGTGGCCCTCAAGGTGCTGCGCCCGGAACTCGGTGCGGTCCTGGGCGCGGAGCGGTTCCTGGCCGAGATCAAGATCACGGCGCGGCTGGACCATCCCCACATCCTGACGCTCATCGATTCGGGCGAGGCGGGCGGGTTCCTCTTCTACGTGCTTCCGCTGGTGCGGGGCGAGTCGCTGCGCGACAAGCTCAATCGCGAGCAGCAGCTCGGCATGGAGGAGGCGCTCGCGATCACGAAGCAGGTGGCGAGTGCCCTGGACTACGCGCATCGCGCCGGCGTGGTGCACCGCGACATCAAGCCGGAGAACATCCTCCTGTTCGAGGGCGAGGCGATGCTGGCCGACTTCGGCATTGCGCTGGCGGTGAAGGAGGCGGGCGGCAACCGGCTGACCGAAACAGGCCTCTCGCTCGGCACCCCGCAGTACATGAGCCCGGAACAGGCCACCGGCGACCGTCAGCTCGATGCGCGGAGCGACCTCTATTCGCTCGCCGCCGTGCTCTACGAGATGCTGGCTGGAGAACCGCCGGTTACCGGGCCGAATGCGCAGGCGATGATCGCCAAGCTCATGACCGAGCGCCCGGTGCACCTGCGCGTGGTGCGCAACTCGGTGCCGGAGAACATCGACGCGGCGGTGGCCAAGGCGCTCGACAAGACGCCGGCCGATCGCTTTGCCAGTGCCGGCGACTTTTCGCGGGCACTCGAGCTCAAGCCGGTCACGGGGACGGTGCCGATTGCCTCGGCGTCTTCACCGCGTAACCGGCGCGGTCTCATCTTCGGCGTCGGCGCTGCCGTCATTGTCCTGGCCGCTGGCGGCGCTGTTCCTGATGAAGGGGCGCCAGGCCGTCGCCGCCACTCCCGCACACGGGACATTCGCCCTCCGTGACCGGACGCAGCTCACGACTACGGGGAACGTCTGGGCTTCCGCGATAAGCGGTGATGGCAAGCAGCTGGCCTATATCACGCACAACTGCGCCGAGGCCGGTTGCTCATACGCAGTCGAGATCCAGGATGTGGGAGGCACGGCCACTCATCGTATTCTCGAGGGCGCTTCCGCGGCGTACGGCCTCGAGTGGAGTCCGGATCGCCGGAACCTGATTTTCGAGGGCACGGTTTCCGGCCGCTACGGGATGTACCTGCTCTCGGCCCTCGGAGGCGGCACGCGCTACCTCTCGCCGGCTGGCGCGGCGTTCTGGGCCGGTGGCGATTCACTTCTGGTGGGTCCCCCGGCGACCGGCAATGACTCCGTCTTTCAGGTGAGGGTCACGTCCATCGACGGTGCCGTGCGCGACAGCATTGCGGTTCACGGTCCCGGGCTCGGCGTCGCGGCGCTCAGCGTTCAGCCGGGTGGCAAGTGGATCGTGGCGCTGGTGGTGCAGTCGCGGCGCGGACTGTGGCAGGTGTTTGACCGGAGCGGCAA
Source organism: uncultured Gemmatimonadales bacterium (assembly GCA_963846945.1). Taxonomy (GTDB): domain Bacteria; phylum Gemmatimonadota; class Gemmatimonadetes; order Gemmatimonadales; family GWC2-71-9; genus JAGGAG01. Next base: position 2,048 of record CAWJXX010000016.1, on the reverse strand, counting down.
GGTGGCGGACCGGGTGCTCAACTCCTGCACCTGTGGCGGCCGGATCACCAGTGACGCACTCTGGCTCACCCGGGCAGGGCAGGGCTTCGAGTCCATCGTGCGGGTCGGGCTCGATCCCGCCACCGGGCACTTATCCACGCGCCAGGACACGCTGCTCTCGGGCGCGTTCAACAATTTCAGCGTGACAGCCAACGGTTCCACCCTCGTCCTCGATGACGGCACCTCCAGCTACAACCTCTATGCACTCAGCCTCGGGGATGCGTTTGCAGGCAAGTTGCCCAACGCATCGCGCCGGCTCGAGTCCTCGACCAGGATCAACGGGAAGATTTCACCGGATGGCCGGCGGCTGATGATCGCGCGAAACCTGCCTTCCGCCAATGGTGCGACGGAGCGCCGGTTCAGCATCATGCCGTTCGATGGTGGTGCCGAGGCCCAGATTGCGACCCGGAGCGATGCGCGGGAGGCAGGGTGGGTTGATTCGACCACGCTCCTCGTGGGGGGCCAGAGCGCCTCCGGGATGCACGCCGCCCTGGTCGACGTGCATACTGGTGCTGTTCAACGGTCACTGGATCTGCCTGACTCGTTGATCGTCGACCTGGTCCCGCTGCCCGACGGGTGGGCGTGGATCCCCGCGACAGCCGACCGGATCATCATTCAGCGTGGCGGAAACAGGCTCGAAATTCCCAAACCAACTTCCATGGCCTTTTTGCAGGGAGTCCGGGTCGACCGCGCTGGACAGCGATTTGTAGGTGTCGGCTGGAACTCACAGGGCGACTCTATAAGGGTTGCCGTGGTTCCGGTGACCGGTGGCCCCTGGGCCATTTGGATGTCGGCCCCGGCGGAACAGGGCGTTGCGAGGTTCGCCGATGACGGTTCCGTGGTCTTCGTGCGGTCCGACACGCCGGAGTCGGTCGTACTGTACCGGCTCACCGCGCCGGACAAGCCGGAGACGCTTGGCCGTGTGCGGATGTCGGTACTGTCGGCCACCGTTTCCGGGGACCTCAAGCGGATGGCGTTGCTTGCGGCCAGCTATCGTGGCGACGCGTTCATGAGCAAGGTCGTGGAGACCGGTCGCTAGGGCGCGACGGAGAGGAACGACATGGCTGGGGCGGACTGGCAGGACCTCGGCGCGGTATCAGACCTCGCCCGGCAGACACTGCGGCAGGTCGTCATTGGCCGCACCCGCATCGCGCTCAGTTGCGTCAACGGCGTCTTCGGCGCGGTGTCGGGAGCCTGCAACCATGTCGGTGGCCCGCTCGGCGAGGGCACGCTCGAAGGCGACCTCATCGTCTGTCCCTGGCACCACTACAAGTTTCATCGCATCAACGGCCAGGGTGAGCCGGGCTACGAGCAGGACCAGGTGCCGCGTTATGAACTGCGGCAGGACGGCGATCGACTTCTCGTCGACCTGAACAGCGCCACTCCCCGGAAGAAGCAGCGGCATGAACGGCATCCGCTGGAACGCCCGATCGTGCGGGCGCCGGGGCCGATCCGCGTGCTCGGACTGTCCACGACCGCGATGGACGATGCCTATCCGCGCTTCTCCACCTCCGATTGCCTGCTCGACGTGGCGCTTGGCGCCGCCCGGGAGTCCGGGGCGGAGACCCAGCTGCTGCGGGCCAACGCGCTGCGGTTCCGCCACTGCGAGGGCTACTACTCCAAGAGCGCACAGGCCTGCACCTGGCCCTGCTCCATTACCCAGATGGATCCCCAGGACCAGATGGTGCAGGTCTATGAGGCACTGGTGTTCTGGTGTGACGTGGTCATTCTCTCCTCGCCGATCCGCTGGGGCAGCGCCAGCGCGCTCTACTTCAAGCTGATCGAGCGGATGAACTGCATCCAGAACCAGGTCACCATTCGCGACAACGTGCTGATCCGGAACAAGGTGGCGGCGTTCATCATCACCGGCGGACAGGACAACGTGCAGTCGGTCGCGGGACAGATGCTGATGTTCTTCTCGGAGCTCGGGTTCGACTTTCCCCAGTTTCCCTTCATCGCGCACAGTCGCGGCTGGTCCGCCGAGGACATGGAGCGGAACGTCATTGCGG
>CAWJXX010000015.1:0-11226 GCA_963846945.1 uncultured Gemmatimonadales bacterium | reverse complement strand
GATCTGGCGCAGTGCACTGGCCAGGCGCGCCAGGGACGAGGCACGACCCACGACCATTTCTCCCGACCCTCGACCCTGAACCCTCGAGACTCATCCCGCATACGCTGTCTCCACAAACGCGCTCTCCTGCAGCACCGGCTGCTTTCTTCCCCGTAGCACCAGCAACCACTCCCGCGCCGACGCCAGCACCACCATCAGCGTCACTGCGACGAACAGCGTCGTCAGCCCGGCATCGAGCCGCGCGTTGAACGCCACCCGTGCCCCCAGTTCCGCCGTCATTGCACCGGTCTGCACCAGGCCATCCGTATGATTCGCAAGCGAAAGGAAGCCAAGCTTTGGATCGCTCGACATCACCTTCTGCCAGCCCGCGGTGAACGTCACCAGCAGCAGCCAGGCGAGTGGCAGCAGCGTCACCCACGCCATCGCGCGCCTTCCCGGACTTGATGATCACGGTCGTCGCGACGCAGAGCGCCACGGTGGCCAGCAGCTGGTTGCTGATGCCGAACAGCGGCCAGAGGGAGTTGATGCCGCCGATCGGATCGATCACGCCCTGGATCAGGAAGTAGCCCCATCCCGCCACGATCGCCGCCGATGCGAGAATGTTGCTGGGATACCAGGAGGTGCGGCCGAGCGGGGCCCAGACGTGGGCGAGGAGCTCCTGCAGCATGAAGCGTCCCACCCGGGTGCCCGCATCAACAGTAGTGAGAATGAACAACGCCTCGAACATGATGGCGAAGTGGTACCAGAGCCCCATCAGTGCCCCGCTGGAGATGGAGCTGAAGACCCGGGCCATGCCCACCGCCAGGGTCGCCGCGCCCCGGTGCGCGCCAGCAGGCTTTGCTCACCGACCGACGCGGCGAGCGCATTGAATCTGGCCGGCGTGAAGGTGAACCCCCAGCCCTGGATCACGCCGGCCGCCGACTCGACCGTGCCGCCCAGCGTCGCGAGCGGCGCATTCATCGCGAAATAGATCCCCGGATCCAGTGACGCAGCGGCCGCCATCGCCATCACCGCGACGAACGACTCCATCAGCATCCCGCCGTAGCCGATCAGTCGCGCGTCACCCTCGCGCCGCAGCATGCTTGGGCGTCGTGCCGGACGAAATGAGTGCGTGGAATCCGCTGATGGCGCCGCAGGCGATGGTGATGAACACGAACGGGAAGACCTTGCCCGCGAACACCGGTCCCGTGCCGTCGATGAACCGCGTCATCGCGGGCATCTGCAGCGGGGGATGCACCAGGATGAGGCCGACCGCCAGCAGCGCAATCGTCCCGATCTTGACGAACGTGGAGAGGTAGTCGCGCGGGCAGAGCAGCATCCACACCGGAAGCACCGATGCGATGAACCCGTATCCCACGATCGCCCAGGCCACGGTGTGCGCCGGCCAGGTGAACAACGGCGCCAGCACCGGCGAGGCGGCGACCCAGCGACCCGCCCACCAGGGCAACGAGCAGCAGGACCACGCCCAAGGCCGTGGCCTCGAGGGTGCGGCCCGGGCGCCAGCGCTCCATCCAGTAACCCATCAGGATCGCGATCGGGATGGTGCATGCGATGGTGAAGACGCCCCACGGACTTCCCGCGAGGGAGCGCGTCACCACCAGCGCCAGTACCGCCAGCAGGATCACCATGATCGCGAGGATGGCGACCATGGCCAGGATGCCGGTGACCGGGCCGATCTCGTCGCGCGCCATCCGGCCGAGCGACTTCCCGTCACGGCGCATGGAGGCGAAGAGAATGACGTAGTCCTGCACCGCTCCAGCGAGCACCACGCCGAAGACGATCCAGAGCGTACCGGGGAGGTACCCGAACTGGGCGGCGAGGACGGGACCCACCAGCGGGCCGGCACCGGCAATGGCGGCGAAGTGATGCCCGAACAGCACCCACTTCCCGGTCGGGACATAGTCGCGGCCATTGCCGAGTCGCTCGGCGGGGGTGGCGCGGCGATCGTCGAGGCCGGTGACGCGGGAGGCGAGGAAGTGGCTGTAGAAACGGTAGGCGATGCAGTAGGTGCCGACGGCGGCGGCGATCAGCCAGCCGGCGCTGACCTGCTCGCCCCGGGCCAGCGCCAGCACTGCCCATCCGCTCGCGCCGGCCAGTGCGGCCAGCAGCCAGAACAGGGAGGTCATGATCGCAATCTAGCTTGCCGGGTCCGAGTCCGGGCCGTACTTTCACCCTCCCATGCCCATGCCCCCGCGCCGCCCTGATCCGGTCTGGGAAGCATCCCCGAAGGAATCCGTCAGCACCATGGAGCACCCGTTGCCAGCAGCCGATTGCCGAAGGCTTCCCTGGCAAGGTTGCCCTCGTCACCGGGCGGTGCCACGGGCGTGGGTCGCGCCATCTGTCTCGAGTTTGCCCGGCTCCGCTGCGACGTGGCCTTCTGCTATGTGAACCTCCCCGGTCGCGACGTCAGCGAGCAGGCACTGCTCACCGAGACCGCGCTCTCCTCACTCGGCGTGCGGGTGTACGCGCAGCGGTGCGATGTGCGCGACCCGACGCAGGTGGACCGGTTCGTCAGCGAGACCCGGACGCGGCTGGGCGGCCTGCACATCCTCGTCAACAACGCCGGCATTGCCCATGATGGTGCGCTCTGGCGGATGAGCAACGACGCCTGGCGCGAGGTCCTCGACACCAACGTGACCGGCGCGTTCAACTGCATCCGTGCCGCCTCCGTCCACATGCGCAACCAGCACTACGGAAAGATCGTGTCGGTGAGCGATCACCAGGCGAGCCGGCCCGGCTTCGGCGTCGCGAACTATGCGGCGAGCAAGGCGGCGCCTCGAGGGCCTGACGCGGGCCGCGGCGATGGAGCTGGGTTCGGCCAACATCAACGTGAATGCGGTGGCGCCCGGGCTTCATTCGCACCGAGCGGATGGTGATGCTGCCGCAGGAAGTCACCGAACGGGCCCAGAAACACTCGGTGCTCGGCCGGCTGGCCGAGCCCGAGGATGTGACGCACGTCATATCCTTTCTCTGTTCTGCCTCGGCGCGACACATCACCGGCCAGACCATCGTGGTCGATGGCGGTCTCTCGCTCGAGTAGGGCCCGCACGTCGTCCTGACACCCGCCTAATCCACCGATTAGTTTTCCGCCTGTATTCCGGCTCCGCATCCAGCGGTTCCGGTTCCCGTCGCGGAAAGGTTCCTCGTGTCGGTTTCATGGGTCCGTCCGGCGCTGACGCGGCTTGCCGGCGTGGTGCTGCTTGCGGCCGTCGCATCGCCGCTCCTGGCGCAGGACAAGGAGACACAGAAATACCAGGATCGTGTGCTCGCGTCACAGGCGCTCGCAGGCCAGACGGTCGTTGTCGTGCCCATCACCTTCATCGGGGCCGATTCGGCCCTGAAGGGCGACTCGGCCCTCAAGATCTACTGGAACCGGGTGGCCGGCCTGCGCCACTTCGACTCGCTCTTCGCCGAGTACCTCTCGAACGCGTTGCACGAAACCAAGTGGTTTTTCCCGCCCGACCTGCGGAAGATGTACACCCGCAGCAACGGCTACTTCCCTGATCCCGACTACATGGGCCAGTCCGCCCTGCGGAATCCCGGCGTGAAGAAAAAGGTGCCGGAGCCACTGTATTCCAACTTCCGTGCGCTGTCCGGCGTCACCGATGCGCGGGTGATCATCGTGCCGGCGAGCCTGGTGTTTGCACGGGACTCGACCCAGCTGCTGACGGCGACCCTTTCGGCGGTGCTGGTCGAGCCCCGGCTGGGGGAGATCCGCTATCGCACCATCGCGGTCGGGCACGGGGTCAGCGCTGACGCGGCACTCCGGGCCTCCTTCGCCACCATGATCCCGGTGGAAGTGCTCCCCGAATGACGACGTACCAGGGCACGCTCATCCGCGGCGACGGTATCGGGCCCGAGATCACCGCCGAGACCCTCAAGGCACTGACTGCGGCCGGCGTGTCGTTCGACTGGGATGACGAACTAGCAGGGGTGGCGGCGGTCGAGGCCACCGGTACGCCGCTGCCCGATGCCACCATCGAGAGCATCCGGCGCACCCGTCTCGCCCTCAAGGGCCCGCTCACGACCCCGGTCGGCACGGGATTCCGCTCGGTCAATGTCGGGTTGCGGAAGGAGTTCGAGCTCTACGCCAACATCCGGCCGGCGCGGACGATCATTCCGGGTGGCCGCTACGCCAACGTCGACATCGTGATGGTGCGCGAGAACCTCGAGGGGTTGTACGTGGGGTACGAGCACTTCATCCCCATCGGTGACGATCCGCGCGCGGTGGGTGAATCCATCGCGGTGGTCACGCGCGTGGGCTGCGAGCGGGTGATCCGCTACGCCTTCGAGTACGCACTCACCCACGGGCGCAAGAAGGTCACCATCGTGCACAAGGCCAACATCCTCAAGATGGTGAGCGGCCTTTTTCTCGAGGTCGGCAAGCAGGTCGCGGCGGAGTATGCCGGCCGGGTGGCGTCCAACGACATGATCGTGGACAACACCGCCATGCAGCTGGTGATGCGGCCGGAACAGTTCGACGTGATGGTCACCACCAACATGTTCGGCGATATCCTGAGCGACGAAGTCTCGGGGCTGGTGGGCGGGCTCGGCCTTGCCCCCGGTGCCAACATCGGCACGCGTGCGGCGATCTTCGAGGCGGTGCACGGCAGCGCGCCGGATATTTCGGGGAAGGGCGTGGCCAATCCATCGGCCCAGATGCTGGCGGCGGCGATGATGCTCGATCACCTGGGCGAACTCGACGCGGCACGCCGGCTCCGGCGCGCCGTGGAGGATGTCATCGTCACCGATGGCCTTCGCACGCGTGACCTGGGCGGCACCGCCTCAACCCGGGAGTTCGGTGATGCCGTCGCACGCCGAGTGGCCCACTAGCGCCGCCTGCATCGACTGCGGGAAGCGCACGGAGGGACTCCTGCTGGGCCAGCGGTGCCCGATGTGCGTGGTGCGGCGTGAGCGGCAGGCAAGCAGGCTTGCTGGAAAGCTTGCGCTGGTGGCAGCAGCACTGATGGCGGGTTACCTGGTGTTGCGCCCCCTGCCGGGCGGCACATCGGGGCGTGTGTATGCCGGGGTGGCCATACTCATCACCTACCTGCTCGTCCGGAAAATCGCGGCCACGGTCGCGATACAGATGCTGCCAGACCACCACAGCCCCCCGGAGTGACAGTGACCAGTTTCCGCAGTGCATGGCGACCCGTACTCCTGCCGGTTGCCCTCATGTTCCTGTCCGGTGTGCCCCTCGCGGCGCAGACCGGCATCACCATCTACAACGACGGACGGGTGCTGATGCGGCGAACGCTTCCCGTGTCGGTGCCGAAGGGTGCGTCGGAGCAGCGGATGGAGCTCGGCGTGCTCGATCCCTCGTCCCTGTTCTCGCTCGATCCCGAGGTAGTGGTGAGCCGTGCGGTGTTCGACGGGGCCGTGGATGAAGCGACGGTGCAGCGGAGGCTGGTGGGGAGCAAGGTGAGTGTCGACCGGGCAAAGATGGGCGGCGGCTACGAGACGTACGAGGTGACGATCCTCGGCGTGGATCCGCTGCGGTTCATCATGCCCGACGGAACCGTTGCCTTCAACAGCCCCGGTGGCGCCATCCGGTATCCCGCCGGCGCGGTCGCCAAGTCTCCGTCGGCACTGCTTTCGCTCTCGAGCGCCGGCGCGAAGAAGGCGCTGCCGCTCGGCTGGTTCACCACCGGCGCGTCCTGGAATGCGAGTTATGACGTGGTGCTGGGTGGCCACGAGGCGCGCATTGCGGGTGAGGCGGTGATCGGCTCGGAAGCCCTCCTGGTGGAGGACGCGGACATTCAGCTGCTCGCCGGCAGTGTCTCTCGTGCCCCGTCGAACGGTGGTGCGAACGCCTACGAGCTTGCGTCGCGCAAGATGGCCATGGCGGTCGCGGCCGCACCGACGCCGGCGGAAGAAGCCGCCGGCGGATTCCATCTCTACACGCTCCCGGGCAAGGCAAGCATCCATCCCGGCACAACCACCACGGTGCAGCTGTTCGAGCCGGCGTCGACGGCGTACGAAAAGCGGCTGGTGATGCGGAGCCAGATGCCATGGATCGGCTACATCCCGCAGCAACCCGAGGAACAGCTCGTCCCGGTCGAAGTGAGCTACATCCTCAAGCGGCCGCTCAAGACGCCCTTTGGCGACAAGCCCTTGCCCGGCGGTGTGGCCCGCATCTACAACCCCGATAGTGAAGGCCGGTTGCAGCTGGTGGGTGAGGCCTCGACGGGTCACACCGCCGCGGGCGAGGATCTCACGCTCTACGCCGGGACCGCTTTCGATCTCACCGCGAAGCGGGTGCAGACCGAGTACGCGACCACTCCTGAAAAGCGTGGCAACGTCACCCGGACCGTCGGCACCTTCAGCTACAAGGTGACGATCAAGAATGGGTCCGACAGCGCACAGGTGGTCGATGTGCGGGAGGAACGCGGCGGCGAGTGGTCGATCCTGCAGAGCTCGATACCGGCAGAGAAGCTCTCGTCGTCGGTCATCCGGTTCAAGGTGACCGTGCCCGCGAAGGGCGAAGCGACGCTCACCTATCAGGTCCGGGCGGTGTGGTGACCGATGTGACCCTGCTGCACCTGTCCGACCTGCATTTCGGGCGGGATTGTGAGTTGGCCATGATCGACGCGGTGGAGCGGCTTGCCCCGACCCTCGGGGCAACCGCCATCGTGATATCCGGTGACCTGACCCAGCGCGCGCGGCACGGCGAATTCCTGGCGGCACGCCGGTTCGTCGATCGGCTGGGCCAGAGTGCACCGGTCCTGACACTGCCAGGCAACCATGATGTGCAGTGGTTCGAGAGCCCGTTCTGGATCCGGGGACGGGAGCGGATGTACGTGAAATACCGCCGCTGGTTCGGCCAGGAGCTCACGCGCACGCTGGTCGTTCCAGGCGCCATCATCGCCACCATGCTCACCAGCCACGGCGTCTGCTTTCCGTCGATGACCTGGAACCTCAACGACATGGCGGTGAAGGGTGACCTGCCGCTCGAGGAGGTGGAGCGAGTGGCGCGGATTTTCGCCGATGCGCCGCCCGAGCTGGCGCGAGTGGTGATGCTGCACCAGAACGTGCTGCGGGGAAAGATCTCCCAGCGGATGGGCCTTTCCCGCTGGCATACGGCACAGCAGCGCCTGCTCAAGCTCGATCCCGACGTCATCATCAACGGGCATGATCATGAGGAGGCGGCAGCCCAGCTGGGTCACCGGGTGGCCGTGAGCACCGCGGGCACGCTCACTCACCGCATGCGCGGCAAGAAACCGTCGGTCTTCAACGTGGTGCGCATCGAGCCCCTGACCGTGACGATCCAGCATTGGCGATGGAACGCCGGTGATGCCGACTTCGCGCCGTCCGACAAGTTCGTCTTTCCGCGCGGTCGGGGCGTCAAGGCGTGAGCGTTGAACTTCGCATCACCGCTCCGCCGGAAGAGCTGCTGCCGGCCCGGCTCCGCGCCCTCGGCCTGCGCGACGTGACCGCCATCCGGACGCACCGGAACGGGACGGTGATGGTGTCGCTCACCCCGCGCGGCGAGCTGCGGGTGCACCGCGGCTATGCGCTGGCACCGGACCGGGTGCTGCATGCCATCGTCCGGTTTGTCGCGCCGCGCACCCGTCGTGCTGACCGACTGGCCGCGGAGAAGGTGCTGCTGTCCTGGCCCATCTCCAGCGAGGGTGCTGCGCCGCGCGCACGCGCGACCGACCGGGTTCGACCAGGCGAGGAAGGGGTGATGGCCCGGCTCGAGGGGCGCTGGCAGGAACTCAACGCGCTGCACTTCGACGCTGTTCTGGAGCCGATCCCGATCGGGCTCTCGAGCCGGATGCGCCGGCGCCTGGGCGAGCTCGTCTATGACCCTTCCACCCGCCGACCGGTGCGCATCGTCATCAGCCGGCGCCTGCTCAAGCAGCATCCCTGGCGCGAGGTGGAGGACACGCTGCTGCACGAGATGGTGCATCAGTGGCAGGCCGCGACCGGGCAGCCGGTGGATCACGGCGCGGCGTTCCGTCGCAAGGCCGAGTCGGTGGGGATCACGCCGCGTGCGGTCGTGCCCGCGCCGGGAGCGTGCGCCAGCGTCTGGGCCCGGGTCGAGCGGTTCGTGGAGTCGCTCGGCCAGTAGCGCTTACAGTGCCTCGAGCACGGGGTCCCGCCGCTCGGGGTCCTCGGATCTCCTCAGGCACACAGCGCGGCCCCGCATACGGGGCCGCGCTGTCTGCCTTCGGCCAGACCGCCTCGCGGCGGAACCCCACGCCCTAGCCAATCGGCGCTCGCTTCAGCGCGATGGGCGGATGCCCCTGCGAGCGACCGAGTGGCGGCGCTCAAGTCCGGGCCGCCGATGGCAATCACCGTCCCCGCGGAGCCGCAGCGCGCCCTGGGACTTGAGCGCCGAGATCCGAGCGAGGAAGCGAGCAGGGGCATCCGCCGGAGCGCGAGCCGCCCATCATCCCGGGGCGCGCGACTCGGCTATATTTCGCGCCCGATTTGCAACAGACATCGTGACGAGGATCGCATGACAACCGCTGCCGCCACGTCCCAGTTTCCGGGCGTCGATTTCTACCAGATGGACACGCTCCTCTCCGAAGAGGAGCGCGCCGTGCGCGATACCGTTCGCGCCTGGGTTGATGAAAACCTCATGCCGATCATCGGCGAGGCGTACATCAAGGGCGAGTTTCCCGAAGAAGCTGATTCCCGGCATGGCCGAGCTGGGCCTGTTCGGGGCCAACCTGCCCGAGGAGTACGGCTGCGCCGGGCTCAACAACGTCGCCTACGGGCTCATCATGCAGGAGCTCGAGCGGGGCGACAGCGGCATCCGCTCCTTCGCGTCGGTGCAGGGCGGGCTCGTCATGTATCCGATCTATGCCTTCGGCTCCGAGGAGCAGAAGAAGCACTGGCTGCCGCGGCTGGCGTCAGGGCAGGACGATCGGCTGCTTCGGCCTCACCGAGCCCGACTTCGGCTCGAACCCCGGCGGCATGATCACCGACCGCGCGGGAGAACGAAGGACGGCTGGGTGCTGAACGGCGCCAAGATGTGGATCACCAATGGCATCGCAGGCCACGGTCGTCCATCATCTGGGCCAAGACGGGGGCCATCGACGATTCGAAGTCCATCCGCGGCTTCATCGTGCCGACCGATACCAAGGGCTTTACCGCCAGCGACCAGAAGGGCAAGCTGTCGCTCCGCGCCTCGGACACCAGCGAGCTCGCGCTGCAGGATGTGCCTTTCCCGAAGGATGCCATCCTCCCGAAGACGCGGTGGCCTCAAGAGCCCGCTCATGTGCCTGACCCAGGCACGCTACGGCATCGCCTGGGGTGCGCGTCGGCGCGGCGATGGCCTGCTTCGAGGAAGCGGTGACGCTACGCCAAGAACCGCATCATGTTCGACCGGCCGATCGCGCAGACGCAGATCCAGCAGGTCCGGCTGGCCGACATGCTGACGGAAATCACCAAGGCACAGCTGCTGGCACTGCAGCTTGGTCGCCTCAAGGACGCGGGGACGTTCACGCCGGCAGCAGGTGTCGCTCGCCAAGCGCAACAACGTGGACATGGCCTGCGAGTGCGCGCGCGAGGCGCGGCGGCTGCTCGGCGCCAACGGCATCCTGGTCGAGTACCACTCCATGCGCCACATGGCCAACCTCGAGTCGGTCTACACGTACGAGGGGACCCACGATGTGCACGGCCTGATCCTGGGACACGAGATCACGGGACTGCCCGCCTACTAGCCCGCCTGGCACTGCACCAGGGAGGCCCTCCCCCGACTCTCTCGAACGTCTCGAGGTGCTCCTCCGGGGCGCGCGGTTCCGCCCTTCGCGCACGCTTCAACTCAGGGCGTTGTCCGCGTACCCACCGCCGATGTCCGGGCGCCGCTCACTTTCGTCATGGCTGGTCTGGCGGGAGTCGTCTTCCTTGCGCTCATGATCTTCGGGTTCTGGGCCATGCTCATCCGCCTCACCGCTGGTGACCCCGAGGGGATCAAACCACGCCGGTGTGACGCCGCGCTGCCTCGTCCGTATAATGCCCATCGCAATGAAGAACAGCTCCACTCCCGACAGCCAGCTGGATCAGGGCGCCCCGTCGGACGCTCCGGCGGAGCCCTGCGCAGTCTGGTACGAGCGGCATGGTGCGGCGGTTTATAAGTACTTCCGATTTCAGCAGATACCTCCGGACGACGCCGAGGACCTCACGGCCGAGACCTTCCTCCGCGCGGTGCGGGCCGCAGACCGATACGACTCTGGTCGGGCTGCGGTGCAGACCTGGCTTCTCACCATCGCCCGGAACGTCCTCCTGGATGACCGGCGCAGTGCCCGGGTGCGCCGGCAGGTCGGTGTCGACGAACTTCGCGACCTGGCGCTGGAGGAGCCCTCGCCCGAAGAGCGGATGTTGCGGCGTGAGGAAGTCGGTGCGGCCATGACTGCCATGAGCGCACTCAGTCCGGACGACCGAGAGCTGCTGAGCCTGCGTTTTGGTGGTGAACTCGAGATCGCGGAACTCGCCGCACTGCTCAGGGTTTCGCTCGGCACGGTTCGCACGCGTGTGTGGCGCGCCCTCGAGCGGTTGCGGGAGCACATGGCATCACCGACGAGCAATCGAGCCGCAGCGACGACTCGCACTGCGACGAGGCGGAACGGCTGCTCGCTGGCATCCATTTTCAGCCGCGCGCATCGCTGGGACCGGAAATTGTGGGGCGGGCGCGTCGCGGCGAGGCGGCAAAGGGTGACTTCCGTCCGCGGCGTGTCCTGGCCCTGCGCCCCATGCTCGGGCTGGCCGCGGCGCTTCTCCTGATCACCGGTTCAGCGTTTCTCCTGCGGCGCCCTTCCGGCTCTCCCGTGCTGATCGATTCCTGCTGCCAGAACCTGGACGGTGGTGAACGGGCCGACGATGGGTTCGTGCTGCAGGCGAATGGTCGCCACATCTATCAGTTGCGGCTCTATGAGGATCGCGACGGCAGCGGCTCATTCACCCCCGCCGACACCGTACGATTCGTGCGCGCGCCGAGCCATCGCTCGCGAGTGGCAGCGATGCGCGCACCACGCGAGTCTGCTGCAGCGACCTCGACGGCGAGGGAAAGCCGGACGATGGCATGCTGATCCTCAGCCGGGCCGACGAGACCGTCGTCCTGGCAGCGGTATACGAACAACAGCCCGACGGCGGGGGCGTGCACCTCCGCTAGTACCGTCACCTCCCACAATCATGGACTGACCTGATGGCACCTTGCCGACGTCTGGGTGTGCCCGTGTTCCTCGCCCTGCTGGCGTCGCCGCACCTGCTGCATGC
>CAWJXX010000014.1:0-272180 GCA_963846945.1 uncultured Gemmatimonadales bacterium | reverse complement strand
GCGCGCTTGAATCGGGTCACGGGATCGCGAGGCTGAATGGAAAAAGGGAAAATCCGGGTACAACGCTAACGTTGCCGCCCTCAGCGCGCGAGAACGCGGCGCAGGTACTGGCCGGTATGGCTGGCTGGAACACGTGCAACATCCTCGGGGGTGCCGGCGGCAATGATCTTCCCGCCGCCCTCGCCGCCCTCGGGCCCGAGGTCGATGACCCAGTCGGCCGTCTTGATGACGTCGAGATTGTGCTCGATGACGATGACGCTGTTGCCCTTGTCCACGAGGCGATGGAGCACCTCGAGCAGGAGCCGCACGTCCTCGAAGTGCAGGCCGGTCGTGGGCTCGTCCAGGATGTAGAGCGTGCGGCCGGAGTCGCGCTTGGCGAGCTCGGTCGCAAGCTTCACCCGCTGCGCCTCGCCCCCCGAGAGCGTCGTGGCCGCCTGCCCGAGATGGATGTAGCCCAGGCCGACGTCGTTGAGCAGCTCGAGGCGCTCCGCGATGCGGCGCTGCGCACTGAAGAAGTCGAGCGCATCGGAGACGGTGAGGTCGAGCACGTCCGCGATGCTCTTGCCCTTGTAGCGCACCTCGAGCGTCTCGCGGTTGTACCGGCGCCCCTTGCACACCTCGCACGGCACGTAGACGTCCGGCAGGAAGTGCATCTCGATCTTCACCAGGCCGTCGCCCTCGCACGCCTCGCAGCGCCCGCCCTTCACGTTGAACGAGAAGCGCCCCGGCCCGTAGCCCCGCAGCTTCGCTTCCGGCAGCCCGGTAAAGACCTCGCGAATGGGCGTGAACAGCCCGGTGTACGTCGCCGGGTTGCTTCGCGGCGTCCGGCCAATCGGGCTCTGGTCGACGTCGATGACCTTGTCCAGCAGGTTGAGTCCGTCGATCCGGGTGTGCTCGCCGGGAATGACGCGCGCCCGGTAGAAGTGACGGGCAAGCGACTGATAGAGGATGTCGGTGACGAGTGTCGACTTCCCGGAGCCCGAGACGCCGGTCACGGCGACGAACATCGCGAGCGGAAACTCGGCCGTGATGTTCTTGAGGTTGTTGGCCCGGGCTCCCACCACCTTGAGCGCGCGTCCCTGGTCGTTCGTGCGGCGGCCCTTCGGCACCTTGATGCGCAGTTCATCGCGCAGGTAGCGTGACGTGAGCGACGTAGGATGCGCCAGGATACGGTCGACCGTGCCCTCCGCCACCACCTCGCCACCAAAGCGCCCGGCGCGCGGCCCGAGGTCGATGACGTGATCCGCCGCGCGGATGGTGTCCTCGTCGTGCTCGACCACGATGACCGTGTTGCCGAGATCACGCAGCCCCTTGAGCGTCCCCAGCAACCGCTCATTGTCGCGCTGGTGCAGTCCGATGCTCGGCTCGTCGAGGATGTAGAGCACACCCACGAGCCGGGAACCGATCTGGGTCGCCAGGCGGATGCGCTGCATCTCGCCACCGGAGAGCGAGGACGCACCGCGACCAAGCGTGAGGTAGTCGAGCCCCACGTCACAGAGAAAGCGGAGGCGGTCGGTAACCTCCTTGAGGATCGGGCCGGCGATGTCGGCGTCGAGCCCCGGGCCGCTCGCGCCCTGCGGCCGGAGTGGGACCGAGCCGAAGAAATCGGCGGCGCGCCCGACCGACATGTCCACGACCTCACCGATGCCCTTCCCGGCAACCGTCACGGCAAGGCTCTCGGGCTTGAGTCGCTTGCCGCCACAGGTCTGGCAGGGCTGCGCCGTCAGGAACTGCTCGAGCTGGCCACGAATCGCGTCGCTCGACGACTCGCGATACCGCCGCTCAACGTTCTTGAGGATGCCCTCCCACTCGGCCTCATGTTCCGTCCGGCTGCGACTGCCCTCGGCCGCGAACTTGAACTTCCCGGGCGCACCGTACAGGAGGGCCTTCTGCGCTGAAGCTGGAAGGGATCCCCACGGGAGGTCGAGGTCGAACTTGAGTGCCCGGGCGAGCGTCGGCAGCACCGCCTTGCGGAGGTAGCCCGACGGCTCGCCCCAGGGGAGCACCACGCCCTCGAGGATCGCGATGCTCGGATCGCCCAGGATCAGGTCCGGGTTGACCTCCTTTCGCGTGCCCAGTCCATGGCAGTCGGGGCAGACGCCGAAGGGGCTGTTGAACGAGAATTGACGCGGCTCGAGTTCCGGCATGCTGAGTCCGCATACCGGGCAGGCAAAACGCTCGGAGAAGAGCACCGGTTCCCCGCCACCCTGCCGCGACACCTCGACCACGCCATCCGCCAGCTTGAGTGCCGTCTCGATCGAATCCGCGAGTCGCCCACGGTCCTCCCCCCGGACGACCAGCCGGTCGACCACCACCGCGATATCGTGATTCTGCCGCCGGTTGAGGGCTGGAACAGCGCCCAGGTCGTAGGTCTCCCCGTCCACCCGCACTCGGACGAAGCCGCGCTTCTGGACATCCTCGAACAGGTCGCGGAATTCGCCCTTTCGACCGCGTACCAGGGGGGCCAGGATCTCGATCCGGGTCCCCTCCGGCCAGGCCACCACCGCGTCGGTGATCTGGGTAGCGCTGGACCGGCTGACTGGGCTGCCGTCGTTGGGGCAATGGGGAACGCCCACCCGGGCCCAGAGCAGGCGCAGGTAGTCGTAGATCTCGGTGACCGTACCGACCGTGGACCGGGGGTTCTGGCCCGTGGTCTTCTGCTCGATGGAGATCGCCGGGGAAAGACCCTCGATCGAGTCCACATCGGGCTTTTCCATGAGGCCCAGGAATTGCCGAGCATAGGCCGAAAGCGACTCGACATAGCGACGCTGGCCCTCGGCATAGATCGTATCGAATGCCAGCGACGACTTCCCCGAGCCGGAAAGCCCCGTGATAACGGTGAGCTCGTTTCGGGGAATGCTGACGGAGATGTTCTTGAGGTTGTGCTCGCGAGCACCACGGACGACGAGAAATTCACGGGCCATAAGCCCCGAAAGCTACCCGAACCCGGGGAGCGCTTCAAGCGGCTTATGTTGATTGCCCGGCAGACGCCAGTACGGACGCGTCCCCGTACCTGGCACCACCCAGCAGTTGGAGCCTGTCACTTCGCATGCGCCGGACCCGCCATAGCCGCAGCAGTGGACGCGAGCACGCCATCGACGAGTTCTTCGGCACGGAGGGTCTCGAGGCTGAGCCCCTCCCTCGGCAGCCCGATGCCAGTTTCCCCCTGCGGCCGTTCGCGGCGAGCGCCACGCCCGACGCCCGGGTCGATGCGCCGAGTGCCGAGCCGATGGATCCGGAACGGGTATTCCAGCGCGCGCTCGAAGCCGCGGCCCAGTCGCGCTCGGTCGAGGCCGGCGCGCTCTTTCGTGAACTGCTCGCCCTGGAACCCGCCCACATTGGCGGTGCGCTCGGTCTCGCTGCATTGCTCGAGTCGCAGCAGGATGTGCCGGCGGCACTCGGCGTGCTCAACGCGGGCCTCGCACTGCACGCGGACAATGCCGACCTGCTGCTCGCCCGGGCCGGCATCCGGCGGCGGCGGAAGGACCTGATCGATGCCGAATCCGATGTGCGACGCGTCCTGCGCGCCAACCCGGCAAACCCCAACGGGCTGATGGAGCTTGGACTGGTGCTCCTGCGGAAGGGACTCGCCGCCGAGGCGGGACAGGTACTCATGCGGCGGGTGGAACAGCGGCCGGACGATGCGGCGACCTGGCTCTACATCGGCGAGGCGCGCAACCAGGCCGGCAACCTCCCTGCGGCACTCGAGGCGCTCAAGAAGTCGGCGACACTCGATGACCGGAACGACCGGGTGTATTACCTCATGGGCCGGGTGCTCGATCGCATGGGCCGGCCCGAGGAGGCCATGCCGATGTATCGCCGCAGCAAGGACCTGAGTACGCCGTGATCGAGGTGGTCGTGGACGACCTCGCGTTTGTCGAAGCCGACGCGATCCTGCGACCGGCCGATGATTCGCTCGCCCCGCTCACACCCGCGATGAAGCGGCTCGACGTGCAGGCCGGAGCCCGATTCGCCGCGCTCTGCCAGGTGCAATCGCCGCTCAACGCCGGCGCCGCCGTCGTCACCGGCAGCGGGGACCTCTCCGCACCCCTGGTCGTCCACCTCGTGCTGCAGGATGCCGACGGCTCGGGTGGTCCCGAGGTCATCCGGCGCGCGCTTCGCGCGGCCTGGCAGCAGGCGTCGGCATGGCAGCTCGACCGGATTGCAGCGCCGTTGATCGGCGTCGGCCCCGGGCGCCTCAGCACCGAGGACGCAGCCGAGCTGATTGCCGAGACCTTCCCTCGACAGGGTGAACCAGGCAATGCGCCGCACGTGCTTCGCATCGTGGTCGACAACGACGACGAGCGCGCGACCGTGGACGCCGCCATCCGGAAGTACCGCTCCTGAGCCGACGGGCCGTTGGCGTGATCGTGATGCTGGCCTGGGTGGGTTCGCTCACCTGGCTGGGGTTGCGCACCTGGTTCCCCAGTGCGGAACGGCGCGCGGCGACAGCAGTGCCCGCGTCGGTGTCGCCGGCCGCCGCGTACTACACGCTCTCGGTCGGCGGCGCGACGGTCGGCTTTGCGTCCCTGACCCTCGATACCACGGTCACCACGGTGGATGTCACCGAGCTGATCGACGTGCGCCTCCCCGCGGGCGACAGCACCCAGCGCATCGTGCAGCGCTCGCGCGCGACATTCGACCGCAGCCTCAACTTCCAGTCCTCGACGGTATCGCGATCACAGTCGGGGCACCGCGTCGAGACGACGACACAGCACGCCAGCGACTCGTCACTGGCGTGGGATACTCGCGCCGAGGTCGGCCAGTTCGTCAGCGAGAGCACCGCATTGCGTCGCGGCCCGCTCGCGCCGGCCGCCGCGTTGCCGCTCCTCGTCGTGGCGCCGCGGAAACCACGCCCGGGGATGGTGCGAGCGCTTGGGATGATCGACCCTCTGGGTCGACGGATCGAAAGCGTGGAAGTAGCCATCCTCGCTGAGTCCACATTGGTCATTCCCGACAGCGCCGCGCTCGATTCGGTCAGCCACACCTGGCAGGCCGTGCGGTCGGATACGGCGCGTGCGTGGCGCATCGAGCGACGCGGCGGTGGGGCGCCCGTGCATCTCTGGGTGGACGAGGATGGCTTGCCGGTCACCGGGGAATTGATGCCCGGCTTGCTGGCGGACCGGCAGCCATTCGAAATAGCCACCGCGCTCTACAGGCAGGCGGTCGCGGAGAACATGCGATCGGTGCCGCGGGGCGCGGCGACCAGCGCGACGGCAACCCGGCCCCCTGCCCTTGCCAGCATGAATCTGCGGCTGGCCCATGTCACCATCGATTCCACCGGATGGAAGCGATCGGCGCTCCCGGGTGGTTACCAGCGACTCACTCGCGACACGCTGATGATCGCCGCTCCTGATTCTGTCGCCACGACCGAGGATGCCGGAACGGGGCGGTGGGATGGCCTCATTCCGACCGAGCACCCGATGCTGGCGACCGCAGCCACCATCGTGGGCGGCGATACGGTCAAGGCGAAGATCGCGGAACGGTTGCTGGTCCTGGGTCAATCGCGAAATCACGCTCGAGCCGCGTGGGCTCTTCACCAATCCGGGCCGAAGCCTGCGGATACGCCGGGGAGACGTGTCGGACAAGGCCGCGCTGTTTGTGGCGCTGGCGCGCGGCGCGGGACTGGAAGCACGATTGGTTGCGGGGCTGGTGGCACAGGACCACGCCTGGGAACGGCACACCTGGGCGGAAGTGAAGCTGGGGTCATGGGTTCCGGTCGACCCCACCTTCGGCACATTCCCTGCCGGGGCAGCCTATGTTCGATTGACGGTCGGCGACCCGGCTGACCCCCTTTCCCTCCTGCCGCTCGCCGTTTGGCTTGCACCGGAGCGGCTGACAAGACAGAAGGCCCGATGATCCGTCTCACGAATCTCACCAAGCGTTACGGCAGCTTTACCGCCGTGGACGGGATCAATCTCGAAGTTCCGTCGGGGGAGCTCTTCGGCTTCCTTGGCCCCAATGGCGCCGGCAAGACGACGACGCTGCGCATGATCGCGGGCATCCTCAAGCCCACGAGCGGCACGGTCGAGATCGGCGGCGACAACCTCGAACGGAAGCCCCGGAAGGCCAAGACCCGGATGGGATTCATTCCCGACCGGCCCTTCGTATACGACAAGCTCACCGGCGCCGAGTTCCTGCGATTCGTGGCCGCGCTCTATGGACAGGAAGGCCCGGTCATCGAGCGGCGCATGGACGAACTGCTCCAGCTCTTCGACCTTGCACCGTGGAAGGACGAGCTCACCGAGTCCTACAGCCACGGCATGCGCCAGAAGCTGATCATCTCCAGCGCCCTGCTGCACCGGCCCGAGGTGATCGTGGTGGATGAGCCGATGGTCGGGCTCGATCCCAAGAGCGCGCGCCTGCTGAAGGACCTCTTCAAGGAGTTCACCAGCCGCGGCGGCACGATCCTCATGAGCACGCACACGCTCGAGGTCGCCGAGGACATGTGCGACCGGATCGGCATCATCCAGGGCGGCAAGATCGCGGCGTGCGGCACCATGGCTGAGCTGCGGCGGGAGTTCTCCGCGAGCGAGGCCTCGCTCGAGGACCTGTTCCTCCGCCTCACTGGTGGCACCACCAACATGGAACTGGGGCACGTCTTTGACCGCTGAGGCCATGGTCGCGCCGGTGGCGCCGGTCCCGGATCCCGGGGTGGCGACCGTGCTGCTGCCGAAGTGGCGCACCGCGCTCGCGCGGGTGCGGCAGGAACGGTCAGGCACCCCGCTCAAGCTGCTGTTGCTGGCCCTGGTTGCCGCCGGCTTCTGGTCGGCCGTGTTCACGGTGGCCTACCGGGTGCTGCGCTACGCCCGGAGCGTCCCGGAAATCGGGACATTCCTTCCGCAGAAGATGCTGAGCGTCATCCTGCTCGCGTTCGCGTCGATCCTCCTGCTCTCCAACCTCGTCACCGCGCTCTCGACGTTCTTCCTCGCGAAGGACCTCGACATGCTGATCGCGGCGCCGGTGGACTGGTTGCGCCTGTATCTCGCGAAGCTCAGCGAAACCGTGGCGCATTCATCGTGGATGGTGGCCCTGCTCGCGATTCCCATCTTCACGGCATACGGGATCGTGTACCAGGGTGGCCCCTGGTTCTGGCTGGTGGCCATCGGGGCGTTCGTGCCCTTCCTGATGCTGCCGGCCGTCATCGGCACGGCGATCACCCTGATCCTGGTGAATGTCGTTCCCGGCGCGGCGCACCCGCGACCTCCTGAGCCTGATCGCGATCGGCGCCATGGCGATCGTCGTGGTCGCGCTGCGGGTGCTGCAGCCGGAGCAGCTGGCCCGCCCCGAGGGCTTCCGCAACCTGGTGGACTATCTCGGCGCGCTGCACAGCCCGACCAGTCCGTTCCTCCCGACGGAGTGGACCGCCGACATCGTGATGAACTGGCTCAATCGTATCGCCGATCCGCTGCCGATCGCGCTCCTGTGGAGCACGGCGGCAGGGTTCGTCGTGCTGGGGGCGCTGCTGCACCGCCAGCTCTACCGGAATGGATTCACCAAGGCGCAGGAAGGGGCCGAGCAGTATGTGCGCGGGACGCGCTGGCCCCGGCTCGCCTCGCGGCTGCTGAAGCACCTGCCGGTGGCGAAGCGCGAATTCATCGTGAAGGACGTGCTGCTCTTCTTCCGCGATGCAACGCAGTGGAGCCAGCTGATCCTCCTGGCAGTGCTCCTGCTGGTCTACATCTTCAACATCCGCGCCCTGCCGCTGTTCAGCGGCGAGCGGGTCTCGGTGCTGCTCGTCACCATGGTCGTATTCCTCAACCTCGGTCTCGCCGGCTTCGTGCTGGCGGCCATTGCGGCGCGCTTCGTCTTTCCGTCCGTTTCGCTCGAGGGCAAGCAGCTCTGGCTCCTCTGCTCGAGTCCGCTGGATCTCGAGGCGCTCATGTGGAGCAAGTACTGGACGGGCACGGTGCCCCTGCTGGTGGTGGCACTCCTCATCACCGGCGTCACCAACGTGCTGCTGCAGGCATCACCGTTCATGATGGCGATCAGCATTGGCACGATCACGCTGTACACCCTGGCGACCAGCGCGCTGGCACTCTGTTTCGGCACGATCTTCCCGCAGTTCGACACCGAGAATGCGGCGCAGATTCCCACGAGTTTCGGCGGCCTCGTCTACATGATGGCCAGCGTCTGCCTCCTCGGCGTCGTGATCGCACTCGAGGCGCGTCCGGTGCTGCAGTTCGTGCGGGCCAACCAGGCGGGCGTCCCGGTGGAGATCGACGCCTCGATGGCGCTCATGTTCGGCGGGTCGGCGCTCCTCTGCATGGCCAGCACGCTCATCTCGCTTCGCATCGGCCTCCGCCGGATCCGCGAAATCGACGCCTAGCGGTTTTTCCGTCCCACATCGCACTTCCCTGATGCCGGTGGCCTCGCGGCCACTGCGCACTGTGTGCGCACTTGCGCCATCCCGGCGCACGCTCACACAGGGAGGTGCGTATGCAGTTCCATCGCCTGTGGCCGGCGCTGCTGGTCGCGACGGCCCTCACCGATTGTTCCGAACGCCCGTCCGCTCCACTCGCCCCTGACGAACCTGCCGCCGTCCCCGGCGCAGCGAACGCCGGCCGCCCGACGCAAGCACGGCTCGAGCGCCTCGCTCGCCGCACCGCGCGGGCCCTGCGCGATCCCGCCTTCCGCGCCGACGTGAAGGCGGCGATGGATCGCTCCACCTATCGCGAGGGCAAGGTCCAGTTTCAGCGCTACCTCAAGTCCGACGGCGGGCGGGGGCTGCGGCTGCTTGCGGCCGCGGACGGCGAGCAGGAAGCCGATGTGGATGACGACGCCACCCGGTCAGGGGTGCTGGAGATGTACCTGCCGGTCCCCGCGCATCGGGCGGCATGGAACGGTGACGCGAATGTGCTGGTGGCCACGGCGGAGAAGGACGGGGAAGCGCCGGTGGCCTTCGATCTCGCGGGACATCGGCTCGTGCTGGACAAGGATTCGCCGCCCAGCACCCCGGTCATCGCCGTGGAGCCGGCCGAAGTCGATTTTGATGCCCCGACGCCAGTGGAGCACATGCTCTGCACCGAGAACTGCGGCGGCGGTGGTGGAACCGCGACGCCGCCCACCCCGGGCCTCTACATGACCCACGTCGACTTCACCGGATCGTTCGAGTCGTGGCTCAAGGGCGACCCGGAATACGAAATCCACATCATGGGTCCCGCGGCCAAGGGCGACACGACCAACCTGGTGAGCTTCCAGTGCATTGGCGAACACGCCGGCGCACCCTACAGCTGGGATACCAACGTCACGTCGTGGAGCGGGAACCAGCTGCTCTTCACCATGGCCCAGATCAACGCGCATGAAGAAGAGCTACCCCGGCGTGCCGTTCACGATCATGGCGTACGAGGATGACGATACCGCGTGCCAGATCAAGACCGATTCCGACCGGGCGAGCAGGCTGTTCGCGGCACTGGCCGCCTTCTTCCACGACTGGAAGAGTGCGCAAGGGTATGACCTGGGCAACACGCGGGTGCTTGATGCGGCGCAGTCGGGGTTCAAGCTGCTGGCGGCGATCTACAGCTTCGTGACCACCGGCGATGACATCATCGGCGTCGCGATATCGGATTCGATGAGCGGCCGGGTGCACGCGGGGACCAACTGGACCTTCATGAATGACAAGGGGCAGCCGAACGGGTGGGTGCAGCTGGTCATGAAGTAAGAGGTGAGAGGTGAGAGGTGAGACCGAAGACGGAGAGACGGGAGACGAGAGACGGGAGAGGTAAGCGGTAGAGAGGCTCAGTCCGGGCCTCTTACCTCTTACCCTTACCCCTTACCTCTTACTTCTCGCCTCCCTTCAGGCAAATTTCGATTCAACTACCGTCAGGATGCTCGCCTCACGCTCCGCGGCGAGCCGCTCGAGCTTCGCGCCCTCCGCCAGGATGGCATCGAGCACCTTCTTGTCCTTCACGCCGCTCGCATTCGTCCTGACGTTGAGCCATGCCCCCCGGATCGCCCCGCGCGCGCAGATCGCACCGACACCCGCATCCGACGCCGAGGCAGGATTGCCCTTCGCCGCCATCGCGTCGAGCAGGTCGAAGGCCTCGAACGCAGCCTGCATCACCTGAAACGGCACCTGCAGCGCGCCGAGATTCGCCGCCGCCAGCGCCGCGAGCCCGCGCGGACTTCTCGTCGGCCGTGCCCTTCGGCATCCCCAGCGCCGTCATCACCCGCTCGAACGCGATCGTGTCCTCGTCCACCAGGTCGAGCAGCCGGTCCTTGATCCGCTGCCCGCGCTCCGCCCACTGCGAGAATTCCTCCCAGCGCTCGTCCCAGCCCCGCTTGTGCGCGGAGAGGTTGGCCACCATCGTGCCGAGCGCCGCGCCGAGGGCGCCGAGCAGCGCGGCCACCGAGCCGCCACCCGGCGCAGCCGATTCCGACGCGGTCTCGTCGGTGAAGCCGCGCACGGTCATGCGCACCAGTCGCCCGCCCGACTGCGTTGCGCAGGCGGTACTCGATGATCCGCTCCTCGGGGTTGAACGGCACCAGTTCGTTCGAGCCCGAGTGACCGGATGGCGGTCCGGATCAGCTCCTGCTCCGACACGCCGAGCGACCGCTGCTGCTTCCGCAGGAAATACCGGCCGGCATCGAGCATCGTCGCGAGCGGCACCAGGCCCACCAGCTCCGATCCCGTCACCCGGATGCCGCGCTTCCCGGCCGCCCGCAGACCTCGTCGAATGCGACGTGCAGCGGCGTGACGTTGATGTCGACCAGGTTCATCGACACCTGCGCCACATCATACTCGGCGATGTACCAGCCGATCGCCTTCACGGCCTTGAGCGTGCCCGGGATCATCACCGGCCGCCCTTCCGCGTCGGTCACGGCCTTGCCCGTCAGCGGGTCGCCCTCGCGCGCCGGCCGTCCCGCCTCCCGCACGTCGAACGCAATCGCGTTGGCGCGTCGCGTGGACGTGGTGTTGAGGTTGACGTTGTAGGCCACCAGGAAGTCGCGCGCGCCGATGACAGTGGCACCGCTCCTCGGGTTGAATGCGACGGGGCCGAAGTCCGGCTTCCATGCCGGATCCGCCTGCTTCGCGGCCAGGCCCTCGTACTCACCGGCCCGGATGACGGAGAGGTTCTTCTTTGCGGGGTTGGGCTGCGCGGCCTCGTAGAGATAGACCGGGATGGCAAGCTCCTTGCCAACCCGCTCGGCGAGCCGCCGGGCACAGGCCGCCGTCTCCTCCATCGTGATGCCGCTGATCGGCACGAGGGGACAGACATCCGTGGCGCCCATGCGGGGATGTTCGCCGCGTGTGGTGCCGCATGTCGATCAGCTCGTGCAGCCCTGGCGATTGCCCGGAACGCGGCTTCGCAGACTGCATCCGGCGCGCCGGCGATGGTGACGACGGTGCGGTTGGTGGCCTTGCCCGGATCCACGTGGAGCAGCGTGGCACCCTCGACCTCTTCGATGACGGATGTGATCTGCCGGATGATTTCGGGATCGCGTCCTTCACTGAAATTGGGGACGCATTCGATGAGAGCGGTCATGGGGATCCGGGTAAGCGGTCGGGGAAACTAACGCCGGAACCGGCCTTCGTGCAGGAGCAGCAGCGTGCCCATTGATTCCGCCCGCACGTCGGGAGTGCTTGATCGCGTAGCCATTGGGCTCGCTTCCGCGCGAGCGCGCCTCCAGTGGCTCGACGCGAACGCGCGGGCGCAGAGCAGGCGCGCGATAGACGCCATTGTCGGCCCTGTCCGGAACCGCGACGCCCTCGCTCGGCAGTACCTGAGGCACAACCGCATGCGCGAACGATTCATCCGGCGTCCCTGGATGGTGACGGGCACCGTGGTCGACGGCGCCGAACACCTTCGCGCCGCCAGGATGTCCGGGCGAGGCGTGCTGGTGAGCTACTGTCACCTGGGCCCCTTTCCGGGTATCGCGGCGACGGTCGTCGAGCATGCGGAGGATGTGCACCAGGTCGCCGGGTCGTGGCTGGCGTCGCCGCGCCCCGAGACCATCCTCAATGACCGGTGGCATGCCTGGCGCTCGATCTTTCACCGCGCCGGCGTACCGCTGGTCGATGCGGAGGGGTGCTTTGACACCGTGACCGCACTGCTGCGCAGGGGCGCGGTGGTCGTCATCGCGTTCGACTGGCCCGGCTCCGCAGAAACGATGTTCCTCGGGCGACCAGCATGGCTCGCCTCAGGAACGGCGAGGTTCGCCAGCGCCACGGGCGCGCTCATCGTGCCAGTCATGCGCCAGTTCAGGAGGCTTCGGGTGCATACCATATTCGGCGCGCCACTGGATCCGCGAGGTCACGGCACGTCGGGGACACTGCATCAGGCACTCGCGACCCGGCACGAGGAATGGATCCTCCGGCAGCCCACAGCTCTGGAGGATCCTCGCCGCCCGGGCGCGTGGGAGGCAACTGCAACGGCGGAACGATGGGGTCCTCGTGAACGAGGCACCAGCTGACTCGCTGGTGCCTCGCCGTGGTTCCCTACCTGGTCACGAGCGGGGGGGCCGGATCCGACGGTTGGCCGGTATCGTGGTGCCGGAAAGACGAACAGGATGTTCGCTGCCATGGCGTAGACGAAGCCGCCGGGGCCAACTGCGGGAGACCACGGGCCGCCACCATCCCAGGGGAATGTCGCCTGCTTGGTCACGCCGGCGGCGTCGAAGGTATGAAGGCCCGTGCTCGTCGCCACGTACACGTGATTGCGCGATGCAGCCGGGCGCGCGGCTGAGTTGCCCCCGAGCGCAGTCCTCCCGAAGATCGCACCCGGCGCGAACGCGATTGCCTCACCCCCGGCATTGACCACCAGCAGCCGGCCATCTGGTCGCACCGTCGGAGTGGCTTCGATAGCACCGAGCCCGGGTTGGGGCGCCCGCGTCAGCGCGCTTGGGCCGCCGAAGACCACGCCGTCATCGGTCCCGACAATCGAGTGCAAGTCGGGAAGGATGATCGGATCCGACAACAGGTTGCGAGGCGCGTGACTGCTTCGAAAGCGCAGCGTAAACCCTGGAGCGGGCGAGCACGTCCCGCCGACGCAGAATGAGAAGCCGATAGTCTGCCTGTTGAATCGATCGAGCAGCACGATCGCGGGCGTGCCACCGTTTGGATTGGTGGCAATAGCCACGCCC
The DNA here is from genome assembly GCA_963846945.1 of uncultured Gemmatimonadales bacterium. Classification (GTDB taxonomy): domain Bacteria; phylum Gemmatimonadota; class Gemmatimonadetes; order Gemmatimonadales; family GWC2-71-9; genus JAGGAG01. The sequence continues at coordinate 259,097 of CAWJXX010000014.1, read as the reverse complement.
GGCAGGGCTATCGGTACCTGGTAGAAGCTCGTGCCGGGTCGCGGAGCGAAGCCGGGCACGAGGAAGTCGAACGGATCGGTATTGCTCGTGACGTCGCCGACGGACAGGTGCTCGTTCCAGTCGGCCATGAGGCCGCCAGCCGGCGAAAACGCGAAGAGGTGCCAGTCCGCTCCACCGAAGCGATTGATGTACAGTGCGGGCACCATGACCGCTTCGTCGTTGCCGAACCGCCAGACGTTGGGGGCGCCGACATTCGAGGGACCGAGGTCGGTATCTGGAAACTGCGTGGTGCCGTTGGTTGGCGCACCACCATCCCCGGTAAATCGGTGCAGCCAGGCGAGACCTCTCGTCACGGAAGACCCGCTACGGTGATCGTGCACCTGCTCCCAGCCCACCACGTAGACCGACCCGTCGCTGCCCACGACCGGTGACGAGGTGATGGCCTGGCCTGACGGCAATTCACGATTCCAGTAGGGGCTGCCGTTCGGGTGAAGGGCGATCACCTTGCCCTCGAGGGTGCCGAGCAACACCGTACCGTTGGGGCAATGGTGGGGCCGGTCTGCATGCCAAAGGTGCCGAGTCCGGGAACGCTGAGCGATCCCGCACCGGCAGGCTTGGTGTTGACGTCGACGACTCCGGTGTTCGACATAGTCCCATTGTCGCGCTCATCTGGGCTATCGTCAAGCGACTTTCGTCGGCACAATCCAAGCGTTACAAATGAGCCGCCATGGGTCGATGTGCCCACGCGAAGAGCGCTCACGCCCGCCTCACTGCAATGAATCTCGATGTTCTCTCCGCCGTTCGGCGCGCCCGATCAGCTCTCCTGCCGTGCTGGTATGAGCTGTCCGAAAGCGCTGATGTCCCCAGGCAGTGAACCACCTCGTATGACAAGCTCCAGTTCGGAGTGCAGGCATCCGACGTGATCGTCAGCAGCGACGTCCGCGTCGACGCCGAAGACGGCATGACGGGGAGCGACATGAGCTCGGCACGCTTGGCCTCTCCAGGAACCGCGTTCCGGGCGGCATCGGCGGTCTGGCGACCGGGTCGACGGCATGAGCTTGGATTGGGGTATGTTGACATCGAGGACGAGCGGGGAAAGGTGCTGACGGATACGATCAAGGTCGGCGACACTTCCTTCGCCGCGGGCCTCAGGGTCAACACCAAGTCTGGAGCTCCGGCCCTGCAGCTCAGCTACCGGTGTACTGTTTCCATGACCAAGGAAAATGCTGGCGGAAGGTGGCGCCTCGGCATTACATGGGGGCCCTCTTCCTCAGCCTGCCGATATCAACGCCGTGGTTTCCGAATGGTACGCCACGGTCCGTCCGAACGCGGTCTGACCGTGATTTACTGAGATCCCCGAGATGACCGCATATGGACAGCCTCGTCATTCCAGACCGCATCTCATAGGACAGTTGGCTCGTGAGTCCGGCCGAAATCCTCCCGCCATTTCTGACGCCAGATGCCAGTTCGCCGGAGCCATTGGATTCAGCCATCGACATGGCGTATTCCGCTCGCCGATGTCCGGTATTTCCGAAGACACTGAGAAGCGATCGTTGTCGTGATCGTTGATCGCCATGATGTGGGCATCGATTAGTCCGACTGCAACCGGTGGTTGGCTTCCGATCCTCCAGCGGGTAGGCAGCTTAAATACAACTTCCATGACATAGAGGCCCTTGCCGGTCGCCCAGCTGCTATTGACCGCAAGCGGATAGCACGCCTGGTAGCCCAATTGGAACTTGCTTCACTATCCGGCTGACCGCCACCAACGACACCTGACTAGTTGGTATCTGGACGACCATCCTAGAGTGTCACGGAGTGAACCACGGTCTCCCCAATCCCTCAACCCTTCAGCTGCACACCCTACCGTGGCTATTGCCTGTCCAATAAGACATGAAGTGAACCGCGACACCCCCTCTATCTCTTAACCCTCAGTTCATTTGACATTCCTGGTTGAAGCGTACCCGCGAATTTTCTCCGACCGATCCATGAGACTTTGGATGAGGCTTCTGCCACCCAGGGAGGCGTCATGAGTTGCCGTTCATTACGTGTGTCGAGCACTGTCCTGCTTGCCGCCGCTGACGCGACCGATGCACAGCCCAGCGCCCCTGGTCCCTCGCCATCGGCGGTGGGGCCGCGGGCTTCGGCGGCGCGTCGAAGGCGGTCGTCACCGTCCCGGGCGAGGTCTCCCAGTTCACCCCTTCGAGCACAACCACGGCTTCACCTGGCGGCCGGCCGGCGACTGGGCGAGCGCGCATCAGTCAATCTCGACTTCTCGTACAGCAAGGCGGGGCTCACCGGTCACGGCGAAAGCTCATCCGTCACCATCAACCCGGGCACCACGCTCTACGACATCCGCCTGCTCGCAAGTTATGACCTGGTCAGGCTCGGCCAGGACGCCCGCGTCGCCATCGCGGCCGGCCCGATGTTGCAGCGCTGGAGTGGCGAGGCAGTGGTCGACAGTCACGCCGAGTGGGGAGGCGCCGCAGCCCTGACGCTTCTCACGCCGATCAGCGGGCCGTTCGGCCTGCTCGTCACCGGCAGCCTCGCCGTCGCCGGCAGTCCGCTCGACACGGCCAACCTGCAGGAACTCAACGAGACCTTTGAAACCGTGGCGATCTGGACGAGGGAACTGGCGGTAGGACTGCGGTACTCGTTCTAGCAGGGGACAGTACGTCAGGAAGAGTTACAGCAGGCTCCCACAGGTCGAGCAGAAGACGGCGTCCCGCTCGGGCCGCGGGCCGCAGCGCTTGCACACGGCACCACCACTCGCGTCAGCCAGCACAATGCTTCGCGCCCGGGCCGCAATGATCTCGTCGACGTCCTCGGCGCGCGGCATGCTCATGGGCCCCGGCACGGGCATCACACGTGCCCTCCTCTACCCTGAGCGCCGCCAGCGCCTGCGCCGTGTATTTACGCTTGAGCATGTCGTAGTCCTCATCGGCCAGCTTGCCGGTGACGCGGTCGAACTCGATCTCCCGGAGCGCCAGGAGCGCCACACCCTTGGGCGTTTCTTCGAGTTCCTCGGGCTCCAGCACCGGATTCACCTCGCGCTCCGGCGATATGAGCGGCCCCAGCACCATCATCAGCAGCGCGATGCCCACCAGCGCCGCGGCGGCTGCTTCCAGCCATATCACCGGTCCATCTCCGCCAGCGCCTTCTCCAGCTCCTGCATCTCGGCGGTCGTGCCACCCGCCAGTCCGGCCGGCAACCGCGACAGGTCCTGCGCCTGCTCAGTCGAGCGCTGTACCCGGCGACGGATGATCCACGCGACGAGAAGGCCGACCAGCAGGATGGCGATGCCGGGTACCACGTAGCCGGCGAGGTTGAATCCCTCGGGCTTGGGGGCCATCAGAATCTTCTCGCCGTACTTGTCGACGAACGCCGCAATCACCGCATCAGAAGTCTTGCCCTGCGCATACAGTCCCACGACCTCCCGGTGCAGGGCCGGGGAATAGGTGCAGGTGAAGTCGGTGGTACGGCAGGTGAAGACATCGAGCGTGCAGCCACAGGTGCAGCGGAGCTTCTGTTCGGTCGCCTGGATCCGCGCGTCATTGTCGCCGGCGACGGTGGGCACGCGCGACCGCCCCGCGACTTCAGGATTGAACAAAGTGCCGACGTCACCCTGCCCCGCGCGTGGCACCTGCACCGTCGTGTCCTGCACCACCCGCTCCTGCTTCAGGCCGAGGAGCTCACGACGGAGCATGTACCGGCTCCTCGCCCGCAGCGGCACCGGGCAGCGACACACCATAGCCGGCCTGCGACGGACGCTTTGACGACACCGGCGTTCCCGCACCCGGCCACATCGTGATCAGGCCGCCGAACGCCAGGATGAACCCACCAGCCCATACCCACCAGACCAGCGGGTTGATGTTGAAGCGGTACACCGCCTCTTCCGTCCCGTTCACGGCGCCGGCGAATACGACGTACACATCCTCGCGCAGCCCGCTCCGGATGCCCACTTCGGTGGACGGCTCGAACGACGCCTCCTCGGTGCCGAGCTCGTTGATCGTGAAGTGCTGGCGCTTCTCCGAGGTGATGGTGCCGTCCCGCTTGCCGTCGAGCGCCACCTCGACCGTCGCCGCCGACACGTAGCGATTGAGCTGCTTGAACTGCGATATGCCGACGTGCGTGAAGGTATAGGTGTGCCCGAACGGGCTCCGGAGCTCCACGGATTCACCGGGCTTGAGCGTGGCCTCGCGCTGCACCTGGAACGCCATCCCGGCAAATGCGACGAAATAGACCAGCATGGCGAGGTGCACGATGTAGCCGCCGTACCGGCGCCGATTGCGGCCGATGAGCTGAAGGAGCGCCACGCCCGCGGACTCATTGTGCATCCGGATCCGCGCACGCGTGCCGCGCCAGAATTCCTGCGCAATGGTTCCACCCACGAAGCCGGCCAGGCCCCAGGTCATGAGCGGCGCCAGCTCGATGATGCCGTTCATCGCCAGGATCAGCGCGACCAGCAACCCCGTCCCGACCGGAAAGAGGAACTGTCGCCGGAGGTTCCGTACCGACGCCTTGCGCCAGGCAATGAGCGGCCCGACACCGGTGAGCGCCAGCAGCAGCAGCCCGAGCGGCACGTTCACCTTGTTGAAGAAGGGCGGGCCCACGGTGATCTTGGTGCCCCGCACTGCCTCGGAAAGAATCGGGAAGAGCGTGCCCCAGAGCACCGAGAACGCAATGCCGACGAACAGCAGGTTGTTGAAGAGGAACGCCGCCTCGCGGCTCACCATCGACTCGAGTTCCACCTCGGCCTCGAGCTCCGGCCAGCGGGTATACAGCAGCGTATACGACGTGACGGCGGCGAGAAACAGGAACGCCAGGAAGTAGTAGCCGACGTTCGACTGGGTGAAGCTGTGGACACTCGCGATGACGCCGGAGCGCGTGATGAACGTGCCGAAGATGCTGAGCAGGAAGGTTCCCGCCACGAGGGAGAGGTTCCATCGCTTCAGCATGCCCCGCTTTTCCTGGATCATCACCGAGTGCAGGAATGCCGTCATCGTAAGCCACGGCAGCAGGCTCGCATTCTCGACCGGATCCCAGGCCCAGTATCCGCCCCATCCGAGCTCGACATAGGCCCACCACATGCCGAGCGTGATGCCGATGGAGAGGAACAACCATGAGACGAGGGTCCATCGCCGCATCGCGTGGATCCATCCGGTGTCCAGCTGCCGCGAGAGCAGTGCCGCCATCGCGAAGGCGAACGGGATGGTGATGCTGATGTAGCCGAGGTACAGCATGGGCGGGTGAATCATCATCCCCGGGTTCTGCAGCTGGGGATTGAGTCCGCGACCATCGGCCGGCGTGAAGGGCAGGCGCTCGAACGGATTGGCGCCGGAAAGAGCATGACCGCGACAAAGAACACGGCGACCGACGAGGTGACGCCGGCGACGTATGGCAGCAGGGCCGCGTACCGCCGCGGGGTCATGGCCTGGGCCAGCGACGCGAACAGCGACAGCACGACGGCCCAGAAGAGCATCGAGCCCTTCTGCCCCGCCCAGAAGGCCGAGAAGAGGTAGCCGGACGGCAGGTTCCGGGAGGTGTACGCCCAGACGTACTCGATGTTGAAGTCGTGCGCGACGATGCCCTTCCAGAGGGCAATCGAGGCCACCGCGAGCGCGGCGAAGACGGCGTACACCGAGCGCGTCACGGAGAGCGCGATGTCGGGACGCCCCTGCCAGCGACCGGAGAATGCGACCGCCGCGCCCCACAAACCAAAGAGGAGCGCCGCCCAGAGCGCGAAGTTGCCCAGCAGAGTCACGTCGGGAAGCCTGCGGTCAGACCTTCTTGGCCTTGCTCAACTCAGCCTCGTAGCGGGAGCCGCACTTGGCGAAGACTTCGGTGGCGTGGAAGACGCCGTCATGCCCGAGGCGCCCCTCCACGATGACTTCAATGTCGTTGGCGTCGGTGAACGTGTCGGGGACGATACCCTTGTAGCTCACCGGGTACTGCCGCGCGCCGTCGCTCACGATGAAATCGATCTGCTGGCTCGCCGGATCGCGCTTGATGGAGCCCGGCACCACCTTGGCGCCCAGCTTCAGGCCCATGTCGTAGAAGGTCGGGTCGGCCGCGGTCTTCGAGGCAAGCTCCGTAGGCGTCAGGAAATAGACCCCGGTTTCCTTCACACCGGAAGCAATCAGGAAGCCCACGCTTCCGACAATGAGCAGGGCACCAATGAGAAACTTGCTTCCAGGCTTCATGTCACCCTCTCGCTCAGTATCCACTCACCGCTTACCGCCACGCCACCTCACGACTCACGACCCACGACTCAATATACCGACACTGCTCCGATGCCGGTCACCGCACCGTATCCTGCGTCACAGGTGCCTGGCCCAGGGCCGCTGCCCGGAAGTCGGCCACGGCCCGCTGGTGCTCCTGGTACTCCGGGCGCGCGGCCTTCATCTCGCCATCATAGTGCCCCAGGAAATCCTTCTGCGCCCGCTTCAGGGCATCCGCGTCCTTGTCCCAGCGGGCCACCGTACCCCGGACTATGTACCCGAAAAGGTGTCCCGGCGACGACTTGAGTATGCTGTCCGCCTCGGCCGAGGCGGCGGGGACCTGCCCCGTGTGCAACAGGAGCATGGCCATGTGAAACCGGGCATCGGGATCGACGCTGTCGAGCTGGGCATACGCCTGCATCGTCATGGGGGTAAACCGTGTCACCGTCGCCTGGTCCCCGCTCTCTGCTGCCCGCATCACCCGGTTGTACAGGCGGTCGAAGCCGCTCCTTGGGTGACATGTTGCTGATATCGGGCGGAGTCCCCTTGGCAGCGGCAGCAGCGGCGGCCGGACCCAGTGGTGCCGCCATCGGTCCCTGGGCCGAACCCGGAGACCGTTGCTCACCCCGGACCAGGTAGGCGATCAGGAGACCGAGTACCGCCATGCCGGCCATGGCCGCAAAGATCCAGGTGGCACGATCACCACGCCCCTGCGATGCCGGTGGCGGGCTTCCACCCACGCTCGAGCCGCAATGGCGACAGAAGCGCACACCGGGCTCCAGTGGTCCTCCGCACTGTGCGCAGCTCGCGGCGCCAAGCGCAGAACCGCACGAACTGCAGAATCGTCCCGAGGCTGCCATACCGCACCGCGGGCAAGTCGTTTCCGCTGAAGTCATTGCTGAGTTGAGCCGCCCACTCGACCCTCCGGCATACTGGAATCCAATGAACAAGTCTTCACGAAGCTCGCCTTATCGTCGATCCCTTGTCCGTACTATACCAGAGCGGTACTCTACTGATGCGCGATCGTTCCCCTCCCTGCGGGGCCTGACATCATGCCCTCCGTACTTCGCCAGAGCCGCACCCGTGCTCGCACTGTCAGTGCTTGCAATGGCGTTTGCGTCATCCGCCTGCACCAACACCGAAACCGTCGAGGTACCACGGGCCCCGTACAATCCTGCCCCCGATAGCGTGGCCGGGTTCCTGGGACTTTACACGGTCTCGACCAACCAGACGACCTGCGGCAACTGTCATGTCGACCTGCAGACGCAGTGGTCTGGCACCAGGCACGCGGCAGCCTACGCGGCCCTGGCATCGCTGCCCTCGTCAGTCGCGCTGCCGACCTGCTTCGGCTGTCATACCGTATCGGAACATGGGAACACGTACTCCGCCACGGGAAAGCCGGGCGGCTGGAACGTGGTACACGACTCGGTCTACCGCAACGTGCAGTGCGAAAACTGCCACGGTCCGGGTGCGGTGCATGTCCCGAACCCGACCAAGAGCAACGTACCGCTGGCGAGCGCCCTGATCCCATGGAAGGATGCATCCGGGAACGTTGTCGGTGGCCCCGTCGGGCAGAGTTGCTCGTCCTGCCATTCAGGCGCGCACCAGCCGTTTACGGAGCAGTGGGCCCAGTCGTCGCACGCCACCCTGCGCACCGGCCCCGGTGACCCGGTCGAGACACCGACCTCGTGCGGGGTGGCGTGTCACAGCGGTGACGCGGCCATGGCCAAGCTGAGCGGCAACGCGCCGACCAACTACATCGGCCAGGGCACACCGTTCCCGCTCACCTGCGCGGTTTGCCACGATCCCCACGCCAAGACCAATGCGGGCCAGCTCCGGGCTCCGATCGACAATCCGGACGTGTCGATCAACCTCTGCACCAGTTGTCACCTGAAGAGCGCGCTGGCGACACCGTCGTTCACCATCAACTCCCGCGGGGCGCATGCCGCCCAGGGCGCCGTCTACTTCGGCGAGGGCGCCGGATGGACCCCGCCGGGATTCGTGTTCGACCCGAACAACCCGGTGCAGACCTCGCACGTGACCGCCAACCAGCGGCTGTGCGCCGGTTGTCACGTGGCGAAGTTCACCACCAGGGACCTGACGACCAACGAGGACTTCACCTCCGTTGGCCACCTGTTCCTCCCGGCTCCCTGCAAGGATCCGGCGACCGGGCTTCCGGTCGGCGCCAATGAGCCGGGCGGCAATTGCCCATACACGGCGACGGCACGCTTCTGGACCGGATGCGTCAACTCCGGGTGCCATGCGGACCAGAACGTCGCGGCCAACCTGTTCACCACCACGCGCGCCGAGGTCCAGTTGCTGGTCGACATCCTGTGGGTCGACACGAACCACGATACGGTGCTGGACGCGACTGACGGTGGCCTGCTTCCGCAGGTGCTGGCCCAACACCCGAGCACCACCGTGCCCGCCACCGACTCCGCGTTCTACTGCTGCACCGGATCGGTGAAGGACAACAACCTCTCGGTCGCCGAGGGTGCGCTCTTCAATGCGCGCATGCTGGGCGAGGCCCTGTATCCCCATAACGACGGATCGAAGGGCGTCCACAACCCCGCGCTGTACCGGGGCCTGCTCGCCGGCTCGATCCAGGCGGTGAAGGCAACCTACGGGCTGAGCGCGGTGCTGTCGCCGAGCCAGCAGGCGGCCGTGCAGAAGGCCCTGTCCGCCCCGGGCGTCAAGTACACGCCGCCGGCGACTGACCCGGCAGGTTTCGACGAGGTGAGCCAGTACTGCAGCAGGCACTCCCCGTGCTGACCTCGCTTGCCAACGGTGCGGCCGCCCTCGTGGCGGCCGCTTCCGTTGTCGCACAGGACACCGCGACGGTGCGGGTGCATGGACACGGCGAAGTCCTCGACTCCACCGTGGACCACACGCTCCTCCCGGATACCGTCACCCCGATCATCCAGTGGATCTTCCAGAAGCCACCCTGGGTCATGTGGGGCGGCGTCATCCTCGCCGCCATCCTGGGCCTGGTCGCCCTGTGGTGGCTCCGCGGTCACATCAAGCAGGTGCTTGCAGTACCTGGCCTCCCGCAGCGCCATCGTGAAGCTGGCGCTCGGCGGCGTCGGCGCTCCTGGTCCTGCTGGGCATCGTCGGGGCCGGGATGAAGTCGTACGATTTCGCGATGAACGACAATCGCTTCTGCAACGGGTGCCATGTCTTCGTCCCGAGCGGCCAGGTAATAGAGCGGCCCGACAGCGGCGACTACACCCTGGTGAACAAGGTCGAGGGGAAGCATGACTCCCTCAGTTGCCATGCGTGCCACGCGTTCAACGCGCGCAAAGAGACCGTGAAGATGATCCTCTGGATGTCGGGGGTCAGGGACTCCACCATCCCGGAACACGGGAAGGTGGCCCGCGACGTCTGCGAGAAGTGTCACGAGCAGGGAGCAGCGAAGGAAACCTGGCAGGCGATCGCGAAGACTGCCGGCCACCGCACGCACCTGGAGTCCGACAGCTCGGCGCTGCAAGGGCAAGGTGGAATGCCTGACCTGCCATGCGCGATCGGCGCACCGCTTCGCGCCGGTCGACAGCACCTGCTCCCAGCAGGGCTGCCACCTCACGGAGGAAGTGAAGATCCGCCTCGGCAGGATGGCCGGCCAGACCGGCCTGCACTGCATGGTCTGCCACCGGTTTACCCGCGTCGTCCCCGGGCTCGCGACCTTCGACTCGGCCAAGGGTGCCCTGCGGCCCGGCTCAAAGCAGTGCTTCTCCTGTCATGCCATGCGCGAGCGCCTGGCCGACTTCAATCCCGAGCGTGATCCGCACGGTGGCACCTGTGGCATGTGCCACAACCCGCACGAAAACGTGAAGCCGAAGGATGCCCTCAAGAGCTGCGCCGATGCCGGATGCCACGCGGACTGGAAGAAGGTGGACTTCCATGAGGGCAAGGCGCACCGCAAGGTGGCGGCGCGCTGCGAGACCTGCCACACGCCGCACGCCGCGCGGGTGGACGCCTCCGATTGTGTCGGCTGCCACCAGGGCGCAAAGGCCCGAGCGGAACAGCGCCTCCATCCACCCATGCCGTTCGACACGCTCAAGGCGCTGCAGCAGTCGTCCGGACCGGTCGACATCGCGCCCCGACCCCCGCACGGCAAGGGCGATGCACCGATCGACGATCCGCCGGCGCGGACGCCCGACCCACCAGGAGCATCGCCCCGGCCCTTCTCGCACAGCAACCACAAGAAACTCGCCTGCATCACCTGCCACGACGTCAAGTCGAAGGCCAGCACCGTCACGTTCACCGCTCCGCGCGGATGCCTCATCTGCCACCACCAGCAGCCGTCGAAGGCGAACTGCGCGGCCTGCCACGCCGCATCGCGCATGCAGGAATTGCAGGTCAATGGGACCATTCAGGTCCAGACGAGCGCTCCCATGGCGCCCGGGCGGACGCGCGAGGTGGCGTTCAGCCACAGTGGGCATGCCGATGTCACCTGCGTCACGTGCCACACCACGCCGGTGACGCTCACGGCGTCGCCGGAGGCGATGCGCTGCCAGGGATGCCACGACCAGCACCACGATGCCGGCTCGTGATTGCGCCGCCTGCCACCGCTCGGCGACGACCTGGGACGCACACACCCGCGGGTCCCATGTGGACTGCCTGGCATGTCACCAGGCCACGACGGTGTCGCGGCTGACGCCGGACCGCTCGTTCTGCCTGGCCTGTCATGATCCCAAGGTGGATCACCAGCAGGGCACGCCGTGCACGGTGTGCCACCTCTTCGCCACGCCGCCGGAGTTTCGCCCCCAGCTCATGGGCCTGCAGTGAGCCGGAGCGTCCGGAGCCGCTGTGGCTGCTCGTGGCTGCTCCTGGTCGCAGGCGCGCAGCCGGTGATGCGCCCAGGGATTCCGCGGCACCTTCGACATGCGCGGCCAGAGCGTCGCGACCCGTGGCTGGCTGCTCGACAGCATCCCGCTCTCCGAGGCGCAGGTCGGTGCCGGAGGCGGCCTGTACAGCCCGGCTGGCGACGCAGTGGCGTGCAGCTCGCCCGCCTACTGCTACTTCTACGCTCCCGGACCCCGGCTGCAGTATGCCCCGCTCGTCTTCACCACCGACATGACCGCCTGGGGGCTTGGCACGCCGGGGCTGAGTGCGCACGTCAACATGCGCATGAACTTCAACGCGGGCGATGATCCCTTCGCGGGGACGGTACCGGAGTTCCAGCTCTGGGAGGGCTACGCCCGGTACCAGCATGACTGGTTCATGGTGCAGGCGGGTCGCCAGACGCTGACCTCGCGGCTGGGCTTCTCGACGTTCGACGGCGGACGGGCCACGCTGCGCTACGCCAGACTGGGACTCGAGGCCACCGGCTACGTTGGCATCGGCCTCGCCCGTGCCAGCTCGGTCGGCATCAACAACCTGACGACGTCTCCGCTCGATGACTACATCCCCGCCGAACGCAACCTCATCGCGGGCGTGGTGGTCGGGCTCAACTACCGGCCGGTCGAGGCGCGGTTCGAATGGCAGCGACAGGTGGACCGGACGACGGACTACCTCATGTCGGACTACCTCACGGGCAATGCCGTCGTCCATGCCGCCGCCCACTTCGCGTTCGCCGGCGGCATGGACTACGATCTTGCCCAGGCACAGGTCGGCAGCGCCGACGCGGAAGCTGCGCTACAGTGCGAATCGCCTCTATGTGACCGCCGGGTACAAGCGGTACGTGCCGCGATTCGACCTGTGGACCATCTGGCCCGCGTTCTCACCGGTGCCGTGGAATGGCGTGCAGGGCTCGGTACAATTCAGCGCCGTGGCGATGGCTGACGCTCCGTGGTCGCGTCCAGTGGTACGACTACGAGAACACCGGCGCCGAGACGGCGCTGGGCAGCGCCTCGCCCACCGGGATGCTCTGGGCGGCAGGTGCGACGGTCACGGCGCTGCCGCGATGGACGTTCGACGCGGGATGGATGTACGACAACAGCTTCGGTGCGGCGACCGCCGGCGGTGATGCCTCGGTCGGCTGGGCCCCGCTGAACTCGCTGGTGGTGCGAATGTACGGAGCGTACAGCAGTCGCCCGCTCGTCTACCGGTACGAGGACACCTACATGACCTGGGCAGGCCTCGACGTCAGTATGCGGGCCACGTCGCAGCTGTCGGTCGGCGCGTCCGTGGTCTACATCAACCAGAACGAGAACCGGCCCGACGCGTCGGGATACGAGTGGAACCAGGCCCGTGTCAGCGCATTCGTCACCTACGCCTTCAGCGCCGGCGGCGCCGATCGCCTGTCCCTTCCCGATGCGGTGAAGCGCATGCCCAGCGCGATCGGGTACGAGCGGTGATACGCGCTCGCGCGGGCATCGCGGCTGTCCTCCTGGTGACCGGAGCCCTCGTCGCGGCGGCCGTGATGATTGATGCCTTCCCGCATGAGCAGCACGCCACGCTCTTCGTGCGCTGCGAGACCTGCCACCTGGGCGCGGCGCAGGCAGGCAAGCCGCTCTGGCCGGCCGCCATCCGACTGTGCCAGTTGCCACGACGGCACCATCGAAAAGCCGGTGTCGTGGACGCCGCGCACCGGCCCCCTGCCTTCCAACCTTCGCTTTACGCACGAGGCGCACGCGCGCGCCGTAACGCATGGCCAGAAGCGCGACTCTACGCTCGCGTGCGCCCAGTGCCACAGCGCGACCGGCGCCAAATGGATGACCGTGCAGCGTGCGGTGGTGGACAACTGTCTTGCGTGCCACCAGGTCCGCACCAGCCATTTCGATGCGGACCCGGCCCAGTGCGCCACCTGTCACGTACCGTTCTGGCAGATGCCACCCGGGGTGACGGCCGCACAAGTCGCGATCATGGAAGGCCCCGTCGTCGCACGCCGCGCCGGATTTCCAGACCCGGCACGGTCAGCTGGCGGCCGTGGTCGTCAAGGGCGCGAACTCACCAGGTGTCGGCAGCCTGCGCGACCTGTCACGCCCGGGAATACTGCGCGACCTGCCACGTCAATGCGCCCGAGGTTCCCGCGATCCAGGCCCTGCAGCCCGATGCGCGGTCACTGGCCATGCAGCAAGGCAGCATCGTGACGCCGGCGTCGCACGCCGCCGCCGGCTTCCTGACCACGCACGGCCGGAAGCTCTCGAAGAAGGACCTCGTCCAGTCGTGCGGCGCCTGTCACACCGCCAGCAGCTGCGAGGCATGTCACCAGGTGCCACCGCCACAGGTGCGCGTGCTCGCGGTGGCCGGCCCGGGCCGCGCCACCGGCGTGACGGTGACGCGGACGCGCCCCGAGAACCATGGCAAGGACTTCACCGACGGGCACGCGACACTCGCCAACAGCAGCCCCCAGACCTGCGCCGGATGCCACGTTCAGGAGCAGTGCCTGCAGTGTCACCACCCGAACGGAGGAACGCAGGGCAGCTTCCATCCCGCGGACTACATCGCCCGGCACCCGGTCGCCGCGTACTCTCGCGAGACGACCTGCTCGGATTGCCACAATCCCACGCAGTTCTGCCAGACCTGCCACGCGCAGAACGGCATCGTGTCAAATGGGAGGTTCATCGCAGGCCAGGCGACGTATCACGACGCGACACCCACGTTCGCCGTGGGCCATGGCCCCGCCGCGCGCCAGAGCCTCGAGAGCTGCGTCAGTTGTCACGCCGAGAAGGACTGCCTCGTGTGCCACTCGTCGACCGGCGGCCGGGGGTTCAATCCGCACGGACCGGACTTCCCTGCCGAAAAACTGCGCAAGGCGAATCCGCAGATGTGCCTGGTCTGCCACGCGTCCGGGATCCCGAGCAACTGAGCCCTGTGACCTGGACGGCGTGGACCCCTGAGAGGGAGCGGCCCCGTGGGCTACTTCCGGTTCAGGCTTGGCAGCGGGCCCAGTCGAGCGCGGCGTGTACCGCGCGCTCCCAGGCCCGCATCCGCGCCGACCGTTCGGCCGCGTCGATCCTCGGCTCGAACCGGCGGAAGTCATCGTCGCCACGAAGCTCATCCATGGACGACCACACCCCGGTGGCGATCCCGGCCAGGCCTGCAGCCCCGAGTGCCGTCGTTTCCAGCATTGCCGGACGTTCGACCGGCACGCCGAGCAGGTCGGCCTGGAACTGCATGAGGAAGTCGTTGGCGGCGGCACCGCCATCGACGCGCAGTGCGGGCACGCTGATCTCACTCGATGCCGTGATGGTACGGAGCAGGTCGGCTGTGCTGTGTGCGATCGATTCGATGGTCGCGCGCACGAGGTGGGCTCGCGTCGTGCCGCGCGTGATGCCGGTGATGGTACCGCGCGCGTCGGGCTCCCACCATGGCGTGCCGATACCCACGAAGGCCGGCACAAACGTCACGCCGCCGGTATCGGCGACGCTCAGCGCGAGAGCCTGCGTCTCCTGCGCCGACGCAATCAGGCCCAGTCCGTCGCGCAGCCACTGGACGGCGGCACCCGCAATGAAGACACTGCCCTCGAGCGCATAGGCCGGCTCGCCCCGGCTGCCACACGCCGCGGTGGCAAGCAGTCCTGCGGCGGGCGCGGGCACTGAGTCACCGGCATGCACCAGCAGGAACGCGCCGGTCCCATACGTGTTCTTGGCCATGCCCCGCTGGACGCAGCCCTGCCCGAAGAGCGCCGACTGCTGGTCGCCCGCGAGCCCGGCTATGGGGAGCCGAAATCCCAGGTGCTCCTCGCGCACGTCACCGAGTACTCCCGCCGAAGGCACGATCTCGGGCAAGAAGCTCGCGCGGAACAGAGAAGAGCGCGAGTAGTGCCGGGTCCCAGGCGCGCGCCGCGAGGTCATAAAGAAGCGTTCGCGATGCGTTGGTGTGATCCGTGACGTGCAGACCGCCGGTGAACCGCGCCACCAGCCAGCTCTCGATTGTCCCGACCGCGAGCTCGCCCCGGTCCGCCCGCCGCCGAACCGCGGGATCGCGCAGCATCCACTCGATCTTGGTCGCGGAGAAGTACGGATCACAGACCAGGCCGGTGCGGGCGCGGATCATGGGCTCGTGCCCGGCCTCGCGCAGTTCCCGGCATCGCGCCGTCGTGCGTCGATCCTGCCAGACAATCGCACGGCCGAGCGGCGCCAGCGTCGTGCGATCCCAGAGGACGATCGTCTCCCGCTGGTTGGTAATGCCCAGCGCCGTGGGCCGAACCCCCGAATGGCTGACGGCCTCGCGCATCGCCTCGACCGAGACCCGGATGATCTCGATGGGATCGTGCTCCACCCGTCCGGGCTCGGGGAAGTACTGGGTGAACTCGCGGTATCCGCGGCCAAGCACCCGGCCCCCTTCGCCGACCACGAGCGCGGTCGATCCCGTCGTGCCCTGATCGAGTGCGAGGATCGCCGTCATTTGTGCGGAGCCAGTGCCGACCGCAATTCGTTTGCCTGGAACAGGCCGCGGTCGGTGATGAACCCGGTGATCAACGAGGCCGGCGTCACGTCGAAGGCCGGATTCCAGACGCCAACGCCCTCGGGCGCCACGCGCTTCCCCTGCATCGTCGTGATCTCGGCGGCGTTGCGTTCCTCGATCGGTATGGCCGCTCCGCTCGGTGCGTGCGCGTCGAACGTCGAGATGGGCGCCGCGACATAGAACGGCACGTCGTTGGCCCGCGCCGCGAGCGCCAGCGGGTAGGTGCCGATCTTGTTGGCCGTGTCGCCGTTCGCCGCGATCCGATCGGCCCCGACGATCACGCAGGTGACGTCACCCTTCCGGAGCCGGCTTGCGGCCATGCTGTCGGCGATGAGCGTGCACGGAATTCCCGCGCGCGTCAGTTCCCACGCGGTGAGGCGGGAACCCTGCAGCACCGGGCGCGTCTCGTCGGCAATCACCTGCACGTGGCGGCCCAGTGCGTGGGCCCGATAGACGGGGGCCAGCGCGGTGCCGATTCCCCCGGTGGCGAGCGAACCGGCATTGCAATGAGTCAGCACCAGCGCATGGTCCGGCACCAGGTCGATGCCATGCCCACCGATGGCGTCGCACATCGCACGATCCTCGGCGTGGATGGCGAGCGCTTCCGCCTCGAGGCGGGCGGCGAGGTCCTCACCGGGTGCTGCTGCGTGCGCGACCGCGAGCATGCGGTCGATGGCCCACGCGAGGTTCACTGCCGTCGGGCGCGTGGCACGCAGCTCCGCCGCGGCGGCCTCGGTGGCGGCCAGCACTACACCCGGCTCCGCCCCCGATGCGCGTTTGCGCCGCCAGCGCCACTCCCATTGCCCCCACGATGCCGATCAGCGGAGCCCCGCGCACCTGGAGGTCGCGAATGGCCGCGGCGACCGCGGCGACCGAGCCCAGCACCGGATAGCGCTCCTCGCCCGGCAGGAGCGACTGATCGAGTACGCGAAGGCCCTCGGGGATCCAGCTGACCGTCTCGGGAATTGGCATGCCGAAACATAGGCGTCGGGACGCTCGACCGGATTAAGTTTCGCCATGGCCTACGAGACGATCCTCTACGACGTGGCCGATGGCCTGGCCCGCATTACCGTCAATCGCCCTGACAAGCTCAACGCCCTCAACGGCACCGTCATTGGTGAGCTGGGGGCGGCCGCGGAGGCCCTGGCGGCGGACACCGCCGTTCGCGCCGTCATCCTCACCGGTGCCGGGCCCAAGGCCTTCGTCGCCGGCGCTGACATCGGCGAACTGACGAGCCAGGGGCCGCTCGATGGGAAGGGCCGCGCCCGGGCTGGCCAGCTCGTCTTCCGTGCGTTCGAGCAGCTCAACAAGCCGGTGATCGCCGCCGTGAATGGATTTGCATTGGGCGGCGGCTGCGAACTGGCCATGGCGTGCCACATCCGCATTGCCAGCGACGGCGCGAAGTTCGGCCAGCCCGAGGTGAGGCTTGGCCTTCTGCCCGGCTACGGCGGCACGGTCCGCCTGCCGCGCATCGTGGGAAAGGGCCGTGCGCTGGAGCTGCTGTTGACGGGCGCCATCATCGATGCGGCCGAGGCCTGGCGCATCGGCCTCGTGAGTCGGGTGGTTCCGGCCGATCGCCTCCTCGCCGAGGCGGAGTCGCATGGCCCGCGGCATCATGGAGCAGGGTCCGCTTGCGATCCGTGCCGTGCTCGAGGCGGTCGACGCCGGCTATGAAATGAGCCAGTCAGACGCCCTTCTCCTCGAGGCCAACCTCTTCGGCCTGCTCTCGTCCACCGACGACATGCGGGAGGGCACGCGAGCTTTTCTCGAGAAGCGGAAGCCCGCCTTTGAGGGGCGCTAGGCGCCCTGCAACCCGCACCCCAAACCGACTAAATTTGTGAGGCTTTTTCGCCTCGCGATCCGGGGGTTCCGCAACCTCGCCGACGGGGAGTTCGAGGTCCCTTCTGCCGGGTTTGCGCTGGTCGGTCCCAACGGGCATGGCAAGACCAACCTGCTCGAAGCGGCCTACTACCCCGTCCTCTTCCGCTCCTTCCGGGGAGCAGGCGATCCGGAGCTCGTGGCCTTCGGCGGATCCGGATTCCGGATCGAGGCCGCGTTCAGGGAGGGCGAGCGCGCGGAGGTGGTCGCGACGTTTGCGGTGCCGGGCCGGAAGAAGCGGGTCACGGTCGACGGCACCGACGAATCGCGCCTCTCGGGAGCAATCGGGCAATGGCTGGCGGTGGCGTTCCTTCCGGGTGACGTGGAACTGGCGGGCGGCCCCGCGATCGAGCGACGGCGATTTCTCGACCGGATGCTTTCGCTTGCCGATCCGGAGTACCTGCGCACCCTGCTGCGATATCGCGGGGCCCTGGCACGGCGCAACGCGGCGTTGAGGCAACTGCAGGTCGATGTCGCACGGGCCTGCGAACCCATGCTCGCGGTGGCAGGCGCAACGCTGGTGCGGCGGCGCGCCGAGTGGGCCGCCACCATGTCGGCCCGGTTCGCCGATGAAGTGGCGGGCCTGGATGAAGCAGGTCGTGCGGCGCTCGAGTATCGAGGCAAGCTGGAACTGTCGGAGCCCGAGGCGTGGGCGGCAGCCTTTGCCGGCGCTGCCGCGGCCGACCGGGCCCGGGGCAGCACGACGGTCGGGCCGCATCGCGACGACCTGGCGCTCTCGATCGACGGACGGTCGCTGCGGGTGTACGGATCGACCGGGCAGCTGCGGACGGCGGCGATCGCGCTCAAGCTGCTGGAACTGGCCACGCTGCGCGAGCGGCGCGGGGTCGAGCCGGCCCTCATGCTCGACGACGTGTTCGCGGAGCTGGACCAGCGGCGGCAGGAGCGCCTGGCGGCCCGGCTCGCCCGTGATGGGGAACGACAGTTGTTCGTCACGGCACCGCGCGCGCAGGAGCTGCCGTCACAGCTGGCCCTGCCGCAGTGGACGATGGAAGGCGGACGGGTGACGCGAAGGCAGGAGTCGGCATGAGCAACGACAGGCGCGACCCGGGGCCGCGACGCCCCGCCCCGATCGGCGATGCGGTATCGAGCTGGCTTCGCAGCAGCGGCGTCGGCCTGCGCATCGCGCAGGCCGGCGTCATCGTCGAGTGGCCGACGCTCGTGGGCGAGCAGATCGCCGCCGTGACCGAAGCGGAGTCGATCACGCCCGATGGCCTGCTCCGGGTACGCGTCGCGCACCGCGGCGTGGGCAAACGAACTGAGCCTGATGACGCCACAGATCATGGCACGGCTCAATGCAGGACGACAGGGACGGATCCGCGGGATTCGCTGGATTGCAGCGGGTCCCGGCACGAGACCCTCACCATAGCTGGGGACATGGCAGCCAACGAGACCACAGTTGCAGCACCCGGGTACAAGGCCGATTCCATCCAGGTCCTCAAGGGCCTCGAGGCGGTGCGACGCCGTCCCGGCATGTACATCGGTTCCACCTCGGAGAATGGCCTGCACCACCTGGTCTATGAGGTGGTGGACAACGCCATCGACGAGGCGCTCGCCGGCTATTGCGATCACATCGACATCGCGATCCACGCCGACAACTCGATCACCGTCGCCGACAACGGCCGCGGCATCCCGGTGGACATCCACCCGACCGAGAAGATCCCCGGTGTCGAGCTGGCCCTGACGGTGCTGCATGCCGGCGGGAAGTTCGACAAGAACAGCTACAAGGTCTCCGGCGGCCTCCACGGCGTCGGCGTCTCGGTGGTCAATGCGCTGTCCGAGCGGCTCGAGGCGATCGTGGACCGCGACGGCCAGCGCCACCACATGGCAGTTCGTGCGCGGCCAGACCACCAAGAAGCTCTCCATCCTGGGCAAGGCCAAGAGCACCGGCACGACCATCCGCTTCAAGCCCGATCCCGAGATCTTCACGGTCCTCGAGTTCAACTACACCACGCTCGCCGACCGGCTGCGCCAGCTGGCGTTCCTGAACAAGGGCGTCACGATCGTGCTCAAGGACGAGCGCCCGGACAGCCGCGAAGGAAGACACCTTCTTCGCGAAGGGCGGCCTGGTGCAATTCGTGGAGTGGCTCAACCGGAACAAGAAGGCGCTGCACCCGAAGCCGATCACCTTCCTGGTGACCAAGGACGACGTCGAGGTGGACGTGGCCCTGCAGTTCGAGGACGGGTACAACGAGAACACCTTCACCTTCGTGAACAACATCAACACCCACGAAGGCGGCACCCACCTCACCGGCTTCAAGGCAGCGCTCACGCGCACCATCAACGACGTCGCCAAGCGCCGCGACTTCCTGAAGAAGGAAGGGTTCACCCTTTCGGGCGACGACATTCGCGAGGGCCTGACCTGCGTGCTGCACGTGAAGGTGCGGGAGCCGCAGTTCGAGGGGCAGACCAAGACCAAGCTCGGGAATTCCGAGGTCGAGGGCATCGTCAAGACGATCGTGAACGAGCACCTCGGCAACTACCTCGAGGAACACCCGCCTGTCGCGCGCGTGATCATCGAGAAGGCGGTGAGCGCGGCGCGCGCGCGCGAAGCTGCGCGCAAGGCGCGTGACCTGGTCCGCAAGAAGTCGGGCCTGGAAAACATGGTGCTGCCGGGCAAGCTGGCCGACTGCTCCATCGACGACCCGGCCCACAGCGAGATCTACCTGGTCGAGGGTGACTCGGCCGGCGGCAGCGCCAAGCAGGGACGCGACCGCTCGTTCCAGGCCATCCTGCCGCTGCGCGGCAAGATCCTGAACGTGGAGCGGGCCCGGATCGACAAGATCCTGAGCAACGAGGAGATCCGCGCGATCATCACCGCGATCGGCACCGGGGTGCGCGAGGACTTCACCCTTGCCGACGCGCGGTACCACAAGATCATCATCATGACGGACGCCGACGTGGACGGCGCCCACATCCGCACCCTGCTGCTCACCTTCTTCTTCCGGCAGATGCAGGAACTGATCGACTCGGGCTACATCTACATCGCGCAGCCGCCGCTGTATCGCGTGGCGCGGGGCAAGGAAGAGGTCTACTGCTATGCCGAGCCGGAGCGGGACGAGGCCGTGAAGCGGCTGAGCGGCGACGGCAAGAGCAGCGTCAACATCCAGCGCTACAAGGGCCTCGGCGAAATGAACCCCGGCCAGCTCTGGAAGACCACCATGGACCCCGACACCCGCACCATCCTGCGCGTCACGATGGAAGACGCGGTCGAGGCCTCCAAGCTGTTCGACGAGCTGATGGGTGACGAGGTCGAGCCGCGCCGGCTCTTCATCGAGCGGAATGCGCGGTACGTGACCAACCTGGACGTCTGAAGTGGACGTCACCGCACTTCGCAAGCGGATCCCCGAGATGCTGGTCGAGCTCGGGGAGGACCCGGCGCAGGTCCAGCTGGGCGACGACGCCTGGGTGGTGCATCACGGCGCGGTGACCGGGTACGTGGCCATCCTCAACGCAAACGACCCCGAGGCCGATCCCTTCCTGCACGTGAAGTTCCGCGTGGCCCGCGTGCCGCAGCATGGCCGCGAGGCGTTCCTTCGGGGACTCCTGGGCATCAATCATGACCTGGGCAACTACGCGGCGTTCTCGGTCGACGACAACGAACTGGCGTGGCTCGGCGCCGGTCGCTTCTGCGTCGATGTCGAGGATCCGGAACTCCGCGAGCTCATCACCCAGACCGCACGCCTCTCCGACCGCTACGACGACGCACTCGCCGAGACCTTCGGTCCGGAGGCGACGCTCTAGGCTCTTCCGCCGGGACTCAGCGTGCCGCTGGCTGGTCCAGCGCGGCGCGCTGCCGCGCCACCGCGTCACGCTCCTTCCGCAGTGCCAGGTCCGGTGAACTCCACAGCCGCAGGAACTCATCGTAATACTTGCGGGAACGTCGCCGTGTCGCCCAGCTCCGCGGTGATGGCCCCGCGCCGCGCCAGGGAGCGAACCACCAGCAGCCAGTCCGTGCTCGCGGATGCGCCCGGCTCGGTGCGCAACGAATCGAGTCGGTTGTAGTAGGCCAGCGCCTCGGCCGGGCGGCCGAGCACTTCGGTGGTGACGCCGAGCGCAAAGAGGTGATCCGCATCGGAGCTGGTGTCGCGCGCCGCACGCTCGAGCAGGCGGGCTGCCCTGGGCCGGTCGCCGGCCACCGCGGCAGCGGCCGCGTCCAGGGACAGCATGCTGTCGGTTCCGGCGATCGCGCGCCAGTTCCGGGCCGTCGCCGTGTCGCCAATGGATGCCGCCGCGACCAGCATCGGGCGCGCCGCCCGCTGGCGAAGCGCGGGACGCAGCGCCTCTGGGGCGTCGGCAATGAGTCCCTGAAGCCTGGCTCCTGTCTGGCTCATCAGCGTGGGCGTGACGATCCCCGCGCGTGCATTCATGCGGAGCTGCAAGGCGGCCTCGTTGATGCCCATGGCGCGGCGCACCTGGTCGGACTGCGCAAAGCGTGCAAGCTCGGTGTCTCGCGCCTCCGTCAGTGCGGTTGCCTCCTGTACCCTGCCCCGCGTCAGCTGATAGTTCGCGACAAGCGTCCCGTAGAGCGGCGACGGCAGCGAGACGCCGCGTCCGCCAGGTGGAGAGAGCGAATCACCCAATGGGATGGCGTCGTCGAACCGGTGCGCCGCCAGCAGGATCCCGAGCCGCTGCAGCGGCATGGGAATCGGTGACGCCGAGCCAAGCGACTCCGCCTTGGCGAGCGAAACGAGCGACTTGTCGTAGGAGCGATCCAGATAGTCGAGCGTCGCCAGCATCAGGTAAGCCTCGCCCTCGTCGGGTGCGACCGTGAGCCATCGGCGTACCACGGCAATGGCCCGGTCACGCGCGGCCGTGCGGAGCGAGTCGAGCACGCGGGGCGGATAGCGCAGCCCGACAGACTCGGACGGCACGAGCAGGACCGAATCCCGGACGAGCACCGGGGTGTACCAGCGCGACGGCACCCGGAACATCAGCGTCTGGATGTCTCCGCTGGGCGGCTCGCGAAACCCGGCGACACCCTGCCGGTCGGGCGATGCGGCACTGATGAGCAGTGCGGCCTGGTTCAGGTAGAGGCGGTGGTCACTGCCATCGAGCTCGAGCCCACGCTGGTAGGCGCGATAGGCATCGGTATAGTTGGCGGGCAGGCGCTCGCGGCCCGCGGCATCCTTCACCAGCGTCAGGTCGACTTGCGCGGCGAAGCCCAGCCAGCCCCACACATCGGCATTCAGCGAATCGGAGCGCGACAGTGCCTCGAATGCGGCACGTGCGGCCGGAATGTCTGCATGCATGAGCGCACTGTATCCCTCGAGCAGCTGGCGCTCGCGTGGCGGCCGGTTGGTCGCGTACCGAAGCGCGCTGTCAGCGTAGCCCACGTACGTCGGGTGGGGGCTCGTGCGCTCGGTCCACACGAGCGCCTGGCTCAGCTCGTAGTACGCGAGCGCGAAGTGCGGGTCCTCGGAGATCGCACGGCGGAACGCCATGACCGCGGAGTCGATGGCCCACCGGCTCCGCAACTGGATGCCCTCGATGTATGCCTGGTAGGCGCCAAGTGAGCGCGTTGGCGGCTCGACGTCGGCCATTCGTGACTTCGGGGCGCCGGACAGGTCGAGAATCTGTCCGGCCAGCTGCCGGAATCCGTCCTGCACGTTGCCCTGGCCGGGCACGGTGGCACGCGCCGACGCGAGCTGCATGTTGTCGGCCACATCGTACACCTTCACCGTCAGCGCCAGCGAATCGCCCTGTCGCACCACCGAACCCAGCGTCGCGGTCCACACCCCGGCCGCGCGAGCCAGTCCCAGCACGTCGTCCTGACTGAGCCTTCGTCCCATCGGAATACCGGCCCGGCGGCTCAGGTCCAGCAACCGCTCGGCGTCGACCACGCTCAGGTCCTGCCAGCGACCCAGTGCCTGCGCAAGCAGATCGACGCCGCCAACGCGGAGCCAGTCGAGCGACGGATCCTGCGCCGTGTTGTCGAAGTAGCCGATCAGGATCGATTTCCGCGGATCGACCCCCTTGGGCATGTTGCCGTGCCTGCGGCTGCCCACGCCCACCGCTGCCATGATGGCGACCGCGACGGCGGCAATGAGCCCCAGGCGCGTGCGGCGCCGCGCGCGCTCGGCCGGCACCGCAACGGTTGCCGCGCCTGAGATGGCGCTGTTCGCCAGCGCCATCTCGAGTTCCTCCGCGCTGTGAAATCGCGCGGCTGGCTCCTTGGCCAGCAGCCGGTTGTCGATTGCCTCGAGCTCACGTGGCACGTCACCTACCCGGGTCACCAATGGAATTGGCGTCCCGGTGATGTGCGCGAGGGTGTAGTTGGGAGGCTGGCCCAGGCGGTACGGGTACTCGCCGCTCAGCATCTCATAGAGAATGATGCCGAGCGCGTAGAGGTCGGAGGCAGGGGTGAGGTCACGAATGCCGCTCGACTGCTCGGGGCTCATGTAGCGCGGGGTGCCCATCACCATGCCCGCCGTGGTGAGTCGCTCGTCCTCCGAGCGCGACGCCGCGGCGCCCACACTGGCGATGCCGAAGTCCGTCACCATGGCGCGACCGGTTTCCCGGTCGAGCAGAACGTTCTGCGGCTTCACGTCGCGATGAATGATGCCCCGCCGATGCGCGGCACCGAGCGCCGCGGCCACCTCGCTGGCGATGCGACGAGATTCACGCGGCGACAGGCGGCCAAGGCCGCGCATCCGGTCGGCCAGGCTCTCGCCCTCGATGTAGCCCATGGTGAAATAGGACAACCCGTCCACCTCACCGACGCGATAGATCGGCACGATGTTCGGGTGCTGCAGTTGTGCAGCCGTTTCGGCCTCGAGCTGGAAGCGGTCGCGGAACACGGTACTGGAACCGAGGTCCGGGTCGAGCACCTTGATGGCAACGAGACGCTTGAGTGCGCGCTCGCGTGCAAGGAACACCGTCCCCATGCCACCCTGCCCCAGCAGGCGGATGATTTCGTAGTCCTGCCCGAGGGCGGCGTGAACCCGTTCGAGCGTAAGCGGTGCGCTCATGTGCGGGAAGCTAGTCGGGACGGGTCACGCCGTCAGAGGCGGATGGGCGGGCGCGGCCCCGGTCCCCAGTGATCATGCTCGTCCAGCGGCACCCGGTCGCGTGCCGGCATCTCCCGAACCTCGCGCTCGGCCTCTTCCAGCCGCGCGCGATGGATGATGGGGCCGCCCGGAACCCGGTGTCGCCGGCGTCGCTGCTGCAGCCAGAAAAGCATGGCGACGGCGGCCAGCATGCCATACCACGGTGAGCTGAGATTCATCCGAGTTCCTCCACGCCTGCGGCGGTGACCCGATGCGAAACCAGCGGAAGTGGTGCAACGTGCTCCCCGATACGAACCGCCTTGTCGAGCGCCGCACGACCGGCGGCAGCGCCGTGGGCATCCCGCGCGTGAATCGTGGCCAGGGGCTGGCCTCGATGCACCTCCTGGCCCGGCTTGGCCGTGATGTGAAAACCCACGGCATGATCCACCGCATCCATGACTCGATGCCGACCACCCCCCAGCGCGATGATCGCGCGACCTATGATTCGAGGTGTCACTTCGGCGACGAAGCCCGCGGATGGCGCGTGCCACACCTCGGTCGTGGGCGCCTGGGGCAATGCGCCGGGATCGTCCACGATGGCAGGGTTGCCGCCCTGGGCCTCGACCAGCAGCCGCAGGCGGTCGAGGGCTGCGCCCGAGGTGATCGAGCGTGCGAGCCGTGCCCTGGCTGCACCGGGATCGGAGTCGATGCCCGAAACCAGCAGCATCTCGATCCCGAGGGCGAAGGTCTTCTCCATCAGGTCGAGGGGGCCCTCACCCCGCAGCCCGGCAATCGCTTCCTCCACTTCCAGCGCATTCCCACAGGCGAAGCCGAGCGGGCGATCCATGGCGGTCACGAGCGCCACCGTCCGGCAGTCGCGTGACTCGCCGAGCTGCACCATGGTGCGCGCCAGCTCCAGTGCCCCGGCCAGCGACGGGATGAACGCCCCGCTGCCCTGCTTCACGTCGAGCACCAGGCCGCCCAGTCCCTCGGCGAGCTTCTTGGACATGATGCTGGCCGCAATGAGCGGCACCGATTCAACCGTCGCCGTCACGTCACGCAGTGCATACAGCTTGCCATCGGCCGGCGCGATTTCACTGGATTGCCCGAGCATGGCGCAGCCGATGCGTCGTACCTGCGCCTCCGCTTCGCGCAGGCCGAGGCGAGTGCGGAATCCCGGAATCGCCTCGAGCTTGTCCAGCGTGCCTCCGGTGTGGCCCAGCGAACGACCCGACATCATCGGGACGGCCGCGCCGCAGGACGCCAGCATGGGCACCAGCAGCAGCGAGGTCTTGTCGCCGACACCGCCGGTGGAGTGCTTGTCCACCACCGGCATCCCCAGGTCCGGCCATCGCAGACGGTCCCCCGATGCGAGCATCGCATCGGTGAGTGCCACGAGCTCGTCCGGCTCCATGCCCCGCCATACCACCGCCATCGCGAGCGCGGACATCTGGTAGTCCGGGACGTCGCCCTTGGCGAAAGCCCTGATGAGGGCATGCCACTCCGCCGGGGTCAGCGGGGCGCCGTCTCGCTTGCGCTCGATGAGTGCAGGAATCACCATTCAGCGCCGTTTGACCAGGATGTCCCGATGGAGGGTCGTGCATGCGTGCCGTCGTCGCACTCTGCCTGCTGCTCGGTTCTGTTGCACCGCTGGTGGCGCAGTCGGCCGCGAGCGCCGATGTGGCGCGGGGCAATGCGGCGCGTGCCGCCCTGGACATGCCGGCGGCGCTGACCGCGTACAATGACGCGATCAAGGCGGATTCCAGTGACGGCGAAGCTTACTGGAAGGCGTCGCTGACCCTGGTCGACATGGGCAAGCTCACGCCGGATTCGGTGAAGAGTCCCGAGCGCGACACACTCTACGCGCATGCGGAAGACGATGCGTACCGTGCGGTGGCACTACTGCCGAACAGCGCGGACGCGCACTTCATGCTCGCCACGGCGATCGGGCGCGCGGCCCTCACCAAGAGCCGGCGCGAACAGATCAGGCGCGCGGTCGAGATCCATCAGCAGGCGCTCGACGCGATCGGCCTCGACCAGTTCCACGATGGCGCCTACCATGTGCTCGGCCGATGGAACGCCGAGATCATGCGCGTCACCGGGGTCGAGCGCTTCGTCGCCAGGTCGTTCATGGGGGGCAAGGTGTTTGGCCAGGCCAGCTGGGCCAACGCGCAGAAGTACATGGAGCGCGCGGTGTACCTGAAGCCGACCTGGATCTACCACCGGCTCGACCTCGCCCTCATCTACATCGACCTCGAGAACTATCCCGCCGCGCGGGAGCAGCTCACCGTCATCGGCACCCTGCCGGTCGCCGATGTGGGCGATCCCATGTACAAGGCCGACGCGGTCCGGCTGCTGGCCGAGATCGCCGGCAAGCAGTAGGGCGGCTGGTCGCCGCCCGGGGCCTTACACGCCGAGGTTGCGAGCGATCTCGCGCCGCCGCCGGGCCACCTCGTCACGCACCTCTTCCGCCGCCTCCTCCACCGCCTCCCGCGCCGACTCGGAGACCTTGCGTGCCCGCTTGCCCAGCTTCCGGCGCATCGTGTCGCCCTTCTCCGGCGCAAACAGGAGGGCGATCCCCGCCCCGACCAGCGCACCGACCAGCAATCCTGCGGCGAACCCGCCGCTGTCTGATTCGTCACGATCGAACATTCGAGCCTCCCCATCTCTTCCATTTGCCGGGCCGGGGGACGGTGTCTCCGCTCGCCGGTGCAACCGACACTGGTGGTCCAACTTACCGCCTGAAAGCCATGCCTCCAAGCAGCGCTTCCATCAGTGGCCGTACCCCGTTGTCGCGATTAGGTTTGCCACATCCCCAACCAGTGGACCCGCGCATGACTTCGTCGGTCGGACAGGCCCAGGGAGATGAGCTCGAGCGGCTGCAGCAGCGAGTCG
This sequence comes from uncultured Gemmatimonadales bacterium, assembly GCA_963846945.1. Classification (GTDB taxonomy): domain Bacteria; phylum Gemmatimonadota; class Gemmatimonadetes; order Gemmatimonadales; family GWC2-71-9; genus JAGGAG01. The sequence goes on along the minus strand of CAWJXX010000014.1, from coordinate 231,748 downwards.
AGCACCTCGAGCATGAGCGTAAGCACCTCCTTGCCGTGATCGAGATTCTCCAGGAGATCGCGGGTTCCCTCCATTTCGTTGACATCGTGCAGGCCGTGGCACGACGCCTGGGCGAGACCTTCGGGCTCGACCGTTGCTCCATCTTCCTGATGGAGCGCGGCGGTGAGACGGTGCGCCTGGTGGCCAGCTACGAGGACCCCAGCATCCGCAACTACGTGGTGGATGTGGACCGCTACCCGGAACTCAAGCGCGCCCTGCAGACCGGCGAGACCGTGTTCATCGCCGACGCCGCGGACGACCCGGCGCTCAAGCATGTGCGCGGGCAGCTCCTCAGCCGCCGGGTCAAGACGATCACCGTGGTGCCCATCACCTGGAGAGCCGTCGCGATCGGCGCGATCTTCCTGCGCACCTTCCGCGACGGCCCGTCGTTCTCCGAATCCGACATCCAGTTCTGCAAGGTGGTGGCCAACCTGACCGCCAAGGCGCTGCGCAACGCGCACCGGTTCGAGCGCCTGCAGGAGCGGATGGGGGACGAGCCGGCGGGGCGGGCCCAGGATCGCGAACGCGTCGCCATCCTCGGCTACATGCGCCGGCTGCTCGACACCTTCTCCGACAAGCAGGGCCCGTGGAGCGAGAGCCTGCTCGCCCGCGCGAGTTCGGAGGAGATCGATCGCCTCGTCGGGGTCACGATGACGGTGATCACCCAGGAGGCGACCGGCCGGTGACCTCGAAGGCGGCGGCGCTGCACGAGCGCGCCGCCACCCTCCGTCAGCGGATCGAGCAGGCCAGTCATGCCTATCACGTGCTCGACGCTCCGACCATCGCGGATGCCGAGTACGACCGGCTCTTCCGGGAGCTGCAGGAACTCGAGGCCGCCCATCCGGAGTTGCAGGTACCCGACAGCCCGACGCGCCGCGTCGGTGCCGCCCCCGCCAGTTCGCTCGTCAAGCACACCCACGCGCGGCCGATGCTCTCGCTGGCGAATGCCTTTTCGCCGGAGGAACTGGTGGCGTGGGAGGAGCGGAACGCACGGCTCGCCGACGCCGTGCGGAGCTCCGGGTACACGCTCGAGGTGAAGATCGATGGCGCGGCGGTAAGCCTGACCTACGAGGGCGGGCGGCTCCTGCGGGGTACGACGCGCGGCAACGGACTGATTGGCGAGGACATTACGAGCAACCTCCGCACGATCCACGATATTCCGCTGAAGCTTCACGGCACCGGCCATCCCGCCTTGATGGAGGTGCGCGGCGAGGTCTATCTCCCCTTCAGGAACTTCGAGCAGGTGAACCGCGAACGCGAGGAGGCGGGCGAGCCGCTCTTCGCCAATCCCCGCAATGCAGCAGCTGGCGGGCTCCGGACACTCGATCCCGAGGTCACAAAACGCCGCCGGTTGCGGATGTTCGCCTTTACGGTCGAGGTGCTGGAGGGCGCCACCGGCCTCACGAGCCAGCATGGCCTGCTGGACCGGCTCGCCCAGTGGGGCTTCCAGGTGGAACCCCACCGAAGCCGCGCGGCGTCGATGGAAGCGGTGCAGGAGGCCGTGACGAAGCTGGAGGCCCTCCTGCCCGACCTTCCATTCGCCGCCGACGGCGTCGTGGTGAAGGTCGACAAGCTGTCGTTGCAGGAGGAACTCGGCACGATCAGCGACCGGGAGCCGCGCTGGGCCATCGCGCGCAAGTTCGCGCCCGAGGTTGCCGTCACGAAGCTCCGCGCCATCCGCATCAACGTGGGACGGACGGGCGCCCTGAGCCCGTGGGCCGAACTCGAGCCGGTGGAGCTGGGCGGCGTGACCGTGTCGCGAGCCACGCTCCACAACGAGGACGTCATCGCGCAGAAGGACATCCGCGAAGGCGATTGGGTCGAGGTGGTGCGGGCGGGCGAGGTGATCCCGCAGGTGCTGGGACCGCTGCGCGAGCGGCGCGACGGCAGCGAGACACCGTTCGTGATGCCCGATCACTGCCCCATCTGTGGCACGCCGGTACAGCGCTCAGAGGAGGAGGCGGTCCAGTTCTGCCCCAATGTGCAGTGCCCCGGACGGGTGCTGGAAGGAATAGTGCACTTCGCCGGACGAGGGGCGATGGACGTCCGGGGCCTGGGGTACGAGCGTGTACGGCAGCTGCTCGATGCCCATCTCATTCGCGACGTGGCCGACCTGTATCAGCTGGACACCGAGCGGCTGCTCACGCTGGACCGCTTTGCCAGGCAATCGGCACAGCAACTGGTTCAGGCGATCAGGCACTCCACCCAGCAGCCATTTTCGCTCCTGCTGTACGGCCTTGGCATCCGGCACGTCGGCAAGCAGGTAGCCCAGGTGCTGGCGCGCCGATTCGGCACGCTCGACGCACTCATGAACGCCGACCGCGCCGCCATCGACGGCGTTCACGGCATCGGCGGTGCCATCGGCGACGCTGTGACCGAGTACTTCGGCGACCCGCGCAACCGGGACCTCATCGAGCGGCTTCGCGCTGCGGGACTCACCTTCAGCGAACCACAGATGGTGGTGAGCGGGGGCGTCCTCGAGGGGCAGGCGATTGTCCTCACCGGTACCCTCCCGACCCTGAGCCGGTCGGAGGCGACCGGGCTGATCGAGGCAGCCGGCGGAAAAGTTGCCGGCACGGTAGGCAAGAAGACCAGTTTTGTGGTGGCCGGGGACGATGCCGGCAGCAAGCTCGACAAGGCGAAGCAACTGGGTATTGCCGTGATCGATGAGGCGGATCTCTTGCGCCGCCTTGGTCGCACGCCGTAGACTCCCACTCGAAACAGACATGACACCAGACTTCCTTGCATCCAGCCACTGCGTCGGCGTCGGCCGCCGCTTCTTCCAGCAACTGCGCACCACCCTCGAGCGCGAGGTCGGTGTGCAGACCGCGGCGTACCTGCAGGAAGCGGGTTTCGCCGGCGGGGCCGAGCTGTACACCGCCTACGCCAGCTGGTTGCAGCAGACCTATCAGCTGGCCGATCCGGGCGATCTCGACCAGGCATTCCTGAGCGAGGTCCTTTCCCGCTTCTTTACCGAGATGGGCTGGGGCCCCCTTACCGCGCGCCCGCTCGGCGATGCCGTGCTGGCACTCGATGCCATCGACTGGGCCGAGGCGGGCGAGCCCGGATCGAGCGAGTACCCGTCCTGTCATGTGAGCTGCGGCATGCTCGCGGAGTTCTTCGGCAGGCTCTCCGGTCAGGTCACCGCCGTCATGCAGGTGGAGTGCCCCTCGCGTGGCGATCCGCGCGCCCGGTTCCTCGCTGGTGCACCCGAGACGCTGGGTGCGGTTTACGATCGCATGGCGCAGGGCATGGCGTATGGCGAGGCGCTGGGGCTGGCCTGAAAAAACGTGACAGGTGAGAGGTGAGAAGTGAGAGGTGAGTGGCACAACATGACCGGTGAGGCGTGAAGCCCTTCCGCTTACTACTTACCTCTCACTTCTTACGCCGTTCCTGTTCCTGCAAGTTGCCGTCACTCCGCTACTGTCCCAGTCCCATCCCCCCGACCTCATCGTCACCAATGCCCAGGTCTACACCGTAGACCTGGCCCATCCTCGCGCGCAGGCGCTCGCGATTACCGGTGACCGCATCACGCTGGTGGGGTCGGACGCCGAGGTCATCGCCCTGGCTGGCCCTGCGACGAAACGCATCGATGCCGGTGGCCATCCGCTCTATCCGGGGTTCATCGACGCACATGCGCACCTCAGGAACCTGAGCCTCATCCTCTCGACGCTCGACCTGCGCGGGGTCCCATCGTACGACTCGGTCGTGGCGCTCGTGAAGGCTCGCGCCCGTGAGGCGCCACCGGGCAGCTGGATCAGGGGACGCGGCTGGGACCAGAACCTCTGGGGCACCGACTTCCCCACCAATGCCGCGCTCTCGGCGGCAACGCCGGACAATCCAGTATATCTCCGGCGAGTCGATGGACACGCCGCGCTGGTCAACAAGAAGGCATTGCAGCTCGCCGGCATCACGAGGAAGACGCCGGACCCGGCCGGTGGCCGCATCGTACGCGCGGCTGACGGTGAACCGACCGGTGTCCTCATCGACGGCGCGTTCCCGCTGGTCGAACGGGTGATCCCGGATGACCCGCCCGACGTGCGCCGAGCCACCACGCTGGTCGCGGTCACGGAACTCAACCGCGTCGGCCTGACCGGCATCCATGATCCGGGGATCGGGCCGCAGGAGCTCGACACCTATCAGTCGCTGGCGTGGGACGGCAAGTTCAACCTGCGCGACTATCTCATGATCTACGCCGAAAGCGACTCGTCGCCATTCGTGCGGGCGCAGCTGGCGCTGCCGCCGCGGATCGGGATCGACAACGGGCACCTCTGGATCCGCGCCGTGAAGATCGAGCTGGACGGCGCGCTCGGCAGCCGCGGGGCGGCACTCCTCGCGCCGTACAGCGACGATCCCGGCAACACCGGGCTCTTCAAGATTCCACCGGTGCAGGTGGAGTCCGTCGCGGTGCGGGCACTCCGAGCCGGCTACCAGATGGCGGTGCACGCCATCGGCGACCGGGCCAATCGCACCGTGCTCGACATCTACGAGTCGGCGCTGCGGCAGGTGCCGACCCCGGATCACCGCTTCCGGGTGGAGCATGCGCAGATACTCGCGCCCGCGGAGATTCCGCGGTTCGCCCAGCTCGGCGTCATCCCCTCGATGCAGGGCAGCCACCAGACGAGCGACATGTACTGGGTCGCGGATCGCCTGGGAACGTCACGGCTCGAGGGAGCCTATGCCTGGAAGTCGCTGCGAAATACCGGGGTGATCATACCCAACGGATCCGACATGCCGGTAGAATCGGACAACCCGCTGGTATCCTTTCACTCCTTCGTCACGCGCCAGGACGCCAAGGGGTTCCCGGTTGGCGGCTGGTACCCGGCGCAGCGCCTGAGCCGCGATGAGGCCCTGCTCAGCCTCACGCTCTGGCCCGCCTATGCGGCCTTCATGGAGAATGACGTCGGGAGTCTCACACCGGGGAAGTATGCCGATTTCGTCATCCTCGACCGCGACATCATGACCGTCCCCGACGACCAGATCCTCGATGCCAGGGTGCTGCGCACCGTCCTCGGTGGCAGCACCGTCTACCAGTCCCGCGACGCGAACTAGTTCTTCAGCAGCTTAACGTTGCCCGACCCCGTATCGATGTCGATCTTGCCCGACCCGTCACCGATGGTGCCCACCAGCTGATCCTCGTCGGTACGGCGGACCTTGATCGGGAGGTCTGACGTCACGTGCCCACTGCCTGTCTCCACCGACAGCGCCGCCCCGGTCGTCTCCGGCAGGCGGACCGTCACATCGCCCGACCCCGTGTCGATCTTGAGCTCGGTGAGCCTGTTGGTGAGGCTCAGCGTCGCGCTGCCACTCCCGGTGTCGAGCGAAATCCGCTCCGCGGTAACGTCATTCATCGATACATCGCCGGAGCCAGTGTCCACGTCCACGTCGTGCGCGCTGATCGTCGTGCCGTTCACGTCGCCCGACCCCGTATCGATGGAGATCGACGATCCCGAGATCCGCGTCACCTTCACGCTGCCGGAACCGGTATCGACCAGCAGGTCGCCGGTAATCCCGGTGGCATCCACCTGGCCGCTCGAGGTATCGAGCTTGATGTCACCCTTCACATTGGTCGCCGTGATGTGTCCCACGCCTACGTTCACCGCGACGTCCTTCCCTTCCGGCACCGCGATCTGCAGGTCGACGTGAGCATGCAGCCCTGAACCGGAGCTGGTGATCCGGACGCGCTGCCCGTGACCACCCTTGTGGTGGTCGTCGTAACCGAAGGTGCCGTCATTGTTGATCGACATCTCGGTCGAGCCGCCGCCCTCCAGACCGTCGTAGACGATGTGGTCGTCGGGGTAGATGACCCGGAAAGCCATGCGGTCGTGCACCTCACCCACGTCGAACGTGAGCTTGCCCGCATCGGCACCGCCCGGTGTCGCCGTGACCACCACGTCGTTTCCCGACCCCGCGACCACGGTCGCGGTGCCGGCCAGGTTGTAGATCGCGACCTGCTTGCCGGTCAGGGTGAACTGCTTCTGGGCGAAGCCGGCCGCGGGCAGCAGCAGGGCGAGGGTCGCCAGGAGAGGCGACACGCGAACGACGGACATGGGACCTCCGGGCAGTTTGGGTACCGCGGCTTAGACGGCGAGGGGCCCGGAATGGTTGCAGCGGTGGCGCGGGGTCAGCGGGGGGTGATGCTCATGCCCTCCAGCAGGAGGGGTGGGAGGCTGGAGCTCCCGATCCAGCGACTGTCGCGCCCGACACCCGCCACGTTGCGGAGCACCTCGAAGACGTTCCCGGCAATGACGACGCCCTCCACGCGGCCCGTCACCTCCCCGCCCTGCACTCGATAGCCCAGAACCACCGGGTGGGTGAACGTGCCCGACCGGGAACTCCCGCCGGTTCCACCCGCGACCGCGTCCACCAGCAGCCCATCGCCCATCTGCGCCAGCAGGGCCTCGAGACTGGCCTCGCCGCCATGCAGCACCAGGTTGGAGAACGCCGCCTGCGGCTTCCCGAAGGTGGATCGTCGCCCGTGCCCGGTGGAGGGCCGCGCCGCCAGCGCGCCCGACTCGAGATCGTGGATGAACCGGCGCAGCACGCCCTCCTCGATCAGTGGCGACCGGAAGCTCGGTACGCCCTCATCGTCGATCGGTCTCGAGCCGGCCTGGCAATCCTGCAAGGGATCGTCCGTGAGGGAGAGGCTCGGGTGCAGTGCCGACTCGCCGATGAGGTCGCCCAGTGGCGACGTGCCGAGCAGCACGGACTTGCCCACGAGTGCCTGCTGCAGGGGCACCAGGAAGGTGCGCACGGCCTCCGGCAGCAGGAGCACCGGTGCGGTCGCAGCGGGCGAGGCTGCCGTGCGAGCTGCCCAGCGCATGCGTGCCGTCAAGTCGGCGACCAGGAGCTCGATCTCCTGCTGTGTAGGAAGATCGGCGCCAGCCAGGTGCGCCGTCGCAGAAACAAAGGCGTCATCGGTCTGCTGGCAGGCTTCCACATCGAGCCCGACCAGCGTGACCTGGTATTCCGTGTCCACGCCCCGGGTGTTGCCGACCTGCACCGATCCCACGGACCGCTCGACATGCACCGCGATGGTGCGTCCGCTGTGGGACAGGCGATCCGTGAGCATGCGACCGGCGTGCACCAGTTCCGTGGTCGTCGCCGATGCCGCGCGCGGGATGTGCGTCTGTACCCGGTGCAGGGGCGACGGGGCCGGCATGATGAGGGGTGCCAGCTCACCAGCTGCGGCGGAAGCCATCGCCGCCTCGACCAGTGCGCTCGTGTCGGAGGTCGTGGTGCCCGCATGGCCACTCCGCCCCTCGATCACCACTCGCAGGTTGCATCCTTCCTGCTCCGTGGTATGCGCTGCGATGACCTCGCCATCCTGGAGGCGGACGCCCAGAGTCTCATCCGTCTTCATCGACGCATCAGCCATCTGCACCCGGCCTCGCAGCGACTCCAGCAATCGCGTGATCATGGCGCCTGCCCGCGGACTTCGGCATCGCGCAGGCGCACGTGTGGCGCCCCCTCCGCGACGGGGAGGGGCGACTGACCCGCCTTGCCGCAACCGCCGCCCGACTCGTGCCAGTGGAAGTCGCCGGCGACGCGATCGACCGCGCCGAGCAGCTCGGTGACGAATCCCACCAGCACCACACCCTTCACCGGTTCCGCCAGCGCGCCGTCGCGGATCATGTACCCGTGACCCGCGGTGAACGAGTAACTGTCGCCGCGGTGCCGGCTGCCGACGGCATCGCAGGCATAGACACCGAGCTTGACGTCGCGGATGCAGGTCCGCGAAGGTGCCACTGCCGTTCGCGATATAGGTATTGGTGAGTCGCACGAGCGGCGCATGGCGGAAGGAGAGCGCCCGTGCGTTCCCGGTCGGACGTTCACCAAATCGCGCGGCGGTCTGGCGGGAATGGAGCCGGCCAACCACCACGCCATGCTGCAGCAGGATCGTATTGCTGGGAAGGGTGCCTTCGTCATCGAACGGCAGGGTGCCGCGCAACCCGAGCACACTGCCGTCATCGCCGATCGTCAGCACGTTACTGCCGAGTCGCTGTCCCGGCGTGGCGATCCGGGCGGCCACGGGGTCATCGAGCTGGGTGTCGGCCTCGCAGAGGTGACCCACCGTCTCGTGCGCGATGACGCCGGCGAGGCGCGGATCGAGCACGACGGGGTAGCTGCCGCTGCGGACCGGCCGAGCGTCGAGCAGTCCCACTGCGCGCCGCGCCGCCATGCGGAAGAGCTCGTCCTGGTCCTTGACCCTGGACCAGCCACCGCGGGCCCCGGTCGACTCGACCGCGCGCTCCAGCACGCCGCCGTCACGCGCCACCGCCAGCGCCGACAGCGTCACCTGGGGCCGCAGCTCGTGCAGCGCGGTGCCCTCTGAATTGACGAACCAGCACTCGCTCACCTCGTCGCGATAGGCCGACTGGGTGTCCACCACGCGCCGGTCAAACCGGAGCATCTCACCGTTCAGGTGCTCGAGATAACGGCGCTTGTCGAGGAGTGACACGTCGCGCGGGTCGTCGGCGAGCGCCGGCTGAACGTGACCCTCCCGTGCCGGCGCGGGCGCCAGTTCCACCGGCTCGGGGGGCCGCACGGCGAGGGACAGCTCATGAGCGCGCGCTGTCCGGGCCTCGAGGTCGTCGAGCCGGTTGAAGGTCGCGACGCCCCACCCGTGCCCGTGATTGAGGCAGCGCACGGTCCCGCCCATGTCGCTGCCGGTGCTGGCGCCCTCGAGGCGACGGCCGCGCCACGCGATCGAGGTGATCGCGGACCGTTCCACGCGGATGTCGGTGTAATCAGCGCGCGACTGACGAACCGCTTCCTGCAGCCGATCGAGCAACGGGATCAGCCCAGGCGGGCGGCGTAGTCGGGGCGCACGACGAGCTCGCCGTCCTGCACGATCTCGCGGTCCCAGGGCAGGATGATGAAGTTTTCCGTCTCGAAGGCGTGGTAGTCCGGCATGTACGGTCCGGTCTTGAAGGACACGGCACTCTTGACCTCGGCCGGCCGCAATGCGCGCACTTCGTTCAGGGCCAGCTTCATGGTGTGTCCCGTGTCACAGGTCTCGTCCACGACCAGGACGCGCCGACCCTTGATGGTCGAGGGTGGGCCGGCCACGAGCACGGGCTCGGCGTCCTTCGACTGCCGGGTGACGATCATCGAGGCGAAGTCGCACTGCAGGATGGACGCCACCACGGCGCCGGGGATGACGCCGGCCTTTGCGATGCCGAGCACGACTTCGGGCTGGTACTCCCGGGCCACCCGCAGCGCGAGGGCGCGGCAGATCTCGCCGAAAAAGGGCCAGTCCACGACGAGGGTGCCGCGTGGTCCGGGGGGCGGGGGCTGGCGCATGGATGCTCCCAGGCAGGTAAGGTGTGCAAATGGCGCGGGGCAGCGGATGGCAGTGATGTGCGCCGCGTTGCGGTGCTCTGCGCCCTTGGACTACAATACTATCCGGCGCAGCCACGCGCAGGCCAGTCTTTCACTTACACGCGGAGCACGCCCCCGCTTCATGAGCCTCTGGCGACGACTGTTCGGCTCCAAGGATAACCTCAGCCCCCAGCGGCTGGACTACCTGAATGAGGCGCTCGCCCTGGAGCGTCAGGGGGACTACGAGGCGGCGCTGACCTCCTATCGCCTCGCCCATCGTGACAACCCCAACGACGCACGCATCATGCTGAACATGGCGATCGCCTTCACCAAGACGGCACAGCAGGAGGAGGCCATCCGGCTCTACCGTCGCGCGCTAGAGGTGGACCCGACGCTGGGTGGGGCGCACTACGGACTGGCCTTCCTCCTGCTCAAGCGGGGCGAGGGCGAGGCCGCATCGGTGCACTTGCGCGAGTTCCTGGCGCGGCCCCCCAAGGGAACCGACGCGGAGCGATGGGTGCAGCACGCCGAGGAGGCCCTCCGGCAGCTGACCGCACAACCGGAGTCGCAGTGAGGCTCCTTCCGCGCATCGCGCTGGTCGTGGTACTCGCCGCATGCAGCAACGCCAATGAGCTCGCCGATGGCGTGATCGCCATCCAGGTGGTGGCACCGCAACCACCCATAATCGATTTCGGCGACACGACACGCTACATCGCCATTCCGCTCGACCAGAACGGCGACAGCGTCGCCGCGCCGGTACAATGGGTGACACCCGACGACACGTCGATCGTCATCATCAACTCCGCCACCGGACTTGTCACCGGGGCCAAGCCGGCGACGCAGGGCCGGCTCCAGGCCGTGCTGAGCGGGCTCACCACCGGATTCTTCACCCTGACCATCCAGGCCCGCGCCGACACCATCGTGATGCCGATCCCTTCGGTACAGACGGTCGCGTCCGACCAGACCACCTCCATCGCACTGGTGCCGGTGATCTCATCCTTCAACCCGGCCGGACCCGTGGTGGGCCGCAAGCTGGCGTTCAACATCGTACAGCCCACCTGGGCCGATACGACCGGGGTGCAAACCGTGACGCTGATCAACAACGCCCAGGCTGACACCGTGCTGTCCGGGGCCGACGGGACCCCGTTTTCGACAGTCATCGTCAAGCGCGTAGTCGGCAGGACGGCCCCCGATACCTGTATAGTGCAGGTGAGCTCCCTGCAGTCGAACGGCCGTCCGGTGCCCGGCTCGGGCCAGCAGTTCCTGATCCTGTTCCAGTAAGCCGGAGGGAGCGGCATGACCTCCACACCTGACCCCGCCACACTCAACGACCTCTTCTTCGGCGCGCTGGAGCGCTACGGGTCGCGCCCGGTCTTCCTCCGGTTCAAGCCTGCGGGAGCCAGCTGGACCGATATCTCCTATGCCCAGTTCCTGGCGCGCGTGCGCGCGGTCAGCCTCGGCCTCACCAACCTCGGCGTGCAGCGGGGCGATCGGGTCGCCATCCTGGCCGAAAACCGGCCCGAGTGGGCCATCGTCGACTACGCCTCGCTCGCGCTTGGCGCGCACCGACGTGCCGATCTACCCGACCCTTCCGGCAGCGCAGGTCGAGTACATCCTGCGAGACAGCGGCGCGAGCCTGGTCTTCGTGTCCAACAGGGCCCTGCTCGACAAGGTGCTGCAGGCGCGCCCCGGACTTCCCGGCCTCGGGCGCATCATCGCGTTCGATGCCGAGGCCGCGGGTCCCGGGATCATGTCGCTGGGTGAGCTGGAGCGTGCCGGTGCGGCACTCCCGTCCGAAGGATGGCAGTCGGCGGCACTGATGGCGCGCGCGGACGACCTCGCGACCATCATCTACACCTCCGGGACGACCGGCGATCCCAAGGGCGTGATGCTGACGCACGGCAACATCACCTCGAACGTCCTCGCCGGCCTGCAGTGCATTCCCATTCAGGAGAGTCCTGAGTTGCAGGAGTGCCTGTCGTTCCTTCCCCTCTCGCACATCTTCGAGCGGATGGCCGGGCACTACCTGATGCTCCACGCGGGCGCCGTGATCAACTACGCGGGAAGCATCGATACCGTCGCGGCGGACATGGTCGAGCGGAAGCCGACGCTCATGTGCGCGGTGCCCCGCCTCTACGAGAAGATCTTCGCCCGGGTGCAGGAGAACGCGCAGAGCGGGTCGGCGGCCAAGCGGAAGATCTTTCTCTGGGCCCGGCGCGTGGGCGAGCGCTGCGCCGATCTCGAGCTCGCGCAGCGGCCCATTCCCATGGCACTCGCCGCGCAGCGCCGGGTGGCGGACCGGCTGGTCTTCTCGAAGCTCCGGGCGCGAACCGGCGGGCGCCTGCGATTCTTCGTTTCGGGCGGGGCGCCGCTCAACGCCGATATCGCACGATTCTTCTTTGCGGCGAAATTGCCGGTGATGGAGGGTTACGGCCTCACCGAGACCTCCCCGGTCATCAGCGTCAACAGTTTCGAGGCGGTGCGCCTCGGCACCGTGGGCAAGCTGATACCCGGTGTCGAGGTGCGGATCGCGCCCGACGGCGAGATCGTGACCCGCGGGCCCAACGTCATGCGCGGCTACTATAACAAGCCGCGAGGAAACGCGCGAGGCGCTCGATCCCGATGGCTGGTTCCACACGGGAGACATCGGCGAGTTCGACGCCGATGGGTTCCTCAAGATCACGGACAGGAAGAAGGACCTGATCGTCACGGCCGGCGGCAAGAACATCGCCCCACAGCCGATCGAGAATGCCGTGCGCACCAGCAAGTGGGTGCTCAATGCCGTCATGCTGGGTGACCGGCGGGCCTATCCCATCATGCTGGTCGTTCCCAACGTCGCGTTGTTGCGGGCCTGGGCCGCGCGGCACAACTACACCTACATCACGGACGAGGCCCTGCTGGCGCGATCCGAGACCAATGCGAAGATGGAGCGGGAAGTGCTGAAGCAGCTGCGCGGACTGGCCCGCTATGAAGTCCCGAAGAAATTCGTGCTCATTGCGGAGGATTTCAGCATCGAGAAGGGAGAATTGACACCGAAGCTGAGCGTGCGGCGTCGCGTCGTGGAGCAGCGTTACAAGGACCGGATCGAGGCAGCCTACCTTGGGGCCCCGCCACCGGGCATCTGACTCAGCGCGAGCGGCGCACCGCCACCCACCAGTCCTCGGCGCTCGCCACCATTTCCAGCAATGCGGGATCCGGCGCGGCTCCCTGACCAACCACTCGCAGGCCCGGCAGGAGCACGCGCGCCGCCTCGCGCACCCACGCTCCGCCTCCATCCAGCTTTCCGCTCAGTATCACCCCTCGCATCGACGACGACTTGAGCATCAGGCGCGCTCCACGGAGCACGCTCACACCCGGCTCATCGCTGACAGCCGGCGGCCCGTTTACCGCAACCAGGCCAACGCCGGGAAGGCTGCGCGACACCTCGCGCCACTGCCCCGCGATGGGGCCCACGAGCACGAGGAACCCGCCCGGTCCACCGAGGCCGGTCAGTGCCGCGATTGCGTCGCCGCCAAGCGCGACCGGTGTCTCATCCGGTGGCGGCGCATCGCCGGAATCGACCACGCCATCGACGATCCGGATGGAACGCCGGCACACCGGGCACCCGAGTTCCCCGCTCCGCACCGAGCGTTGCACCACCTCATCCGGAAGGAGGACCATATAGGCCTCCTCATGCTCGTTGGGACAGCGGAGGTGATCCGTCAGCTCGATGAACACTAGGGACGGAATTCCACCCAGGTCATCTTGCCCGCCTCGACCTTCACGCGGCGCAGTACCGGCTTCCCCCCTATGTCCACCCCCATCAGGTACTCACCCGGCGGCACGTCACCGACGGCAAAATCCTCTCCGTACATCGGATTGGGATGGTTCTTGTCACCGTAGGTCTCGGCATAGGCATACGGCGTCTCGCGCGGCGTTGGCTTCACCAGGCCATAGACCCGCGCCTGCTTGACCCGCGCACCCGACGAGTCGCGCACGACGCCTGCAACGATGCCCGTCCCCGGCAGTGGTGCAATCCAGAGCTCCGGGTTGGTCGTGTAGACGGGGTAGCGGTTGAGCGAGTCGATGATGGGCTTCACCATCGAGTCAGGCGCCGCATGCACCTCGAGGTGCAGGTGATCGTTGGTGGCGCGACCGGTGTTTCCCACTCGCGAAATCGGCTGGCCGGCATGCACCCGGTCGCCCACGGCGACGTCGAGCGCGCTGTTGTGGTAGTAGACCGAGAAGATGAACAGGGTGTCCTTGCCGACGACCAGCCGGCGGTCATGCAGGATGCCGACCGTCTTCGCACCCTCCTCCGCTCGACCCGAATAGACTACACGACCGTCACCGATCGCGAGCACCGGCGTGCCATCGGGGTTGTTGAACTCCACGCCCTGATGCTGCTGGAAGTATCCACCCATCGTCGAGCCGTACCGGTAGGTCTGGTCGATCTGGTCGTTGGCGGGCGGCGCGATTGGTCGAATGAACCAGGTCGTGCGCGGCGCCGCGGGTGCCGAGGCCGCGCTGGCAGCCCCCTTCATGCGCGGGCACGTTGGGGCACCCTTGGAGAATCCGCAGGAGAGCGGCGCCCCCGTCACCCTGGTGGCGACCCGGGCCGGGGCATCATATGCGCCACCACGGCGCCAGGTGCCGCCCGCCGCAGCAAGAATCATCGAGCTGGTGAGCGTTCGGATGCCCCACCCGCCCTTCACCGCGGAGAGCGAGAGCACGTATTCGTCATCGAGCAGGACGAGCGCCGTGTCGGCCGGACCACGCGCAGGTGGCCCGGTGCCGTCGATGATCGCCGTCCAGTGCTCGCCCTGGTCGGTGGTGATCTGCACCCCATCGGCCGTCCCGATGACCGTGGTGTCGCCGCGCGTGCTGATCCCCTCGGGAGCGACATATTGCCACTCCGGCCCGAGTTGCTTGATGGTCCAGTTTCGCCAGGTGGCGCCCCCATCACGCGAAACTCCCCAGCCATTTCCCACCGTGCCGTACCACACCACGCCCTTCGGGCCAAAGGCGATGGCGTTCACGAAGTCGAAGGAGATCGACGTGTCGGTCGTGTCGGTGCGGATCCGCTGCCATTTGCTGGCTCCCGGGCGCAGCACGAAGATTCCCTCTCCGTAGCTGCCAACCCACCGGGCGCCGTCGGGCGCCGTCACGTCGGTCAGCACCTGGACACCCCAGCCAGCCGAATCGGGAAGCGCCGGTGCTGCTCGCTGCGCCGCAGCGGGGGACGCCAGTGCCAGCAGCAAGAGCGGGAATGCACGGACATGCCGCATGATCGAAATCACCTTCCTGGAGTGATGTGTCCGGGGAGAAGCATCAACGCTGATCGAGCCGGTCAGGCGGAGCCAAGCTGGAGCCAGTCCACCTGCACGTGGGCTGGCCGCGTCAGCACGAACATCACCGCCTCGGCCACATCCGCGGGACGAAGCATTTGCGACCGGTTGGGGAGATGGGGCTGGCGATCGGGATCGACCACGTCCCAGATGGCGGTATCGGTGGCTCCCGGCGACACCAAAGCGAGCCTGACCCCGCTGCCGCGGTACTCGGCGGCCACGACCTCGTGGAAGCCACGCAGGCCAAACTTGCTGGCGGCATAGGCGGCGTTGCCCGGCAGCGCCAGGTGATCCGCGATGCTTCCGACGTGAACGAAGGTGCCGCGCCCGGCGGTGCGCATGGCCGGCAGGAGTGCCCGCGCCACGGCAAATGGCGCGCGCAGGTTGGCATCCAGCTGCGCGTCGAACTCGGCTTGTGACGTCGCACCAAACGGCTTCATCGTGAAGGCGCCGGCATTGCTCACCACGATATCCGGTGCACCGAACTCGTCGAGGATGCGCGCGGCCGTCGCCGTCCAGGCCGGGAGATCGGTAAGGTCACAGGGTATGCCGAGTATGCCGTCGCCGGATGCGCGGCCGGACATCGATCGCGCCACACCGATCACGCGGGCACCGGAGGCCGCCAGCGCCGCCGCGGTGGCCGCGCCGATCCCGCGCGATGCCCCCGTGACGACTGCCACACGGCCCGACAGCAGGCTCATGGGGAGGACGAGCGTGCCAGTCGCAGGAACTCGTCCCGCGTCCGTGAGTCATCCCGGAAGATCCCGCGCAGCGCGCTCGTGACCGTGCGCGAGCTCTGCTTCTGCACGCCACGCATCATCATGCAGAAGTGGGCGGCCTCGATCACGACGCCGACGCCGCGCGGCTCGAGCACCTCCATGATGGCGTCGGCTATCTGGTCGGTCAGGCGCTCCTGCACCTGCAGGCGCCGGGCGAACATGTCCACGATCCGGGCCGCCTTCGACAGGCCCATGATGCGCCCGTGCGGCACGTAGGCCACGTGCGCATGGCCGTAGAACGGCAGCACATGATGCTCGCAGAGCGAGTAGAGCTCGATGTCGCGCACCAGGATCATGCTCTCGTGCGGTTCGTCGAAGAGCGCGTCACCGATCACGTCCTTCAGGTTCTGCTCATAGCCCTGGGTGAGAAATCGCAGCGACTTGTCGACCCGTTCCGGGGTCTTGAGCAGGCCCTCCCGATCGGGATCCTCGCCCAGCGCCGCGAGGATCTCGCGGACGTGCGGGGCGATCGTGAGGTCAGGATTCGCCGGCATAGTCGACATAGTTTCGCGGGGTCTCCCAGAGACGGACACTCAGTGCGAGCGAGGCGGGCAGCGCGCCGCGCAGCTCGCGCCAGATGACGATGGCCAGGTTCTCGGACGTCGGGTTGAGCATGGCGAACCACGCCACGTCGAGATTCAGGTTGCGATGATCGAGATGCCTCAGCACCCGATCCTCGGCGAGCTGCTTCAGCGTATTGAGGTCAAGCACGTATCCCGAGACCGGGTCGACCTCGCCGTCCACGCTGATGTCGAGCTCGTAGTTGTGCCCGTGGAAGTTGGGGTTGTTGCACGCCCCGAATGTCGCCACGTTCCAGGCATCGGATTGGGCAGGATTGTGCAGGCGGTGCGCGGCATTGAAGTGCACACGACGCGTGACGCGGCATCTCGGCATGGAGCAGCCCCGACGGTCAGGAGTATGCGTGAGGCACCCGAGGCGCCCCGGTATGTTCCCCAAAAAGCAAACGCCGACCCCGCACGGAGCCGGCGCATGCTGAAGAAACGGCGACGGGGAGGGTTACTGAAGCCCAACCGGAATGCTCGGCACCCTCGTCATGGCGTTTGTCTTCCCCCGGGGGGCATGGCAGCGGCCACAATATCTGGGTCCTGGGCCAGACTTATCGGCTCGATAACGTAGATCCCCGCCACCGAACCACACATAAGGTAGGATACCATTGGCGGACCGTCAACAAGGAATATCGGTCATGGCACCCACGCTCTCGCTCGTCATCGCCATCGCGTCACTCGCCGCATGGCTTGTGCTGATCTTCGTACGGCACGTGCCCAGTGGATTGCCGAATGGGCTGTACGCGGTCGGGATTCTGTTGCTGGTGAGGTGGATTGCGTTGAGGGAGGCGCGCAGGAGGCCAGGCCGCCAGGGCGCCAGGAGCTGAAGAGCGCCAGGACGCCAGGAGCGCCAAGAGGGCAAGGGCGGCTGGGCAGCACAATGATACGGCCCAGGATTTATCGGGGCGCATTGCCGGCTCGACTCATGCACTTTTATCGATGCACACCGATGTCGATCGGAGCTATCGTCGGTTTCATGCCTGGCAAGCTTGTCATGCGTTTACGCTCGGCGTCTATCACGCTACACGACACTGGCCGACTGACGAGAAGTATGGTCTAACGTCGCAATTGCGGCGCGCGGCCGTATCCGCGGAAGCCAACATTGCCGAGGGATCCGCAAGACGGGGCGCGACGGAGTTTGCGCGATTCCTGGACATTGCGCACGGCTCCCTTTCAGAGGCGGAGTGTCTGCTGGAAATTGCTCGCGATCTGGGGTTCATGCAGTCGGATGGATGGACAAGCCTCGACAGAGCCCGGGCTCTCGCCGCGCGGCAGACTGGACGACTCCTGATCGCGGTCAGGCCGCGCGGCACTGCCCAGGTAATTTCCTGCCGCCTTGGCGGCTTGGCGCTGCCGTGCCGCTCCTGCCGCTCCTCCTAGATCTCCCAGTTCGACATCATGATCCCGTTCGTCTCCGGCTCGGGAAATTCCGGCAGTGTCATGCGCAGGTCGGTCCAGTGCACCCGGAACCCCCGCCCGATGAGGTGCGTGTACGTCCGGCTCAGCTCCGTCTGGCACCGGATGGCGGTGCGGCGCAATCGCGACGCGATGGCGTCAGCCTGCAACCCGTCGACGACACGCTCGAACGCCGCATCGTCCGTTGCCACCACCTTGAGCACCCGCTGCTCGTCCCGCGGACGGCCCGCGGCGAGTGGCGTGGCCTGCCAGAGGCCGAAGCCCACCAGCCTCCCGTTCCGGTGCACGAGCGTGGTGTCCCCCAACGCCATTTCATGCGTGAGCAGCAGCTCCCGCGAGAAATCGACGCCCGGTGCCACGCGCGCGGTCAGTTCGGCGCATTCCTCAATGCCCGCAGCCACGTTCCCAGCCGACAGCCGCGAGGCCTCTCTCGCCACGGCGCGCACGGCGTCACGCACCAGCGTGATCGTAAGGTGCCGTGGCACAAAGCCGAGCCGCGCATAGAACCCGATGTTGTCGGTGGTGCGTGGCATGGTTTCGAGGCCGATGGTGCGCACCCGCCGCGCCCGGAGCCAGTCGATGCCGGTGGCGACCACCGCGCGACCCACGCCGCCGCCCTGGCGATCCGGCCGGACGGCGATCGGGCCCATCCATCCCTCGGTGCCCGACTGATGCACCATGGTGAACGCGGCAAGCTGCCCATCTGAATCGCGCCACAGCATTGCACCCTCTGCGGCATCCTCGATCGCATAGCGCCAGACGGCAGGCGTGAGTGGCGGCACACGGACGCCGGACAGTCCGTCGCGCGCATAGCGGTCGGTGAAGGCCTCCGTGAAGAGCCGGTTGAGCGGCTCGACGTCGGCGCTCGTGGCGCGATCGGGCCCGTGCACGCTTCGGTCAGGCCGCCACATCGTGGCCCCCGAGCTCTTCATCGGCGACAATGGACGTGCCTCGTCGCGGGTCGAAGGTGACGCGCACGATGCGGTCGAAGCCATCGCGCACCGAGTCGATGTGGGTGATGAGAATGACCTGGGGGAAGCGGTCAGCGAGGTTGCGCAGCAGTTCGACCACGGCACCACGGTGGTCCTCGTCCAGCGACCCGAAGATCTCGTCGAGAACCAGCAGCGAGAGTGGCTGCCCCGCCCGCTCCGCGATCATCTGGCTGATGGCCAGGCGCAGCGCCAGGTTGGCGATGTCTTCCTCGCCACCCGAGATGACGCTCTTGGGCTCACCCTCGTCCAGCAGTGCCGTCGCATATTCCTCGTCGAGCTCGAGTTCCGTGTAGCGGCCGTTGGTGAGGTCGCGCAGGAACACCGATGCCAGGTCGGACAGGTCCGGCCGGAGTGTCGCGTTCAATTCCTCCCGCAGGTCGCCGAGCGCCGAGTCGAGCTCGACGTTCGTGCGCAGCTGCAGCGCCACTTCGTCGGCCTCGCGCGCCCGCCGGGCACGATCCTCCACCTGTCGAAGCGCCTGCGCCCTTGCCTCCACCGCCGATTGCATGTCGCTCTGTACCTTCATCATCGTCAGCGCCGCGGCCTGCTTCGCCCGCTCCGCGCTGCCCCAGGCGTCCTCGAGCGCGCGATACGCCGCCTCACTGAAGCCGAGCTCCGCCAGCGATACGCGGACCTTCGCTTCCCGCGCCTGGGCAGAGACCCGCGACGTTTCGGCGGTGGCGGCAAGTTCCTGCAGCGACGGAAGCCGCTCCGCGCGCGCCCGCTGGCCTTCGAGCTCCAGGGCCAGCGGTTCCAGCCGCTTCAGCTCCGACTGTACGTGCGCATGGCGTTCCTGATCGTACACCGCGCCAGGGGCCCCGGCCAGATCGGTCTCGATGGCCTGCAGGCGGCGGTCCAGCTCCCCCACCTCGGCGCGCTGCTTGGTGGATTCGCTCATCGCCGCGACCAGCCCGGCGCCGGACTGCACCGCCTCCTGCAGCCTGCGCTCCAGGTCCTGCAACTGCTCCTCCAGCTGCTTGACCTCCACCGGCGGGTCCTTGAGCTGCTCGAGGCGCTGCGAGTAGAAGCCACCGTTGAACTTCACTTCCTCCGCCTGCCGGTCCAGTACGCCAAGCACCGATTCGTATTCCTTGCGGAGCGGCCGTCCGCAGGTGGGGCAGGCGCCCTCGGCACCCGCACTCACGATCCGCTTCCGCTGGTCGGCAAGCTCCTTGTACTGGTCTCGCAGGCCGTCGCGCTTTGTCTTCGCCTCCTGCGTATCCTGCACCCAGACCGTGCGACGAGCCTCCAGGGACTGCAGCGTGAAATCCCTTGCCTCGCGGACCGTGTTGAGTGCCGCGGTGGCGCCCTCGAGATGCGCCTCCGTCGGCGCCCTCTCGAGCAGCTTCACGAGTTCCTTCCGGCGCCGCCCCAGTTCCTTGCGCTCGGCGCCCTTGGCCGCGCGTCTGGTGTTGCCCTCGGCATCGCGCGTGAGCGCCGCCGCTTCCTCGCGCAGGGCCGCGAGCGATACCGTAGCCGCGACCAGCTCCGTCACCCGGGTCGATGCGACCGCTGCCGCCTGCAGTTCGCCGGCAAGACGTGTCATGTCCCGGGTCGTGGTCTCCACGTCCCGCTGGGCCAGGCGCAGTTCGGAGTCGAGCGCCGCCGCGGCCTCGCGCTGTTTCTGCGCCGCCGCCCATTGGGGACCCAGTTCGGCATGTCGTCGATCGACCTTCCGCACCTCGTCCCGCGCCGCCGTAACGAGCTTCTCGGTCGCGGTGCACCGCTCGCTGGCCGCGACGACTGCTGCCTGCAGCATTTCGGGATCGGGAAGTCCCGAACGCAGGATGTCGAGCCGTGCGCGCAGCGCCGAACGGTCGCTGCGGAGTCGATCCTGGCCAACGCGCAGCCGCTCATACCCCAGCACCCGGGAAAGGAACTGGGCCCGATCAGCCGGCTTCATTGCCGACATGACCGCGAGTTCCTTCTGGCCGGTAAAGTACGTGTTGAAGAATTCGTCCCGGCGCATGCCCATGAGCCGGGTGATGCGCTCGGTCACGGGGCCGATCCCGGTCGCGATGGGCGCATCCGTTGCGTCGAGGTAGAGCTCCGCACTGCCCATCTTGCGGACGACCCGGTAGCGGTGGGCACCGAGCGAGAACACCAGCTCGACCTCGACGGTGGCACGGGGAGGGGCCCCGCGGCGCTTGATGCTGTCGCGGTTGCCGCGCGCCGCGGGCATGCCGTACATCGCCCAGGCAATCGCCTCGAGGAGCGTCGTCTTCCCCGCGCCGTTCGGGCCGACGATCCCCGTCAGTCCATGGCCGAACTCGATATCGGTGTTTTCGTGCTGCCGGAAGTTCACCAGCCGGAGGCGGTGGATGATCATGCAGCGTCCCCGCCGTCGGTCTCGGCCTGCTCCACCAGCTCGACGCCGCGCGCCACGAAGCGCTCGCGATCGATGTCCCCCGGGAGGGCGCGATGGCTGAGCCAGTCGCGCACGACATCGGGCAGGGTCTGCCGGCGGCCCGGCGCACCGGCTCCGGTCGCCCGGTTCCGCACCGGCCGGCGCAGGTCGAGATGGAAATGCAGGGCCGATGACTTCCACGCCCGGATCTGGGCATGGTCGAGTTCCCGCGCCACCGTCCGGGGAACATCGAACACCACGAGCCGGACGATCTGCATGGCGATGCCCGGCGCGTGATCGTTGACCCGCGCGGCAATCGCGGCGCTCAGTTCCTCCGCGCCCAGCCCGTCGGCATAGATCGGCGGCAGGTCGTAGACGCGCCGGGCATGACTGACCGACTGCGGTGCCACGACGCCGGTATCGAGGTCGACCAGCAGCCAGCTCTTCCCTTCGATGTCGCGCGCCGTCTCCTCCGCAATCTCGCCCCAGATGTTGGAGCTTACGTACTCGAGCGAGCCCGGGATACCAGGCGTTCGCGCCTACCTGATGCCGTACGTGATAGTGGCCCCAGGCGACGTAGGTCCAGCCTTCGGCGCCCACCTCTTCCGGAGTGAGAATCACCCCGCCGTACTCCAGTGAGGCCCGATCACCCGGGAGAATGTCAGGCGCCTCGGCGTGCACCATCAGGATCTGGTACCGCGCCGCTCCCTCGGGCCGCATCGAGGGACGAACCTCGTCGGCAAGTGCACCGTGCGCCATGGCCAGCACGCTCAGGTCCAGTGCCGGAAACTCGAACCGGCGCGGTTCATCCACGGCGACGGAGATGCCCAGCTCCTCGAACAGGCGCAGGATGCTGCCGGTCTCGGAGGACCGCGGCGTGTCGTGATTGCCCGCGATGATGACGATGGCGGCATCCGGCAACGCCTCGCGCAGCCGCTGGAACTGGCGGAACGCGAAGACGATCGACGAGTTGGTGGGCCGCACGGAGTGAAAGAGGTCGCCTGCCACGAGCACGACATCAGGGCGAGCGGCGATGACGCCATCGATAACACCCCGGAAGGCGTTGGCGACGTCGGCTTCCCGCTGGTTGATGCCCGAGGGGGTCTGACGATGGTACTGGCGGACCCCCAGGTGGGTGTCCGCAATGTGGGCAACTCTCACGGGTGGAGAATGGAGCCGCGAAAGGCCGAAGGCAAGCCGAACCGCCGCGGCTTTGCCTCCCTATTGATAGGGATCGGCGCCGCTCGGTACCGGTCGCACGGTCGTACGCGGGGTGACGACCTCGCCACCAACCCGACGACCCAGTTTCGCCGTGAAGAATGCCAGCACATCATCCGGCCGTGTCCGGCGCGTGAGTGCCAGCGCACGCCGCACATCGAGCTCAGGCCGGTGCTCCACGAGCGCGCGCACGGTGTCGGCACTGATCCGGCGATCCATCTGCTTCAGCTGGCGCGCCACGGCGTCGGCAAAGGGCAGTTCGGCACTCGGAGGGAAGCGCTCCACCCCCTCGCGGCCGGCCAGCATGGCCGGACGGGGAAAGCGGGCAAAGATCGGCTGGGTGAAGTGCGGATGGCGCAGCATGAGCTCGCCCTTGGGAAGCGTTGCCAGCTTGATCTTGGTTGCCGGCGAGAGCGTGGAGTACGCCGGCGTGGCCAGTTCATCCATGTCCATCCGGCCGAAGACCGACGTGCCCGCGTTGCCCACAATGCGCCGCTGCACCTGCGACCGGAACTGCTGGGCCGAGAAGAGCACGAGGCCCAGGTACCGGCCGCGCTCGGCCAGATCGAGCAGCATCTTCCGCACGTAGGTGTCCGGCCCCTCCGCCGGCGCATACTTGTTGAGTTCATCCACGAACACGACGATGTGGTCGACGCCCAGGTCCCGTCGCTCGAGGTGCTCGCGGAGCTTGGAGACGCAGCGGGCAAAGACCAGGTCCTGGGCGAGCGGGTCGACCCCGGCCACGTCCACCACATACACCGTGCGATCCTCGAACTTGCCCCACGGCAGGTCATTGGATGCGCCGTCGTCGATTACGAGACCCTTGGCGCGCGTGCTGATGTTGCCGAGCCGGTTGCGGACCTTCCGGATGGTGGCCATGTGATGCGTGCGCCAGACCTCCCCGCCCTTCCCCAGCATCTCCACCGAGTCGAAAATCGCGCGGAAGAACTCCTCGAGATCCGCGAAGCTCTCCACCTTGAACGGCACCCCGCGAAGCATGTCATCACGGAACTCGCGCCCGATGACACGCTCCCCGAGGAAATCGATGAAGGCATCCGCCTTGGCGTCGATGTCATCGCGATTCATCACCACTTCGGCATAGTCCAGCACTTCGCGCAGGCCCCAAACCAGTGGTTCGGTGTTGTGCTGCAGCGCCTCGTTGGTGCGGAGCGTATTCAGGTTGACACCGTCGGCCTTGAACGGTGCGAAGTAGCGCGCCCTCGACAGCGGCTCGGCGGCGAGGCCGAGCCTGGCGTAGAGCGCGCGATCGCGCTCGGGAATCTCGGCCGGCTGGTCGAGGAAGCAGAGGTCGGGGCCCTTCACGTTGAAGCAGAGGGCCGCGACCGACCCGCGATGCGCGGGAAAGGTCTGGAAGATGCTCGAGAGCAGGAACTCGACCGCGCTCGTCTTGGTCGCCAGGCCCGACACACCCGTGATGTTGAGGTGGGCGGCCTCGGGCCCCAGCAGGAAGTCGGCATCGAGGAGCACGGGCGATTCGTGGCCACCCACCGCGTAGACACCCACGGGAATCCCGGTAGGCCGCTCGGAACGCGTGTATGAGTCCATCCGGAGGGCCAGTTCCACATCCGCGTCCGTGGCCAGGTGCACCGCACCGAGCGGGACCGGCTGCAGCGGCTCCTCCGGCACCTGGCGCAACACCGCGGCAAGGAAGAGGCGCACTTCCGTACGCGCAGTCGGTTCTCCAGCCACGCTACCCGGATTTCCTTCGGCCCCGATGACCGCATGCAGCGGCGAGGCCAGGTCGGCGTAGGCCATGCCATCCACCACGACGCCGTACACGGTCTTGCCCGGATGATCCACGCGCACGATGGCACCGATCCCGACCTCGGATTCGGTGGCCGTCCAGAAGTAGAACTGGTGCGGGGTGCTGGGCTTGAGTTCGGTGGCGACGACGCGACCGATAGGGACGGGAACGGAGGTCATGCAGTATAACTAAGCTGAAGACGGCGTCGACGGCCGCCGACGGCGGTAAAGGGTGCCAGGGTAAGCGGGGAGCGCATAAGATGCGTTTCGGTCCCGTCTCACCGTCTCACCGTCTCCCGTCTTACCGTCTTCCGTCTCTCACGCAGTCGCGTCCAGGAACTCCTCCACACTCCGCATTCCATACAGTTTCCGGTCCCATCTCGGGTCGGGCGCGCTGATCGGTGCCCGCTCGGCGAGGAGCCATCGCGACAGTCGATCCGCCATCGCGGTCGTCCCGTTGACCGGCGCCACTTCCACCCGCACGAAGCCATGCAGCAGGTCCTTCCCCTCCCATGGCCAGAGGCGGAGTGCCCAGGATCGTACGGGCGCCATGCGCCGTGACGCGGGCTCGAAGAGGGGTGATCGGTGACCCACCGGCAAGCGGAGGTATGCCTCGAGATCGTCGCCCGAAAACGGGAGGGTGGAATGGCTCTTCGCCACGCCCAGCATTCGAGCGTCACCTGCCCATGCGGGACTCTCGGTCAAGGCGCCATCGACGATGAGCCATCCCGGATGCTCGGATCGGTATGCAAGCCCGACGGCCACTTCGAGTTCGCCACGCGCGGCGTCGAGGGCTGCGCCCGCCTGCGCCAGCTCGCGGATTGGGTGAGCCGGTTCCGCGTCCGGAAGTTCGATCCGCTCGTAGCCGGCCAGCGCAATGCCGGCGGCGTCCAGCGCCGAGGGTCTCGCGATCACGACTTTTCGGCGACGCACCATCGTCGTGGCCATCTGTCGATCGCGCCGCTCACGCACCGCCGCCGAAACCGCTCCCACCACGATGGGAGACGAGCCGGCGTAGCCCACCACTTCGGAGCGCTGGACGCCATCGAGGAACGCGAGCGGATCGGGCCACGATTCCGCTGCGCCGACGTCGCGAGCGACCACCCGGTCGCCCTCGAGGATCCGGGCCAGTTGCATGTCGATCGCATCGCGCCGGCCACCACTCGAGGGCGGCACGAACGAGGCCGGTGTGATGCCAGCGGACTTGAGCGCGAGACGGAGTGCGGTGAGGTCCAGCCTAGTCGTCCAGGCTGGGGAATGGCGGGACACCGAGCAGCCAGCAGCCTACGAGGGCGTCGGCGTCGTCAAGTTCGACCAGCAATTGATCGGCGACCCGGACCGCTCTCGACGGCACCGCATCGCCAAGACGCAGGTGGTAGGTGCTCTCTCCGGCGTTGGTGCGCATGCTGAGCACCGACTCGATCTCGACCGACGTCGTGCGATCCGCGCGCGGGCCCCGCAGCACGACCCGACCGGTTTCCGCCGTGGCCGGGGCCACGAGTCCACGCGCCGAAGTGACCTCCGGCCAGACGACGACATCGATTCCCGCCACCGCGCCGTCGGCAATGTCCACCACCGCGATCGCACCTTCGGCGTCGGTCAGCTCGATGGTACCGTCCAGCCCGGAGTTCCCATTCCGGCGAAAGGTGCCGGAGAGGATGTCCGTCTCAGCATCCCAGCGCCACCCGATTTCCGGGAGGGCGCCCGACAGGCGCTCGACGGTGAACCGCGGGCCGGTCGGTGCCTCAGGCGGCACGCGCGGCCCCGAGCGTGCGGATGAGGCGGATCACGCGATCCACGGCGGCATCGAGCTCCTTGTCCGACACGGCATAGCTCATCCTGACCCAGCGGTCGTCGCCGAACGCGGCGCCGGGCACGAGGGCGACACCCTCCCGCTGCATCAGTTCCTCACAGAACGCGGAACCGGTGACAGGCGGATTGGACCGGATTCCATCGACCCGGAAGAAGAAATAGAAGGCACCATGTGGTTCCACGAACTCGACGCCGGGCGCCTCGCCGCGAAATCGCGCCACCAGACGATCGCGGCGACGACGGAACGCGGTCACCATCTTCGTTACGTCCTGGTCGACCCGCTCGTCGCTGAAGGCCGTCACGGCCGCCCACATCGCAGGATGATTCGCGCCCGTGGTCGTGTGCGACTGCAGCGCAGCCATCGCCTTGGCGATGTGCGGTGGCGCGAGGGCCGAGCCAATACGCCAGCCCGTCATGGCATACGCCTTGGATGCGCCATAGACGAGTACGGTGCGCTCGAGCAATTCATCCGGCAGGTCCAGCACCGACGCGGCTGGTCCAGGCCCGTAGTTGATCCGGCGATAGATCTCGTCGGAGATCACCCAGACCTGGTGCTTGTGGGCCCACTCTGCGATCGCCTTGAGCTCGGCGAGGGTGTAGACCGCCCCAGTCGGGTTGCAGGGCGAGCAGAGAATCAGTCCCTTCACCGACTTGCTGTAGGCAGCATCGAGGTCGCGCACACTCACCTTGAGTCCCCACTCGATGTCGCCCGGCACGAGCACGGGCTCGGCGCGAGACAGGTGCACGATCTGCGGGTACGATACCCAGGCCGGCGCGGGAATCAGGACGCGCTGTCCCGCCCCGAAAAGCGTGAAGCACGCGTTGAAGAGGGACTGCTTCGAGCCCGAGCTCACGACGATGTGGTCCGGATTGACCGCACGACCGCCGGACATGAGCGAGAGGTTGCGCGCAATCGCGGTGCGCAACTCCGGGATGCCGATATTGGCGGGATATCGCGTCATGCCCTTCTGGATGGCATCGATCGCCGCCTGGCGAATGGGCGCCGGTGTATCAAAATCAGGCTCGCCAACGCTCAAGTCATAGACATCTTCCCCCGCCGCCTTGCGTCGCTTGGTCTCGTTGCTGATGGCGACGGTTTCGGAGGCCTTGAGGTGCGCCAGGTTGAGGGAAAGCGGGTCGGCCATGGGCTCGGACATCCAGGATAAGGCGTGGGCAGTGACGCGGACCGGGAAGGTTCGTTCCACGACGGCCCCGCTGTCAACGCCACCCTTGGCCGACGGAGCGAGGTGGGGTAGCTTCGGCGCCGGAACACTGCGACGCTATTTGAGAATCGAGGAGCCTGTGTCGGAGCTAGTGGAGCTGCACCTGAGCGCGCCGGTGGCGCGCATACTCGAGATGTGGGGCTGGCGGGGCACCGATCCGCTGGTCAAGGACGCGGTACCCACCGTCGCCCGGGGCCACAATCTCGTCGCGGTCCTGCCGCCTGCGCCCGCTGCGGCAGCCCCGATCCTCGGTTCCCTGTTGAGCCGGCTGGGCAACGGCACGCGCGGCCTGGTCATCGTGCCTCCCGCAGCCGTGCCCGAGTTCGCCGCAATGGCCTACGCACTCGCGGCCGGCACCTCGCTTCGCATCGACGCGGCCCTGACGTCGGCGCGCGCGCTTCGCGAGCTCCGCGCCGGCATCCTCGACCTGCTGATTGCCTCCCCTGCCACAGTCCAGGAACTTCTCGAGCGCTCGGCGCTCAAGGCCGAGAGCCTGGGCGTCATCCTGCTCGGTCGCCCGGAGCTCTGGAGTCATCATCCGGTGCTCCCCGCCCTGATGCAGGATCTCCCCCTCGATGCCCAGCGGGTCATCCTCACGGCCAGTGCCAGCGGGTCGGCCGATCTCGTCGAGCGATACGCGCGGAAGGCGCTGGTGGTGGGAGACGGCCCCGCCGCTGTCCCCACAGGCGGGATCCGGACCGCGACGGTGCCATGGAACCGGCGGGGCGAGGCGCTGGCCGAGCTGGTCCAGCTGCTCGATCCTGCGCGCGTCTCCATCTGGGCCCAGGACCTGAGCAACGAAGCAGAAATCCGGCGGGCGCTGCCGGTCGATGGAGTGCACATCACGCTGACCACAGGTGACGTGGCCGCCGCAGACCTCGTCATCGCGTTCGACGTCCCGACGCGCGACCGGCTGGCGCAGCTGGTCGGTGCCGGCGACACGGTCGTACTGGCACCTCCCGGTACCGAGGCGTACCTGAGCGGCATCAGCACGAAGGCCAGCGCGCTTCGCCTCCCCGGGATGCTGGAAGAACTGGCGGGAGAGAATGCCACCGATCGGGCGGCCATCCGCCAGGCACTCGAGAAGGCGAATCAGGCAGAGGCCGTGCTCGCACTGGCGCCCCTGTTCGAGCGATACGATCCGGTCCGGGTGGCTGGCGCCTTGTACAGCCTGTGGAAGGGACGCGGCGAAACGGCAAGCGCCGCGCGGGTGCCCGCCCAGCCGGCGGCACCGGCGGTTTCCGCGGAGACGTCGCCTGCAATCGTCAAAATGTGGGTGAGCATCGGGAAGAAGGATGGCGTCACGCCGGCCGACCTCGTGGGCGCGCTGACGAAGGAACTGCGCGTGGACCGCACGGCCGTGGGACGGATCGAGCTGAAGGACGCCTACTGCCTGGTCGAGTTGCCGGTGGCTGACGCCGGGCGCATCGCGCAGGCTCTCAGTGGCAAGATGATCAGGAAGGTGCGGGTGACCGCGCGACTGGACCGGGAGCCTGACGCCAGTCGTCCGGCCAAGCGCGTCAGGACCGGCGTCGGACGACCGCGTCCTTGAGTGGCTTGCCGGCCTTGAAGGCCGGCATGGTTGACGCAGGGAGCGAGATCGTCTTGCCGGTTCGCGGATTCCGCATGGACCGCCCGGCGCGCCGGCGCACCTCGAAGTTGCCGAACCCCGTGATCTGCACCCGGCCGCCGCGACGCAGTTCCCCCGCGATCAGGCCGTCGCCACCGAAGATGGCGTGCACGATTTCGGCGGCGCGCACCTTTGGCACCTCGAGGCGCTGCGCGAGTGCCACAATCAACTGTTGCTTGGTCACGGGGCGACGATAGCCTCGCGTATCACCGCGCCGCAAGCGGCGCTGGCGTTGGTGGCCTTCCGACCCGTACATTTGTCGGCCCTCCCGCGGCAATCCCCTCGGTCCGTTCTTGTCGGAGACGCCTCGATGTACCAGGGTTCGCGCACCGGTTGGATCGAGGTCGTCACCGGCGTCATGTTCAGCGGCAAGAGCGAGGAGCTCATTCGCCGCGTACGCCGCGCCATCATCGGCCGGCGCACGGTGCAGGTCTTCAAGTCACACCTCGACAGCCGGTACGCCGGGGTCTTCAATGTCACCAGCCACGATGGCACCGAGATCGAGGCGATCCCCGATCGATTCATCGGATGAGATCCTGCGCCAGGTGCGACCGGCAACCGAGATCGTGGGCATCGACGAGGCGCAGTTCCTCGACCGCGACATCGTGACGGCGGCCTCGCTCCTCGCACAGCGCGGGGTCCGGGTCATCATCGCCGGAACGGACACCGATTTCCGGGGCGAACCATTTGGCGCCATGGGCGACCTGATGGCCGTCGCCGAGATGGTCGACAAGCTGCGCGCGATCTGCATCGTGTGTGGCAACGAGGCGTGCCGGAACCAGCGACTGGTTGATGGACGACCGGCGCGGTGGGATTCGCCGACGATCATGGTGGGCGGGCGGGAATCGTATGAGGCGCGTTGCAGGCACTGTCACCGCGTCCCGCGAGCCGATGAAGACCAAACAGCGCTGTTGTAATCTCAGCACGGGACGGCCGACCCCGGTCGGGCGCTCTCGACGCCCTTCCACTCAGCCTCTCCCCACCCCTCGCGTTCGCACCCTCGCGGGGCCGACCGTCCCGTGCCGCTCCTGCCGCTCCTGCCGCCCATGCTGAACATCGCCCTTACCGGCAACGTGGCCTCGGGCAAGTCGACCGTCGCGAGCCTGTTTCGCCGATGGGGCGCCGAGATCATCGACGCCGACCTGCTCGTGCGCGAAGTCCAGGCCCCAGGGACGCCCGTGCTGAGCGCCATCATCCGGCGCTTCGGCACCGGAATCCTTCGCCCCGACGGCTCACTCGATCGCGGCCAGCTGCGGGCCATGGTGCTGGCCTCGCCGGAGGCCCTCGTCGGACCTCAACGCCATCGTGCACCCGGCCGTGAATCGCCTGCGCGCCGCCCGTGTCGCCGAGGCGCGGGAGGCCGGCGCTCAGGTCGTGGTGACGGACATTCCACTGCTCTTCGAGGTGGCCGACCCCGATTCCTTCGATATTGTGGTGCTGGTAGATGCGCCCGACGACCTGCGGCGCCAGCGGCTCTTCGAGCGAAGCGGCCTGCCCCGGCACGAAGCCGATCGGCTCATGGCAGCCCAGCTCCCCGCGGCGGTGAAGCGCCCGCATGCCGATTACGTCATCGATAACGATGCCGATCTTGCGGCGCTGGAGCACGCGCGCGGCGGAAGTCTGGTCCGCAATGGTCGGCCGTGCGGTTCCTTGACCCGTTCCGCCGTCTCCGGTATCCTTGCCCCCGATTGCTTCTCCCTTGGAGTCTGCATGTCGAACATCCCCGCCGACCTTCGTTACACTGCCGAGCATGAGTACGTGAAGGAACTGGGCCAGGGCGTGGTCCAGATCGGCATCACGGACTACGCCCAGGGTGAACTCGGCGACATCGTCTTCGTGAACATGCCCAAGCCCGGCGACTCGTTTGATGCGCATGGGGTGTTCGGCGTGGTGGAGGCAGTCAAGGCGGTCTCGGACCTCTTCAGTCCGGTGGCGGGCGTCGTTACGGAGATCAACGGCTCGCTCGACGCCGACCCCAGCGTCATCAATCGCGACCCGTACGGCGCAGGCTGGATGATCAAGCTCAAGCTGAAGGATCCGGGCAGTGTCGCCGGCCTGATGAGCCCCGAGGCCTACAAGGCTCAGATCGGCGAGTAAGGCGTGTCCAGTCCAGGAAACCAGGCGCCCCGGCACAGTCGTGCGGGGCGCGTTTCGTTTGTCCTTGTGCATTTTTTCACGAGATGGAGTACGAGACCAGAATGACCGCCACGCAACGCCCTGCCAATGTCGCCCCCCTCGACGGACCGGATGCGGACGAGATCCGCGCGCACGGCATGCCGTCCTTCGAGGTCATGCACCCGTATCACTTCGCCTACCGCCACATCGGCCCCCGGCGGGAGGACGTGGCCGAGATGGTCGAGACTGCTCGGCTATGCCTCGCTCGACGCCTTCATCGACGCCGTCGTGCCCGAGGACATCCGGCTGCGCCGTCCGCTCGCCCTTCCGCCTGGTCGCGAGCGAGCGCGAGGTGCTGCAGGCGCTCCGCGGGACTGGCCGGCATGAACCGGGTCTTCCGCTCCTACATCGGCATGGGCTACTCCGGGACCTTCACGCCGCAGGTGATCCAGCGGAACGTGCTGGAGAATCCCGGCTGGTACACCGCCTACACGCCGTATCAGGCGGAGATCGCGCAGGGCCGGCTGGAGGCGCTGCTCAACTTCCAGACGATGGTCTCGGATCTGACCGGACTGCCCGATCGCCAACGCGTCGCTGCTCGACGAGGCGACCGCCGCCGCGGAGGCGATGCACCTGACGCATGCGCGGTCGCGCCCCGGCACGAGCACGCCGGTCTACCTGGTGGACGAGTACTGCCACCCGCAGACCATCGCCGTGGTCGTGACCCGGGCCGAGGCGCGCGGCGTGCGCGTGAAGGTGCGGTCAGCCGGAGCACGTTCGACGTTCGGGCCCGGCGTGATCGGCGCCTGGTCCAGTACCCGGCAACCGACGGCGCGCTCCGCGACTTCCGCAGCCTGTGCGAGCGGGCGCACGCCGCGGGCGCCTGGTCACCGCGGCGACCGACCTGCTCGCGCTCACGCTGCTGCTCCCGCCCGGCGAATGGGGCGCGGACATCGCCGTCGGCAACAGCCAGCGGTTCGGCGTGCCGATGGGGTACGGCGGGCCCCACGCCGCGTTCTTCGCGACGCGCGATGAGTACAAGCGCCACATGCCCGGCCGCATCATCGGCGTGTCGAAGGACGTGGACGGCCGCCCGGCGCTCCGCATGGCGCTGCAGACCCGCGAGCAGCACATCCGGCGCGACAAGGCGACCAGCAACGTCTGCACCGCGCAGGTGCTGCTCGCGGTGATGGCCAGCATGTACGCCGTGTATCACGGGCCCGACGGCCTCCGGCGGATCGCGGAGCGGGTGCACACCCGCACCGTGCTGCTCGCCAACGCGCTGCGCCGGCTGCGCTACCGGATCGTGCACGAGCACTTCTTCGACACGCTGTGCGTCGAGGTGCGAGCGCTGGGCCCTGCCCCGTCTGCTCGACGCGGCGCGCGCGCGCCAGATCAACCTGCGCGCCGCTGCTCGCCGACGCGCCTCGGCATCGCGCTCGACGAGACCGTCACCCTCGGGCGACCTGGCCGACCTGATCGCGGTCTTCTCGCTGAACGAAGCGCTGCCGTTCATGCTGGACGACATCGGGACGCGGGTGGAGCGCGCCATTCCGCCGGTCGCTCGAGCCGGACCAGCGCGTACCTGGCGCACCCGGTGTTCCACCAGCATCACTCCGAGACCGAGATGCTGCGCTACATCAAGCGGCTCGAGGCGCGGGACCTGTCGCTCACCGATCGCGATGATCCCGCTGGGCTCCTGCACCATGAAGCTCAACGCGACCACGCGAGATGATGCCGGTGAGCTGGCGCGAGCTTCAACCGCCTTCATCCGTTTGCGCCCCGCGACCAGGCGCAGGGCTACCAGGTGCTGTTCAGCCAGCTGGAGTACCAGCTGGCCGAGATCACCGGGTTCGCCGCGCGTCTCGCTGCAGCCGAACGCCGGCTCGCAGGGCGAGTACGCCGGCCTCCTGGTGATCCGCGCCTATCACCACACCCGCGGCGCCACCCACCGCAACACCTGCCTCATCCCGATGTCGGCGCACGGCACCAACCCGGCCAGCGCGGTGATGGCGGGCATGCAGGTGGTGCCGGTGAAGAGCGACGCGGCACGGCAACATCGACCTCGACGACCTGCGCGCCAAGGCGGCGGCAGCACGCCGACACCCTCGCGGCGCTGATGGT
This sequence comes from uncultured Gemmatimonadales bacterium, assembly GCA_963846945.1. Taxonomy (GTDB): domain Bacteria; phylum Gemmatimonadota; class Gemmatimonadetes; order Gemmatimonadales; family GWC2-71-9; genus JAGGAG01. The sequence goes on along the minus strand of CAWJXX010000014.1, from coordinate 199,072 downwards.
CACCTATCCCGTCCACGCACGGCGTCTTCGAGACCGGCATCCGGGAGATCTGCCGCATCGTGCACGAGCATGGCGGGCAGGTCTACATGGACGGCGCCAACATGAACGCGCAGGTCGGCCTCTGCCGCCCGGGCGATATCGGCGCCGACGTCTGCCACCTCAACCTGCACAAGACCTTCTGCATCCCGCACGGCGGCGGCGGTCCGGGCATGGGCCCGATCGGCGTCGCGGCGCATCTCGCGCCGTTCCTGCCCGGCCACCCGGTCGTCGACCTCGGCCACGCGCAGAGCTGCGGCACGATCTCGGCCGCGCCGTGGGGCAGCGCGGCGATCCTGCCGATCTCCTGGGCCTACATCGCGCTGATGGGCTACGACGGGCTGGCCGAGGCGACCAAGGTCGCGATCCTCAACGCGAACTACATCGCGAGGCGGCTCGCGCCGTACTACCCGGTGCTCTACTCCGGGCCGGCACGGCCTCGTGGCGCACGAGTGCATCATCGACACGCGCGGCTTCAAGCAGTCGGCCGGCATCGAGGTGGAGGACATCGCGAAGCGAATCATCGACTACGGATTCCATCCGCCGACGGTCTCCTTCCCGGTCGCCGGCACGCTGATGATCGAGCCGACCGAGAGCGAATCCAAGGAGGAGCTGGATCGCTTCTGCGACGCGATGATCGCGATCCGGGAGGAGATCCGCGAGATCGAGGAGGGCAGCGCCGACGCGGGACAACAACCTGCTCACCAACGCGCCGCACACGCTGGAGCAGGTGATCGGCGACGACTGGGCCCGGCCCTACCCGCGCGAGCGCGCGGCCTTCCCGTCGCCGCGCGGTGCGACAGGGCAAGGTGTGGCCGACCGTCGGCCGGATCGACGGCGCCTTCGGCGACCGCAACCTGGTCTGCACCTGCCTGACGATGGAGGAGATGGCGTCAGCGGGGTGATCTGGCACCTCCTGCTCGATCGAGAGCCCGGCCCGGGATGGCGCAACATGGCTGTCGACGTGGCCCTGCTGCAGCGCGCAGCACGATCCGGGCACGGTGTCCTGCGGCTGTACCGCTGGTCGCCGCATTGCCTCTCGTTCGGCCGGCATGAGCCCGCGCTTCGCCGGTACGATCGGGCGCGGATCGAGGACCGGCACATCGACACCGTCCGGCGCCCGACCGGCGGACGGGCGGTGTGGCACGCCGGGGAGCTGACCTATGCCGTGGCCGCGCCGGACGGCGCGATGGGCAGCCTGCGCGAGGCCTATCGGCGGATCCACGCGACGCATCGCGAATGCGCTTCAGGCGCTCGGGCGCCCGCGTTGCGCTGGCGCCCGCACCCGTGCACGCCAGCGGCCTCGACGCGGGCGCCTGCTTCGCCGCCGCTGCCGGTGGCGAGGTCGTGGCGGACGGGCGGAAGGTGGTCGGCAGTGCGCAGCTGCGGAGCGGCGGGGCGCTGCTGCAGCACGGCTCGATCCTGCTGCAGGACGACCAGTCGTTCATCGACAGCGTGACGCGAGGCGATCAGGCGGTGCCGGCAGGCGCACCGCTCTCACACTGCTGAAACGCGATGTCTCGTGGGACGCTATGGCGGCGGCCCTGATCACGGCTGCCACGCGCTGGGGCGACTGGGCGGAGCTTCCTGATCGGGCGCAGCTCGCCGACGAGGCAGAGACGCAGAGCCATCCATTCCGCGACCCCGCCTGGACCTGGCGGCGCTGAGCGCTGCCCCATGCGAAACCGCCGTCCTATATTGATTTACCGATTCACAGGCCAGCCCGCGTCCTCGCACCAACCCGCGCCGCACGAGGCCCGATGCCCCGCCCCGGATACTGCCTGCTCCTGCTGACAGTCGCTGCGGTTACGGCCGTCCAGGGCACAGCAGAGTCCGCTGCGGCTCGTCATCGCCACGGGCCAGACCGTGACGAACGTCATTCCCGCCATGTCCTCGGGAGTCGAGGCCAACCGGATCAGCGACCTGCTGTTCCTCCGGCTCGGCCGGAATACCGGTGCGTCGTTCGGCGACAAGTCTGCGGTGCCGGAGCTGGCGAAGAGCTGGAGCCGGCGCGATTCGGTCACGCTGGTGTTCGATCTCGACCCGCGCGCTCGCTGGCATGACGGCACGCCGGTCACCTCGCGCGACATCGTCTTCAGTTTCACGCGCGCGCGCGACATGAAGGTCGTCCCTTCGATCGCGCCGCTGCTGCAGGACATCACCGCCGTCGAGGCGCAGGGCGATCGCCGGGTCATCATCCGCTTTGCCCGGCCGTACGGCGAGCAGCTGTATGACGCCACCTATCATGTGCAGATTCTCCCGGCCCATCTCATCCAGTCGATTCCCGCGGAGAGCCTCGCGAGCAGCGCCTACGGCCGCGCGCCCGTCGGCACCGGGCCCTATCGCTGGAGTCGCCTGGAACCGGCCCAGTTTCTCGAGCTCGCCTCGGTCCCGACCTTCTTCCTGGGCAAGCCGGTCATCGAGCAGCTGGTCTGGCGCTTCACCTCGTCCCAGGAAGCCCGCTTCAACCTGCTCCTGAGCGGGGAAGCCGATGTCCAGGAGGATATCATCCCGCCTCCGTCGAACATCGCACGGCTGGCCGAGCGCCCGTCGCTGCGCGTCGGCGCAGTTTCCCTCCATGGCGGTGAACTACCTGCTCTTCAACGAGCGCCTGCCGTCCGACACCACGAAGCCGCATCCGATCTTTGCCAATGCCGAATTGCGGCGCGCACTGACCCTCGCGCTCGACCGGGGCACGATGGCGCAGGCGGTCGCGGGCCCCTACGCCTCGGTCGCCTCATCGCCCGCGCCACGTGCCGCCTGGTACGGCGGCACTCGCGCCCGATCCCGCGCCGTTCGACACCGCCCAGGCGCGCCAGATCCTGACCCGGCTCGGCTGGCGTGATACGGACGGCGATGGAATCCTCGATCGCAATGGCGTGCCCCTCGCGTTCTCGATCATTGCCACGAGCTCCTCGACGATGCGGAACAACTCGCACTCATTGCCCAGGAGCAATGGCGCCGGATCGGGGCGAAGGTCGATGTCGTCTCGCTCGAGTTCACGACGTTCCTCCCCCGTCGCGTCGGCGGCAACTTCGACGTGAGCGCCGAATCGTTCTCGGCCGATCCGTCGCCGTGGAGTTTTCTCGATCGCTGGGGCTGCGGCGCCAGCCGGAACTTCGGCCGATACTGCAACCCGACGGCGGACTCGCTGCTCCGGGCCGCGCATCTCGCGACCAGGGACCCTGCACCGGCGATTCGGGCATGGTTGCAGGCGGTCGCCAACGACTTTCCGGCGGCCTTCATGCTGCGCACCGATGCCGTGCTGGCGCTGCCGCGACGCTTTACCCGGGTGGACGTGCGCGGCGAATCCCTCTGGGGCATGGTGTGGGTCTGGGACACGACGGCGGCGCACTGACGTGAACTGGATCGTGCGTCGTGCGCTGCAGGCCGTGCTGACCGCCGCCGCCGCACTTACGCTGCTTTTCTTCCTCATGCGGAGCGTTCCCGGTGACCCGCTCGCCGTGCTTGGCGAGGACCGGGCCCTCACCAATGCCCAGGTCGAATACCTGCGGCATCGCTATCAGCTCGACCAGCCGGCCGGCAGCCAGTTCGCCGCATTCATTGGCGGCGCCGTCCGCGGCAACTTCGGGTCCTCCATCGAGTACGGCCGCGACGTCCGGCAACTCGTGGTCGAGCGGCTGCCGGCGACGCTCCTGCTCGGCGCGACGGTCCTCCTCATCAATTTCACGCTGGGCCTGTGGCTCGGCGTGCGTGCAGGCCCGCCGTCGCGGCACCGGCATCGATCGCGCGATCACCGTGCTGTCACTGACTGCCTATGCCATGCCCTCATTCTGGCTCGGCCTCATGCTCGCCCTCTGGTTCGGCATCCGGCTCCACTGGCTGCCCGTGGCAGGCCTGCAGGATCCCGACATTCGCGCCAGCGGGCTGGCACTCATGGCGGACCGGCTTCGGCACCTCATCCTTCCGGCCGCAACCCTCGCCATCGTGACCATCGCGTCGAGCATGCGCTTCCAGCGTGCGGCCATGCTCGACGCATTGCAGCAACCGTTCGTCCTGTCGGCACGCGCACGCGGGCTCACCCCGCGCCAGGTGACATGGGGCCACGCCTGGCGGTCGGCGCTGCCGTCGGTACTCGCACTGTTCGGGCTGTGGCTCCCGATCCTCGTGGTCGGCGCCGTTTTCGTGGAGCAGGTCTTTGCATGGCCAGGACTCGGCAGCCTCGCAGCGCGCGCGGCCGCGGCGCGGGACTATCCACTGTTGATGGGCACGTCGATCCTCGCGACGGTAGCCGTGGTGTTCGGGAGTTTTCTCAGTGACCTGCTCAGCGCCTGGCTCGATCCGAGGGTGCGTACTCCGTGAGCCACGGCAGGCTCGCCCTTTTCCCGCGATCTGGCGTCGCGCCGGCGGCCGGGCCGGAATCATCCTGCTCGCACTCCTCGCCATCGGTGCGGTCCTCGGGCCACTGCTGCTGCCTGATCCGACCGCGCAAGGTGACCTGCTCCACGAGGCGCTGCTGCCCCCGGGCGCGGGTCACCTGCTCGGCACCGATCAGCTCAGCCGCGATGTGCTCTCGCGCGTGGCGAGTGGCCTGCGGCTCTCCCTGCTCATTGGGCTGGCCGCGACGCTGCTTGCCGTCGTCCTCGGCACGGCGGTGGGACTCGTGGCGGGCAGCAAGCCGGGATGGCTGGATGCCGCGCTCATGCGCATCGTCGATGCGCTGCTGGCGATTCCACGGCTGTTCATCCTCCTCCTCGCCCTCGCGGCGTGGGACCGCATTCCGCTGGTGGCGCTCATCCTGCTGCTGGCCCTCACCGGGTGGTACGGCACCAGTCGCCTGGTGCGCGCCGATGCGGCGCGTCTCCGGGGCGAGGACTACGTGCAGGCGTCGAGGGCGCTGGGCGCCAATCGCGCTGCGGGTTGCCCTGCGGCACCTGCTGCCCAATGTCGCCGGGACCGTCGTGGTCGCCGCGACGCTCGGGGTGGGCGACGTGATCCTGCTGGAAGCGGGCCTGACCTATCTTGGACTCGGCATCCGTCCACCAACTCCGACACTGGGCGGCATGGTACTCGACAACCGCTCGATACTGGCCACCGCTCCATGGGCCAGCGTCTTTCCCGGGCTCGTGATCGTCCTTGCGGTCCTCTCGGTCAACCTTGTCGGTGACGCACTGCGCGACGCCCTGGATCCAAGGAGCGCATGACTCCGCTGCTTGAAGTACGTGACCTGCGCGTGAGCTTCCCTGCCGCCAACGGCCGGATCTACCCGGTCGATGGTGTCGGCTTCTCGCTCGAGCGCGGTCGCACCCTCGCGATCGTCGGCGAGTCCGGCTGCGGCAAGAGCCTCACCGGCCTGGCGCTGCTGCGCCTGGTCCCGTCACCAGGGCGTGTCGAGCCCGGCAGCGTGATCCGGCTCGATGGAACCGACCTGCTCGGGCTGGATGAGCGCGCGATGCGCAGCGTGCGCGGTGGGCGGATCGGCATGGTGTTCCAGGACCCGATGACCAGCCTCAACCCCGTCCTCACCGCCGGTGACCAGATCAGTGAAGCGGTGCGAGCGCACCGCAAGGTGACGCGCCGGGAAGCGCGCGACCGGGCCGAGGCGCTCCTTCGCGAAGTCGGAATCGCCGAGCCTGGCCGTCGCCTCGGGGAGTATCCGCACCAGCTGAGCGGTGGGATGCGCCAGCGCGTGATGCTGGCGATCGCACTGGCGGCGGAGCCGGAGCTGTTGATCGCCGATGAGCCGACCACGGCGCTCGACGTGACGGTGCAGGCACAGATCCTCGAGCTGATCGATGCCTTGCGCCGTTCACGGGGAATGGCAGTCCTGCTGATCACGCATGATCTCGGGGTCGTGGCGGGCCGGGCCGATGACATGTGTGTCATGTACGCCGGACAGGTCGTCGAGAGCGCGCCGACCCGGGCCGTCTTCGAGGCGCCGGCACACCCGTACACGCGCGGGCTGTTCGGCTCGGTGCCGACGATTGCCGGAGCGCGGCAGCGACTCTCGCCGATTGCGGGTACCGTCCCGCCGCCAGGAGCATGGCCCCGCGGCTGCCGCTTCGGGCCACGCTGCCCCAGTCGCTTTGCGCAGTGTGACGTCGCGCCGGACATGCGGCGGGCGGCGCCGGGACACGACGGGCGATGCTGGCTCACCGGTGAGGCACCGTGACGGCGCCGATCCTCCTCGAGGTGCGGGACCTCGTCAAGCACTACACCTCGCACTCGCTGCTCGGTCGCGCGGCTCCCCCGGTCCGCGCAGTGGACGGGGTGTCGTTCTCGATCGCGCGGGGCGAGACCCTGGGCCTGGTAGGCGAATCGGGGTGCGGAAAGACCTCGGTCGGCCGCACCATCATCCGCCTGCAGGAGCCGACCTCGGGACAGGCGCTGCTCGATGGCGTGGACCTGTTCACGCTTGGCCCGGACGCCCTGCGTGCGATGCGCCGACGGGTGCAGATGATCTTCCAGGATCCCTACGGCTCACTCAATCCGCGCATGACGGTGGGCGACGCCATCGCCGAGGGAATGGACATTCACGGCATCGGCACCCGCTGTGCAGCGCCGGGCGAGGGTGCTGGCGTTGCTCGGCGAGGTGGGACTCGACGGCGGCTACGCGATGCGATATCCCCACGAGTTTTCCGGCGGGCAACGGCAGCGCATCGGGATCGCGCGGGCGCTGGCGGTAGAGCCGGAGCTCATCATCTGCGATGAACCGGTCTCCGCGCTGGACGTGTCGGTGCAGGCGCAGGTGCTCAACCTGCTCTCCGACCTCCAGCGCGCCCACCAGCTCGCCTACCTGTTCATCGCGCACGACCTGGCCGTGGTGCGCCAGGTGGCGGACCGCATCGCGGTCATGTACCTGGGCCGCATCGTGGAGATGGGGCCGGCGGCCAGCGTGCTCGAGACGCCCCGCCATCCATATACGGTCGCGCTTCGGTCGGCGGTGCCCGAGGCCACGATGGACGCCGCACCGACGCGCATCGTCCTGACCGGCGATCCGCCGAGTCCCGGCATCGCCGCCATCGGGCTGTGCCTTCCATACCCGGTGCTTCCACCCACAGCGGAGCGCGCGCTGCCGTACGGAGCGACCCGAGTTGCGGACCGTCGGAGCCTCGCAGGTCGCGTGTCACTATGCGGAGAGCGCGGCGGTGGAGTAGGAGCGTCAGGAGCGGCAGGAGTGGCAGGGCTGCTATGGGGCGCATGGCTCACCGCGGCGGTCCACAACACGGGGGTCCAGTACAACCGGGAGTTGCGCATGCGACAGAACATCAGCTCCGGCGCCCCGTGGGAGTCGATCGTCGGCTACTCACGCGCCGTCCGCGTCGGCAACACGGTGCACGTCGCCGGAACCACGGCGACCACACCCGACGGAAACATCGTCGGTGAGGGCGACATGTACCTCCAGGCGCGTCACGCCCTTGAGGTCATCGAGCGCGCCCTGGCCGATGCGGGCGCGACCATGCGCCATGTGCGTGCGCACCCGGACGTTCGTGACCGACATCTCCCGGTGGGAGGAGGTCGGTCGCGCACATGGCGAGTACTTTCGTGACGTACGTCCGGCGGCCACCATGGTCGAGGTCACCCGGCTCATCGACCCTCGCCACCTGGTCGAGATTGAGGTGGACGCCATCATCGACGGGGGCGGAGCATGACCTTCCCGATATTCCAGGTTGATTCGTTCACTGATCGCCCTTTTCATGGCAATCCCGGCCGGTGTCTGCCTGCTCGACCGCGCCCAGCCGGATGCCTGGATGCAGAATGTCGCCGCGGAAATGAACCTGGCGGAAACGGCGTTCCTGGTGCCCCGCGCCGACGGATACGACCTGCGATGGTTCACGCCTACGGTCGAGGTCGATCTCTGCGGTCATGCGACGCTCGCAAGCGCGCACATCCTCTGGCAGACGGGACGGCTCGTCGGCCGGCACGACCGCACGATTCCATACGCGGAGCGGCTGGCTCTCGGCGGACCAGCGCGAAGGGCTGATTGAGCTGGACTTTCCCTCCATGCCACCGGAGCCGGCCGACGAATTTGCCGCGGCGCTGGCCGAGGCAGTTCGTGCCCCCGTCATCTGGGCGGGGCAGTCGAAGTTCGACATGGTCGCCCGGCTGACCGACGCGGACGCGGTTCGCACCGCGAAGCCCGATCTCGCGCGTGTTGCGGCGATGCCCTGCCGTGGCGTGATCATCACCGCGGCCGCCGACGATGGCATGCACGACTTCGTCTCCCGCTTCTTCGGGCCGCAGTCGGGGGTGGACGAGGACCCGGTCACCGGCTCCGCGCACTGTGTACTCGCCCCATTCTGGGGCGGCCTGCTTGGCCTCGACAGCGATGCGCGGGTACCAGGCCTCGCCCCGCGGTGGCACCGTACGCGTGCGCCTGGTTCGCGATCGGGTCATGCTGGGCGGCCACGCGATCACGACGCTGCGTGGCGAGTTCACCGCATGACGAGCCCGCTCGAGGCCTTCGAGATCCTCGATCTCCGCGTTGGCCGCGTCATCCGTTGTGAACCGAACGTGAAGGCGCGGTTGCCGGCCTATTGCCTGTGGGTCGACTTCGGCCCCCTCGGCGTGAAGACCTCGAGTGCCAGGCTGACGGAGGTCTATCAGCCGGGCGAACTCATCGGTCGCGAGGTCATTGCTGCCGTAAACCTCGGCACCCGCAAGGTGGCCGGCTTCTCGTCCGACGTCCTGATCCTGGGCCTGCCCAGTCCCGAAGGTCACGTGGTACTGCTGGCACCCGAGCGGTCGGTTCCGCTGGGCGGCCGCGTATATTGACCACCCAATGAACGTCTATATCTCGGTCGACATGGAAGGCGTGGCCGGTGTCGCGCATGAGGATCAGACCGATCCCATCAACCCGGCGCACGCCGCAGAGTACGCGCGCTTTCGCCGCCTCATGACGAACGAGGCCAACGCGGCCATCGACGGTGCGCTCGAAGGCGGCGCCACCCGCGTGCTGGTCAATGATTCGCACTGGTTGATGCGCAACCTGCTCGCGGAGGACCTGCATCCGCAGGCCGAACTGCTGAGCAGCGGACCCAAGCGGCTTTCGATGATGGAGGGTGTCGATGGCGGGTTCGATGCAGTCTTCTGCATTGGCTATCACGCCATGGCGGGGACGGCACATGCAACCATCGATCACACCTATACCGATCGCATCCACCAGGTCACCCTCAATGGTCGCGCCGTCGGCGAGCTCGGCATCAATGCCGCGGTGGCCGGCGTGTTCGGGGTACCGGTGGCACTCGTCAGCGGGGACCAGGCACTCGCGGCCGAAGCGCGCTCACTGCTTGGGACGCACATCGAGACCGTCATCGTCAAGGAAGCGCGTGGCCGGTTCTCCGCGAAGAGCGTTGCCCCGGCGACCGCGTGCGGCCTGATCCGCGAGGCGGCCAGTCGCGCGCTGGCACGCCCGCACGACGTGTTCACCCTGTCCCAGCCGATCACCATTGCCGTCGAATTCGCCCTGACCCAGCATGCGGATCAAGCCGAACTGGTGCCCGGCTCGACCCGCACCGATGGCAGGACGATCACCTTCATGCATCCGGACTACCTCGAAGTCTTTCGCGCATTCCGGGCGATGTACAACCTCGCTGCCACCGCGTAGGTCCCTTCCACATCAGCAACTTGTGCACGGACAAGTTGCGAGCCGTTTTTCCCGCCCTGTCCGGTTCCTGCAAGTTGCGCTATCGAGGCTTGCGACACAGCTGCCACGAGTGTCTACAGTTGCGGACCTTTGATCCGGTCCGTCCAGGTCCCGGCGCACGATATCGTCCTGTTTTGGAGAGCAACAATGAGTGTGGTGCGAGCTGTTCTTCGATCGGCTGGAACCTGCGGCGTGCGCGGCGACGCTGCTGCTCAGCGCGTGCGGGGGCAATAGCGACAATGGTGGCCCGAACACGCCATCCGGCCCGCAGCCGACGGCATCGCCATCGCCGGGGGAAACTTTCAGCTCGCGAAGTATGGAAGCGCCGTCACGGCGGCACCGACGGTCAGCGTCACGAATACCAACGGCCCGATGAAGGGCGTCCGCGTCACGTTTGCGCCAGGCACGAACTCTGGCTCCGTGACCGGCGCCGAGGTCGTGACGGACGCACAGGGACGCGCCTCGGTTGGCAGCTGGACCCTCAGCCCGGCGCCGGGCGTCAACACGCTTACGGCGACCGCCGGTACTCTTTCCGTCAGTTTCTCGGCGACGGCCACGTCGGGCCCGCCGTCAGCTGTCACCGCGACCGCAGGCAGGCGCAGGCCGGCGTCGAGCGCTCGAAGGTCACGACGGCGCCGTCGGTCACGGTAACCGATGGCACGTATCCGGTCTGGGCGCACAGGTCGACTTCGTGGTCACCGCGGGTGCCGGCATCCTCGAGAACGGGAATGCGACCACCGGACGCCAATGGCGTCGCTACGCTCGGCAGCTGGCGTCTTGGCACCGTGGGCGTCAACACGATCACGGCCACCGTCCGCGGCACGGCGCTGGCGCCGGTGACGTTCACCGCCAACGCGGCGGCCCTGGTCGTTTCGTCCTTCACCAAGGTGGACGGCGACAACCAGTCCGGCTTCGGCGGCAACTTTGCGTCGCGTCGTCCGGCGGTGAAGGCGCTCAACCAGTTCAACGATCCCGCTGAGGGCGTCATCGTCACCTACACGACGGCGTCGGGTGGCGGCACGATCCTGCAGGCTGTCGACACGACCGACGAGAGCGGCATCGCGACCCTCGGATCCTGGCGCTATGGCACGGCGGGTACGCAGAGCGTGACCGCGAGCGCGCCGTCGCTGACGCCGCTGACGTTCACCGCGAACACCACGACGGCCCCGGCGTCCCAGTTCAATATCGAGGTACGGTTCATCGGCGCCACGGCGCCGCGGCCCGAGGTCACTGCGGCCTTCAACGCCGCCGCGGCGCACTGGGCCAAGATCATCGTCGGCGACCTGGACGATATCGTCCTCGCCGGCACCGACCAGCATGGGCCCGTTCGCGATCAATGAGGGTGGCACTGTCGGCACGATCACGTGCATCCCGGCGCTCACCAACCAGACCATCGATGACGTGGTGATCTTCGCCGACATCCGTCCGATCGACGGCAACAGTGGCAGCAACATTCTTGGCTTCGCCACGCCGATCTACACCCGCGACAACGACAGCACGACCGTGTCAGGCTGCATGGTGTTCGATTCGGCCAATCTCGATGACATGATCACCGACGGGACGCTCGAGTCGGTCATTACCCATGAAATGGGGCATGTGCTCGGCGCTGGCACGTTCTGGACGATGAAGGGCCTGACCAGCGGCACGTGCGACGACGTGATGACAGACCGCCGAGCCCTTCATGACCGGCCCGTCCGCCCACCAGGCGTTCCTCTCGACGGTGGTGGCCGGCGCGCACTGGACCGACTCGCTGGTGCCGCTCGAGGGCAGCGGATCGTGTCACGACGGCACCCGCGATGCGCACTGGTCTGAAACTGCCCTCGATAATGAACTGATGACGGGCTACATCCGCGGCAACGTCAACCCGCTCAGTGTCATCACGGCCGCATCGTTCCGCGATCTCGGGTATGTCGTCAACGACCAGATGGCGGATCCCTACACGCTGCCGTTCGGCATCCCGGCACTGCGGAGCGGCCAGGGTCGGAAGCTGAATGAATTGCAGGTCACGACCCCGATCATGCTCGTTGACAAGCGCGGCCAGACCCGCGGCATCCGGGACAGGTAGTGCGCGAATCGTGTTCACGCTGGTGCAGTCCTTCACTCCCAATTGGTATGGTCATGACCTTGAATACGCAGTTCCGCTCCGTCGTGCTTTCACTGGCTGTCGTGCTCCTTGGCACGGCCTGCAGCGACAACAGCAGCAACCCGAGTGACGACTTGAAGGGCAACAGCGGCTTCCGGCTGCTCGAGCCGAACGGCCCGGATGACATCACCCCGGATGGTTCCGTCGCGCTGATCGAGGACCGCAACGGCGGCGCCATCTACCAGTTTCATGTCGCCACGGGCGCGCTGACGAAGGTCACGCAGGTCACGAGCTTCCAGGCCTTCACGACTGGCATCTCGAGCGACCTCCGCATCAGCGCCAACTACAACGTCAGCAACAGCGACACCACCGCTGCTGCCGTCTGGGCCGCTGGCAGCGACTGGACCCGGATGGCAACGGCGTACGATGCCGCCTGTGACATTTTCATCGGCGGTGCGTGGGACATCAGCGCCGACGGCCACACCATGACCGGCTTCAACTACGATGGGTGCAGCACCGTGGGCTATCGCTGGAGCGACGCGAGCGGCAGCTGGGTCGGCACGCCGCTGGAAGTGCTCGGCGCCGGTTCCAACCGCGCCACGAACATCAGCGACGACGGCCAGGTCATTGGCGGATCGGTTTCCACCGACCTGGTGGACCGCTGGCCGGCCATCTGGCACGCGGACGGCACCGGTTCGCTGCTCACGAGCGGCATCAGCGCCGACTCCCCGGGCGAGGTCCTTGCCCTGAACACGGACGGCAGCGTCGCGGCCGGCACCTGGGGCGGCCAGGCATTTATCTGGAAGGATGGCGTCACCACCATCATCCCCAACATGAAGACTCCGCCTGCTGACTTCGGTGGCGGCAAGGCCACTGCGATCTCCCTGAACGGCGATCTGATGTTCGGCACCACGTTCGATGTCGCCTTCGTGTGGACGGCGGCGGCGGGCGAGCGCAGCCTGCGCGATGTCGCGATCGCAGCCGGTGTGAGCATTCCGTCGCGGATCACGCTCCTCAATGCGACCGCCGCGTCGGTCGATGGCACGGTGGTCATCGGCCAGGCGATGAACCCGAACCTTCAGACGTACACCTACGTCCTGAAGCTTCCGGTCTCGGCCTACGGCCTCTAGTCGCTCCTGAATTCGAGGAAGGCCCCGGCGTTCAAGGTGAACGCCGGGGCCTTCTGTCATTCGCGGTCGCTGGCATGAGCTGCGTCAGCTGCGCGCACCGGACTTGAGCGTCAGGATCGGAAGCTCGGGTGCGCAGTTGAGCCGGGCTCGAATACCGGTCGTTCCGATCCCGCGCGAAACGTACAGCGGTGCCGCCACCGTCGAGTACCACCCCGCAACGAACCTGCCCGAGCCGCTGGGGGTGAACGCCGGAATGAGTGGAAGACGGATCTGGCCGCCGTGCGTGTGACCTGAAAGCAGTACCGACGCCTGGACGCCGGGCGGAAGGAGGTCGGCGTATCCCGGCGCGTGCATGGCCCAGATGGTCGCGTCGCTTCCACTGCCGTCAGCCAGCGCGGCATCCATGTCAGGCCGCCCCTCGACCGGGTCATCCAGCCCCACGATACCCAGTCGCGCTGCACCTATCTTGAGCACAGCCTTCTCATTGCAGAGAAACCGCACGCCTGCAGCTTCATACGCGGACCGTGCCATGTCCGGCAGGAGATGGCCCCTCCGCTCCCAGTTGCCCATCACCGCGTAGGTGCCCAGGCTTCCCCGTGCGTGCCGCGCAAACTCGATCAATTCGTCGATCGAGTGACGGTGCTCGAGCAGGTCTCCACCCAGCACGACAATCTCAGGTCGTTCGCCTGCCAGCAGGTCAAGCGCGCGGCGCGCCGCGCGCTGGTTCGCCGGCAGGTGCACATCCGTCACGAGTCCTACCCGGATGCCGTCCAGTGCAGGCGGCAGCCCGCGTACCAGGACATCCTGCCTGGTCAGCTGCACATCAGCGGCGGCGGGCCCGAAGGCGTATGCGCTCATGCCGGCACCGGCCACGCCGGCACCTGCCGTCGCCATGAGGAACCGACGCCGCGTCAGCATCCAGTGTCCGCGCGCCTCAGGGGCGGCAGCGTCGAGTGCCGCATGCCTCGCCGATTTCTCCTGTTTTTCACCTGGCTGGATGACCCGCATCGGTTCTATCGTTCCCCTCCCTGTGCCTTCTCCGGGCCCAGCGTCAGCAGTATGCCATTTCGGCGTTGCGCGAAGATGTTGTCGGGGCCGGCCACGACGTAGGCCGGCCAGCCCGTCCAGGTGCCCACCAACCGCAGGCTGGTTGCGGACGACGGGACCGCAAAGTGAAGGGTCTTTTCATATGCATCGCCTGGTCCAAGCGGCCGGTCGAGCGTCATCGCGTCGGGTTGGTAGCGCGTGCCGCTGCCGTCCACGAGGCTCAAGGCGACGTACCGCGGATCTTCGGGAGCCTCCCGGGCATCGCTGCGCGCGCGGACCTTCACGTCGACCCCGTTGGTGCGATCCACGGCCGTGACGGTGAGGTGGAGGTGGCAGTCGAACCCGCAGAAGGCCAGTTCCTGGCCCGGTACGAGGGTCCGGCTCCCAAGCAGGAAGGGGCCGCCCAGCAGCAGCAGCCCGTAAGCACCGGCGAAGATCCCGCCGACCAACGCCGCGCGACGCGCCAGCGGACGTCGATGACTCACGAAGGCAATCACGGCGACCAGCGCGGAGCCGGTGATCACGGCACCGGCAAGGAAGAACGAGCCCAGTCCCGCCATTCGCAGCAGCAGGCCCGCCGAGGTTTCCGGATCGATGCGCATGATTACTTCTCCCGTCGCCCCTTGGTCGCCCGGATCAGCGCCTCCATGTGCGCGAGATATCGCTCGAGCGCCTGGCGGCCCCGGTCGGTGAGCTCGAAGTCGGTGCGCGGCGTGCGGCCTTCGAAACTCTTGAGACAGCGCAGGTAGCCCGCCTCCTCCAGCTTTCGCGCATGGACACTCAGGTTGCCATCCGTCATGTCCAGCGATCGCTTCAGTTCATTGAAGCTGAGCGTCGGGCTGACCGCGAGCGCGCTCACGATGGCGAGGCGCATCCGCTCGTGAATGACGCGATCGAGCTCGAGTGCCGCGCTGGCGGCACTCCGGGTGTTGTCCGTGACCGAAAGAGCGGGTGACGGCTCGATCGGCCGCGCGTGCGAGTGCCTAGCCACCATACCTCCGGGCAATCAGGAAGCCGAACACGAGGTGCAATCCGCCAAAACCCAGCCCCATCCAGAAACTCGCCCAGTCGCCGGGAGTGAAGAGCGCGACCGCACCGAGAAGCATGAAGCACGCGCCCATGGCGGGAACGATCCGCACCGAGAAAACGCCTCCAGTGACGAGGCCGGTGCCGTAGAGCATGAGCCAGGTGCCGGCCAGTTCTCCATACAGTTCATGTCGCACCAGCACGAGCGTGAGAAGCGCGCCGACGGCGATGGGGGGCAGGTATCCCAGGAAGAAGCGCCGTGCCTTGCGGGTGAAGACAATGCCGCCCTCGCGCCGCGCCTTCAGCACCAGGGTCACGGCCCCGATGCCGCCGGCAACCGCCGCCACGGCGAGCCAGGTCACCAGCCACTCGCGTGGCGATGGCGCGCGCGCCGACACCACGCTTCCGATGATCGCCGTCACTCCCATTGCGACGCCGCCCCACCCGGGCACGGCCGTGAACGTGGCGGCCCGCTCCATCGTGTCACGGATGAAGGTGAGATTGTCCATGGCCCTCGCATGGAGGGCGGGCGGATCTCGCGCGGGCTCGCTCAAAGTACTTTATAGTATAAAGTCAGTGTAGTGGAACAGCAAGCCCCCAGCGCGCGGCGCCCTCTCACGGCCCGCACCGGCCCGGGTTACATCTCATGGTCCGCGCACTTTCCCCACCCACTTTTCCCGGGAGCGTCGCCGTGCAGAAGGTGATCCTGGCCGACCGGTTTGCCGAGCTGCACGAACACTGGCGGCCACGAGTCGTCGGCCTCTTCAATGGGCAGCATGTGAAGCTGGTCAAGTTCTTCGGCGAGTTCGTCTGGCATCATCACGACGATGAGGACGAACTGTTCCTCGGCGTGCGCGGGCGCTTTCGCGTGGAGTTCCGCACCCATGTCGTCGAGATCGGCCCGGGTGAGTTCGTCATCGTACCACGTGGCGTGGAGCACCGGACCGTGGCGCGTGAAGAAGTCGAGGTGCTGCTGGTGGAACCGGTCGGCACCCGCAACACCGGGAATGTGGAGCACGCCACGTTGACGGCTCCCCCGTACTCCCAGCTCTGACAGGAGGCTCCATGTCTCGCGTCGTGCACTTCGAGATTCACGCCGATGACCCCGAGCGCGCAACGCGCTTCTACACCGGGCTGCTGGGCTGGGAATTCACCAAATGGGGCGGCGGCCAATGGGACTACTGGCTGATCAAGACCGGCGAACCGGGTGCGCCAGGAATCGATGGCGGGATGGTGCGACGCCCGGGCGCGGTGGACGGCAACTCCGTGCTGGCGTACGTGTGCACCGTCAACATCGATGATATCGACGCCACGGTGGGCAAGGCGCTGACGCTCGGGGCGAAGATCGCGCTTCCAAAGCAGGCGGTGCCGGGCGTGGGCTGGCTCGCCTACCTCAAGGACACCGAGCAGAACATCTTTGGCGTCATGCAGAACGATCCGTCTGCCCGCTGACGCAGCAGGTCACGAGCGGCATTTCTCTCAGCAGGGAGTTTCCATGGGCATGCTGCAGGAGTTCCGGGAGTTCGCGGTCAAGGGCAATGCGATGGACCTGGCGGTCGGAGTCATCATCGGCGGTGCCTTCGGCAAGATCGTCGACTCGGTAGTCAATGACCTGATCATGCCGGTCATCGGCCGATTCACCGGCGGCCTCGACTTCACCAACCTCTACATTCCGCTTGCGACGGTGCCAGCCGGCATGCCCCAGACGCTCGATGCGGTGCGCAAGGCCGGCGTCCCCGTCTTCGCCTACGGCAACTTCATCACCATCCTGATCAACTTCCTCATCCTCGCGTTCATCGTCTTCCAGATGGTGAAGATGCTCAACCGGCTCAAGAGCGCTCCCGCCGCCGTACCGGCGACGCCCGAGGACGTCGTGCTGCTGCGCGAGATCCGCGACGCCTTGAAGGCCCGCTGAGATGACGCTGACCTTGATTCTCATTGGGCTCGCCGCCGGCGTGCTCGCTGGCATCTTCGGGATCGGCGGTGGGATACTGATTGTCCCGGCGCTCGCCTATTTCGCGAAAATGCCGTTCAAGCAGGCGACTGGCACGTCGCTCGGCGCCCTGCTCCTTCCGGTCGGACTTCTCGGGGCCATGGCGTATTACCGGAATGGCCAGCTGGACGTGAGGGCTTCCCTGATCATCGCATTGGGCCTGCTCTTTGGAGCCTATGGAGGGGCGCGCATCGCGGAGGTCACCTCCACGACCGTGCTGCAGCGGATGTTCGCGTGCTTCCTGGTCCTGGTGGCTGTGCGGATGTGGCTCAAGGCATAGTCTCGACAGGTGTGCGGGGCGACCACAGGTCCGCTTCGGGGGTGCGGCTCCTGCGCATCGCGAAATCATCGAAAGTCAGTCGCTTGCAGGATGCCGGGGGGAACGGCGCCGTCGTGACCCGTGGAGACCTGACGGCATAACCCCTTTTTTTGCAGATTGTTAGCCTATGGCAGCATCGCGCCAGCGACCAGCTTTTTATCGCTGTCGTCATACCGGTCAAGGCGGCACGCGGCCTGCCTTACTCTGGGTCGAAGCGCGTGGACTGCAGGTTATTGCAGTCTGCATCCCAGGAGTAAGGAGAGCCGCGTGCGCACGTATCAGTTCACGGTCATCGCTGTAGCCCTTGTCGCCCTGAGCACCCCGGCCCGCGCCGAGACTGCGGTGCCGGCAGGCGTTGTCGGCGGGAACCCGGGTGCACCGACGATCGATGTGTTCAGTGTCAGCAACCTGAAGTCGGTCACTGGTTCGTCGGCGACGATCGCGTTGTCCGTTCAACCCGACGCCGCCATCGGGGCGTGGATGGACTTCATCAACAAGTGGCTGAGTCGCCGGCCACTGTCGCCGTGGGGTCCACGCACCCTGCCCGTTCTGAATCCGTCGCCCGTGGTCACCACCACGCCTGAACCGGCGAGCCTGGTCCTGATGAGCACCGGGATGATCGCCCTGTTAGCTTTCGCGCGTTCCCGGGAAAACGCCTGACGCCGAGTCGCCATTGACATCGACCGTCCTGGGGCCCTTCGGGGCCCCTTTTCGTAAGCTGAGTAGTGCGCTCTACCTGGTGAGCATCATGCTCATCGTCATTCCGCTCATCGACTTCCTCACCAGCATTCTGCCCTATCTCCCGGGGTCAGCCAAGTGGCGCTTCGCCTCCGCGTCACTGTTCGCCGGCTTCCTCCTCACGCCGGTGCTGGGTCTCGCGCTGGCAATGCTGGTTGCGGGGATGATGCAGCACCGCAGCGTGCTCCGGCTGGTCTCCATCGGCAGCCTGATCAGCGCCGTCCTGCTCATGGCACTGGCAGCCTTGCTCGCGCTCGACGTCATCGAGCTGCGCGCCATGACCGAGGCGGACGTCCGGGTTGCCATCGTCGTGTCCGGCGCCAGGGCCATCCTGAAGAATGTTTTTGTGGCCGGCTCGCTTGTCGTTATCGGCCTCGCCTGCCGCCGCGCGGCCAACCTGATGGAACCCCCCCGGGGCGAAGTGCCCATGGCTCCCATTGTGGGGACGCCTCGACGCTGACCGGATCGCGGTAGCGCGGATAAGACCAATGCCGGTGTGCGAGGTCCACGCACACCGGCGTCCTTATGTTGTCGCAGCCGGCCAGTGCCGCGCCGGTGCGATCAAATCAATAGTCATAGACTGCTTCACAAGTGTCCGCGGAGAACCCGTGCCTCTGGCTGCGCGCGTTCGACTCTACACAAGAGGAATGGCGCTGCTGGCACTCGCCGCCTGCGCGCATTCCGAGCCATTCCAGGACCCCAACGAGACACAGACCGGGCCCTTCTCACCCGCCCTGCCGGTTCAGCTGACCTACAACATCGGGATCGACGCCACGCCTGTCTTTCTGCCGGGTGACTCGCTCCTGCTCTACAGCTTCAATCGTCCCGGTGGGACAATGCGAGATCAATGCCTCGCCGCCCTTCCGACAGCCGGCGGTACCGACGTCAACGAGAGCTGCCCGATAAGCGCGAGTTCGATCGATTCGGTGGAGCAATACCTGGAGCCCGCCGTCATTGATGACATCAGCATTGCCTACGTGCAGGACCTCCTTCAGATCAATGGGCGTGGCCACCATATCTACATCGGTACAGCGCCGTGGCGCAGCGCCTTCCAGTTCACCCCACTGCTCAGTTTTCCGTATCCGTCGTCCGATCCCACGGCGCCTATCATCATGCCGTCGTATCTGTTCCTTCCCGGGAACGACCAAGTGGCATTCGTCGCCAACGAGACCGTTCTCGCATGCCCTGGCGTGACAATTGACTGCGATCCCCAGGTGGTGCCACTCGGGTTCTCCGTCTCGCAGGTGCCACTTACCACCCCGAACGCGGTGCCTGTTGTCCTGAGCGGCACGGACACGGTCACTGCAGCCGGAACTGGCCGCACGCCAGGCAGTGTCATCTTCACCCGCCGGTTCGATACGAAGGTTTACGAGCGGTCGGCCTCAGGGAGCATCGTCCCGCTCTTCGATTTTGGACCTGCCAGCGTGTCCGCCCGTGATCCCGTGGTGAGCGGAAACCGCCTGGTGGCAGTGATCGGCGGCGTGGTGGAAATCTGGGGCGCAAAGTGGGACAGCCTGGGCAACGCGACAGTCCTCCTGCAAGTGGATTCTGGTGGCGACCTGGGCGTCGCCGATCTATCCAATGGCACATACCAGACGATCACCGGGAATGGGCTGTTCTACCGCCGCCCTTCGCTCTCGCGGGACGGGGCAAGAATTCTGGCGCAGGGAGTCACGCGTGGCGCACCCAACATCTACCTGGTCACGGTTCCATGACGGGGGTTTTCCCCCGCGCCGGTGCATTGGTAGTGCTGATCGCCGCGCTCGCGATCAGTCGCGCGGAGGCACAGGACGGCGCCGTTGGCGGCCACGTTCGCGATTCGACGACAGGCAGGGGACTGGACGGCGTCACGATCACGATCGAGGAAGTGCGGCGCGGAACCGTTTCGGACACGGCGGGCGCGTTCCGGATCCGCCAGGTGCACAGCGGCACGTATACCATCCGCTTCCAGCGCATCGGATATCGCGCCACTTCCATTGCCGGCGTCTCGATCCTCGCCGGCCAGTCCACCACGTTGCAGGTGGTGATGCTCTCCAGCGCGGTGGAGTTGGAGGAGCTTTCCGTCGCGGCGGGTCCGCCCGATCCGCTCGATGCGCTGTCGACCCAGACGGAGCAGCGCTATACCGCCGAGGACTTCCGGACGCTGCCGGTGAGTTCGCTGGACGAGGCACTGGCCCTCAGCACCGGTGCAGTGGGCTCGAGCTATCGTGGTGGCCGCCCCGGTGAACAGTCGTTCATCCTGGACGGCATGGGCGTCAAGAACCAGCTCGACGCCTCGAGCAATTCCATCGGCATCCAGATCCCCCCGGATATCCTTACCGAAGCCACGCTGGTGACGAACGGCTTCAGCGCGAAGTACGGCCAGGCCATTTCCGGCATGGTGAACGTGGTCACGACCGACGGTGGACCCACCTGGACCGGACGCGTGGCCTACGAGAATGATCGAATCCTCACCGGCCCGGCCGACCTCGGCCTCGACCGGTTCATCATCTCGGCCAGCGGCCCCCTGGTAGCGGGCATCAAGGCGGTCATCGGCATCGACCTGAACGGGCGGTTCGACTTCGATCCCACCTCCGCGCCGGCGCCGACCAACCCGAATGACCCGCGGCACGACATTCCGTCACCGCTGCCGCACAACAGCGGCGAGCAACTTTCCTTTGCGGGCAAGCTCATCATTCCCGCCGGCAAGGGAAACACGATTCGCCTGTTCGGCCTGTATGGCCAGCAGGAGCAGCTGCTGTACGACCAGCAGTACAAGTATGACCAGGCCTTCGCGCCCGGCCTTTCCTTCAACGGCACGCTGGCCAGTGCCGCCTTCCAGCATGCGTCGAGCGGATCGACCCGCACACCGGTCGTCATCGACGCAAGGGTAGGCTACGCCGGCCGCGACTTCATCCGCGGCACCCTGGCCGACTCTGCCGATTACATCTTCGGCTCGTTCAACAAGGGCAAGTTCCAGATCATCGGACAGGACATTGCCCGCGCGCGCGATACAGTCACGGCTGACCAGCCGATTCCGGGGCTGTATCGGCCCGACTACTCGGTGAAGTCACCGTGGGGAGTCCCGGCGTTCTTCCTGACCCAGGGTTCCCAGGGCAGCCTGGCCTGGAACAACTTCCAGGAGTTGCGCGGACAGCTGGACGTCACGATCGGGTTGGGCACCCAGGGCGACATCTACGTGGGTGGTGAATACCTGCACCAGCACGTCCAGACCTTCCAGCGCGTCCTCGGCTACCTGCCGGTCGGCGACACCGTGCCGCCCGCCGTGGCCTCGGATTTTTCACCGAACGCCGCCTCGCTCTACCTCGAAGGCCAGTGGCGGGTCAACGAACTGGGCTTCACGGCGGGGCTGCGCTATGACCAGTTCGACTCGCACACCCTGAACGACACCATCCAGAGCACCGTCCAGCGGGCCCTCAATCCCCGCGTGGCGGTGTCCACCGTGCTCAAGAAGTTCACGCTTGTCAGCAGCTTCGGGTACTTCAGCCAGCCGCCAGACTACCAGTTCCTGGTGGACGCCGCGTTCGACGACGTGAACCGGACGGGACGGTTCCGCGTCGGCAACCCCAACCTTGGGTTCGAGCGCGCATGGCAGTTCGAGTTCAACGTGCGCATGCGCCCATCGGCCAACATTCTCCTCCGCACCGGTGTGTATTTCAAGCACCTGTATGGCCTCGTTGCGTCGGTGCCGGTCGGCTTCAATCCCGACTCGGCCATCTTCGGCAACGGCGACTACGGCCAGGTGCAGGGTATCGAGGCCACGGTCGAGCGGGCCATCGTGGGTGGATGGGGCTTCCGCGTCATGTACACCCTGCAATCCGCACTGGCGAGTTCGTCCAACGCCTACCTCGTCCGGACGGCATTCACGATCGATCCAGTCACCGGTGACACGATCATCCCCGGGCGCATCCAGTTCCCCTTCGATCTCGACCGGCGGCACACCTTCACCGGCATCCTCCAGGGACTAATCCCGGCCAATGTCGGGCCTCACGTACTTGGAGGTTATCCCCTTGCCAAGTGGCAGGGATCGACCATCGTGCGCGTACTCAGCGGATTGCCCTACACGCCCATCGACCCGCTGACCGGAGTGCCGGGGCGGCCAAACAGTGCGCGCCTTCCATGGACTTCGCAGATCGACATCCTCATCCGCCGCCCGCTGCAAGTCGGGAAGGTCGAGGGCAGTCTTTATCTCGACGTCCGCAACCTGCTTGGCCGGCAGAACATCATTTCGGTGCGCCCCGAGACCGGGACGCCATTCGCCTCTCCCGACTCGATCGAGGCGGCGGCACAAGAGGCCTACATCCGGAATCCGCAGCCGATTCCCTATGAGTCGCCGCGGTACCGGGCCTCGGCGGACAAGAATCACGACGGCTACGTGCAGGGCGAGTCGGAGTTGCTGCCGCTCTACCGGGAGGCGGCGACCGACTTCCTGCAGCCGGTCTTCTACTACGGCATTCCGCGCCTGCTGCGCATCGGCATGGAGGTGTTCTTCTAGCTAGAATGGAGCGTGACCGTCGCTCCCGTGCGCCCCCTCGCCTGGCATCTCCTCGTTCCGCTCGCGGTGGTGGCTCTCGGCATCCACGCGCTGCCGCAGGCGGGATACGGGTTCCATCGCGACGAGCTGCTCTACTTCGCGATGGGTGATCATCTCGATTTCTTCCGCATGCAGTTCCCTCCACTGATCGCCGTGGCTGCCCGTACCATGAAGGTCCTGTTCGGCGACTCGATCACCGGTGCCAGGTTGCTTCCGGCACTGGGCCATGTTGTCCTCATCGTGCTGACGGCCGCCATGGCGGGAGTGATGGGCGGCGGCAATCGTGCCCAGCTTCTGGCCGGGATCGCCGCACTTCTCGGCCCGCTCTTCGTCCGGACCGGCACCCTCTTCCAGCCGGTGATCTTCGACATCGCATGGTGGTCGCTCGCACTGCTGGCGCTGCTGCACCTCCTTGCCAGTGACGCCGGGGACATCGCCGGCCGGTCGCGCTGGTGGCTCGTGCTTGGTGCCGCGATCGGCCTCGGCATCCTGAGCAAGTTCAGCATCGCGTTCCCGGCCTTGGGAATCCTGATCGCGGTCCTCGCCTCGCCACTGCGCAACGACCTCCGCACCCGCTGGCCATGGCTGTCCGCGCTGCTGGCGATGTCGCTGGGCGCCGCCAGCATTGCGGGACAGGTGCACTGGCACTGGCCTTTCCTCGCTCAGATGAAGGCGCTTCGAACCGAACAGCTGGAACGCGTGAGGCCGTCGGAATTCTTCTCCGCGCAGGTCTTCATGGCCGGTGCCGGTGTCATCCTGCTGGCGATCGGTGCCTGGGCGCTGTTATTCGGCAGCCTCGCGCGGACGTTCCGCGCTGCCGGCGTGGCGGCACTCGTCGTGTTCGCGGCCCTGCTGCTGCAGCATGGCAAGGGGTACTACTACGGGGGGATGCACCCGCTCCTGATCGCGAGCGGTGCCGTTGCGCTGGTGCGATACGCCGAGCCCGCACCCCGTCGCTGGCTTGTCCCTGCGACGGCTGCGCTGCTCATTGCGGCAGGCGCGGCACTGCTGCCGTTCGGCACGCCGATACTCGCCCCTCCGGCAATGGCCCGGTATGCGGCGCGCGCCGGGGTGACACAGGCGACGAGCACGAATTACGGCACCACGCTGCCGCTGCCGCAGGACTATGCCGACATGACCGGATGGGAGGAACTCGCGTCGACCGTGGCCGCGGTGTACCACGAACTGCCGGAGGACACGCGCGCCCGCACCGCGATCGTGGGCGGCAACTACGGCCGTACGGGCGCGATCGCGATGTACGGGCCGCGATACGGGCTGCCCTATCCGATCAGCCGCAGCGGCGACTTCTACAACTGGGGCATCCCGGCGCACCCGGTGGACGTGCTGATCGTCGTCGGCGGCACGCGTGCGGACCTTTCGCCGCTCTGCAACGTCGTGATCGAGGCAGCTCGCACCCGTGACGAATGGGGCGTCGACGAGGAACAGTCCGTCCCCATCCACATCTGCCGCGAGTTCACGCGCCCGCTCCCCATCGTCTGGGCACACCTGGGACCTGATTGGTCCTGACGTCGGCCGCTATCTTGCGATCATGAGTGACCTGCTCGCCGCGCGATCGCAGATGGGGATGTCGCTCGCGTTTCACATCATCTTCGCGGTCATCGGCATCGGCATGCCGATGCTGATGGTGATCGCCGAGGGACAGTGGCTCCGTACGGGCGACGCGGTGTACCTGGAACTGGCCAGGCGCTGGTCCAAGGGCACGGCGATCATGTTCGCCGTTGGTGCCGTGTCCGGCACCGTGCTGTCGTTCGAGCTCGGTTTGCTGTGGCCCAGGTTCATGTCGTTCGCCGGCCCGATCTTCGGCATGCCGTTCTCCCTCGAGGGCTTTGCCTTCTTCGTGGAGGCGATCTTCCTCGGCGTCTACCTGTATGGCTGGGACCGGCTGTCCGCGGCGGGGCACCTGTGGGCCGGAATCACGGTCGCGATCAGTGGTGCGTTGTCGGGAATCTTCGTCGTGATCGCCAATGCCTGGATGAATGCGCCGACCGGGTTCGTGCTGCAGGGCGGTGTTGCCGTGGGCGTCGATCCGATCGCGGCCGTCTTCAATCCCGCCGCGCCCACGCAGACGATTCACATGACACTGGCAGCCTACGCCGCGACCGGATTCGGGGTCGCTGGTATTCACGCCTTCCTGCTGCTGCGACACCCGAAGAATGCCTTTCATCGCCGCGCCCTCACCGTCGCATTGCTGGTCGGCGGACCTGCGGCACTCCTTCAGCCGCTCTCCGGCGATCGCAGCGCCAAGATGGTCGCCGATCGCCAGCCCGCGAAACTGGCCGCGATGGAAGCGCATTTCACGACGCAATCGGATGCGCCGCTCATCCTCGGGGGCATCCCGGACATGGAAACGGCGCAGACCCGCTATGCCATCCGCATACCGTACCTGCTGTCGCTCCTCGCCCATGATGATCCGCACGCGGTGGTGACCGGCCTCGATCGGGTCCCGCGGGACGAATGGCCCAACGTCCCGCTGGTTCACATCGCCTTCCAGCTCATGGTCGGGCTCGGCACGTACATGATGATCGTCAGCCTGTGGACCGCCTGGCTCGCGCTGCGAGCACGGGACCTGTCACTCGAGCGCCGGCTGCTGCAGGCCATTGTGGTCGGCACACCCATGGGATTCCTGGCCGTCGAGGCGGGGTGGATGGTCACCGAACTCGGACGACAGCCGTGGATCATCCACGGCGTCATGCGCACCGCCGACGCGGTGACGCCAATACCGGGACTCGTCGTGCCGTTCACCCTTTTCACCCTGCTGTACATTGCCCTCGCCGTCGCCGTCACCTGGCTGATGTATCGCCAGATCGTGAAGAGTCCGGCTGGAGAGGAACGGCGCCGGGTCTCGACGGCGCCTGTCGGCCGTCATGCCTGAGCTTGCCCCGTCGTTCCTCGTCGCAGGCGGGATCCTCGTCGCGCTTGGTGCCTACCTCATCATGGCGGGCGCTGATTTCGGAGGTGGTGTCTGGGACCTCTTCGCGGCGGGCCCCCGGCGCCGGCGGCAGCGCGCGCT
The DNA here is from genome assembly GCA_963846945.1 of uncultured Gemmatimonadales bacterium. Taxonomy (GTDB): domain Bacteria; phylum Gemmatimonadota; class Gemmatimonadetes; order Gemmatimonadales; family GWC2-71-9; genus JAGGAG01. The sequence goes on along the minus strand of CAWJXX010000014.1, from coordinate 173,528 downwards.
CATCGCCGATGCCATCGGCCCGATCTGGGAAGCGAACCACGTCTGGCTCATTCTCGCCGTGGTGCTGATGTTCGTCTGCTTCCCGGTGGCCTTCGCGCGAATGTCGGTGACGCTCCACATCCCGCTCACGCTCATGCTCTTCGGTATCGTGCTGCGCGGATCCGCCTTCACCTTCCGCAGCTACGACACGCAGCGTGACGATGTACAGCGCCGCTGGGGACTGCTCTTCTCCTGGGCGAGCCTGGTGACGCCGCTGCTCCTGGGCGTGGTGGCGGGGACGATCGCGGCAGGGGGAGTTCCGCCGGCACCATCGGGAACATTTGTCGAGGCCTATGTCGACCCCTGGCTGCAGCCGTTTCCGATCGCGGTCGGGCTGCTTGCGCTTTCGCTGTGCGCATATCTCGCGGCGGTGTACCTCACCGTGGAGACCGACGATCGAGGGCTCCAGGATGACTTCAGGGCGAGAGCGTTTGTTGCTGGCCTTGGGGTGTTCGCGACCGCGATGGCGACGCTTGGTCTTGCACGGAAACATGTGCCACTGGTGTGGCAGGGACTGACTGGCAGCAGGTGGGCGGTGGGATACCAGGCGGCGGTAGGTGGACTGGCACTGATTACCTTCGCGGCGCTCTGGCGCCGGCACTTTCGCGTGGCGCGCGCGGCCGCACCCATCCAGGCCGTGCTGATCCTTTCAGGCTGGGCACTGTGCCAGTACCCCTATATCCTGCCGCCCGACCTCACCATCGCGTCGGCCGCGGCCCCCGATGCGACGCTCAAGCTCGTCCTACTGGCGCTGGTAGCCGGCCTCGTCGTGCTGCTGCCGTCGCTGGTGTACCTCTTCCACGTCTTCAAGAGCCGACCGCAGCAAGCGTAGGCCCCAGCCTCAACCTGGTGCGCCCTGCTCTCCCATCGCCACGCGATAGTGGCGGTCGAATGCGGCGCTCAGGCTCTCCCGGCGTGAATAGGGACCGGGCCGGTAGCCCCGACTTTGCACCCCGGCCTGGGCCATCTCGCAGATGTGCCAGTCCTCCCGGTTCACCACGTCCCAGAAACCCGTGCCGTCATCCGGGTTGAACTCCGGACGCGCGAGGGTATCGGGGTGAAAGAGAAATTCGCAGCTGACATGCGTCCGATCCGGGGCGACCGGCTCGAAGGAGTGCACCATCACGTAGTCGTGATGCAGGCTCAGCAGCATGTTCGGGAAAATCGAGTAGTAGTACACGCGCTGCAGGTCCTCGGCCGGCAGGTCGGCCACCGGCAGGCCGCAGGAGCGACCACTCAGCGTCATGCTGCCACCGGTGGTGGTGATCGTCATGAAGCCGCCGAGGACGGGGCCCGCGACCAGGTCATTTTCGCCGCTGGTGGGAGGCGACAGCTTGACCAGGGAGGGATGCAGCGGCGAGCAGTGATAACACTCTGAGTAGTTCTGGAACAGCAGCTTCCAGTTGGCCCGCACATCGTACTCGAACCGCCGACCCGCCTGCAGCGCCTCGAGGTTGAATCGCTCGACCCGGGCATCGAGGGCCCCAAACGTGTCCGCAAAGGGTTCGGGATCCAGAGCCAGGTTCACGAACAGAAACCCGCGCCAGCGCTGCAGGCGCGCCTCGATCAGCGGATAGTCTGCCTTGTCGAACCCGTCGAGTTCGCGCTGGTCCGGCACGCCGATGAGGCGCCCGTCGAGTGAATAGGTCCATGCGTGGTAGGGACACTGGATGCTCCCGGAGAACTCGCCCTGTGACGCCTCACACAGGCGCGTCCCCCGATGCCGACAGACGTTGTACAGGGCGCGAATGCCGCCGGCGCGGTCGCGGACGACGATCAGGCTCTCGACGCCGATGTTGACGAGGAAGTACTGGCCCGCTCGCGCCACCTGTTCCTCGCGGCCAACGCACAACCAGCGCCGGCCAAAGATTTGCGCCTGCTCCCGCGCGAACACCCGGGGAGAGACATAGCTCTCCTGCGGCAGCGTTCGCGCACCTTCGGTGGAGACAGCCGTGGTCGGAATGAATGCGGTCACGCGGAACCTCCCGGGGCGTATACTTACCGTGTCACCGTCGAATGTACGCCCTGGCCATTCCAGCGAGAAGCAGCCCGATGACCCTCCCCGCCATTCGCACCGAGCGACTCACGCTCACGGTCTTCACCCCCGACGCCATCGATGCCTTGCTCGCCGGCAACGCCCTCCGGCTCAATGCCATCACGGCGAGCGCCTTTCCCCAGCCGCTGGCCCCGCCGCCGCTGATGGAAGACATGCTGCCCGACCTGCGTGATCGCCTGCGGAAAGATCCGGCACAACTCGGATGGTGGAGCTGGGTGGTCACCCGCCGCGACACCGGCCAGGCCATCGGGTCGGTAGGCCTCGGCGGCCCACCGAACGAGGAAGGCACAGTGGTCATCGGCTACGCGACCTACCCCGGCTTCACGGGAAAGGGCTATGCGAGCGAGGCGGCGCAGGGACTCATGGAGTGGGCACTCAAGCAGCCCGGCGTTTCCCGGGTCGCCGCCACCATCCCGCCGTGGAATGACAAGTCCATCCGGATCGCGGAACGCATCGGCATGCGGCGGATCGGGACGACCTGGGATGAGGAAGTGGGCGACGTGTACCTGTTCGCCGCAGACAAGAACCAGTAACCTTCAAAGCTGTATATTGAAGGTTAGACGTCGATATTACATATTAACCTTCAACCAATTCATTTGAAGGTTATCTGAGCCGAAGCCTCTGTCTCGATTTCGTCGGTACGGTGGGATGGGCCGGTGAACGGTCCAGTCCGGGCGAGCGCATCCGGGGCTACGGCGACCTGCTGGAATGGTCCCTCGACGCCGGGGTGCTGTCGCCAGGGGATGCCGATCGACTGCGGGAGGAAGCCGCCGCCGACGCGGAGTTCCGGCGACGGGCGCTGGGCCGGGCCTGGTCGCTGCGGCAGGCGCTGCATGACGTGCTGAGGGCCATCGCACGGCGCGAGGCCGCGGCCGATGTCAGCGTGACACGCTTCAACGCCGCCCTGCAGGAACTGCCGCCCCACTTCATCCTGGCTGCCGGCGGCGATGGCGTCGCACTCGCACTCCCCGCCAGGTCGCATCCCGATCCGCTGCATCCCATCCTGCGCTCCGCCATGCAGCTGCTCGGCTCGCCGGACCTGGTGCTCCTTCGCGAGTGCGCCGATGAGCACTGTGGGCGCCTCTTTCTCGACCTCACGAAGAATGCGTCCCGTCGCTGGTGCGACATGGGGACCTGCGGCAATCGCGCCAAGGCGCGCCGTCACCTGGCGCGCCGACGCGGGGGCGCCTAGCCGCGGCCGTGAATCAGCCGGGTCAGCGTGGGGATGAGCAGGAAGAGCAGCGCGGAGGCCCCGAATGACGTGAGGACGAAGATCAGGAAGAAGTCGGCCTGTCCCCCGAAGATCGTGAACACCTCGCCCCGCTCGATGGCCTGGACGGTGCCCGCGATGTAGCCGCCTGTCAGGTTGGCCATGAAGTTCGACAGGAACCAGACCCCCATCATCATCGACGCGATCTTGGCCGGCGCCACCTTCGTGACGAACGAAAGGCCCACGGGCGAGACGCAGAGCTCACCGACCGAGTTGAAGAAGTAGAGCCCAACCAGGAACATCGGGCTTGCGAGGCCGCCCTTGTCGGCGACGCGCGCGCCCACCATCACGATCAGGAATGCGACCCCGACGAAGAAGAGTCCCCACGCCATCTTTTTCGGCGTGCTGGGCTGGCGCGCTCCCAGCCACTGCCAGAGCATGGCGAGGACCGGTGCCAGTGCGATGATGAAGAAGGCGTTCACGGACTGGAACCAGGCCGCCGGAATCTCGCCGTTCGGCAGCATGCTGCCGAACCAGCCGCCGACCGCCCGCTGGGTCTTCTGCTGGGCAAAGACGTTGAGCGACGACCCCGCCTGCTCGAACGCAAGCCAGAAGAGCGCGACGAAAAGGACCACGATGATGATCGCGAGTACGCGGTCCTTCTCCTCCCTGTTGAGCGGCGCCGCCTTCGCGCCTTCCGTCTTCTGGCCCTGCATCCGGGCCATCGGCGTCATGCCCACGTCGCCCAGATACTTCTTCCGGAACAGGACGAAGGTGATCAGGCCGAGCGTCATGCCCACACCGGCCGCGCCGAATCCCCACGGCCAGCCGTACCTGGGGTTGCTCGCCAGCCAGCCGCAGATGAGCGGGCCGAGAAACGCGCCGAGGTTGATGCCGATGTAGTAGATGGTGAAACCGGCGTCGCGCCGGGGATCGTGCTCGCGGTAGAGCTGGCCGACCATGGTGGAGACGTTCGCCTTGAAGAACCCTGTGCCGATGATGACGAAGAAAATCCCGACGAAGAAGGTGAGGTGCGTGTCGGCAGCCATGGTGAAATGGCCCAGCGCGATGATCACTCCGCCGATGACGAGCGAGCGCGCCGTGCCGAGATACCGATCCGCGAGCCACCCCCCGACGATCGGCGTGAGATATACGAGCCCGGTATACCAGCCGTAGAAGCGGCTTGCCCGCTCCTGGGTCCAGCCGAAGCCGCCTGTCGTCGTGTCGATGAGGAACAGCACGAGCAGGGCCCGCATTCCATAGTAGGAGAAGCGCTCCCACATCTCGGCGAAGAACAGCAGCGGCAGGCCGCTCGGTTGCTTGGTCGGGAACTCTTCAGGCAGGGCCGCGGTGGTCAAGGGATTCCTTGGCGTGAGTCGTAGGTGATGCGTCGCGCGGCCGCGCTAGCGGCGCTTGGCGAGAATGTCCTGCAATACCACCTGGTCGATCTTGCCGTCCATCCGGACGCGGACGTCGTAGTTCTCCCAGTACATGAAGTTGCGGAGCGCGTCGAGGAACGCCGGCGTCGCCGAGCCCTGCCTCCCGGCCAGCCATTTCTGCGGCTGGTTGACCGGTTCGCGCAGCAGGATCGGCTCCAGTTGCGCCACGATCTCCGGCGTGATGACGATCAGGTCCGCCGAGTCACTGGGGAAGAAGAACAGCCGGTGCAGTGCCAGCAGGCGCTCGAGCTCGGCGATGGGGTCGGGCGCGTCGTACACCCGGATGTCGATGAATCGATCGTTGGCACCCAGGTACCCACCGTTCTTGCGCACCACCAGCAGGGCTGCCGACTGCATTCCCCGCCGATCTCCGCCGCCGGCCTGCCCTGCCTTGAGTGCGGCCATCAGGCGAACGCTCAGGTCTCCGCTGGTGCGTTCGAAGGTAGCTGCGAGGTTCTTTACGGTCTGGTCCGCCACCATGATGTTGGCCTGCGCAGCGTACCCCTCCCCGACGATGACCGCACCCTTTCCGCCCACCACCTGGCACGAGGCATCGTTGCGTTCCACGTGGACCGAGTCGCTCGGCGCCGGAGCCGGGGCACCCGCGCGGGGACAGCCAACGCGCCCGCCAGCCCAGTCGAAGGTCCGGGTTCCGGTGAAGCTCGCAGATCCCCCTCGCGCGTCCACCATGCCCACCTGGCGATCCTGCAGCATCGTGTCGGACTGCATCACGATGCGCATGGCCTCTTCCGCACTCTTGCCGGCAGCGATGAGGTCCAGGCCCCGTTCGCCGTAAGCAGTATTGCCCAGGCTCTGGGTGGCGACCGCGCCAACGCCGGCGCGACCCCACGGCACGATACCGCCAACATTGGGGAACTTGGATTCGACCGCGACGCCGAGATCACCGGTGACGGGATCCCACGCGACGATGCTGTAGGTGTGGGCCAGCTTCTGGAAGTGATCGGGGGCGACGATGGGTTGCTGCGCCCCGAGAAAAGCCGGCGCGAAAAGCGTGAGAGGTACGAGGCAAGCGATGAGACGGATGCGGTTCATTCCTTCCCCATCTTTTTCTTGAGGAAAGCCAGTTGCTCATCGACCGCTGCCTTCCGCCGCGCCTGGTCGATCTCGGCCTCGAGCAGGCTGTCGCCCACATCGGTCTCGGGACGAACGCCGCCGGCGCCCTCGAGTTCACGCCAGGCGTCACGGATGCTATCGCCCGCGGCCTCACCGGGGGCGCCCCGCAACGCCGTCGTCATTTCGGCAACTTCGCGCTCCGCGAGCGACAGTTCCTCGCGCTGCACCGCCAGCTTGCGCTCGAGCACACCGACCCGTTCCCGGTGCCGCGCCACGAATCGTTCGGCAACCGCCACCGTTTCCGCGTCGCCGATTCCGCCCGCCAGCCGGCCTCGCCGCTCGGCGTCCTCCGCCTGCTGCCGCTCGATCGTGAGTTCGCGCTCCGTGGCGGCGAGGCCGTCACGCATGGCACTCACCGACATGCGTGCGTCGATGATCGCGGAACGGAGCGCACCGGCCTGCGCACGCCGGTCGGCGGGAGGCGTATTGTCGGCAAAGAAGCGTTCCATGCGGGCCTTGAGTCCCTCGAACATGCCGGCTCCTCGAGTGTTCGCTTGCGGACGCGGAACACTATGCCACGGGACTTCGGCCCGTCAAGCGACGCGCCGCCTGCCGTCTCCCGGTTGCAGGCGTATCTTGCAGGCGATGCTCACCCCGCACACCCAGCGAACTCGTGTCCCCGTGCTCCTCGCCCTGATGCTCCTTGCACCGTCACTCGCGACGGCGCAGCAGGGACGCAACGTCGTGGGCGGCCAGGTTGGCTACGCCCGGAGCTGGGTGACGACGAGCGATGCGGCGCTGAATGCCGCCTCCAAGGAGCGCCAGGGTGCCTTCGTCGGCCTGTTCTTTCGAGGCCGGATCAACTCGTGGATCGCGGTCCAGCCCGAAATGGACCTCACGGTGAAGGGCGGCTCGTATCCCGTGACGGATGTTGGCATCGCGAACACGAGCCTCGAGTTCGGTTTCCTCGAGGTGCCGCTCATCATTCGTATCGGGCCCAATTCGAAACCCAACAGCATCCGCCCCGTCGTATTCGGCGGAGCAAGTGCCGGGTTCGACGTGGGTTGCACCGTCGTCTCCACCACGCCGGTCGACTCCCTTGTTCTTGGCGCCTGTCCCGACGCCATTCGCAGCGTCGAGTGGAGCTGGCTCGTGGGCGGCGGCGTCCAGTGGAACCTGAAGGGCGTGAGCCTGGGCCTGGAGGCTCGCTACATGAGCGCGATCACGACCTTCACTGCGTCCCCGCTGCAGCCCAAGAACCGGCTTCTCGCGCTGCTGCTCGTCCTCACCATCTAGCGTCTGCGAGGACCCATGCGTCGAATCCTCATTGTCACTCTCCTGCTCTCCGCTTGCGGTCCCAGGCGGGAACCCGGCGCGACGCCGGGGTGCGGCATTGCCGCGCTGGCGGGGCCAAGCGCGCTGCTGGAGGCCTTTACCGTCCCCGGCCAGACACTTTCTGTTCCCCCGAACCGGCTGCCGGAGCGCACCGTCGCACGGCTCGCAGCCGGCCCGGCCCTTCCGGCCCTCGTGGGGCGGTCGGATTCCGGCCTGGTCGTGGGCGTCGAGGGCGCGCTTCCCGCCAACACGGTGCCGACGTTCGGCGTGCTCGTAGTGCAGCGTGGCGCCACCGTGCGCGGCGTGATGCTCTATGAGGTAGCGCCGATCGAGGCCGCGCCGCGACTGGGACTGGTGTCGGTCGGCGGCAAGAGCCTCCCGCTTATCGGCATTGAACTGGACCTGGTCGCGCTGCAGGACGCACGCTGTCCCATGTTCCCCGATTCGATTTCGCGATGAGCGTTCGGGTGGCGGTCAGTGGAATTCGTCGTCAATGGGACGGCGCCGAACGGCAGGGCGTGAACGCGGGTTACGTGCGGTCGGTCGTCGCGGCGGGGGCCATTCCCATCATCCTGCCGCCGGCGATCGGCGCGCCGTACGCCGCCTACGCGCTCGAGGGGACCGACGCCCTGCTCCTGAGCGGCGGTGAAGATGTGGATCCGGATTGGTACGATGCACCGGCCTCTCCGCACCTGGGCGACGTGGATCGGGAGCGCGACCTGTTCGAGCTGGCCCTCTTCGCCGCAGCGCGACAGCGCGGCATGCCGATTCTCGGCATCTGCCGCGGGCTCCAGCTCATCAACGTCGCATTGGGCGGCACGCTCTGGCAGGACCTGCCGTCGGAGCGTCCGTCACCCGTCGATCACGACGCCGGGCAGGCGCGCACCGCCCGCGTGCACGACGTGCGCATCGAGCAGCAGAGTCGTGCGGCCGGCGCGCTGGGCGAACTGGCCATGCGTGTCAATTCCTTCCACCACCAGGGCATCAACCAGCTCGCGCCACCGCTGCGCGCGAGTGCATGGGCGGCGGACGACCTGGTCGAAGCCATCGAGAGCGTTGACGGGGATTCATGGGTGCTTGCCGTGCAGTGGCACCCGGAAGAAATGTTTGCGGAAGCGCGTTCGGGTGACCAGGCCCTGTTCCGTGCCCTCACTGCGGCGGCAAGCCCAGCCTACTGAAGCAGGTTTCCACCAGGCAACCGGTCGAGTCGCACGGCGTGGCCGGGGAAAAACACCCGGTCGCTCAGGCCATTGAGCGCATTGCGGACCGCGGGGAATCGCTCTGCCGCAACCCGCAGGATCGGCTCCAGCCCGGAGGGCTCGGCCAGTGCGTGATCGCAGGCAAGCTCATATCCGCGGCTGCCCAGGCGCTCATAGTACGTCACGTCGGGCCCGCCCTTCCTCACCTGGCGCACGGAGATGTAGTCGGGGAACAGGCCGGCCACCCAGAGCGCGTAGTTGCCGAGGTGCACCAGTACCTTGAAACGGCGATCGCCGGTCGTGGCTTCGAGATCCTGCAGCATGTCGACCAGGTAGTGATGTGTCTGGTCGTCGTTCCAGTCCACCCGCCATGCCCGATCACGCTGGCCGAACGCCAGCAGCATTGCGGCGAGATAGTCGGCGAGGTCGCGGTCGTCGACGCCGCGCAGGCGCAACGCGTGCCGCACCATCACGTAGAAGAAGAGGTGGTCCGACGGCACGAGCAGCGTTCGCACCGTGAGCAGGCGCTCGGCCAGTTCAGGATCGTCGAGCAGGAGGTCGGGGCCCTCGCGTTCAAGCCGCCGTTCGAGCGCGCGCCGACGCACCGCGGAGCCGCGGCTCAGCAGCAGCAGCATGAGGTGCAAGTCGGCCGGCCCAAGCCGGGACCGGGTGTCCGCGCGGATCATCTGCCCTCCTGGCCACGGGCGGTGCCGGATCAACAGATCCTGCCGGCAGTATATGCGAAAGACAGGCCACACCGACACCGCGCGGCATGCCGGGATGGCCGGCGGCCTGCTCGCGGTATATCGTTCGGCTCTCACCAATCCGGGCAGCGCATGATTTACGTCTGTATTCCAAGCCACAATGAGGCGCCGACCGTTGGGCTCCTCCTGTGGAAGGTGCGGCAGGTCTTTGCATCGTTCGAACGGGAGTACCAGCTGCTGGTGGGCGATGACGGCTCGACTGACGCCACCAGCGAAATCCTGCAGCCCTACACCCGCGCCCTGCCCCTGACCGTCCTGCGTTCCCCGGCAGCAACGTGGGTATGCGCGCACCCTCGAGGGATTGCTGCGCACCGCGGTCGATCGCACGGACCGGCCGAAGCGCGATTGTGCCATCATGATGCACGCGGATTTCGCCCATGGCCCGCACTTCATCCCGGACCTGGTTCGTCGCATTGACGGCGGCGCCGATATCGTGGTGGGTGAAACCGACGTCTCTGGCCTGCCGACACGCGGGCACCGCCTGGTGCGCCGCTGGGCGCCGCTCCTGCTGGGCCGGCGTGCGGCCGTGCCAGGCGTAAGCGACATTGTCTCCGGATTTGTTGCCTTTCGGCTCATCACGCTCCGAAACGCGCTCCGCGAGCGCCCTGAACCGATGCTGCACACCGAAGGCTGGGCGGCCAACGCCGAGCTCATCGCGTTCACGGCACGGCACGCACGCCGGATCGAGGCTGTACCAACTGTGGAGCGTCACGACCTTCGTCACCGGCCGACCAGGATTCAACCCTGGGATACAGCGCGCGCACTCTGGCGCGCACGAGGGGCGATGAATTTCCCGGCCCCAGCAACGCCCCCCGCCCAGGCAGCGGAGCGAGAGGTCGAGCTGGTCAGTTGAGTCTCATCTCGCGGACCGGGTCACGCAGCCTGACACTCCTGCTGCTCCTCATCGCCTGCGGTCCCAAGAATGCTCCTCCCAAGCCCAGCCCCCGACTCGCAAATCCGGATGTCGAGGCTGAAGTTTCCGTCGTCATCGAGGCACTGGTGACGGGTGATCCCAAGGGACCCGGCACCGATTCACTGTTCTCGCCCACGGCAAGCGTTTCCGCGGATGGAATGACACGATTCAGCGCTCCGCGCCTCGCGGGCGTGGCAATCGGGGGCCTCGCCGCAGTGACCGCGAGCGAGGTGAACGTCAGGCAGGATGTGGCGTGGGCGCTCTTCGACTATCGGTGGTTTTCGGCCGACAAGAAGCTGGTCCGCCAGGGCAAGGCGATGGCCGTGCTCACGCCAAAGAAGGCGGGCAACGGCTGGCTGATTGTCGCACTGGAAAGCGCGGAAAGCGGGAAGAGGTGAGACGAGTAAGAGGTAGAGGTAAGAGGTAAGAGGTAAGAGGTGAGCAGATGCCTTCCCTCTCACCTCTCAGCTCTCACGGTAGTGCCTCAGGCTGTCTTTCCCGTGATCGTTTCCTTCACGCTACGGGCGGTCTCTGGTGCAAACAGCTTGAGCACCAGGTAGAAGAGCCAGCCGAGAAACGCCAGCCAGATCACCTTGCCCACCAATCCGATGGCGACGCCAAGCAACCCGAACAGCACCTTCGAGGCAAGGATCGCCACTACGGCGAAGAACGCGAAGCCAAAGAATGAGCGAATCATGCTACCTTCCTCCGATGAGTGACCCGGTATTGACGTGCTATACGGTTAACGTTTCAAATAGTTTCGTCATATCATAAGTGCCTGCCACATTTGATGTTATCATAGTCGGCGGTGGCGCTGTTGGGGCGGCTTGTGCGCGGGAACTCGCGCTGGCCGGCCACAAGGTGCTGATCGTGGATCGCGGCATGCCGGATGGTGAGGCATGGCGCGCCTCCGCGGGCATGCTTGCGCCCCAGATCGAGGCGCAGCCGGAAGACCCCCTCTTCGATCTTGGACTGGCGGGTCGCGAGCGATACACCATGCTGGCGCCACAGCTCCTCGAATCGACCGGCGTCGACATCGGACTCTGGCAGGGGGGCATCGCCCATCTCGCGATGGACGAGGCATCCGCGGCCGCACTCAGGCTTTCCGTTTCCATGCAGCGGCAGCAGGGACATTTGTGCGACTGGCTCGATGCGGCGGAGGTCAGGGCTCAATGGCCATGGCTCGGGCCGAGCAGTGGCGCACTCTGGGCATCACGGGAAGCCGCGGTTGATCCGGTCCGACTGGTCGAGGCCCTGCTTGCCGATGCCAAGGCACATGGGTCGGTGGTCGCTATCGATCAGGTCAACCGCCTGGAGCAGTCGAATGGTCGCGTTACTGGTGTGCGCGGTCGCGAGTTTTATGCAGCGCCCAAATGTCATGATTGCAGCTGGCGCCTGGTCAGGCACCATCGAGGGCATGCCACGGCCGGTGGCGATCGAGCCGGTGCGGGGCCAGATGGCGGCGCTGGCGTGGCCAATGGGTGTGCCGCCGGCCATCATCTACAATCGCGACTGCTACCTCGTGCATCGTGACGGCGAAGCACTCATCGGGTCGACCATGGAGTATGTCGGGTTCGACACAGGAACGACGCGCGAGGGCATCGCGCGCATCGTAAAGGCGGTGAGCGCCCTCTATCCACCGTTTGCGACACAGCCGATCAGGCGCTCGTGGTCCGGCCTGCGCCCGGTATCGCCCGACGGGCGGCCGATCGTGGGCGCCGAGCCCCGCCTGCCCGGTCTCTGGTATGCCACGGGTCACGGTCGAAACGGCATCCTGCTGGCGGGAATCACCGGTGTCGTGATGCGCGAGCTGGTTGGCCGTGAGGAATCGCGCGAGGACATCGACGCGCTTCGACCCGATCGTTTCTGGCGCTGGTAGGCTCCCGTCGGCCAGCTTCGCATGCGCACTGCGGCCGCTGCGCTTCTCGTCATCGCGACAACGTGCCGCGCTGAACAGCTGGGCGCCCAGCTGCCGACGGCGGTCGCCGCGGACCGCCGCGAATACCTCGCCTGGCTGCAGCATGCTCCCACCTCGCCCTTCGCGGCCATTGCCCTTCAGCGCATCGGGACCGGCATCACGCTGGGCCCGCCCGGCAGCGATGTCGAGCTGGATGGCGTCGTGCAATGCCACATCGAGCCGTCCGGCAAGTCCTTCATCATCAGGCGGCCGGGCGAAACCAGCGCCGGCGTCGCAATCAATCCCGGGCAGCTGGGGTCGTTGGGTCCTTACCACTTCATGGTGGTTGGTCCGGTCGCGCACGCGAGCGTGCTGGTCTACGGGCCGGTGCGTGATCCAGTCGCCCCTGTGTACTACCCCTATGCCGCGAACGCCGTCGACACCGTGACGCTGCAACCACCTTCGCAGCGGAGCTCGGTGCTGCTGCTGGGTGCGGAGGGCACCGAGGTCGACGCACAGGAAGCCGGCACGGTGCAGGTGACACGCTACGGGGCGCCGGTATCGCTGCGGGTGCGACGCTTTCCAGGCGACTCTCCCGACGAAACCGAGCTGCAAATCTATTTTCGTGATGGCACCAGCGGAGCCGGCAGCTATCCCGCTGGTCGCTTCGTGACGCTCGAACCGATCGGCGGCGCGCGCTATCGGCTCGACATGAACCGTGCGCGTAATCCCTTCTGCGCCTATAGCAGCGTCTTTCCCTGCCCGGCGCCGTGGGCCGGCAATACGCTGAGCGGGGGTGTCACCGCGGGCGAGCGCTACGCTGAGAAAATCCCCGGGAAGGCGGAAGGCACGGGCCGCTAGTGTCAGTCCTGCTCTGCCTGCTTGCCATGGTCATGGTCCCGGCGCCTGCGGGATCGTGGCGCGGCGTGCTCGACCTCGCCGGCGGCACGCTCAAGTTCACCATACAGGTCACCGGCGCACCCGGCACGCTTCGCGGCTCGCTCTGCAACGGCGACGCGTGCGATGCCTTCTCCTCCGTTACGCTGCAGGGCGACTCGCTGCACCTGCGACTCGACGACTACGCGGCGTCGATCGATGCCCGAATCGTGGCCGACTCGCTGACGGGCGTCTATCGCAACGTGGGCAATCGCGGCCCGCGCGTCATTCCCTTCCGTGCGGCCCGCGGACGCTGGCCAGCCTCACCGCTGCCCGCATGGCTCTCGGGCCAGTGGTACGCCCAGTTTCACGGGAGCGTGGGCGACACGCCGCGCATCCTCGTTTTCCAGCAGGGGAAGGCCGGACTCGAGGGCACGATCATCGGCAATTCCGGGGACTACAGTCACTTTTCCGGCGAAGCGACCCGCGACAGCTTCGCGCTGTATCGCTTCGATGGCTCATTCGTCTACCTGCTGGCCGGCCGCCTGGTCGGGGATACCATGCGGGGCACATTTCACGCGGGCTTGCGGGGAGAGACCAGCTTCACTGCCGTGCGCGCACGCGGACCCTCCCCACTCACGCCGCCGACCGAGGTCACCCGCGCCGATACCACCAATATCTTCCACTTTGCCTTCCGCGACGTCGATGGCACGATGGTGAGCAGCGAGGATTCACGCTTTCGCGGCAAGGTGCTCGTGGTGGATGCGTTCGGGACCTGGTGTCCCACCTGCCATGAGGCCGCACCGAGCCTGGTGGAACTCTACCGGTCGCGTCATGCGGCAGGCCTCGAGATGATCGGCCTGGCCTATGAGGTATCGGCCGACACGGCCGTGGCCGCGCCGCTGGTCCGGCGCTATCGCGACAAGTTCGGCATCCCGTTCCCACTCCTGCTCGCCGGTATCAACGACGTCGACGCCGCCGGGGCAACCTTGCCGCAGCTCGACGGCTTCACCGCATTCCCGACGACGATTTTCGTGGGCAGGGACGGTCGCGTCCGCCAGGTGCATGCCGGCTTCTACGGTCCCGCGACTGGTGCCCAGCATACGGCCATGGTTCAGCAGTTCGCGCGCGTCGTAGATTCGCTGCTGGCGGAACCGGTGCCGGGCGCAAGCCGGTAGCGGTCGTTCGCACCATCGCCTAGCTTGGCGTGCGGCCCCTGAGGAACACGGCACCCACCCAGTCCCCTCCTCGAAGGCGGATTTCCATGGCAGGCCTGCTCTCCCGGGAAAACATCGTTGCCGGCCCCGGCTTCAATCGATGGCTCGTGCCTCCGGCGGCGCTCGCCATCCATCTCTCCATCGGCATGGCCTACGGCCTCAGTGTCTTCTGGAAGCCGCTCAGCCAGGCCATCGGCATCACCCAGTCAGCACCGGACGACTGGAAGATCAGCACCGTCAGCCTCACCTTCTCCATCGCCATCGTGTTCCTGGGATCGTCTGCCGCGGTTTTCGGGCGCTGGCTCGAACGCGTGGGCCCCCGCATGGCCGGCGTGATGGCGGCATGCTGCTGGGGCGGCGGCTTCCTCATCGCTGCGCTTGGCGTGCGAACGCACCAGATTCTGCTCATCTGGCTGGGGCTGGGTGTGGTTGGTGGATGCGGACTCGGCCTGGGGTACATCTCCCCCGTGTCCACCCTGATCAAGTGGTTCCCTGATCGGCGCGGCCTGGCGACCGGCATGGCGATCATGGGATTCGGTGGCGGTGCCATGATCGGGGCGCCGCTCGGTGACCGGCTGATCAATCACTTCAAGAGTGCCACCGACGTGGGCGTATGGCAGACGTTCGTGGCGCTCGGCGTCATCTACTTCATCGCAATGTTGTGCGGGGCCTTCGGGTATCGCGTCCCGCCTGCGGACTGGAAGCCGGCGGGATGGGCCCCCAAGCCAGAGTCGCGCACGATGGTGACAACGCACAACGTGCACGTGGACCAGGCGTGGCGCACGCCGCAGTTCTGGCTGCTCTGGGGCGTGCTTTGCATGAACGTCAGCGCGGGCATTGGCGTCCTCAGCATGGCATCCCCGCTGATCCAGGAAATGTTTGGCGGGCGTCTCATCGGGGTGCAGGCCACGCTGGCACAGTTGACGACCGAGCAGAAGGTCGATGTCGCAAGCATCGCAGCGGGCTTCACCGGGCTCCTGAGCCTGGCGAATATCATCGGGCGCCTGGGGTGGGCGTCGCTCTCGGACGTGATCGGCCGCAAGCGGACCTACCTCATCTTTTTCGCGCTGGGCGCGGTCCTGTATGCGCTCGTTCCCACGGCGGGCCGCCTGGGATTGCTGGCCGCCTTCGTCGCCATCTTCTGCGTCATTCTTTCGATGTATGGCGGTGGGTTCTCCACCATTCCCGCGTACCTCGCGGACATGTTCGGTACCCAGTTCGTAGGAGCCATCCATGGTCGGCTCCTGACCGCCTGGTCAGTCGCGGGGCTACTGGGGCCAGGTCTCGTAAACTTCCTGAGAGAGTACCAGATCAGTCACGGAGTGGCGCCGGCTGATGCCTACAACGTGACCATGTACCTGCTGGCGGGACTACTGGTCATTGGCTTCGCCTGTAATCTTGCCATTCGACCGGTGGAACCAAGGTTCTATCTCTCGGAAGGCGGAACCGCGGGAGCGACCTCGAAAGAGAGGGCGGCATGAGCGACGGACAAAGTGACTCGGCGCACAGTGTGAATCATGGTGCAACGGCTGGCAGCAGTTGGATCGCAGTGGCGCTGGCTTGGCTGGCGGTCGGCATCCCGATGGCCTGGGGTGTTTGGATGACGCTCAAGAAAGCATTACTACTGTTCCGCTAACTCATGGCGGCGCTAGGGCTTGTCAGCGCCCGCCCTGGGGGCCGGGGGGCTTGACGCCACGGTCCGCTGTGCCATCTTGAAAGGCGATAAGTCGCGGCACTACAACATGCCACACTGCTTTTCAGGCGCGTTCGGAGCAGCACCGACGTCCGATTCTTGACTCGGAGCGCACGGCTTGGCAGCGTGGTAAGTTATTATAGGCAAAGGTGTTACGCAGAAATAACGTGGCGGGACCAGGGCCTTCGAATAGCTGGGAGTCCGGTGAGTGGTCGCTAGCCAAACCAATTCGGAATGCATGGCAGTCCTGTGGAACGGGGCACGTCGCGGCGTTCCAGATTGGGGCGTTACTCAACCGGAATTCGCGCCCGGTACCCTCTCCTTCCTGTTACAACGTCTACCCCATCCATCCAGATCTCCTCACGCGGCTCGCCCATGCTCCATCGACCAATGGGAGTCGCGACACACCATCCCCTGACCAGGAGGTTGTCGCACCGGCGTGACGTACAGCATTTGAACAGCACGAGTTCGGCGGGCGGGGCGCTGAAATTGCCTAGCCCGGTCCAATAGCAAACACCAGATTGGCGCAGGTAGAACTTCGAACGGCTTTTGCACGATCCACTCAACAGTGAGGGAAGGAGTCTATGAAGCGTCTCGGATTGGTTCTGGCGGGTCTCGCGCTCGCGGGCGCGGTGAATACCGCCGACGCCCAGCTGACCATGCAGATGAGCAATGGATGGAGCGCGACGTTTGCTGGCAACGTCAATGCGTTCTACATCTACCAGACGTCACAGAGTCTCACGGAAACGGGTGACTTTGCGACGACTGGCAAGCAGAACGGCATTGGCACGGGCCTTCTCCCGGCCTTCTTCACCTTCGAGGCGAAGGGCAAGGAAGGCAACACTGACCTCGGCGTGCATTTCGGTTTCGCGCCTCAGGTCTCGTCCGGCCGCAACGTCGCGAGCAGCTTCGGGACCGACGCTGCCGGTGCCCAGATCGACATGCGCCAGGTCTACCTGACCGTCGGCGGCACATGGGGCCAGATCCTCGCCGGTAAGGAGCTTGGCCTCTTCGAGCGCCAGGCGATTCTTACCGACATGACCCTGTTCGGTGCGGGCGTCAACAACGGGTTCCGTGGCACGGCGCTCGGTCGTATCGGCTATGGCTACCTGTATACGGACTTCCGTGGCCAGTTCACGTACTCGACGGTGGCCGGCAAGACGGCACAGCTCTCGGTCGGTATCTTCGAGCCGACGACCACGGGTGCAGGTGGTCTGGGTACGCCTTCGGTCGAGTACAGCTACGGCGACATTCCGCGCTTCGAGGCCGAGTTCACGCTCAAGCCGAAGGGCAAGGCTAACGCCCTTATATGGGCCGACGGCATGTACGGTCATGTGAAGGCCTTCCAGGCGGTGCCGGACGCCGTCGACAACCCTGGCATCAGCACCACCGGCTTCTCGCTCGGTGGCAGGGTCAACCTCGGCGGCTTCCAGCTCATGGGATCCGGGTTCATCGCCAGCGGCCTGGGCAGCCTTTTCGAGGGTGATGCCTACCTCAGCGGCGGCTTTGCCGGCGACGGCACCGACTTCGCGGGCAACGCGAAGACCTCCCAGGGCTTCATCCTGCAGGCGATGTTTACCACCAACAACGGCAAGGTCAGCCTGGGCGCCAGCTATGGCGAGAACAAGCTGAACCTGACCGATGATGAGAAGGCTGAAGGGGCCGGCGGCCAGTTCGCCATGCGCTCGGCCTGGATTGGCCAGTTCACCTACCACTGGACCAAGTCCCTCCGGTTCGTCGCCGAGTACACCTATTTCGATGGGCACACCTACACGGGTGTGGACACCGAAACGGAGACGACGTCCAAGGGCAACCAGATTGCCCTGGGCCTGATGCTGTTCTACTAGTCGCGGCAAGTTGGAAGACAAAGGGCGTCCCGATCGGGGCGCCCTTTGTCGTTGCTGGCAACTGCAGTCGTGAGTCTTGAGAAGTGCGCCGAATCGCTACGTACCCGGCGCCGCCGCGGGAGCAGGAATCGCAATGCCGTTGGGGCCGCAGGCCGCGACGAGCTTGCCGAGATCGGCCTTGGCTTCCGGTGTCGGGTCCATGACCGTCTGAGACGCGCCGTTGGCCTGCCAGTCCATGCGAAATGATGACATCGTCAGGACGAGTGGCCGGGTCGTCTTGTTCCCTTTGCCGTGCTCGACGAGCAGCTTGTCGCCCCCGGCATAGTTGCGTGGACTGTCCGAGGTGTAATCCTTCGCGCGACGTTCCGCCTCGAGAAAACCGTTCCCCGGATCCTTCCGCAACACCCGGAAACCCATGTCGGTAACCTGCTTCACCAGGCAATTGATGACCGCCTCGTTCCCCGATGTCGGTGTGATCTGCTCCACCGCACCAGTCGAGTTAGATCCGCATGCGGCGAGAAGCACCACACCGGCAAGCGAGCAGCGGCGCGCGATCACTTGGCGGGCGCCTTCGGTGCGGTGGACTGCGATGCACACGCCGCCATGACCACGGATGCCGTGGCCGCAGCGTCCTCCTTGCCCGGGTACAATGCGGTGTTCGGACCCGCAGCGGTACGAGTCACGATGATGAAGAACGGCGTCACCGTCGATTTCACTGACCCGTTTACCACCGCCGCGGTCTCGATCCGCAACTCATTGCCCTGGTAGTACTCCTCAGGATCGCCCGAGCGTGCCTCGGCCTGGGTCTGGATCTGCCGCATGTTCGCCTGACCAGAACCACCGCCAGAATCCACCCGCGCCACGTGGTAACCGTTGGCCTCCGCGGCCTTGATGAGGCAAATAAGGGCAGCGTCGCTCGACTGTGCCGGCACCACTCCGGCTGCCTGGCCAGAGTAGCCCTGACTGCAGGCCGCGAGGCCCAGAACCACCGCAACCATCATTGTTGCGCGCATATTGGACTGCCCTCCAAGTATTGGGACGCGCCCAAGATAACCCGCATGGGGCACTGTGGTGGAGGCCCCTCGGGGCCGTTATCTTCCGAGGCTTTCTGACACACCAGTCGAAAGGGATTTGTCGTGGGATTGGCGTTGCCGATCGTGGAAACCAGCCGTCGCGCACCGGCCGCAGAGGCCGGACCATCAGGGCGCAAGCCTTCGTGGCTGAAAGTGAAGGCCCCGGGCGGCCCGACCTATGGCCAGGTCAAGGCCATGATGCGGGAACTCGGCCTGCATACGGTGTGTGAAGAGGCTCGTTGTCCCAACATCGGCGAGTGCTGGGAGCACAAGGCCGCCACTTTCATGATCCTGGGCGACGTCTGCACCCGCAACTGCACCTACTGTGCAGTCTCGCATGGCACCCCGCTTCCATTCGATCCAGTCGAGCCTGTCCGCCTCGCCGAGGCCGTCGCGCGGATGGGGCTCGAGCACGTGGTCATCACCTCGGTCGATCGTGACGACCTGCCAAACGGTGGCGCCGAGGCGTTCGCCAGCTGCATCACGGAGATCAAGGCGCGGCTGCCCGGGACGTCGGTGGAAGTACTGATCCCCGACTTCCGCGGCTCGGAGGAGGCGCTCGCTCTCGTCATGGCGGCGCGGCCCGACATCCTCAACCACAATCTCGAGACGGCCGAGCGACTGTACCGCCTGGCGCGCCCCGGCGGACGCTATGATCGCGCGCTGCGCCTCCTCGCCAGCGCACGCCGGATGGCGCCCGACGCACTCACCAAGTCCGGCATCATCCTCGGCATGGGTGAGGAGTGGGACGAGGTCGTGGAGTGCATGCGCGACCTGCGACGGAGCGACGTGAACATCCTTACCCTGGGCCAGTACCTGCGGCCGTCCACCGGCCATTTGCCTATTGCGCGTTACTACACGCCGGCGGAGTTCGCTGAGCTGCGTGACATCGGCATGCAGCTCGGCTTTGCACACGTGCAATCGAGCCCGCTGACACGTAGCTCCTATCATGCCTGGGAGCAGATCGACCGGGCGGCGGAGATGAGGGCTGGAGCGACGGCGCCCGGGCGCCCGGGCGCCACGGCGGCAGGGATGAGCGCATGAAGACGACAGAAAAGGCGAAGAAGAGCGCCGCATCGGCGACGCCCGCGACCACGACAGCCGGGCCCGGCGCCGATATGCAGCGCTCGTGGCTGCGGCAGATGCTGCTCATTCGCCGCTTCGAGGAAAAGGCGGGCGAGGCGTACAGCCTGGGCAAGATCGGCGGCTTCTGTCATCTCTACATCGGGCAGGAAGCGGTCGCGGTGGGCTCCATTGCAGCACTGCGGGGCGACGACTACATCACCACGTCCTATCGCGAGCATGGGCATGCGCTGGCGCGTGGCATGAGCGCGCGCGCCACGATGGCGGAACTGTTCGGCAAGGCCGCCGGGTGTTCGCACGGCAAGGGCGGCTCGATGCACCTCATCGATGCATCGCTCGGGTTCCTGGGCGGGCATGGCATTGTCGGCGGACACATCCCGCTCACAACGGGCATGGCGTTCGCCATCAAGTATCGCGAGGAGGACCGCGTCGCGGTCTGCTACTTTGGCGAGGCCGCGGTGAACAACGGGGCGTTCCACGAGGCGCTCAACATGGCGGCGCTCTGGAAACTGCCCGCCATCTACATCTGCGAAAACAACCGCTACGGCATGGGCACGGCGCTCGAGCGGGCAAGCGCGGTGTACGACATTTCCGAGCGCGCCACCTCGTACGACATGGATCGCGAGATCGTCGACGGCCAGGACGTGCTCGTCGTCTACCAGGCCATGGAGCGCGCGGTACGCCGGGCCCGGGAGCAGAAGCACCCTACGCTGCTCGAGATTCGCACCTATCGGTTCATGGGCCACTCGATGTCCGACCCGATCCACGGTCACTACCGGACGCGGGAGGAAGTCGAGGAGCACCGCAAGCGTGACCCCATTGTCGTCTGGTCCGAGAAGCTGACGCGCGAGGGCCTGATCGACGAGAAGGGGATCAAGGCGCTCGATGCCGAGGCGATTTCCGAGGTCGAGGACGCGTACAAGTTCGCCGATGCGGCACCCGACCCGGAGCCGGGCGAATTGTGGACCGACGTCTACGCGCCGATCGGTGGTGACGCGTGAAGGTCGCGAGTCGTGCGTCGTGGGTCGTGACGGCACAGGGAGCCTCGCTGTGCCGGTAATCACCTATCGTGACGCCCTCAATCAGGCGATCCGCGAGGAGATGCGGCTCGACCCGGCGGTCTTCCTGATGGGCGAGGAAGTCGGCGTGTACCAGGGCGCCTACAAGGTGAGCCGGGGTCTGCTGGACGAGTTCGGTCCGATGCGCGTCGTGGACACGCCCATCACCGAGCTGGGCTTTGCCGGGGTCGGTGTCGGCGCGGCGATGGTCGGGCTTCGCCCCGTGGTGGAGTTCATGACCTGGAACTTCGCGCTGCTCGCGGTGGACCAGCTCGTCAACACCGCCGCCAAGATGCGCTACATGTCGGGTGGCCAGGTCGCGGTGCCCGCCGTGTTCCGCGGCCCGGGAGGCGCGGCCCTGCAGCTGGCTGCGCAGCACTCGCAGGCGTTCGAGTCGTGGTACGCCCACATCCCCGGGCTCAAGGTCGTGATGCCGGCCACGCCAGCCGACGCGAAGGGGCTGCTCAAGAGCGCCATTCGCGACGACGACCCGGTGGTGTTCATCGAGGGTGAGATGCTCTACAACACCAAGGGCGAGGTGCCCGACGGCGAGTACCTCACGCCCATCGGGAAGGCCGACGTGAAGCGCCCCGGCAACGACGTGACGCTCATCTGTCACTCCAAGACCGTGAGTGTCGCACTCAAGGCCGCCGAGCAGCTCGCTGCCGAGGGCATCGATGCCGAGGTGATCGACCTTCGAACCATCCGGCCGCTCGACCAGGCCTCGATTCTCGAATCGGTGGGCAAGACGCATCGCGCCGTGGTCGTCGAGGAAGGCTGGAACTTCGCGGGCGTCGGTGCGCAGGTGGTCGACGTCATCCAGCGCGAGATCTTCGACGAGCTCGATGCCCCGGTACTCCGGGTGACCGGCGCCGATGTCCCGATGCCGTACAACAAGCACCTCGAGAAGGCGTCAAAGGCCGATCCGCCCAAGGTGATCGCAGCGGTGAAGCGCGTGATGTATCTGGGGTGAGGAGCATTACATGGCAACGACAGTCGTGATGGAGGCGCTCTCCCCCACCATGGAGGAGGGGCGCCTCGTCGAATGGAAGAAGCAGCCCGGCGATGCCGTCGTGGTCGGTGACGTGCTGGCTGAGGTCGAGACCGACAAGGCCGTGATGGAGCTGGTCGCGCGTGCCGCCGGGACCCTCCTGTCACAGGCGGTCGTTGCGGGAACCACCGTGCCGGTTGGCCAGGCGCTCGCGTATATCGGAGTTGCAGGCGAGGTCGTGGGAGCGGCAGCGGAAGCGGCAGGAGCGGCAGGAGCGGCAGGAGCGGAATCTGCCAAGGTCGCCAGCAATGGACGCGAATCCGTGCCTGCAGCGACGGCTCCGCGCGCCTGCCGCTACCACGGCTCCTCCGGCTCCAGGCGGGCGTCTCAAGGCATCACCACTCGCGCGGAAGATCGCGGCGGATCGCGGGCTCGATCTCCAGGCCGTCACCGGCACCGGTCCGGAAGGACGTATCGTGCTGCGCGACCTCGAAGGGGTGGCGCCAGGCGCACCAGCCGTGCGGGCCGAGCCGGCACCCGCACGTGCCCCGGCTCCCGGCCCTTCCGCCGCGGGAACGCCCCGGCCGGCCACTCCCGTATTCGCGACCACCGGCGAACCGTACGCCGACGTGCCGCTCACGCAGATCCGGAAGACAATCGCCAAGCGCCTCACCCAGTCGCTCGGGCCGATCCCCACCTTCTACCTCACGGCCGAAGCCGACATGACGCGCGCCGCCGAGTCGCGTGACGCCCTGAACGCACTGGGCGAGGGCAAGGTCTCGTTCAACGACATCGTGATCAAGGCGACGGCGCTCGCGCTTCGGCAGCACCCCGCCTGCAATGCCTGGTGGCAGGATGACCGCATCCGCTACTGGAACGAAGTGCACGTCGCCATGGCGGTGGCGGTCGAGGATGGCCTCATCACGCCGGTGATCCGGCACGCCGACCGGAAGTCGCTGCGCGACATAGGTGCAGAAGCGAAGGACCTGGCCCTTCGGGCACGTGAACGGAGGCTCAAGCCGGAGGAATACACCGGCGGCACCTTCTCCGTGTCCAACCTGGGCATGTTCGACATCGACGAATTCACCGCGATCATCAACCCGCCGGAAGCCGGGATCCTGGCGGTCGGGCGAATCGCCGAGAAGGTCGTCGCGCACGAGGGCCAGATGGCGATCCGGAAGCAGCTCCGTGTCACCATGTCGTGTGACCACCGTGTCATCGACGGGGCGACCGGTGCGCAGTTCCTGCGCACCTTGGTGCGGATGCTGGAAAATCCGATGGGGATGGTGTGGTAGGAGAAGTCGTGAGTCGTGCGTCGTGAGGGCCTGACAGTTCCGGCGCGGCTGGACGGCACCAGCTTGAGGACTGTCGACTCGTCACTCACGACGCACGACACGACTCACGACCCACTGACGACTGACTGACTCACTACTGAGGAACTTGTGCCCCAATTCGACCTGATCGTCCTTGGCGGCGGTCCTGCCGGTTACGTCGCGGCCATCCGCGCAGCACAGCTTGGCCTTTCCACCGCCGTGGTGGAACAGGAGAAGCTGGGCGGCGTCTGCGTCAACATCGGCTGCATACCCACCAAGGCCCTGCTGCACAGCGCCTATGTCGTGAGCGTGGTGTCGCACGACGCGAAGGAGCTCGGAATCGAGGTCGGCACCATCAAGACCGACTATGGTGTCGCGATGAAGCGCTCCCGGAAGGTGGCGGACCAGAACTCGAGGGGCGTCGAGTTCCTGATGAAGAAGCACAAGGTGACCGTCATCAAGGGTCGTGGCGTGCTGCAGCCCGGTCGCAAGGTGAAGGTGGGCGCCGACGTGCACAGCGCCACCAAGGGAATCGTCATCGCAACCGGTACGCGGGTGAAGGGCATCCCCCAGATCGGGCTCGAGATCAACAAGACCACCGTCATCAGCTCCGACGAGGCGCTCTTCATGGAGCAGGCACCGAAGTCGCTGGCCGTGATCGGCGCGGGCGCCGTGGGCTGCGAGTTCGCCGACATTTTCTCGGCCTTCGGCACCAAGGTGACGCTGATCGAGGCGCTGCCACGCATCCTTCCGCTGGAGGACGCGGAAAGCTCCGACGTCATCAGCAAGAGCTTCCGGAAGCGCGGCATCGCGGTCCACGCCGGCGCCAAGGTGACGAAGGCGGACGTGCGGAAGGACGGCGTTACGCTGACGCTCGAGGTCGCGGGCAAGACCGAGACGGTCGAGGCGGAGAAGGTGCTGATGGCGGCCGGCCGCGCGGTGAATACCGAGGACTATCGGCCTCAAGGAATGCGGCATCCAGCTCACCGACCGCGGCTTCATCAAGGTCGACCTCCGGACCCTGCAGACGACCACGCCCGGCTACTACGCCATCGGCGACGTGGCCGGACCGCCGATGCTCGCGCACAAGGGGAGCCGTGAGGGCATCAATGTCGCCGAAACCATCGCGGGACACCATCCGCACCCGATCACCTACGACAACGTCCGAGCGTGACGTACTGTCATCCGGAGGTGGCGAGCATCGGCCTCACGGAGGATCAGTGCAAGGAGAAGAAGCTCGACTACCAGGTGGGGCGCTTCCCGCTGAGCGCCAATGGACGGGCCCGCGCCTCCAACGAGACCGAGGGGTTCGTCAAGATCATCCGCGACAAGAAGTACGGTGAAATCCTCGGTGCGCACATTGTGGCGAGTCATGCATCGGAGATGATTCACGAACTCGTGGTGGCGCGCGAGAACGAGTACACGGTCGAGGAAGTCGATCTCGCCATTCATGCGCATCCCACGCTCTCCGAGGCGATCGCCGAAGCTGCGCTCGACTCGATGGGGCGCGTGCTCAACATCGACCGCCGGCCAGTGATGCTGACGAACATCGGGGGCGAGCCGGTCGACCCGGCGCATGATCGCCCCGGCTTCGCGCTCCGGACACTTCTTGGCGCCACGCTCGCGGGAACCGCGAGCGTGGCGCTCGTGCTGTGGGGCGTGCGCGCGCTGGTGGCCGATGCCCCGGCGTCGGACCAGCCGGTCGTCACCGGGCCCGCATTCACGCTGCTGGTGGGCGGCACGATGGCGGCCATGCTGCTGGCCGCGAGCCTCGCCTGGTGGCGCCTGGCGCCGCTCACAGCCACCTGGCGCCGGGGCGCCTTCTCGATGATCAGCGGGCTCGGCACCGTGACCGCCGCCATCGCGGCCACGCCGGTGCACCACTTCTACGGGCAACGCGGGCTGCTGATCATGGCCCTCGCGTCCGGCGTGCTGGGCGCGCTTGCACTCCGCCCCGTGCCCGGGGGCCGACTGAATGCTGCCGCTGCGCGTGATCGACCTGGGGCACCGCAGCTATGTCGAGAGCCTCGCCTTGCAGCGCAGACTTTGCCAGGAGCGCGCAGCGGAAGATCACGGCCTGGACGACATCCTCCTGCTGGTGCAGCACGAGCCGGTGATCACGCTGGGACGGACCACACAGGCCTCGAGCCTGCCCGTTGCCATCGATGCTCCTGGCGAGACGGGGCGTGAGCGTGCATGAGGTCGAGCGGGGCGGCGATGTCACGTGGCACGGGCCTGGCCAGCTGGTCGGCTACCCCATCGTCGACCTGCGGCGGCTGCGCCCCGACCTGCACTGGTACCTGCGCTCCCTCGAGGACGGCATCATCGATGCACTCGATGGGCTCGGCGTGCCGGCAGATCGCAATCCCGGCTATACCGGTGTCTGGACGGCGGGTCGCAAGATTGCGAGCATCGGGGTACACGTGAAGCGGTGGGTGACACTGCACGGGTTCGCGCTCAATGTGGTGAACGACCTGGGAGGCTTCGACCTGATCGTCCCGTGCGGAATCCCGCAGGTGGTCATGACGAGCGTGGCGGAGGAGCTGGGCAGCACGGAATCGCCCGAGATGCTCTGGCAACGGACGAGCGCTGCGGTCGTGGCGTCGCTGGGTCGGACGCTGGATCGAGTGCCGGTGGTGGAGACGGTCGAGGCTCCTCGACCCTCAACCCTTGACCCTCAACCCCTGAAGCCCATTCCGCCCTCGACGTCAAGCCCCACGAGAAACCCGGCCGAATCGGCCGCGCCATTGTCCTGGCGGGGACTCCTGCTAGTTTTCCCCGCATGACGACGTCCGACCGCCACTCGCCCGAGCAGCTTGCCGATCACCAGGTCGCCGCCATCATGCGCGCGGCCGCGAGCTGGTCGCGCGAGGCGCCCAGGGCCCTGGAGCCCGCCATTCGTGCCGTGTGCGTGCGCCTTGCGGAGATGGTGGCCGACCAGCGGCACTACCTGGCGCCGCTGCCTGAGCCGCAGGAATCCGAACGCAAGACCGTGCTGAACCTGGTCGCGGCACGGCTCCGGTCACCCGACGTGACGCGCGGCATCGAGGCACACCTCAAGGGCCTGGAGGAAATGGAGCTGCGGGCTACCGGCTCGTGGGCCATCGTCGCCACGGCACAGGCCGACTGGGTGACCACCGCCATCCAGTACCTGGAAGGCTGCGCACGCGACCTGCCAGCGGCTGACCGGCCGGATGCCTACTGGGCTGATGATGTGGTGGCGGGAGTCATCGCATCGGTGCGCGCGCTCATCGGGGTGGATGAGCTGCACGCGCGCACCGAGTCGCAGTTCCTGGGGCAGGCCCGGAAGGAGCCGGGCGAGGGCACCTAGTCCTCGTCGTCCTCGTCCGGCTCGTCGTCGGACGGGAACTCCTCCTCCTCCGCATGGCCGGCGGCAACCGCGGCCCACGCCCCGCCCTTCTCCGCAAACAATTCGTAGAATCGCCCGAAGATCTCGATTCCGCTCCAGAGCTGGTCGAGATTGAGTTTTTCGTTGGGTGAATGCAGACCGTCGTCCGGCAGTCCGATGCCGGTGAGGATGACCGGCGCCCCACCCAGGCCCAGGTCCGGCACGATCGGAATCGAGCCGCCGGCGCGAATGTGCACGGCGCGTCGCCCCGTCACCGCCTCGAACGCCTCATCGAGCACATCGAAGGCCGGGTCGCTCGTGTCCACCTGCACCGGATCGCCACCATGCAGGAACGTGACCTCCACGTCCGCCCAGTCGGGCGCCAGCTTCGCCACGGCCTTCTGCAGCCACTTGAACACCTTGGCGCTCTGGAGTCCCGGCACGAGACGAAGGCTCACCTTCGCCGTGGCCTGCGCCGGGATGACGGTCTTCGCGCCCTCACCGACAAAGCCGCCGCGAATCCCGTGGATCTCGAAGGTCGGCAGCGCCCAGGTGCGCTCCACGACCGAGTAGTCGTCGAGCCCGGTGAGTGCCTTGCCGGTTACTTCGTGCTCGAGGTACTCCTGCTCGTCGAAGGGCAGTTTCTTCCACCCCTTCAATTCCCGCCGGGACGGGTCCTGCACCGCCTTGTACAGCTTCGGTATCCGGATTTCGCCGTCAGCCGACTTTGAGCTGGGACAGGATGCGCACCAGCGTTTCAATCGCGTTCGGTGCGACGCCACCATAGGTGCCGGAGTGCAGGTCGCGGCGCAGCGTGCGCACCGAGATCTCGGCATAGCACATCCCGCGGAGCGCGGTATAGACCGCGGGCCAGCCGGGCGCATAGTACGACATGTCGGCCACCAGCACCGCGTCCACTTCGGTGAGTTCCGGTCGTGCGTGGAGCAGTTCGTAGATGACCTCGCCGCCGCACTCCTCCTCGCCCTCGAAGATGAAGTGGACATTCAGCGGGGGCATCCCGTCCTCGTCGCGCACGGCCTCGTAGGCCTTGAGCAGGCAGAACAGCTGCCCCTTGTCGTCCACGGCACCGCGCGCGAAGAGGTTGCCGTCACGGATGGTCGGCTCGAAGGCGGGTGAGACCCATTCATCGAGCGGCTCGGCCGGCTGCACGTCATAATGACCGTAGACGAGCAGCGTGGGCTTCCCCTCGACATGCGGGCTCTCCGCCCACACCACGGGATGCCCCGGGCCCTCGAGCAGCTCCACGTTCTGGCAGCCGAGTCGCTCCAGGTGGTGACGCAGCCACTCGGCCGCCCGCCGGCAGTCGCCGGCCCGGTCGGGATAGGTGCTGATGCTCGGGATGCGGAGGAATTCCGTGAGCTCGCGGAGCATGCGGTCCTGCTCCCGCGCGATGAACGAAGTATCCATGACAGTCGGCCGGTGAAGGAGGTCGTGGAATATAGACCGGCGTGGCCACGGTGCTAGTTTCCTCGCATGTCCACCATGACCTCCGAGGAGCGCGCGGCACTCCTCACGGTACTCGAGCGCAGCGAGGAGCACTTTCAGCGGGTGGTCGGCACCCTGAGCCCTGCCGACTGGGTCCATCATCCGGCATCAGGGAAATGGAACCCCGCGGAGCTGGCAGAGCACCTGGCGCTGGCGGAGGAGTCCATTCCCCGGCTGGTGCAGCGGGCGCTCGACGAGGAGCCGGAGGAGCACGACCGCGCCGCCGCCCTGGCGGTGGACCAGGAGATCGTCGAGAGCATGCAGGACGACACGATGCACCAGACGTCCCCGGAGGACATCACCCCGCATCGGGCATACAAGTCAGGCCCCGACGCGGCGAAGGCGTTCCTGGAGCGCCGCGCCAGGACGCTCGCCTACGTGCGCAATACCGACGATCCGCTCCGGCTGCACACCTGGCCACACCCGGCCTATGGCGAGATCGACGGCTACCAGTGGCTCCTGATGCTGGCCCACCACGTGGACCGGCATGTGCGGCAGATGGAGCGCGCGGTCAGGGGTAAGCGGTGAGGGTGAGAGGTGAGAGGTGAGAGGTGAGAGGTAGAGGTGAGAGGTGAAAGGTAAGAGGTGAGAGGTAAGTGGTGAGAGGTAAGGGGAAGGTGCGTTACTGGGGCTTCTGTACTGCGGCCGCCAATCGTTCATAGGCTTCCTTTCCCTCGGCTCCGGCCTCGAGTTCCCGCAACGCCCTGACGCTCTCCGCAATGTTGTTCCCGTGCTGCTCGTACCATTGCTGGAACAATTCGAGTTTCGTGCGATAGATGAGCGCGCCGACCAGGCGCGCATTGTTGATCGGGCGACCGGACACCTGTTTCCCGATCTTCATGGTTCGCAACTGTGACCCGATCGGTCCCTCGAGTTCCCCGCGGGCCCACTGCGCGATCGCGACGCGACCCGAGTCGAGTGCGGCGGAATCGGGCTTGCTCGCGTAGAACGTCTCCAGCGACTCCACCAGCTCGGTGTAGAAGCGACCCAGAACGATTTCGTCGAGCCAGCGGTCGGCCGCTGTTTTCGCGAGCGAGGTGTCCCCGCGCTCGCGGAAGAACTGTTCGGCGGCACGATAGCCTGCGAGTTGCGCGAAGCTCTCGTTGAAGGGCGTGGCGCTCTTCACATAGAGCGAGTTGTGGGCAATCTCGTGAAAGACGAGCGCGGCAAGCTCCACCGAGTCGCGTGACAGCGCCGTGGAGAGGAGTGGATCCTCGAACCAGCCGAGCGTCGAGAAGGCGCCCGAGGGCCGGAGGTAGGTGTCGAGACCCTTGGCGTCGAACGCCGCCGCGGTGCTCCGCGCCTGGTCGAGGTTGAAGAAGCCCTTGTATGGCACCTTCCCGACAATCGGGTACTTCCAGG
Source organism: uncultured Gemmatimonadales bacterium (assembly GCA_963846945.1). Lineage (GTDB taxonomy): Bacteria > Gemmatimonadota > Gemmatimonadetes > Gemmatimonadales > GWC2-71-9 > JAGGAG01. The sequence goes on along the minus strand of CAWJXX010000014.1, from coordinate 144,234 downwards.
TATACGGGCAGATGCAATTGCGGGGCGACGCGGAGAGCACGAGCAGCAGGGTGTCGCGACCGACATCGGCAAAGGTGGTATAGGTCTCACCCGCCTTGAAGTCGAGCCTGGCGGCGTAGGCCCGGGCATCGAGCACGAGTTGCAGCTGTGCCCGCTCGCCCGCCGGGAACGCAGAGTCCGCGGCCAGCTTCGCGATCGGCTGGCGGGACTGGAGGATCTTCGTCTCCTCGTATCCGGCGCGCCACAGATAGCGCACCTCACTGCTGCTCAGGTAGGCAGTGGAAAAACCGCCGATGAGCAGCGCCACCAAGCCGGCGAAGATCACGATTCCCCTCCTCGAACGCGGCCGTGCAGACATCTCGGGCATGCGCGTAAGCTATTGATACACAATTACTTTGACAACAGGAGACCCGGCCGATAAGTTTGGCCCATGGACGCTGATTCTGGGCTGGAGGCGGTCCGCTTCAACGCGGATGGCCTCGTGCCGGTCGTGGCGCAGGATACCCTCTCGGGTGACGTGCTGATGGTGGCATACGCCAACCGTCAGGCACTGTCATTGACCCTCCGTACCGGTTCTGCCCATTACTGGAGCCGCAGCCGCCAGACGCTGTGGCGGAAGGGTGAGACCTCCGGCCACAGCCAGGCCGTCGCTGAATTGCGCCTCGATTGCGATGGCGATGCCGTGCTCTATCGCGTCCGGCAGGAGGGTCCTGCCTGTCACACGGGCGCACGCACCTGCTTCATCACCCATCTCGGCGTCGACGGCACCGAAACCGATGCGGATCGCGGCGGGCACATTCTCCAGCGCCTGGCCAGCACGGTCTCCCGGCGCGCGGCCGAACGGCCGGCCGGATCGTACACGGTGCAACTGCTCGATGCCGGGACCGGCAAGGTTGCGCAGAAGCTCGGCGAGGAGGCCGTCGAGGTCGTCGTTGCAGCGACGAGCGAGGAGCCCGCGCGCCTGGTGTCGGAGAGCGCGGACCTGGTCTTTCACCTGCTCGTGCTGTTGCAGGCCCGCGGCGTGCCGCTCGACGCGGTCTGGCGCGAGCTCGACCAGCGGAGCCGCTGACCGTGTCGTTCATTCACCTGCATACGCACAGCGAATATTCGCTGCTGGACGGCGCCAACCGGATCACCGACCTGGTAAGTCACGTGAAGAAGCTGGGCATGGACAGCCTGGCGGTGACCGACCACGGCAACATGCACGCCGCCTGGGCCTTCTATGAGGAAGCGAGGAAGGCCAAGCTCCGCCCGATCCTGGGGTTCGAGGCCTACCTCGCCTACGGGCCGCGCACCGCACGCGAGAAGCCGCCGGGCGCACCGGGGATCTACAGTCACCTGGTGCTGCTGGCCCGGAATCGCGAGGGCTATCGCAACCTCATCCGCCTGAGCTCGATCGGCTACACCGAGGGCTTCTACCGGCGGCCGCGCATCGACAAGCAAGTGCTGGAGGAACTGAGTGGCGGCGTGACGGGGCTGGCCGCCTGCCTGTCGGGCGAAGTGGCCATGGCCCTGCGCATGGGCCGCTACGACGAGGCGAAGCGCAGCGCCGAATGGTTCTCGCGAGTCTTCGGCCCGGGCAACTTCTGGCTCGAGATCCAGCAGCACGGCATCGCCGACGAGAAGGTCGTGACCGACGGCATGCTGCAACTGGGGCGTGAGCTCGGGATCGGTGTCGTTGCGACCAACGACGCGCACTACCTCCGGCGCGAGGACGCGGAAGCGCACGATGTGCTGCTGGCGATCGGCACTGGCGCGGACCTGGACGATCCCAAGCGATTCCGCTTCGACGGCACCGAGAGCTACGTCAAGAGCGAAGCGGAAATGCGCCAGCTCTTCCCGGCGAATCCCGAGACGCTGGCCAACACCCAGGTGGTGGCCGACGGCTGCGAATTCGACTTCGAGAAGCGCTACTTCCTTCCAGCGTTTCCCCGCCCGGACGGGATTTGCGAGCGACGACGTCCTGCTGCGTCATCTCGCGAGCGAAGGCGCCGAGGCGCGCTACGGAACGCCGCTGCCGGCCAATGTGCAGGAGCGCCTCGACTACGAGCTGGGTGTCATCGCCGCAGCAGGATACGCCGGCTATTTCCTCATCGTGCACGACTTCATTCATGCGGCGCGCGAGCGGGGCATTCCGGTGGGACCGGGGCGTGGATCGGCCGCGGGATCGATCGTGGCCTACTCGCTCAAGATCACGAACGTCGACCCGCTCCGGTTCGATCTCCTGTTCGAGCGCTTCCTCAATCCCGAGCGCGTGTCGATGCCCGACATCGACGTGGACTTCTGCTTCGAGCGCCGCGGCGAGGTGATCGAGTACGTGCGCCAGCGCTATGGACGGCAGAGCGTCGGGCAGATCGTCACCTTTGGTACCATGAAGGCCCGTGCGGCGATCAAGGATGTGGCACGCGTGCTCCGCATTCCCCCGGGCGAGGCCGACCGGATCACCAAGCTCATCCCGTCGGGACCGGCCTACAGCCTCAGCATCCCCGACGCCGTGGAGAAGGTGGACGAGCTGCGGGTCCTGGTGAAGGACAACCCGCCATACGAGCGCCTGGTGTCGCTGAGCGCCCGGATCGAGGGGATCAGCCGCCACCTGTCGGTCCACGCTGCCGGCGTGGTGATCGCGCCGGGTCCGCTCCAGGAGTACGTGCCGATCTGCACGGCGCCCAACAAGGGTGCGGGCGCCTCGCCCGACGGCGAGGACTCGCTGATCACGCAGTATGAAATGGGTGCGCTGGAAAAGGTCGGCATGCTCAAGATGGACCTGCTCGGCCTCAAGACGCTCACCGTCATTCACGACGCGGTGAACATGATCCGGGACCGGCATGGCGTTGCGCTCGACATGGACACGCTGCCGTTCGACGATCCCGAGGTCTACGCCCTGCTGAGCGGAGGCCGCACCGCCGGCGTCTTCCAGTTCGAATCGGCACTGGCCACCGAGACGCTGCGCGCCATGAAATGCGACCGCTTCGACGACCTGGTCGCGTCGAACGCCCTGCTCCGTCCCGGCCCTCTCGATGCCGGCATGCACCTCGTTTTCATCAAGCGCAAGCTGGGACAGGAACGCGTCGCGTACGCGCACCCGTCGCTCAAGGAAGTGCTGGAGCCGACGTATGGCGTCATCACCTACCAGGAACAGGTGATGCGCATCGCGAACATCCTCGCCGGCTTCTCGCTCGCCGAAGCCGACGTGCTGCGGAAGGCGGTGGGCAAGAAGGACGCGGAGCTGATCAAGAAGGAGCTGGGACGGTTCGTCGAGCGCGCCGTGGCCCTCGGCCACCCGAAGAAGCTGGCCGACGAGCTTGCGGCGCAGATCGAGACCTTCGGCCGCTACGGCTTCAACAAGTCGCACTCGGTGGCCTACTCGGTCCTGTCGTACCAGACCGCGTGGCTCAAGGCCCACTATCCGTCGGAGTTCATGGCCGCGCTGCTCTCGGCCGAAATCGGGAATACCGACAAGGTGGTGCAGTACATCAACGAGGCCCGCGAGCTCGGCTGCGAAATCCTGCCGCCCGACGTGAACGAGTCGGGCTTCAAGTTCACCGTCGTGGCCGAGAAGCGGATCCGCTTCGGCCTGGGCGCGGTGCGGAACGTGGGCAGTGGCGCCATCGAGTCGATCATCGCCGGCCGGGCGGGCGCGCCATATGCCACGCTCTCCGACCTGGTGGAGCGGATCGATCTTCGCCTCTGCAACAAGCGGGTGATCGAGTCACTCATTGCGGCAGGTGCGTGCGACTCGCTCGGTGGTCACCGCAAGCAGTTGCTGGAGGCACTCGAGTCCACCTTGCAGGAAGCACAGCTCCTGCAGGCCGATCGCGACGCCGGCCAGGAATCGCTCTTCGGCGAGACACCTGCGGCCAGTCATCGGCCGATCGAGCTGCCCGACGTGCCGCCCTGGACTGAAGCCGAGCGCCTGGCGCGCGAGAAGGAGGTCATCGGCTTCTTCATCTCCGGCCACCCGCTCGAGCGTTACCGGGAAGAGGTCGCACTCTTCGGCGCCCGGACGACTGCCACCCTGCACCAGTGGAGCGAACACCAGGTGGCGGTGGGGGCGGTGGTCACGGGTGTGAAGCGCCAGATCTCCAAGAAGACCGGCAAGGAGTACGCGCGCCTCGTGCTGGAGGACTTCCACGGCACCGCGGAAGCCATCGTCTTCCCGGAGGCCTGGGCCAAGCTCAACCAGGCGATTTTTCCCGATGCCGCACTGCTGCTCACCGGCGGGCACAGCATTCGCGACCGGGGCGAGGACCGGGCGCCCTTCATCATCGAATCGGTCCGGCCGCTCGCCGACCTGCGACAGACCGGGGCGCTGGCCCTGAGCCTCCGGTGGCGCCTCCCCGCGGCACCCCCGGCCGACGCGGTGCGCGCGGTCGCCCGGCTCTGCAACAGTCACCCCGGCCCGACGCCGGTCTATATTGAATGGAACGACGGCAACGGGGAGTCGGTGCGACTGCGGTCGCGCAGCCTCCGGGTGACGCTCGAGGAAGACCTCGTGCGCGGCCTCCGTGAGCTGCTCGGTTCCGATGCCATCCACTACGCCAGGCACAACTGACCATGCCTCCGTCCACATACACGCTGGACTTCGAGAAGCCGCTGCAGGAACTCGAGCGCCAGATCGAGGAGCTCGAGCGGCTCGGCGAAGAACGCCAGATCGACGTGAGCACCGAGCTCAAGCTGCTGCAGGACAAGCTGGTGACGGTCCGAGAAGACATCTACAAGGGACTGACCCCGATCCAGCGCGTCATGGTGGCGCGCCACCCCCGCCGGCCGTACACGCTCGATTACCTCAGCACCATCTTCACCGACGTCATCGAGCTGCACGGCGATCGCCTCTTCATGGACGATCCGTCCATCGTGGGCGGCTGGGCCCGGCTGGGCGGCACCTCGGTCATGGTGATCGGACACCAGAAGGGCCGCGACACGAAGGAAAACATCAAGCGCAATTTCGGGATGCCGCATCCCGAGGGTTACCGGAAGGCGCTGCGGCTCATGAAGCTCGCCGCACGCTTCGAGGCGCCTGTCATCACGCTCATCGACACCCCCGGCGCCTACCCCGGCCTCGGTGCGGAGGAGCGTGGCCAGTCCGAAGCCCTGGCGCGCAACATTCTCGAGATGTCGGTACTGCCCACGCCGATCATCAGCGTCGTCATCGGCGAGGGTGGCTCCGGCGGTGCACTCGCGCTGGGAGTGGCCGACCGGATCCTCATGCTCGAGAACTCGGTCTACTCGGTCATCACGCCCGAGGGCTGCGCAGCGATTCTCTGGAAGGATGCCAGCCAGCGCGAGCGCGCAGCCGAGGCGCTCAAGCTTACGGCAGACGACCTGCTGACGCTCAAGGTGATCGATGAGGTCGTGCCCGAGCCGGTCGGTGGCGCGCACGTCGACCCGGACGCGACAGGAGAGGCGCTCCGCGCCGCCCTGCTGCGCCACCTGGGCGAGCTGCGGAAGGTCAAGCCCGATCGTCTCGTGCGGCGACGCGCCGAGAAGTTTGCGGCGATGGGCGAGTTCGTCGAGTCGTGATGTCGCAAACCGTCGAAGTCCGCTTCAAGGGTACCCGTCGCGCATTCTATCAATGGCCCCACGAAGACACTGAGCCCCTCAGGCTGCAGGAGTCGGTGATCGTGGGTGCAGATCGAGGCGAGGACCTCGGCCGCGTGTCCGCCGTGGGAGACGTGGCCGCGAAGAAGTGCGGCGGATCGTGTGCCTGCCCCAGCGACGGCACCGCCGATACCTCGGCGGCTCCGGCCGGGCCAGCCGAGTTTCCGGCCGTGCTTCGGCGCGCGACGCAGGCGGAGATCCGCAAGGCCAACGACATCCGGCGCGAGGAAGAGGAGGATCGCCGGCGCATCGTGGCCAAGGCGCGCGAGCACAAGCTCGAGATGAAGGTGAGCGACGTCGAGTGGCAGTGGGACCGGCACCAGCTCACCGTGTACTTCTCCGCCGAGCAGCGAGTCGATTTCCGCGCCCTCGTGCGCGAGCTTGCCGGCGCCTTCCGCACCCGGATCGACATGCGGCAGATCGGTGTGCGCGACGAGGCCGCCCGCATCGGTGGTGTCGGCCGCTGCGGCCGCGAGTACTGCTGCTCGACCTGGCTGACTGAGCTCTCACCCGTCAACCTGTCGCTCGCCAAGGACCAGCACCTGTCGCTCAACCCGTCGCAGATCTCTGGCGGGTGCGGGCGCCTGCTGTGCTGCCTCAAGTACGAGCACGAATTCTATGTCCAGTCACGCAAGCGCTTCCCGCGCGAGGGCAAGCTGCTGCAGACGCAGCGCGGCACCGAGAAGGTGATCGCCGTCGACATCTTCCGCGAGCGAGTCTACCTGCGCGGGGCCGATGAATCGCGCACGGTCGGCCTGGTGGAACTGCGTGAGGAGATGGAAGGGGCGGGTGCGAGTGTCGCGGACGGGGTCGCGGTGGCCGAACCGCCGGGCCAGGGCTCACCGGCGCGGCAAGAGCGGCAAGAGCGGCAAGCCTCGCAGGAGCGGCAAGGGCGGCCGGCGAGAACAGAACGCCCGGCACGCAACGGGCGCACTGCCGCGAACGAGCGCACACGCGGCACCGCTGCCGACTCTGCCGCTAAGGCCGCTCCGGCCGCTCCTGCCGCTCCTGCAGGCCCGACCGGTGCTACCGCGCCTGGCGCTCCTACCGATCCCTCGCGCTCCAAGAAGCGTCGCCGCCGCCGCCGCCGGGGTGGCGGGGGCGGCGGCAGCAGCACGGGCACTCCGGGGAACCCGTCCACGCCCGAGGCCTGAGTGACGAAATTCTTCCTCACCACGGCGATCGACTATTCCAACGGCGATCCACATCTCGGGCATGCGTTCGAAAAGATCGGCGCGGATTGCATCGCCCGGTATCGCCGCGCGCGGGGGGACGACGTCTGGTTCCTGATCGGAATGGACGAGCACGGGCAGAAGGTCGCGCAGGCCGCCGCGGCAGAGGGCGTGAGCCCGCAGGAATTCGTGGACCGGATTGCCGCCCGATTCGAGAATACATGGAACCGGCTGTCGATTTCGCGCGACCAGTTCATCCGCACGACGTCGCCGGCACACCAGGCGGGCGTACGGGAACTGATCGAGCGCATTTTCGAGCGCAATCCGGACGACTTCTATGAGCGTTCCTACTCCGGGCTCTACTGCATCGGGTGCGAGGCCTTCAAGCAGGACGCGGAGATCGTCGATGGAAGGTGCATTCTCCATCCGACGCGCGTGCTGGAGATGGTCAAGGAGCTGAACTGGTTCTTCCGGCTCTCCCGCTATCAGCAGTTCATGCAGCAGCACATCGAGCGTCACCCGGAATTCGTGCAGCCGGAGAGCCGGCGCAACGAGATCCTGGGACTCCTGGCGCAGGGGCTCGAGGATGTGTCCGCCAGCCGCGCACGCCTGGGCTGGGGAGTGCCGTTCCCCCGTCCGACGAGCGACGGCGAGCAGCAGACGACCTACGTCTGGTTCGACGCCTTGCCGAACTACTGGACCGCGGCGCGGATGGCTGGCTCCGGCGCGCACTGGCCGGCGCAACTGCACGTCATCGGCAAGGACATCACGCGGTTCCACTGCCTGATCTGGCCCGCGATGCTCGAGGCAGCCGGCCTGCCGCTTCCCGGCGCCGTCTGGGCCCACGGGTTCGTGCACCTGGGTGGCGAACGGTTCAGCAAGAGCGCCGGCGTACGGCTCGATCTCGACGAGGCGATCGACCGGTTCGGCCCCGACGCCTTCCGGTACTTCATGCTGCGGGAAATTCCCTGGGATGCCGACGGCAACTTCAGCTGGGAGCGGTTCGAGGAGCGGTACCTCACCGACCTGGCGGACGGCATCGGGAACCTGGCATCCCGGACCCTGGCGATGGTCGTGCGCTACCGCGACGGCAGTGTGCCCGCGGCCGCCGAGCCCACAGCGCTTGATGGAAGCGGTGCCGAACTGGTGCAGCAGTACGCCGCCGCCATGGACCGGCTTGACCTGCGGCGCGCAGCTGAGGTCGCAGGAGAACTGGTGACCGCCGCCAACCTCTTCATTGTCCAGAGCGCTCCCTGGAGCCTGGCCAAGGCCGGCGAGAACGAGAAGCTCGACGTCGTACTCGCCGCACTCGCCCGGTGTCTCGCTCGCCTCTCAGTCCTCTATTGCCCCTTCATGCCCGGCAAGGCCGACGAACTCTGGCGCCTGCTCGGGGGCCCGGGACCGCTGCAATTGGTGGCATGGGAGATGGCGACGCGCCCTGCGACGGGTGGTTGGAGGGTGCAGAAGCCCGAAGGGCTCTTTCCCAAGCCGCAACCTGGAGCGGATTCGGCTCAAATGAAGCCAAGTGCTTGATTAGCAAGCACTTGGATATTGCCGGCTTTCCTTGACATCGGATCGGCCGGGGCTATCTTTTCCTCGGCCTTTTTCTTGCCCAGTTGGGGTTCGTCCCCGTTCATCACTGCAGTACCTGGAGATCGATGGCCAAGCGTCGCTGGACTGTCATGCTCATCCCGCACGGGACGGAGCGCTCTCAGATCCTCGAGGTCACTTCCTCGTGGCTCCGCCTCGGCGCCCTCGGCATGGCACTCGTCCTCGGCCTTTCCGCAGTAACGGGTTACGCACTGGCCTATCGCCATGCACGAACCGGGTTCGACGAGGGCATGGTCACCCGCCGCGCCAATCTCGCCGAAGAACTGGGCCGCCTGAACGGGCGCCTCGGTGCCCTGACCGACACGATCAACACCATCTCGCGGCACGACGCGCAGATTCGCGTCCTTGCCGGTCTCGAGCCGCTCAATCCCGAAGTGCATGCCGCCGGCATCGGTGGTCCGGCCGCGCCCCGCCCGAGCTGGGTCGATGCCGATCCGCTCTCCGAGCATGCCGATCAGGTGCGGGTCGACATCAACGCCCTGGTTCGCCGGGCCGAACTGCTGTCACGGTCGTTCGGTGAAGCTGCCGACAGCCTCGGTGTCCCACAAGGAGCGGCTTGCGGCGACGCCGTCGATCATGCCGACCCAGGGCTGGCTGACGAGCGCCTTCCAGTCAATGCGTGAGCACCCGATCCTCCACATTGCCCGACCGCACGAAGGCATCGACGTCGCGACGCCGATGGGCACCCCGATCGAGGCACCAGCGGCGGGCGTGGTGGTGTTCTCCGGGCGCGAAACCGGCTATGGCAACGTGATGGTGATCGATCACGGTTATGGTGTCGAGACCAAGTACGCGCACTGCTCCAAGCTCAACGTGACCTCGGGAATGCACGTGACGCGGGGCCAGGTGATCGGACTTGTTGGCAACACCGGGCTCTCGACGGGTCCTCACCTGCACTATGAAGTGCATGTGAACGGACAGCCGGTCGATCCACTCCGCTACATCCTCTCCGACAAGGTGATCGTCGACTGACCAGGTCTCCGGACACGTTCGTGACGAAAAGCCCCCGCAGCGACGCGGGGGCTTCGTATTTATCGCTGTCTGGGCCGGCTAGCGCAGGGTGATTGCCTTGCTGACCTGATCGGTGGTGACCAGCATCCCCTGGAGTACCCCACCGTCCTCACTCCCGGCCGCGTAAGGCACCGTCTTGAGCGGCTTGGCTACGAGGACACGTCCCTCGCCCACGGCGACCACGGTGCCTGGATCGGCCCCCGGCATCCCGCTGACCGCCTTCCAGTCGGCATCCGTGTACTGGATAATCGTCAGGATGGCCGGCGGAGTATTGCCGTCAGCCAGGGGCAGGAAGAGGAACTCGGTCACAGTCTTGGCCTTCGGGTACTCCGCGGGCCGCGACCGCTCGGTTGCCGTGTAGCGCTTTTCCCAGATGTCCGGTACCGCGTATTCGAAGTTTGCCAGCAACGAGTTGAACGTCCGGCTCGAAGCCAGCCCGCCGGTAGGCGCCGCCGCCGCACTTGCGGCGGCGGCAGCGGCAGTTGCAGCAGCGGCCGTCGAGTCGGCCGTGGCCTGTGCACTGCGCTTGTCGCAGGCGCTGAGCGCCACCGCGACAATCATGATGGCGCCTTGTGCCGCACGGTTCATTCTAGAATTTCACCTTTGGCGCTTCCTGCGCCCCGGCTTCCGCCTCGAAGTACGGCTTCGGCTTGTCCAGGCCGAAAATCTTGGCCGTCAGATTGATGGGGAATTGCCGCACGTAGCTGTTGAAATCATTCACCGAGGTGTTGTAGTCCTGGCGCGCCACCTGGATCCGGTTTTCGGTGCCCTCGAGCTGGTCCTGCAACTGGCGGAACGCATCGCTCGACTTGAGCGTGGGGTAGTTCTCGACGATCGCGAGCAGCCGACCGAGGTCGGAGCGCACCGCCGCATTGGCCTCGGCCATCTGGGTCACGTCACCCGACTGGATGGCACCCGACAGCTTGGCCCGGGACGCCGCGATGCCGTTGAAGACGGTGGTCTCCTGCGCCGCGGCACCCTTCACCGTCTCCACGAGATTCGGGATGAGGTCCACCCGGCGCTGGAGCTGGGTCTCGATGTTGCCCTTCGCCTTGTTGACCGCCTCGTCCTTCGTCTGGATCTGGTTGTAGCCGCATCCGGTAGTCGCAAAGGCGACCAGCAGGGCGGCGCCCAGTGCACGCACACGCATCATGACCTCGCTCCGATCTGAAGTTGATTCACGTATCGGGCGGCCGACTCGACGGCCGCCAGGTATGCCTCGAACTGCTCCCGCGTCGCGACCCAGGATGCGTCGGGACGGTGCTTCACGAACTCGATCTGCGCGTCGGCGTCGGCGCCCACGAGGGCGGCTGCGTCGCGCACCAGCGCCGCGACCTCGCGCGGCACCGTCCTGCCGACCAGCGACAGCAGCGCCCGCTGCAGGATGAGGATGGTGGGCACGCTCGCCGTGCCCAGGTGCGTGAGCGCCGTGCGGTCCTCGGCGAGGGCCACGTAACCACGGCGGAGCTGCAGCAGCTTGCCGAGAAGCTCGTGCTCCAGCATCAGCCGGAGATCGGCCGGGTCGACCCGCATTCCTGCGATCGGGTCGCTTCCTGCGAGCAGCCGATGCGCATGGATGATGTCCGTGAGCTCGATGGGAAATGCGTCCGCGGCACCGGCCCACTCCGCGCGGCTCAAGACCAGCGGGGGCGCATTGCCGGTTCCGCGCCAGTCGGCCAATGCCGGTGCCAGGCCACGCAGTGCAGCGGGCGAGCTGTCATCGAGCACCAGCAGCAGGTTGACGTCGGAAATGCCGGGCACCCAGTCGCCCCGCGCCGCCGAGCCATACAGCACGGCGCTGTAGCGACCGGCGACCGCCTTGTCGAGGTCGCGGATGAACGTCGACACGACTGCTTCCCAGGATGCCGCCATCTAGAAGCTTCCTCCGGCTCCGCCGCCGCTGAAACCGCCGCCGCCACCGAACCCGCCAAATCCGCCACCCCCGCCTCCGCCCCCGAACCCGCCTCCACCGCCCCAGCCACCCATCCCTGGGCCCCAATATACCCGTGGCCCGCGACGCCCCGACCCTCCCGAGCGAGCCGCCGCCATCATGATCATCACGAACACGAAGACGAGCAGCAGCACAATGAAAATCGTCGGACCGGCGCCGCCACTTTCTGCTGCCGCGCGGGGCGGCGCCAGCGTCGAATCACGTACACCCATGCTACTGGCCACCACGGACGCCACCGCCTCGACCCCGGTCACGAGCCCCGGGCCATAGTCGCCTGCGGCGAGCTGCGGACGCATGGCGTCGCGGATGCGCCCCGCGGTGGCATCGGTGATCATCCCCTGCAGCCCGTCGCCCACCTCGAGCCGGATCTTGCCTGACTGCCCGTTCCGCTTGGGCACCAGCAGCATCACCAGCCCCGCATTTCGCGTCTGGTCCCCGATTCCGGCCTTGGCACCTACACCCCAGCGGCGCCCGATCTGGAGGGCAACGTCGGACGCCTCGTAGTTGCCGAGTGTGGGGAGCGTGACGATCGCCAGCTCGGCCCCGGTCCTGTCCCGAAGTGTCTTGGCGATCGACTCGATGCGCGCCGCGCTCGCGGCATCCACCACGCCGGCCGCGTCCGTCAGGTAGCCCGTCGGCTGCGGGGGAAAGAGCTTCTCGACCCCGTCCTGTGCCAGGAGCGGCGACGCGAGAAGCACAAGTTGTAGCCCCAGGACGAGCCGAATACCTTTGCGCCGTGCCACGCTCACTCCTGTTGATCCTCCTCGCCCTGACTGGCTGTCGGTCCACTACCAGCCTGCATGTGCGGGTCGCACTGCCGACCGCTGACGGCACCCGCGAACCGGCGCGCGGTGTACCGCTCGTGGCACTGCCCTACGATCGCGATTCCGTCATCGCGGCCCTGGCCGCGCGGGCCGCATCACCGCGCCCGGACATGTCGCGGCTGGACTCGCTCTTCGCGGCCTTCCAGCGACCGTTCGTTGCCTATGCCGCCTCCAACTCCCGCGTCAATCAGCTCCAGGATTCCCTGGGTCGGCTCAAGCGACAGCTCGACTCCCTGCCCCGCGAGGCCGCCGGCTACCGCGTGCTGTACGGCACCTTTGTCACCGTCACGTCCGAACACGCCCTCGCCGAGCATCAGCGTGACTCGCTGCAGCGAAGCCTGGCCACCGCTCGCGGCGCGTTCGGGCCCCGGGCCGACAGCCTGAAGGGCGCCCTCAGGGCGTGGGAAGATAGCACCTACCGGGACTACGAGCAGATCACGCAGGACCTCACGCGCCAGTCAGGCCGAAGGGCAGTGACCGACACGACATCGGCCCAGGGAACGGCCACCCTGGTGCTCCGCCGTGGACGGTGGTGGCTCTATGCTCGCTCCTGGGACGTGGCCGACCCCAACGCCGAGTGGTACTGGAACCTGCCGGTGCAGGGCGACAGTATCACCCTCACGCCGGACAATGCCCGGCATCGCCCTCGCTACTGAGCCGACACCATGATGCGGTCCCTGCTTCGTTGCGCCCTTCCGTTCGTGACTCTGATGCTCCCCTTCCATGCCGTGGCGGCGCAGGATGCGGCGAGCCTCGCCCCGCGTACGCGCGGGTCCGCCACGGCGCCGATCACCGTCTACGAGATGTCGGACTTCCAGTGTCCGTACTGCCGGAACTTCACCCTCAACACGCTTCCGGACCTGGAGAAGGAGTACATCGCCACCGGGAAAGTCCGCTGGGTATTCATCAACTTTCCCCTCACCGCGATCCATCCGAACGCGGCCGCGGCGGCGGAGGTGGCGCTGTGTGCGGCGCGCCAGGGCAAGTTCTGGGAGGTGCACGACGTGCTCTTCCGCACCCAGCCGACCTGGGCTCCCCTCAAGGAACCCGGTGCCTACTTCATTACGCTGGCCGATTCAGTCTCGATGTCCCGCGAAGTGTTCCAGAAGTGCCTGGTCGATCGCGCCGCCCTCGACGAGGTGGCGATGGATGCGAAGGGCGCGTCGCAATCGGGGGCGAACAGTACGCCCAGTTTCTACATCGAGGGAGGGATCCTGCCCGGCGCCCAGCCCGTGGCGGTGTTCCGCCAGATCCTGGACTCCATCTACACGGCGAAGACCGCCGCCCCGAAGCAGTAGGTCAATGCGCTGCAGGCAGCAGCGCGGTCGCCTGCCTGATCCGGTCGGCGGCGCGCTGCAGTGCCGCGGCAAGCACGAGTACCTGTGCGTCCGCCGTGGTCCATTGTTTCTGCTCGATCGATTCCCGCACGCCAGGCAGCGTCTTCACTCCGTACCCGGTGTACAACCCGGGCGCGTAGATCGTGTGCTGGTACCAGGGCCGTCCCGGCAGCCCCGCCGGTTCTGCCAGTGCCCGCTCCACCTGGATGAGTTCCCGGTTGAGCGGCGCGAGGCCAGTCCGCCTCGGCCGTTGCCTGTCACACGGGAGGCGGCAAGCGAGTCGTAGCGGGTTGCGGCCGCACGCAAAGCCGCCAGTGCGTTGTCCATCGGCGCGAAGTTGAGCGCGGGAGGAACCGAGTCGCGCTTCGGGGGCAGTTCCGGCTGTCGCGGATCAGATGCCGCCTGAAAGACCCCCTCGTCCAGCTCCCGGTTTCGCTCCCGTACCTGCTCCGTGTCGTGCGCGAGAAGCTGCTTGACTTCGCTCCCGTACAGCTCCGCCGCGTCGGACAGTGCCCCAAACCGGTACGGTACCACGTCGGCCGAGGCGAGCCGCATGACGGTGAGCCCCGCCACGAGGGATAGTGCGCGCCCATAGGTGAAGCTGCTGTCGCCGAACCGGGTGAACCAGGCGAAGCTGTCATAAATGGAGTGATACGCTCCGCCCGTTCCTGGATACTCGCCGCCGAATCCCAGGTTGCTCGACGCTATGCCGAGATGCTGGAGGAACGGCGTGAAGTCGGAACCGGAGCCGAGCGCATCCATGCGAAGGTCGGCGCGCTCGCGGATGGCGCCGCGATCACCGGCTTCTGCATTCTTGATCCGCACCAGCCGCAGCCGCTGGCTCACGCTCAAGCCGGTTTCCGGATCCGTCACCGCGGCGGCCACCTGGTTGAGCATGCGCTCCAGCACATGCGAGCCACTCAGGTCGAGCACACCACGATCGTTCGCGTCAGTGTTGACGTACGCCACTGCGCTGGCCTTGAGCTGGACCGCATGCTCTTCGGCCCATTCGGTCGAGCCGAGAAGGATCGGCTCCTCGCCGTCCCAGGCGGCATAGATGATGGTGCGGCGGGGTCGCCATCCCGCCTGGTACATGGCACCGAGTGCGCGCGCCTCCTCGAGTTCCGCCGTCAGTCCCGAGATCGGATCGGAGGCGCCAGTGACCCACGCATCGTGATGATTGCCGCGGATCACCCAGAGGTCGGGTTCCGTCGCCCCCGGCAGGCGCGCGATCACGTCGTAGATGGGAGCCTGCTCCCAGTTGAAGGCCACCGCGAGGTGCACGCGCGCCGGGCCCGGCCCGACGTGATAGGTGATCGGGAGGCCTCCCTGCCATGCACCGGGCGCCACCCGTCCCCCGATCGCCGCGAGGAATGGCTGGGCGTCGCGCGTAGGAAATCGGCAGCACCGGAATGCGCGTCAGGGTCTCGGCCTCCGACCGGTCGAGCCGCTTCGCGCTGTCGGTTGCACCGATGTTCGGCGTCAGCGGATCACCCGTCCTGATCGGCATGTCCATGACGCTGCCGCGCTGGACGCCGGTCGCGGGCCGGAAGCCGCCCTTGGGATACACGTCACCCGCGTGATAGCCGTCATCGGCGGGATCGGAGAACAGGATGCAGCCGACGGCGCCGTGTTCAGCTGCGACCTTGGGCTTGATGCCGCGCCAGGATTCCCCGTAACGGGCAATGACGATGGCGCCGCGCACATCGATGCCCATCGCCTCGAGTCGTTCGTAGTCGGCCGGAACACCATAGTTGACGTATACCAGTGGCGCGGTGACATCACCGTCGATGGAGTAGGCGTTATAGCCCGGCAGCTGCTCTGCGCGTTGCGTGGTCGCGGGATCCCCGGCAATGGTGGCCTCCTGCAATCCCGCCACGAACTTCGTGGGCGACACCAGCTCGAGCGTGCGCACCCTGGGCGTGGGGAAGAGGACATGGAAGGTTTCGATGTCGGCGGTCCATCCATAGGAACGGAACCGGTCCCGTATCCATTCGGCGTTCGCGCGACCGCCCGGCGACCCGACATGATGCGGTCGCGCGGCAAGGTGCATCATGTAGCTCCGAAGGCTGTCCGCCAGCGGCATCTCGGCAAATCGCGCCTCCCACTCACGCTCGGCGCGGGCACTCTCGGCGGTAAATCCCCAGATGGCTTCATCAGCCACGGCATGGGGCACCACCAGCAGCAGTCCGGCCGCAGTCATGAGTACCCGGAGCATGGCCTATCCCAGTGTGAGGAAAATGTCGTACAGCGCATGGGTCCAGGCGGTGATGCCGAACCCGCGCGTCAGGTACAGCGCGCTGAAAATTACGCCCGCAATGGCGCGAAAGGTGAACGACCCCAGGGTCAGCTGGTCCCCGAACGCACCCACGTAGTGAAACGCACTGAAGATCAGTGCGCCGATGACCGTCGCCGCGACCCCGGCGGGCACCGGCTTCCATTTGAGCACCTGTCGCGCGAACGTCGCCACACCTGACACGAGCAGCACCCGGAACAGCAGCTCCTCATAAATCCCCGCGCCCAGCGAAATCATCAGCTGGGTTGGCAGGTCGAGGTGGGCACCCATGCCCATGGCGAGCGGGACGCCGCGCAGCAGGGCCACGGTCAGCATGCTGGTTACCGTGCCGAGAGTCAGTGCATATCCGACCGACTCACCCGCCATTCCGAGGAAGTATCTCGGAGTGACGCCACCGGACCGGCGGAAATCGCGGATGACCAGGCCCGCGCCGATGGTGAGGAGCAGACCCCCGAACCAGAGCACGCCTTCGCGGCCGTCGAGCCAGATAAACACGCTCTTGAGCAGCACATCCGCCCCGTTCCGCACCCCGGCAATCGCATCGTGCGACAGGGCGAAGGCGAGGGTCTCGTAGGCCAGCAGCAGGGGGAGCGCAAACAGCAGGCTGTACCGCGGGGCGCGGGTTGCCGTCCAGTAGCTCGTCCGAGTCATCCTTAAGTCTAGTGGCGAAGGCCATACGGATGGTCCTATCTTCTCGACCGTGATTCTCCTTGTCCTCGCACTGCAGCAGGCACCGGCCGATACCGCCGTCTACAGCACCCCCGCGCTGCGCGCGCTCGTCACCCGCGCCGCCGAGAGCAACGCCACCGTCCCCGCCCGCGGTTACCACGCGCACTTCGAGTCCGAGATCGCCGTCAACAAGGCGCTTCCCAACCGGGTCGAGGGCATTTCGAGTGTCGAGCAGTACGATGGGACGCTGACCTGGAGCGCCGACAGCGGCAATCAGCACTCGGAGGGATACCGCATCGTGACGACGGGGCTGCCCCTGCCCGCCGGATACGTGCTCGGTTCGGCCTGGATCGTACCCACCCTCTATGGCGATCGATTCACGCTGCTCAGCAACCCGAAGGAAAAGGGCGTCAAGAGCGAGAGCAAGGCGGACAGCCTGGCGTCGAGAGCCGACAACGTGGTGCACCCGCTCGCGAGCGATCGCGAGGCGTACTACTACTACGCCGGGGGAGACACCGTCGACGTCGAGGATGCACTGGGCGCACACCGGCGGGTGGTCGTGGTGGAGGTCTCCCCGCACGCGACGTTCCCCGAAGCAACGCGCGTCTTTGCCGGACAGCTGTACCTCGAAGTCGGCACCGGCGCACTGATGCGCATGCGGGGCCAGATCTATTCGGTCCGGGCCCCCGGGAAGGAACTCACCGGCTTCAAGAAGATCGCGAACGCGCTCGTGGCGAACGCGAGCATCATCGATTTCCAGAATGAGCGCATCGACGGCGTCCTGCTGCCGACGTACCAGTCTGCCGACCTCGCGATCATCCTGCCGCTGACCACGGCCATGGGAACGATGGTACGGATGGTCACCCGGCTCGACCATGTGACGGTCCAGGGCGGTGGCACCGTGCCACTGGGCGACGGTGCGGTAGCGCCGACTGTGGTCCGGACGTCGGCACCGAAGGATTCGCTTGCGACGTATCGTGGGTGGGATGATGTGCCAACCGACTGGCCTTCGCGCTACCTGATCAACGAGCGCCTCGACGTCGGGCCGGAACGCTTTCGACCCACCGGTGCGCCGGTGTTCTTCGTTCGCGCGCCCACCACCTATGACTTCTTCCGCTTCAACCGTGTCGAGGGGCTCTTCCTCGGGCTCGCCGGGACCCTCTTCATGCGGGACCTGGTGCCGGGACTGGCCCTTCGGGGCGGTGTTGGATACGGATTCTGGGACGGACAGGTGCGAGGCGGCGTGGTTGCGACGTGGCGCCTGCATCGCTGGTTCACCGAGGCGACGGCCGAGCATGAGCTCGCCATCGTGACCAAGTTCAGGGATCCGCTCGACTACGCCATGGGCACGCGGCCAATCTTCTCGCAGGACCTGTACGACTATGCCAATCGCTCGGTTGGGCAGGTTGGAGTGGGGTATGGACTGGAGCAGCATCGCAGTGGCGTGATCCGGGCGGACATCGGGGTGGTGAAGGACTCCTATACTCCGCAGGAGCTCGTCCACGGCCCGCTTGGCCAGGACTACTACCCTCTCGCGTACGTCACCCCGGGGACATACTTCCGGTCACGCATCAGCCTCATCTGGCGCGAGGATATCAGCTCGCACTTCGCGCGCCCCGGCATCGGGGCACAGGTATATCTCGAGAATGGCCAGGGTGATTTCCAGTACACCAGCGTCAATGCGCGCCTGGTGGGCCGCGAAAACGTGAAGGGACTGCTGTTGAGCTTCGTCGGATACGGCGGCCTCGCCACCGCACCAAGCTCGATCCCGACGCAGCAGCTGTTCCTCATTGGTGGCGACTTTACGCTGCCAGGCTATGACTTCGACCAGTTCGGCGGCAACCGGGCACTCCTGCTCACCGGCTCCATCGGATATGTGCTGCCCTTCCTGAAGCAGCCGATCCCGGTGAGCAAGAAGCTCGCATTGCCGGCAATCAACCCGAACATCAATTTCATCGGGTACGTCGGATGGACCGGCGCCTCCGACGTGGGCCAGGCCGCGCTCGACCAGCTGGGCACCCGCGTCAACAGCAATGGCCAGCTGGAGCCTTATTCCGTGACCACGAACGGCCCCCGGGGCAGCGTCCAGGTCAAGCTGGGGCTGTTCGGCAACTTCCTCGGATTCGGCCTTGCGCGCACCCTGGACGCGAACGGGACGTGGGCGTTCGTCTTCAGCATCAGCCAGTACCTGTAGGATGGTCGTTATTCGTGGGTCGGGTTCGGGTACGTACTGTGACCCACGACACACGACCCACGACCCGAGTTGGGGGAGCATGTCCAAGGGATGGCCGCTGAAACGTCCCTGAGCCAGTCATCCCGTCCCAATCTAGGCAGAATCCGAGGCACGCTGTACATTCGTGGCCGTTGCATGCCGTTGTCCGACCCCTCACGATGGAGTATCCAGATGTCGATGCGCGTAGCGCTTGGAGCCATGTTCCTGACCGCCGCCGTGGCGGGGAACGCGGCCGCCCAGAAGGTGGAGACCGATTGGGATCACAGTGCCAACTGGTCACAGTACAATTCGTACTACATCCAGATGCAGAACAACTTCGGTGACCAGCTCGCCCAGCAGCGCATCATCAAGGCGGCCGACTCGGCGCTCCAGTCCCGCGGCTGGAAGAAGGTCCCGACCATCGATAACGCCAGTGCGACAGTGCTGATCAACGGCACCGGCCAGAAGCAGCAGACGGCCACCACGATGTACACCGGTGGCGGGTTCGCGGGCTGGGGCTGGGGCGGCGGCGGCGGCGGCATGGCCACCACGTCGACACAGACGTTCACGGTAGGCACGCTGGTCGTCGACATCTTCGACACGAAGAGCAAGCAGCTCCTGTTCCGTGGCCAGGCGTCCGAGACGCTGTCCGACAAGGCCGAGAAGAACACGTCGACGCTGTACAAGGCGATGGAGAAGATGTTCAAGGACTTCCCGCCGACGCCGAAGAAGTAGCGTCAAGGTGCTGCACCCGGGACGGCGTCCTCAGCGAGCAATCGTGGCGGGGCGCCGTTTCGCATTCCTGCTTGCCAGCCTCTCCGTCCTGGGCGGCTGCTCGCTCAACGCCAAGCCGAAACAGCCCGCAGGTCATGGCGGCGCAGGGCGTGAACGCGTCGGTAGAAAACCTGCGCAACGCCGTCATCGGCCAGTCGCAGCAGGCGGCCGAGGCGATCGAGCGTGCGGCCGACACGATCTCGTTCCAGTCGACCAGCCCGGCCGTGCGCACGAATGCCCTCGAATGGAAGCTTGTCTCCTCTGTCGAACTGCAGAGTGCCGCCCTCCGCCGGGATCCCGCCGTGGCGCTGGCCGACCTGATCCTCTTCAGCCTCCAGATGCGCGCATACCTTACGACTGGCGAGGGCAAGGACCTGTTCGGGTCGCTGCAGCCATTCGCTGTGGGAGCGATCAATCGGTCCCTCACGCGCGAACTCGCCATGGTCGATCAGGTGACGCCACCGGGGACATCGGCGCGCTGGATGGCAATCATGGAACCGTTCGCGACCGCGCACCCGATCCTGCATCCCTACCTGGGACGCGTCGCAGTCACCGACTCCATCGGGCCCCAGCTGGACATCGACCGCAGTGCCCTGGCGGCTGTTGGGGACATCGAGCTGACCGTCCGCCTGCTGGACAGGCGAATCGAACAGGTCCAGCGGTCCCTGCTGAAGCAGGCGAGGTGGCAGGCCGAGCTGGTCATGGTGGATGCCGCAAAGCAGCCGACGGTCGACACCCTCATGCGCGACGTGAATCGCCTTACCTCGTCGGTGGAGCGCATCACCGGCGTCACCGAGGAGCTGCCCGACCTTCTGACCCACGAGCGCATCGCCACGATGCAGCAGATTTCCGGCGAGCGCATTGCCGTGCTCGCCGGGATCACGGCGGAACGGCAGGCGCTGATGGAGCAGATTACCGGCGAGCGCTTGGCCGTCATCGAGGCGCTGCATGAAGAACGCATCGCGACGCTCAAGGACGCCGAGGCATCGGCCCAGCGCCTCATCGACTACACCCTCGATCAGCGGCTGTCGATCTTCATCAATCACGTGCTATGGCGCCTCTTCCTCGGGCTGGCACTGATGCTGCTGCTCGCGTTCGGTCTCGCCCTGGTGGTCGTTTCCGTCTGGCGGAGGCAGGGGCGGCTCTTCCGGACCTGACGCGGGCACCTTGAAAGAACAAACGGCGCCGCAGTCAGTGACTGTGGCGCCGTTCGGTTGTCATGGGGCTCGAACGAGTCCCGGTTTGTTCGGGGTCCCAGCTACCGACCCGATCCTCGATGGTTCAGCGCGCCACCGGGCGATCGCTTGCCCTCGAGCCCCTGATGCAACTCTCGCTACTTGGCAACGGATCACCTCCTTCGCTCAGGGTAAGACATCGGGCGTGAACGTGATCTCAAGCTAGCAACGATCCCGGCGCAGCTCGCAACGGCAGGAGATTGACCCCGCGCCTCGTGCCCGGCGACCTTGCAGCGTGCCCCGCACCTCCCTGGCGTATCGACTTCTTGCGCATGCCGGTGGATCGCTCGCCCCGCTTGCCGGCCTCCTCAATGACAAGGTCGCCCGGGGCGTGGCGGGCCGTCGTGGCCTCGCCGCGCGGCTGCAGGCCTGGGGCGCCACGGGCCGCGACCGCGGCCGCCCCCTCGCCTGGTTCCATGCCTCGAGCGTCGGCGAGGGGCTTCAGGCGCGGGCGGTGCTCGAATCCTTCCGCCGCCACCACCCGGACTGGCAGGTGGCCTACACTCATTTCAGCCCGTCGGCAGCCGTGTTTGCCCGCAGTGTGCAGGCGGACTTCACCGACTATCTCGCGTTCGATACCGCGGGCGCCGCGCGCATCGCACTGGACGCGCTGGCGCCCTCGCTGCTCGTCTTCGCCAAGCTCGACCTCTGGCCCGAACTCTCGACGCGGGCAACAGCCCGGAACATCCCGGTGGCCCTGGTCGCGGGAACGGTGCGCCCCGGCAGCAGCCGCCTGCGCCCGGTCGCTCGCGCTCTGCTCGCACCCGGCTACGAGGCCCTGCGCGCGGTGGGCGCGGTCGCCGATGACGATGCCGAGCGACTTATGCGGCTCGGGGTATCCGCCGCCTGCATCCGGGTAACCGGCGATCCGCGCGTGGACAGCATTCTCGATCGCGTCGAGGCGGTCCCCCAGGGCGATCGCCTCCTCGCGCTGGAGGACGGCACACACGCTCGTGGCCGGGTCCACCTGGCGTGAGGACGAGGCGGTGGTGCTCGCGGCCTTCGCCCGGGTTCGCGTCCATCGTCCCGAGGCCCGCCTGATCCTGGTACCACATGAGCCCGACACGGCCGCTCTCGAGCACATCGCGCAGGCGGGAGCCCGGCTCGGCCTGCCCGCCCCCACGAATCTCGATCGGCCACGCGCCAGTCCGCTGGTGGTGGTCGAGCGCATGGGCATCCTGGCGACCCTCTATGGTGTCGGGATCGCGGCCTACGTCGGGGGCGCCTTCGGGAGGGCGGGAGTGCATTCGGTGCTGGAGCCGGCCGCGTGGCACAGACCGGTGCTCTTTGGTCCGCACTGGCGGGACAATCGTGATGCGACGGCGCTGGTGACGATTGGGGCAGGCGTGCCGGTGGTGAACGTCGACGAACTGACCGCTGCCTGGTTCAACTGGCTCGGCAACGACGACCTGCGGAAGGCCGCGGGAGCCCGGGCGGGCGAACTGGTCCAGCGCGAGCGCGGCGCGGCGGACCGCACGGCGCTCATGCTGGATGAAATACTGGCCTAGAACAGAATGACGATGCCGAGCGAACCCTCGCCCTGCGTGACGGTCGAGGTCCCCTGCGTCGCGTAGCAGCCATAGTAGTAGTCACACCAGGCTTGATAGGTACCGTTGGGCACGAAGCTGAACCATCCACGCAGCGTCCCGCGCAGGCCGAAGCGCTGGCGGTTGCCCTTCCCCAGCATCATGCGCACGCCGGCTTCCGCCGAGAGCGAGAATTCGGTCGCCGTGCCGATGCCCGCCTGTTCCGGGTCGAAAATCGTGATGCCGGCGCCAAGCCCCAGGAACGGATGCGCGTTCTGCTGGCCGAATTCGTACCGCGCGCCACCGTGGATGTAGTTGGTCGCAAACCCCGAGGCCTTGAGCGGCACGGAGAGGTCGACCGGCGTGAACGTGATATCGGTCGTCTGCCGCAGGTACGTCGCCTCGAACCAGACACGATTGTTCGGCGTGTAGCCGAGCTCGACCCCGAAGCCGATCCCCGCCGCGAGTGTCAGCTTGCCATCGGGCAGTGTGCTCGAGCCGGTCGTCGGGAATCCGCCGCCGAAGACATACGCCGCGAACGGCGTGACCTCGAAACTCGAGTTGCCGTAATTGGTGTAGAGACCGGCCGGCTGCGAAGTGGGATCGTTCGGGCCGAGCGGCTTGGTCACCGGAATTGGCGCCGCCGCGACGCCCGCCGGCGCCGGGTTGGCCGACGGCGGCGGCCCCTTGAGGTTGGCACTCGCATCACCCACGATCGTGCCCTCGAGCGTGACGGTGCGCGGGGTGACGATGCCCAGCGTGATCACGCTGAACAGCACGTCGTACCACTTGCTGTGGACCGTGATCTTGACGTCCTCGATGCTCTGCCCGCCCACGAGCTGGGTACCAAGCGGCTCCCGCAGCGACGGCTTCTTGACCGGCACCGAGCCCCACAACACCCAGATCGAACCCGAACTCACCTTGAAGTGCTGGCCCACCGCCGGGCTGCCTGCCTTCGACCCCATCGTGATTGGAACCCCGAGCTTGCTGCCATCGAACGTCATGGCGCAGCCGGTGAGGGGAAGCAGGACGGCGAGAGTGAGGAGCAATCTGGAGCGACGCATCAGTGGCCAGGATCGAAGGAGTAGTAGACGCCAATGCCGAACGTCGAAAGCGTGTTGTCCGTCACGTAGGTCCGGTCGTATGCGGCGCGAACGCCGAGACCGTCGAGCAGCGAAAGATTGATCCCGGCGCTCCAGGCGAAGCGCACCGCGCTGTTGCCAGCCCAGCCATCGCCGGGACTCATGTACTGACCGCGTGCAGCGAGCCACGGTTCGAGCGACACCACCGGCGTCGGGACCCAGACGGAGAAACCGGCGCCGAATGGTACCACCAGCGCGCCGCCGGTGAGACTGGTGCCGGAGACACCACCCTGCAGCACGAGGCCGAAGGGATTGTGTCGCGGGCGCAGGAGGCTCACGTCAACCATCGCGCCGATGCCCGACGTGGCGACCGTCGCCGCGACCCCCAGGCGACCGCGTCCAGCCATCGCCGTTGCCCCGAGGCAGACTGACGGGGCCGAACAGAAATCATCGCTCGCAAAGCCTGCATCAGCCGCCAGCGTGATGCCCCGTGGCACCTGAACCCCGTACACGGGAAATCCGCGGACCTGACCACGGGCCTCGGACACCACGGCCAGAAGCATCAGCGCCAGGAACGAGAAACCCAGGCGCCTCACGAACCCCGTCCCACCACGGTGCCCGGGCCAATTCCGGCGGGGCAAGCTAGTCCGCGGCGCCTCCCGACGACAAGGGCCCGACTGCGGCTGCAGCCGGGCCCAGGGGACGCGAATCATGCGCAGCTCAGTGGACCCAGGCGAGGCTGATTGCCACCCCGTCAATATCCCCGATGCCACCCGAGACACGGATGTCGATCGCGCTGCCGAACTTGATGTCCACGCCCAGCCCGAGCGCGAAATCGAGGCTGCTGCCCGGTGCATTGTCGCCCGAGAAGAAGGTCGGGACGATGACTGGCTCGAAATAGGGCACGAAACTCGTCTTCGAGTTCTCGAGATCGATCCGCCGTCCCAGTGAGAGTCCCACCGGCACGAAGAATTCATCGATGTCACTGCCAAGCTGGGTGCCGAAGCCGGCGACGATGGCGCCGTCGAGCGGGAACTTGTCCGTCGCGTGGATGATGCGGCGACGGAAGGTGGCGCCGATGGTCGCGGCGTTATCGTCCCCCTGGTCAACGTAGCCCGCGCGGATGCCGAAATCATTTGCCCCGCTGCCGAAGCTGTAGAAACCCTCGAGGCCGTACGACCCACCCTTGGGATCCGAGAGCGAAATTCCGAGCTCCCAGTTGGTGAACGCGCGATAGGGCGCCTTGAAGACCGGCGTGCCCGTCTCCTGCGCGCTGGCTATCCGGGTAATCCCGATGATTCCAGCGAGCGTGAAGGCAATTGCGCTAAGCCGGATTCGCTGCACCGTCATCTCCCTCGACCTGTTCGGCAACGATCCGCACGCGGTCATCGACCACCTGCAGAAAGCCGCCATTTACGCGGAACGCGCGACTTGCGCCCGCTTGGCGCACGACGAGCCGGCCCTTTCCCAGCAGGGTCACGAAAGGGGCGTGCCGCGGCAGGATACCGACCTGTCCGTCGAAGGCAGGAGCGATAATCGCCACTGCCTCGCCGTCGAACATGGCGGCCTCGGGAGAAATGAGTGTGACGTGCATCAGGATGCCTGGAGCTTCTTGGCCTTTTCGACCGCCTCTTCGATGCCACCCACCATGTAAAACGCCTGCTCGGGCAGGTGATCGAACTCACCCGACAGCACCCGCTCGAAGCTCTCGATGGTGTCCTGCAGCTTGACGTACTTGCCCGGGAAGCCGGTGAACTGCTCGGCCACGTGAAACGGCTGCGACAGGAAGCGCTGCAATCGCCGCGCACGGCTCACGATCAGCTTGTCTTCCTCGCTCAGTTCGTCCATGCCCAGGATCGCGATGATGTCCTGCAGCGCCTTGTAGCGCTGCAGCGTCCGCTGCAGGCCGACGGCGACGTTGTAGTGTCGCTCGCCGATGTACTGCGCGTCGAGAATGCGGCTGGAGCTGTCCAGCGGATCCACCGCGGGGTAGATGCCGATTTCGGCGATCGCACGCGAGAGCACCACCGTGGCGTCCAGGTGGGCGAAGGCCGTGGCCGGTGCCGGGTCGGTCAGGTCGTCGGCCGGGACGTAGATGGCCTGCACCGACGTGATCGAACCCTTGTTGGTCGACGTGATGCGCTCCTGAAGGAAGCCCATCTCGGTGCCCAGCGTCGGCTGGTAGCCCACGGCGCTCGGCATGCGGCCCAGAAGCGCCGAGACTTCGGAACCGGCCTGGGTAAAGCGGAAGATGTTGTCGATGAAGAGGAGCACGTCCTGGCCCTCGACGTCACGGAAATACTCCGCGATGGTGAGGCCCGAGAGACCGACGCGGAGACGCGCGCCCGGCGGCTCGTTCATTTGGCCGTAGACCAGCGCCACCGAGTCGAGGACCTTCGCCTCCTTGAACTCGAGGTACAGGTCGTTGCCTTCACGGGTGCGCTCGCCCACGCCGCAGAACACCGACTTGCCGCCGTGTCCCTTCTGGACGTTGTTGATGAGCTCCTGGATGATGACCGTCTTGCCGACCCCGGCGCCCCCGAAGAGTCCGACCTTGCCGCCCTTCACGAACGGCGCAACGAGGTCAATGACCTTGATCCCGGTCTCGAAGACCGTCGTCTTGGGCTCGAGGTCGACGAACTCCGGCACGTGCCGGTGAATCGGCCAGCGCTCCGTCGTGGCGGGGATGTCGGGACCGCCATCCACCGGCTCGCCCAGCACATTGAGGATGCGACCGAGGGCGGCGTTGCCCACGGGAACCGAGATCGGGCCGCCGAGGTCCACCGCCTCCAGGCCGCGCACGAGCCCGTCCGTGCTGGACATGGCGACGCACCGCACCTGGTTCTGCCCGATGTGCTGCTGCACCTCGAGCGTCAGGTCGATGGGCACCGCGCCCGACGTGGTGCGCACGCGGACGGCGTTGTTGATCTCGGGCAGCTGCTCCGGTGGGAACTCGAGATCGACCACGGCGCCGATGACCTGGACGATGTGACCGATGTTGGTGGCTACGGCTGTTGCGCTCATTGTCTCAATGTTCCTGTATTCGGTGTAAGTCCTGGCGGCCATGGCGCCAAGCCGCCCCGCTACCCCTCCAGCGCTGCCGCCCCACCCACGATCTCCGACAGCTCCTGCGTAATCCCCGCCTGCCGCTGCCGGTTGTAGCTCCGCTTGAGCGTGCCCAGCAGTTCCTGCGCATTGTCCGTGGCACTCTTCATTGCGGTCCGGCGTGCCCCGTGCTCGCCGGCGGCCGCCTCGACCAGCCCGCGATAGAAGGCGTTTGCCACGTAGAGCGGCAGCAAGCGCTCGAGAATCGCCTCGGCACTCGGGGCCAGCAGGTAGTCCCGCTGGCGCCGCGCCTTGTCGGCGACGGGCGCGACGATCGGCAGCACCTGGGTGGTGACCGGCGGCGTCGAAAGCGGGCTGTTGTACCGGGTATGGACGCCTCGACACGGCCCAGCGTTCCTTCGGTGTACGCGCGGATGAGTGGTTCGGCCAGTTCCGTCGCGTGCGCCGCCGTCGGCTTGTCGCCGATGTCGACGCGCTCGAGCGCCGGCTTGCGGCCAGCGAAGCGGAAGAACGCCGCCCCCTTCTTGCCGACCGCATGCAAGTCGACCGTGTAGCCCTCAGCCTCGAGGGCGGCGATACGACGCCGCGCTTCCTTGATCAGGTTGGAATTGAAGGCCCCGCACAACCCGCGATTGGAGGTGACCAGAAGCACCACGGCGCGCGACGGGCCGCCCTTCGATGGTGGCGCCGGGGTGCGCAGCAGCGGGAAGCGGTCCACGAGGTCAGGTGCGAGGAGGTCGGCCAGCACCTCGCGCAGTGCCTCGGCGTAGGGCCTGACCGCGCTGACGCGCTCGACCGCCCGGCGCAGCTTGGACGCCGAGACCAGTTCCATGGTCTTCGTGATCTTGCGCGTGTTCTGGACCGAGCGGATCCGCCGGAGCAGCGCGCGATTTGCCGAGGCCATCCGCGATCAGCCGGGGATGAACTTGGGCTTGAACGACTCGATCGCCTGCTTGAGGCGGGCGGTCAGGGCGTCGTCCAGCGCCTTCTTGGTGCGGATGTCGGAGAGCAGCGCGGTGTCGAGAGCGCCCAGGAAGTCGCGCTCCCACTTCCGCACCTGCGGTACCGGAACGTCATCGAGAAAACCATTGGTGACGGCGTAGATGATGGCCACCTGCTTCTCGACCGGCACCGGGTTGTACTGCGGCTGCTTGAGGATCTCCACCAGGCGGGCGCCACGGTTGAGCTGGCGCTGCGTGGCCGCGTCGAGGTCGGAACCGAACTGCGCGAACGCCTCGAGCTCGCGGTACTGCGCGAGCGAGAGCCGGAGCGGTCCGGCCACCTGCTTCATGGCCTTGATCTGCGCGTTGCCGCCGACGCGGCTGACGCTGATCCCGACGTCCACGGCCGGGCGGACGTTGGCGTAGAAGAGGTCGGTCGTCAGGAAGATCTGCCCGTCCGTGATCGAGATGACGTTGGTCGGGATGTAGGCCGAGACGTCGCCCGCCTGGGTCTCGATGATCGGGAGGGCGGTCAGTGAGCCGCCCGGCACCTTGATGCGCGGGTCGATCCTGGTCTTCTCCGGATCCGTCGAAATCTTTGCAGCGCGCTCCAGCAGGCGGCTGTGCACATAGAACACGTCACCCGGATACGCCTCGCGCCCCGGTGGACGACGAAGCACCAGCGACATCTGACGGTATGCGGTGGCCTGCTTGGAGAGGTCGTCATAGATGCAGAGGGTCGCCTTCCCCTCTTCGTACATGAAGTACTCGGCAAGGGCGCAGCCGGAGTACGGCGCCAGGAACTGGAGCGGCGCCGAGTCGGAGGCCGACGACGTCACCACGATGGTGTATTCGAGCGCTCCGGCCTGGCGGAACTTCTCCACCACCGACGCCACCGTCGACTGCTTCTGGCCGATGGCGACGTAGACGCAGATGACGCCAGTGCCCTTCTGGTTGATGATCGTATCGACCGCGATGGCGGTCTTGCCGGTGCCACGGTCGCCGATGATCAACTCTCGCTGGCCCCGCCCGATCGGGATCATCGCGTCGATGGCCTTGATGCCGGTCTGCAGCGGCTCGGACACCGGCTGACGCACGATGATGCCGGGGGCGATGATCTCGACCGGGCGGCTGGTCTTCGCCTTGATGGGCCCGAGGCCGTCAACCGGCCGCCCGAGGGGATCGACCACGCGCCCGAGCATCTCAGGGCCGGCCGGCACTTCGAGCAGGCGGCCGGTGCGACGGACCTCGTCGCCTTCCTTCAGCACCAGATAGTCACCGATCACCGCGGCGCCGACCGAGTCCTCGTTCAGGTTGAGCACCAGGGCGATGACGGTTTCGCCGGTCTCCCGCGCCGTGATCTCGAGCATCTCGTAGGACATCGCCGACTTGAGGCCGTAAATGCTCGCCACTCCGTCGGCGACGCTCAGGATGGTGCCGACTTCGGCATCCTGCGCCGAAGTCAGGTCGGCAGCGGCGATTTCCTTGAGGAGGACTTCCTTGAGTTCGCCGGGGCGGAGCAACGTCTCAGAGGCCATGGGATTTCGCTGGAGTGACGGTTGAAATCAGGTTCGAGTACAGCTTGTGAAAATAGTCACAAATACGGGTCAAGCAAGACTCGGGAATGAGGAAAAGCACGTCGGGAAAGGGCCAGGATCAGACGCTCAAGGCCGGCTCCGGGTCCTCCCCCGAACGAAGGCCGCAAGCACGCCCCGGGGACCCACCTCCACCAGCTCCGACAGGCTCGACATCCGCGATGCGGCGCACCGTCGCGGCCATGTGGCTCGCCGAGACATAGCGCAGGATCATCGCAACGACGGGCGGCGGGGTGCGCGGATTCTGCAGCAGTTGCGCGGCACAGGCCACCCGGGTCAGGTCGATCACGCGCTTCAGGTTGGGCGCGCCGCCGGCGCCGAACTGCCGCGACAGGTGCTCCCGGCTCACTCGAAGGCGGCGCGCGATTTCCTCGGTGCGCAGGGGCTGCTCGACGTCGCGCACCACCACCTCCCACGCGCGCAGCTGCAGGGGTTCGGTGAGGCGCAGTACCCGGGGGCCATCGTCGAGCAGTCGCTCCCGCTCGGCGGCGAGGGTGGCGCGGCTCACCAGGTATCCCGCAACGGCGTCATCCACGCCTTCCACGATCAGGCTGGCCACACCACCCTCGCGGCATGCCGCAAGCACCTCGCCATCGTCGGCGCGGAAGGCCGCCCAGGCTACCACCGGAAGCGCCGGCCATTGCTCCCGCAGGTCGCGCAGCACGCCGAAGCCTGCGCCCAGCGGCGAGATGATGACGGCATCGAGAAGGCGGGTGCTCGCGAGCCGCCACAGTGCGCTCGACACCGCGACACCGGACCAGCCGCACACCGGCGCGCGGCATCGAGCGACGCAGGACGGCGCTCGCGGGGCCGGGGGCCAGCACCGCGATGACGGACACAGCTCAGGCGGTCGTGGAGGGGTCCGGCTCGCGACGTGGACGCCCGGCACCCATGGCGACCAGCGTCCTGGTCATCTCGCCGGCGCGCTTGAGCACGCCACGCGCGTTGTCGTAGCTCAGTGCGTCGAGTGCCTGGTCGAGCGTGCACCACCGGACCGCCGTGATGCCCTCGTCGGTTTGGGGCGCGGCATCGCCGTCGGGCGATTCGAGCAGGAAGAAATGGCAGTACTTGTGGATGCGGCGCCCGCGAAAACGGAAGTGCCAGTCGATGAGCCGGATGGGTCCGTGCAACTCGAGATGCGACAGCCCGGTTTCTTCCGCGGTCTCCCGCAGCGCCGCCTGGGCCGGCGTCTCGCCGTCCTCGAGGTGGCCCTTGGGAAACCCCCAGTTGTGGTAGGAATCCCGGATCAGCAGGTATTGCGCGACCCCGTCGTGCTCCCGCCGGAAGACGATGCCGCCGGCGCTGACCTCGAGGTCGATCGGTCGCTTGGCCATCTAGAACACGCTCACCTTCAGGTACTTCTTCGGATTGGCCCGGATATCGGCGATCAGGGCGCGGGCTTCCTGGAACGTGAGCGTCGCCTCGCGGTACAGCGTGCTGTCCGTCGCCATCAGGCCCAGGGTTCCCTGCCCTCGATCGATGCGCCGCAATATCGAGTCGGCCATCTGCAGCGCCTGCACCATGCTCACCTTGTTCTGGGCCGCAGCTTCTGTCACCTCACGCAAGTCCGCCGCGGCCTTCCGGAGGTCGACCAGTGCTGCCCGCGTGTTGCCTGCCACCTCCGGCACGATGTTGCCCGACGTGGCCGAGTCGAGGCGCGTCACCGTGCGCAGGAAGGCACTCGACCCGAGCGAGATATTACCACCCACCGTGTCCATGCGCTGGGTTTGTGACCGGGCGAAACCGGAGAGGCGCCTGGAAATCTGCGAGAGGTCGTTGATGCTCGACTTCAGTTCCTTCACCGCCGAGGTATCCAGCACGCCCTCGAGTCGCTTGGTCACGTTGGCCACGTCACCGGCGATGCGGCTGGCCTGCTGGGTCAACTCGCCGATGTCCGGCAGCGTGGCCCCGGGCCAGGCCTCGCCACCTGGTGCGCGTGCCTCCTCGAGCGTCTGCAGCAGGTCCGGGTCACCCCGCTGCTCGTCCAGCGAGAGGATGTTGGCGCGCCACTCGCCGAAGAGGCTGGAGGACGCGGCCACGACGGCGGGGTCCGCCGGCAGGTCGGCTCTCTTATCGAGCTTCATGTCCACCTGCACCCACGCGTCCGCCGCGAGCCGTATGGCGGTGACGCTTCCCACCTTCACGCCTCGCAGCGTGACCGGCGCACCCGGCTTGAGCCCGCCCACTTCGCGGAAACGCGCGCTGCGTATCAGGTCTTCACCGCGGAGGTTCGCCTGCGAGAGCCAGAGCGCACCCGCGACGACTGCGATGAGGGCCCCGACCACCGTCACACCGACCTTGAACTCGCGTCGGCGCGTCACGCGGCGCCCTCGATCAGGTCGGGACGGCCGGCGATGAACCCGGCAACTACCGGGTCGGTGCTGTTGCGCATCTCGTCTGCCGTACCCACGGCGCGCAGTCGGCCCTCGTGCAGCATGGCGATCCGGTCCCCGCAGGTGAAGGCCGTCCGCAAGTCGTGCGTGACGATGAGGCCGGTGGCGCCCAGGTCGCGCGTGCGGTTCATCAACTCATCGATCACCGCCGACGTCACGGGGTCCAGCCCCGTCGTCGGCTCATCATAGAGAATGTAGCGCGGCTTGAGGGCGATCGCGCGCGCAATACCCACCCGCTTGCGCATTCCCCCGGAGAGTTCTGCCGGATGGCGCTGTTCGGTACCCTCGAGGTTCACGACCGCGAGGCTCTCCCGCGTCCGCTCGCGCTGTGTCGATTCGTCCAGCCCCTGCTTCCGCAGTCCAAGGCGGATGTTCTCCTCCACCGTCATGGAGTCGAAGAGCGCGGCGAACTGGAAGACGAAGGCGATGTTGCGGCGGAGCTGCGCCAGTCCGGGAGGATCGAGGGCAGGGACGTCCTGTCCATCGACCACCACGATGCCGCTGTCGGGCCTGAGCAGCCCCGCGATCAGTTTCAGAGTGACGCTCTTCCCGCCACCCGATTGCCCGAGCAGCACGGTCGTCTCCCCCTCCGGCACGTCGAGCGAGAAGCCGCGCAAGACCTGCTTTGGGCCGAAGGACTTGAAGACATTGTGAAGGGAGATCATGGCGCCAGGAGGCCAAGAGGCCCGGTCGCCATGGCGGCTTGGCGACTTGGCGGCCTTGCCGCTCACAGGAGAACAACCGCCCAGAAAGCGTCCAGAACAAGAATCGCCTCGCAGCCCAGCACCACGGCTCGCGTCGCCGCATGCCCGACGCCTGCCGCGCCACCCTCGCTGTTCAGACCCTGGAAGCAGCCCATGATCGCGACCGCCCCGCCGAAGCTCGCGGCCTTTACCAGCCCGTACCAGATGTCCTTGAACTCGTAGAACTGGCGCAGCCCCCGCACGAATTCCTGGGGCGGCAGGTGCAGGATGAAGGTTGAGGCGAGCCATCCCGAGAAGACGCCCACCAGCATCGCGAAGGCGGTCACCACCGGAAACATGAGGATCGCGGCGAGGACCCGTGGGACGGCGAGATAGGCCATGGGATCGAAGGAGAGTGTCTCGAGCGCGTCCACCTGCTCGGTGACGCGCATGGTGCCGAGTTCGGCCGCGATGTTCGCGCCCACGCGACCCGCCAGCGCCATGCCCGTGAGCACCGGCGCCAGTTCCATCATCACCGTCTTGCCCACCAGCGAACCCACCAGGTAGAGCGGGACGGTATTGGTGAAGATGTAGGAGGCGAGAAGTGCGAGAACGATGCCGGTGAATACGGCGAGGAAGACGGCGATCGGCACCGAATCGACGCCGAGCACCAGCATCTGGTCGATCAGGACCGGGCGCCATGTCCGCACGTCGCGCACCGCGCGGGACACCCGGAGCGTGATACGGCCCACCTCGTCGAAGAAGCCGGATACGAGAGGCAGGCGGGTCTCAGCGGCCCGTAGCATGGCTCAAGGTACGATGTGGAACCGGAAAAACGTAGCGGGCGATCCGGGACGACCGCCGCTGGAGATGGGTGCTAGGCGGCGAAGCTCGCCAGGGCCCGGCCAACCTCGCCCTCGCGGAGGCGCTTGAGGGCACGGTCGCGCAACTGGCGCACGCGCTCGCGGGTCACACCCAGCATGCCGCCGATCTCTTCCAGGGTGTGCTCCCGGCCGCCATCGAGCCCGAAGTAGAGGCGCAGCACCTTGCCATCACGCGGCGGAAGCGTGCGCAGCGCCGACTCGATTTCCTCCGAGAGGAAGGCGTCCATCGCCTGTTCCTCGGCACTGTTGCCATCGGACGCGATGAAGCGATCCATCAATGAGCGGTCGCCCTCGGGATCGAGGGGAGCGTCGAGGCGCACCTCGCTGGTATTCAGTGCCGCGAGGGACTGCACCACGTCCAGCGACAGCCCCGTGGCGTTGGCGATTTCCTCGGGCGTGGGCTCGCGCCGCAGCTCCTGCCGCAGTGCCTCGGCGGTGCGCACGATCCTCGAAAGATCGGCGGTGCGGTTGAGGGGCACCCGCACGGTACGACCCTGGCGGGCAAGCGACGCGAGGATGGCCTGCCGGATCCACCACACCGCATACGAGATGAATTTCACGCCCTGGTCCGGATCGAACTTCCGCGCCGCGGTGAGAAGGCCAACGTTGCCCTCGCCGATGAGGTCGGTGAGCGGGAGGCCGCGGTTCTGGTACTTCTTGGCCACGGAAATGACGAAGCGCAGGTTGCGCTTCACCAGCTCCTGCATCGCCTCCGGATCGCCGCCCCGCACGCGCTTCGCTATGGCGATCTCCTGCTGCGGCGTGAGCAGGGGCGTCATGCTCACTTCGTACAGGTACTGGTCCAGGATGTCCTTGTCGGCGTCATACACGCCAAGGGACTTGGAGGTCTCGCGCTTGCGGGTGCGACGCGGCTTGGTGGGCGGCGTCGCGGCGAGGATCTGCGCCGTGGTGAGGTGCTCCGGCAGCGGCTTGTGCGGATCCCAGACGTGCTCGGCGGGCTTGGCGGCTGCGACGATGGGCGATTTCGAGGCCTTTGCGGCTTTCGCGGGCTTGGCCGCGCGCACTGGCTTCCCGGCGGCCGCCTTCGCCTTGGCTGGCGAGGCGGCACGCTTGGCGGACTTGCCCGCCGACGGGCTGCTGGAGTCGTCTTTCTTGCCGCTGGTGGCCATGAGGCTTCGATTGCTCGCGTACATCGGCGCGGCTGGTGACGCGCGCGTTGTCTGATCGCTTGACACCCCCGGAGTGCGCTCATAGGTTCCCGTGCTGCTCCGGTCCCTCGGTTTGAGGGCCGCCCAATATAACGGGGGCGTAGCTCAGTTGGGAGAGCGCGTGAATGGCATTCACGAGGTCAGGGGTTCGATCCCCCTCGCCTCCACTCGCTTCGCCGGATGTGAGCAGCGTCGCGGCAGGCACTGGGAAAACGGTTGCGGTGGGCGCAGGTGCGCGCTACAATCCGCTTCCGCCATGCGGGAATAGCTCAGTTGGTAGAGCACAACCTTGCCAAGGTTGGGGTCGCGGGTTCGAGTCCCGTTTCCCGCTCTGCCGAGGAACGATTGGACAGTCAGGCGGTCCGGCGTTCAGCAGCACAGCTCGGCACGAACGGTTCGTTAGTGGTTGCGCGTGGTCTGACCATGGTGCAGCCAGCGTCGCGGGGTGGAGCAGTCTGGTAGCTCGCCGGGCTCATAACCCGGAGGTCGTGGGTTCAAATCCCACCCCCGCTATTTCAGGGCGGCAAGAGGGCAGGGCGGCAGGGCGGCAAGAACCACACGCCTGCCGCCCTTGCTTCTTGGCGGCTTGGCTCCTTGCAGGGCGGTTAGCTCAGTTGGTTAGAGCGCCACGTTGACATCGTGGAGGTCACAAGTTCGAACCTTGTACCGCCCATGGAAAAAGTTGGTGGTGGAGCAGTTCCTCTGCCGCTGGCGCCCATAGCTCAATTGGATAGAGCATCTGACTACGGATCAGAAGGTTTGAGGTTCGAGTCCTCATGGGCGCATAGGTAGTACGGGGCGTAGCGAAGCCCGGTTATCGCGCCTGCTTCGGGAGCAGGAGGTCCCCGGTTCAAATCCGGGCGCCCCGATTGATATTCAGCACGCGGAAGCGCTCGTCGAGCCTTCCGCGTGCTGCATTTCAGGACCTGCCTCGCGTCGTGGGCCGAGCCCGGGGCATATTCGCAGCAACGAACCACCAGGCACTCCAGTAATGCCCCGACACCACAGGAGTCTTCCGCGCCGGCGTCATGCTCGCGACGCTCGTCGCGGCGATGCCGGCAGGCGCGTGGGCGCAGGCCCAGTGCCGGCCCGGCACCGACACCTCCGACGCCGCCCTGGCCGCGCGATACGCCCCGGTGCTCCGCTTTGCACCCGGCGAGCCGTACTTCCCGACGCTGCCCTTCTTCTACGCGTTTGACGGAATCGACAACAACAACAACGGGCGAGTCGATTTCGACGACCTGGACGAGATCGCGGCCTTCAACCCGGGCGACACCCTCTACCCGTCGTGGAAGATCCTCGACGACTGGTACAACAGCGAGCTGGCCAGGCAGTCGCCGGCAGGCGGGACGCCGGTGGCACCCGTCCCGGCCGTGTTCTGGCACGTCATCGACATGACGCCCGGGCAGCAGGACGCGATGAGCCGATTCCTCAAGAAGGACATTTTGGCGTGGAACGCGGCCAGTCGCACGGAGATCGGGACGACGGACCTGCTGGACGAGCCGTTCAAGGTGATCGAGTACTACTTCTACTACGTGCGCGACATGGGCCTGGTGGGTCACCCACAGGACATCGAGTACACCTTCGTCTTCGTCCCCGCCGATCCGACGCTCGCCTGCATCGCGCGCATAGTCGCGGGTGCCGGCCACACCGACTGGGTGCCCAATAACATCCTGCTCCTCAGCAGTGAGCTGGCGCTCAGTCCCCTCGACGCGACGCCGATCGACACGCTCACCGGCATACTGACGGAGCTCGGCGGCCACTCCAGCTCACCCGACGCGCCGCCCTACGGCAAGTTCAGGCTTGGCGTCGACGTGAACTGGCAGTCGACGAAGGCGTGGGGCGTTCGCGACGTGCAGGCCATCGCCCACATGGGCTATGGCGGCAGCTATCAGCAGGAGATGACCCTGCCACGCGACACGGTGGACCATCCTGTCGTCTACTGGCCCCGCGGCTCGATGCATGGCTATGGCCAGGACTACAGCCTTGTTCCTGCACCGCTGTTCCAGGAGTTGTACGCCCGTCTCGACAGCGTTGCCGCCGGCGTGCAGCCTGGTCAATGGCCGGCAACGATCCTTGCCGTGCGGCAGCTGCTCGACTCGATCGCAGTCGTGATGCACGTGCCTTCATTCGACGGTGCCGCGAACCTCGATTCGGTCGCGGTCCTGAGGATGGCGACCTGGACTCGTGCCATGATCGCGCCGAAAATGCCCGCGGGAGGCCGGGTTTCGCCGGGCCGGGGACAGGTGTGGAAGCACTCTGCCTACCATGACTGGCCGACGGAAGTCTTCGAATCGTACCTGTATGCGCCATCGGTGAAGAGCATCGAGAAGCCAGTGGACATCCTCCGGCTCGTGACCTGGGGGATCTCGGAGTGGCCGGGCAACTCAGCGCAGGTCGAGGTCGGATTGGTCCTGCCGTGGATCTACCTGCCGATCGTACCGCGGGGGTTCATGACTTTCAACGTCGGCTTCATTGCGTCCGATGAATGGACGACGGGCGGCGTGTCGCTCAACTTTTCGTACATCAGTTCATATTTTCAGCGGGTGAGCTGGTATACGACCTTCGCCTACGTCTTCAACGACGAGGTGACTGGCAGTCACTTCACGGTCTCGGTGGGCCCCTCCCTTCTGCTCTGGCGCAACACGCACCAGCAGCCTCCTCAATCCGCTGAACACGCTCCGCCTGAGCACCGGACCACGCTTTCGGCTTTCGGGGCCATCCTCTGCTGCGGGAGTGGACTGGGAATTCAAGTTCACCTTCCGGCAATAGCGCTACTCAGCGGCCTGGCGCGTCTCGGGCACCACCGTCGGTACCTGACCCAGGACCTGCATCCAGCGCCACCAGCGCGGATCCTCCTCCTGCAGGCCCAGCACGGACAGCGCGCGTGACCAGGCCGTCGTCGACACCGGCAGGAAGAGCCGGTCGGCGATGACGGAATCACCGGGCACGACGGTCGTATCGGCGCGCCAGCGCCCGAGGCTGTCCAGCTGGTTGGTAAAGACCGGATGGCGCAGGAAGATCCCCAGCGACCGCCGCACGCCCGGCATTTCCTTGCTCACGTCGGCGATCGGCCGCCGGATCCACTGCCCTTTCCGCTCCAGGATCAGTGTCGTGAGTGCCCAGCTGGCCGCATCGGCCTGCTGCTCCAGCATGTTGAGTGCGCCGTAGCGACGCAGGTCGGTTTGCTTGGGCACGCCGGCGAAGAGGGCCTGCCAGAGTTCCGGATCGCGCGCCTGGCTCGCATGCACCAGCTCGTGGACGTACACCTGGAAGGTGCCGATCGGCACCTTGTCGATGTCACTGACGGTGGCATCGTTGCGCGGCGCGTGCTGTGACGAGCGCAGGTACACGCGGTCATGCGGCGCGGCGTACACCCCGATGGTGAGGGGGTCGACCAGGTCGCGCGGCAGTGGGGTGAGCGGGATGGAGTCGACCAGCCCGAGCACGCGCCGTGAAATGAATGCCCACGAACTGAGGTCGATCTTGTCGAGCAGGGCCGTCGTCTCGGGGTCCCACGCACTGGCAGGCACGTCACCGCTGGCGAGCCATTCGATGCCGACCCACGCGGTGGTGGTGTTCCAGATCGGATGACTCGCCTCGAGTCCCAGCGCCACCGCGGCCGCAAGCGCCAGCGGGCGCACGCGTGGCCACACTCGACCACGAGCCGACGGGACTATTTGGGAGACTGGCTGCGACACGATGAAGGGCTCCAACGTGGTATCAGGCGTATCGCAGATGCATCGATCGCGCCGCGGAGGCGAGCCGGTCGTGGCGGAGGGACAACCTGCGATGGTGCAGTCCCTTAGGCGCTGAAACTGCCGGGAGTTCAACGCCGCGCACTGACCCCCGGTGTGGGCATGATGGGCCAAATCCTGAGGATTTACCAGTCCCGGCCGTCGCCTCCCGCGCCCTTGGGCCGGTGGCCTTCGTGCTCGGAAAGCTGCTGCCGCTCCACCGTTTCGAGCTCCTTCCGGGCCTCTTCTTCCGAAAGTTCCTTCGCCGATTCGCCCTGCGCGTCGCCCGATCCGCCGCCCGCCATGGCGCCCACCGCGCGCTGCCGCTCGCTGTTCATTCCCTCCTGGGTACCCTGACTCTGGCCCGCCTGTGCCCGGCCGCCGCGACCGTTCGAGCCGCGACTGTCGATCTCGTCGCGTTTCTGCAGCGCAAGCTCCAGGTTCCACCGCGCGTTGGAATCGGCCGGCGCCTCGACCAGCACCTGCTCGTACGTCAGGATCGCCTGGTCATAGAAATCGGCGGCTCGTTCCTTCGACGCCTGACCTGCGCGGAAATAGGCGTTCCCGAGGTTGTAGAGCGCCAGGGCGCGCGTCGCCAGCGGCCCGTCAACGGCCGCGCGGTAGTGCGGAATTGCCTCCTCGTACCGGCTCACCCGATAACCGGCGTTGCCGGCGCCGAGCTGCACCATGGGATTTCTGGACTTGTCGAGCGGTCCCTGAAAGATCGCGTAGGACTCGGGGTACCGGTTCTGGTGATAGTACCGCACCGCACGCCGGAATTCCCCGCTCTCTCCGTTGCATCCGATCACGACCAGCAGGAGAGCCGCCACCAGTGGTGGCGCCGCGTTGCGCGTGAGACCGAGGGCCAGCAGCAACTCGAGCGCCAGCAGCAGCACCGCGATCGCGAGCGGCCACTGGAACAGCTCGACGTGTTGCGGCACGCGCTGAGTACCCAGGGGACGCTCCGCGACCTTCTTGATGGCGGCAACCATCGCCTTGCGTGCGCCCTTGTCGTTCCAGCGAGCGTACGCGCCGCCCGAGGTCTCGGTGATGCGACGCAGAGTCTTTTCATCGAGCCGCGACTCCACCGGGCGCCCGATGTCGTCGCGGTGCCACTGACTCGCCGAGTCCCGGCTGGACGTGGGATCGGCCGGGACGAATCCGCCCTCCGGGGTTCCCATGCCCAGCGCAAAGACGGGAATCTGCTCCTGGCCGAGCCGCTCGAGCGGCGAATCGAGGTTGCCGCTGCTCCGCTCCCCATCGGTCAACAGGACGATGGCACGGTGCCCTTCTCCGCCTTCATGCTCGAACACCGTACGGCCCACGTTGAGGGCGGCGGAAATATCGGTGCTCGGATCGTCGATGACGTTGGTGGAGGTCGCATCGAGGAATCGCTCGAATACCGACATGGTCGTTGGTGAGCGGCAGCTGGAGGAACGCCGCGCCGCCAAAGATCACGAGACCGACCCGGTCACCCGACAGCTGGTTGGCCAGGTCCTTCGCCAGCTTCTTCGCCTGGTCCAGTCGTGTGCCGTCGGCGTCCTGTACCAGCATGGAGCGCGAGAGGTCGAGCGCCACGAGCAGGTCGCGACCGGAGCGGCCGGCCCGCGTGTCGAGGGCACCACCCTGCGGCCGCGCGAGCGCGAGCAGGCCAAAGGCGATGGCCGCCGTGCGCAGGACGGCACGCCCCCGTCGCCCCGCATCGGGCCTCCACCCGGCACGCTCCAGGACCGCCGGCTCGCCCATCGCGGCAAGCGCGGCGGCGCGCCGTTCCTGCGCGTAGCGGATCAGCCACGCCGCCACGAACGGAAGCGCCGCCAGCAGCACGAAGACCCCGGGCACGGCAAAGATCACGGCACCCTCCGGAGCCAGGTGGCCGCCAGCAGTGCCTGCATCACAAGGAGGAACAGGCCCGTCCCGAGTACCGCCGGGAAGAGCTCGTGACGATCGCGCACCTCGCGCACCGGGACCTCGACCCGCTCCAGCGGGTCGATCGCGCGCATGATGCTGTCGAGTGCGGCTGGATCGGTCGCGCGGGCAAACGTGCCTCCCGTGCGCTCGGCGACCTGTCGCAGGGTACGCTCATCCGCGGCGGACAGCTTGGCCGCCTTGGTACGGACACTCCAGACACCGTTGAGCTCGTACGACGTGGTATCGGCGGAGGTGAGACCGATGGCATGCACCCGGACGCCAAGCGCGCGGGCCATTTCCGTGGCCTGCGACAGCTTCGGCGCGCCGGTATTCTCCGCACCATCGGTGATGAGCACGATCGTGCTCGACGCCGGGGGCAGCTGCTTCAGCTGGTTGAGGCTCACGGCGAGCGCGGTCCCGATCGCCGTGCCGTCGGGCAGCTGCCCGATGTCGGTGAGGTCGAGCATGCGCCCGATCAGGGTCATGTCGGAGGTGAGCGGGGCCTGCAGGAAGGCCTTGCCGGAAAAGATCACCAGACCCACCAGGTCGCCCTCGCGCCGCTTCACGAACTCGCGCAGCGTGGCCCGCGCGACCTCGAGACGGTTGCCCGGCTGGAAGTCGGTCGCCTTCATGCTGCTCGAGATGTCGAGCGCGACGATGATGTTCCTCGACTTGAGTCGCACCTGCTCCTTGCCCTTGTCCAGCTGCGGGCGCGCGAGCGCGACGACGACGAGCGCCATGCCCACCAGCTCGAGCCATCCCGGCAGCGGTGCCGCCCGCACCCGCCACGAACGCGGCACGCCCTCGAGCAGGCCGCCACTCACCCACGCGAAGGCGCCGCCGGGCCGATGATCCGCGCGCCGCCGCAGCCATGCGCGTACCAGCGGAATCAGCAACAGGAGCAGGAACCAGGGATTGGCCAGTCGCATCAGCCGGTCTCCGGCTCGCCGGCCCAGGCGTCGATCAGGTGCCGCGCACCCAGCCGCGTACGCACGCGCCGTCCGGACATCCGGGGTGATCCCTGCAAACTTGACCAGGTCCGCGTCACCGAACACACGCGCGGCCCCATGCCAGGCGCCATTGGTCCGTCGCGCAGCCAGCGCGCGCAGCAACTCCGTCGATGTCTGGGCCGCATGCACTGATGGCTCGACCGTCCCCAGGTACTGCCGCATCACGCCGGCAATCGCCTCGTAGTACCGTGCCATCTCCCCACGCTCGGCCCAGCCCTCCTGCTCGATGCGCGCGAGTGCCTGCCGCGCCGACTCGGCGGCGGTCTCCGGCGCGTGCGCGACCGTGATCGCCGCTGCGGCAACCGGACGGCGGCGCCACCACCGCGCCGCCGAGCCACCCAAGGCCAAGCACGAGCACCGCAACGGCCGCCACCAGCATCGGGTCGACGCTCGTCTCGGGGCGCTGGTCGCGAATGTCCTTCAGCGAGGGATTGCCGGCGGGGAGCGTGGGGACCACCTCGACATAGGACGCCTCACTTTCCAGCGGCAGGCCGCGATCGGACGCCACGCCCTTGAGGATGACGCGCAGTGGCGGAACGCGCTGCCGGCCCGGACGGAAGAAGGCGAGGCGCACCTCGCCGGTGAGCAGCGCCCGTCCGTCGCGCATCATGGCGGCATTGGAGTGGCGGGTCAGCGTGTCCTGGCTGATGAGCCGGACACCCTCGGGCAGGTCGGCCAGCACGGCCGAATTGCTCGCCACGTTCTGCTGCGAGCCGATGTGGATCCGCTCCTTCACTCGTGACCACCTGGCCGATGCGGACGCTGTCGGCCGACAGTTCGATATCGTAGCGTTGCGCCACGGCAGGCGAGGCCGTGACGAGCAGCAGGGCGAGCGGCAGGGCGAGGCGTCGCATGCGATGCGTCAGGCGCGCGCCCGGCGCCGGAAGAAGGCCACCAGCGGTTCTCCGAAGTCGCCCGAGGCATCGAGCCGCACCAGCTCCGCACCGCTGGCATACAGGTCGTGCGTGAGCGTGCTGTCGAACGTCGCGCGCCGTTCGGCGACCCGATTCCGGACCGCCGGATCCGAGGCATCCACGGTCATGATGACGCCACTCTCGGGGTCGCGCAGCCGGACCAGGCCCACGGGCGGCAACGCATGCTCGATCGGATCGCGCAGTTGCATGCAGATCACCTCGTGGCGGCGCGCGAGCCGGGCAAGGGGCAGCTGGAAGCCGGAGGTGTAGAAATCGGAGAGAATCACGAGCACCACGCGCCGGGGCAGCATCGGCTCCAGTGCTTC
This sequence comes from uncultured Gemmatimonadales bacterium, assembly GCA_963846945.1. Classification (GTDB taxonomy): domain Bacteria; phylum Gemmatimonadota; class Gemmatimonadetes; order Gemmatimonadales; family GWC2-71-9; genus JAGGAG01. The sequence continues at coordinate 102,307 of CAWJXX010000014.1, read as the reverse complement.
GAGCGCGCCGGCCAGATCCGTGCTCGTCGCCGCTCGCACGGGCACTCAGCAATTCGCCCAGCACGCGCAGGGCATGACGGCGACCCTTCTTGGGCTGCACCATGCGCCCCAGCCCACCGCTGAAGAAGGCCGCGCCCACCCGGTCGTTGGCGCGTGCCGCCGTGAGGGCCAGCACCGCGGCAACCTGGGCGGCGAGTTCCGCGCGGGTCCGGCGCCGGCTGCCCACCTGCGCCGACGCGCTCTCGTCCACCAGGAGCATGACGGTAAGCTCGCGTTCCTCGTGATGGCGACGGAGATAGGTATTGCCAAGGCGGGCGGTCACGCGCCAGTCGATCGTCCGTACGTCATCACCCGGCTGGTACTCACGAACGTCGAGGAACTCGATGCCACGCCCACGGAACGCACTGGCGTAGTCGCCGGCCGAGAGATCGCGAACGAGGCGGCGCGTCGCCAGCTCCAGTCGCCGGACCTCGTCGGCGATCTCGTCCGTGATCATGGGACCGCGATGCGATCCAGGATGCGCTCGACCATCTGGTCCGGGGTGACGCCGTCGGCATCGGCGCGATAGGTGGCCACGATGCGGTGCCGCAGCACGTCGGTCGCGACCGACTTGACGTCCTCCGGCAGCACGAAGGCGCGGCCCGCCAGGAACGCATGGGCCTTGGCGGCACGAATGAGGAAGATGGCCGCGCGGGGCGAGGCCCCGAACGCGATAAGGGGCGTGAGCTGGGCGAGTCCGGCCTCCGCCGGCCGGCGCGTCGCCGCGACCAGGTCAAGCACGTACTCCTTGATCCTGGCGTCGACATGCACCTGCTCCACCCCGCGACGGGCGCGAAGGATGTCGTCGGCGTGCAGCACCGGTCGCGCGACCGGCGGGGTGCCATCGGTCATCCGGTCCAGCATGGCCCGCTCGTCCGCGCGGGCAGGATAGGTCACCACCAGCTTGAAGAGGAAGCGATCGACCTGCGCCTCGGGCAGCGGATAGGTGCCTTCCTGCTCGATCGGGTTCTGCGTCGCGAGCACGAGGAACAGGTTGGGCAGGTGGATCGTCTCACCACCGATGGTGACCTGGCGCTCCTGCATCGACTCAAGGAGCGCCGATTGCACCTTGGCGGGCGCACGATTGATCTCGTCCGCCAGCAGGATGTTGGTGAAGATCGGGCCGCGTTGCACCGTGAACTCGCTGGTGCGCTGGTTGTAGATCATCGTCCCGAGCAGGTCGGTCGGGAGCAGGTCGGGGGTGAACTGCACCCGGCGGCAATCCGCCTCGATGGTCGTGGCCACGGTCTTCACTGCCAGCGTCTTCGCCAGCCCGGGCAACCCTTCCAGCAGGATATGGCCGTCCGCCAGCAACCCCAGCAGCAGGCGCTCGAGCAGGATATCCTGACCGACCACCACCCGTTGCGCCTCGGCCAGCACCCGCCGCACTCCCTCGCTCTCGGCGGTAATGGCGTCAGCGCGCGCTACGGGAGAGCCCGCCGCGAAGGGGGCCAGCTCGGATGGAAGCGCGTCGCTCATGGACAGGTGCTCGCTACGGTTGGGGGACAGGAAGGAAAGGGGCTGGGCCCCTGCGGAGCAAGGGCGTGATACGGTTCAGCCGTCCTTGAGCCGGTAGCCTACGCCAGGCTCGGTAACAAGCAGCCGGGGACGGGCCGCATCCGCCTCGATCTTGTGCCGGAGCTGCGTCACGTACACCCGGAGTGCCTGGGTCTGCGTAGTGCTGTGCGATCCCCAGACCTCGTGCAGCAGTTGCCGGTGCGTGAGAACACGGCCGGCATGCCGCACCAGCACTGCCAGCAGCTTGTACTCCGTGGGCGTCAGGTGCACCTCGTCGCCCGACACGATCACGGTGCGCCGCGCGAGGTCGACCTGGAGGTCGCCTGCCTCGAACGTCTGCAGCACTTCCCCGCCACTGGCCTTGTGCCGGAGCGCCACGCGCATGCGGGCCAGCAGTTCCCGACGCTGAACGGCTTGGTCAGGTAGTCGTCCGCCCGGCATCGAGGGCCGCGATCTTGTCCCCTTCCTGCCCGCGCGCGGACAGCACGATGATCGGTGTCGTGGTCCATTCGCGGAGCTGGCGAGTGGCATCCAGCCCGTCGCCATCGGGGAGGCCGAGGTCGAGCAGGATCAGGTCGGGATTGCGGCCCGCCGCCTGGGCCAGGCCTTCGCGCATCGTGGCGGCCTCCACCAGGGTATACGAATGCGTCCCCAGGGCAGCGCGCAGGAAGCGGCGCATCGCCGGCTCGTCTTCCACCAGGAGGATCACCGGTCCGTCGGTCATTCCGTCTCCTCGAGGACCTCGTCGTCGGTCCCGGTGCTGGGCGGCGGTCCATCCTGCGGAATGGTGAAGCGCATGAGCGTCGCCGCCGCCGGGACGATGCTCGACCCAGATGCGCCCGCCGTGTGCCACGACGATGCCACGCGAGATGGCCAGCCCGAGTCCCACGCCGCCAACCGCGTCACCCTGTGGCGCGCGGTAGAACTTCTCGAAGATCCTCAACTCGTCTCCAGACCGGATGCCAGGTCCCCGGTCGGCGACGGTTACACGTCACTTCGCCCTCGCGCGCCGTCGCGGATACCTCGATGGGGCTGCCCGCCGGCGTGTACTTGGCAGCGTTCTCGAGCAGGTTGATGAAGACCTGCTCCATGAGGATGTCGTCCACGGATACCAGCGGAAGGTCCCCGGGAAAGGTCGTGGTGACCACGCGGCCGGCGAGGCGGGTGTCGAGACGGATGAGGGCCACACCCACCACCTCCTCCAGCGGCACCCACTGCTTCTGTACCGAGAGGGCGCCGCTCTCCACCCGCATCATGTCGAGCAGGTTGGCGACGAGGCGCGTCATGCGGCGGGACTCGTCGAGAATCGTCTCCGCCAGTTCGCGACGCGTCTCCTCGGAGCGCACCGTGTTTTCCTCGAGCAGGCTGCTCGCCGCTCCCTCGATGCTGCCCAATGGCGTGCGCAAGTCGTGCGACAGCGAGCTCAGCAGCGTGGTGCGCAGGCGCTCCGCCTCGACCTCCATCCGGCTCGCCTCGTTCCGCTCAGCGAGGGTCGAGCGCTCCAGCGCGACCATGGCCTGGCGCACGAACGACTCGAGCTGCTGGCGACGCTCCGGATCGAGGGCATCCTGGGGGTCGCGCGGCTCCACCCGCACGACGCCCAGCACCCGGTCGGAGGCCTGCAGCGGAAGGTAGAGCGCCGGTGACGCCGGAAGCGTGCTGCTCCCGAGCCCTGCCATCTGCCCGTGTTCCAGCGCCCAGCGAGCCACGCCGTCGTCGCTGGGCAACACGCCATCGCGATCGACAAGGAGAAAGGTGACCCGGCCGGCAAACGCATCCTCGATATGGCGAGTCGCGGCCTCCACGATCTCCGGAGGTTCGCGCGCCGCGGCCATCTCACGGCTCAGCGCGTAGGCACTTGCCGTCCGCTGCTCGCGCGCGCGGGAGGCATCGGCCTGTTCCCGGATGCGGCCGGTCAGCCGGCTCATGATGATGGCAATCGCCAGCATCATCGCGAAGGTGAGCACGTACTTGGTATCGCTCACCGCGAACGTGAAGTACGGTGGCACAAAACAGAAATCGAACAGCGTGATGCTCAGGACCGAGGCAAAGAGCGCGGGACGCTGTCGCACTCGCGACCCGACCACGACCGCGGCGAGCAAGTAGAGCATCGCGATGTCGGTGGTACTCAGAAACGAGCGGAGGGCCAGGCCCGCCACCGTCGCCAGCCCGACGATGCCCGACGCCCACACGAACTGGGTGAACGGAGGAGGGCGCCGGAACGGCCTGGGCGCCGGCGTGTCGTCGGCTTCGCCGGTGATGACGAACACGTCGATGGCGCCGCTCTCCGCCACGAGCGCGTCCAGCAGCGATCCCCGGAAGCGCGCCAGGACGCCGACCCGCTGCGGTTTCCCGACGATGAGCCGGGTGACGTTCTTCTCCTGCGCCCACGCGATGATCTCGTCGGCCACGCTCGCGCCGCTCAGCGTGACGGTCTCGCCACCCAGCTCCTCCGCCAGGCGGAAGGCACGCACCACGGCCTCGCGGCGCCGCCTCGCCCACCTGTCCGGGAACCTCGACGAAGACCGCCGTCCATGGCGCCTGCAGTCGCTCCGCCATCCGGCGCGCCGGCCGCACCAGCGCGCAGCGCCGATGGATCGGGACCAATGCACACCGCCAGCCGGTCGCTCGCCGCCCAGGTGTCACGAATGCCCTGGCTGCGCATGTAGCCACGCATCTGCGCATCGACCCGGTGCGCCGTCTGCCGCAGCGCCAGTTCGCGGAGGGCGATGAGGTTGCCCTCGCGAAAGAACCGCTCGAGCGCCCGGCTCGCCTGGTCCGGCAGGTAGACCCGGCCCTCGCGCAGCCGCTGCAGTAGCACGTCGGGCGACACGTCCACCAGCTCGATCTCGTCCGCACGCTCGAGCACGGCATCGGGAACCGTCTCGCGCACGGTGACGCCCGTGATTTGCGCCACCACGTCATTGAGGCTCTCGACATGCTGCACGTTGAGCGTGGTGTAGACGTCGATGCCCGATGCGAGCAGCTCGAGGACATCCTGCCACCGCTTGCCGTGCCGTCCGCCGGGCGCGTTCGTGTGGGCCAGTTCATCCACGAGAATGAGCCCCGGCTTCCGCGCAAGCGCGGCGTCGAGGTCGAACTCCTGCAGGACGCTTCCCTTGTAGTCGATGGTACGACGGGGAAGTACCGTGAGTCCCTCGGCGAGGCGCGCGGTCTCGCTCCGGCCATGGGTCTCGACGATGCCCACCACCACGTCGAGCCCCTCGGCCTGGCGCGCGCGCGCGGCCTCGAGCATGGTGTACGTCTTGCCCACGCCCGGGGCCGCACCAAAGAACAGTTTCAGCCGGCCGCGATGCTGTCGCGCCTCCTCCTCATGGGCAAGGGCGAGAAGGGCGTCAGGATCGGGCCGTCGCGGGTCACTCATTCACTGGAGAATAACTCCCGTGCAGCAGCCGGTCACTGCGGCATCAGAACTGGTAGGACACCCCGATGCCGAGGGAGGGCTGGGTGGACGTGGGGTTGTCCACCTCGCCGTAGTCATCGAGGCTCGAGAAATCGAGCCGGGCCTCGGGACGGACCGACGGCCTTCTTCCACACATGAATGTTGAGCGTCGCGGTGATGCTCCCGATCTGGCGCCCATCGGTCGGCGCGTAGCCGAGCACGCCCGAGGTCCGGACACCGTCCTTGTCATCCACGTAGTCCCCGCGCAGCGCCAGGTTGAGCGTGGAGGACAGGTCCTGGACGAACCAGAGCCCGAGCCCCCACCACGTGGCCGCCTGGTCCGGGTTGGCGAGCAGCCCCTTCTCCTCCCCGTAGTCGGCCTGCCCCACCACGGTGGTCTTGGCGCCCAGCTTGAAGGTGCCGAGCACCTCGAATCCACTGCGCAGGTTGCTGCTGGTGTTCGGCTGCTCCGCCCCGGTGTAGCCGAGGACGCCGATGTTCACCTTGCTGCTGGGCGTCCAGCCCAGGCGCGCCATGAACGACTTGTTGTCGTTGGTCTCCTGCACCACATCCCAGCCGTTGAAGAAGCGCAGCTCGACGTCGAGCTTCGGGCCGAACTGGAAATCCACGCCCAGTCCGGTGTTGGTGAAGTTTTCCAGGTAGATGAACTGGTTGCCCACGTCGAGGTTCGGGTTCAGCACGTCATCGATCACCTCGTAACCCATGATCGTCCACATCTTGCCCAGCTTGAACTGCATCCAGTGATCCGGCTTGCCCTTGGCCAGCGGTACGTTCAGGGTCACGTAGGCCTCGGTCAGGTCGGCGTTCGGGCCGAGCGACAAGCCGGCGGACTGCGTGACGGCGGCGTCCTGGCCGAAGAGCAACTCGAACCGGAAGCCGGCATCCAGCTTGTCGGTTTCGGCCGGCTTGGTGATGCCCAGGCGCAGGGCATTGATCATGAACTGGTCCTGGTACCGATCGTAGAACCGGCCGACCAGCGTCCCATCGGTCGAAGCGAAGGAGTAGGTGTAGGTGGAGGTGACGAAGCCGGTCAGGTAGATCGGCAGGTCGCCCAGCTTATGGCCGAGCGTGTCCTCCGGGGTCGCCACCGGCCTGATCCTGGTGCTGTCGGCCTTGGTGGTATCGGGAGCGGCGACGTCCTGCGCCCGAGCGGGCGCAACCGCAGCAGCGTTCCCCGTGATGATGGCGACCATCAGCAGGCATCGGAAGGCATTCATGGCTTCGGGGATGTCATGCGATCGAGCGCCAGGTTCAGCTGCAACACGTTCACCCGCGGCTCTCCCAGGATCCCGAAGGTGCGACCCTCGGTATTGGCTGCAACGAGTTGCTGCACCTGCGCCTCGGGCAGGTTGCGCGCGCGAGCGACCCGCGCGACCTGGTATGCCGCCGCGGCCGGGGTGATGTGCGGATCGAGTCCGCTTCCCGAGGCCGTCACCAGGTCGACCGGCACCGGCGCGGTGTTCGACGGATCCGCGGCGCGCAACGCCTTCACCCGATCCTTCACCGCCTCAGCAAGCGCGGGATTGGTGGGCCCGAGGTTGGACCCTGACGACGCGCTCGCGTTGTAGGCCGGTGTCGTGGCGGAGAGCCGGCTCCAGAAGTAGCCGGCACCATCGAACGGCTGGCCGATCAGGGCGGAGCCGCGGATGGTCTCACCATCGCGAATGAGGCTGCCCTCGGCCTGCCGCGGGAAGAGAGCGCGCGCGGCGACGGTGACCACCGCCGGATACAGCGGCGCCCGTGAGGAGGGTGAAGGCCCCGAGCAGGACCAGGGCGGGACGAATCTCTGCACGCATGGAAATGATTCCTCAGGTCGCGCCGATGGCGGTCAGCAGCATGTCGATGAGCTTGATGCCCGGAAACGGGAGGACGATGCCGCCCAGGCCATAGACGAGCAGGTTGCGACGGAGCACCGCGCCGGCTCCGAGCGGCCGGTATTTCACGCCCTTGAGCGCCAGTGGAATGAGCGCCGGGATGATGAGCGCGTTGAAGATGATCGCCGAGAGGATCGCACTCGACGGCGTGGAGAGGCGCATGATGTTGAGTGCGGCGAGCGCCGGATAGGTGGACGCGAATGCCGCGGGAATGATGGCGAAGTACTTCGACACATCGTTCGCGATGCTGAAGGTGGTGAGCGAGCCGCGCGTCATGAGCATCTGCTTCCCGGTCTCGACCACCTCGATCAGCTTCGTGGGGTTGGAATCGAGATCCACCATGTTGCCGGCTTCCTTCGCCGCCTGGGTCCCCGAGTTCATGGCCACGGCCACGTCGGCCTGCGCCAGTGCGGGCGCATCGTTGGTGCCGTCGCCACACATGGCGACCAGGCGGCCACCGGACTGGTACTCGCGGATGAGCTTGAGCTTGTTCTCCGGCGTGGCCTGGGCCAGGAAGTCGTCCACGCCAGCCTCGGCCGCGATTGCCGCGGCCGTCAGCGGGTTGTCGCCGGTGATCATCACGGTCTTGATGCCCATGCGGCGAAGCTCGCCGAATCGCTCCTTGATCCCACCCTTTACCACGTCCTTGAGATGGATCACCCCGAGGACCTCGTTGCCATCGGCCACCGCCAGCGGGGTACCGCCGCCCTTGGCGATGTCGGTCACCGCTGACTGCAGGGCGGCCGGCATGCTGCCTCCCGGCAGCGCGCACGTAGCGCCTCGATCGCGTCCACCGCACCCTTGCGGATGCGGCGACCATCGAAGTCCACGCCGCTCATCCGGGTCTGTGCAGTGAAGGGCACGAAGCGGGCACCATTGCCGGCCAAGTCGCGCTCACGCAGGCCGAAGCGGTCCTTGGCCAGCACGACGATGCTGCGGCCCTCCGGCGTCTCGTCGGAGAGCGACGCGAGCTGGGCGGCGTCGGCCAGTCGCTCCGGCGTAATGCCGGGCGCCGGGAATGAACGAGGTCGCCTGGCGATTGCCGAGCGTGATGGTGCCGGTCTTGTCGAGCAGCAGCACATCCACGTCGCCCGCCGCCTCGACCGCACGGCCCGACATGGCGATGACGTTCTTCTGGATCATCCGATCCATGCCCGCAATCCCGATGGCGGAGAGCAGTGCGCCGATGGTCGTGGGTATGAGGCTCACGAGCAGCGCCACCAGCACCGTGAGCGTGATCGGCGTGCCCTGCCCTGCGACGTGCACGCTGAAGATGGAGAAGGGCAGCAGCGTGATGGTCACGATCAGGAAGATGATCGTGAGTGCCGCCAGCAGGATGTCGAGGGCGATCTCGTTCGGCGTCTTCTGCCGCTTGGCCGCCTCGATCAGGTTGATCATCCGGTCGAGGAACGTCTCGCCCGGGTTGGTCGTGATCCGGATGATCAGGGTATCCGACAGCACGCGCGTGCCACCGGTCACGGCGCTCCGGTCGCCACCGGCCTCCCGGATCACCGGGGCGCTCTCGCCGGTAATGGCGCTCTCATCGACGCTCGCGACACCCTGGGTGATCTCGCCGTCGCCGGGAATCACCTCGCCCGCCGCCACGATGACGAGGTCGCCCTTCTTGAAGCGTGCTCCCCGGCACCGCCTCGATCTCCTTGAGGTCGTTCGGATCCTTGAGGCGCCGCGCCAGCACGGCCTGGCGGGTCTTGCGCAGTTCTGCCGCCTGGGCACGGCCCCGCCCCTCCGCCATGGCCTCGGCGAAATTGGCGAACAGCACGGTGAACCAGAGCCAGATCGAGATGGCGAAGATGAACCAGGGGTTCTCACCGCCGCGGCGCACCAGCGCCGCAAGGAAGAGCAGCGTCGTGAAGAGGCTTCCCACCGCCACCACGAACATGACCGGATTCCGCCACGAGTGGCGGGGCGTGAGCTTGCGGAACGAATCCCCGATCGCCGTGACGACGATCTCGCCATCGAACAGGGAGCGGGGAGCATGCGTAGTCATGGTGATTACCTGGCAAAGAGCTGGAAGTGCTCGACGATCGGCCCGAGCGCCAGCGCCGGGACGAAGGTGAGCGCGCCGACGAGCAGGACGGTGCCGACCAGCAGGCCGGCAAAGAGCGGCGTATGCGTCGGCAGCGTGCCGGCGCCCGGCCGGGACCAGCTTCTTCCTGGCAAGTGCGCCGGCGATGGCCAGCACCGGAATCGGCCAGCCAGAACCGACCAACCCACATGCAGACGCCGAGCAGCAGGTTGTAGAAGGTCGATGTTGGCGCCGATGCCGCCGAAGGCGCTGCCGTTGTTGCCGACCGCCGACGTGACGGCATAGAGGATTTCACTGAACCCGTGTGCTCCGGGGTTGAACACGCCTGCGCGACCCGCATCGGTACTCACCGCGAGCGCGGTACCGAACAGGATCATCATGGCGGGAATGAGGATGACCAGCGAGGCCATCTTCACCTCGTACGCCTCGATCTTCTTGCCGAGATATTCCGGCGTGCGACCCACCATCAGGCCGGCGATGAACACCGCGATCAGCGCGAACACCAGCATGCCATAGAGCCCCGAGCCGACCCCGCCGAACACGACTTCGCCGAACTGGATCAGCCACATCGGGCACCAGGCCACCCAGCGGCGTGAAGCTGTCGTGCATGGAATTGACCGAGCCGTTCGACGCGGCGGTCGTGGCCGAGGCCCAGATGGCCGAGTTCACGATGCCGAAGCGCGTCTCCTTGCCCTCCATGTTTCCGCCGGGCTGAAGCGCCGATGGCGTCTGGTCGGCGCCCGAGGCGGCGAGCACCGGAGTGCCGCCCTGCTCGAACAACAGTCGCGGCGACCGTGAGCGGGGCGAGGATGACGGTCATGGCCGCGAGGATCACCCATCCCTGGCGCTGGTCGCGCACCATTTCGACCGAACATTAAGCACAGACCGCCGGAGATGAGCAGAATCGCGAGCATCTCGAAGAAATTCGAGATCGGCGTGGGGTTCTCGAACGGATGCGCGGAATTGGCGTTGAAGAAGCCGCCGCCATTGGTGCCGAGTTGCTTGATGGCGATCTGCTGACGCCGCCGGCCCCACCGCGATGTCCTGCTGCGTCAGCACGGTCGTGTCCGAATGCGGAGCGGCTCGCACCAGTGGCCACCGGCTGCGCGGGGTGGAAGGTCTGCACAACGCCCTGCGAGACCAGCACCAGCGCCAACACCGATGACAACGGCAGCAGGATGTAGAGCGTGGAGCGCGTCAGGTCCACCCAGAAATTGCCGATGGTCCTGGCCCTGCCCGGCCAGGCCGCGGATCAGTGCCACCAGCATGGCGATGCCGGCGGCGGCCGAGACGAAGTTCTGGACCGCCAGCCCGACCACCTGTGTCAGGTAGCCGAGCGTGCTCTCGCCCCCGTAACCCTGCCAGTTGGTGTTGGTGGCGAAACTCACCGCGGTGTTGAAGGCGAGTGCCAGAGTACCGCGCCAACGCGGCCGGATTGCGCCGGCAGGAAGGCCTGCAGACGCTGGAGCGCGTACACGAGCAGCAGCCCGGCGGCATTGAACAGCAGATGTGCGGCGGCGTAGCGGGGCCACGTCATCTCGTCATCTAGCGCACGCCGGCCAGCCGGTAGAGCCCGCGCTCGATCGGGCGCCCGATTTTGGACGCCCAGTTGCGCGTCTCCCGACATGACCTGCGCCATGTACCGACCGAGCGGTATCGCCAGGGCCAGCAGCACGACGAAGTAGAGCGTGAGCTGGATCCAGTCGTTGGCGGTCATGACAACGACTCCGGCCTGAGCAGGGCGAAGAGCAGATAGCCCAGGAGCCCGGCGGCCACGATCGCCCCCACCACGTAGAGTCCGTTCATCCGATCCTCCCTAGAGCCTGGCGCACAGGCGAATGAGCCCGACTGTCGTAACCACCAGCAGTGCCAGGACTCCCATCATGACCAGGTCCACCGAGACCTCCGTTGATTGACGGAGGAACGCTATGGCCGGCGACGTTAGGGCGGGGTGAGGAACGAGGAGGGATGTATTTGGGAACTATTGCGATGGGAGGCGCTGCGAGGGATCGCTGGGCTATAGCCGAATGGTCAGGACCCTGCAAACCGCCGCGCCGCTGTCACATACGCTGGCCCGCACCTGCGCGCCGACGAGGCTGGCCCCGGAGGGCACGATCGCCGCCGGCGGTTCCGTGAAGTAGGCGGAGTCCGCACCCGTAGCCGACCGAGCGCGTGCGCCAAAGCGTGTGATGCTGCCGTTCGCCAGTTCCAGCTGAGGCGGCAGCAATGCATTGATCCTGAGTCCGGCCCGCGGGTGCAGTGTGAGCACGACGTCGTCCCGCTCGTGAGTGATATTGACCGAGAGCGGAAGCGCCGTGCGGCGGCTTCCGGGCGCCGCATCCCGCCAGCGCGAGGGCGAGCATCAGCGCGATAAGCCTCACTCGGCGAGCAGTTCACGAATGCGACCGTCCCACTCCTTGTACCACTGGTCGCCCAGGTGGAATTCACCAGCTCCTTCGTAACGGATGTTGCCCTTCTTGTCTATCAGCACGAAGCTCGGCCACGCCTGGATCCCATAGAGATTCCACGTCGCGTGATCGTTGTCCTGCGCGTTGGCATACCTGATTCCGTGATCGAGGAGCGCGCTCTGTACATTCGACCGGTCGTGCTCGCCACCGCTCGGCCCAAATTCGGGATCGTGCATGCCGATGATGACGAGCCCGCTCTCCCGGAAACGACGGTCGAAATCCACGAGCGACGGCACCGTATTGGTGCAGTTGTAGCAGGTGAACGTCCAGAAGTTGAGCAGCACCACCTTGCCGCGAAGCCCTGCAAGGGTGAGCGGCTGGTCCGCATTGAGCCAACTGGTGTTCTTCCAGGCAGGCGCGGGGTGGCCTGCGGCGGGGATCGCGGGCGCACCGACGGAGCGGGACATGGCCATGACAGGAACGCCCAGCGCAAGCAGCACCAGCAAGTAACGGGACATCGACGACTCCAGTCGCGGGTCACACTGAGAACGTCGACGACCGCGATTCGGTTCCTTCGGGAGGCAGCATGACCAGGTCACCAGGGTACGCGCTTGTGACGGGAGCATCGGGCGGCATCGGACTCGAGATTGCGCTGCGACTGGCGCGGCGCGGCCGTGCCACTCGTGATCGTGGCCCGCTCGATCGACAAGCTGGAGGAGGCCGCACTTCGGTTGCGCGAGGCTGGATCCCCTGATGTCGTCGTCCTTCCAGCTGATCTTGCCACGGCCTCGGGAGCGGCGAGCCTGATCGTCCAGGTCGCGGCGCGCAACCTCGAGATCGAGACCCTCATCAACAATGCAGGCTTTGGCGGGGCGGGCGCATTCGCCGAGCAGGACGAGGCGGAACTGCACGCCATGGTGGAGGTCAACATCAATGCAGCTGGTATTGCTCACGCGGCGACTCCTGCCGGGCATGCTCGCGCGAAAGCACGGACACGTGCTCAACATGGCCTCGACCGCGGGGTTCCAGCCCGGTCCATGGATGGCGACGTACTATGCGACCAAGGCGTTCGTCCTGTCGTTCTCCGAGGCACTGCGACAGGAACTGGCCGGAACCGGCGTATCGGTCATGACCCTCTGCCCTGGCCCGACCGCGACGGGGTTCCAGGGACGTGCAGGAGTGGAATCGGCCCTCCTGTTCCGATCGGCCAACATGATGGATGCGGGGAGCGTGGCTGACACTGCCGTCTCTCGGCTGGACGGCGGCGGACTCGTCATTCCGGGGCTTGTCAACAAGCTCCTTATCCAATTACTGCGGATTGCCCCCCGGCGCGCTGTATTGGAGTTGATCAGTCAGCTAAATAAGGCACGTGCCGCATAGTTCCGCGGTTGCGACCAGGGGCCGCCCCGCCTAGCGTTCGCGCAAACCAGGGGCTCCGGCCCCACCGATTGGAGCGCGCGTGAAGGACGAAAAAGACATAATCGAATTGGTTCCCGAGCCGCCGCGGGCGCTGCCGCCCGCCGTGCCGGTGTGGCTTTGGCCCGGCGTCATGCTGGTCTTGACCGGGCTTGCATTCCTCGGTGCGCGCGCTACAGCCGGAATGGGCGCGATTGTGGATGTTCCTGCCCTATTCCTTCGCCGGCAATTCGCTGGCTCCGCTGCCATACGATCCAGCAGTGGTCTATCTCGGACCCATCTATCCGATCTGGCTCGTCGTGGTCGTGGGCGTGATCGGGACGGTCATCATCGAATACTGGAACATGGAACTCCTCGCGCGGCTGCTGTCGCGCGAGGGCACTCGCGGGTTCCGCGGACATCGTCTCACCGGCTGGGCGTTGCGCATGTACCGGAAGGCGCCATTCTGGACCCTGGTCAGCACCTGCATCCTGCCGATCATTCCGCACTACCCTATGCGGTTCCTGGCATCGCTCGACAACTACCCGATGTGGAAGTATCAGGGCTCCGTGGTCCTGGGCCGCGGGCTCCGCTATTACCTCCTCGCCTTGCTCGGTGTCGCGATCAAGATTCCGCCGGCCATCCTCTTCGGGCTTGGCCTTGTCTTCCTCGCCGTCATGATCCTGAAGATGCGGAAAATGAATCGTGAGCCAGTGGTGGTGCCGGTGGTGCCGGAGCCGGCGCCGGTGCATGCCACATGAGGCGCGCCTTCCTTATTCTCGTGGACGGCCTGCGGGCTGACGTCGCCGAGGCCGAGATGGCGGCGGGCCGCCTGCCCAACCTGGCGGCCCTGACGGAAACGGGCGCGCGTACGCGCGCAATCACCGTGTTTCCGTCGATCACCAGCGTCGCCTACCTGCCCTTCCTGACCGGATGCTTCCCCGGGTCGGTGCAACGTGCCGTCCATTCGGTGGCTCGACCGCGTGGCGTACACCGGTCGCTGGTGGACGGATCGCGCCGCCGTCCGGAGCTATTGCGGCTACCAGGCCGGCATGCTCGATCACGATATCGCTCCCCAGGTCCAGACCATCTTCCAGCTGGTGCCGGACAGCATGGCGCTCTTCACCATGATCACGCGAGGGCTTACGCCCGAGCGCGATCCCGCCCAGAGCGCCCGGCGCAACCTTGGCAGCCTCGCCCACTACACCGAGAGGTACGGGGGTCTCGACAGGCGCGTGGAGCGCGGGCTCATGGAGGCCGTCGAGCAGCCGTGGCGATTTGTCTTTGCCCAGTTCCCGGGAGTCGACGGCTATACCCATGCCGACCGTCCCGATGGTGTCCAGGTCATTCGTGCATTGCAGTCGTATGACCAGGTCATCGGCCAGCTGGTAAAGCGACTCGACCAGCGGGGTGAACTGGACGACACGCTCATCGTGCTGGTCAGTGACCATGGCGCGACGCCGGTGCACACGCACCTCGACCTGGCCAACTGGTTCCGCGGGCAGGGCGTCCCGACCATGGCGCATCCCGTGGTCTGGGCGCGCAATCCTCGCGCGGCCGTCATGGTGGCGGGCAATTCATTCGCGTCGGTCTACGCGCGGCCCGGCATTCCCCGCGCCGAGCGCTGGTCGCTCGAGCGGCTCAGGCAGCCGGCGACCTTCGGCACCACTCATGACGTGGTGGCGGCGCTGGTGCGCGAGGCAGCAGTGGCGTTCGTGGCAGGCGAAGATGGCAGCGGTGGCGTGCGGCTGGCGGCCGCGACGGGTGAAGCGGTCATTACGCGCTCGGGCGAGGCAATCCGCTATTCACCGCTCAGCGGCGACCCGCTGGAACTGGGCGCGCCGTTTACCGGAGATCGCGACGCGTGGCTCGCCCACAGCTTTGACACTGCCTACCCCGAAGCACCCGTACACCTGCTCGACCAGTTTGCGGCGCCACGGGCGGGCGACCTCGTCGTCGCAGCGCGCGAGGGCTACGATTTTCGTGGCGGGTGGGAGATTCCCGAACACAAGTCGGGGCACGGCAGCCTCATCAATCCGCACATGCACACGCCGCTCTGGTCCAATCATCCAGTGCCAGGAGAGCCAATGCGCACGGCCGACGTGTTCGCAGCCTTGCTCGACTGGCTGGATGTGCCGCTGCCCGACAGCATCGATGCCCGCCCGGTGTGGCGCCCGGCACGCTCTAGCGCCAGCTCGCGTGCAGCGGCAGCGAGTGTCGGCCTAGCGGCCTGCTGCTGCCTCCTGGGCCCGCGGCACCTCGGTCCCCACTTCAGGCCACTCGAGCACGGCACGAATGCGGTTGCTGATCGCAACGGCCTCTTCCCGCCGGAGCAGGTTGGCTGGACTCAGCGGCACCCATCCGGCTCCCCGGACGAACAGCACGACACGGTAGTCCTGCCCCCCGTGCTCATCCGGGCTGCCACTGACCTCGATCTCGTCGATATCGGCGACCGGATACTCCCAGCGCAAACCGCGGTGATCCCGGAGCCGGATGTTCCCGCCACGCACGACGCGTACGGTCCGCCAGGCGCCCCAGCGCCAGCCGACGACCAGGCCAACGGCACACAGTCCCGACACGATCCCGGCGCTGATGGATGCATAGCTGTAGCTGATGCGCGCACTGATGAGCGCGCCGGCCAGGAGTGCCCAGCTGAGCATGAGGCTGCCCTCATGGCGCTCCGTGAGGATCAGGCGGGTGGGGGTCGGCTGCTGGACGCGCATCCGGAAAAATTAGGAGCCGCGCGCGCGACTCCCAGTCCCCAAGTCCTGTACGCCCTATTTCATGACAGTTGGCAACAGCTATGGAAGCGTTTCCAGTGCGTCGCGCACCACGCGAAGCCGCTCGCCGCGAAGCATTTCCCATTGATCGCACGCATCGGCCACCCGTTCCACCGGGAGCGACGCGAGGTCGCCCAGCATGTGCGCGTCCTGGATCACGCCCAGTGTCTCCTGCAGCTGTCGCAGGTGATCCGTGGCGGTTGCCCAGTCGGCCGCGATGGTGCGCGCGGCGACGTCCACCTGGTAACGCACCTGCTTGATGCGACGGCGGAGCTGGTGCAGCAGGTCGGCGGTGGTCTCGTCGTCGTACACGCCGTCCGGCGCGCGGAGGCTGCCGTCTTCGGTGGCGACGAGCGTAAGGGACCAGGCCGGGTGCAGCTCGATCGCCGCGACCCGCGAACGAAGGCCACGAAGCACCACCGAGACTGGCGTTTCCTCATCCACCAGGAAGCCAGGCGAGCGGTCCCAGCGCCGGAGGGAGCGCAGCACGCGCCGCATCCGTGCGCTGCGCAGGCGCTCGATGACCCGATGGAGCTCCCGCCGGCGGCGGCGTTCGAGCCGGCGGAGGCGCTGGCTCGCATCGGCATCCTCGAGCGGGATGGCCATGATGGCCTGGTGGGCTACATCGAGATCCCGCAGGTCCGCGAGATCGTGGCCGATGCGCCGGATCGCCCGGTCATCGAGCCGCCGCGGCAGGTCGAGGCTGGGCCGGAACAGGGTGAGCACCGCCCGGAGACGCCGGAGGGCGACCCGGATCCCGTGCAGCGACTCGGCGTCCTCCCGTTCGAGGAAGCGGCGCCGGGCCCGACGGAGGTGGCGCGCGGCGTCGGCAATGGCGGCGTGGGCCGCGTCGGCGGCGCCTGGCATGGTGACCGGGGGTTCGGCGGTGGCAATCATGGCGCAGATCTTACCCTGCGATTGTCACGACGCCCCGCGGTTGCGGAACAGGGGCTCGGGAGCCACTTTTCTGCCCCTTGGAACACCGGGTCCGTAGCTCAGCTGGATAGAGCGCTTGCCTCCGGAGCAAGAGGTCGCGCGTTCGAATCGCGCCGGGCCCATCCCCGCAAAACAAGGCCCCTGAGAGAATTGCGCTCTCAGGGGCTTTCTTGCGCTCATGACCCGCTCATACCGCACCAGGGCCGTGGCCGATGGACAAGCAATACTTAGGTATTTACAAAAGTATTCCACGGTTGTAGGATCCCTCGGTCAGGTCGGATAACCCGAGCATTTGGATGGTGTCGGAAATGGTTCAATCCGCAGCCGCTGACGAAGTTTTTCACGCCTTGTCCAACCCGACTCGGCGGAAAGTCCTGGAGCGCCTGTCGGTCGGACCAGCCACCGTCAGCGAACTGGCGGCACCGTTCGACATGCAACTCCCGTCGTTCGTGCAGCACCTCTCGGTGCTCGAACAGAGCCGACTGGTGAGGTCGAAAAAGCGCGGGCGAGTGCGGACGTATGAGATCGCACCCGAACGGTTCAAGGTCGCTGAAGACTGGCTGACCGCGCGTCGTCAGTTGTGGGAAGCGCGACTGGACCGGTTCGACCAATACGTCAAGCAGCTCAAGGAGAAGGAATCAGCATCATGAGCAGGCAATTCACGTTCAATCCGAAACTTGATTTCGCCATCGAACGGTTCATCGACGCTCCCACGCGGCTCGTCTGGGAAGCGTTGACGAAACCGGAGCATCTCAAGGAGTGGTACATGCCCAAGGCCTGGGGGCGTGTGTCGCGAACCGAAATGGACGTGCGACCGGGCGGCATCTTCAGCATCGACATCGCAATGGCAGACGGTCAGGAGTTGCCCAACCTCGGCTGTTTCCTGGAAGTCATTCCGATGGAGCGACTCGTCTGGACCTCCATGTTGTTCCCCGGCTATCGCCCGGCTGTCTTTGACGACATTCCGATCACCGCCATCGTCACGATGGAAACCGTGGGAACCGGCACTCGCTACGTCTTCACGGCGCTGCACCGGGATGAAGCGGACCTCGAGAACAACAAGGCGTCGGGCTTCTACCAGGGCACCGAGATCGCCGTCGATCAGCTCGTGGAGCACGTGATCGCGATGAAGTAGTCAGGGCGGCACTCAGGCACGTAAGCGGAAAAGGACGGAGGAAAACATGAACGCCCCGCCTCGATCACCATCACGCCAGTCCGCGTTGCCGACCTGCTCGCCGAGGGCGAGCGGATGCCGGTCTACGTGCACGTCATCGACCATCCCGATGCGCGCGTGCTGGTCGACACCGGCATGACGGAGCTGCACCCGGCGGTCGCCGACCTCGATCCCCGCCTCCGTCCACTGAGCAAGCAGAACTTCGACCTCGCCGGCATCGACATCGTCGTCAACACGCACCTGCACTTCGACCACTGCGGCGGCAACCACCTCTTCGCCGGCAGGCCGATCTACGTCCAGCGTCGGGAGCTCGACGACGCGCGCAACGAGGACGACTACACCATTCGCGAGTGGGTCGAGGCGCCCGGCGTGCGGTACGTGCCGGTCGACGGCGAGCTCGAGCTGCTTCCCGGGCTCCGGCTCGTCCCGGCGCCGGGCCACACACGCGGCATGCAGGTCGTCGTCGTCGAGACTGGCGGGCGCCCGGTCGTCGTTGGCGGCGACGTGGCGGTCTGGTTTGGCGAGCTCGACGAGCCGCACACCGAAGGCCAGCTGCGGGTGCGCGCGCTCGACCCCGAGCTGGTCTGGCTCGCGCACGAGCACGAGCCGTGGCGACCCCGCACCGTCTAAGGCATCACGCCGGGCCCATGACGAGAGAATCGAGGCCTCGCCACAAGTGGCGAGGCTTTCTCCCTTCCGGGCGTCGCCTGGTGTCCAATGGTCCGACGCTGTCGGCCTGCCACCACAATGCAACAGCCCGATACAGGTCCAAGGCGCCTTTCCTTCACCCGCCCGCCGGCAACTTCTATTCACTCGATGTCGCACCCATAGACACTTCGCTTCGGCATCCGCGTCACCCACACACCCTTGCAGGAACCTGCAGTACCACCGTGCGATCCCTTGACGGTGCGCCACGCCTTCCAAGGCACGCCTGCTGCAGTTCTCGAGCGCGCCGGTGACCTGTATCCCGCGCTCCGTGCGCGAACGGCGACATCCTGGAGAGAGCCATGCGCGTCTTCCGTACCTGGGCCATTCTCGTTGCCTGCACACTGACGCTCGCGTCGTGCGCCGCCGACGGCCCTGTCGGCGCCTTCCGGAAACAATGGCCACCCGGCATCAGGCACCGGCGCGCTCCCTTCCGATACGACGATCACTCCGGCTGACACGACCGGGACGCCACCGACCGACACCACGTCCACGCCGCCCAGTAGCGGCCTGTCGGACGACTCGCTGCAGGCACTGCTGCACTCCGAGCAGAACCGCATTGCGCAGGCGCGCGCGGCGAGCGTCGCCGTGCATGACTCGCTCGCACTGGTCTGGCAACTCACGCAGTCACTGCCCGTCCTTCCGCTCCCGTCCCCGCTGCTGGTCTGCAAGCCGGACGAATACGAGGCCGGCACGGCGATCATCGGGCCGGAAGGTGGCGTGATCCAGTTCGGGCCGCATTGGCTGACCATTCCCTCCGGCGCGCTCACGACGCGCACCGTCGTGACGGCCGAAGCACCGACATCACTGATGGTGACGGCGGACTTCTCGCCGCATGGATTGCAGTTCCAGAAGAACGTCGTGCTGCGGCTCGATTACAGTCACTGCACCCAGCCGCTCCTGCCGGGCGCGTTCCGGGTCGTGTACCTCGATGACCTCCTCAAGATCCTCGAGGTTCCGCCCTCCCAGGACTACCGCAGTGCGAAGTGGATTCAACAGCTGGCTCCGGCACTTCTCGAAGTACGCGGTCGCCTACTGATGCGCCATCGGCGCGCGAGGCCGTCCGACGACGACGCACCAGGACCCGTTGATGCGCGCGCACTGATCGCACTCGGCCGGGAGCATGAGCTCGCCGGCCGCTTGCGTGAGGCGTCCGAGCACTATGCCGATGCAGCGCGGCGCGCACGCGATGCCGGCGACGCCGCCCTCGAAGCCGAGGCACTCCGGCGACTCGGCGTCGCCCATCATCGCCGCGGCGAGGGACCCGACCAGGGCCGGAGCCTGTGCCGCCAGAGCCACGACGTCGCCATGGCAGCCGGCCTGCCCGTCCCCGCCGCCGAGGCGCTCAACTGCCTGGCAGGGTTCGAGCTCGAACAGGCTGCCTACGAGCCGGCGCTTGCCATGTTCTCCGCCGCCCTCGAGCTCGGCGGCAGCAATGCGCGCCTGCGCGGGCGCATCCGGCAGAACCTCGGCGTGCTGGCGAATATTCGCGGCGACCTGGATGACGCGCTGGCGCACTATCGGGACGCCCTGAGCGCGTTCGAGTCATCCGACGATCGCCAGGGGATGGCGCTGGTCTACCACAACCTGGGAATGATCAGCGCGGACCGCCGTCAATGGGACGACGCCGACCGCTACTACCGCCAGAGCAGCGAGCTTGCCGCGGCGCAGGGTGACGTGCAGCTGCGCGGCCTCTGCCTGCTCAATCACACGGAAGTGTTCCTGGCCCAGCAGCAGTATTCGTCCGCGCGACACAGCGCAGAGGCGGCACTCCAGGTGTTCGATGAACTGGGGAGTTCCGACGGGAAGGCGGCGGCCTATCGCTTTCTGGGCATGCTCTACCGCGAAACCGGCGAGCCTGCCATGGCGGAAGCCCGGCTGCGGGGATCCATCGAGCTGGCTCGTGACGGCGCGTTCCCGCTCGAAGAGGCGGAGTCGCTCCGTGAGCTCGCACTGCTTTTCCAGCAGACAGGGCGCAACCAGGACTCGCTGCGGAGCCTCGACCACGCGCACCGACTGTTCCGCCGGCTCGAGGCGAACCTCGACATGGTCGACGTTGCCGCACGCGCCTCGCGGCTCGAGGAGACCTACCTCGTCGTCGTCCGGAACTGGGGTCAGTCGATCGAATCAGCAGATCGCTACACCTTCGGTCATTGCGAGCGCGTGGCGAGCTACGCCGAAGCCGTGGCCCGGGCGCTTGGGCTCGACGCGCTGGAACAGACGACGATCCGCGTGGGCGCCTACCTGCATGACGTGGGCAAGGTCCGGGTGCCACACGAGATCCTCAACAAGCCGGGACCGCTCACGCCAGACGAGTTCCGCGTGATGCAGGATCACACGATCCACGGCGTGGAGCTCCTGGCGTCGATCCAGTTTCCGTGGGATATCAAGCCGATCATCCGGTCGCATCACGAGCGCGCCGACGGACGTGGCTACCCCGACGCCCTGCGCGGCGAGGAAATACCACTCAGCGCGCAGATCATCGGGATCGTCGATGTGTGGGATGCCCTGACGACGGACCGGAGTTACCGGAAGGCAATGCCCCAGGACACCGCCCTGGAACAAATGGCGCAGGCCCGCGGATGGTGGCGCGGATCGGTCTACGAAGCGTTCATGGCCACGGTCGGCAGCCCCGCGCCTCGCACGCAGCCGCCGGGGAGTCCGCAACAGGAGCAGTTCCGACGTACCTCACTTCCGTGACGCCTTGCTGAAGCCCCCGCGATCGATCACCGATGCGGGGGCTTTTCGGGTCACAGCTTCCGGAGAATCCAGGTCGGATACGGGTCAATGATCGAGGCCGGGACACCAAGCATCGCGAACAGGCGATGGCGCGGCCTGGTCAGCTCCGGAACAATCGCGTAATGGCTCAGGTGCTTCACCAGTTCGAGGTAGCCGAGTCCCCTCCACCCGCTGCTTTCCCAGTCGGAGCGTTCTGGATTGAAGCGTCCCCGGCGTATTGCCCTGCGACGCGCCAGCGAGCTCGGCAGCCAGTGATTGAACCAGAGGCTCGTCGTGTGCCGCTCCTTGGGGAAGTACTTGTTTGGCGTCTCGTTGATCATGAAATGACCACCCCGTGCGAGGAGCCGCCACAACTCGCGGATGTAGTTTCCCCGCGGTTGAGGAATGTGCTCGAGCACGGCGTTACAGAGAATGAACGCGAATGATCCGTCGGCGAACGGCAGCGTCGTAGTGTCGGGCGTGTACTGGAGAGACGCGTTGGCGCCGGGCACTGCCGCCGCAACAAATGCCTGGCCCCGCTGCACGCGCGACAGGTCGGGCTCGACACCGACCACCTCACGGGCACCGAGGCGGATAAGGGCGACAAGCGAGGTGCCGTAGGATGCACCAAAATCCAGCACCCGCCGGCCGACGAACAAACCGCGCCAGCCGGACAGGGTCGCAAGCATCGTCGTGTACCGGCTGCGTTCGATGTCGCTCGGGAGGCCGGATAGAACGGGATCTTCAGTTCCCGGCAAAGCTGGCATTACGAATATCTCCTGACCGCCAACTGGCACTGCCGTCCTGTGCTGCGACCTGATTCGCCACTGCGATCATTGCACCCGACGCTTCATGTGAATCCTCACAATAGGCCTCCATGGCCACGCGCACCACCTCCGCCACGCTCGATCCTGTGCGAGCACCTGCTCACATCCGGAGTGAATTACCCCCTTGGAGATCTCCGCATTCCCTCAGTGACCTCCTGCACAGGAACCCTCACAGCTCCCCTTGGATACCCCCGGAAGGAGCCGATTGCGTGACTATGGAGAACTCGTACGAGTGCGTTCCATCAGCCGCAATGATGATCTCGAGCGTGCCGGCGATCCCGGTCAACTCGCCCGTCCCCGAGTCCGGGACGACGACCACGTTCAACTGGAATTTTCCGCCCTGCATCGTCCCGTTATGCTGCAACACAAAAGTCCCGCGCTTACCCTTGAGCGTGCCGCTGAAGACTTCGAGCGCCACATAGCCACCGGACCCTTTCACCGGTGATTGCGAGCCGAGCATGACGCCGGTACTCGTGCCATCCAGGTCCCCGTGGAATACCTTGTTGAGCGTGAGCCTTCCGATCCCGGCCAAGTCACCGGCGTCGGGAGCAACCGGCAGCACTTTTACGTCGAACGTACCCTTGGCCATCTGCATCGCAGCGTCCCCCTTTCTGCAATCGTAAGCCCTGCCGCCCACAGGATACCATGACGGATGCCGTTCGGATTGCACAAACGCGACAGAGGGCCGCCAATGCGTAGCCTCAAGCCCGACAAGCCGCGCGGGCTCCTGATGGGACCGCAGGATGGCGTCTCAACCCACGCTCGGTACCAGGCCTCGCCTGACCTGGCGGAGTATCTCGAGCACTTCTGGGCGGTCAGCTGGGACCTGCGCGACAAGCCGCCCTTCAAGGCCGAAACCCTGCCACATCCGTCCGTACATCTCGTGATCGGCTCCGAGGAATCAACAGTCACCGGGATCGTGCGTGGCAGGTTCATCACGCAACTCGCCGGCACCGGATGGGTATTTGGAATCAAGTTCCGCCCCGGGATGTTCGCGCCCTTTCTTGGTCGTGCCGTTTCGTCGATCGCCGACCGGCGATTGCCGCTGGCATCGCTGGGCCCGCTGGGGACCTCGCTGATGCAGTCGGTATCTGTCGCCGCCAGCGACACCGAACGAGCGGACCGGGCCGAAGCCGCCCTGCGCCGGCACATGCCCGCAGCAGATCCGCGCGCGGTGGAGGCGCGAGCCATGGTAGAGCTGATCAGCTCCGACCGGACCATCCTCAAGGTGGAGGACCTTTCCGCCCGGCTCCTCACGAGCACGCGCGCCCTGCAGAGAACGTTCAGTCATTACGTTGGCGTAAGCCCCAAGTGGGTCATCCAGCGGTACCGCTTGCATGAGGCCGCCGAGCGTCTCGCGGCGGGCACCGCCGACGGTGCCCGTCTCGCTCTCGAACTCGGCTATACCGACCAGGCTCATTTCATTCGCGCCTTCAAGGCTGTGGTGGGTGTGGCGCCCGGCACCTACTCCCGCATTCGCCTCGCAAAACGGACTACCTGATGCCAGACCTGCTCGATGTTCCCCTGACTGCGCAGGCCGCCTGGCTGTTCCTCCTGGCGCTGCCGATTGCCTGTGTCTCGTGGACGGTGACCCACGAAGAAGTCTTCACGGAGCCGCGAGAGTACTGCCGGCGCCGAAGCGAGGCCGCCGCCTCGCTCTGGGCACGGAAATTCTTCTACCTCTTCACCTGCGAGTACTGCTTCAGCCACTACGTTGCCTTTGCCTTCCTGGCCCTCACGGGATTTCACCTGCTGGTCAATGGATGGCAGGGCTTCCTCATCGCGTGGCTCGCGCTGGTGTGGCTGGCGAACCTCTACATGAGCGTCTTCGGCCGCCTCCGGCTTGGTATCAAGAGCGAGCGCGTGGAAATCGAGATCAAGGAGGAGACGCTGGCAAAGGAGGCAACCGGTGAGTAAGCCGGTCGCCATCATCGGGGCGGGAGCGGCTGGCCTGGCGGCCGCGCACAAGTTGGCGCGCGCGGGATGGCCCGTGCTGATCCTCGAGGCTCGCGGACGGATCGGCGGCCGCATTCTCACGGACCCGGGCCGCCGATCCCGCACATATCGTCGAACTCGGCGCCGAGTTCGTGCATGGCCGTCCGCGTGCGATACTGGACCTGTTGCGCGACGCAGGCACCGGGGTGTCCCCGCTCGACGGCGAGCACTGGGTTCTGGCCGCAGGACGACTGATCCCGATGAGCGACGGCGACATGTCGGGCATGCACCAGCTCATGGCGCGAGCGGGGCGCGAGCCAGTGGATCGTTCGGTCCTTTCGTTCGTCGAGGAGGCGTCGCGCGACCCCACTCTCCGCGAGTCGGCAGGATGGATGCTGGGAATGACGCAGGGCTTCGATGCTGCGGATCCCGCCCGTGCGAGTCTCGAGGCAATCATCGAGGAATGGAGCGGTGACGAGGCCGCCGGATCAGCGCAGGGGCGGCCGATCGGGGGGTATGGCGCCATGGTGGACTTCATGATGCACCGGCTCGATCCCGCGACGGTGCATCTGCGCCTGCATGCTGCAGTGCCGCACCGTTCACTGGTCGCGCGGACGCGTTGACCTCGAGATAACCAATGAGGGCGGTGGCACCGAGCGCATCCACGCGCATGCAGCAATCATCACCGTGCCCCTCAGCATCCTGCAGCTTGACGACGGTCATCCCGCTGCCATCGGCTTCGAGCCGGCGCTCGGTGCCAAGCGTGCCGCGCTCTCCGGCCTGGCCTGCGGACCGGTGCATCGCGTGATGCTCCGCTATCCCGAGGGTACCTGGCAGCGCGTGCTGGGCGATCCGGTGCCGCCAGGCACCTTCATCCATGCGCGCGGTCTCCCCTTCCCCACGTTCTGGACCGGGGAGAAGAACTCGCCCTGGCTCACCGCGTGGTGCGGCGGTCCGGCAGCCGCGCGACTCGATCGGGAGGCCGACTCCGCAATCGTCGCGCACGCCGTGGACTCGGCGCGGGTTCTCCTGCAGGCCGCCACCGGTCCCGCGCCGGAACCGCTGGAGACCCGTTTCCACAACTGGCAGCGCGACCCATGGTCCCTCGGCGCGTACAGCTACGTCACCGTCGGCGGTGGCACCGCCCGGCGCGCGCTGGCCGAGCCGCTAGGCCATGCGCTCTACTTCGCGGGGGAGGCGACCGAGGCCAAGGGCGAGGCCGGTACCGTCGCCAGCGCGGTCACGTCCGGCAACCGCGCCGCCGCGGAGTTCCTCCGCGATCACCCGCTGGCCTGAAAACACGAAGCCCCGCGGAGCAGGCTCCGCGGGGCTTCGCGCTGTTTCGAGCGGCTTACATGCCGCCGCTTGCCAGGCTCGTCACGGAGCTGGCCAGCATCTTCACCCTCGCCGGATCCTTCGCGCTGGCAGCCTCGGTGTTGAGGTCCGTCGCCAGCTTGTTGAGGGCGCTGGTACGATCTGCGCCGGACAGCTTGTTGGCGCGATCAAGCTCCTTGCGGGTCGACGAAATCTTCCCCGACGACATGCCACCGTTCCGCTCGAGCTGGTCGAGGTATGCGAGCGACACGACGACGTTGGCCGGCCAGGTGATCTTCGGCTGGCTCTGCACGTTGAGGTGGTCGAGCTTCACCAGCTTGGCAGCATCGATTTCGTTCTGCGAGATGTACTTGCTCGGCGTGAGCTCGAAGATGTCCAGCCCGCGGGAAATCTCGGAGCTTACGATGACGCCGTTGTACCAGTACGCCGACCAGGTGCCACCGCTGCCCATCTTGGTGGAGTCCACCGGGCCCCGGTCCTGGAACGCGATCTCGATCGGGTGCGCCGTGTCGGTCCAGTCGAACACCGACACGCCGCCCTGGTACCACGACTGCACCATGACGTCGCGGCCGGGGATCGGGATCAGCGAGCCGTTGTGCGCCACGCAGTTCTCATACTTGGTCTGGGGCGCCGGCATCTTGTAGTAGCTCTGGAACGCCAGCTTGTTGTTCGTCAGCGTGAAGAGGGCATCGGCGCCCCACTCCGGGTGGTCGGTCGCACGGCACTTCGGGCCGCCGCCGCCGCCCCACTCATCCGAGAACAGCATCTTGGTCCCGGCGTTGTTGAACGTCGCCGAGTGCCAGTAGGAGAAGTTGGAGTCGGAGACCTGGTCGATGCGCTTCGGGTTGGTTACGTCGCGGATGTCGAGCAGCAGGCCGTAGCCTTCGCACGCGCCGCCCGCGAGGCCAATAGCCGGATACACCGTGATGTCGTGGCACTGGGTCGGGCCCGGACGCGGGCCGGTACCCGGCGTCTCCTCCGGGAACCGGCTGGGCAATCATCGCGGGCAGCGCCGCGCGCAGTGCCGCGCTGTCCGCACCGTTGGGTGAGCCGGTGCCGCCACGGGCCTTCATGACGCTGTCGAGCATCGGGTTCACGAACTGCGGCGGCAGGATGTACTCGGTGCCGCGGATCGTTGCCGTATAGCCACCCTTGGCGCGCCAGTCGGCCGCCTCCTTCGCCTGCTCCGCAACGTCTTCCTTGGCAT
Organism: uncultured Gemmatimonadales bacterium; assembly: GCA_963846945.1. GTDB lineage: Bacteria > Gemmatimonadota > Gemmatimonadetes > Gemmatimonadales > GWC2-71-9 > JAGGAG01. Next base: position 75,985 of record CAWJXX010000014.1, on the reverse strand, counting down.
CCTTGTGCGACGCCGGCGCCACCAGGCCCGCGAAGATGCGCGGCGAGCTCACGATGGCAGCCTGCTCCGGGTGCGCCAGCGGCACCTTGATCACCTCGATACGGAACAGCGCCGAAGCCGGGTCCTTGTCCGGCTGCATCTTGGAGCAACCGGGCAACTCGCTCGGCGACCGCACGCCGGCCGAGCCGGAGACGTAGATGTAGACGTTCTCCTTGTCGTTCGGGTCAGTCACCACCGTGTGCGTGTGCGAGCCGCGGCAGGTCTGCACGTTCGCGATGTACTTCGGGTTGGCGATGTCGGTCGCGTCGAGAATGCGGATACCGCGAAGGCGATCGGCACTCACCGAGTCCTTCACGCCCTGCGTACCGCAGTCCGTGCGGCCCGAGTTGCCCTCACCCGAGACGAACAGGAGGTTCGCGTAGACCGACACATCGCTCTGCGAGGCGGGGCAGAGGAAGTACGCGGCCAGCGACGGGCTCGCCGGGTTGGAAATGTCCCAGACCTGGTAGCCGTTGTAGTTGCCCTGAATCGCGTACTGGCCGCGGAAGGCGAGGTCTGAATTGGTCACGCCGTGGAATTTCTCCGACGCGGGCGTGTTCGACAGCATCTTCATGTTCCAGATCGCCATGCCGGCGTCGGTCTGGCCCGCCTTGAGGCCCACACGAGGATCAGGCTGGGGCGCACCTGTCAGCGACTTGGCCACGGTGCCCGTTGCGGGCGGACCGGCCGGTGCCTTTGGCGAAGCGGCAGTGTTGGGCGTGCTGGAACTGCTCGAACCGCCACAGGCCGCAGCCAGCAGCCAGCCCAGGGCGACGGACGCCCGGAACATCGGGGAGGCTGTCGAGCCTCGCGGTCGGGACCATACAACGGAAGCCATGATTGATTCCTGTTCGAGATAAGGGGAGTTAACCGGGCGGCAATGCAGCGAGCATCTTGTTCATTCGGGCAATTTCAGTCGTCTGTTCGGCGTAGATGTCTGTTGCAACCTTGTAGACCGTGTTGTCCTGCGCCGCGCTCTGCGAGCCGAAGAGCTCGTCGACCATGGTCAGCGCGCCTTCGTGGTGCTTGATCATGTACGTCAGGAAGAGGCGGTCGAACTCGGTCCCATGCGCGGCGTTCAACTGCGCCAGCTGGCTCGCGTTGAGCATGCCCGGCATCATCTTCATGCCCGGCATGTCATGGTCCATCCCCGCCATCATCTGATGAGACGAATCGGTCCCCGGCAATGTTTCACCATGTTCCTTGAGCCACTGGTTCATGACGGCGATTTCGTCCTGCTGGCCCACCACGATCCGGCTGCAGAGGGTCTGGATCGACGCGCTTGCCCCATGGGTGGGACACCAGCCGGAGATGAGGATTGCCTGCTGGTGGTGACCGATCATGTCGGTCATGAAGGCAACGTCGGCGGTGCTGGGATGGCCCGCGGTGTCGGAATGCTGAGCGGCGCCCGACTGCGCGACCACCGGCACCGCCGTGATCGTCAGTACGAGCGCCGCGAGGGCGCCAAGCTTGTAGACTCTCATTGTGTCCCGTCCCTGCCGGTCCAGAGGTTGTACCCGAGCCTTGATAGTACCGCACCGGCCCGGGACGGGAAAGCTACGGTGGATCAGCTCGCCGCGGTCTTCCCCCTTCGGGTAAACCACCAGATCAGGAAGGCCGATCCCGCAATGGCCAGGAAGAAGCCGAAATACTGCTGGATGTGAAGCACGCGGCCCACAAACCCGCCCAGAAGGGACCCGGCAAGGCCATACCCCATCGTGGCGGGCAGGCTCATCGGGTCAGGACCGGGCAACAGGAACCGGGCCAGGGCCCCGACCAGCAGGCCGATACCGGCCAGGATGAGCAGGAAGACAAAAAGACCGATGCCCGCACCCAGCATGAGCGCGTGGCCGCCTGCCGAAGCTGAATCCATGGTGAATCTCCGGGGGAAGGTCAGGTGTCGCTATAACCTACGGCCACGGGCAACTGCCAGCCATTCCTTGACAGGATAGACGCATGGGGCAATCGTCACGCATGCCAACCTACAGCGAATTGCCGCTCATTTCCGGCCAGCTGAGCCGCCGCGATTTTTCACGACTGCTGGCGCTCGGTGCCGCAGGGATTGCGTTGCCGCGCGGGTCCACCGAGGGGCAGCTGGCATACACGGCGCTCCGCGGCCTGGTGCCGCCCAATGCCATTCGCATCAATTCCAATGAGAACCCGCTCGGCCCCTCCGATGCAGCGCTCAGCGCAATGCAGGCGCTGGGCGCGGAAGATGGGCGCTATCCGTTCGCGCCCGAAAAGGCGCTGGAGAAGCACATTGCGGAACTGGAGGGATTGCCGGCAGGATATGTGGAGCTCTACAACGGGTCGAGCGATCCCCTCCATCGAGCGGTGCTCGCGTTCACGGAGCCCGGGAAGGCCTACGTATATGGCGAGCCGGGCTTCGAGGCCGGGCTGGCAGGCAGCGCGAATCGTAGGAGCGCCGGCAATTCCCGTCCCCCTCACGTCAACCATTGCCCACGACGTGAAGGCGATGGTGGCCGCCTCGCCCACGGCCGGCCTGCTGTACATCTGCAACCCGAACAACCCCACCGGGACCACGACGCCGCGGGAGGATATCGTCTGGGCGCTGGCGAACAAGCCCGCGGGGTCCATGCTCATGGTGGACGAAGCCTATATCCATTTCTCGGACGAGCACTCGGTGGTGGAACTGACGACCTCACATCCCGACCTGCTCGTGCTCCGAACCTTTTCCAAGCTCTATGGAATGGCCGGGCTCCGGATGGGCATGGCCATCGCCCAGCCACAGACGCTCGAGAAGCTGCACGCGTTCGGCCCGCTCATCAGTTCCACCACAGGGCTGGCCGCGGCGCGAGCGAGCGTAGATGATTCGAAACTCGTCGGCATCCGGCGGGCGTACACGCGCCAGGCACGCGAGGAGACCTTCGCCTTCCTGACGAAGTACAACTACAAGTTCCATCCGTCCGTGAGTAATTGCTTCATGCTCGACGCCGGGAGGCCGGCGGCCGAACTGGCGACGGCCATGGCCCAGCGGGGGGTGCTGATCGGGCGGACCTGGCCCGCATGGCCCACCTATGCGCGGATTACCGTGGGAACGCCGGAAGAAATGCGGGTGTTCTGTACGGAGCTCAGGACGGTGACGGCGTGAAAAAGAGTCGTGAGCTCGGAGTCGTGCGCTGATTTTGCACGACTCACGACTCACCGACCGCGGTTCAGCGGCGCCCGCCCCAGCGTCCCCCGCCCCCACCGCCACTTCCGCCCCACGATCCGCCACCGTAGCTGACTGGATCCACTGCTCCTGTAATTGTTGAAGTCGCTCGAAGCTCGATGCTGCCGAGCTGCGTGCCTGCTGGTCTACTGAGGCCGAGGCCGGCTTCTGTGCGTTGTTCCATCCACTGCCACTGTTGCTCTGCCATCCCGTCCCCGTGTTCTTGTAGACGGTGCCGTCGTGGCTCGCGTACTGGTCGCCGCTGGAGGTTTTGCCAGCCGTACTCGTTCCGTTCGCCGTCGTGACGCCGGCCGCATGCCCGCCGGACGATGTGGAAACCTGGCCGGCCGAGCCATAGGCGTTGGACGCGTGGCTGCTGTACGCGGTTTCGCCGTTCTTGCTCGCTACCGACTGCCCCCACGAGCCATTCGCACCCGAGTGCTGCTCAGTCGCCGCATTCGCACCGGTGTACGGGTTGTACGCGTGCTCAGCCGACGTGGTCCCGTACGCGTTGGTGACCGACGCCCCCCGCGCATAGGTGCCGGTACTGGGATTGTATGACGCGCCGTAGCTGTATCCGCCATACGGTCCATACGCCGAGGTGCCGTGATAGTACGCGCCCGTGTAGGGATTGTACCCGGCGTGATAGCCGTAGCTCGAGTAGCAATAGGGTGGGTGGTAGTACACCGGATAACCGAACCCCGGCGGGTAGTATGGCGCGGTGGCGATGAGTGCAATGCCGACGCCGAGCATCACCACGCCGGCCGCCGAGACGTAGGCGCCGTTATAACCCGACGTATAGCCGTACACGACGGTCGTCGGCGTCGAGCTGTAGATCTGCACGTAGGTCACGTTGTACATCGGCGATGTCGGCGGGATCGTGTAGATCACCTGCGGCACCACGGTCGCCACCGCCCATGGACCATTGGGTGACTGCGACACGAACCACACCGCCTGGTAGCAGGTGTAATACAGGCCATCCGCCTGGATCACCTGGTACGTCGTGTTGGTGGCGTACTGCATCGTCGTGCCCGGAATGGGCGTGAACTGCGGTGGACCACCGTAAGTCACGTTCACCGTGGTGGTCGCGATGTTCACGTCCGCCTTGTGCGGCATCTGCGCCATCGCCACCGCCTGTTGTGCCTGTGGCGTGCCCGGAACGGACGCGAGCACGGCCGCGCGTGGATTGCTCGCGGGGATCTTCTGGAAATCGGCCGGGAGGCTGGTGGTCGCGTAGACCACGGCCCGTTGAGAGTCGGGGCCGGAGAACCAGCGGCCGGACACCAGGTAGTACCACTGCTGTGACGGCTGATAGAGGAAGAGGTCACTCTCACTGTTGGTGACCCAGGAGAGCGCCGTACCGGGAATCGCCTTCAATTGCGGCTGCCCCGTCACGAGGATCAGTTCCGCAGCGGAATCGCTGACGAATACCATTGGCGCCGCCGACAGCGGCTTGCCCGGAATATTCTGCGTGACGTCCGCCCATTCAGAGTTGCGAGGCAGCTGGTTGATCGAAGCGGGAAGCGGTCCCGCCACCTGCCACGGGCCCTTCACCGTTGGTGCCTGCAGCCAGCTGCTGCCGTCGAGCATGAAGTAGGTGCTGCTCCCCTTGTCCTGGAAGACCGGCCAGTTGGTGTTCACTGCGAAAAAGAGGTTCGATCCGGACACCACCGGCGCGAATCCCGGCGCCCCCTCGAAAATCACCAGGATGGCCGGCGACTGGCTGTAGAAAATCGGGGGCGCCGGCTGCGGAAGGCTGGCGGGAATGGCCGGCTTGCTCGCGGGCGCACTCCCGGCCTCGGGCGGAGGCGGGCCAGCCGTCGGCGTCGCTACCTGCTCGGTGTTCATGTAGCTCTGGACCTGGCTCAATGACAGGGTCATGGTGCCGACCGGAATGAGCGACGCCGTCAGTGCCTGCAGCCGCTGCGCCGTGGGACTGGCGGCCCCGGGAAGGTGGCGCTCACCAGTTTCTGGTTGTAGAGCGCCACGGTACCTGATGCCAGGTCCGTGCTGGTCTCGCCGCTCATCTCGAGGATGCCAGGGATTTCTGTTGTAGCACCCGGAGGCAGGACTTCGGCCGCCATCCGGTACTTGAGCAGCACGTAGTAACTCCAGCTTTCAACCTGGGGCTGGAAGAGCGTGATGCGGGTGCCGTCCGCAGCGGTGAGGGTACGTGGCCAGGTTAGCTGCCGGACCTGCGCCGTGACGGGGATGGACGATGACACCCAGCGCCGCCAGCGCCAGCAATGACCGCTTCATGTTGTTCATCTGTCGTGGTTCGTGGGTCGCGAGACCGCGGTCGTGAGTTACTGGCTGAGCTGGAAGTCGAATTGCGTGACCGTGGCCGAGATCTGCTTTGCCGGCACGGAAACGTGGATCACGGACGCGTACTGCGGTCCGTGCGGAATATCGGCGAACTGGACGGTGCAGTTGACCGCATCACCCTGCAAAGACGTCGCGAAGACGTAACGCACCGGCTTGTGCGTGCCGGGATTGACCCAGTAGGTCGCTGTGTCGCCCGGCTGGATGAAGCCCGTCTCCATCACCCTTACGTTGCCGCTTGGCATCGGGCTGAACGTGGCCTTCGAATAGAAGTCCATCATCGTGCCCGGCGTCGGCGTCATGTAGCGCTTGATCAGGCTGGTCAGGTCGCCGACCCACTGCTGGAACTCGGCCAGCTTCTTCTCCTCCATCCGGTGCCGGATGCCATGCTGACGGCCACCGAGCTTCTCCGGTTCCGTGAGCAGCGTCTTCTGCAGCTGGCCGTTGGCATAGTTCATCTGATAGAGCGCCGCCGGCTTCTCTTCGCCCTTCGAGACGAACTCGATCCGCATCTTCCAGGTGTACTTCTGCATGAGCGCGGCATTTTCCTTCGCGCGCGCGGCATATGCGTCGGCTGCCATCCCGGGATTTGGACCTGCGCCCGCGCAGGCAGGGCGAGCCATGATCAACAGCGCCACGCCGAAGGCGAGCGAACCCGCTGGCCGCGCCCCGCGCGGCCGCCACACTTCGCGCCTCATCATTTGAGTCTCCCCTTTTCCCCTCGAGGCCCACCCGCTTCTACCCGTCTTCTTACCGCTTACCTCTCACCTCTCACCGTTCCACTCACTGACTCTTCTGGTAGTCGAAGTTGGTCACCGCCACCGAGATGTTGTCACCCGGATCATTGATCGTCAGCGACGACGCGTACTTGGGCCCACCGGGAACCTGGGCATAAGTCGCCGTGCCGGTGACGGGCTTGCCCTGGAGCGTCGTCGAAAAGTTGAAGCTGGTCGGGCTCTTGGTGGCCGGGTCGATGAAATAGGTGACCTGGTCGCCGGGCTGGACGAAGTTGGTGCCCGCGGCCTGAATGCCGCCGGCCGGCGCCGGGCCGATGGTGGCGCTGGAGTAGAAGTTGTACATCTGGCCGGGTGACGGCGCCATGTACTTCCTGGTCAGGCTGACCATCGAGTCCACGTCAGCCTTGATCTCGGCAATCTTGTCTTCCTTGACGCGCGCCTTGATGCCGTGCTTGCGACCCGACTCCTCCGGCGGAGCACTGATGAGCGTCTTCTGAAGCTGCCCGTTCACGTAGTTCATCTGGTACAGCGAGGCCGGCTTCTGCTCGCCCTTGTAGGTCAGCTGGACTCGCATCTTCCAGGTGTACTGCTGCATCAGCTCGGCGTTCTTCTTCGCGCCGGCCGCATAGGCATTGGCCGCGGCGCCCGGATTCGGCGTCTGCCCCAGCGCGAAGGAAGGAAAGGCAAGGGCGACCCCGCCGGCCAGCAGCAGGCGTGCAAGGTGCTTCGTTGCAAGGCGCTTCATATACGGTCGCTTTCCCGTGATGTGTGAAGGTAATGCATGCTCAGAAGGTGAACGCGATGCCGATCTCGGGACCGGACGTCAGCACGTCATACTTGAAGTAGGTGAGGCCGCTCCCCTGCTCGTAGTCGATACTGAACAGCCAGTAGGCTGCGCCGATGGTGATCAGCTTCGACACGCGAAACCCGACAGTAATCCGTGTCTGCCAGGTGAACTGCGACCCGACCCCGAACCCGCCGACGTCACCCCGGACCGCATAGTCCCACCGGCCGGTGTTGGGCACGGTGATCCGCACGCCGAGGAAGGGGTCGAAGAACGCGATGTCCTTGTTGAACACCGTGCCGACCGGCTCCAGCGTGGCACTGGACCCCAGGAGGTTGAGCCGCCCACCCGCCAGGATCTCGAGCCAGGGCGTGGCGCGACGGTAACCGGTCAGCTCCAGGCTCGCCTCATAGCCGTCATACTTGGTCGGAAGCTTCTCGCCATCCTTGCTGAGGTCCATGTAGAGACCGTCGAACCCGATCGCCCATTGCGGGCTCCTGGCTTCCGCGTACAGCATCGCACCGAACTGGAGACTGCTGAAAATGGTTCTCGCGTCGGCGTTTATGTCCGATACCACCGGACCGATCGTGACGTCACCGTTCATGTAGGGGAACAGCAGGTAGGGCGCGATGATGAAGTCCCATCCTTTTTCGGGCACCGCCTGCGCCGCGACGGGGCCACTGGCGACGGCGCCGAACAGCACACTGAGAACAACCATTCGCTTGAACATGAATGTTGCCTTGCGAGGGTGGAACCAGATCCGGACTGAAAATGAAGATAACGATTACAAGGGAATCAGTGGTGGTGCGACTCCGGTACCTCCCCTCCCATCATCTCGCCCATCTCCCTCCATTCCTCGACCGAGGTCACGTTCCGGGCCGGATTGCGGAACTCGGATAACTGTTCGGCAATGACCCGCGCTTTCTGGTCCGCCGGTACGAGCGGGGAAAGAAGGATGTCCGATATGATGTCGTGCATCATGTGCAGGTTGTCGAAAATGATCGCGGCGCGGGGGTGTCGCCGGGAGAACTCCGGTGCGACACCCGGCGTCATCGGCATCGTCCTGGGCATGTGTGCGGGAGGATCGACGAGCATTTCCCGGAAATGCGCCACCGCTGCCGCCACACCGGCGGACTGCGTTGCCGGGTCGTTGGACGCGAGAAATGGCTCGTAGAGTCCCACCTGCAGCCAGTGGTAGGCCCATATCAAGCCGTTGAAGCGCGCCTGCTCCCGGCGGAACGTGCCACTGAATGGCTGGCCGTCCATCAGCGCCATCGATTTCGGGACGGGGGTGAAGGCCGCGTCGCGCCGGCTCAGGTAGTAGTCGGTCAGCACCTCGACCAGGGAATCCTTCGTCGCGGGCGGGAGTGACGGATCGGCGTAGACATCATAGATCTGCCGATGCAGCACGTGTGCCCAGTCGAACATCACTTTCGCCCCCCACGCGATCCGGGCATACGCTGGCTCGATCGCCTGCTCCGGCACCCCGAGGCGCGGCGGATGCACCAGGAGATCACGAGTGAGGAAGGCGAACTCGCGATCGAGGGCGGCTGTCAGCTGCGCGGCTGGCGTCGCGTACAGGTGCTCATACAGCGTGGCGTGACCATAGTCGAACGCGTTGAAGAGACGGGCCGCATCGGGATAACGCCGGAGGAACTGCCAGTTGAAGCTGCCCGGATAGTAGAACTGCTCGTCGCGAGCGACACTCGGCGTGACCGACGTATCGGCAGGGTTCGCGCGGCGTGGCATGAATCGCCCGCAGCCCGAAGTCGTGGGTAAGCCCGATCGTCAGCTCGATGTCCGGTCCGGCATCGCTGGTCAGGCGCCGCGCGATGCCCGCGTCGAGCACCAGCGTGGGCGTCCATTGCCAGCGGGTGCCCACTGCCGCGGTGACCTCGGTGGCGGAGCCTGGATTCTCCTGCAACGCACTCAGTTCCCCGACGACCAGCAGGCTCGACCGGAAGAAGGTGCGATCCACGGCTGCGCCGGCGAACCATCGCGGAAGGGCATCCAGTCGCGGGCCACCGGGCCAGGTGCCGAAGGTCCAGGCGCCATTCAGGTGCAGCCGCGTGAGCCCGAACGTGCGGGTGGCAATCGCCTTGAGCGTCAGGCGGACCTCGTCGCCGCCGAGATCCCCGCCGGGCAGCGTGAGGTCCGCCCGGAGCGCCAGGGCAGGCAGTGACCGGCGTTCGCTGTTGAAGTTGTACAGTTCGTGAATCTGAACGCCGGCCACGCCGCCAGTTGTACCAGCGCTGTCCACCAGCCCCAGCGGGGATCTTGATCCCGAGCTGCGTGTTGGGAAACACGCCATACTCGAGTTCCGGCAGCAGCGCCCAGCGATTGGCACCGTTCACGTCGGCATCGACTGCGGCGGGCAGCAGCACCTCGAACGCGTGGCGATCCACCGGGAAGGCGTCTTCGGTGCGCACCGGACGACCATCGTCGAGGTTGTAGTAATCGGTCTGTGCCCTTGCCGGCATCGCGGTGGCCGCGTGCAGCAGCAGCACCATCGCGAGGGCGCGCAATCTCGAAATCATGTCCGTCCCCTGACTATCGGTTGTCGACCTGCAGGGTCGATGAGGATGCGCGACGTCTCGTCGCGGGTCCGGTCAGGAGGGCAGTCTGGGAGGTTGTGTGGGTGGGGGCTGGTCTGCCGCGACCAGGGCATCGACTGGACTCGACGGCCGGGCGGCCTCGCACCCGGCCAACGGCTCCGGGCAGCTGGCCTCCGACGGTGCAGGCAACGGCACCGGAGCAACCGGCATTTTCCGGGCATTGGGCGGGGGGGCAGTGCTGGCAACCCCCGTCGGGCGCCGGGGCATGCTGGTGTCCCGGCGTCGACCTGCTCTCGTGCCGGGCCGGGCCGTGGCCGGTGCAATCGGCTGGCATGCTCGCAGCCGACGCCGGGGCCGCCCCCAGGCCAATCAGGCCGAAAGCCAACGCCAGTCGCAGCAGTAGACCGAGTCGGATCAAGCCGCTTCCACAAGCCATGACCCAACCTAGCGATAGCCCGCCGGGACGGGCTATGGTGCCCACCCGGCCGTTCCATTCCCGGTGACTTGTATCTTGCCAATTGCCCATTGTGACCCCGGGCACTACATTGTTGCCGTTCGCACGGGTGTGCGGGCAGTTATGGCCAGATTCTTTCCACGAGGACCTGGGACCATCCTGGGTCCTCGTTTTGTGTCTGGTTCCGCGGTCGAGCGACCGCACCTTCGGCGGAGGGAGTTTCCGCCAGCAGTCGGTGGGTACGGCATGTCCGGACACCCGACAGCACATCTTTTGAAAGGGTTTCACATGCGTACCACCGGCAAGGTGAAGTGGTTCAACGACGCCAAGGGCTTCGGTTTCATTACTCCTGACAGCGGCGAGAAGGACTGCTTCGTGCACCACTCGGCGATCCAGGGCTCGGGCTTCAAGACGCTGAGCGAGGGCGAGGTCGTTGAGTTCGACATCGTGCAGGGGGCCAAGGGTCCCGCCGCCGAGAACGTCGCGCGGAAGAAGTAAGCTTTTTTCCGTTACGACGAGGGGCCCGCACCGGCAACGGTGCGGGCCCCTCAACTTTTCTCCCATTTGGCCGGCTACTTCGAGCGAAACACGAAATACACCGCGCCGAGCATGCAGAGACCGGCCCAGGCAAAGTCCCAGTGGAGCCGCTGCTTCATGAACAGCACGATATACGGCGCGAACACCAGGAGCGTGATGACCTCCTGCATGATCTTGAGCTGCGCCAGCGTCATCACCCCGTACCCGATCCGGTTCGCCGGCACCTGGACCATGTACTCGAAGAAGGCGATGCCCCAGCTCACCAGCGCGGCGATGAACCAGGGGCGGTCGGAAAGCAGTCGCAGGTGACCGTACCAGGCGAACGTCATGAAGATGTTCGAGAGCACCAGGAGCACTGCGGTCTGCAGGATTCTCATGATGAGGGCGGTGGGGGAGTCAGGAAAAGGCCGACCAGCAATCCAAGCGCGAGACCGGCCATGAGCATGGCCCAGCCGAGTCCCGATTGGGGCGCCACGGGAAACCATCGCGGTACGACGACCTGAAGCCCGACCGCACCCGCTGCAAGGCACGCAGGCAGTGCCGGCCGGCGGGACCTGCCCGCCCAGTACCCAGCGAGGCCGAGCAGTCCCGCCGCCCAGACGAACGCCTCGATACGCCAGGCAAGGGTGGGCTGCGGCGTCCGCGTCGACACCATGCCCCACGCGAGTTCAGGTCCCAACCGAAAGCGAATCCGCGACGAGCCGCCATCGCCGCTGATGTCAGCCACAAGTTCGCCCCAGGACCTCGTCACCCGGAGCGCCACCGTCCCGTCCACGGGCACGTCATACACCGGCCCCAGGTCGAAGCCAGGCACACGCAGCCGAAGTGGTGCCGCGTTCATGCGGAAGCCAACGGCGCCGTCGCGTGCCGGAGCGATTGAGCAGCATCACCAGGTTGTTGTTGGCGAGGGTTGTATCCGGCCGTACATCGATGATGGTGACGACGTTCTCGTGCGGCGCCACGGGCGCACCGACCCGGATCGTCGCCGCCAGCGTGAACGAATCGCGCGCGAAGCGTTGCTCCACTGCTTCCGGCAGCGCGCGTGGAATGACGCCGAGCGCCGTGCTGTCGATTGCGGCGTCGACCGGTGTACCGCTGAAGGTGGGAAGGTCGGGCGGGAGGTTACCGGGGAAGCGCCCCCGCCAATGACCGCTCCCGACATTGCCGCCCAGGGCCCACGCACCGAAGACCCAGGCGGCGGCCCAGAGCAATCCGGCGGCCAGCGCGAGGCGCAATGCGATCCGCCGATTGGGAAGGAGCAGCGTAGCCAGGTGCGGCGCGAGCAGCGCCCCGAGCAGCCCCCCGGTGGTGTTCGTGATGACGTCACTGAGGCTTCCGTCCCGGCCCGGCACCACGAAATACTGCAATGCCTCGATGGCGAACGAGAGAGCGAAAACGGCGATGACCGCGGTCCTCCGGCGCAGCCCCGAGAGCACCAGCGCCAGGCCCAGCGGCAGCGTCATCATCATGTTCTGGAGGACGTCCTGCATGCCCTCCTCACCGCATATGAGGCAGGTGGGGGGCGTCAGTGACACGCGATACGCCTCTTCCGGCATCGGCCAGAGGGTGATCAGCAGTATTGTCACGACCAGTGCGGTCGCGCCGAGCCGGGCCCATCCCTCTTGACGCCGGGACACGGCGGGCCTTACGTTATCCCCCATCAAGCCCCGATCGCACGTGCTCCCCCTATAAAAAGTCCGCTGGCCGTCTTGGCGCAGTGTTGCGACGGCCGCCATTTCATACTCGCTTACGCAGATCCTTTCCTTAAACCTCTGTTGCTGACCGCCGCGCCCTGCGGCGGCTCCGACCCGCTTGGAGCCCCTCCGTGGATATCGCCGAACTGAAGCAGAAGTCGGTCGCCGAGCTGCATGAGCTGGCGGAAAAGCTGAACATCACGAACTACTCCGGCCTTCGCAAGCAGGACCTGATCTTCCGCATCGAGCAGTCATTGCTCGACCAGGACACGGTGATCCGCGGCGAAGGTGTCCTGGAGATCCTGCCGGAGGGCTACGGGTTCCTGCGCAGCCAGGACTGGAACTACCTGTACGGCCCGGACGACATCTACGTCTCCCCCAGCCAGATCAAGCGTTTCGATCTCCGCACCGGTGACACGGTAATGGGCCAGGTGCGCCCGCCCAAGGAAGGGGAGCGTTATCTCGCCCTCCTCAAGGTCGAGAGCGTCAACTATGAGGAGCCGGAGAAGACCAAGCACCGGATCGCCTTCGACAACCTCAAGCCACGCTACCCCGATGAGCGCATCCGGCTGGAGCGAAAGACGAGCGACCTGTCCATGCGAGTGGTGGACCTGCTCTCGCCCATCGGCAAGGGACAGCGCGGACTGATCGTCGCACCGCCCAAGGCCGGCAAGACCATCCTGATGCAGAAGCTGGCCAATGCGATCAGCGAGAACCATCCCGAGTGCGTGCTGATCGTGCTGCTCATCGACGAGCGGCCCGAGGAAGTGACGGACATGCAGGAGAACGTGAAGGCGGAAGTCATCGCGTCCACGTTCGACGAGCCGGCTGACCGTCACGTGCAGGTGGCCGACATGGTGATCGAGAAGGCCAAGCGCCTGGTGGAGCACGGTCGCGACGTCGTGATCCTGCTCGACTCCATTACCCGCCTGGCGCGCGCGCACAACGTGGTGGTGCCGCACTCCGGGAAAATCCTGTCGGGCGGGGTGGACGCAAATGCCTTGCAAAAGCCAAAAAGGTTCTTCGGCGCGGCCCGCAATATCGAGAAGGGTGGCAGCCTCACCATCATCGCCACGGCGCTGATCGACACCGGCAGCCGGATGGACGAGGTGATCTTCGAGGAGTTCAAGGGCACCGGCAACATGGAGCTCGTTCTCGACCGTCGACTGGCCGACCGGCGTATCTACCCGGCCATCGACATCCAGCGGACCAGCACCCGCAAGGAAGAGCTCCTCATGGACAAGGATGAGCTCAACCGGGTCTACCTGCTGCGGAACTTCCTGGCCGACATGCCGCCGGTCGAGGCGCTCGAGTTCCTGCTCGAGCGCATGAAGCGCACGAAGAACAACAAGGAATTCTTCGCGACGATGGCGCAGTAGAAGCAAACAACGTGAGCGGTGAGCGGTGAGCGGCAAGCCGGACGACACGACACATATCCCGGCGCTCGGCAGGGTCCTTGCGCTCGACTGGGGCGAGCGGCGGATCGGCCTGGCGCTGTCAGACGAGTTGCAGTTGCTCGCCTCTCCGCTCGCCACCGTGACCCGGCGCCCCGGCAAGCGCTTCCCCATGCCAATCCTGCTCGGCCATGTCGAGGCACATCACCCGGTCGGACTGGTGGTCGGCCTGCCCCTGACGCTCGACGGTGAGGAAGAAGAATCGGCCCGTCAGGCGCGCGAGCTGGGCCAGCTCATGGAGCAGCGGACCAACCTTCCCGTCGAGTACCGCGATGAGCGCATGACGACTGCCCGCGCCTTGCGCGAGATTCGCGAGCAAGGCGGTTCCACCCGGGGACGCCGGGACGACGTCGATGCGCTCGCCGCGAGCGTGTTGCTTCAGGGATTCATCGATTCGAGGCGTTCCCGGTGAATTGCCCGGGGACGAGGTTCGGCTGGCTCCTCCTCCTCTCCCCGCATGCAGCACGACACCGTCCGGGCCACCGGCGCAGGTCACGATTCCTCCCGGCAGTTCATTCTCGGTCGTGACGGATTCGCTCACCGCCCATCACATCATCAGCCACCCCCGGCTCTTCAAGCTGCTGGCGCGGTTCCGCGGGCTCGATCGCGTCGTGCGTGCCGGCGTCTACCAGCTTCCGACGTATTCGTCGGAGTGGGATGTCCTCGAGACGCTCAAGCGCGGTGACCAGCTCCTCTTCCGCTTCACCGTGCCGGAGGGATTGACCCTCAGCGAGATCGCCGCCGCCGCACAGCAGGAGCTCTCCATCCCGGCCGATTCCTTCATGGCGGCGGCGAATGACGCGGCCGCGGCGGGCGCGTATGTCGCAGGGGCGATGAACTTCGAGGGGCTCCTGCTGCCGGAGACCTACCTCGTCTCGGCGAATGTCAGTGCGCGTGAACTTGTCCATGTCATGGCCAGCCAGGGAGAGGCGCTCTGGACGCCGGCATGGCAGCAACGTCTCGACAGTCTCGGGCTCACCCGACTGCACCTGCTCGCCCTGGCCTCGATCGTCGAGGGCGAAGCCAGGGTGGACAGCGAGCGCCCGGTGATTGCTGGTGTCTACTGGAACCGGATCAGGAAGGGCATGCCGCTGCAGGCAGACCCGACGGTGCAGTACGCCATTCAGCTCGCCACGGGGTCACGGAAGACGCGACTCATGCTCAAGGATTATGAGTTTCCCTCCCCGTACAACACCTATCTCAACACCGGCCTGCCACCGGGCCCGGTGAACGGACCGGGACGAAAGAGCATCGAGGCGGCACTCTATCCGGCGGATGTCCCCTACCTCTTCTTCGTGGCCGCAGGCGATGGTCATCACGTGTTTACCCGGACGTATCCCGACCATCTCCGCGCGATCGCAAGGATCCGCCGCACCCGCGGCCCGAGCGAGACCGACTAGCGCGAGGCGTAGCGCCGCGCGGCCTGCTCCACGTCGTTCGTCCCAAGAATGCCGGAGACGACGGCGACCCCGATGGCCCCGGCGGCCCGGGCAAGGGGAACATCGTCCGGCGTGATGCCTCCGATGGCAACACAAGGGCGGTCGCCGGCGAGCCGCTGGATGGCGGTGAACCCGGCGGGGCCGAGCGGCGTCCCGGCCCCGGCCTTGGTGGCCGTCACGGACCAGGGCCCGATGCCCCAGTAGTCACCCGCCTCGCCGTTGATCGCTTCACCAGGAAGCCCGACACTGACCCCGATGATGAACCCCGGTGGCGCGATTCGTCGAGCGACCGCGGCCGGCACGTCGTCCGGGCCGAGGTGCACGCCATGCGCACCCACCGCGAGGGCGGCATCGAGCCGATCGTTGATGATGAGGGGAACCGTGAGCCGCGCCAGCGCCTCCCGGGCCAGCGCGCTGATCACCGCGGCCGGCGCCTCCTTGAGGCGCAGCTGGATGCTGGTGACGCCGCCGCGCTCGGCCGCGAGGAGCAGCGCAATGAGGTCACGCCCGGCCACCAGTGCATCGTCGGTGACCAGCATGAGTTCAAGTGCACGCGCTAGATTAGTGGCCATGGCTCACGATCAAACCTACCGCCTGCATGGGATCCGCGGGGCGATCACCGTCGAGGCAAACGAGGCCTCGGAGATCCTCTCCGCGACCGACGAACTCCTGCGCAACATGATCGAGGCCAACGGCCTCGCGCCCGATGACATCGTCAGCGGGATCTTCACCGTGACCCGCGACCTCGATGCCGCCTTCCCGGCACGTGCCGCCGAGGACTATGGCTGGAACATCGTGGCGTTGCTGCACTCGACCGAGATCCCGGTGCCTGGCTCCCTGCCGCGCTGCATACGCCTTCTCGTGCACGCGTATACCTCGCGCTCGAGGGACCAGATCCGGCATGTGTACCTGCGGGGGGCGACGGTGTTGAGGCCGGATCGCGTCGTGAGTCAGGAGTCGTGAGTGGTGAAGCGCGGGTCACGGCCCGCGGCGCCGAACGCTGGACCCACGGTCATCCCTGGATCTACCGCAGCGACGTCACGGAAGCGCCTGAGCTGCCGGGCCTCGTCCGCGTCACCGATCCGCGCGGGAAGTTCGTGGGACAGGCGCTGTTCTCGCCCAGGTCGGAGATCCAGCTCCGCCTTCTCGAGGCCTCGGGCCACCCGGTAGACCGCGCCTGGTGGCGCGAGCGCCTCGCGCGCGCGTGCGCCCGCCGTGAGAGCATCGACGCCAATGCGTGGCGGGTGGTGCACGCCGAGGGCGACGGCCTTCCCTCCCTCATCATTGATCGATACGATCGATGGGTCGTCGCGCAATTGCTCTCCGCCGGGCTGGAGACGATGCGCGACGATA
Source organism: uncultured Gemmatimonadales bacterium (assembly GCA_963846945.1). Taxonomy (GTDB): domain Bacteria; phylum Gemmatimonadota; class Gemmatimonadetes; order Gemmatimonadales; family GWC2-71-9; genus JAGGAG01. The sequence continues at coordinate 59,445 of CAWJXX010000014.1, read as the reverse complement.
TCCTCGCCGCCATTCAGGACGTGCTCGCTCCCGAGGGGATACTCCTGCGGCACGACGGCGCGATCCGCCAGCGCGAGGGGCTCCCGGGCGGCATCGAGCTGGCGCATGGCACCGTGCCCGAGTGGATCGACGTACGCGAAGGACAAGTCCACTACCTCGCCGCGCCGCGCACGGGCCAGAAGACCGGCGCCTTCCTCGACCAGCGCGCGAGCCGCATGCTGCTTGGCGCCCTCGCGCGCCCCGGCGGGCGCGGCCTGGATTGCTTCGCCTACCACGGCTCGTTCGCGCTGCACCTGGCCGCGCGATGCGCCAGCGTCCTGGCGATCGACAGCAGCGCCGAGGCCCTCGCGCGCGGCCGGGAGAATGCAGCCCTCAACCAGTTCGGCAACATCGAGTGGCTGCAGGGAGACGCCTTCGACGTGCTGCGGGACTTCGATCGCAGTCGTGAGCGCTTCGACGCCATCGCACTCGATCCACCCGCCTTCGCCAAGTCGCGCTCGGCCGTGCCCCAGGCACTCAAGGGCTATCACGAAATCAATCGTCGTGCGATGAAGCTCCTCGCGCCGGGCGGCGTGCTGCTCACGGCATCGTGTTCGCATCATGTACGGCGGCCCGACTTCCTGTCGATGCTCGAGGACGCGGCTGCCGATTCGGGCCGCCAGCTCCTGCTCGAGCAGGTACTGGGACAGGGGCCCGATCATCCCGAGCTGCTGACGGTTCCCGAAACCGGCTACCTCAAGGGGGCGGTCATCCGGGCGGCCGCCTAGGTCCTGGAGCGCGCCAAAACGGGCCCGAACGCGGTGGTGCCGAGGGGCACAACCCAAGGCCCGGCCTGAGCTTAGCATTGACAGGTTGAGGCGACTTGTCGACTTTGCATGTGATGGCTTCCTCGCGCGCCCAGACCGGTCGAAACGCATGCTGACCGCCGCCGACGCCCTCCGCAACGCGGGGCGACGTCGCCCACCACTGTCCCCCAGGCAGCTGCATCAGGAATACGTGATGCAGCGGATCGAGGCCTTCAAGGAATCGATCTCGCGCGACGAACTCATGCAGATGGTGAACGACGCCGTCATTCAGCAGAACGCGGCAAATGAAGGCCAGTTCCTGCTGGCTGACATCCTGTTGAACGACATGGTGGACCAGTTCATCATCAAGCGGCTCAAGCTCCCCACTGAAAAGCGCTTCAAGGGAAAGCTCGCCAAGCTCCGCGCCGCCCAGCGGGAGCCAACCCACTGGGGCCTCGATGCCACCTGCCCAGTGGTGCCGTTACTCGGACGACTCGAGCCCAGCGACCGCGTACTGGTCATCGGATCGAACAGTGAAGCGCGCGCCTGCCTGCTCGCGGCACACGAAGTGAACGTGGTGTTCTGGGCCGGCGATGTCGGGCCTCCTCGCGCGCCTGGAGCAGCGGGTCGCCGACCGAGATCGCTCATTGCGCGATTCTTCACGAACCTGGTCACGTTCGAGGGCTAGGTGCCCCAGTTTGAGCCATTCGACCTCGTGGTGCTGGACCTCTCCGCCATCGCCGACCTCGACAGGCCCCGGCCGGTTCGATGCCTTGCGCGCTGTCCAGTCGCAGACGCACGAAAACGGGGTTCACGTTCTCATACCGTCCAGCACCCTGGTGCCCGAAGCCGTGTTCACTTTCTACGACGGGTGGGAACGCGAGTCATCGGGACGGCGCCGGCGTGGCGCCCAGAAGGCCGCCGGTTGCGTGCTGATCAAGCCCACACCAGCCCGGCACCTGCAGGCCGCGCGCGCCTGAGTCCGCGCCCCCGTGTCGGCTAGCATGCCTCCCGCGATTCGTCCCGAGGCCCCGGCGTCCACTGCGGCGACCCGGGGCCTCTGGCTTACCAGCCTGATCCTCGGCCTCATCTCGATACCGGTGATTTTCGATCGGCTCGGCTTCCTGCCACTGCGGGTTGCACTGAACCCCAATGAGGGGTGGAACGCGCTCCACACTCGTGCCTGGCTCGCGGGCCGCGCCCTGTACCTCAATCCGACGGGCCCCGTCCTCAACAATTACCCGCCCCTCTCCTTCGGGGTGGTGGCCCTGCTCTCCCGTTTCACTGGGGACCTGATCGTCGCGGGACGGATTCTTTCCTTCGTGAGCCTCGGTGCATTGTGTGTGACCAGCGGCCTCATCGCACGGCAACTCTCCGGTCAGCGGACGGCGGGATGGCTCGCCGCCATGCTGGTGCTGGGCACCTTCGCCGTGGGCTACACCAACTACGTGGGGATGAACGACCCGCAGATCTTCGCCCTCGCCCTCTCCACCATTGGCCTCTGGGTCCTGTTGCGCGGATGGGGTTCGGATCGGGCGCTGGTAAGCGCCATGCTGCTCATGCTGCTCGCCGGCCTGACCAAGCACAACATGATCGCGCTGCCGATCGCCCTGGTGATTGCCCTGGCGATGGAGTCGCCTCGTCGCGCGACCATGGTGGCCCTGGGCGGGGGGCTGCTCACCCTGGTCGCGCTCGGTGTTATCGCAGGCATATGGGGGACGGAGTCCGTCCGGAGCTTCATGGCCGGCCGTCAGTGGCAGGCGCTCTTTCTCGGCCAGAACATCATTCGTGGCCTGCCCATTCTCGCGGTACCACTCGCGGTCGTGCTCGCTGGTGCCGGCTTGATCCGGCGGCAGGGTCCGGACCTCATGCTGCTGACGTACGTGGTCACGGCGTGGACGGTCGGCCTGCTGACTTCCGGTGGCGCGGGCGTCTACTACAACTGCTTCTTCGACGCCGCGGTCGCGACGTGCATCCTGGCCGCCGTCGTCATGACCCGCGCCGTCCTGCAGTCTCCGTGACGGGGTGAACAGCACGCTCATGCCACTGGGCCTCGCGGTCGGCGTGCTGTTTCTTTCGGTGCGACCGGTACTCGACTTCAAGTGGAACCAGCTGGACGGGGATGCGGCGACCAGGGCGGCCGTCACGGCCGAGGATATCGCGTTCATCCGGGCGGTGCCCGGACCGGTGGCGTGCGAGACCAACGCCCTCTGTTATTGGGCGGGCAAGGATTTCGTGCTCGACTTCTCGAACGACCGCCAGGCTGTCATGACGGGTCGCGCCGGGCCCGATAACGTGCTGACGCTCGAGCGGGCGCGACGTTTCGACCTCATCCAGCTGGTCGACCGGGAGCCCAACACCCGGCTCTCGCCCACCGTCCCGGGCGAATGGGCGGTCCTCGACAGCAACTACATGGAGGTTCACCGCTCGGCGACGGGGATCTATCTTGCTCCCCGCCGTTGAGCCCTCGCGGACTCGCTCACCCTCATCCCCGGATTGCATGCGCGCCCTTGTGAAGCACCAGGCTGGTCCCGGCATGGAGTTGCGTACGGTCCCGAAGCCTGTCATCGGCCCGAACGACGTCCTCATCCGGGTCCATCATGCCGGGGTGTGTGGAACCGATCTCCACATCTGGGAGTGGGACAGCTGGGCGAGCAACCGCCTCAAGCCGCCCGTGATCATCGGGCACGAATTCGCAGGCGCAATCGAGGAGCTGGGACGGGATGCCGCGGCCGCGGGGCTGCTCAATGTCGGCGACCGGGTTACGGCCGAAGGTCACATTGTATGCGGGCACTGCCTGCAGTGCCGCCTGGGCGATGCCCACCTCTGCCGGCGCACCCAGATCATCGGCGTCGATCGCGACGGCGCCTTCGCCGACTACATCGCGATGCCCGCCAGCAACGTGATGCAGCTCGACGGGATCCCGACCGAAATCGGGGCCATCATGGACCCGATGGGCAACGCCGTGCACACGGTGCTCGAGGGAGACCGTGTCGCCGGCGCGCGCGTGCTGGTGCTGGGGTGTGGCCCGATCGGCTGCTTTGCGGTTGGCGTGGCGCGTGCGGCCGGCGCCACCCTGGTGATCGCGAGTGATTTCAATGCCAAGCGGCGCGCGCTCGCGGCCGCCATGGGCGCGCACGTGGTGCTCGATCCGGCCACCGAGGACGTGGTCGGGCGGGTGCGCGAACTGACCGCCGGTGACGGGGCCGACCTGGTCTGTGAAATGAGTGGCCATCCGAGCGGGCATGCACAGGCCTTCGCCGCCGCGCGCCTGGGTGGACGGATCAACATGCTCGGCACGCCCAGTCGCACAACGGAGGTCGACTTCGCGCGCGACGTGATCTTCAAGGGGCTCACGCTGTACGGCGTGACTGGTCGCCGGATGTACCGCACCTGGGATGAAATGCAGCGCTTCCTGCGCGCCGGCGTGCTGGACCCGCGTCCGGTCGTCACCCATCGCTTTCCCCTGGAGCAGATCGGGGACGCGATTGCGGTGATCAAGGATGGTCAGGCGGGGAAGGTGATTCTGGACATATCGGCGGGTAGACGTGGAGACGGGAGACGGAAGACGGAAGACGGCTGCCGACTGACTGACGACTGCACGACTGCACGACTCACGACTCACGACTGAAACACAATGCCCAACCCACTCGATACCCGCCTCGCCGCCGAGCTCGACCAGTTCCGCGCCAGCGGCGTGTACAAGCGGCTCAACTACCTCGACGGCCCCCAGGATGCGCGCACGCGCATGGAGGGTCGCGGCGAGGTCATCATCCTGTCGTCGAACAACTATCTCGGCCTCTGTGACATGCCGGAGGTGGTCCGGGCCGGCAAGGAGGCGCTGGATCGTTTCGGTGCGGGCACGGCTTCGGTGCGCTTCATCTGCGGCACCTTTACGGTGCATCGCGAACTTGAGGCCGCCGTGGCGCGCCTGGTGGGGACGCCCGCGGCGCTGAGCTTCGTGAGTTGCTGGAACGCCAACGAAGCCGTGCCCGGCACCCTGCTCGGCGAGGAAGACCTGGTGCTGAGCGACCAGCTCAACCACGCCTCCATCATCGACGGCGTCCGTCTCGCCAAGTCGATCACCAAGTGCCAGACCGGGGTTTACAAGCACGCGGACATCGGGGACCTGCAGGCGAAACTCGCGGCCGCCGGTGATCGGCGCATCAAGATGGTGATCACTGACGGCGTGTTCAGCATGGAGGGCGCGATCGCACCGCTGCCTGACCTGCTCAGCGTCTGCCGCAAATACGGGGCGGTCCTTGTGGTGGATGACTCGCACGCCACCGGCGTCCTGGGCGCGACCGGACGGGGCACGGCCGAGCATTTCGGCATGCTGGGAGAGGTGGACATCATCACGTCCACCCTGGGCAAGGCGCTGGGCGGTGCGGCCGGCGGGTTCGTGGCCGCGTCCGAGGCGGTCTGCGACTACCTGACCCAGCGGGCGCGGCCGCAGCTCTTTTCCAACGCCTTGCCGCCCACCGTCGCCGCCAGCTCGCTCGCAAGCGTGCAGTACCTGGAGGCCCACCCGGCCCTGGTTACGAGGCTCCGGGAGAACGCGAGCTACTTCAGGGACCAGCTGATGGCGACCGGGTTCAAGCCACTTCCCGGCGAGACCCCGATCATCCCGGTGATCCTTGGGGAGACGGCTGCCGCCATCCAGATGAGCGAAATGCTGCTCGCGGAAGGGGTTTTCGTAACCGGCTTCGGGTATCCCGTCGTGCCGCAGGGTCAGGCAAGAGTCCGGTGTCAGGTCTCGGCGGCACACACCCGGGACGACCTCGACCGCGCCCTGGCTGCCTTCACTCAAGTTGGCCGCCGACTTAAGCTTATCTAACTTTTTCCTTCCGAAATCCGCTCCGGCCCCACCCGAGGCCCGGACTTTGCACTTTGGTGCAGCCGTGTGCGCGATCCTGAGACTGCTGTAGTTGATGGACGGGTACATTCTGGGGGCGGATATTCGCCCGGGTCGGATGGCAGACCCTTCGCGGAACCTGTTGAAAAACAATATCTTGTCAGGCGCCTGAAGTGGCGGTGGAGCGGTTGTGCTTCCACCGTGCAGGGATCGGCAGTCACTGACCAATGTCCTTCACTGGGCCGCGCGACTGCGGCCTGGACCAGTACCACCGCCATGGAGGTCGTTCGGAATGAGCAAGCTCACGCGTAGCATCACGTTGGGAGTGCTGGCGCTTGGAGTCGGCGCGACGGCGCTCGCCGCCCAGCAGAAGCCGCGGGGCTCCGACGACTTCCGCTGGTACATCGGCGCGCAGGTCGGCGCATTCAATTTCCAGACAACCGGCCAGACGCGCGGGTGGATCACCCCGAACGTCGGCGGCAACACACTCATCGTGGCGAAGCGGACCGGCCTCCTGGTCTCGGTCGATGACGCCCTCGGTTCCAATGAAGTCGCGTCGATCGCGTGGGCCCCGTCGGCGACGGGCGTTCAGCAGATCACCTTCAACGACATCCTGCGCTTCTCCTTCCACCTGATGGCATTCCCGATTCGCGGCCCGATCGAGCCGTATCTCGGTGTCGGTGGAGGCATCCAGTACGCGGTAAGCCCGCAGGCACTGAACACGGCAGGCTATACGCCGGACCAGCTCAACGCACTGTACGACGAGATCGCCAACAAGACGAGCTACGGATTTGCCTCGCTGGTCGGCGGCCTGCAGCTCCGGGCTGGCCCGGTGGTCGTCTTCGGCCAGTACCAGATCACCACTTCCCCGTCGCGCGGCAACGCCTTCGTCGGCAGCTCGGGCACGGGCAACATCGGACTCCGCATCAACCTGGGCAGTTCCCGGGATGATGACATGCAGTCGAAGTAATTCCTGCTCCACGCTGGCACGCACGAAGGGGCGCGGCGAAAGCCGCGCCCCTCTCGTTTTCCGGAACGGGGGCTCAGGCCCGGCACGCCCCGCGAGGTCCACGGACTGCCGCCACTGGTGAAACGGAGTGGCCAGTCGATCGCCTTCGTGATCCCGATCCGTTCGCTCACCACGACACGGATGTCGCGCACATCGCCCTGCAGGATCACCACCGGGCTCTTTCGCATCGGCTGGCCGTCGAGGCCGCGATCGATCCCGAAGGCGACGGTGAGCCGACCGGGCCCCGACGCCAGGAGCTTGTCCCGCTCGATCCCGCCGCGGCGGCGGCGCATCACGTCGAGGCCTTCCAGCGGCTCGAGCGCCCGCAGCAGCACCGCACCCGCATTGGTCGCCCGCTCGCACACCAGGTTGGCGCACCAGTGGACGCCGTACGACCGGTAGACGTACCAGGTCCCGGCGGGCGAGTAGAGGTTCTCGTTCTGGGCATGCCGGCGATTGTTGTAGCCATGTGACGCCGGATCGCGATGGCCGAAGTACGCCTCCGTCTCGACAATGCGCCCCACCGTCCGGTGACCTCCCGCGTCGGACACGAGAATCCGCCCGATGAGGTCGCGCGCGACCACGTCGGCGGGGCGGTGAAAAAACGAAACGGGCAGCACCGCTGCCCGTCGCGCACTACTCATGTCGATTCCTCACGCAACTCACTCCGGCTTCTTCGCCGCCTTGGCCCGCGGCCGGGTGGACTTGGCCTTGGCCGCCGGCTCCGCCTTCGCAGTCCGGGCTGACTTCGCCGACTTGACGGGCTTCTCCACCTTGTCGGCCTTGTCCGCCTTCGCGGCGGCGCTCCGGGCCGGCTTCCTGGCCGGAGCCTCCAGCGGCACCGCAACCGCGACTGGTGCGTCATCATCGAGCCGCACGACGCCAACCAGCGGCGGCCGGCTGCCCGGGCGTGCGCCCGTCCGTGACCGGATGCCGAATCGCGGCGCCACGTCGAGGACCGGTGCCGCAATCGTCGCGACCGCGGCGGACGCTCCGTCGGTGGACGGTGCCGCCGCCGCGGTGGTGGTGGCTGACCGGTGCTGGTACCCGGCGCGGGCCCGGGGATCCTCGGTGGGATGCAGCGACACCTCGAACTCGTTGTCGCCCACCTTCCGCACGTCTGCCACCTCGGCGTCATTGGCCTGGCGCAACAGGTGCGGGAATTTCTCCGCCGTCAGCATTGCGTCGTCCTTGCCGTGCAGAGCCGCCATCCGAAGCCGCAGGGCATCGTGCGCCACGGCGCTGCCAAGCTGCGCCAGCGCCTCGCGCATGAGGTTGAACGCGCCTGCGAGCGACAGGCCGCCCGCGCCTTCGTGCCGCGTCTCGTGCACCGGCTGCACTGCACCCGGCGCCGCCTCGTCGCCGCGCTCACGGCCACGACCCCCGCGACCACGCCGCCCCCGGCGCCGCGATCCATCGCGATCAGCCGGTTTCCCGTCACGCGCGGGCGCCTCGGCGCGGCCCGATCCCGCCTCCGCCTTGGCCGTCGCCGGCGCACCGGCCGCGACCGGGAGAATCTCGTACTGGCCGTTGTCGAGCTTGGTGACCTTGATGAGCCCCTTGGAGCCCGCTTCGATGACGAACTTGCTGAACCGGTTGAAGCCGGCGTTGCGTCTCGTCGAAGTTGGGATCGATCTGCTGCATGACCTGCTTGAGCCGGTCGGAGCGCATGACGTCGCCGTTCCGCGCCATCTGCGCCGACCGCCTCCTCCACCAGCTCCCAGGGATCCCGCTGCGCCGACGGGCGTATCCGGTCTCCTTGGTGAGGCCGGCGAGATCGCTGTAGGAGTAGTACTCGTCGCAGTTCTGGATCAGGAGGTCGCTGGCCGATTCGCGGATCCCGACGCCGATGACGTACTTCCCGTACTCCTTGAGCTTGATCACCAGCATCGAGAAGTCGCTGTCACCCGAGAGCAGGATGAAGGTGCCGATCTCGGGCCGGGTGAAGACCAGCTCGATGGCGTCGATCGCGAGCCGGATGTCGGTCGCGTTCTTCTTGTTGGTGCCGAAGGCCGGCGCGAAGATCAGGTCGATCGACGATTCGGAGAGCGGCACGATGTACTGCGGATAGCGGCGCCAGTCGGCGTAGGCGCGCTGCACCGCCACCTTGCCCTTGATGATGTCGCTGTTGAGCAGCGTCCGCAGTTCCTTGGTGAGATCCGAGCGGATGCCCAGCGTGACGTTGTCGAAGTCGATCAGAAGGGCGGCGTTGGGCGCGTGCACGGGCGGCTCGGCCCGCGTGGTGGCCGGCCGGAGGTGTGATGGCATCGACGTTCAGGTCCTCTATGGGTCGCGCCGCGCGATCCCCATCCGGATCGGGCGGCCGCCCTGCCGTCCCTTGGTCGCCGCGGCGAGGGATGCCGACGCCGCCCTGAGGCCCCAATGGCCAGGCGACGCGCGCATCCGCCGCTCTCGCGGTGACCCGAGTCTGGTGCGGGCGGAATGATCCCGCAGTGGCGCAGGGCGCCATCACGGATCGGGCCGGAAACTAAGCTGGCCGGCAGTACGGGCGTAAGGGCGAGCGACTGCGAAGCTTACGACCGCGTGGTGAGGGCGGGAGAATGCGCTCCGCCGCATGACCGTCCCAGAGCGGCGGGCGCCGCGCCCGGCCGCCTCCCGCCTTCCGGTCTCCCGGCTCGGACTCTCCCGCTTGCCAACAGCCGCGAGAACCCGCCGGCAATCGCCTGTCGGACGTCGGCGCGACCAGCCGGTTGGTCCCGGCTCGATCGGTCTCGAGCCATTCGGTGCTGGGCCGGGCCGTGAGGCAGGGCACGCCCAGCACCGTCGTCTCGACCTGCAGGCCGCCGGAATCCGTGATGACCAGCGCCGCACCATCGACCAGGCCGACGGTCTCGAGATAGCCCAGTCGGGTCGAGCAGTCGCACGCCGCGTCGCCTCGGCGCCGAGGCCGAACTCCTGGATCCGGAGGCGGGTGCGCGGATGGACCAGAAAGAGCACCGGCAGCGACGCCGCCAGGTCGACGCAGGCCCGCGAGGATGCCGCGCAATGTCGCATCATCGATCGACGTTGCCGGCGCGATGAAAGGTCACCAAGGCGTATTTTCCTGCGGACACGCCCATCCTCGCCGGCATGCCGAGGTTGCTGGCGCGGGTGCGGAGCGCAAGCAGCGTGTCGACCATCACGTTGCCGACGCGCTCGATGCGCGACGACGGCACTCCCTCCCGCGCCAGGTTGCGATCGGCCGACGCGCCTGGCGTCAGGCAGAGTCGGCCAGCTGGTCCGTGAGCACGCGGTTGATCTCTTCCGGCATGGCCCGGTCGAAGCTGCGCACCCCCGCCTCGACGTGGGCCACGCGCATCACCCTCTTCTTGCGCGACCAGGGCAGCGGCCAGCGTAGAGTTCACGTCGCCGTAGACCACCACCCAATCGGGCTCGAGCCGGTCGAGACACCGGCTCGAACTCGATCATGATCCGCCCCGTCTGTACCGCGTGCGACCCGGCGCCAACCCCGAGTTCACATCGGGTGCGGGCAGGTCGAGGTCGGCGAAGAAGCGTCGCTCATCGCCGCGTCGTAGTGCTGGCCGGTGTGGACCAGGATGCCGGTCGACCGGGACTGCGGCGGCGGCGCGGAGCATCGGCGCCGACCTTCATGAAATTCGGCCGGGCCCCGACGACGTGGAGCAGGCGCAGCATCAGTGCGAGTGGTGGCGGCGTCAGGCGCCATGCGCGCGCGTGGAAGCTCGAGGGCAAAATAGAAGCGGGTGCCCTGCCCCGGTTCGGTCTCCACCTGCAGGGTGGAGCCCATCGCCTCGACCAGCTTGCGGCAGATCGACAGCCCGAGGCCGGAGCCGGAGAAGGCGTACTCGCCCGCTTCTGCCGCCGGCGGAACGGCTCGAACAGCGTCAGCCATCGCCTGGCGGAGGAATGCCGCGCCCGGTATCGCGCACCGAGAACTCGACCCGGGTCGTCGCCCAGCTGTTGACGCCACGCACCTCGACGTACCCTTCCGTCGGTGAACTTGAGGGCGTTGGTCGTCAGGTTGAGCAGCACCCGCGACTCAGCGCCACCGGGTGACCCGACGCGGAAGTCCGGCTCCGGCGGCGTCAGCCGCACCGCCAGGCCCTTCTCCTCCGCGATGGGCTGCACGATGTCGCGCACCGATTCGAGGATGTCGGTGATGGAGAACGGAATCGGGTCGAGATCCACCAGCCGGTCGCCGCCCGCGCGCCAGCTCGATGACGTCGCTCGCCACCGAGCTCAGACCGAACGCCGCGCTGTAGATCAGGCCGAGCTGGCGCTCCTGCACCGCGTTGACGGCCCGCTCCGCCCCCGCTGCAGGGTCTCGGCCAGGAACAGAATCGAGGTGAGTGGCGACCGGAGGTCGTGCGCGACCTCCACCACCAGTTCCAGACCGTCGGGGCCCGACAGCCGGTCGGCGAAGTGCTGCGCCCAGTCCGGCTCCAGCCGGCTGCGTGCACGCTGCTCGATGGCGCCGAGGACGAGTGACTCCTGGCATCGATGGGCGATGGCCATGCGGCGAGGATGGCCGCGAGTCGCGCGCGGATGCAGTGCCAGCAGCGCGCGGCAGGATGCAGTCCGCGGCAGCGCGGCGCAGTCATCGGCGCCGGCGTGAGCGCCGCTCGCACCGTATTGCTGATGTCGCGGAGCAGCGCCGTCATTTCCTCGGGCGTGCCGCGTGATGAGCAGCCGCCGGCGACTCGCCCTCGGTCCAGCACGGCTGCGCAACGTCCTCGAACATGGGCTGGGCTGATCGTCGACGACCTCGTCTGCCGATCCAGACCTCGACGCGGCTCGACGGCCGCCGTCGGACCGGATGCGCCGGCACCCGGTCGCTGCGAGGCGTCCACGGAACTCACTCGATCTCCGGTGCGTCGCCTTGGAAGGCTGTGCTTGTCCATCAGGCGGTACAGCGTGGTGCGGTCGATGCTGGCCAGCCGCGCCGCCTTGGACATGTTGCCGCCGGCCCGGCCGATCAGGCGGGTGAGGTATTCCTTCTCGAACTGGGCGACGACGCCGGTCCTTGGCCGGGTGATAGGCCTCGTCAGTCCATGACGCGCGCGCTGGCAACTCGCGGCCGTCGGCCGGCCATTCGCTGGCGTCCTCGTAGATCGGAATGTCGTTCGGCTGGATGACCTGATCCGGTTCCGCCAGCACCGCGACATGCTCGATGACGTTCTGCAGCTCCCGCACGTTGCCCCGCCAGGGCCGCGAGCGCAGGAAGCACGATGCTCGCCTCGCTCAGCTTGCGGCACCCGGTCGCCCATCTGGCGGTGGCGCTGCCAGTAGTAGGTCAGGAAGTGATTGGCGAGCAGCGGAATGTCCTCCGGCCGCTTGCGCAGCGGCGGCAGCTTGATCGGGCACGACGCGCAGCCGGTAGAACAGGTCGCCGCGCAGCACGCCCGCGTTCACCGCCTCCTGCGGATCCCGGTTGGTGGCGGAGATGAACCGGACGTCCACCACCGCATCCTGGGTTCTCGCTGCCCACCCGCCGCACCACGCCGTCCTGAATGACGCGCAGCAGCTTGGCCTGCAGCGGCATCGACATCTCGGTGAGCTCGTCGAGGAAGAGCGTGCCGCCGTTGGCGGTCTCCAGCAGGCCGGGCTTGTCGCGGTCGGCCCCGGTGAACGCGCCCTTCCGGTGGCCGAACATCTCCGACTCGAGCAGCGGCTCGGGCAGCGCGGCGCAGTTGATCGGCACCAGCTGCTGGCCGGCCCGCCGGCTGTGCTGGTGGATGAACTGGGCGATCACTTCCTTGCCGGTGCCGCTCTCGCCGCTGATGAAGCACCGAGGCATCGGTCGCGCGCCACCTTGCGCGCCAGCTCCACCGCCTTGCGGAACAGCGGCGAGATCCCGATGAGCGCGATCTTGTCGCTGTGCCCGTTCTGCTGCATGCAGCTGCAGGCGCAGGTCCCGCGTCTCGCGCGACACCATCACGGCGTGCGAGGCCCGGCCGATCAGCACCTGGAGGTGGGTGGCGGAGAACGGCTTGGGGAGGTAGTCCCAGGCGCCCGGCTCGCAGCGCCTCGATGCTGCTGGTGACGCTCGGATTGCCGGTCATGACGACGACGATGGTATCGCGATTGTCGCTCCAGCGCGGCCCGGAGGATGTCCAGGCCCGGACATCTGCGACATGTAGAGATCGACGAGAATGATGTCGAACTTGCGGCGCTTGACGGTCTCCAGCGCCTCCTCGCCCCGGCCGATCAGCGTGACGTTGTAGCCGTCCATCTGCAGCACGCTGGCGCAGCTCTCCCGCAGGGTCCGCTCGTCGTCGACGACCAGGATCCGGATGCTGGCCTTGACCTCGGCGGGGATGGCCAGCGGATCGCGGGTCGCCTCGGACACCTCCATCAGGGTTGTCAGTCTGCTCTCCGAGGTGTCTGGCACGCGCTGAAGGCGCGGAGGCCGGTGTGGGGGGCAGACTAGCCGCCCCTGTTGCGTGAGTCAAGCAAGTTTGACCGAGAAACCTGCCTCATGCGACAGGCAAGCAACATGCCGATGCGGGCGCGCCACAGCCCCAGGATCGTGAGGACCATCTAAACCGTGCAGGGGTAAGGGATTGGACTACAGGTAAAGGGGCCCGGCAGAAGGGGATCGTGTGGGTACCGGTCTTGCGATTTTCCGCCGGTGACCGCTTCACGTCAGGCCCCCGGATCGGGGGTGGCTTCCAAGGAGAGTGCATGGCCAGCGAATTGACCAGCCCGATTTCACCGGCCGCAGGGGAGTCCCTCGCCGCACCGAGCGCTGCCGGGTTGCCCTGGCAGGGACAGCTGCCGCCCCTCGAGGAACCAGAGGCGGGCATACCTTGGGAGCGGTTCGCGGCTGCCATCAAGCGCTATCGCTGGCTGGTGCTGATGGTGGCCCTTCTCGGGACCGCGCTGAGCGTGCTGGGTTCTCGCTTCGTGAAGCCGGAATACACGGTCACGTCGACCATCTACATCGAAACCCCGACCGACAAGAGCGGCCCGATCCGCGCCGAAGAGCTCCTCAACTCGGTGCAGTGGGTCGAATTGCTCAAGACCAACGCGGTGCTGGACTCCGTCGTTCAGCGCCAGGCCCTGTTCATCACGCCATCCCATGTGCGGGACTCGTCCCTGTTCAAGGGCTTTGCCCTGGGATCGCGGTTCCGCCCGGGACGCTACACCGTGGAGCGCGACGCTTCGTCGGGTGCGTTCCGCCTCCTGCTCGACGACGGCAGCACCGTGGCACGAGCCAACGCCGGTGACTCGCTCGGTCGCGAAGTCGGCTTCGCGTGGGTCCCGAACTCGGCGGCGCTGCCGGCAGGCCAGAAGGCCGAGTTCACCGTCGCCTCCCATCGCGACGCCTCCGCGCTGCTGCTCAAGAAGCTGCGCATTGTCATGGCCGACAACGGCAACTTCATGCGGGTTTCGCTTGCCGGCGACGATCCGCAGCGCGCCACCGACATCGTGAACGGGCTCACCACCCAGTTCGTCGCGCTGGCCGCCGACCTCAAGCGCGCCAAGCTGCGCGAGACGGCCACGGTTCTCAAGGATCAGCTGCAGTACAGCGCGACGCAGTTGCGTGATGCTGAGCAGGCCCTGGAGGGCTTCCGGGTCCAGACGATTACGCTGCCGTCGGACGCGCCGGTGGCCGCGGGCCTGGCCATGACCCAGCCGACCGTCATCAGCCAGTTTTTCAACGAGAAGGTGCGGGCCGACTCGCTCAGGCGCGATCGCGATGCACTGACCAGTACCTTGAGGGAGTTTCAGTCGGGCGCAACGTCAACGGACGCGTTCCGGACGATTCCCCCCGTACAGAACGCACCTGAGCTGGTCAAGTCGCTGGCGGAACTCTCGGACGCGGAAGCAAGCCTCCGCGTCATGAAGCAACGCTTCACTGACGAGTACAAGCCGGTCCAGGAACTCCAGGCGCGCATCGTCAACCTGCGCAACGTGGTGATTCCAGGGCTGGTCGGCCAGCTGACCCACCAGATGGCCTCGAGTGAGGAGACCATCAACAACCACATTGTCAGCTCGTCCAAGGAATTGCAGTCGATTCCGCAGCGCTCCATCAACGAGCAGCGTCTTACCCGTGAAATGCAGGCGGCGGACGGCCTGTACCGGAACCTGCAGCAGCGGTACGAAGAGGCGAAACTGGCGGAGGCGAGCGCGCTGCCAGATGTCCGCGTGCTCGATCCGGCGGTGCCTCCGAGCCGGCCGGATGCCAACGATCAGCTGCGGCTTGTGGGTCTGGGTGCCCTGGGCAGCCTGGCCTTCGCACTGGGTCTCGCGATCCTGCTCGACCGCTTCGACCGGCGCTTCCGCTACCCGGACCAGGTCGAGAAGGAACTGGGCCTCTCGATTCTCGGCGCCGTGCCGCAGATTCGTCGTCGCGGCAAGCTGGCGCAGAGCCCGGAAGAGGCGGCCAATGTCGTGGAAGCGTTCCGGACCATCCGGATGAACGTGACCCACACATTGGGCTCGGCCAAGGGGCCGGTGACGATCACCATCTCGAGCCCGGGGCCAGGCGACGGCAAGTCACTCGTCTCCGCCAACCTTGCGCTGAGCTTCGCCGAGTCGGGCTACAAGGTAGCCCTGGTCGACGGCGACATCCGGCGCGGTGAACTGCACCGGAGCTTCGGTGTCGATCGCAAGCCGGGCCTGCTCGATTGCCTGGCGGGAACGGCTCCGGTAGAACAGGTGCTCCGCTCCGGAGGTCACCCGAACCTGACCATGATCCCGTGCGGAACGCGCTTCGAGCGGGGTCCGGAAATGCTCGGCAGTGAGGCGATGGTGAAGCTCATGGCCAACCTCCAGCGGCGCTACGACTGTGTCATCGTGGACAGCCCGCCGCTTGGCGCCGGCGTCGATCCGTTCGTGCTCTCGACGCTCACCAAGAACGTGCTGCTGGTGCTCCGGGCCGGGGAAACCGACCGCGAGTTCGCCCTGGCGAAATTGCGCCTGTTCGACCGGCTGCCAGTGGAGGTGCTTGGGGCCGTGCTCAACGACATCCGGGCCGAGGGCGCGTATCGTCACTACGCCTACGTCTACGGCTATACCGCGGACGAAATCAGCTCGATCGGCGAATTGGGGTCTGGGCAACCAGAGACTTGATTCGTAACAGAGTGAAACGCCAGTGTAACGACATTATTGAAACGCGAGCAACGTCACGGAGGGGCGACCGATGTCGCCCCTTCGTGTTGAACTACAGGTGGTCATGTTTAGAGGGGGCCAGCTGCCGTGGGTTCGGATGCGGGGCTGATGCGGAGTTCCTGCGCCGCGCGTATGGCCTCGGCAGCGGCGAGATAGGTCTCCACCTTGGCCAGGACCAGTTCACCATCCAGTGGCTGGCCCATGAAGTCCCACGCACCAGCCCGGGTCGCTTCCAGGCGCTGAGCGCGCCCGGATGGCCCTGCTGTCGTGATAATGATCGGAACGCCCGGGCCTACGGAGGGGTCTGATCGAAGCACGCGGCACACTTCGAAGCCGTGGATGTCTGGCAGCTGAGCATCGAGAAGGATGAGCGAAGGCAGGCGCGAACGCGCGGCATCGATTGCCTGTTGACCAGTATAGGCACGCACAATGTCGAAGCCGTGGGGAGCAAGGACGCTCTCCAGCGATCGCGCCGTCCACTCCTGATCGTTGGCGATCAGGATCACTGTTGGAGGCACCGCGAACTCCAGGACACTGGCGGACCGGCTGGGGTCATATCAGCTCCGCGCCCGAACGGCGCGTCTGGTGTAAAAAATGGATTCGCTTGCCGTGAACCCTGTGGTCCTTAGCAAGCAATCCGGGCCCGGGACGTAGGGTAGACCCCACACCCCCGGTCAACCGGAAACGACCGCTGGCGCAAAGCCCGGGCTGGGCTAAGCTTTAAGCGGTTGACATAAAAAGGTTTACGCCGTTTCGAGCTTGGGGAACCAATGGCAGCCCCGCCCGGCTTCAGTTTTGATACTGCAAGTTGGGGAGCAATGACCACTTGGCACTCCTCACCTCGGCTCAACGGCGATTCCATGAGTTGCCCGGCTTGTCACACGGACGCGAAGCCGGTCATGCGGAGCGATGAAAGCTTTCCGCGTTGCCCCGTGTGCGGAGCGCGGGTCTTGCCACCGGATACTGAGGCTGAGCTGGCCGGGTTCCGGGCTCGGCTCACCCAACTTGGCCTGATCGGAGAACGCTTGACGACTGGATTTCGACGTACCTCGGGGGAGGCCTGATGCGCGTGCTGCTGGCAGGCATCTGCCTGCTCGTGGCAATCGCCACGTCGGCCGCAGCACAAGACCTGAATACCCCCCATCCACTGGCGACTCGCGCCCAGTTGGAGCAGCAACTTGCAGCGTTGCCGGCGGACCAGAAGAACGGCGCCATTGCCATGGTCATCAAGCAGCGCCTCCAGAATGGCGATTTTTCTCCGGGCGACCGGCATTCAGCTTGTTGTTGTGGGAGATACGGCGTTCAGCAGGACATTTTCCGTGCGCCCGGACACCACGATCGAGCTGCCCAACCTGAACCCGATCAGCCTGCACGGGGTATTGCGATCGGAGCTGGATCGGCTATCTCGACCAGCAATTGCGGAAGTACATGACCAATCCCGAAGTCGAGGCGCGGTCATTGATTCGGGTGGCTGTCGTGGGCGAGGTGGCGAAGCCAGGCTTCTATGACCTTCCGCCGGAGAGCGCCGCATCCGAAGTTATTGTGGCGGCCGGTGGGCTGAGCTGGAGCGGGCGACCCGCAGAAGACGGTTGTGAAAAGGCTCGACAAGGTGTTGTATGACAAGTATCAGGTTCGTCAGTTTTTCGTGAACGGCGCATCCCTCGACGAGATGGGTGTGCGAACCGGCGACCAGTTCAATGTCGGTCGTCGCAGCAGCACCAACGTGCTCCCGATCATTGCCGGAATCAGCGGCCTGGCCTTCGCCATTGCGGCGTTCGCCGGCCTCTTCTCAAACTGACGCCTATGTCCGAGTCACTTGCGCCGCAGTCCAGCGAACGTGCCCCCCTGCGGCACAGCCGTCCGACGCCACCGGCGACGACGGTCCCGGTATTCGCCAAGCCTGAGGCACGGCAGACACCGCGATTGAACCAGGTTCGCGACCAGCCGATGCCCGACGCCACCAGCCACGAAGTACCGCGGCGCATCCTGAACGTCATCGTCGCATCGGCGCTGATCGTCGTCACGGCGCCGGTCATGCTGCTGATCGCGATCCTGGTGAAGGTGACCTCGCCCGGACCGGTCATCTACTCCCAGACGCGGGTGGGACTGAACCGGCGAGCCGGTCGCGCATCGCGACGTGATACGCGCCGGCGCGATGACCAGGGTGGCCTGCCCTTCGTCATCTACAAGTTCCGGACAATGCGCACCGACGCAGAAGCCTCGACCGGAGCCGTGTGGGCCTCGAACGATGACACCCGGGTCACCCGCATTGGCCGAGTGCTCCGGCAGTTCCGGCTGGACGAACTTCCGCAGCTCTTCAATGTGTTGCGGGGCGACATGAACCTGGTGGGCCCGCGGCCGGAGCGGCCGACGATTTTCAAGGACCTGCGGCAGCAGATCCCGGACTACGAGAAGCGCCAGCTTGCCCGGCCGGGCATTACCGGGTGGGCCCAGGTGAACCAGTCGTACGACACCAACCTGGATGACGTCAAGCGCAAGGTGCAGTTCGACCACGAGTACATCCAGCGCCGCGGCCTCGCCGAGGACCTGAAGATCATGCTTCGGACGGTGCCGGTCATCCTGTTCCGCCGCGGGGGCTGGTAGCAGCACCCGCAGCACTCGCCTCCGGCCGTCGCGTGGGTTCCCACGTGGCGGCCCGGGTTCCCCCGAAAAACTGCATCCAGGCAATAAACCCGGCCGTGGCCGATGCCACGGCGAAGCCGGCGCGCGCCACGAGGCGCGGCAACCCACGATCGTCATCGCGCTGGAGGGCAAGGCCGCCAACCAGGAGTACGACCGCCACAGCCCCAGCCAGCGCGGCGGCCCATAGATGCCTTGGCGCCAGCAGCAGCAACCCGACGCCTGCCAGGGGCAACGTGAGGAAGCCGAGCCAGCGCGCCAGCTTGTGGCTGGCCAGCATCCAGGCGAACCGGCCATAGCGAAACGGATTCAAGAGGGAGCGCAAATACCACAGCGTATTCAGGCCGCGCAACATCGTCCTGATCTTCCGGCGGAACTCGGCACCGAGGCCACGTGCGCGCGGAACGACGCACACGGCCTCATCGACCGAGACCGTGTGGTACCCGAGCTGGCGCACCCGGAGGGGGGACGCAAAGTCGCGGCTCAGCTCCTCCGGAAACGCCGTGTCCACCAGGTTGCGCCGGATGGCATAGAAGCAGCCACTGGCGCCGATGATTCCACCGAACCGCGTCTCCAGGGCACGTACGCCCATTTCATAGCCGACGTATCCGGCTTCACTGGTATTCGCCTCGACTGTCAGGTCCCCTACGCTGATATCACGACCCGAGGCCGCGCCGATGGCCGGATCCTGGAAGACGCGCAGCAACGGCTTGAGCGATGCCGGGGGGATGCGGATCGTGGCGTCGGTGTTGACCACGATGTCGCACTGCACCTGCGGCAGCACCCGGTTCTCCGCGGCGCTCTTGCCCCGACGCTCGGGGGCCCGCATGAGCCGCACGCCACGGGGCTCGTAGCCTCGCACGATCGCATCAGTCCCGTCGGTCGACGCATCGGACATCACCACCACCTGCCGGCGCTCCACCGGGTAGTCGAGTGCCAGGAGGCTTTCGAGCGTGCCGGCGATCGATGCCTCCTCGTTGTATGCGGGCACGAGGATCGCGATCATCGGCCATTCCGCCGGGTTGGTCCAGGTACGCGGGCGCGGCGCGGCACGCGACAGCAGCCAGAGGAGTCCAGGGTAGCCGACCAGGGCGTAACCGAAACACAGGACCGGGACGGCGACCAGGGAATAGCCGAGGGTATCGAGCACTAGCTGCGATTCTCCAGCAGGCGATGATAGAGTGCGATATGACGAGCGACCCAGATCGACGCATCGAAATTTTCGGCGATTCGCGCGCGGGCCGTTACGGTCCGTGCATGCGCATCGGCTGGCCGCGCCAGCACCGTGTCGATCGCCACGGCCAGCGCAGCCGGATCTTCCGGGGGCACCAGCAGGCCGCCCGCAGCGCCCAGGAGGTCGGGAACGCCGCCCACGGCCGTGGCAACGATGGGCGTTCCCGCATGGATAGCCTCGAGCAGGACCATTGGCGTACCCTCGCTTCGCGAACTCAGGACCAGGGCGTCGAAGGCACTGAGGAGACTGGCTGCATCGGGACGCGCGCCGGCAAAGCGCACCCTGGATTGCAGGCCCAGTTGCGTGACCTGGCGCCCGAGTGCCGCTCGCTCGGGCCCGTCACCAAGGAACACGAACTGCGTACCCGGGGTCGCGACTGCAGACATGGCCGCCACGGCCACATCCGCTCCCTTCACAGGGCTCAGGCGACCGACCCAACCGACCACCGGTCCGGTTGCCGGCAGGGCGAGCGATTCGCGTGCGAGCGATCGATCCAGCACTCGCTGCGATGGAGCTCGCCACGCATTGGGTATGGTCTGGATGCGATCCGCCCTGATACCCGCCTGAGCCAGCACTGCGGCGAGTGGCGTCGACACCGAGACGACCGCATCGTGACGCCTGAGCGCGGTGATCGCGAGCCGCTGGTTCAGGCGATTCTTGCGATCGCCACCGGTAAATCCGTGCGCCGTCGCCAGGCACCGGACGCCGTCTGCGCGAGCGGCCAACAGGCCCATCATGTCCGCGCGATATCCATGCGTGTGGATGAGCGTGAGGCCGTGCCGGCGGACAGCGGCCCTGATGCCCGCCCAGTCACGCCAGTAGGTTCGACCACTCGCCGGCACAACTTCAATGGGTACCCCGGCATCGCGGACCCGCTCGACGAAGGGGGCGGAACTTGAATCGGCCAGCGCAACTATGACAACCGGCACGTCCGCGTCCTTGAGACCCTGCACCAGGCTCAGGACGGCGGTCTCGGCGCCCCCGACAGGACCCGGAGCGATGGCATGCAGCACGCGGACGTTGCCAGCGGGCAACATTGCCTCAGTCATTGCGGTTCAACATAACGCATAACTCGATGTGAAACAACGAGTTCCCTTGCCACGCCCATGGCCTCTTCCTTGCCCGGCTGGTCAAGTCATTTTCCTCAGTTCCGGAGCGCGGTCGCTGAAATGATCCAGGAGAACTGTCCCCTGTGCGGCGGCCGACCTTCCGCAGAGATGGGACGGAAGGACGGACTGCGCATATTCCGCTGTGCCGACTGTACGGTGCAATTCTCGGAGTACGCGCCCGACCTGAGCATCCTGCCGACACTTTACGATCGGACTTATTTCCATGGTTCGCCGATCGGGTACTCGTCCTATCTGGGCGAGGAGTCGCTCCATCGCCGACGGGCACGGCGGTATCTGGCTGACCTGGCGGCAGACATGTCGTCACCGGGTTCGCTGCTCGATGTCGGGAGTGCGACCGGTGTCTTCCTGGACGAGGCGCGCCAACGCGGCTGGCAGGTGCGCGGGTGCGAAGTGAGTGAATGGGCGGTCGATCAGGCCCGGACGCGATTTGATCTCGACGTGGTTTGTGCGTCCTTCCCGACGCCGCTCCTGGGTACGCAGCAGTATGACGCGCTCACGTTCATCAATGTGTTCGAGCAGTTGCCGGACGCCCGTGCCGCCGAACGCGCCGCGCGCGACTTGGTCCGGCCCGGTGGGCTGGTGGCAATCGAGACATGGGACGTCGACGCCCTGGTCGCGCGCCTGGCCGGGATGAAGTGGCATCAGTATCGCCCGGGTGATACCCCGATCTACCTCAACCGGCGCTCGCTGACGCGACTCTTCGACCCGGAGTACTGGACCCTGATCGAGTATCGTCCCCGCACCAAGTGGCTCACGCTGGCGCATGGGCTGCATTCCCTGGGAATCGGCGACGAACCCGTCGGGAACGGCCGCCCACCGCGGCTCGGCGGCCTCATGGAACGGATCGGGCGGCTGGCACTCCCGTATCGCCTGGGTGACCTGGTCTGGGCCGTCCTTCGACGGAACACGCATGCCCACTGACGGGGTACGTCTCGTTGAGGTCGGGCCGCGCGATGGCCTGCAAAGCCTGGAAACGCTTGTGTCGACCGAGGCAAAGGTTGCGTTTGTCGACGCCCTGTCGCGCTGCGGGATCGGCGACGTCGAAGTCTCCTCGTTCGTGTCGCCGCGCTGGGTCCCGCAGCTCGCGGATGCCGCTGAGGTATTCGCGCAGATCCGGCGGCAACCCGGTGTGCGGTATCATGCACTGGTTCCCAACCTGCAGGGGCTCGACCGTGCACTGGCGGCACGCGTCGACATCATTGCCGTCTTTACTGCTGCAAGCGAGACCTTTTCACTGAAGAACACCAACGCAACGATCGCGCAGACGCTGGACCGCTTCGCGCCCGTGATCGCCGCCAGCCCGGTTCCTGTACGGGGATACGTCTCCACGGCCTTCTCGTGCCCGTACGAGGGCCCGGTGGCGCCCTCGGCCGTACTCCGCGTGGCGAGCGCGCTGCTCGAGGAGGGTTGCGCCGAGGTCTCGCTCGGCGACACCATCGGGCGCGCGCGGCCGGACGAGGTGCGCAGGCTGATCGAGCTGATGCTGCGTACCATTCCAGCATCGCAGCTGGCCCTGCATTGCCACGACACCTATGGTCAGGCCGTCGCCAACGTGCTCGCCGCAGCTGACCTCGGCATCGCGATCTTCGACGGGAGTGCCGGCGGGATCGGCGGTTGCCCTTATGCGCCGGGCGCACCGGGCAATGTCGCGACGGAGGCACTGGTCCGCGCTTTTCCCGGGCGCACAGGCGTCGACCTCGACCGGTTGATCGTTGCGGGCAGGCAGCTACAGACCGCCATCAGCGCCGAGGCCAGCGAATGAGCGATGCCACTCCGCGCGTCAGCATCATCATCCCGACCTACAACTACGGGCGATACCTGCCGGATGCCATCAACAGCATTCTGGCGCAGACCTTCCGCGACTTCGAGGTCATCGTGGTTGACGATGGGTCGACCGATGACACGCCGGCCATTCTTGCCGCGCAGACCGACCCGCGGGTGCGCCCGGTGCGGAAGGAGAATGGCGGCACCTCCTCGGCGCGCAACCACGGACGCACGCTCGCACGCGGCGAGTTCCTCACGTTTCTCGACGCCGATGATCTGTGGCGGCCCACGTTCCTGGAACGGCACCTCGAAGTACTCGACGCCGAACCCGAGCTCGCCTACAGCTTCGCGAATTTCATCAGGACGCAGGACGGCGCCGTTCTCGCAGGCACGCAGTTCGATTTTGTTCCGCGGCTGCGCGAGATCGGCACGCGTCGGGCCCGCGCGGGGAACGCGCGCGTCATCGAGGGTGACCCGTTTGCGGCACTGGCACCCTGCCCCGAGCTGCCCGGATGGCTCCAGGCGAGCCTCTTCCGCCGCAGCACGCTCGATACCTGCTGGTCGCGCTCGGGCCTGCGCGGCGCCGAAGATCTCTACCTTGTGCTGCAAGTCTATGCCCTTGGGCGGCCGATTGCATTCATGGACGAGGTGCTGGTGGAGGTGCGGCGGCATGGCGACAACAGCTACAACGGAAGCGATCGCCAGCGTGAGAACGTCCTGCGCAGCATCCAGGCGGTGAACAGTGACATCGCACTCTCGCCCGAGCACCGGGCCATCCTGCACCGCCGCATCGGCCGTGAATACTGCGCGCGCGGCTGGCGCTACTTCTGGTCTCACGACCTGCGGAAATCGGCGGGCTACTACATGCAGGCGATCGCCTGGCCCGGCACCAGGCTCACGGCGTTCGCGCATCTCGCCCTGCTGCCGATCGTTCCTTTCCTGCCCCGGCGCGAACCCGAGTTCTGACCGCCTCCTGCTTGCTGCACCTGAGCGGATCACGGTAACTTCGGCCTGCATTCCTCCCGAGGCGAGCTCACAGTGACCAAGGTGTTCGATGACGCCGGCAGCGCCGTTGCCGACCTCCCCGAAGGCGCCACCCTGCTGGTGGGCGGGTTCGGCCTGTGCGGTATACCGGAGGAGCTGATCGGTGCCGTGCACGATCACGGCCGGAAAGGCCTCACGGTCGTGAGCAACAACGCCGGGACCACGCAGTTCGGCCTCGTGCAGCTGATGCGCAGCGGGCAGGTGCGCAAGATGATGGCGAGCTACGTGGGCGAGAACGACGTCTTCGAGCAGCTCATGCTCTCGGGCGCGCTCGAGGTGGAACTGGTGCCGCAGGGCACGCTCGCCGAGCGGCTGCGGGCCGGCGGCGCCGGCATTCCGGGGTTCTACACGGCGACCGGCGTCAACACCCCCGTGGCCACCGGCAAGGAAACGCGCGCGTTCGACGGGCGTGAGTACGTCCTCGAGCGCGGCATCACCGGCGACTTTGCCCTGGTGCACGCGTGGAAGGGCGATACCGAGGGCAATCTCGTGTACCGCAAGACGGCCCGGAACTTCAATCCGCTCGTCGCGATGGCCGGCCGGGTGACGGTGGCCGAGGTCGAGCACCTCGTCCCCGCCGGCGCGATCGATCCCGACCAGGTGCACACGCCGGGCATCTTCGTGCAGCGCGTGGTGGCCTGCCGCGAGAACGCCAAGCGCATCGAGCGCCGCACCGTCAGGAAGGCCTGAGCATGGATGTCCGCGAGGTCATCGCGCGCCGGGCGGCACAGGAACTGGCCGGCCTTTCGGCCGCAACCGGCTACTACGTGAACCTTGGTATCGGCATGCCCACACTGGTGGCCAACTACGTGCCCGCCGGTGTGCCCGTGGTGCTGCAATCGGAAAACGGCATGCTCGGCGTCGGCCCCTATCCGGCAGAGGCGGAGGTCGATGCCGACCTGATCAACGCGGGCAAGGAGACGGTGAGCGAGCTGCCCGGATGCAGTTACTTCGACAGTGCGCTCAGCTTCGCCATGATTCGCGGCGGGCATGTGCCCCTGTCGATCCTGGGCGCGCTGCAGGTGTCGCAGGAGGGAGACCTCGCCAACTGGATGGTCCCGGGCAAGATGGTGAAGGGCATGGGCGGGGCGATGGACCTCGTGGCGGGATCCCGGCGTGTCGTCGTGATCATGGAACACACCGCGCGCGATGGGGCACCCAAGATCCTCGAACGGTGCACCCTGCCGCTGACCGGGCGCCGCTGTGTCGACCGGATCATCACCGAGCGCGCGGTCCTCGACGTGACACCCGCGGGGCCTGCTGCTGGTGGAATTGTCTGCGGGAGAAACCTTCGATTCGATCCAGGCGGCTACGGGGGCGCCGCTGCTCCCGGCACGCTGAGCACGGCGATCGACGCACTCTGGTCGCCACGACGCGGCAGGGAGACCTTCTTCGACAGGTTGAGAGAGGGTCGCTCGATCAGGCGCCACCCGACATACCCCGCGACAATCGCGGCCCCGACGGCGGACAGCCAGGCTGCGAGGCCCACCAACGGCGGCAGCGACATTCCCCAGAAGTGCTGTGCCAGGGAGATGATACGCCATCCAACCGTGGCGTGGTACAGGTACAGGCTGTACGAAATCGCGCCGAGGAACTGCAGGGGACGGGAGGCGAAGCGCTGGTCGAGGGCCGGGCGGATGGCGCCCAGCAGGCAGAGCGAGCTGACGCTGGTGATCAGCACGATTTCAATCAGTGAATTTGGATGCCGGGCGAGCAAGCCATTGGCAAGCCACGCGGCCCCAAGCACCGGGAGCCGGACAACACCTGCAACCACCCACCATGCCAGTACACCGGTGAAGAATTCATACCAGCGGTCGATGGCCACGCCACGCGGCACATGACCCAGCCAGCCATGGTGCGAGCCGACGGAGGCAAGGAACAGGGCTCCGAAGAGGATTCCGAGCGCGATCGTGCCGGCCCGACGACCGAACAGGTCTGCCAGGAAGTGACCGGTGACCAGGATGCCGACAAACGTCAGGTAGAACTGGAACTCGTAGCAGAGTGTCCAGAAGATCGGGATCAGGTGACCGTACCCGAGGATGTCCTGCAGGTACGCGAGATGCGCGATGAGTTGCGGAACCGACGGCAACGCGGTTGCCAGCGATGGAAAAGCCGCGCGACCCAGAAGGATGAAGCTCACCTCCAGTCCGATCGCCGACCAGTATGGGGGATCGAGCCGGATGGAGCGCCGCAGCGCGAAGCGGCCGAAATAGCCGAGCGTCATCGATCCTTCGCGCACCGAGCGGGCAATGACAAATCCGCTCAGGACGAAGAAGACGTTGACGCCAAAGTGTCCGCCGTCGGCAAATCCGCGCCAGGCATCGGGGATCCAGGCCTGCTCGCCCCGGTTGAGGGCGGCCTGCACGTGATAGAAAACGACGGCAAGCGCGGCCAGCCCGCGAAGGGCATCGACCGTGCGAATTCTGCTGCGGTGCGGACGAGATGACGGGTTCATCGCGCGGGTCGGGCGCCCGCGTGCTCATGGCACGGTCAATGCTCCGCTCCATTGACTAACTTCAAATCCGGAAAACACTTGGCCGCAGGAGAATCGCCAGTTCCAGCCATGAATGAAAGGGCGAGCGTTGCCGCCCGCTACCAGCCCGGACACGCCGGACAAGACCGACCTGCGCATCCTCCTGGTCATTCTCGCCATCGCGGCACTGCTGCGGTTGCCCGGCCTCTTCTGGTTCGATCTCTGGCAGGACGAGATCTATTCGATCTACGAGGCGCGGGGGCTCGTCCGGTCGCCCCTCGGTCCGGGCGGCATGGAGCTGCGCCCATTGTACTTCCTCGCCATGCACCCGCTGGCGACGCTGGCGCCGCATGCCACGGTCCTCCTCCGGCTGCCGGCGTTCATCTTCGGCATGCTCGGGATCGCCGCGACCTGGACGCTGGTGCGGCAGAATCTTGGCCGCGGTGCCGCCATCGTCGCGGCGGGCATCCTTGTCGTCCTTCCCCTGCATATCGACATCTCGCAGAGCATCCGGTATTGGTCACTGATTTTCCTCGTCGGGGCGCTGTTTGCCGCCGCACTGCTCCGCGCCATGCGCACTGATGCCGCCACGGGACCATCGCATGGTGCTGCTGTGGCTGCTGGCTGGAACGCTGACCCATCCGACGTTTGCCCTTTCTGCGCTCGGCATGACGCTCGCCGCGCATCTCGTAACCGATGCCGGCGGCGTTCGGGTGGCGCTGGCCGACACGCACTGGCGCTGGCGCAACAGCTGGATCCCGGCGGCGATCATCCTGCTCGGGTATCTACGCCGTCCTCTGGATGTTCTTCACGACCGAGCGCCTCGTCGGGGAAGCGGCGGGTTCGGCGTATCGCCTGCTCCCGTCCATCGCGTTCAACCTTTCTCCGGCCCTGGTGACCGCGAGTGCCCTGGGCGTCATCTACCTCGTGTCGCTCCCGGACGCCGGCGCGCGCCGCCTTGGCCTCATGACGCTGCTGGGAGCGCTGGTTCCGCTCGCCGATCCTGCTGGCCGGCGGCTACCTGCATGTGCTTCCGGTGTCGGTGCTGTACCTGTCCGCGGTCTTCCCGCTCGCGCTGGGCGCCGCGGGAGCCCTGGTCCATGCATCTCGGCGACGGCGCAGGATCAGCGCCGAACCGCCCTGGTGCTGTTGCTGATCCTGGCCGCGGCGCTCGCTCCCAGCACCGCATCACAGTTGATCGATGGGTCCCGATTCGACTACCGGCCGGCGCTGGCGCGCATCGAGGCCGAGGATCCGGAGGGCACCGTCGTGCTCTGGCCGAAGATCCAGGCGACCTGGATGGCGCCCCAGCTGAAGGGGCTCGAATTCCTCAGCACCACGCCCGTCGCGATGCTTGATTCCCTGCAGGCAGCCCGCCCACGCTTCTGGGTCATCACGTCGGAGCGTCGCTCCGGCATTGTCGGCGACGAGGACGGAACGAAGACACAGTGGCTGGCCCGGCACTGCCAGCGCGTCGTGACCACCGGCGGGCACCGGCTCGACTTCGAGGAATACCGGTCGCGCCCTGTGGAAGTGCCCGTGCGTGAGAGCGGTCGCGGAGTGCAGATGTCGTCGCTCAGTACCCCGGCCAGCCGAGCCACCTCCTTCCGCAGGCTTGGGCGCCAGACCGCCATTTACGGACTCGCCGTTGTCCTGGGGCGCGCCGTCAGCTTCCTCATGCTGCCGGTGTACACCCGGTACCTGAGCCCCAGTGACTACGGCATCATCTCACTGCTGGACCTGACCGTGGACGTGGCGGCGATCTTCTTCACGGCCGGCGCGACCTCGGGCGTACAGCGCTTCTACTTCAAGACCAGCGACCCGGCCGGGCGTGCGCGGCTGGTATCCACCGCGTATTTCCTCGTGCTTCGGCCTCAGTTCCCTCGGCGCGCTCGCGCTCAGCGCGCTGTCGCCTCTGATCTGGAAGTATGGCCTTCGCGGCGCCGGTCACTCCTGGTACATCATCATTGCGGCCTGCAATTTTGCGGCCGGGTACGCTGCTCGCGATGCCGCTCAATTTCGCGCAGACCACGCAGCGGGCCCAGCTCTGTCTTGGCATCTCGCTCGACCAAGCTGGTCACCCAGCTGTCACTGAATATCCTGTTCATTGTGGTGCTGCACCTGGGGGTGGCCGGGCTGCTGCTGAGCACGCTGGTTACCTGCTTCGTCCTTGGCGTGGGCCTCGCCACCTGGCTGCTGCGGCAGACCGGCTTCCACTTCGACCGTGCAGGTGGTGCGGGACCTGCGACGCTTCGGCGTGCCCTACCAGCTCACCTGGGCCGGCAGCTTCCTGCTGACGTTCGGGGATCGCTTCTTCCTGCAGGCGGGACCCGGCGTAGCCGCGGTCGGGCCTGTATGGCATGGCCTACCAGTTCGGCTTCCTGCTGTCCCAGCTCGGCGCCACGCCCTTCCTCAATGCCTGGAACCCGCACCGGCACCAGCTCGTGCCGCTGCCGGCCGCTGACCGCGACCGCCGCTATGACGAAGGATTCTTCCTACTTCAACCTGCTGCTCATCACGGTGGCCGTGGGAATTGCCGCCCTCATCCGTCCGGTGCTCTCGGTCATGACAACGCCGGAATTCCATCCGGCGGAGGGGCTCGTGCCCGATCATCCTGCTGGCGTACATCGCCGAGGGCTGGGCCGAGACGTTCCGCTTTGCGTTCGACGTGACCGAGCACACCCGCTATTCGACCTATGCCACATGGATCGTGGTCGTCGTCGTGCTGATCCTGTACACGGCTGCTGATCCCGCGCTACGGCGCGTACGGCGCGGCGATTGCCACCGTGATCGGCTTCTCGCTGCGCGCGCGCTGGTCTACGCCTGGGCCCAGCGCCTGTGGCCCATCCGCTACCGCTGGCGCCGGCACCTGACGCTGCTCGCGCTCGGCATCAGCATCGGCGCGATGCTGTACGCGCTGCCGTCCCTGCCGATCGTGACCGAGGTGGCGCTGGGCGTGGCACATGATCATGCTCTACTTCACGCTGGTGTTCCTGTTCCTGCTGGACAACGAGGAGCGGGCACTGATCGGGCGGCTGGTCAAGTCGCCGCGCAGCGCCTGGGAGTTCGCCACCAAGGCGACCTGACCGGTTCGCACCCCTACCGGATGCCGTACGCCTGTTCGTATGCATCCGTCATGGCCGCGGCACTGAATTCGCTGGCTGGCCGCGCGCCCGCGGCCGGCACGCCCGAGACGCTGTCGCAACGCCTCATCTCCCAAGCAATTGTTCCAGGGCCTGCTGCAATTGGACTTCGTCGCCGGGGTCCGGCCAGCAACCCATCGCGTCCCTCCACCATCGACCTCGGGAATGCCGGCCGCCCGTGACGCGATCACCGGTTTCCCGGCGAACATCGCCTCGAGCAGTGCCATCGGCAGCGCCTCCCGCAGCGACGGCATGACAAAGACGTCGCTCGCCGCGAGCAGGTCGGGAATGTCGTTCCGGTGCCCGAGGAGGTGCACCCGCGCGTCGATGCCGCGCTGCCGGGCGAATTCGCGCAGCCGGGTTTCCTCGACCCCCGCACCGGCAATCGCCACATGCCAGCGCGCGCCCAGCGTCGCCGTTGATACGTGACAGCGCGCGCAGGAGGTGGATGTGCCCCTTGCACGGCACCAGGTTCCCGACGGCCAGCACTAGTTGGTCGTCCGCTGGACAGTCCGCAGTTCCCGGCGCACGTCGCGTCGGCTCGCCCGGCGGAGTACTGTATTCCGTTCGGGATCGTGCAGCACCGATGCCGGGCGGCAGGCCCAGCGACTTCACCATCGGCGTCATGCGTCGCCCGCGAGACGGCGACCACCGACCGGCTCGCGGTGAAGGCCGCGCGCAGCGCCACCCGCCGTCGCCACTTGGCGTAGCACCTGTCTCACTGCCATGCATGGTGACGACGTGCGACATCTGCAGGCGGTGCGCCGCGGCCGCGCCGTAGATCGCCATGGTGAACTCATGGCTGTGCACCACGTCGATGCGGAGCCGGCGAAGCATGCCCGTCATGCCACGCAGGCACTCGCGGTCGAGCGGGCGGCGCAGCGAGAAGACGTCCGTCACGAACCCACGCTTCCGGAGCTCCCCGCCAAGCCAGCCGCAGCCATTGTCCGGCCCGCACACAAATCACCTCGTGGCCGCGACGGCGGAGTTCCTGGGCGAGCTGCATCAGCATGGTCTCCGCCCCGCCGGGACCATCCGATTCGAGCATCAGGGCAATGCGACGAGGGGCAACGTTCATGGTTTTCTCTGCCGGGCCCGCTGCAGCATTCGCAGGGCCGGCCCGGGAAGGAGCGATGCCGCCATCACGCCGAGCGACCACGCATCATGCGGCGCACCGGCAGCCCACGCACCGCGGAGTGACTCCGCGCGCGCCGCGACCATCGAAATTGGAGAGATGGGTATAGGCGAGGCGCCGCATGAGTGCCTGACGCCCCGACTCCCAGTTCCGCGTCGCCCGGTCGCTCCGTGCCGGGCGCAGGGCAGCGGCGCGATCGACACTCGTGAGCGCGTTGGCGATCAGCGTCGCCGTATTGGCCGGTGACGTCAGCGAGCCCGACTGGCCGACGCGATAGCCGACGAGCGACGCCATCACGACCGCGACGGTTGCGGTGGCCGCCAGACGATGGAAGAACTCCGTCTCCTCGGCCATGCGGAACGTGGGATCGAACCCGCCGCTTCGGCAAAGAGGGTCCGTGCCGACTACGGCCGACGAAGGCAGGCCGAAATTCCCCAGGAAGAGCGCATCGTAGGCATCTCCATGAAAGACCGTATACGGCATTCCTTCGACCTGGACCTCGCCGCGCGCAAGGTACTGTCCCAGGAACGACGCCGGCCGGCACCGCAGACTGGCGGAAGACCGGGAACACCGCCTCGAACCCCTCGCGCCCGGCGATCACCCGGCCGTCGTGATCGATCACGTCGCACCCGGAGATGCACCATCCGGCGCCGTAGCGCTGCAATGCCAGTACCTGCACTTCCAGTTTGCGCTCATGCCAGACGTCGTCCGAATCCACGAACGCCAGGAAGTCGCCGGTCGCGAGGCGCGCACCATGATTGCGCGCGGCGGAAACGCCGGCGTTGTCCTGTCTCACATACACCACGCGGTCGCGGAATGATTCGACAACGCTGCGCGGTATCGTCCGTCGAGCCATCATCGATGACGATGACTTCCAGCGGTGGAAGTGATTGTGCGAAGATGGCGTGCAGCGTCGCGCCGATGTGCATTGCCCGGTTGTAGGTCGGCACGACGACCGAGACGGTGGGATGCTTCATGCAGCGCGAAACCAGCGGAGAGACTCGTGCAGGAAGGGCAGCGGATCGTCGAGTCGCAGCACCTCGTTCCGGTCGCCGGCACGGAGCGCGAGGAACTCACCAAGCGGCATGCAGGCGCCCCGGGCTGCCCGCGGGCAGGCCGAGCTCCGCGCTGCTGCGCCGGAGGCGAAGCAGCAGCTGGTCCACGTCACCCCACCACCACCGCAGCCGGGTGCCCGCCTGATAGCTGGCCGGCGCCTCGGGCGCATCGACCCTCCGCACACTCGATCAGCAACCGGGGGAAATCCACGCCCGCATCGACCGCGAGCTGGAGCGACCCCCAGAATCGACCGTTGATTTCCATCAGGATCGGAGTGCCGGTCCGCTCGTCAATCTTGTATTCCACCATGGCCACGCCCTGCCACCCGAAGGACTCCAGGAGCCGCCGGGAGCGCTCGAGCAGCACTGGATCAAGCGCAATGCTCTCGCGATACACGCTCACGCCGCCTGACGGCGGCTTCTCGCGGAGCCGGCGGTGGGCGAATGCCGCGCGAAGCTTGCCTTCCCACAGGAGCAGGAAGACGCCAACGCCTGGACCCGGCACGCGTTCCTGCAGCAGGAGGGGAAAGGCTTCGGCGGGCAGGTCGCGAGGATGCGATCGAGATCCGCGGGCGTGGCTGCATGCTGCACACCAAGCTTGACGGAATGACCCGGAGAACCGGCGACCGACCGGCTCGGCTTGGCAACCGCCGGGAAATCGAGTCCATCGCGCGCCGCGTCGCGCGACGTCATGACGACCTGGCGCGGGACGCCGATGCCGAACGACGGCGCGGACGCCAGGACTTGCTGCTTGTCGCATACCGCGCGCACCACATCGGCGCCGGGCCACGGAATCGCCCCTGGCGGCAACAGGTCCCGCTGCGCGGTCAGTGCCAGCAGCGCCGGCTCCGCGATCGGGATGACGAACGTCGCCCCTTCCGCCGCTGAGATCGCTGCGACGCCGGCCACGAACGCGGCAGGGTCATGCAAGGCGTCGGCGACCACGATCGAGCGCGCCGATGCCGTGACCGGCCGGCGAGCGTGGCGCGCGTCGTCCCACAGGTCACAACCCGCCAGCCCGCGCGCCCGAGTGATCGCACGACCGCCAGTGCCGCCCGTTCGTCGGCATCCGTCACTACGATCGTGCCTCTCACCAGGAGCTGACATCGCCCGGGCGCAACCGCGCAGTCGGCAGCATCACGAGCGGCCGGGGATAACGCGCCTGTCCCGGCAGCATCGGCACGGGACGCCCCTGCATTGCTGCCGCTTCTTCATTCAGCCGGTTCCCCTGCATCGCGGCCGCGTGCAGTTCCATCCGCTGCTCCGCCACACGACGCGCGATCACGCCCATGAGCGCGGCCACGAACGCCCCCAGCACGTAGTAAGGCTCGAGCCAGGCGAAGTTCAGGAAAAAGCATGTCGCGGTGAACCCGATGAGGGCCACCGCAAAGTAGGGGCAGGCCATGCGCAAGAAACGCTCTTCGCGCGTGCCCCGGCGCCAGCGATACGGCAACCGTCGCCCCAGCCTCACGAGCGATATGATGCCGAACAGCGGAATCGACGACCAGAGCAGGAGGCCCGGTACTCCGAGTTCCGCGCCTGCCTGCACAAACGAGTTGTGCGGCGGGGTGCAGCGGATGCCATAGCCGGCGGGCGTGTTCAGCGCCTTCTCCGAAATGCTGCACTCCGCCTTCTCGAAGTTGTTGATGCCAAGCCCGAAGACGGGGCGCGCGAGCATATAGCCGATACCCCTGCGGCCGACCTGCTTGCGTCCATCCTTGGAGGTGTAGTTGTAGTCGTCCGTCGGATGGAGAATGCTCTCCATCTGTCGCCAGTACCCGTGAGGGGCCCAGAGAGCCAGTCCCGCTGCCACCACCAGGATGGTCACGACCCGCTTGCTGAGTGCCACACCTCGTCCCAGGAAGAGCAGCCCGACCCCCACCGCGACGAGGCCGATCAGGCCACCGCGGGAACCGCTGCGAGCGACGGTGGCGCCGATGCCGACGAGGGCCATCACTGCCAGGATCTTGCCTCGTCCCGAGGCGACCTGAAGCACCAGCAAAGTGCACGCGAGGGCAGGCATCAGGACGAGCACCACGTCATTTGCGTCCCAGCTGGCAAGACCGGCCAGGCGGGCATAGCTGAAGTCCGAGCCATAGCGCTGGAGGTCAAAGAAAAAGAGCGCCAGGTACGAGAGGATCAGTGCCCCGATCACATACGACCAGGCGTACGCGTACAGGTCACGGGCGCTGCGACAGGAGGCGATGATCAGGAATGCCATCAGGATCGTCTTCCAGTACACGTCCAGCACGAACTTCCCCGAATTGCCCATGGAAATGCCGAACGGCACCGCCAGCACCGCCATGATTCCAAGGCCCGCCATGGCGCGAGCCGGCCAGGTGTTGAAGACGCTCTCCCGGATGAGCAGGCGGGGATTACTGAACGCGTAGATCGACGAGAGCACGGTGATGATGAGGAGCGGTCGCACTTGCGTCAGCGCAGGCACATACTGGTGCAACCGGCTCACGACCAGGATGATGAGCAAGCAAACCAGCATGCGCAGCGGGTCGAGCCGCAAACGCAGCCGGTCTGGGGCTGGTCTGCGCCGACCGCGGCCAGGGGCCGAAAGCGCGCGCGCGGTCATCGCAGCGCCTGCACCACCGCACCCTGCGGCGGCTCGGGACGCCGCGAAATCACCTGCGCCACGGCCTCCGCCACGGCGGTCGCGGTCCGTGCCGCGCCCTCATCGGTGAAGTGCGCATAGTCCGCAAAGCACTCCGGGCAGCGCGACAAGGCGGCGCGCACATCGGCCACGACGACCCCCGAGTCGGCGGCGACGCGCCTGACGACGCTGACACTCACGGAATCAAAAGCCAGGATGACCTGCCCTTCCGCTCGCGGATAGAAACGTTCCCAGGCTCCCAGCAAGCTCGAATCGCGATCTGCCCCGCCGACGAAGCGATTCCCGTGTGTTGTGAGCACCGGCTCCGCTCCTGCCTTGCGAACGGTCCCCACAAAGGCGCGCAAGTCCGCCTCGAACGCGGCGACCCGGTCCGGGGGTACGGTCGAATAACGCCAACCGGGTTGGCGCGAGGCCAGCTTCCGGCGAAGATCCATGCTCCACAGTTCCTCACGCCATGCAACCGGAGCCACGCGCTTGAGCTCCTCCCGCAGACGAATGAAGGCGCGCGGCCGCAGGCGCTCCCAGAGGCCCAGGACCGGTGTCGGCACGGCGACCGGCACAGGTGCTGCCGGCAGGGCCTCCGCCAGGTACTGCACCGTCGTTGGATACAGCACGACAATCTGCGGCCGCAACCGTGCGAGCCGAAGACGGACATCCTGCGTGGAGGTCGGCAGCGTCATTCCAAAGAATGCCGAATTGAGCACCTCGACCGACCGGAACGACAACTCATCGCTCGCAATCCGTCGGCGCAGCGAATCCTCCAGTTGGCGGGGATACTCCCGGCCCGGTGACTCGGACTGGCCGAACGTCTCGGATGCTCCAGCCGTAACCACCCGCAGCACGCCCGCTGCCCGCTGCTCCGGCACTTCAGGGCCACGGGTCCCCAGTGAATTGAGCGACCATTTGAGGTACTGGGCATTCGGGCGCCCGTGAATGCCCAGGGAATCGTGTACAGCGAGATCCTGCTCTGACGCATACGGTGCCGCGAGCGGCATCCGGTATCGGACCAGATCCTCCAGGCGGGCCGCGACCTCGAAGGCCACGGCCCCCACCACCAGCCCGGCTGCGAGCTGTCCGGCTCGGCGCAGGGAGGTCGAGGCTGGGGTCACTGGGCTATCTCCGGGCAAGGATCCCGCCGTATATAAGAGCCATGGCTCGGCATTGGATATGCCTGTAGAATAACGATTTAGCGCCGGAACAAGGGAGAGACGGGTTCCGCCGTCGACCGCACGCCACACTTCGCGGACTCCCCTTCGCCACAGGCCCCGGCTCTACTACCCTTCAACCACCGATCATGCTCTTCAACAGCGCCGTATTCCTGTTCGTCTTCCTGCCTATCACGTACCTGGTCTTCTGGGCGCTCTCCACCGCCCGCAGCCGGTACGTGTGGCTCACGATTACGGGCTACGTGTTCTATGGCTATTGGAATCCCTGGTTCACGCCTGCTGATGCTGTTCTCGACGGTGGTGAGCTTCACCGCCGGGCTGGGCATGCTGCGGTGGGCGGATCCTGGCCGGCGCAAACTCTGCCTGGTCGTCCCGGTGACCGCCGACCTGCTGCTGCTCGGATTCTTCAAGTACGCCAATTTCGGGCTGGCGACGGCGCACGACCTGGCGTCACTGGGTCGGGCATCCGACTCAGCGTGCCTCACTTCGATATCATCCTGCCCATCGGCATTTCATTCTACACGTTCCACACCATCAGCTACATCGTCGACAGCTATCGCGGGGTCATCAAGCCCGACGCGCAATTTCTTCGAGTTTGCCGCCTACGTCTCCCTGTTCTCCCAGCTGGTGGCCGGCCCCATCGTTCGATTCCGCCAGATCGAGCAGGACCTGGAGAATCTGGGCGGGCCGATCGCACCCACTGGCTGCATGCGCGGCATCTCGTTCTTCGTGATCGGGATGGTCGAGAAGGTGGTGGTCGCCGACTCGCTTGCGGCATTCGTCGACCCAGCTGCTGGCCCAGTACCAGTCCCTGTCGACCGCTGGCGCGTGGCTCGCGATGCTGGGCTATTCGTTCCAGCTCTACTTCGACTTCTCGGGCTACAGCACGATGGCGGTAGGCCTGGGATTCATGTTCGGCCTGCGCATTCCTCAGAACTTCAACTCGCCCTACAAGGCGCTCGATCCAGCTGACTTCTGGCGACGGTGGCACATCTCATTGTCCACGCTGCATGCGGGACTACCTTTACATTCCCTTTGGTGGGAACCGTGGTTCCACCGCGGCGACGTACCGCAACCTGATGCTGACGATGCTGATCGGAGGGCTGTGGCACGGTGCGGCATGGACCTTCGTCTTCTGGGGAGCGTATCACGGAGTGATGCTCTCGATGCACCGTGCATGGTCCGCCCACTGGGACAGGCTGCCGGTCCCCTTCCGGCAGGGTGCAATGTTTTTCATCGCGCTCATCGGGTGGGTCTTCTTTCGCTCCACCAGTTTTCACATGGCCGGCAGCCTCCTCAAGACGATGTTCAGTGGCGTCCAGGGAGTCCTGCCGGAGCAGTTACCGCTCGTCCTCGTGGGCGTGCTGGTCGCCGCGGTATGGGCGATGCGCGGCCCGAACGCTTTCGACCTGCGGCATGACTGGCGATGGCCCGGCCGGCTTGCACTCGCCTCCGCGTTCGGCGCATCGCTCGCTCTCATCGTCGGCAACCGCCCGTCGCCTTTCCTGTACTTCCAGTTTTAGGCGTGACGCCACTGTTGAAAACGCCGGGCGCCATCGTCTGCTATCACGGCGTTACCGGCGGCCCGTGGCAGAGTCGGCCTCGTTCAACATCGACGCATCACTGCTGAACGAAGGTCTGGAACTGCTGCGGTCCCTGGGCCGGATCGTGCCGCTCGAGGAGATCGTTGCCCGCCTTGCGGCCGGCCAGCATGTCCGCGGACTCTTCGCGGTGACTTTTGACGACGCGTATGCCGGGCTCGCCGACCTGGCACTTCCAGTGCTTCGACGACACGCCGCCCCGGCGACGATTTTCGCCGTCTCCGGGGCATTGCTGGCAGGCGATTCATTCTGGTGGGACCGCATCGAGGATCTTCATTCGCATATCCCTGCGGGCCGATGGCAGCAGTTCGAGCACGACCTGGGGCTGCCGCCCGGTTACGGCACCAGCGAGGTTGCGGAGTATGGCACGCTGCGTCCGCTCCGGCAGTGGATGCTCGGCCGGTTCCAGGGACGCCAGGACATCATCGTCTCGAGGTTGCTCGATGCGCTCGAACATGAGGTCGGCTACCGCACAACCATGCGATCAATGCGAACGGAGGAGTTGCGCGAACTTGCCCGGGATCCTCTTATCGCGGTGGCATCCCACACCGTGACGCACGCGGCGCTGTCCCAACTCTCCGACGCGGATGCCCGGGCCGAAATTGCCCAGGCGCACGCGGACCTGCGTGCGACGGGGTTCAATCCCCTTCCCCTCTTCGCAGCACCGTATGGCATGGGAGACGCGCGGACGATCTCGCTCGCCCGCGAGGCGGGGATGACCGCGGTGCTTGGCACTGCCAGCCGCACCCTGGGCGGGGCACGCATCGAGCGGCCGATTCCGCGGTTCGTCATGTCGTCCGCCCGGCGGGGCGCACGGCTTGGCCGACAGCTCGCCGGCACGACTGATTTCGCCAAGCGCATTCTTGGCCGTACGGAACCGGACTGGCCCGCGCGTCCGGCGGCGGCGGGGGCCTAGCGCACAATGTGGCTCAGCCTGGTCCTTCCCGCGCTCCTGCTCCCCATCGCCCTGCTGGTGGCCGCCCCGGCCATTGCCGACGCGCTGATGTGGATTACGCCCGACCGGCGGAAGAGAACTCCATCCTCCAGTCCCGCGCTGCCGCGGCTGCTGTTCGTCATTCCATCGCATGACGAGGAGCTGCTCATCAGTCGGGCCGTGCGATCGCTGCGCCAGCTCGACTACCCGGCCGATAGTTTCTCCATCCTGGTGGTGGCCGACAACTGCTCGGACGGCACCGCGGCCGCGGCCGCGGCGGAAGGGGCCGAGGTCATGGAGCGCCGGAGCGCGGACCTGCGGGGCAAGGGCCACGCGCTCGCCTGGGCCTGGAACCGGGTGTCGGGACGCGAATTCGACGCGTTCGTCATCATCGACGCGGACACGATCGTCGATGCTCACCTCGCGCGATCACTGGCGGCCGTCCCCGACCTGCGACACGGGGCGGCACAATGCTACGACGACATGAGCAACGAGCGCGAATCGGCGCTGACGCGCATGGCGGGTGTGCTGACCCGGAACCGCTACGGGATCGCCTATCCCCTGAAGCATCGCGCAGGCCTGATGGTGCCGCTCACTGGTGACGGCAGTGCGATCGGATGGGAGGTCGCCCGGCGCTACGGACTCGGCAGCGAGACGATCACGGAGGGATGGGAGTTTTTCGCCCGCTACACGCTGGACGGGGTGCCGTGCACATATGTGGGGAATGCGCGGATCTACGCCCAGGAAGCGCGTTCCATGGAGCAGAGTGGTACGCAGCGGGCGCGTTGGACCGCCGGACGCCTCGCCGTCCTGCGCCTCTATGCGCGGGCGCATCCTGCGCACGCGGGGCATTTCCCTGCTCCAGCGGCTTGACCTGCTGGCTGAACTCAGTTCACTCGGCCCGGTCATGCGGGCGGCCATCGGCGTCGCGGGGATGTTCGCATCGCTCGCCTGTCCAGTGCGACCGGTCGCTATCACACTCGCCGCCCTGTTCGGCACCGCCGTACTGCAACCGGCGCTCTACTCGATCGTCACGCTGATCAAGCACCCCGAGCCGGTTGCCACCATGCGCGCCTTCATGCTGTTCCCGGCGTATGCCGTCTGGCGCGTCCTTCCCGGCGTCACCAGCCTGGGAATGTCGGGCCGCAAGTCATGGGTCCGCACAGCCCGGCACGAGGAGTGAACGACTACTTCACCGCCGCGTAGAAGTGATCGAAATCGATGAACTGGTCATGCGGAACAATGTGCGTTCCACCGCCATAGATCGGGTCGAACCAGACGTAGGTCCATTCGGGAACCTGGCTGCTCGTGAACCACAGCATGTTGTGCTGCTCGATGATCAGCACGTTGTCGACCCACTGCTGGTAGCTCCCGTCCCTCTGTCCGGGCGTGTTCGCGCCCCACACCGTTTCGATCTTGTGCCAGCCCCCGCCTGAAATGTCATTCTGCGCCGACGCGATCTGGCCGACATTCGAGGAATTGGGGCCGCCGGCCCCGAACTGCAGCGCGGTGTAGACGTAGGCGTGGAGCGAGTTGCTCCCCGCGTCGGCGACGACGACGTGGTTCGTGGTGTTGTTGCCCCGTATGAAATAGAGCTTGGTTCCGACGTTGCCGTTTGAGGTCCAGTTCGAGCTGAACCGCACCCATGCACACGTATAGATGCTACCGGTGTTGTGGGGCAGCGCCCGCGTCCCCCATCGCGAAGGCGCCGCACCGCCACGCATGCCGTGCGGGAAGACCACTCGCAGTATGCTGGGCGGCGACTTGGGCGCGCTCGACGACTGCTGCACCGAGACAGTGCTGACCTGATTGTCGTAGTAGGTGAACCCGTCGCTGGAGAAGTTCGGCGTCTTGAGCGGCATCTGGTCCATGCTGCTCTCGAACGCGGCCGTGTATCCGCCGGGCTGGTTGTCGCACGTGCTCGTGCCCGCGCGCAGGGGCAGTGAGTCGTTTGTCGCTGGAAGCTGGCTCTGGGGATCGAGTCCGTCCACCGTGTTCGGCTGGGGCGCGGGCAGGTTGCACGCCGCGGTTGCGCAGACGAGCGTCAAGGCGTACAGCTGCGCCAGCCGGTGGGAGAGCTTCGAGAGATAGATCACGGCGATTCCTTGAAGGAGTGGTGGCCCTGGGTTCTGCTTGCGAGCGCAGCGACCAGCGTCGGGACCGGAGTCCAGAAGCGCGCAAGTGGTTGCAGTGTCTTGACCTCGTTGAGCGGAACACGAAGACGCGCGGAATCGCGTCACCACTCCCTCAGAGCAAGATCGGCGCGCAATTGTCCCAACGGGGGGAATTACTATAAATCAGTGACTAATAACTTGAATAGCAGGTTGGATTACAACGCTATATTTGCGTAGAAAGTCATGTGGTAAAGAAGGTTATGCAGTGCACCTCATTTCGCTATGACTGGAGTGATTCATGACAGTTCATCCGAGAACTGAATGACGGGACCGCGGAGCGGAACAACACTGCAAGAAGTGCAACGGCCTGCCGCTCGAAATGCCGAAGATCTCGCAGCTACCCAACCTGCCTTGTAAACCACTCCAGGTCGTCCGGGCCGACCCAGCGGTGCGCAGGAAATGTCACCAAGCCGTTCACAAGTCGCTCAGCCCCGGGAAAGGCATGATCCGCGGTCTGCCTACCGGCGGCCCGCAGTGCGGGAAGCAATCCTGGATATCCCGGCATGACGCCGCGTGCGGTGAATGCTGGAGTCACCGCCTCCCGTCGCGCTGATGCCTCGAGTATGACCGGAAACCGGAGCCAGCCGGCGACGGCACCGGTTGTGGCGGGGACCTGAATGAGTTCGACTCCGGGCTTTCCGCGAAACGCCAGTTGATATGCCGCGGCGTGCTTTCGTCTCGTTGCGGCCTCGAGGTCGGCAAGTTCGGCTGCGACGGGAAGCGCGCCCGCCTGCGACCAGGCGATCGACCGCGGCGCCCAGGGCTCGTGGAATGGTGTGTCCCCAAGGCCGAGCCATGGAATCCTTGCCGGGATTGCGTAGAGCCCGGGTGAGCTCAGGAGACCCTGGGCCACATACTTGAGCCAGGGCGCGAACCCGCGCTGCGACCGCGAGACGGGTGGCGCGCTCGCCATGAGGCAGGTCCCGCGGACACCCGGCAGCAGGATGGCACCACCGCCGCCGGCCGACATTCCCTTGCCCCTCCCGAAGCTGAGGATCCCGGCATCGCCCCAGGCGCCCAGTCGGCTGCCTCGCCACCAGCCTCCCGCGGCCTGGGCCGCGTCTTCCACCAGCAGTGCGTTCGCCGCATCGCACAGTGCCCGGGCGCGGTCGAGATCGACCGGCACACCATACTGATGAGCCACGACCACCGCCGTGGCGCCGGCCGCAAGCACCGCCGACAACGAAGCCCAGTCGGGGCCGAGCGTGACTGGATCGATGTCATAGAAAACCATCTCGACGTTCGCACCGACCCCGGCCGTCACCAGGTCATAGCAACCGTACGCCGGCAGCGCCACGCGTCGGGGTGCCGCTTCCGGAATGCTTTCCAGGACAACACGAAGGGCCGACGTCCCGCTGTCCACCAGCAGGGCGGCATTGACGCCATAGCGCTCGGCGATCCACCGTGCGAGGCCTGGCGGCGGGCCGACCACCAGGCGCGAAAGTGCCCCGGTCATCGCGCCAAGCGAGATCGGCGAGTATGCCGGCGGTATCCGGCGCCAGCCCACGTTGGTCAGGGGATCCCCGATACAATGGGTGGACCAAGCAGGTTCGCCAGGGGAAGTGGCAAGCGCTTCCAGAGCCGCGGGCCCCACGCAAAGGCACCGTCGTCGGGGGATGGCGTGTGCGCAGCACCGACGCCGTGGTGATACCACCAGAGCGGCTCATCGCGCGATCCCCATTGCCGCTTGAAGCGATGCGTGCCGGCCCCCTCCGAGCAACGCCCGAAGTTGAAGAGCGTCAGGCCCTCGTTGCAGGCCCGCTCCATGAACGCCCAATAGAGCGCCATGTTGGGTGAGATCCGGCTATACGCGTGGAGCGACGACGCCCAGGTCATTTCGTACTCGCTGCCCCAGCGGAAACCGCATCCTGCCGCCACCGGCTTGTCGCCCAGCCACGCCGCACCAACCCAGAAATCCTCGCCAAACGCGTCGGCGAGTGCCGTGAACAGCCGGCGAGGTTGCACCGGCGTCCCGAGATCGCGCATATGCTCGGCGAAGACCCCGTAGAACGCGTCAAGCTGGTCGTGCCCGAATCGAACGGCCACGCCCTCCTTCTGCGGCCGCCGCACCTGGCTCCGGAGCTTCGAGTCGAACGACTTGAACAGTGCGTCCGGCTTGCCGGCCGGCAGGTCGAGGACGACGGTGAGCTTGCGATGCGAGACAGGGAGGTCGAGCGAGAGGGCGGCACGACTACGGAGTTCGAGGAGCTTTACCTGTTCCTTGTCGGCCAGACGGACGGCCTCGGCCGCGAGCGCCTGCACCGCCGCGACGCTGCCTAGCGGGCCACCGTAGTTCACGAACGGCATGGAGACGAGGAAACGCCCGAAGAGGCTGCTCTTCAGCAGGACCAGCGGCAGCACGCCCGCAACGGCGCCGGAATCGTCACGTGCGAGCAGATAGAACGTGGCATGGCCGTAGACTCGCGCCATGACTCCGGACCAGGCCGCCAGGTGGAACGGGGTCCACCCAGGCTGATTCCGGACGAACAGATCCCACTCCGCGGCTCCCTCTACAAGCCGCTCGACCCGAATCATGTCCGCTCGGGCGCTGACCTCAGGCAGCGGCGCGCAGCGCCGGTACGTCGAGCGCGTGCTCGACGGACGTGAACTGGAAGTCCTGCAGCAGTCGGTCAACGCGGCCCAGCATGCCCTTGAGGCCACGGTAGTGACGAAGCCGCGAGACCCATGGCACCGGCAGGCGCGGTTGCCCGTTGTCGACTTCCCACGGGTGTACGTAGAACATCGCCGGCACCCCGCGCTTGTGATACTCGCTGAAGGCCCGATGAATGAGCGCATACGGCAACTGGCGGAGATATGCACCGCCGGCCGCAGGGAACGGCACCCCCGCGATGCGCGTGGTGGTCAGCGGAAGCTCCAGCAGCGAGCCCGCGCCACGACGAATGATGTAGGGATCGCCGGGGCTGGTCGGATATCCGTATTCCGGGCGCACGATCGGGAAGAGGCTGGAATCGTACGTGATCCCCTCCTCCAGCATGATGTCGAATGCCCACTCGGTGCCGGGCGTGATCGAGAACCCCGGTGCGCGAAAACCCTGCACGCGCTTGCCGATCACCTGCTCCAGGGCATGCTTCGACTGGCGAAGGTCCTCGCGGAATTCGTCCGGACGGAGCGTGAAGACCTGCCGATGCCAGTAGCTGTGACACGCCACTTCGTGCCCGGCGGCCGCGATGCGACGCACGACGTGCGGGCACCGGTCTGCCACCCAGCCGACGACGAAGAAGGTTCCCTTGGTCTGGCGACGGTCCAGCAGGTCGAGCAGCATGCCCGTGTTCTGTTCCACGCGGCTGGGCATGGACGCCCAGCGCGCACGAGGAGCTGCGGGGGCCAGCGCCAAGGCGTGGAAATACTCCTCCACGTCCACCGAGAAGATGTGTCGGGTCCCCAGGTTCGCCGCTGCGGTCGCGGCCTCGGTCACGGGGACATGTGGTGCGCGAAGCGGGCGCGTCCGCCAGGGAAGCGCCACCCTGCTCAACCAGTCAACGACTCCAACGGCCGGTTGGCTACTCATTTGAGGCAATCTTGATCCCGCGTATTCCGGCAGGCCTGAGCCGAGAGTGGATGATTGTCGCTGCCAGATCGACCGCCTGTAAAGACAAGTCCCGTGCCCGCAATCCTGTCTAACCCTGGGCAACCACGAAAACCCCAGTGGCCATATGATACCCCGCTCGGGCCCCGGTGGAAGCGCTCACAGCGGCCCGGATTTCGCGAACATCGCT
This sequence comes from uncultured Gemmatimonadales bacterium, assembly GCA_963846945.1. Lineage (GTDB taxonomy): Bacteria > Gemmatimonadota > Gemmatimonadetes > Gemmatimonadales > GWC2-71-9 > JAGGAG01. Next base: position 15,847 of record CAWJXX010000014.1, on the reverse strand, counting down.
GCCATTTCCGGATGCGTAGGCCCTGCTTCCGGCGTCATGGTCCCACACAGCTGTCTCATGAACCCTGAATTACTGTCGCGACAGCACCACAATTATACGGACAGTATGTCCTACACACATACTAGGGTTTCCCCATGAAGGTCGCCATTGCACCTTAAGTGCATGGTCACGGGTACCTCCCGGCACCACCGTTCACCTGTCCGATCGGGCAACTGATACGACCACCCCGATCTCCGGTGTCCATATGCTGTTACCGAACACCGGAGAACAAGTTTCGTCGGAGACTGCTTGACACCTCGGACGCATGTCCTCGTTGGCACCGAATCGCTCCTGCTGCACTGCGGCGATGCGCTGATCGAGGCGGGTCACACCATCACTGCAGTGGTGAGCGAGACCCCGGAAATCGTCGCGTGGGCGGAAGCTCGCCACGTGCCTCATTTCAAGACGGTCTGGGGACTCGAGACCGCCCGCGATCTCACCTTCGATTTCCTCCTTAGCATCGGCAACCTCGAGCTCCTCTCGCCGGCGCTCCTCAAGCGCCCGCGGCACGGCGGGATCAATTTTCATGACGGTCCGTTGCCCGAGCTTGGCGGCCTCAATACCACCGCATGGGCCGTGATTCGCCGGAATGAGATGCACGGCGTTACCTGGCATTGGATGACCGATCGCGCGGACGCCGGGGCCATCATTGCTGAACGCCGCTTCCGGATCGCGGACGATGAGACAGCGCTCACGCTCAACGCCCGCTGCTTCGCGGCCGGGATCGAGAGTTTTGCGGACGTCCTTGCAGCGGTCGGAGCTCAATCCGTCGGGGCGGTCCATGATGGCAAGCGGCCGCTCGAGTTGATGCGCAGGGCCGATCGACCCCGCGCCCAGGGCGCCCTGGACTGGGGCCAGTCGGCCGAGGACCTGTCGGCCCTTGTGCGCGGCCTGGACTACGGCCCGTACGCCAATCCGCTCAGCCTTCCGAAGGCGCTGCTGGCCGGCACACCGTTCGTCGTCCTCGCGCTGGAACTTCTCGATCAGTCTTCTGGCTCCACGCCGGGAACGCTGCTGCGAGTGTCCGATGACGGACTCGACGTCGCCACGGCGAGTCGCGACGTTCGCATCGCCCGGTTCCGCACCCTCGCCGGCGAACAACTCAATGGGCGCGAAGCCGCACTGCGGCTCAACCTGCGCGAGGGTGACCTTCTGCGGTTGCCGGAGGCGCTCGCCGCCTCGGTTACGGCAGTCTCGCAGCGGATCGCGCCGCATGAGACGTGGTGGATCAGGCACCTGGCCCAGTGCGAGCCGGGGACCTTGCCGTTTCCCGATCGCACCGATGCGACGGGCGTCGGTTCCCTGCCGCTCGACCTTTCGTCGCTTCCGCTGGTGCCGGGTCAGAGCCAGTCCGACGTCGCATTGGCGCTGATTACGGGCCTGCTTGCGCGACTTCGGGGGCGCGCACAGTTCAGCGTGACATATGAGGACCCGGAACTCGCCGCTCGCGTAGCCGGAGTCGAAGGCTGGGTGGCCGCCGCAGTACCCGTCCGTCTGCAGGTCGCCTTCGACGGCTCGCTCGAGACCCTGGTGAAGGACGTTGTGGGCAGCCTGGCGGAAGTGCGCACCAGGCAGACGTACGCCACCGACCTCCCGCTCCGCGCAGCCATCGCTCCGTCATTTCACGCCGGTGTTGCCGATCGCGTTCGTGGTCGCGCGCGACCCCGAAGTCGTTGCCATCCGGCCCGGCACCGAGGCGACCTTCGTAGTGTCCCCCGATGGCAGTCGCGGGCGATTGCATTACAGCAACGCCCGGCTGACCGCGGAGCAGGCCGCATCACTCAGTGAGCGACTGGCCCGCCTCGCGCGCGGATTCAGGCAGGACAGGAACGTAGCGCTCGCCCGGCAGCCGCTGCTGGCTGACGAGGAGCGCCGGCGCCTCCTCGTGGAATGGAATGCCACCGAGTCCGGCGTGGATGACCGGGGCATCGACCAGCAGGTGCACGAGCGCGCCGTCGCCGAACCGCATCGCGTGGCGCTTGCGTGCCGCGGGCGCTCGCTCACCTATGGCGAGCTGGATCGTCGCGTCAGCCAGCTGGCGCACCTGCTTCAGTCGCGTGGAATCGGGCCGGACGATCGGGTCGCAGTACTGCTCGATCGCGAACTCGAACTGGTGGTGGCCCTCCTGGCGGTGCTCCGCGCCGGTGGCGCCTATGTGCCGCTCGACCCCGAATATCCTCCGCAGCGCCTCGCCCTGATGCTCACCGATTCCGGCGCGCGCCTGCTGCTGTCGCAGGAGAGCCATCGCCACGCGGTTGCCGGCGGGACGGCCGAGGTACTGACACTCGAATCCATCGACGCCGAGTTGCGCGAGCAGCCGGCGACGCCGCCCGTGTCGGCTGCCGGCCCCGGTCACCTGGCCTACGTGATCTACACCTCGGGGTCGACCGGGCGGCCCAAGGGCGTCATGGTCGAGCGCGGAAACGTCCAGAACTTCTTTGGCGCGATGGACCAGCGGCTGGGGACGGCGCCCGGGACCTGGCTCGCGGTCACCAGCGTGTCGTTCGACATCTCGGTGCTCGAGCTGCTCTGGACGCTCGCACGCGGCTACACGGTCGTGCTGCATCGCGAGGGCCGCGCGTTGCCGCGGCCCGAGCTGCCCTCACGTCATCCGTCCTTCAGTCTTTTCTACTTCGCCAACGCCGAGCAGGCGGGCGACGACCGGTATCGCCTGATGCTCGATGGTGCGCGGTTCGCTGATGCACGGGGCTTCGAGGCGGTGTGGACCCCCGAACGGCATTTCCATGCCTTCGGCGGCATCTATCCCAACCCTTCCGTCACCAGCGCGGCCATCGCGGCGGTGACCCATCGCGTGCAGATCCGGGGCGGCAGTGTCGTGCTACCGCTCCACCATCCCGCGCGGGTGGCCGAGGAATGGGCCGTTGTCGACAACATTTCGCGCGGCCGTGTCGGGATCGCGTTTGCGTCCGGCTGGCAGCCGAACGACTTCGTGTTGCGGCCGGAGTCCTATGCGGACGCCAAGGCGATCATGCTCCGCGACATCGAGGTGGTCCGGAAGCTCTGGAGCGGCGAGGCGGTGGCGCAACCGGGCATTGCCGGGCGCCCCGTCTCGATCCGGACGCTGCCACGTCCGGTGCAGCCGACGCTGCCGATCTGGCTTACCGCCGCCGGCAAGCCGGACACCTTCCGCGCGGCGGGCCAGATCGGTGCGAACATCCTGACCCACCTGCTCGGCCAGAGCATTGAAGAACTGGCGGCGAAGCTCGCTCTCTATCGCCAGGCGTGGCGTGAGGCCGGCCATCCGGGCGAGGGTCGCGTGACCCTGATGCTGCATGCCTTCGTCGGACAGGATGAGGCCGCGGTCAAGGAGACCGTGCGCGAACCGCTGCTGGCGTACCTGCGCAGCTCGGTGGACCTGGTGAAGGGCTACGCCTGGTCGTTTCCGGCGCTGCGACGCCGTCCCGGTGACCCGCAGGCGCTCGACCTCGACCAGATGACCGACCAGGAGCGGGAGGACGTCCTCCTGTATGCCTTCGAGCGCTACTACGAGACCAGCGGCCTGTTCGGCACCGTGACGTCCTGCCTGGCGCGGATCGACCAGCTGGCTGCCGTCGGTGTGGACGAGGTCGCCTGCCTCATCGATTTCGGCGTGAGCACCAGCGAAACACTGGCACACCTGGAAGACCTCGATCAGTTGCGCGATCGGGTGGCGACGGTACGGCCAGCAGCCGCGGACCAGCATGGGCTCCCGGCGCTGGTGGCGCGATATGGCGTCACGCACATGCAGTGCACGCCGTCCCTGGCCCGCCTGCTCCTCGCTGACACCGGCTCCCGCGCCGCACTCGGCGCGCTCAAGCACATGCTGGTCGGTGGCGAGTTGCTCTCGGAGTCACTCGCGGATGACCTGCGCGGCGCGCTGGCGTCGGGGCGCCTGCACAACATGTACGGTCCCACCGAGACCACAGTCTGGTCCACCATGCACGATGTCGGCGCCGACGAGCACCCGGTTCCGATCGGTCGCCCGATTGCCAACACGCAGGTATACGTACTGGATGCCCGGGGCGAGCTGCTGCCGGTCGGGCTGCCGGGAGAGCTTCACATCGGCGGCCGGGGCGTGACCCGCGGATACCTGGGACAGGCTGAGGCAACAGCCGCGCGATTCATTCCCGACAGCTTCGCCGGGTCAGGCCACCGGCTCTATCGAACCGGTGACCGCGCACGCTGGCGTGCCGACGGACGGCTCGAGTTCCTTGGCCGCCTGGACCAGCAGGTGAAGCTCACGGGTTACCGGATCGAACTTGGCGACGTGGAAGCTCACTGCGAATCGCATCCGGACGTGCGTGCGGCCGCAGTCCTGGCCCGCGAGGATCGGCCGGGCGAAACCCGGCTCGTGGCCTACGTTGTCTTCCGGTCCGGCGTGACCGGGGACACCGCTGCGTTGCGCGCGCACCTTCGCCGCGCACTTCCGGACTTCATGGTGCCCTCCCTCATCGTGCCGCTCGACCGGCTGCCGAGCACGCCAAACGGCAAGGTGGACCGTCGCGCCCTCCCCGACCCGGCGGCGGTCCCGAGTGCGGCGCCCTCGCTCGAGAGCCGGCCCGCAAACGTCGTCGAGGAGGCCATCGCCGGCGTGTGGCGTGAGCTGCTGCAGCTCTCCCATGTCGGGCGCGACGCCAACTTCTTCGACCTGGGCGGTCACTCGCTCCTCGCAGTACAGGTGCATCGTCGCCTCCGGGAGCTCCTGCCCGAACGGAACCTTGGCATCACGGACCTGTTCCGGTTCCCCACGATCGCCACCCTCGCCGAGTTCCTCGGCGGAAACGACAGCGCGGAAGCGCGCCTGCAGGATGGCGCCGCGCGCGGCGAATCACGGCGTGCGGCGCTGCAGCGTCGCTCTCGCCGGGCTGGTGGAGAGGGAGCCTGAGCCCCTGATGTCCCCCGAAAAGCCGCACGAATACTCGGCCACCGACATCGCAGTCGTTGGCATGGCCTGCCGCCTTCCGGGAGCCACGGATCCGGAAGCGTTCTGGCGAAATGTGCGCGACGGCGTCGAGTCGATCCGCTCCTACAGCATCGATGAATTGCGTGCTGCCGGTGTGCCCGGCTCGCTGCTCGGCGATCCACGGTACGTCCCCCGTGGTGCCCCGCTCGACGACATGGAGATGTTCGACGCCGGGTTCTTCGGGCTGAGTGCGCATGAAGCCGCGGTCATGGACCCGCAGCATCGTCATTTCCTCGAGTGTGTCTGGGAAGCACTCGAACATGCGGGCCACGTGCCGGTGAGGTTCGGTGGCCCCATCGGGATCTTCGGCGGCTCAGGGCACAATGCCTACCTCGGCTACAACCTCCTGACGCGACCGGAACTGATCGAGGCCGACGGATTCTTCCTGCTCCGGCATACCGGAAACGACAAGGACTTCCTCACGACCCGCGCTTCGTACGTGCTCAATCTCCGCGGGCCGAGCGTGGCGGTGCAGACAGCCTGTTCCACCTCACTGGTCGCCGTGCATCTCGGGGTGCAGAGCCTGCTGGCCGGCGAGTGTGATCTCGCCGTCGCCGGCGGCGTGACGATCGAACTGCCCCATCGGCAGGGCTACCTGTTCGCCGAAGGCGAGATCCTCTCCCCGGACGGGCGCTGTCGAGCGTTTGATGCACGGGCTGCTGGCACCGTCTTCGGCAGCGGAGTCGGTGCGGTCGTGCTGCGCCGTCTCGCCGATGCGATCGCCGACGGCGACACGATCTACGCGGTCGTGAAGGGAACTGCGGTCAACAACGATGGCTCGGACAAGGTGAGCTACCTCGCACCGAGCGTAAAGGGACAGGCGGCGGCCATCACTGAGGCGCTTGCGGTGGCGGGCGTGAATGCCGGGACGATCGGGCTGGTGGAGGCGCACGGCACGGGAACGCTCGTGGGCGACCCGATCGAGGTCGTGGCGCTGACGGAGGCATTTCGCCGGGACACTGATCGCCGCGGCTACTGCGCCATCGGTTCGGTGAAGCCCAACATTGGCCATCTTGACACCGCCGCCGGCGCCGCCAGCCTGATCAAGGCGATCCAGGCACTGCGGCACCGGCAACTGCCGCCCTCACTGCACTTCTCGACGCCCAATCCGGCTTGCCAGTTCCCTGAGACCCCGTTCACCGTCAATACGACGCTGCGCGAGTGGAAGAGCACCGGTCCCCGTCGGGCCGGCGTGAGTTCACTGGGCGTCGGCGGCACCAACGCGCACATAGTGCTCGAGGAGGGTCCGACGCACGCGCCGGCGCCGGCCGGACGCTCACGTCAGTTGCTGCCCATCTCCGCCCGAACCGAGGCGGCCCTCGACCGGGCCGCGGACAGGCTGTCGGCGGCGCTCCTGGCACCCGCAGCTCCCGCCCTCGCCGATGCCGCCTGGACGCTGCAGGATGGACGCGCGCCGATGACGTACCGTCGCGTCGTGGTGGCCGACAGTCACGCGGACGCCGCACGCGCGCTCACCGAGCGCGACTTCCGCAGCGTTTTTTCGGGCAAGGCTCCCGACCGCGCCCTTCCTGTCTCCTTCATGTTCGCGGGCGGCGGGGCGCAGCACCCGGCGATGGGCCGTGCGCTGTACGAGGAAGAGCCGGTCTACCGGCGCGAGGTGGATGCCTGCCTCGCCCTGATGGAGGCACCGCTTGCGGCTGAAGTGCAGGGCGCTCCTGCTGGCCGCCGCCGATGATGCGAAGGCCGCCGAGCGCCTGCAGGCACCCCGGGTCGGGCTTCCCGCCCTCTTCATCACCCAGTATGCGCAGGCACAACTGTGGCTGCACTGGGGGATCACGCCGGTCGGGCTGATCGGTCACAGCATGGGCGAGTACACGGCGGCCTGTCTCGCGGGTGTGTTTTCCGTGGCAGACGCACTCGCCCTCGTGACGACGCGCGCGCGCCTGTTCGAGACGGTCAGCGAGGGCGCGATGCTCAGCGTGCCGCTCGGGGCGCGCGAGCTGGCAGAAGCTGCTTGGCCCGGAGTTGTCGGTCGCCGCGGCGAACGGTCCCTCGTTGTCGGTCGCCTCCGGGCCCGGTCGCGGCCATTGAGCGTCTCGCCCGAGCCCTCGACGGGCGCGGCATCGAGTCGTCGCGCCTGCGAATCAACGTGGCGGCGCACTCGAGCCTGCTCGAACCCATCCTTGCCGAGTTCCGTGCGTTCGTCCGGCGGCTCGACCTGCGCGCACCCGTCATTCCGGTGGCGTCCAACCTCACCGGAAACTGGATGACCGAAGCGGACGCGACCGACCCCGACTACTGGGTGCGGCACCTCCGCGAGACAGTTCGGTTCGGTGAAGGCCTTGGCACGCTCATGCGCGGGGAAGCCTCGGTGCTGCTGGAGATCGGGCCGGGACGTACGCTGACCACCCTGGCGCGACAACAGGGCACAGTCGCCCCCGTTGCGCTGGCCTCGCTGCCGCATCCCGACGAGGCGAGGGTCGGCGGCGGCCTTCATGCTGGGAACGCTGGGCCGGCTGTGGATTGCAGGCGTGACCGTCGATTGGGCCCGGCTGCACGACGGTGAGCGGCGACAGCGCGTCGCGCTGCCAACCTATCCATTCGAGCGTGAGCGGCACTGGATCGAACCCCGCGCGACTACGGCAGCACATGCGGCCGCACTGGCGCGATCGGATGACATGGCCGACTGGTTCAGCCAGCCGGCGTGGCGCCGTGCCGGGCCTGCAGTGCCCGGAGCACTCGAGGGCCCGTTGCTCGTTTTCACCGAGCGTTCGCCGCTCGTGCGATCGCTGGTCGAAAAGCTTCGGCGGCAGGGCCTCGACGTCATCACCGTGTCGCGCGGGAGCAGTTTCAGCACGTCTGGCGCCAACGGTTTTTCCTTGCCGCCCGGAAACGCCGATGAGGCCGCGCGCCTGCTGGCCGCCTTGCGAGACGCAGGCCGGAGCCCGCGGTCCATTGTCTTCGCGTGGCCGCTGGAGGACACGGCGCTCGAGGCGGGCTTCTATCCGCTGTTGTCGCTTGCCCAGGCGCTGGGAAGTGAAGAGGCCTCCGAAGTGGACCTGATGGTACTGACCGCGGGCGCCGCGCGCGTGTCCGGCGACGAGGCCACCGAGCCACGTCACGGAACATTGCTCGGGGCCGTGCGCGTCATTCCGGTCGAGCTCCCGGGCATCCGCGCACGGCTGGTGGATCTGTCAGTCGCCGAACGAGGCGGTACCGGTCGCGTGGTCGACCAGGTCATTGCTGAACTCGCCATCGTTGGTGACGAGGTCACGGCCCTGCGCGGCCCGGATCGCTGGGTCCCGTCCCTCGAACAGTACCCGCTGCCGCCCCCTGTCGAATCGCCCTTCCGGAACGGCGGCACCTATCTCATCACGGGCGGCTTTGGCGGCCTCGGACTCGCGATCGCGCGCCATCTGGCACACGCCAACGGCGCCAGGCTGGCATTGCTCGGCCGGCATGCGATCCCGCCCCGCAACGCGTGGGACAAGTGGCTGGAGACGCATGATCCCGACGATGACAGCAGTCGACGCATCCTCACAGTACGCGAGCTCGAGACCGCGGGCGCCACTGTGCTGCCCGTCGCGGCAGACGTCACCGACGGCAAGCTGCTGCGGCGCGTCATCGCCGATGTCGAGCGCGCGCTCGGCCCCCTGCACGGCGTTTTTCACGCAGCCGGCGTCCTCGACGACGGTGCACTGCAGGTGCGCGCGGCCGAGAATGCCGGCAAGGTGCTCGCGCCGAAGGTCCTCGGCACACTGGCACTCGAAGAGGCGATTCGCGGCCGTCAACTCGATTTCGTGGTGCTCTTCTCCTCGATCAGCGCCCTCACCGGGCTGCCCGGACAGTTCGACTATGCAGCGGCAAACGCATTCCTCGATGCCTGGGCCCAGCGACAGTTCGTGCAGGGTGGCACGCGCGTGGTGGCGATCAACTGGGCACCATGGTCGGACGTTGGCATGGCCGCCTCGCTCGCCAGCACACTGGGCGTCCGGACGCCAATGGCGGGCGAGCCCACCGGCAACCCGATCCTTGCGCGGCGAATTCTGCTCAACCAGCGGGAGCAGGCGTTCGTCGGCGTGCTTGATCCTGCTGAGCACTGGGTGCTTTCGGAACACCGGGTACGCGGAGGCCAACCCATGGTTCCGGGTACCGGCTTCCTCGCCCTGGCGCACCTCGCCGGTCGACTTTCTGGCCGCGAGGGACCAGCCACCCTGCGCGACGTGGAATTCGTCGATCCGCTCATCGTACCCGAGGGATCGCGCAGTGATATCAGGGTGCGAATCGATGGCACCGACGGGCGATTCAGCGTGGAAAGCCGCCCCAGCGCGAATGCGCCTTGGAGGCTGCATGCGCGAGGGCGAATAGGGTCGGGCGTGGATATCGCGCCGGCAGTCGACCTGGCGGCCCTGGCCCAGCGTTGCTCACAGGTTGGTGATCCTGCGAGCGTCACCACGGCCGCACCCTTCCTGGCGTTCGGCCCGCGGTGGGACAACCTGCGGCAGATCAGCCTGGGCCAGCGCGAGGCGCTCCTTGAACTCGAGCTCGCCCCCCGCTTCGCCGACGACCTGTTCGCCTTCCCGCTGCACCCGGCGCTGCTCGACATCGGCATGGCGGGCGCGCAGGCACTCGTGCCGTGGCTCGACCGTGCCAGCCAGTTGCTTGTGCCGCTGTCCGTCGGAGCCGTCCGCGTCCACGGCGACCTGCCCCGTGAAGTGGTCAGCCGCGCGCGCTATCGTGAAGATCTCTCCACACCGGGTGACGTCGCCATCTTCGACGCCGCCCTCTGCGACCTGGACGGTCGCGTGCTCGTCGAGGTGGTCGAGCTGAGCCTCCTGGCGGTCCGCGACCCCGCGCGCCTCGCGGCGCCATCTTCCCAGCCTCGCCAGCGCGCCCGTGATGCTGCGCCGGCGAATCCACTGCTCGGCCTGACCATTCGGGAGGGCATCCGCGCTGAGGAGGGAGTGGAGGCGCTTACCCGCATCCTCGCGGCGGGCGCTGCTCCCCAGGTCGCCGTCTCGCCACTGCCGCTGCCGCTGCTCCTGCGACAGCTGGCCGAGAGCGCTCGCTCGCAGGTCATGTCGCGACCAGCGGCGACTGGCGAAGCGGCGGCGGAGCCATCGGCCACGCCCCTGCAGCGGGAAATCACGGCGCTCGCATCGGGCCTTCTCTCGCTGCCGCGGGTCGGACTGGATGAAAACCTGCTCGACCTTGGCCTGCACTCGCTCCTGGCCGTGCGCCTGTTCACCAGGCTCAAGAAGCTCACCGGGCAGAACCTGCCGCTGGCGACGCTGCTCGAGGCGCCCACGGTGCGCACACTGTCTGAACGATTTGACGAACGCATCGCGAGTGTGGTCCCCCGCACGCCGGTCCAGGTGCCCGTTGCCGTCGCGCCCGGCGGCGACATCGTGACGTCGTCGGAAGCCGTGCGCGACCCGAAGGCCCACGAGCATTGGCTTCGCCCTCTCTGGAGCCACGTGGTGCCGCTCAAGCCGGGCGGCATCCTGCCTCCGTTCTTCACGATCCATGCACGAGGGGGCGCGGTGCTCAACTACCGCACGCTCTCCACTTTCGTGGACGCGGAGCAGCCGGTATACGGCATCCAGTGTCGCGGGCTCGACGGCAAGACCGAGCCCTTCCGCGACCTGAACGAGATGGCGGAGCAGTACATCGAGGAGATCCGCCGCATCCAGCCCCATGGCCCCTACTTCCTGGGTGGCGGCTCGCTCGGCGGCATTGTGGCGCTGGAGATGGCGCAGCGGCTGGGCGCGGCCGGCGAGACCATCGGCCTCCTCACGATGTTCGACTCGTGGGGGCCGATCTGGTTTTCGCCGGAGCACCAGCCGCCGGCGCCGGCGCGCCTGTGGCGCCGCATCGAGGGCCACGTACGGCGCACTCGTCGCGAGGGCGCGACGGAAGAGATCAAGCTGCTCTTCCGCCGGGGCATCGAGCGGGTTCGCATGTACGTCCGGCTTGCCGCGGCGCGCGTGCTTCGCGCAACCGGGGCCGAGCTGCCGCACAACCTGCGCTATTTCTACGTCGAGTACGCCAACCTTGCGGCCCTGCAGCGCTATGCGCCGCGCCCCTACGACGGCGACGTGGTTCTCTTCCGCGCACTCGACGACCCCGATGCCGACTTCTCCGATCCCACGATGGGGTGGTCGGCCTCGGTGAACGGGCGTGTGGAGGTCATCGACGCGCCAGGGACGCACAATTCCCTGGTGCACGATCCGGTGTTTGGTGAGTTGTTCCGGACCCGGCTGCGGGAGGCCCAGCAATTGGCGGCCTCCACCGAGCTGGCCGCAGCGGGCTGAGCAACAATCAGCGGCTCTCCGTCAGCACTGCCCCCGCCGCGACAAAATTCTCGTCCCAGGCAAAGCGTCCCGTCATGCGAATCCCTGGTGGCGCCGCCTCGACTACTTCCGCACGGTAGGAGCTGGTTGCAGGAGTCACGACGATTCGCATGTCGTGGAAGGCGAGGAGGCGGCGCGTGACGGGATACCAGGCCTTGTAGGCCGCTTCCTTCATCGCGAAGAGCAGCCGCGGCCAGTCTGAGGGATGGGGCGGCGTGCTTGCGGCAAGTGCGTCGAGGTCATCCGGCCTGCAGATGGCATCGATGATGGACGCCTCCAGCGGGCCCGCACGCTCGATATCGAGACCCAGCGAGCGCCAGTCGCTCGACCTCGCGCACGCGGCGGCCCTGAGGCCGGCGGTGTGACTGATGCTCCCCACGGCACGACGATGGCCACGCGACATCCTTGTCCGCTGCCACGGCGAGGCAGCGCCACTGACGGAAGGCCGAGGCGCGCGAGCGCGCGACGAGCGACGTTCCGGCCTGCGGTGAATTCACGGCGTCGCGCCGGGGCCATGCCGGACATCAGCGCCAACTCGTCCGGATACAGCAGGTCCTCGCGCTCGTCGGCTGGATCGGATACCTCGACGACGACGCCTTCAGGGAAGAGGCGCTGCAGGTCCTCCGCCCTCATCCCGGCGTGTCCCACGCACCCGCGACCAGGCGCACGGCTGCGATCACCTCGTCGCGTGCGATGCACACATCCGCCAGCGTTCCCGTCACCGGGTCATGGATTTCGGTCAGGCTGAGGCCGCCATCGGGGCGCAGCCCTCCAAGCAGGAAGATTCGTCCAGCCGCCTCGGGAAATTGCGCGAGCAGTCGGCCAAGATTCAGCCAATCCATCACAAAAATGGCCTGCGCGCCGGTGACGTGCGCGTGCTCCAGCAGGCGGGACCGGTGGTCGTCCAGCCGCAGACCCTGTTGTTCTCCCGATTCGAGCGCGCGCGGATCGGCCGCCTCCCCGGCACGGGCGGAGAGGCCAGCGCTGATGACGCGAACGGACCGGCCCCTGACGGTGGCCTCCCGGAGCAGCGCCTGCTCTGCCAATGGGCTTCGGATGATGTTGCCCTGGCAGACGAAGAGCAGCTCGGTCGAGCCGCGGACGACAGGGCGCCAGTCGACGTCACGTCGCTTGATCACGGCCCCAAGGAGGGCGCGCCGGGCGGCCCAGTCGAGGTTGGCCAGGACGAAGCGCCAGCGCCGGATGGTCGCGGGGACGAGCTGTTGCGGCCGGAAGCTCATCGGGCTGGGTAGATTGAGGGGTAACCCAACAATGGTTCGGACAAGTGTCTTACCCATGCAACATAGTTGCCCGCTGACAGGGCGCGATGGGGGGCAACTTGTGAGCCGGTAAGGTATTGCATTTGCACCTGAGGACCGAATGACGTCCAGCGCAGAGCCCGCCATTTCAACGCTCTCCATCGCCCGCAGCACGGCGCTGCCGCGCCTGCCCCTGTGGGCTGCCGCTGGGGCCTTTGTTCTCCTGTTCGCCCCGACCGCCGCTGGACTCGTCCGCGAGTGGTGGAGCAATCCGGACGCAGGGCACGGTCTCTTCCTGGCACCCGCCGCATTGTGGCTGATCTACCGGAAGCGGATCGACCCGACCTCCGACTCCCGCCCCGTGGTGGGGCTTGATGATCCTGGGCGCTGCCGTGCTCCTGCGCCTCGGGGGCGCCCTGGCGGTCGAGCTCTTTTCCCAGCGGGTCGCGATGCTGGGCGCGCTCGTCGGGCTCACCATTTTTTTCCTTGGCTGGCGTCAGGTACTCTACTGGTGGCTACCCATTGCCCTGCTGGCCTTCTCCATTCCGCTGCCGGCCATCGTCCTCAACCAGCTTGCGCTGCCGCTGCAGCTGCAGGCCTCCCGGATGGGCGCGACGCTGCTCGAATGGCGGCAGATACCGGTTCGGCTCGCCGGCAACGTGATCCTGCTGCCGGGTCACCAGCTGTTCGTCACCGAGGCATGCAGTGGACTTCGTTCACTCATGGCACTGTGCAGCCTGGGGCTGCTGCTGGGGGCACTCTGGATCCGGCGCCCCCTGCTGCGCCTGCTGGTCATCGCGGCGGCAATCGTGATTGCGGTCCTTGTCAACGCGGTGCGTGTCTTCCTGACCGGGTTTTTCGTCTATTTCATCTCACCCGAGATGGGCGAGGGATTCCTGCACCTGAGTGAGGGCTGGCTCCTCTTCGTGGTATCACTCGGAATCCTCGCGAGCATCACCTGGCTCCTTCATCGAATGGAGCAGCGGTTTGCGATGAGGGCCGCGCATGACTGACCGGCGCGCGTGGCTGCCCTTCATGATCCTCAGCCATCGGTGCGCTCATGGCTTTCGCCATCCGCGACCCGCACGGCAAGGAGTTGCGGCAGCCCCTGGCCTCGCTGCCCGATTCCATGGGCGCCTATGGCTCCGTGGACCAGACGATCGGGGCCGACGAACTCGCCGCCAATGGCGCGTCGTCATACCTGCTGCGCATGTTCAAGGATCAGGATCACGGCGACCGGTTCTCGGTCTATATCGGCTACTACGCGCACCAGCGGAATGGCAAGGCGATCCATTCGCCAAAGAACTGCCTGCCCGGCTCGGGCTGGGAACCGCTGAGCGCCGGGATCCGGCAGGTGGCCGTCGCGGGCGGGGTGATTCCAATCAATCGCTACCTTCTGGCCCAGAACGGTGAACGTGCGCTGGTGTACTACTGGTACCAGGGACGCGGGCGGGTCACGGCCAGCGAGTACCGGGTCAAGTGGGAGTTGCTGCGCGATGCGGTGCTCAAGGCGCGGACCGAGGAAGCCATGGTGAGGATCGTGGTGCCCCTTGGACAGGGAGTGGACGACACGCTGGCTGACGTCGTGGCGGACAGCGTGGTGCGTACGATGGTTCCGGCACTCTACCAGGTACTTCCGGCCTGAGGTGACCCAGTTGCCCGCTCCTGACACGGCGCATCACGTCCTCACCGTCACGCTCGAGGACTATTACCACGTCAAGGCGTTCAACCGCCTGATTCATTCCGGACAGTGGTACCGATTCGAGAACCGCCTCGAGCGCAACACCGAGCAGACGCTCGACCTCCTGGATGAGACCGGATCGAAGGCGACCTTCTTCGTGTTCGGCAACCTCGCCGAGAACATGCCCGAGCTGCTGCGGAAGATCGTCGCGCGCGGGCACGACGTCGGCAGCCGCGGGATGTATCCCCGCGACATTGCGCAGCTGACGCCGGACGAGCTCAGGACCGACCTCGCGCGGTCCAAGGAGGTCGTCGAGAAGGCGACGGGACGGACCGTGCGCGGATTCCGGGCGGGGGAAGTGTGGAACGACACGGCGGACGTCTGGATGCTCGACCTCATTGCCGAGGCCGGCTATCAGTACGATTCCAGTTTCTGCCCCTGGATGCGGCGGGCCAACGCGCGGCCCGACCTGCTGCTTACCCATCGACGGATGGTAGGCGGTCGCGAGCTGTGGGTGCTTCCGATTTCGTCGTTCAGCCTGATGGGTTGGCGCCTGCCGCTGGGCGGGAACTTCCTTCGCCAGTTTCCCCGACCCCTGGTGCGCCACGAACTGCGGCGGTGGGCTACCCAGCGGACCGTGCCGCTGGTGACGTACTTCAACGTGTGGGAGATCGACCCCGACCAGCCGCGCATTGGCGCCGCTCCGCTGTTGCAGCGCATTCGCCAGTACCGGAACCTCGACCGGATGTACGGCCTGATGCAGGAGACGCTGTCCGCGTACGCGTTCACGAGTATCGCCGACTGGCTGCGAATGGCACCGGCAGGCTCGATCGAACGCATCACTGATCGTGCGTCGATCTCCCGCGTCACGACCCCGGTGCACCTGGTCAAGGGCGTGGACACCCCTGCCCGGGTGCCGGTGACGATCGTCGTTCCCTGCTATAACGAGGAGCACGGCCTCGCCTACCTGCGCAACACGCTTCGCTCGGTGGAGCGCCAGCTGGCCGACCGCTACGACTTTCAGTTCATCTTCGTGGACGATTGCAGCACGGACGGCACCCTGGCCGGCCTCCATTCGACGTTCGGCGACCAGCGCAACTGTACCATACTCCGGCACCTCGTGAACGGCGGCGTCGCGGCCGCGATCATGACGGGGATCAAGGCCGCACGTACGGAAGTCGTGGCATCGATCGATGCCGACTGCAGCTATGACCCGCACGAGTTGGCCGGCATGATCCCGCTGCTGACGGACGGCGTGGACCTGGTGACCGCCTCGCCCTATCACCCCGATGGCGGCGTGGTCAACGTGCCCCGGTGGCGGCTCTTCCTGTCACGTTCGCTCTCCGGCATGTACCGGCGACTGCTGCACAACAGGCTCTACACGTACACCAGCTGTTTCCGCGTCTACCGTCGCAACGTGGCGGTCAGCGTGCCCATCCACGAGCGCGGATTCCTGGGTGTGAGCGAATTCATCGGACGCCTCGACCTGGCGGGATCCCGCATCGTGGAGTATCCGACCACGCTCGAGGTGCGGATGCTCGGGCGGTCCAAGATGAAGGTGCTCGGCACAATTGCGGGCCAGCTTGGCGTC
>CAWJXX010000013.1:0-43157 GCA_963846945.1 uncultured Gemmatimonadales bacterium | reverse complement strand
CCCAGTACGCGACGACGCCGAGTGCAGCCCGATCCGTTCCGGGACTACACCTTCCGCATCCTGATCGATGGGCACCTGCTCGCCGACGTTGCGCACGTGAGTGCGCTGCAGCGCACCACCGACGTCGTCGACTATCGCGAAGGAACGGGTGCCGCACAGGTGCGCCACCTCCCCGGCCTTACGAAGTACACCTCCATCACGCTGAAGCGGGGTTTTGTCGCCGACGACAGCCTGTGGACCTGGGCCCGCCAGGTCGGTGAGGGAACGACGCCCTCCGCACTGCGGAAGGAACTGCGAATCGAGGTCCTGAACCGGCGTGGCCAGCTCGCCGTGGCCTACAATCTCCACCACTGCTGGCCATCCGCATATGCGGCCTTTACCGAGCTGGAGACCGGCCGCATACGCCGGCTCGTTCAATCGATCACCCTGGAATGTGAAGACTGGGATCGGGAGATCCCCACACCGCCGCGGGCTGGCCGGCGGCGACCAACGCGATAGGGGCGCGATTGGTGCCGCCGGTCGAGAGACCATTCGGCGAAAGGAGACGATTATGACCTGGATCGGACGAAAGAAGATTGCGTTCATCCCGCTCCACCGGCCGAACGCGCACCCACCGGATGATCCGATCCCGACCGATTGGCCCGGCGAGATCCTGCGGCGTGTGTACTACGATCCAAACGCCTTCCGTACCCTGCCCGACCGTTCACTGCGCACGTACATCCACACCGTATCGTCGGGACTCGCGGACCTCGACGCCACGGTCCTGCCGATGCAGGTGCTCGACCAGCAGGACGTCCCCCCCGGTGCGCTCGAGGGTCTGGTTGTCGATCTCGACGTGAACGGCATGCATCTGTCCGGGCCCCTGGGGCCGGCGCTGCGCGCGCACGGTTTCGACGCTGCCGCGCTCGTGATGCTCGGCAAGCCGCCGACCGGACAGGGCGAGCTGGGCGGGTTCTGGGCGCGCTTCGACATGTCCGAGACACTCGGCACGTGGTCGATGGAGCTGATGCATTGTCTCACGAGCATGGACGATCTCTACCCGTTCGGCGGCAACATGGAGGAATACGACAACATGGCCGGCGCGGGTGGCACCCACCCCTCCGCCTGGACGAAGCGCGCGATCCAGTGGCTGGACCCCGCTGCAGTTGCGCCCCACATCGGGCGCACGATCGAGTACGACCTGCACGCGGTAAGCCTCGTGCAACCGCCACCGCACGAGCGCGTTTCGGGTGTCCAGATCGGCAGTACCGTGCCGTACCTGATGGTCGAGGCGCGCAAGATGGCCGATCAGTTCGACGGCATCATTCCGAAGGAAGGCGTCATCGTCTATCGCGTGCAGACCAGCCTCCTCGGCACCGCGCAGAATCAACTCGCGCCGCTCGCGCTTCTCACGCTGGACGCCGCGGGTCAGCGCAGCGCGCTCGACGTCGGCGAATCGCACACGACGGACACCGGCGTCGTCGTGCAGGTGACAGGCGCGCTTCCCGGCGGCTATCACGTGCGCATCGAGGATCCGTCGCAGCTGGCGCACGCCGGCCAGCTCCTGTCCTATGGGGACTCTGGAACTCCCGGTAATGTTTCGAGCGCGGTGGTCGTGGGCTGGGGCGGATGGCTGGACTTCACGTGCCTCTTCTCCGCCAGGAACCTCGCTGGCGAAAACCGCCTCTACGCCGTGGACCAGGGCGGCCAGCTGCTGTCCTACGGGGACTCTGGAACTCCCGGTAATGTTTCGAGCCCGGTGGTCGTCGGCTTCGGCGGGTGGCAGGCCTTCACCTCTCTCTTCGGCGGCAGGAACGCGGTGGGTGAGGACCGCATCTACGCCGTGGATCAAGGCGGCCAGCTGCTGTCTTACGGGGACGCTGGAACGCCCGGCAATGTTTCCAGCCCGATGGTCGTCGGCTTCGGCGGGTGGCAGGACTTCAGGTTGCTCTTCGGCGGCAGGAACGTGGCCGGTGAGGACCGCATCTACGCCGTGAACCAGGGCGGCCAGCTGCTGTCCTACGGAGACGCTGGAACTCCCGGCAATGTTTCGAATCCGGTAGTCGTCGGCTTCGGCGGGTGGCAGGTCTTCACGTTCGTTTTCGGCGGCAGGAACGTCGCCGGTGAGGACCGCATCTACGCAGTGGACCAGGTCGGCCAGCTGCTGTCCTACGGAGACGATGGAACTCCCGGCAATGTCTCGAGCCCTGTGGTCGTCGGCTTCGGCGGTTGGGAGGTTTTCAAGTTTGTCCTGGGCGGCAGAAACGTGGCGGGAGAGGACCGGATCTATGCTGTGGTTGCCTGAGCGTTGTTGCCCAGGCCCTGCTTGTCTGACACTCGGCATGGAGCTGACGTGCAACACGAGAGGAGCCGGCAGTGAAAGCTTCCGTCTTTATTGGCACTAGCCTTGACGGTTTCATTGCTCGAGTCAACGGTGGCCTGGATTTTCTCCCGCCAGGCGGTGGCGAACCCCATGGCTACCTTGAGTTCATTGCCACAGTCGATGCGTTGGTCATCGGCCGGAACACCTTCGAGACGGTCCTGACATACGATCCCTGGCCCTATGGTGAGAAGCCGGTGTTCGTACTGAGCAATCATCCGCTCGCTCCCGTCCCTCCCCCGGCTAAGGTGGAGCGCATGTCGGGGCCTCCGGTTGACATTGCGTCGCAGCTTGCTGCTCGCGGCATCCGGCATATCTATGTCGATGGCGGGATCACCATTCAGCGGTTTCTTCAAGCCGGGCTTATCCAACGGCTTATCATCACCCGCGTTCCGGTGCTCATTGGTGCCGGCATCCCCCTGTTCGGCGCCTTGGAACGTGACATCGTGCTCCAGCACGTGGAGACGCGGCAGTACGTCAGCGGTCTCGTCCAGAGCGAGTATGTGGTCGCGGCCTAGCGACGGCGGCTTCACTGCCATCGCGCCACCCACATCAGGATTCCGAGTGAGCACCGCCTAAGAAGCAAATGCTGCTCGCCGGCAGATTTGCACAACGGTAGCGCGACAAGGGATCCCTGGCACGCCATACTCGGTCGTATCCAGCCAGTGCTCGACGCCATCGCGGTAGTTGACAGCGCGTACCTCGTCGGACGCTGTGCGCACTCCTCGCGAACTCCGGACGGATATCTACGGTATGCCAAGCCATCGCTCGGGCTCGTGGGCTTGAATTCGGACTCCGAGCGTTGGGCCGACTCCAAGTGCCTCGGCGGCACTGTTGTTGGAGTCGTCTGTCTGTGGATCGGTCCAATTGCGTTGTGGGCTGGGTTGATTCGAATCCTGGCGGGTAAACCCGCCAGACTACATCGCCAATCACGCCACGTTGCCGTGATTCTTGAGGAAAGCTCTGACCCACTTTCTGGAGTCTGCGGGTGGGACGAGATTGAATGAACACCTCAGCGGAAATCGCGCGCGCTTTCTGGAGTAGATTAGTCGCGACAGATCTCGGCACCCTCAGCTTTCATCCTCAGCTGAGCCAGGCCCGAACGATGACACTCCCGTACGACGCGGTAATGCGCAGCACGGCTGCGCGATGCAGGTGCATTTGTTCCGGGCACAGTGATCGTCGAGCGATACCGGATCGTCGCGCGTGCTCGGACGCGGCGGAATGGGCGAGGTCTATCGCGCCGACGACATGCGGCTGGACACCGGTCGCGCTCAAGTTCCTGCCACCGAGCTCGATAGCGATGACGTCGCGGCGATCGGCTGCTTGCCGAAGTGCGCCTCGCGCGCCGATCGCGCACCCGAACGTCTGCCGCGTGTATGACATCGGCGAGGCCGACGGCCAGCATTTCCTCTCGATGGAATACATCGACGGCGAGGATCTCGGCTCGCTCTTTCGCCGCATCGGCCGATTGCCGCCCGCCAAAGCGCTCGACATTGCGCGCCAGCTCTGCGCCGGCCTCGCCGCGGCGCACAAAAGGGTGTGCTGCATCGCGATCTCAAGCCGGCCAACGTGATGATCGACGGACGCGGTCAGGCGCGCATCGCCGACTTCGGTATCGCCATCGAGACCGCGCTCGACGGCAGCACCGACTCGGCCGATCGTTCCAGCGGCAATGCCGGCACGCTCGCATACATGGCGCCGGAACTCTTCATGGGTGAGCCCGCGTCGGTGCGCAGCGATATCTACGCACTCGGACTGGTGCTCTACGAAACGGTGACTGGTGCGCCGGCATACAAGGTCGCGGCGCAGAGTGAATGGGTGCGCGCACATGCGACCGCGACGCCGAGCGATCCGTCGGTGCTCGTGGCTGATGTTGATCCCGCGGTGGAGCGCACCATTCTTCGGTGTCTTGAAAAAGATCCAGCGAAGCGACCGCTGTCGGCGGCGCAGGTGGCGGCGGCGCTGCCGGGTGGTGATCCTCTCGCCGCAGCACTCGCGGCAGGG
The DNA here is from genome assembly GCA_963846945.1 of uncultured Gemmatimonadales bacterium. Taxonomy (GTDB): domain Bacteria; phylum Gemmatimonadota; class Gemmatimonadetes; order Gemmatimonadales; family GWC2-71-9; genus JAGGAG01. Next base: position 38,791 of record CAWJXX010000013.1, on the reverse strand, counting down.
GAGACGCCCTCGCCGGAACTGGTGGCAGCATCCGGTGAAGAGGGGCACGTTGTCACGCGCGAAGGCATGGAGCGCTTTCGCTGCGGCACTCGTCGCGCTCGGTGTCGCGATGTGGCTCTCGGCAGGATCGATCGGACTCAATCACGAGTCGCTTCCGCTCGATACGAGGGCACTCGAGCGTCGTGCGCAGGAGATTGTCGTCTCCCTCGGCTACACCACCCCGCCCGCTGACTGGGTCGGATCGTGGTTTGCCAGGGGCGCAGACAGCGTTGCCGGGTTCCAGTACCGGCAGAGTCCCATCTCACTGAACGACGACGCGGTGGTCCCGGCGATCTTCTATCGTGCCCAGTATGCCGAAGACGTCAGTCTCCAGCTGGACCAGCGCGGCCACCTCCGCCGACTCGACGCGGGGGGCACAAAGGACTACAGCGACACCACCGGTGCGCGGCCGGTCGACTGGGCGCCGTTGCTCACGGCGATTGGTGCCGACACGCCGCCGGTCCCGTCGGCGGTGCGTCGTTGGCCGCCGGCATTTTATGCCGACACGCGCGCGGCGTGGACCGCGGTGATCGACAGTGTCCCAAGTGAAGTCGAAGCTGCGGCACTCCGAGGCCGCGTTGTGTCGCTGCGCATCCGGGCGGTTGACGCGCCGGTCGAGCGCGCGGCTCCGGATGGGACAGGAGCTCCGCGTGGCGGACAGGCCTCCGTGGTGGTGATTGTGGTCGTCGCGCTGGCCTTTGGCGCGATGGCGCGCCGGAACGTGCGACTCGGCCGGGGTGACCGTCGGGGTGCCACGCGTGTGGCTGCGGGCGCGCTGATCATGCTCGGCGCCCACCACCTCATGACGGGTCACTGGCCTGGCGCCGCATCATTTTGGCTCGGCCACCTTGTCGTCGCCCTGCTCTTTCCGGTCATGGTGGCCGCGCTGATCTGGTGCTCCTATATCGCAATCGAGCCGTTTGTCCGGCGGCGGTGGCCAGCGCTCCTCACCAGTTGGGCGCGACTGCTTGAGGGACGGATGCGCGACGGGGTGGTCGGTCAGGCGCTGCTCGCCGGGGTAACGCTGGGGGCGGTGGGGCAATCGCTCGACGCGGGAAGGACGATTCTCCTCCGGTCGATGCATGTGGGGAGCTACAACTTCCCGGCCGGCTGGTGGCAGCCGGCGGGCCTGCTCGCAGGTGTCGTACAAAGCATGGGCTCGGCGGCCGTCGTCATTGGCGTGCTCGTCATCGCCCGCATGCTGCTCCGTCGCGACTGGGCGGCGTGGTGTGCGACGGCGGTGTTGTATTTCCTGCTGGGCCTGGCCACCAATCCCGGCCCGGTATCGATGATCTTGCCGTACGCGCTTTGCGTCGCTGCGCTGATCGTCGGGACGCTGTATCGATTTGGATACATGGGTATCGTGGTGATGGGTGCGACGAGCGTGGCCCTCAATTCCGCACCGTTCACGCTCGATCCGTCGCGGTGGTACTTCTGGTACTCGGTGCCGGCGCTGGTGTTCGTGCTCGGTCTGGCGATCTGGGGATTCCTGAATGTGCTCGGCCGACAATCACTTGTGCCGATTGATGCGCTGGATGGGTGAACGTCGGACCTTGCCTGCCACCCTGGACCTGTATCGCCTGACAAGCAAGTGCTGCTCGCCGGCAGATTTGCGCAACGTTGGGTGGCGGCGGAAAGTCTCCTCGGCTGGGGAAAGAATGCGAGTCATGCTCATGGTGGGGGCGGCTGCGTTAGTCATTTCATGTCAGCCGGCGGTGCAGGATGGTCAGGCCGTGTCCGATCCGACCGTCGGATTGATTACGAATGGTAATGACGCACAAGTCATAGATGCGCCCGATGCAGTTGATGCCAACGAGTCGTTTCAGGTCATTGTGTACACGTTCGGCAGTAGTTCGTGTGGCATACCAGACCATGTCGACCTCGCGCTCTCCCGCTCGCGGGCAACAATTACGCCGCACGATCGCAGTTCCGGCCAAACTACTTGCACCGCCGATGTTGCTGCTCGGCCACATTCAATGGAGTTGCGGTTCACCACGGCCGGAATCGCCACAATCCAGGTCATCGGTGCAGTAATCAACGACGAAGGGGCTCGCGTGATGGGCTCTGCTGAGCGAGCGGTAGTTGTTCGACGCTAGCGCGCAAGCGTGCGAAGGGTGCGCGTGACCACGTCACCATGGTACCGGAGATGCTTATCCAGCCGTTGATGGCCCATGTCGCCCGGGTGCGCGTGTTGCATCAACGCGACCTCGAGCGGAGTGCCGGTCGGGTCGAGCTGCCGGGAGCGCTCCGCTACCGAGAGCGCGCAAGAGCCTGTCACCAGATCCGGTACAAGGAGAATTCGCATGAAGTGGAGTTGGATCGATATCGCGTTCCCTTGGATTGGAGGCGTGGCCGCAGTTGTGCTGTTGGTCCTGCTTTTCGGCACCAATCTCTTGCGCAGCGAACCGGACTCGTCCCGCTGGCGCGATCGGGTTTGGTTGTCCTGGCTGGCGATGGTGATCTACCTGTTGCACAACGTGGAGGAGTACGGCATCGACTTGTTCGGGCGGCCGCACGGATTTCCCGATTCCATCTGTGCCGTCCTAGGTCTTCCTCCCTACCCGGACTGCCCTTTGCCGCCAGCGTTCTACCTGGCAGTCAACATTCCACTATTCTGGATTGGTGCTCCGCTCGCGGCATTGCTGAGCCGGCGTCATCCGCTTGTCGGGCTCTCGTTCTACAGCGTGATCTTTGTCAATGCATTGGTGCACCTCGCGCCGCTCCTGGTGGGAGTCGGCTACGGCCCCGGCACGCTAACCGCAGCCGTTCTTTTCGTTCCAGTGTCGGTATGGGTCGCTTATGCCTGTTTCGGGAAGGGGCGGTTGAGTTACAAGGCCATGGCGCTGCTCGTCGCGGACGGTCTGATTCTTCATATCATCCTGATGGGGTCCATCCAGTTGTTCGTCCGGGGCATGATCGATAGCACGGTACTCGTATTGATCCAAGTGGCGAACGCTGCACTGTTCCTCCTGATCCCTTGGCTTGGAGAGAAGTGGCGGAACGGCGCCCTCAGTCAGGTCACCCGACCTTGAGTCGCGTGAGTCGGCCGCCTGTCGTTTCACCCGTAGCACGAGGAATGATTTGCATGACGCCTAACAGCCGGTTGCAGGCGACGCGCATGAAGCCGCGCGCGCCTGAACCGGGGCGTTAGGCGGCTTGGAGAAGCTGTGGTGTGCCGCGGGCAGTGAATGCGATCGAGTTGGCGCTGCGCGGAACTTGCGGAGTCGATGGTGTGCTGCAGGATAAGAGGCTAGGACGGAGGTATTCCTTGACCAGGCCCCGGCTACTCGAAGGGCTGCCGCATCCTGCTTTCGAACCACAGCTGTTCGAGCAGGAACGTCAGGTCGTCAACCGCGTCCGAAACCTTTACGGGAGCATGTTCTATGCGGAGCCGCTTGACGTTGCGCCCGCGCTGCTCCAGAGCGTTGTGGATATCGTGAACGATCCTGCGTCCTTTGACGTACAGGATCCGGGATTCGTGAGGATGTGCGGTGGCTTTCATGCGGACTTCGCCGTTGAGTGGCCCCAAGATGCTGTCGTTCGACAGAGTTTGCTCTGCTTTGGCTGCGGCGAGGCAAAGCTCATCACAGGGGTGATACACAACCATGTTGACTTGGCATCAGGCGCTTATGAGCGTCTCAGGACACTCCTCGGAGGAGTGCGGCAGTTACGCCCACCGCAGCGTTTGAGCGACGCGTCAGACCCTAAGGCAGAGAATGACGACACCTGATCTTGCTGCTGCGGCCACTCGTTCTTCATGGACATTCTGCCGCCACCACACGGGACGGCTTGAGCAAACGGGCACTCGTGTCAATTGACAGAGCCGCCTAACAAGCAAATGCTGCTCGCCGGCCGCGCGTCATCTCGCCGCTCGCGCGGCGAGCGCGGCCGCGGCAGATTTGCACAACGTTAGACCGATCCAAACCATCCACACGCCAAGCGAGGCGTCCGTGCCCACAACCACTCCTGAATGTCGTGTCTGTGGAGCCGCCATGGACGCCGGCCTGATGCTTGACCGTACGCATGGCGGGTCGGAACAACCCATGTGGATCAAGGGCACCGCTGACAAGGGAATCTTCGGCCTGATCAAGGAGCACGACCGGGAACGGCTCCCTGTGGTAACCTTTCGATGCCCCACGTGTGGGCGTCTGGAGTCGTTCGCGCGGACCGTTTGACAAGCAAGTGCTGCTCGCGGGCCTACTCTTCTCCGTACGAACAGTGTCTACAGGTCCATTCCTCTCACGAGAGCCCACGCATGATACCCCGCCATCGGCCCCTGCTCCCTGTACTGGCGCTTGCCTTCAGTCTAGCCGGATTGCCTTCCCGTCACTTGAGCGCGCAGACCATCAGCGACTCGGCTGAGTTTGTGGCCTGGCGCAAGGCCCAGACGGAAGATCTCGATGGGATGCGCACCAAGTTCATGGCCCTGGCGAAGGCGGTCCCGGCTGGCAAGCTCTCCTGGCGCCCGATGGAGGGGACCAAGTCCTTTCATCAGGTCTTCGCCCACATTGCTGCCGAGGGCAATACCGAGACTGCCATGTTTGGGCGGCCGCTTCCGGCCGGTTCGCTGGCTGATTTCGACGCCGAGGAGACGCGGCTCACCAACCTGACTGATGCTGAAGTCATCGCGGCAATGGATCGGGCGTTGCACACCCTCGGTGCGACGTTAGATGCCCTGTCGCTCGCAAGCATCAGAACACCAGTCCGGTACTACGGACAGATGACGTTGCCTCGCGTGGCCGTCGCGTACACCGTGAACGACCTGCATGAGCATCTGGGACAGCTGGTGGCCTACACGCGCACCAACCAGATCGTTCCACCGTGGAGCAAGAAGCAGTAGTTGCGCCAGTCGCGGTGAAACGGAAACCGGCGGGTAACCGTTCTGTCAGCATGACAACGCTTGCCAAGTGCGCCGTACTCATGCTGGGCCTCGCCTCCTGCACCCGCACGGAGACATACGGATTCGTCGCGGTGCTCGGCGACGATACCACGTCCGTCGAACGCGTGACCAGGAGCGGTAACCGCATCATCGGTGATGCCATCGGTCGCTCCCCCACCGTCACGCGGCGTCACTGGGAAGCCGAGCTCGCGTCCGATGGCGTCATCAAGAGCTGGTCGATGGACGCCTACATCCCCAATGCACCGCCCGCTGCCCAACGCATGCAGTACACAGCCAGGTTCACCGGTGGCACCACTTCGTTCACCCGCCGGACCGCCGCGGGTGACACCTCCTGGGCCTACCGGAAGGAATACGCTGAGACCGTGCCGTGGAACGCCTTCGTCTATGCAACGTGGGAGCTGCTGCTGGATGCAGCGCGGCGCCAGAAGGAACCGCGCACCGCGCGCATCGGTCAATACTTCTTCCAAGGCTGGGATGAGGGCCACGTGGGCTACGCGGACATCACGCACGAGAGCAACGGTTCGTACGCCATCAGCAGCACCGGACTGGCCGGGAGCGGCATCGCGCGAGTCGACTCGAATGGCCGGATGGTGTCCTACTCGGGTCAGGGCACGACCTACAAGCAGGAAGTTCGCCGCATCGCCGACGGCCCGGATATCGACGCCATCGCGACACGGTTCGCCGCCGCCGAGAAGCGCACGGGCCTGGCAGGCTCGTTGAGCCCTCGAGAGACGGTGCGGGCAACGGTTGGGAAGGCCGTGCTGACGCTCGATTACAGCCGCCCCGCGCGCCGCGGCAGGACGCTCGTGGGCGGCCTCCTGCCGTACGACGAGGTCTGGCGCACCGGAGCCAACGCCGCGACCCAGCTCACCACGACCGCACCCATCGAACTGGCCGGCGTTCCCCTGCGACCCGGGACCTACACGCTCTTCACCCTGCCGGGCCGGGATGCGGTAGCACTGGTCATCAACGGCGAGTCGGGCCAGTGGGGCACAGAGTACGACGCGAGCAGGGATATAGCGCGGCGGCCAATGACGGTGGATTCGACGCCGGGAAATGTGGAGCTGTTCACCATTCGGGTGGATGACGCGGGCGGGATCGGACGGCGCCTCGCGGCTCGTAATGGAGTGGGGGCCGTTCCGGTGGAGCGCGCCCATTCGCGCAGCACATTGAGGGTCTCGCCCCGCCTCACCGCCCCGCCGCCGCTCGAAGAATGCTCTCCATCGCCTCCCGCTGCGTCCCGAAGGTGTCGTCCACCACCTGCAGCGTCGGGATGGAGCCCGGGGAAAGGTTGTACGTCGCCGGATCGAAATGGCTGAATCCCTGCTCGTGCACGCCGCTGGAGCCGAGGCCGGGCGCAGGGCTGCTGAGATGCTGGAAGTTGCGGGAGTACACCCGCCACCGCGGGCCGAGCCCCACCTGGAACATGGGGATGAAGCCGTGGAGGGCGTCGTAGGGAAACTCGCCGATGCAGAGCACGTCGGGGTGGCGGAGGCGGAGCTCCTGCACCAGCTGGCGGATACCGAGGTGCATGTCGCCGTTCCGCGCATTCACGTGCCCGGCGGAAATGTCGAGGAAGTAGGCGTCGACGCCATAGCGGACGATCACCTCATCGATCCGGGCAAGGAGGTACTCGCGCCAGCTGACCTCGCCCACGTTCATGTAGGCGAGCCATCCATCCTGGTGCCGGTCGTTGTTCCAGTCCACCCAATTGAGATTGTACACGTCGCCGTCGACCTTGCTCACCGCCCCGCCCTGGATGGCGGGCCAGCTCGGGAGCCGCCGGTTGGCGGCGTTGAGCCCGAACATCGGCGCCACGTGGTAGCCGAGGCCCCGCGCCTCGGTGACCAGCTGGCGGAAGCCCGCCTCCCCACCCATCCGTTCGGCAGTCTGATAGGTGGGGTAGTCGTAGTAGTACCGGCCGTCCCAGGCGGGAAGAAAGACCAGCACCCGTGACGGCGCGATCCGCGTCGCCATCCACCGCAGGATTTCCGCCATGCCAGCGTAGTCGTTGAACATGTAGCCGGTGTAGTGCATTCCGTGGAGCGTGACGACCAGGGCGATGTCCCTGGCCCAGGCCGGCAGGTCGGCGCGCTCGTCCCACGGAACCAGCTGGAAGGCCTGTTGCAGGAAGGTGAAGTGCGGTGCCAGCGCGTCGTCCAGGGTCGGGGCGCGCACCAGCCGCCAGCGAGGCACCGACACCTGGTGATCGTTGCGCCAGGCGTCGTGCTCGTAGATCGCCTCGACCCGGTAGCCCTCCGCCCCCGGCTGCAGGTAGAATCGCTTGGGCCGCACGCGCGAGTCGAGCGACGACACCGCGACGACGCTTCCGTTCTCCCCCTGCACCGCCATGACCGGGGTGCTGATGATCTCGGCGGCGCCGGGACCATTGCAGGTCGCCGGCGGCAAAGGGATACCCGGCGAGGATCTCGTCGTCCTTCCGGTCCCGGGCATCACCCGCCCCGAGCGAGACCAGCCCGCGCGGGATGCCGCGGATGACCGTCGTCACCGTCTTCACCGGGCGGTCCATCATGGCGACGATGTCCCACTCGATCGCGTTTCCCTCGCGGCGGAACGTCACCGTGAGGCTGCCGGGCGCCGTTTCCTGGCCGCCGGCCCAGACGAACCGGCTGCAGTGCAGCTGCAGCCCGCCGGCCACCGGGGTCACGGTCATCGCTTCGACCCGGAGGCCGTAGGTGTTCTCGTCGCTGAAGACCAGGAAGCCGAAGCGATAGCCGGCAAACTCCACCGACGGCTCCGGGAAGCCGAAGCTGAACTTCATGAACTCGTTGCCGCGGGGCGGCAGGAAGACGTCATCGGTCGAGCGGAGCGGTGTGATGGTTCCGTCGGCCACGGTGGCACTCCGGTGAAGCGGGAAGGTCAGGCGGGGCGGACAGTCCAGTACACGGCGTAGCGCTCGTCGAACAGACGGGAGAACGGGACAAGGGTGTAGTCGGCCTCCTGTCCCATGACCTGAAATTCGAGCGGCCGGCCGGTCGGTCGAATCCAGTTCGCGAGATTCCCGGCATCGCCGCGCAGCACCGGCGCCGGCGGGAGGTCGGGATCCCGGAACTCGGGCACGGTATACGGCGCCGTCGGCCCGGCGCGGCGATTGGCCTCGGTGATCCCGGCGGTACCCAGTCGACCGGCGAGCACCAGCGGGCCGTACATGATCGCGAGCAGCGAGGGATCGTCCGGCATCGGCGCCGAGTGGAGCGCCATGGGGAGCCGCAACTCCACCCGGTCGCCGGTGCGCCAGGTGCGGTCGACCACCTTGTAACTCGCCGGCGCGTGCGGACCCGGCACTGGCCGGCCGTTCAGTTCCACCGTCGCTCCGGCGGCCCAGTACGGGATCCGGAGCCGCAGCGCGAGCCGCACCGGCGTCGGCGCCTGCACGGTCAGCGTGACCCGGTCGAGCTCCGGGAAGCCGGTCTCTTGCGTCAGCGTGAATCCGCGCTCGGGCCAGCGCAGCTCCGAGGGGATGAAGAGATTGACCCAGAGCCCCGCGTCGTCGTGGAAGTAGATGCTGTCGCCCGCCTTGGCGAAGTTCTCCACCCCGGTGCCGGAGCAACACCAGAAGTCCTGGCCCGGCGTGCCGAAGAGCTTCCAGTAGCCCGAGGCCAGGGGCATGTAGTAGAGCTTCTGGCCGTCCGCCGGGTGCTGGGTGCCCAGGATGCCGTTGAGCAGCAGTCGCTCGTAGAAATCGGCGTAACGCGGCTCGGGCGACCAGCCGAAGATCTGCCGCGTGAGCTTGAGCATGTTGTAGCTCACGCAGGTCTCCTCGGTCTCCTGGCTGAGCGAGGCCGCCAGCTCGTCCGGCCTGCCCACCCAGCCCTCGCCCGAGGTCGTCCCGCCGGTGGCGTACGACCGGTGCTGCGCCACATCTTCCCAGAAGAACTCGCAGATTCGCCGCGACTCGGCGTCGTCGGTCGCATCGTAGCGACAACCCTCGCCGATGACCTTGGGGATCGTCGTGTTGCCGTGGACGCCCGCCAGTTCGTCGCGCCCCGCCGCCATCGGCGCCAGGATGCGCTGGTGCCGGAACTGGTCGCCCAGCGCGTAGTACTCCGTCTTGCCGGTGGCGTCGCCCAGGTCGTAGAGCGTGGCCACCATGCCGCCGTGTTCGACGTTGAGCATCTTCTGCTGCGCCGCGGCATCCAGGGTCGCCATCCAGCGACTCGTCCACCCCGCCATCCCCTCCACCACGCCGAGCGCCGTGCGGTCGCCCATGAGGGTGTAGGAGTCGAGCATGCCGGCCATCAGCTTGTGCCAGGTGTAAAACGGCGCCCACACACGGCCGGAGTTCCGGAGGCGGTCGAAGAACGCCACAGGAAAGGCGCTGAGGTAGCCGCCGCCGTTGGCCTGCTGGCACGTGGCCAGTCCGGACACCATGAGCGCCCCGCGCGCGGCCACGTCCGGCTCGCCGGTGCGCGACGCCAGGAGGGCGCAGGCCGAGAGGTAGTGCCCGACGAAGTGGCCACGGAGCTCATTGTCCGGGGCCTCCCAGCCGCCGTAGGGTATGGCGCTTGTGGGAAGGCCCGCGGTGGTGCGGAAGCTGTAGAGCAGGCGGTCGGGGTCGAGTGAGAGGAGATAGCGGCGGTTGACGTCGAGCGCGTCGGCCCATTCACCGGCGCCGAGGCGCACCTGTCCGAGCGGAAAGGGCCGGGCGCTGGGCGCGGCGGGGGGAGCGCCAAGGCGCCAGGCCGGCAGCCGAAGCAGCGGCACGGCGGCGAGGACGCGGAGCAAGTCGCGTCGAGAGACCATGGGCGCCGGGGAGATGAGAAGCTTTAAGCTACTGCCGATGACGGTCGTCGCAAGCGATAAGTTGAACACCTACGACCGGGCGTCTTAGCCGCGGCAGCCTTGCATAACATTAGCTGGACCAACGCACGCCACCGACTGGAAGTCTGAATGAGCCAAACTTTCAAGATCGCCGCGGTTCAAGCTTGCCCGGTCTTCCTGGATCGGGAGGCAACGATCGCCAAGGCCTGCCGCCTGATTGCAGAGGTTGGCGCCGCCGGCGGCGCGCTTGCTGTGTTCCCTGAAGCGTTCGTCCCGGGCTATCCGCTCTGGGTCTGGTTCATCCCCGCCGGTCACACTCACCCGCTGAGGGAGGCATATGCCGAGCTCCTGGCGAACGCGGTGACGGTTCCCAGCGATTCGACAGAGCAACTCTGCAAGGCAGCCAGGAAGGCCGGCGTCGCGGTAGCCATCGGAATCAACGAGGTGAATGCCGAGGGGAGCGGGTCGTCGCTCTACAACACACTGCTGTATATCGGTCCGGATGGAGCCATCCTCGGCAAGCATCGCAAGGTGATGCCCACCGGTGGCGAACGGCTGGTGTGGGCTCTCGGAGACGGAAGTGACCTGGCAGTGTATGACCTGCCCTTTGGCCGTCTGGGTGGCCTGCTTTGCTGGGAGAACTACATGCCGCTGGCGCGGTATGCGATGTCGGTCTGGGGCACGGAGATCTTTGTCGCGCCCACGTGGGACCGTGGTGAGCCCTGGCTCTCGACCATGCGCCACGTAGCGAAGGAAGGACGCTGTTATGTGGTCAGCTGCTGCACGCCGATGCACAGGGACGATATTCCCGGTCGCCTGGTGTTCAAAGGGAAGTATCTGGAGGCCGTGGAAGGATGGGTCAATCCCGGTGACAGCGTGATTGTTGATCCGGATGGCAAGATTGTGGCGGGTCCCGCCCGCGAGCAGGAGACCATCCTCTATGCTGAGCTGGATCGAGCAAGGATCACCGGTCCCAGGGGGCAACTGGACATCGCCGGCCATTATGCACGCCCCGACATCTTCGAATTGATCGTGCATCGCAGGACGAAGCCGTTGCTTACGGTCGCGGCCGACCAGGATGAACGCGACGCGACGCGAGCGACGTCGAGTGACACGGCGGAGGCCAGCTAACAGTCCGGGTGTTGTCGTGCGGTACGAGCGCGGTCTGTGCTGAACGCCCGTTGAGCGCCGCCCTCGCACCGCGACCGCGGATCGCACACGCGGCGATCCACGGTCGGGGCGTCCTTCACACTGCAACCTTGAACAGGTTGTCGAGGCGGGTGTAGCTGTACTCCATACCGTCGGTCATGCCCGTGGAGACGGCGCCATCACGCGCTTCCTTCGAGGGGAACGTCAAGTTGCAGACGAGCGTCGTGACGCCGTTCTGCTCACTGAGTTCAAGTGACACGATGCAGGGATCGCCAACCGGCATGGCGCCGCCGATATCGCCCGGGTCGAAGTATTGTGCGTGGACAATCTTCGACGGGCTGTTGACTTCGCTGAACGTGCCGAAGAAGCCGAACTGCTTGCCGTCTTCGCGGTTTCTCCACTGCCACTTGTACTTGCCGCCGACGCGGACATCCATGTCACACACCGGCATGTCCCAGTCATCGTAGCCCTGCCATTTCCGCACGAGCTCGGGCGTGGTATGCGCATCCCACACCAGTTGGCGGGGTGCATTGAACGTACGGGTGACGCGAACTTCGCGATCACTCGGCAGGGTAACTTCTGCGGGCTTGGGCATTGTCTTCTCCCTGGTGCTTCATGGTGATGGCGCGCCGCCCTGAGGACGACCTGCTGAACAGCGCGCCGGCATGTCCGCGCTACTTATGTGGTCGCTTGCGCCCGGACGGTTTGGCCTGGAGCGCGTCGAGCAACGCGTCGAGGCGCTGGTAGTTCTGTTCGAAGATCTCGCGGTAACGTTCGATCCAGTCCACGGCTTCCTCCAATCGCTTCGGTTCCAGCTTGCGTGGGCGCCGTTGCGCATCGACGCCCATCGAGATGAGGCCGGCGCGCTCAAGTACCTTCAGGTGCCTGGAAATGGCTGGCTGGCTCATCTCGAACGGCTCGGCCAGCTCCGTTACCGAGGCCTCCCCCGTCGCCAGCCGTGCCAGGATGGCGCGGCGGGTGGGGTCTGCCAGGGCGGCGAAGGTCAGGTCGAGGCGTTCCGTGACTTGCATAACACCCTCTTTCTATAACGTGCTCGTTATATACAACCGCGAGACGACTCAGTCAAGAGGCACTGGGGCGCGGAGGAATGCACATGGTCGTACCCACGGGAAGCTCCGCCATCGTCATCGGCGCCACCGGGCTGGTGGGCCGCGAGTGTGTCCGGCAGTTGGCGGCACATCCCGGTTTTGAGCGCGTCTCCGCGCTGGCCCGCCGAGCCCTCCCCTCCGACCCTGCAGCCGCGAAGGAGGCGGCCTCGGCGTGGCGTGCATCGTGATCGCCGGATGGACCTCCGATCGCCGCGGCGATCGCCTGCGCGACGCGTTCGGCCTCGTGGTTGCATACGCGGCGGGCCTGCTGCTGCTCGGTGCTGCCGCCACGCCGGCCCTGGTCGTCGCGGGGTATCTGCTGTTCTCCGCAACCTTCTTCACGGCCGGCATGCTCCTCATCTCCACGTGGGCGGACGTGCTGCACGCCCGCCAGCTGGCCGTCGGGGGCGCAGCCATCAATACCCTGTGGCAGATCGGATCATTCCTCTCGCCCTATGCGTGGGGCGTGACGAAGGATGCGACAGGTAGCTTCCGGGCCGCGTCTATTGGCGGCTCGGTACTGGCGGCCATGGGAGCGGTGGTGATCCTCTACATGCGGCAGCGCGTCGTGGCGGAGCGGCTCGAGCGCGCGACGGCGACCGAACTGGCAGTTGCCATTCCATCATGAGTTACTGTTCGAGCACCGCCCCCACTCCGACAAAGGTTCCCACGTGACGGTCTTCTCCGATTCCCGCGTCGCCGAGGTCTTTGCCAGCTACGAACGTCGCATGGAGGAGGAGGAGGAGAAAGCGAGAACCCTTGGAGATGCCATCTTCAAGCGGCGCGACGAATTCCTCCTGGCGGTCGGCCCGGAAGTTGGAGCCTTCCTGCACAGCCTGATCGTCGCCAAACGCCCACGTCGGATCCTCGAGCTCGGCACGAGCTACGGCTATTCGACGTTATTCCTGGCTGATGCGGCCAAACAGGTCGGCGCGTCGCTCGTCACGATGGAACTGGCCGACTACAAGCAGGCCTACGCCAGGAAGATGATCGAGAATGCGAGACTGGCCAGCGTCGTTGAGTTTCGATTGGGCGATGCGGTCGCAATGATCGGCGCCGACCCTGGTTCCTTCGACCTGGTCCTGCTGGACATCTGGAAGGAGCTGTATGTGCCCTGCCTAGAAGCGGTGCACCCGAAACTGCCAGACGAAGGCATCCTCGTAGCCGACAACATGATCGAACCCGCCGTGTGGCGCGAGGAGGTCAGGCGTTTATCGCGCCGCCGTGCGCGCGTTGCCCGACATGCAGACGTCCCTGTTGCCCATCGGTCACGGATTGGAACTCTCCATCAAGTGGCGGGCGGGCAATTCCAAGCTGTAGCGTTGGATTCACTCGTACCGGATCGCCTCCGTCGGACTGACCCGCATCGCCCGCCGCGCCGGAATCCAGCTTGCCACTGCCGCCGCCACGCCGAGCAGGACAATGATCGCGACATACGTCACGGGATCCCACGTCTCGACCCCAAATACGAACGCCCGCAGCACGCGGGTGGCCGCGATCGCGCCGGCCAGTCCCACCACCGCGCCTGCCGCGGCGAGCCCGACACCCTCGCCAATGACCAGCCGCAGTACATCACCCTGGGCGGCGCCGAGCGCCATGCGAATGCCGACCTCGCGCGTGCGCTGTGCCACCATGAATGACATCACGCCGTAGATCCCGACCACGGCGAGCACTAGTGCGACGCCCGCGAAGAGGGTAAGCAGCACCGCACTGTACCGGGTGCGCGCCAACACCTTGTCCACGCGTGCTGCCATCGTCTGCACGTCGTAGATCGGATATGCCGGACCAACCTCATGGATCGCGTTCCGCACCGCTTTTTCGAGCGCCGTGGCGGGTCGCTGCTTCGAGCGCACGAACACCATGAAGTCCGCCCCCGGCGACTGCGCATATGGAAGGTAGACCTCCGGTATGTTGGGTGTCTCGATGCGCTGGCGAACGTCGCCCACCACGCCGACCACCGTCGCCGTGTCGAATCCTCCCATGGAGATCCCGATCCTTTTGCGATGGGCTCTCGTTCGGCCAGAACTTACTGGCCGCCGTTTCGCTCACCAGTACGACCTTGGGCGCGTCCATCCGGTCAGCATCGGTGAACGCACGCCCGGCGCGAAGGGGCACGCGGATCGTCGTCACCCACGTCGGCGTTATGAAGCGGGGGCCCACTATGGGACGCTCGAGGGCTCCACCGGTGGCTCGCCGAGGAACTCGATTGCGTTCCGCCACAGAATCCATTGAGTGGCGGGCAATCACTTAGTGCGACGTCGGTCACGCCGGGAAGCGCGCCCAGCCGGCGGGTCAGCTCCGTGTACAGCGAGGGCATCGCCGCGGGCACGAACCCGGCTTCCGGAACCAAGACCCGCAGCGTGAGCACATTGTGTGCGTCGAATCCGGGATCGATTGCGAGGAGCTTTCCGAGACTCCGGATCATGAGGCCCGAGCCGGCGAGCAGCACTAGCGCGAGCGCCACCTCGCTCACCACAAGCAGCTGCCGGGTGGTGAAGCGCACCCGGGCGTGCGCGCGGCCTGTCATTGCGGCGCCTGCCTTCAGGCTGTCGACCAGCACCGGCCTGGTCGCCCGCAGCGCTGGCGCGAGACTAAAAAGCACCCCGCTGATCAGCGCCACACCAAAGGTGAAGGCAAGCGCGGTCGAGCCGAGCTGCACCGACGAGAAATCCACGACGCCGATTCCCCCGCCGATGTCGCTCCCCGAACTCATGACGCCATCAGGATTCACATGCGCGAGCGCGAACGCACCTCCCCACGCCAATGCAATGCTCACCAGCCCGCCCAGCAGCGACAGCAGCACGCCCTCCGCCAGGAGGAGCCGGACGAGCCGTTCCCGCCGGGCGCCGAGAGCGAGGCGAACCGCGATTTCACGCCGCCGCGCATGCGCGCGGCCCAGCAGCAAACTGGCGAGGTTCACGCAGGCGATGAGAAGCACGAGCAACACGGCGCTGAAGAGGAGGAGCAGCGCCTGTCGTACGACGGGCGCCAGGCGCATTCCGTCGAGATCGCGCGCCGTCACGCTCCAGGCGCCGTTACCTGAGCGAAAGGAAATGCCTCGGTGAAGACAACGCCGAGGGCCGCGACGGCTCGCATGGCCTCGTCCCGCGACAGGGAACTCTTCCGGCGCGCCACGATGGTGTACCCCTGCCCGTCCGGCACAATGGGCGTCTCGACCCGCGCTCGCCACAATCGGGGTCAGGACGTCGGCCTGGCCGCTCAGCCCAAGGAAGCCCGGTGGAGTCACACCTGCGATTTCGTATGAACGGCCTTCGATTGCGATGGACTTTCCGACGATCTGTGGATCAGCGCCGAATCGCCGGTGCCAGAGCCGGTCGGAAATGAGCGCCAGCGCGCGCGCGCCGGGGTGTGCATCCTCTTCGAGCGGGAAATTGCTGCCACGCTGAACCTGAATGCCGAGCGTCGGCAGATACTGTGCGTCGATCTCGTCGCCAGCAATCACCTCCGGGTTGTCACCCGTCAGGTTGTACCGGCGACCCATCAGGGTGAGCGTCACGCTCTCGAACACCCGCTGTTGGTCGCGAAAGAGGCGAAACTTCGGGTAGGACCAGGGCATGCTGGCGTTGCGTGGCCGTTGAGGAGTCGCCGGCACGACCAGGCTGACGTTCATCAGGCGGCCCGGATCCCTGAACGGGAGCGGACGGAGCAGGAGTGCATCAACCGCGCTGAAGATGGCGGTCGTGGCGCCGATGCCGAGTGCGAGCGTGACCACCGCAACCGCCGTGAAGCCGGGCCGGCGCATCAGGCCTCGCGCTCGTAGCGGATGTCCTGGAGGAAATCCTCTATGAACGAGACTCCCCGGGTATCGCGGACTTCATCCTTGCGCCGTTCGACGCCGCCGAACGCCCGCATTGCCGCGACGCGCGCATCCGAGTGCGACATTCCGGCAGTGATATTCGCCGCGGTCTGCCGTTCGATATGGTCCTGGATTTCCTCGTCGAGTTCCCGCTCCACCTGCCGCCGATGAAACAACGACCGGACGCGCAACGGAATGGTGTACAGCCAGTGCTCCGCCCGCATGGCTCACGCCTCCTTCAGCCGCACGACCATCGTGATGGCGGCGGAAAGGCGGGCCCAGCTGGCGCGCTCCACCTCGAGCTGCTTCCTGCCCAGGCGGGTGAGCATGTAGAACTTCGCCCGGCGATTGTGCTCGCTTTGCCGCCATTCGGCGGAGATCCACCCTTCCTGCTCGAGCTTGTGGAGTGCGGGATACAGCGATCCGTCGCTCACACGGAGCACGTCCTTCGAGTGCTGCTTGAGCCGCTGGCTGACATCCCAGCCATTCATCGGCTCCAGCGCGAGCATCTTGAGGATCAGCAGGTCAAGCGTGCCCTGCACCACATCAGTCGGTCGGCTCATCGGTCTCCACTCGGTTACCGTGTGAAGCTATCCGGCGCCTCCCCTCGGTAAGCAAGGGGATACTGTGAGGTCGCCCGCCATCGCACTCCCTTCACTTGACAGGTAACGTCCGGAACCACAAATAAGCCGGTTGATCCAAGGTCGAGGTCAACCTTCTCCGGAGGCACACGTGCGCCTGATCCTGTTTCCCCTCGGTGTCCTGGCAGTTGCCGTGTGCGGCAGCGCCTGCAGCTCGAGCAGCTCAGGCGACAATCAGCCAGTGCCCATTTCGACCCTCACGGTCAGCCCCCAGACTGCGAGTGTTGCGGTGGGTGCCTCGACGCAGCTTACGGCAACCCCGGAGGATGGTGAGGGAAATGAGATCTCCTGCAGCAGCCTCTTCTGGGTCTCGACTTCCCCGGGTGTTGCTGCCGTGTCGTCGGGTGGCCTTGTGACCGGAGTCTCGGTCGGACCTGCATATGTCCGGGCCACCTGCCAGGACCGCTCGGACAGTGCAGCCGTCACGGTCACGGCAGCGCCTGGCGTCTCGCAGTAGCCGTTGAGCGCGCGTGGCCATCGCCGCCAACCCCGGCGCCATTGAAACCGCGCTCACTGCGTACGAAAGCGAGCTCTTTCGCGCAGTGCCTCCGTTGCCATGGAGACAGATCAGAACCTCAGCCTGTTCTTTGGCAACAACGCGCCCCAGAGCGTGATCGACTTGTTCGCCAATTCTTCATAGGCGCCGTCATGGGACGCCCGAGAGTCATCGCTGCTCTCGCGACACGCCCTTGCGGGTCGAGCCGCGACTTTCGCCATAGGCCTTCGTGAACTCCGCGCCGAAGAGCACGATCTGCGACGAGTAGTAAACCCAGACCAGAATCACGATCACCGATCCGGCGGCGCCATACGTCGACGTGATGGCGCTTGCGCCCAGGTACAGGCCGATGAGCGACTTCCCCGTGCCGAACAGGAGCGCCGTGAGCAGGGCGCCCATCCACGCGTCGCGCCACGGCACATGCGTATCCGGCATGACCTTGTAGAGCAGCCCGAACAACAAGGTGATCACGCCGAACGACAGGACCAGGTCGGCCGCTTTCCAGAGTGCAGGGTCCACCGGAAACCGGCTGCCGAGGTAGGATGACAGCGCGGCGAGGCCGGCACTGACGACCAACGCGGTGAGCAACAGGAAAGTGAAGCCGACCACCAGGCCCAGAGACACGAGGCGCTGCAGTACGATGTCGCGCAGCAACGAGCCGCTCGACTTGGGCGTCACCTTCCATACACTGTTGAGCGCGCCCTGCAGTTCGAGGAATGCCGCAGTCGCGCCCAGTACAAACGTGAAGATGGCGGCCACGGTCACGGCAAGGCGCGGACGAGTCTGCTTCGCAGCTTCAAGCATGTCCTGGATCGCCGTGGCGCCATCGCGCCCGATCAACCCATGGATCTCACCGACGACCTGCCCGCGGACCGCCTCCGCTCCGAAGATCAGTCCGCCCAGTGCGATCACCACGAGCAGCACGGGTGCGAGCGCGAACAGGGTGTAGTAGGCCAGCGCCGCGCCCATCCGCGGAATGTTGTCCTGCCACCAGCCGGCAAACGCGGCTCGCAGCGGATGCCAGAGGCGAAGATGGATGCGGGGGGGCCTGGAAGCAGTAGTCATGGAGCAAACCTATTCACAAGGCGATCTTGAGTCAGCAGGGCCCACTGGGGTCACCATCATGGTCCGGTACATGTTCAGCGCTGAGGTGCCCGGATGAAGATCGCCACATGGAACGTCAACGGCATTCGCGCCCGAGCCGCCCAGGTCGAGGAGTGGATGAATCGCGAGCGGCCCGATGTCGTGTGCCTGCAGGAACTGAAGGCGGAGCTGGCCCAGGTTCCGGACGTGGTGCAGCGGCCCGACTACCACGCCTTCTGGCATTGCTGCAAGGGATACTCGGGTGTGTCGCTGCAGCTGCGGAAGGGGATGTTCCCCCTCCCGCCGGTCTACAGTCATCCTCCATTCGATTTCGAGTCCCGCATCGTACAGGTGCAGGCCGGCGACCTGGTCATTGCCTCGATGTACGTACCCAACGGCGGGAAGGACTACCCAGCCAAGCTCGCATTCCTCACACAGCTCATCGACTGGGTACGGCGGCTCCGGACTGAAGGGCGCGAGGTCCTGCTCTGCGGCGACGTGAACATCGCGCGGACCGAGATGGACGTCCACCCGAGGGAGCGAAAACCCAATACGGTGGGACAGCTGCCCGAGGAACGGGAACTGTTCGAGACGTTGCTCGGTGCCGGACTTGTCGATGTGGGACGCGCGATGGACCCCGACAACCCCGGTCTCTTCACCTGGTGGGCGCCCTGGCGCAGTCTCCGCGCCCGCAACATCGGGTGGCGACTGGACTACTTTCTGGCGTCACCAGCGATCGCTGGCCAAGTGCTCACCTGCGCGGTGCAGGCCGACGTCGGCACGAGTGACCACGCGCCGGTGATGATGACCACGAGCTGAGGCTGCCTAAGCGAGATGTGCTCGATGATCTTGGGAATGATGGGAACAACTACTCGCTTTCGAGGCCTGCATCCGGCCAGCGATCGACCTGGATCGCTACCTTCAAGCGGTGTTTGAAGTCATGAACGCGGGGCCGCCCAACCGCCCGCCACTGTTCTACCTGGCTCACATCGCCTTGCCTCACCGCAAAACCCAGACGGTTCTGGTGCTGCCGCGAGCAGTTCAAGCGTTCTTGTTTCGAGTTGTCGTATTCCTCGGCATGGTCCTGAGGCGGTACCGCGGTACGCACTGTCCAGGCTGTCCGGTACGATGCACGGGGGCTCCAGAGCCGGCGGCCCCGATGCCTGACCTGTGCCTCATCGACAGTCGGGCGCTCGATGACGGCCTTGCGTGTCTCACGGAGGTCCATGTCCAACCAGGAACCTGATCCCCCTCCTACCTTCGGAGTCGGCGTGCCATCAAGCGCCGCGACCCCCTTCAAGCCGAGGCTGCTCGGCCTCGACCTCCTTCGTTTGCTGGCGATTCTGCTCGTCCTCGGGCGGCACCTGGAGTCGCCTCCGGCATCCCTGTCCGCTGGTGTCAGGCTGCCGCTGGAGACCTGGATTCGGGGCGGGTGGGTAGGCGTCGATCTCTTCTTTGTGCTCAGCGGCTTCCTCGTGTCGGGGTTGCTCTTCACCGAGTACAAGAGGCGCGGTCGCCTCAGCATCGGCCGGTTCTACATGAGGCGCGGGTGGAAGATCTACCCTGCGTTCTTTGCGCTCATCGCCGTCACCGTCATCGTCAAGTTCCTCGCCCACAAGCCCATCCCTGCGGCATCGCTCCTGTCCGAGCTCTTCTTCCTGCAGAGCTATGTGGAGGGGCTCTGGAACCACACCTGGTCGCTCGCGGTCGAGGAGCACTTCTACCTGCTGCTGCCGCTGACCATGGCCGTAATCCTGCGCTGGAACCGCGGGGCACAGGCGCCGTTGCGCCCCATGCTCGTGCTGGCGATCGCCGCCATGTTCGTCACGCTCGGGCTTCGGCTCCTGAACGCCTGGTTGCGGCCCTCCTTCGTTCAGCTCACGCACCTGTTTGCCAGTCACCTTCGGCTCGACTCCCTGCTGGTGGGCGTCGCGATCTCGTATGCCTACCACTTCCATGCGGAGCCCTTCACCCGACGCCTCACTCCGTGGCGCAAGGCGTTGATGGTGGGCGGGATCCTGCTCCTCGTGCCGGCATTTGCATTCGAGCTCGAAGCCACGCCGTTCATCTACACCGTGGGGCTCACCGTCTTCCAGGTTGGGAGCGGAATGTTGCTGGTAGGCGTTCTGCTGTCCGACATCCCTCGCCACCGCGCGGTCACGACCCTGGCTGGCCTCGGCGCAGCCTCGTATTCCATCTACCTGTGGCACATGGCCGCGCTGGTCTGGGGAGTTCGGTTCCTCGAACTCGTATGTGGCGGACCACTTCCGTATGGCATCCGCATGGTCGCCTACGGCGTCGGCGCCGTCGTGCTGGGGCTCGTCATGTCCAGGCTGGTCGAGATGCCGGCACTGCGGCTCAGGGATCGCTGGTTCCCGTCCCGCAGTCCAGGGGCGATTGAGCAGCGGACAACGCAGGCGCAGCCACAGCCCCTGGTCCAGGACCCGGTACGCGGCTGAGCAGGCAGCCCCACCACCAACAGGGAGAGGCAGCAGCCAGCTGGGGAGAGCGCAGGGCCGCCTGGCCCACATTCGCAGGAGGAACGCCGCGGCGTCCGCCGATCGGCGCCATGCGTTCAGGCAGAACCGTGGAGGACCGCGCCTGTGCACATCTCATCCGCACCCCAGTTCCTTGAGTATTGGGAAAGCCTGCGGGGACGAACCCGTCGAGTTGTGGCTTGCATCCCCCCGGAGCAGCTGGAATGGACGCCCCGGCCAGGGACCTTTAGCCTCGGTGACCAGGTGCGGCATCTAGCCACCATGGCTCGGTACATGTTTGTCGAAACCGTGTCGGGGCGCTCGAGCCGGTATGCAGGATGCGGGTGCGACCTGGCTGATGGTTATCCGGTAGTCCTTGCGTATGTCGACCGCCTCGACGCGGAAACGCGGGATATCATCGGTATGCTGACTCCAGCTGATCTGGAGCGGAAGTGCTTGACCCCAGCCGGCGCGCCGATCACCGCCTGGAAATGGCTCCGCGCAATGGCTGAGCACGAAGTTCATCATCGCGGCGAGATCTACCTCATGCTCAACCTCTTGCAGGTCCCCACTCCACCACTGTACGGCCTTACGTCCGAGGAGGTTCTCGCGCGCTCCAAGCCGGCGGCCGCGCCAGACAAGGGCACCGGTCCTGCCTAACACGGTATTGAAGCTGACTCGCCGGCCGGCCGCGCTGGCGCGCGACCAGTTCGGCCAATACATCTAACCACGGGCCAGCGTGGCCAAGGCGCCGGCTCGCAGCTTTAGTTGGCCGCCACGGGGTGCCGTGGGCTTGGCACTCGTCATGCTCCTGGCCATCGCATTTCAATCATGCGGGATGAAAGCAGCGTCATCGGCCTCCACGTCGTCGTCACCGTGCTCGCGTTTTTTGTTGCGTGGGGCGCTTTCGCCGCGTGCCGATCGCACCCCGAGGTTGAGCGAGTCAGTACATTGAGTGCCGGCTAACAAGCACATGGTACGGTCGGCCGCGGGTGCTTGTGCGGCACGAGAGGAGCCTGCAGTGAAAGCTTCCGTCTTTATTGGCACTAGCCTTGACGGTTTCATTGCTCGAGTCAACGGTGGCCTGGATTTTCTCCCGCCAGGCGGTGGCGAACCCCACGGCTACCTTGAGTTCATGGCCACTGTCGATGCGTTGGTCATCGGCCGGAACACTTTCGAGACAGTCCTGACCTACGATCCCTGGCCCTATGGTGAGAAGCCGGTGTTTGTACTGAGCAATCATCCGCTCGCTCCCGTCCCTCCGGGGCTGTGGTGGAGCGCATGTCGGGGCCTCCGGTTGACATCGCGTCGCAGCTTGCTGCCCGCGACATCCGGCACATCTATGTCGATGGCGGATCACCATTCAGCGGTTTCTGCAAGCCGGGCTCATCCAGCGCCTTATTATCACCCGCGTTCCGGTCCTCATTGGTGCCGGGATCCCCCTGTTCGGCGCGCTGCAACGTGACATCGTTCTCCAGCACGTGGGGACGCGACAGTACGTCAGCGGCCTCGTCCAGAGCGAGTATGGTCGCCACCTAGCAACGGCGGCTTCACTGGCATCGCGCCACTGACATCAGGATTCCGAGCGAGCGCCACCTAACAAGCAAATCCTGCTCACCGGCCGCGCGTCCTCTCGCCGCTCGCGCGGCGAGCGCGGCCGCGGCAGACTTGCACAACGTTGGGTGGCGGCGGGAAGTCTTCATAGGCTGGAGGATAGAATGCGGGTCATGCTCATGGTGGTCGCGGCTGCGTCAGTCATGTTCATGCCAGCCGGCGGCGCAGGATGGTGAGGCTGTGTCCGATCCGACCATCGGATTGATTGCGAACGGTAATCACGCACAAGTCATAGATGCGCCCGATACAGTTAACGCAAGCGAGACGTTTCAGGTCACTGTGTACACGTTCGGCAGTAGTTCGTGTGACATACCAGACCATGTCGACCTCGAGCTCGCCATCTCGTGGGCGACAATTACGCCGCACGATCGCAGTTCCGGCCAACCTACTTGCACCGCGGATATTGCTGCTCGGCCACACCCCGTGGAGTTGCGGTTCACCAAGGGTGGCAGATCGCCACAATCCACGTCATTGGTGCAGTGATCAGCGACGACGGGGCGCGTGACGGGCTATGCTGATCGAGCGGTGGTTGTCCGACGCTAGCGCACGGCTCGGGCCGGCCTGCGTACAGCGGCGATGAAGGAGCACGAACCATGACCCAACCCCAGACTGAGTCGCAGGAGTCTCGCCCCGCAGTTGGGCAGAGGAACCTGATTTCGATCACGCCATTCTTCATTGTCGCGGACCTGCAAGCCTCAATTGAGCACTACATTGAGCGCTTCGGCTTCCAGCTTGAGTTCCAGGGACCGCCAGGCGACGTCTACTACGCCCAGGTACGGCGCGACGGCATCGCCATCATGCTGAAGACCATACTGCCCGACGTGCTCCCCTGCCCCAACCACACCCGGCACGACTGGGCCCGTTGGGATGCCTATATCTACACGGTGGATCCTGACGCACTTTTCGCGGAATTCATGCAGCGCGGCGCCTCGTTCGTGAAGGAGCTTTCCTTCATCGATGATGGCCTGTGGGGCTTCGAAGTCACGGATGCGGACGGGTACGTGCTCGCCTTCTTTCACCTCCGGAACGGGTAGAACGATCCAGGGACGATCGACTGGCGGACTGTTGGACTGTGCCGACCCGTCTTGATTCGCTCGCAGCTCAACTCGGCCGTTGGCCGTGCTTCCCTTCCGGAGGCAGGTCACCATCGTGAAGCCTCGCCAGCGTGGCCCCAGCCACAGTTGTCCGCCCTCCTGTCGCGATTCTCGCCTGAGAGCGTCGCGCTGGCAACGCGGTGCCTCCCCAAGCTCCGCCGCACTCTTCCTGGTGCCACTCAACTCATTTACGACTACAAGCACTCCGTCGTGGTCGCCTTCGGTGTGTCGGAACGTGGATCTGAGGCGATAGTCGCCCTCGCGGTCTATCCCCAATGGGTTCGTCTGTATTTTGGAGAAGGCAAGGCCCTCCCCGACCCTGAAGACCGTCTCGAGGGCTCCGCGACCAAGGTGCGCTACGTGACTCTCAAGGCGGCATCGGATCTCGATCACGGGGATATCAAGGCACTGTTCAAGGCCGCACTCGCGCGCTCCGGGCTCACCTTCTCCCGCACCCGCTCGCCCCGGATGGTCATGAAGTCGGGGTCGAAGAAACGGGGAGCCGAAGAAGGCTGACTGAATGGACTCTCAGCCTCACCAGGTGCGCCGCGCTATTCCCGGTAGTGAGCCGCTGCTTCGCGCGTTGCCATTCAGGCGATGTCAGCAGGCTCCCGATGCCTTCGGCACCACTCTCGAACGGGAGCTTGCGCGCACGGCTTCGGATTGGCAGCGCTGGCTGTCGACTGGCGCAACGTTCATCCTGGTTACCCCGTCAGGACCGAGCGGAATGGCCGTGGGAATGCCGGATGTCACTGACCCGGCCCTCGTCTACCTGATGGCGATGTGGGTGCACCCGGACATGCGGGGGTCGGCAGCCGCCGACTTGCTTGTTGCCGCCGTACTGGCGTGGGCCGAAGATCGGCGCGCAGGAGATCTGTCTCGACGTCATTGAACACGATGGCGGAGCGGCGGCTGTATGAGCGGCATCACTTTCGTCCCACCGGCCAAACGACTCGGCGCGCCCGCGATGGCGCCATTGAAGTGGAGATGGGGCGTCTCGTCGGTCCGCGATCCGGAGTGATGCCCTAGACGCACGTTTGGTCAGCTCCAGGCATGCAAATCGAGGTGACAGCTAATGGGAGCGACCCCGGCAGCCTTGCGGCTGACGAACAACCATACCGGTGAGGTTCTCGAGATCCGGCGTGAGATACACGACGGAGAGCCAGTGTTTGGGCTTCGGGGAACACTGCCGGCGCACCGGCAAGGCCCGCCGCTGCACATTCATCATCTCGAAGATGAAGAGGTGGTGATCACGGCCGGCACCTTGTCGGCGGAGCTCGATGGTCGACGACTGACGGCTGGACCCGGCGGCACCGTGCGGCTTCCGCGCGGACTGCCACACCGCTGGTGGAATGATGGCGAACAACTACTCGCCATTGAGGGCGCTACACGCGGCCGGCGGTCGACCTGGATCGCTACCTTCAGGCGGTGTTTGAAGTCCTGAAGGAGTCGCGGCCTGGGCGAGGCCCCGCTCTACCTGGCTCATGTCGCCTTGCGTCACCGCAGAACCCAGACCGTTCTGGTGATGCCGCCAGCAGTTCAAGCGATCCTGTTTCGAGTTGTCGTAGTCGTCGGCGTAGTCCTGGGACGGTACCGCGGTACTCAATGGCCAGGCTGTCCGACACGATGCACCGGGGCTCAAGAGCCTGTGAGCTCCGATGCCCATTAGGCGTTGCACGGACACATGAATCGGAGGCCCGTGCATCGACTCACATTTCGAAGTACCCGCCCCTCCGACTCTCGAAATCGAGCCGGGTGTTACGGTCGGCGAATGGATGTATCGCCGGCTCAAGGAGATCACGCTGTTCGAGCAGGAATCATGGGCACTTGATCGCGTTCATGCCGTGACAACCAGGCTGGATGCGTGCCGTCCCGGGAAAGAACGACTCGAGGTTGTCATTCCCTGGATTCACCCTCGCATCGCTTTTACGGCGCCGGGCAAGTACATCTTTTCCGGTCGTCGCCTCTTTGAACTCTGTCCGGACGAGGCGACGACCGCGTTCGTCGTCGCGCACGAGATGGCCCATCATGACCTGGGCCACCTGAAGATCTTCCAGACCTGGATGGCGCGGGCACTACAACGGTGGGGGGCGGAATTCGCGGTCCTTGCGTTTCGCGCCGTTGAGAGGCGGCTCTATGGGCCCGAGCAGGAATGCGACGCTGACGCATACGGCTTGCGTCTCTGTATCCAGGCGGGCTATGACCCACAGCAAGTGCCTGGCATTCTTCCGCATCATGGAGAATGTCCTCCTGGACGCAGGAGACGTCAGCGGAGTCGTTGGGCCGGATGAGCAGTCGGACCATGAACTCGACCCGCGTGCCTCCTTCCTCACCAAGGCGCGCATTTGGGCTTTTCAGCGAATGCGGGGATACCTGCCGGTGCGCGACCGCCGGCAGCGGCTTCTCGACACGGTCGATATCACCCGGCCGGGAGCCTAGGCACCGCCGAACAAGCAAATAGTGCTCGCCGGCCGCGCGTTACCTCGCCGCTTACGCTGCGCGCGCGGCCGCCGCACATTGGCAACGTCAGGCTGCACCAGCCTTTTCCGGATCCCACAGATGTCAAAGCCGCTTGTCGCCAGAAATCCAGAGTACGCGACTGTTGTGCGCGAAAGTTTCTCGCGCCAGGCCATGATGACCACGCTTGGCGCCAGGCTCACCGTGGTGGAACCCGGTAGAGTCCATGTCGCCTTCCCCAGGTCGGATCAATTCACGCAGCAGAACGGTTTTGTCCATGCCGGAGCAATCGCAAGCATCGCGGATTCCGCATGTGGCTATGCGGCATTCACGCTGGCCCCGGTCGCCACCGACGTGCTTGCCGTCGAGTTCAAGATCAACCTTCTCGCCCCAGCGCGAGCGCCTGCGTTCGAAGCAAGAGCATGGGTGATCCGGTCGGGAAAGACACTTTCGACTTGCATCGCCGAGGTCTTCGGCGTCCAGAACGGCGATGAGGACTTGGTGGCCACGATGATGTCCACAATAATCACGCGTGGAGAGCGCGGATGATCAGCCCGGGTTTCGAGACTACCGATCCTGTCACTCAGACCCGCCTTGTCGTCGTGAAGGGAGCCCAGGAGACGGCTGGCCGCGGCTGGGTGACCGAAGTTCATTGTCCACAGGGTGCCGCCCCATGGGTCGCGGCCCACGTACATCGGACATGGACGGAGACCTTCGAGGTCCTCCAGGGGACCGCAAGCTGCCGCTGGGGACCGCCATGCATACGCTTCGGACAGGCGAGACCATCACAATGCCGCCCGGCATTCCGCACGTTCACCCGTGGAATATTGGAGCGGGTGTCATGGTGTACCGGCACATCAACGACTTTGGCGCATCAACCCCGGAAGCCGTACACGAGGTGCTTGGTACGTTTGCGACGATCAACGGACTTGCGCGTGAGGGTCGGATCGGGAAGAAGGGGATGCCGAAGAACCTGCTGCAAGCGGCTGCAACCATACGCACGCTGACAAAGCACGGAGGATTTGATGCTACCGTGCCAATCCCGCTCCAAGTGGGCCTGAGCGCTACATTGGGCCGACTCGCCGAGGCCCTCGGATACCGGGCTTTCTACGATCGGTACCTGAGTTGAGGCCGCCTGACATGGTCAGACGCCACTAAGGAGACTGGATTGCTGGAGAACAGCGGCCGCTTTGAAACCTTCAGCGATGGTGTCTTCGCCATCGCTGATCACCTTGCTCGTTCTTGAGATCCGCCTGCCGCATGACGGACTCGAGGGGCATCTGGCAGCAGACCTTTCCGCGCTTTGGCCTTCCTACCTGGCGTTTGCGCTCAGCTTCTTCGTGATTGTTGTTTCGTGGATAAGCCATCAGGATTTCATGCGGCTCGTACGTGCGGTGAATCGCCGAAGCCTGTTGGCGTACACGTTCTTCCTGTTCTATGTGACGTGCGTGCCGTTCTCGACCACCGTGCTCGCCGCGCACCTCACCGGTCCGGACGTCAGCACTGCCGTAACTTTTTACTCTGGCGTGTTCATTGTTGGCAGCATAGCGTCGATCCTCGGGCTTGAAGTGACCGCGCGCGCCAACTTGTTTCTCCCCGTGGTCGATGCCCAGAGGATTCGGCGCTACCGCCGTGCACTCTGGTTGGGCCTGCTGGTGAATGTGGGCGCCACGCTGCTGGCCATGGTCCTGCCGATGGTTGCACTCGCGCTTATTTTCGGCGTTCGCGTCGCCTGGCTGCGGCTGCGCTATGAGGTGCCACTCCCGCGGTCGACAGACAGCGGACTGAACTCGCCCCGCAGCGTGGAGATCAACGGAGCCACCTGACCGGGCAATGGGAGCCTGAAGCAATTCACCGGGCTCATGTCGCAGCGCCTCTCGGTGGCATCGTGCGAAGGCCGCGGTGACGCGGCACATTGGCACAACGTTCGGCCGCAAGGGGGGTTATGCGATACGCTGCGGTCTTGCCTGCCACATTGGCTTTCGCAGCCTGTAAGGCTGCAGTCACGCGCGGGGACGCTCAGCCCGTGAGCCCTGCTGTCGTACAGTTCCTGCTTACATCAGCCGCGACCGACCTTCATACCCACCGCCCGCCACATCTCGGCCACTTTCGTGAAGTGCACGTTGGTCGCGCGAAGACTCCCGGTGGAGAAGACCAGTACATGTTGTGCGGCCAGTTTCTGCCGGAGGGAGGACCAGGGAGCGCAGAGGGCACGCCGTTTGTGACGATCAAGACATCCGGTTACGAGCAATATGTCGGTGCTCAGGCGGCGGCGAGATATTGTCAGGGCCCATCGGTGACATGGGACAAGGGCGACCTGTCGGCCACATTGCAGAGCCGCTTTGATTCTCTTGACGCACATTTGGACAGCGTAGTGCCACCGAGCAGATAGCCCGGATTGCGAATCCAGGAAACGGAATGTACATGTCGCAGAATATCGAGACCGTCAACAGGGGGAGAGTCAGGCGCGACGGCAGATCGCCGAGCGGCGCGCCTGGGTGATCGCCCTCAGTGAAAACGACTACCGCTGAGCAGTTCACCCTGGCTGGAAACGGCAGGAGCCGGAGAAGGCGAATGGCCCTCGTGGTGTTCTTGAGAGGAGTCAACGTAGGTGGGCACCGGACCTTTCGTCCGACGGTACTCGCTGAGCAATTGAAGCACCTGCAGGTTGTCAATATTGGTGCGGCCGGCACCCTCGTGATCCGGGGAGCGATCAGCCGGACCCAACTCCGCACCGAGGTGGCGCGGCGGCTCCCGTTTGATGCCCACATCGTGATCTGTCATGGCCGCGACATTGTCCGGCTTGCGTCGCAGGATCCCTTCGCGAACCAACCCGGGGGATCCGGCCTCGTGCGCTTCGTGAGTGTGCTGGCCAGGCAGCCCCGCTCGATGCTGCTCACGCCGGTGCGGTTCCCGCGAACAGGCCCGTGGCTGCTGAAGATTCTCGGGCGAGACCGGCAGTTCGTCTTCGGCGTGTATCGACGGGACATGAAGGTCATCGGTTACCTCGGGACCTTCGACCGGCTGTTTGGTGTCCCGGCCACCACGCGGAACTGGAATACGATCGCCACCATCGCAAAGGTGCTTGGAGCGGAAGCTGTTGCCTGACGAAAGGAAGATCGCAATGTCGAGGCTTGTCGCAATCATGTCCATGTCGCTGGACGGCTTCGTCGCCGACCGGAACGATGGCGTGAGCGAGGTGTTCGACTGGTACATGAACTCGGGGAATGTCGAATTCAACACTGGCGGGTCGGATCCCATGACGTTCAACGTGTCCGGGCCGAGCGCCGAGCACCTTCGCAATCTCTGGTCCGAACTTGGCGCGGTGCTCACCGGTCGGCGCACTTTCGAGGTCGCCAATGGCTGGAATGGCAATCACGCCTGGGGACCGGCATTCGTGCTTGCCCACCAGATTCCCGCGGGATGGCCGCGACCCAACTCGACTGTCCACTTCGTCACCGACGGCATCCAGAGTGCCGTGGACCAGGCCAGGGCCGCCGCCGCCGGGAAGTCCGTCGGGGTCCATGGCGCCGACACGATCCGGCAGCTCCTCAATGCCGGCCTGCTCGACGAACTTTCCATCGACGTCGCGGCCGTTCTTCTTGGCTCCGGAGTTCGACTGTTCGATCACCTCGCGTGCACGCCAGCCGTCCTTGGCGATCCGACGGTGATCGCGGGTGTCGGCGTCACGCACCTGCGCTATCCGGTACGCAAGGCGTAGCCGGGACGCTTGATCAATGCGACCCCTGCGATATTCCATCAACGTCACACTGGACGGTTGCTGCGATCATCGTGCAATGATCGCGGACGAAGAGGTGCATCGTCACGCGGTCGAGAACCTTGACCGGGCCGACGCCCTCCTGTTTGGCCGGGTGACGTACGAAATGATGGAAGCAGGGTGGCGGTCACCGGCGCTGACGGGAGCGAGGCCTGACTGGACGGAACCCTTCGCCCGGACGATCGACGCGAAAAAGAAATACGTCGTGTCGAGCACCCTGCACCAGGTCGACTGGAACGCCGAGTTGGTGCGCGGGGACCTGGAGAAGGCGGTGCGGCAGCTCAAGCAGGAACCGGGCAAGGGCCTGTTGACTGGAGGCGTGACGCTCCCGCTGGCGCTGGCAGAGCTGGGGTTGATCGATGAGTACGAGTTCGTGGTACAGCCCAGGATAGTGGGCGCCGGGCCGACGTTGTTCGCCGGGCTGGCAAAGCGTATCGACCTGAAGCTCGTAAGCCGGGTGGAGTTCGGCTCGGGGGCAGTCGCGATGCGGTATGCGCCCGGAAGCTAGGCGGAGACGCGCCGCGATCCCGTGAGTCATCAGGCTGTCGCCCAATGACCGGTGTGCTTGAAGACCCGAATTCCCGCGTAGCTCTCGTCGGGCGGCGGCAGGCAGGAACGCTGACGTGGGCCGGACCAGCACTGATGCTGTTTGCACGCGCCGTCTGTGCCGTGGGAGCGCAAGCCATCGTGGCTGCCGTCTACGCCCTGCGCGCATCGCCGACGCCATGGCATCATAGCGAACCCTGGCTGCCGGTGTACGGAACATTGATCGACGCTGGATGCCTGGCGCTGCTGTGGAGGCTCACGCGCCAAGAGGGAATCCGGCTGCTCGACCTCATCGGCTTCGAGCGAATCCGTTT
Organism: uncultured Gemmatimonadales bacterium; assembly: GCA_963846945.1. Lineage (GTDB taxonomy): Bacteria > Gemmatimonadota > Gemmatimonadetes > Gemmatimonadales > GWC2-71-9 > JAGGAG01. Next base: position 8,495 of record CAWJXX010000013.1, on the reverse strand, counting down.
CGCGCGCGACCTGCTGCTCGGCCTCGCCCTTGTTCCGGCCAGCCTCGTGTTCATCTTCGCCGGTGTCTACGGGGCTGGCTGGCTCCTGTATGGGACGCTCACGCCGCCGTACTCCTTTGGCGCGCTGCCATTGCCGGCCGCATTATATGGCGTGCTGCTGTGGCCGCTCCTCTGGGGGCTGACCGAGCAGATGACCTACAACGGCTATCTGGCACCCCGCTTCCAGGTTCTTGGCCGGAGCACGGGCCTGGCAATCGCATTGGTGGCGTTTGCCTGGTCGCTGCAGCACGCATTCATGCCGTTGACCTTTGACCCGAGGTTCATGGTGTATCGCCTGCTGTCGTCGGTGCCGAACACGGCCTTCCAGGTGACACTCTATTTGCGACTTCGCCGGCTCGTACCGCTCGCCATTGGCCACGCGCTGATGGATGGTGCGAGCGTGCTGATGAGCGTGCTTGTTCCCCTGGTGAGGGCATGATGAGGTTCTCGTGTGCCGGCACCAGGACTCTGCGATCGATCCTCGCAAACGTGAAGGAGGCGCCCTGATGAAGCGTGTCACTGGCATAGGCGGGGTATTCTTCAAGTCCAAGGACCCCAAGGCACTTGGCGAGTGGTATCGAGCGCACCTCGGGTTGGACCTCGAGGCATGGGGCGGCGTGACATTCAAGTGGGTTACTGCCGACAATCCGACGGGGGCCGGCACCACGATCTGGAACCCATTCAAGGACGATACATCGTACTTCGCACCGAGCACCGCCAGCTTTATGATCAATTTCCGTGTCCATGACCTGCATGCCCTCCTCGCGGCATTGCGTGCGGAAGGCTGCGACGTGGACGCGAAGGTCGATGAATCCGAGTACGGAAAGTTCGGCTGGGTCCAGGATCCGGAGGGCAACCGGATAGAGCTGTGGCAACCTCCGGAAGGTCAATGAAGCTGACATCGCTACAAAAAGAGGCAGCCCATGGTTAGCCCGGCCGTAGGAGCAGGAGCCGCAGTCGTAGTTCTGGTGGTCCTGGTGGTTGCCATTGGTTCGCGTCGGAAGAAGCAATAGGACTGGGCCACCTGACGCACCGCACTCTTTCGCCCCGCCTTCCAATCCTGCTTGCCCTGGCGGGCGGGTGCGCGTCACCTCGCACCCCGCCGCCGGGTCATGACTCGAACGGTGAATTCGGCCGCCCGGCAGTGATCGCGCGTGACGAGGGCGAGGCTCGCATGCTCCAGGGTCGCAAGCCCATCTGGATCAAGGTGGATCCGCAGACCCTGGGTTCCACGTCGTTCAGTGTCGGGATGGAAGACATACCTCCAGGTGATTCCATCGGGATCCACAAGCACCTGCAGGAAGATGAGGTCGTGTTCGTGCATCGCGGTGCCGTCGAGATAACCCTCGGCGACTCGACATACCGGGCGCAAGCTGGCGGGTTGGTGTTCATTCCCCGGGACACCTGGATTGGCTTCCGCACCGCCGGGTCCGACACGGCGACGATCGTCTTCCTGTTCAACACACCAGGCTTCGAGAAGTGCCTGCGCTTCCTCTCCTCGCCCGTCGGCACCACGTTTGTCCCTCCGCCCCCAGCGGACGTGGCCGCTGCACGGAAGGATTGCCACCAGGTACGACGAGCCGACGTCGCGCACTAGCGCGACGTCAGGTCGTATCCCCCGCCTTCGCGCGCCAGGCCTCGTCGATATCCTCCGCCGCCTTTTTCAGGATCTCCGCCACTCGCTTGAGCGCTGGATCATCCGGGCCAAGACGCCACGCCCGGCGGAATGTGGTACCTGCCAGGTGCGCGAACGCCCCCTGCACTTCCCCCAGCCCGCCGCCGGTAAAGTCGCGCACGGTCTCACGCACCCGCTCGAAGATCTCATCCAGGACATCGCGGTGCTCCTCGAGGTAGTGCTCTCCCTCGGCGGTGATCTGATAGACCTTCTTGCCGTCCGCGTCCGCCGCGCGCACGAAGCCTTCATCCTCGAGCAGCTGCAGCGTCGGGTACACCGTTCCGGCTGACGGCGTGTAGTGGCCGCGGAATTTCTCTTCCAGCGCCTTCATCACCTCGTAGCCATGCCGCGGCTTTTCGCGGATCAGCCTGAGGATGACGAACTTCATCTCGCCCGATTCGAACATCTGCGTCCTGCGACGCCCGCGCGGCCCGCCGCCCCAGCCCTTGAACCCCATGCCGAATGGCCAGTCGGCCCCGAAACCCCAGTCATCACATGACTTACGCATACTCATCCTCCGAAATACCGTGAGACATAACGCACGATATATCGTACGTTAGTGCGACGGCTCAGTCAGCTTCGTCCTGAGAGACGTGTTTCCTTTTATGCGACAGGCGGCTGTACTACATCCGATACGCAATCGGCGTCGATCAGGAGAGCGCCACCCACAGTTGCAATGGAACTCGCGCATGAGCGTGCCTGACGCGGACGAAGGATTGAAGCACGAGCTTTCCTTGTTGATCGTACGTATCGGTTCGATGTCGTTCACCGCCCGGCTCGAGTCCGAACGTGCGCCACGGACAACGGCGGCGTTTCTTGCGCGCCTGCCCTTTGAAGGACAACTCGTTCAGGCGCGCTGGAGCGGCGAAGCCGGGTGGGTACCACTCGCCGACTATGATCTCGGCGTCGACTACGAAAACGCCACCAGCTACCCTGCCCCGGGACAGGTCCTCTGGCACCCGCCCGGGCTCAGCGAGGCGGAGCTTCTGGTGCCGTACGGCTGTACGTCATTTTCCAGCCGTGTTGGCCAGCTCGCAGGCAGCCACTTCCTGACGATCGTTCGATGACAGCCGGTGGTCTTGCCGAGGTCGGGCGCAGACTGCTTCACGAAGGCGCGCAGTCCATCAGTTTTCACTTGTCCAGGTGAGATAGGAGGTGGGCGATGGCACACCAGGCGCGCCGCTGAACAGGAACGGCGATTCCTCTGCTTTCGAGCAGCGACTCATTCGGCTTGCGCGACAGGCAGCCTGCTGGTGGTGCTGGGCGGGTTCCTGGTCCCCAACCGCTGCTCGCCCAGGTCCGGGGCGTGTATCCCCTCGGCATGACCGCCGTGAATTCCGGCGTCACCCCGGCCCCGGGATGGAGTTACAGCAACCAGTTTCTCTACTACTCCCGCGACGAGTCGAAGGGACCGGGCGGCGAGGTGGTCGCCACCGGACAGCAGGCGGTTCTCCTCGACATGAACACGATCATCTGGGTGAGCCGGCAGACCACACCTGCTGGGCGGAGCATCCTTCTCGGCCACCGCCACCCTGCCCATCGCCGCCAATTCACTCACGTCGGACGCTCAGGGGACGGTGAGCGGCGGCAGCGGCTTCGGCGATTCGTTCTATCAGCCGCTCATCCTGGCCTGGCGGTTGACGCCGCCTCGACAGCCGGTTCGCCCTCGGATTTCTCGCGCCCACCGGCCGTTTCACTCCGGGCCGGACCGACAACGTCGGCTCGGGATACTGGACCTGGTCGCCTCGACCGGCCAGACCGTCTACCTCACCGCAAGCCGTGCCACGGCGCTCTCGGCCTTCCTGATGTACGAGTTTCACGGCACCCAGGAGGGCACCGGAATTCACCCCGGCCAGAACCTCGATCTCGACTATTCGGTAACGCAGCTGTTTCAGCTTGGAGAAAGACCTCCAGCTTCAGGCAGGACTGATCGGGTATGCCCTGTGGCAGACCACCGGCACGACGGGGCCGTCCTTGACACCTGTGCCAGCCGAGACACGTTATCAGGTGTACGGACTTGGCCTCGCGTGCAACCTGATCCTGCCGCTGCGGCAGGTAAGCACGGGCATCAAGTTTGTCGACGAGTTCGGGGGCCGATCGACATACCAGGGGAAATCGCTCCAGATCGCCGTCGCCATTCACTTCTAGGCACCACCCACCCTGCACGAGGAACATATGACAGACACCGCTCGGCCAGCCGACTGGACGAAGCCCGCCGCCATGGCCATCCCGAAGGAGGGCTACTTCAAGCCCGAGCAGGGCCGCTACGGCCGACTCTTTCCGAAGACCCCGGCGAACTACGGCTTCACCATCATCGCGAAGATCAAGCCGGGACGCGAAGCCGCCGATCCGCGAGTACGGCAAGACGATCGAGAACGCGGTGGCCAGCACTCCCGGACTGCCTCGCCGTGCTCAAGCTCCACTACCTGCGCTGGGTGCTCTTCGATATCGGCAAGGAGACCTACTTCATGTACCAGGGCATCTTCGACACCGATTTCGACAAGTACACCGAGGACGCCATCGGCCTGTTCACGTCGCTCGGGGTCAATACCGTTTTCGAGAATCTCGAGGGCTTTCCCGAAGACTGGAAGACCAACGCGCCGGCGTTCATCAAGTTCGTCCGTGATCACCAGCGCCCGAGCTTCCTGGAGTACGGTGAGTATCCCTTCGTGAGCGCCGAGGAGATCAAGAAGGCCCTTCGGCTCAAGGCGGCCTTCTCCGACATGCTCGACCAGATGCAATGAGCCGCGACCGGGCAAGCCGGTGCCGCTCGAGTTCGACGACATCCAGCACATCCTGCTGACGCGCGCGCCCGCGCTCACCGGGCGGTACGAGTTCCTGAGCTTTCGATCGGCCGCGGCCGGGCGGGCGTGGCTGGCGCGCATGCTCGACACGGTGCAGTCGGCCCAGGCGGCGCGCGAGACGCTCGACAGCCACGAACCGCTGGGTGAGCGTCGCCTTCACCTGGAACGGGCTCCGGGCGCTCGGACTGGATGAGGCGTCGCTGGCCTCGTTTCCCGAGGAGTTCAGGCAGGGCATGGCGGCCCGGGCGGAGATGCTCGGCGACACCGGTGCCAATCATCCGGACCACTGGGTGGGCGGCCTGGCGAGCCCGGATCTTCACGCGATCGTCATCCTCTTCGCGCGGGACTGCGGCCGAACGGGAACGGTGCCGGGCCATGCACGAGGGCGTCGCTCGCCGGCTGTGAGGGCGTCGAGGTGCTGTCCACGCTGGACCTCGAGGCCACGCCGCCGTTCGACTACGCGCACGATCACTTCGGCTACCGGGACCGCATGTCGCAGCCGGCGATGGAGGGATCGGGCGAGACGCCGACGCCCGGCACCGGTGCGCCGCTCCAGGCCGGCGAATTCATCCTGGGATATCCCGACGAGGAAGGCCCACCGGTCAGGGTTGCCGCAGCCCGAGGTCCTGTCGCGGAACGGAAGCTTCCTCGCCTACCGGCGGCTGGAGGAGCACGTCGGGTGCCTTCCGCGAGTTCCTGCAGCAGAACGGTGCGACGCCCGAGGAGCAGGAGCTGGTGGCGGCGAAGCTCATGGGACGGTGGCGAAGCGGAGCGCCGCTGGCGCTGGCGCCGGACCGGGACGATCCCGCGATTGCCGCGGACCCGCAGCGGAACAACGACTTCAACTACGCCAAGGACGACCCGCACGGCTACGCGGTGCCGCTCGGCTCGCACATCCGGCGGATGAATCCCGCGGGACACGGGGGCCAACATGAACCGCCGCCGGATGATCCGGCGGGGCGCCACCTACGGGCCCGCACTGCCGGAGGGCTCGCCCGACGACGGGGTCGAGCGCGGCATCGCCGCATTCGTGATCTGCGCCAGCCTCGTCCGGCAGTTCGAGTTCGCCCAGAACGTCTGGATCAACGACAAGAATTTTCACGAGCTCGGCAACGAACGGGACCCGATCATCGGCAACCAGGACGGGACCCTCGAGTTCAAGATCCCGAAGCGGCCCATTCGAAGGAAGATCACCGGCTTGCCGGCGTTCACGACCATGCGCGGCGGCGCCTACTTCTTCCTGCCCGGCCTCAGGGGACTTCGATATCTGGCGTCGCTGGGGCGAGGAAGAATCCGGCCCATCAGGCGCAGCAGGAAAGGAAGATCGACATGCCTAGCGGGAAGCACACCGGTCGCACCTACAACCAGGATCACGTCCCCGTCCCTACAGCGGCGGGCCAGCGTCGCTTCAGTGTCTACTGGACCTGGAGCTATCCCTGGGAAGCCAACCGGGACACGGTCGAGCTGGACAACCGGTTCTCCACCATGACCGAGGTCCGGCGGGTCGGGTGGCCGGGATTCGAGGCCACCGAGTGGGACAAGATGAATTTCCTGCAGGGCATCGCGGGGACGCTGGAGCTGTTCCATCGGAGCATCCTCAGCTTCCAGGAGATCGTCGGCGAGGCGACGCGTCAGCCGGTGGCGGTCTACCAGCGGATCGACCAGGCCGGGTTCAAGCTGCCGATCGACGAGCGCATCCTGGACGACACCGACACCCTCATGGTGTTCGGCCTCGATCACCTGGTGTCGGAGCAGGAAGCGACGCCGGAAGAGATCGAGGCCATCCGCAAGTGGCTCCAGCGCGAGGGCACCTGCCTCATCCTCGCGCCGCACCACGATGTCGGATTCACCGGCGACATGAAGCAGCGGCAAATGGAGTACAAGCACCACGGCGACGAGCTGGTTCCCCGGCAGCAGCGGTTCGGCCAGTACACCCGGTCGCTCATGAAGGGCCTCGCCGTTCCGGTGCTGAACCAGTTCGGGCTGCGGCCGGCGACGGTCCAGGGTCATCCGGACCAGATCACGCCGCTGTCCGTCAACCGGGACCTGGACACGCTGGGCCTGCTCAAGGATGTGACCACCTTCAACTTCCACATGCACCTGCCCCACTATGCGGTGACCACGCCGGACGCCGAGGCTCATTCACGTCCTCGCGCGCCAGCCGATCGACCTCACCCGCCCGCATCCGTTCACCAATGCGGGCGAGCGGGAGTTCAATTCCTGCCTCTGGATGCCCCTCGTCGGCAGACGCGCGGCGGCCACGTCGTCCTGGCCGACTCGACGATCTTCACCACCTTGTTCGGCGGCACCGACAGCCTGACCTACTTCTGGCGGAATCTCGCCGCCATGTAGCTCGTCGCGCGCGCCGGGGAGGCGCCACTCATGGAGCTGCTGCGGAAGGCTGTCCCCTTCGCCATGCTGGCGTTCGTTGTCTCCAGCATGCTGGCGATGGGCCTCGGTCTCACGGTTCGCCAGATCGTCACACCGCTTCGCGACTACTCGCTCATGGCCCGGGCGCTGCTCGCGAATTTCGTCGTGATTCCCTTCGCCGCGCTGGCGCTCGGCCGGCTGCTGCGGCTGGACGAGCCGCAGGCGGTGGGACTGCTCCTGCTGGGGACATCGGCCGGCGCGCCGTTCCTGCCCAAGCTCGCCCAGCTCGCCAAGGCCGACCTCGGCTTCGCCGTCGGCTTGATGGTGCTGCTGATGGTCATCACGATCGGCTACCTGCCCCTCGCGCTGCCGTTCATGCTGCCCGGGGTTTCGGTCAACTCGTGGGCCATCGCGCGGTCGCTGCTCCTGCTCATGCTGCTTCCGCTCGGTCTTGCGCTGGGCGTCAACGCCCGGTTTCCGGCCATCGCCGCGCGCGCCAAGGCGGTGCTCGATCGGATCTCGAGCCTGAGCCTCATCCTCCTCTTCATTCTGCTGCGTCGTGGTGAACTTCACCAACGTCCTCGCGGTCCTCGGCACCGGCGGAATCCTCGCCGGCCTGCTCTTTCTCGTTGCCGGCCTTGGCACGGGGTGGGTGCTTGGAGGGCCGGCGCGGCACACGCGCCAGGTGCTGGCGCTGGGAACGGCGCAACGCAACATCGCCGCGGCCCTGGTCGTCGCGGGGCAGGCCTTCACCGACCCGAACGTGGTGGTCATGGTCGTCGTCGTCGCGATCATTGGCCTGGTGGTTCTCATGGCTACTGCCCGGGTCATCGGTCGCGGCACTGCAGAGCGGAGTGGCGCGGTACCGACAGCATGATTGGGCTGCGAGGCCCTTCGCCGGTCCTCGCCTCCTGGTTCAGAGCCCCAGCGCCGTCGATGTCAGGAGGTCTTGTGCCCGCCCTGCCCCTGGACCTGTTCCGCCGCCTGACCAATGGCGTCTACGTTGTCGGCGTCGCCGACGGCCCGCGTCGGAACGCGTTCACGGCCGCGTGGATCACCCAGGTCAGCTTCGAGCCACTCCTGATCGCGCTCAGCGTGAACCCGGATCACGCCTCCTACCCCCTGCTGGCCGCCTCGAAGGCGTTCACGGTCAGCATTCTTGGTGCCCAGCAGGTCGAGGTTGCCCGACACTTCGGTACCCAGTCCGGGCACGACGTGGACAAGCTCGCCGGTCAGTCATGGACGCCGACCAGGGCGGGCATTCCCTGGCTCTCAGGCGCTGTCGCATACCTCGAGTGCCAGGTCGAGGTGGAGCACCATGCCGGGGATCATCGCATCGTCCTCGCCAGGGTGACGGGAGGTGAGTTGCTCTCCCTCGATGCGATGGTGCTCGGCTATCGCGAAACCGGGGACCTCGACGGCAGCGCGGCCCTGTTTCCGCCGCACTTCTGACCCGTGATGAACGCGTGATGCGACGCCGCCTGACACGCACAAGTAAATTTCCGTGACCGACAGCGACGGGTCACCTGCCCGGAGGGGTTCGCGTGGCGCAGAGAGAGCTTCCCATTGCCCAACGTCACTTCGGCCAGACCATGCGCCCCGATTGG
>CAWJXX010000012.1:0-182873 GCA_963846945.1 uncultured Gemmatimonadales bacterium | reverse complement strand
GCTCGGTAACGGCGTCGCGGAGGACGAGATGGGCCAGTTCATGGCGAAGGGTACGGACCGGATCGGCGTCGGCGCGGAGGGCAATGAAGTGGGGTCCGGGAATGGTGATGCCGGCACCCCAGGCTGGAGCGCGACCGCCGGTGAGCCGCCGGAGCGCCGCCGCGTCATGCGCCAGCACCAGCCGGAATGGCGGCGGCGAGCGGCGTCCGAGGCCGGGCCACGCCGCCGGACGATCGGCTGACTCGGCGAGGCCGATGGCCGCGTCGAGCTCGGCCGGTGCGGCCACGACCGACACATTGCCCACCTGGACTGTCGTGAGATTCTGCTGGGCGGTGAGGAAGAGCTGGCCGCAGCAGGAAGACCACCGCGGCAACTGACCGGAGGACGCGACCTACGAAACGAGCGACTTCGGAATGTCCTCTCCGCGCCCGGCCCGCTCGATCATTTCCGCACAACGCTTCGACCACGGGTTGAACCGGTTTGCCTTCTGCCCCTCGGTCCAGGTGGCAACCGCGTGGTCTCGCTCGCCGGCGAACCACTGGGCGCGGCCCAGCTCGAAATGGGCCTCAATAAGGTTGGGCCCCAGCTGCAGGGTCTTCCGGAAGAACGACTGCGCATCCTCGTACATCTCGCGCTCGAGGTAGACCAGCCCGAGATAGAAGTGCGCGTAGAGCGTCGCCTTGCGGTCATTGTCGAGGCGAATCGCCTTGGACAGGTGCTCGATCGCCTCGCCGAAAATCCCCTTCTTGAGGCAAATGTAGCCGACGTTGATCCGCGCCAGCGAATTGGCCGGCTCCTTCATCAGCACACGCGAGAAGGTGCCGAGCGCGTCATCGTAGTCCTCGTGGAGCATCTGGGCCCAGCCGAGGAGCGACTGCGCCTGGGTATCTCCGGGCGCGAGCTGCAGCGCGCGCTGGAGCGCCTGAATGGCGCCGGCGTGGTCGCCCAGCGAGATCAGGCTCCAGCCCTTCTCGATATACGTAGATGCCCCGAGATGGTCCGCCTGCACCACCGGGAATGCGCCGGTGAACTGGGGAGCCTGTGCTGCATCGGCGGTGGAAGCCACCTGCTTGTACTGGTTGACCAGCAGGCGGATCTCCTCCTTCAGCTGGGTGAGGTCGGTGAGTGCGCCGTCCACCCGCTTGAAGAAGGTGATGATCTCCCGCTTGAGGATGTCCCGGTCGATGGCCGTGGTGGACGCCGCGAGACGGCGCGCGATGTCCGCGTGCGTCGCACGCAGGTTGGTGAGCCACGGATCGGGCCCGGAGCTGCCCGGCTCGCTCACGACACGACCTCCAGGTGATGCAGGACATTCCGCTCGTCGTCGGACAGCAGCCGCTGCGCGTTGAGGATCACGATGGTGCGGGCAGGCCGGGCGAGGATGCCGGCGATGTACCGCGCGGCGAGTCCGCGAACCATGGGTGGCGGGGCGCTGATGGACGTACTGTCCACCCGCACCAGCTCGCGCGCGGCATCCACCACCACACCCACGCGCTGGCCGTCGATTTCGAGCAGCATCACCCGGGTCTCCTCGGTGATGTCGGACGGCAGGCCCAGTCGCTTGCGCAGGTCGACGACGGGCACGGCGCTTCCCTCGTAGGACATGACCCCCTCGAGAAATTCCGGTGCATCGGGCAGTGGCGCCGGCGTCTCGTAGCGCAGGATGCGCTGGAGCTGCAGGATGTCGAACGCGAAATCATGCCCGCCGCAGCGGAACGTGACGAGCTGGACGTCGTCGCCGTGCATCATGTTCATGGGACAGCCTCCGCGATCCGCGCCGTGAGGACGCCCAGATCGAGCAGCGGGACGTACACCTGGTCGGGCAGCACCGCGATGGCGCGCGCCCAGGGCAGGCTCTCGTCCGCGTTGAGCAGTGTCACGTCGCCACCCACCACGATCTCCGCATCGTCCACCTCGAGTCCGACCTCCTTGCCACCCAGCATCGTGATCACCACGACCGCGCCCTCGCCCAGCTGGCCTCCGAGCAGTGTCGACAGGTGCAGCACCGGCACCAGCTGGCCCCGGAGCGCGGTGAGTCCGCGCAGTGCCGGCTGGACCGACGGCACCATGCCGAGGTCGCCCGGTTCGCGCACTTCCACGACCGCGTCGATCGCAAGCCCGACCCGCCTGCCGCCGGCGCGCACCAGCAGGAACGATCCACCCGCCCCGCTCACAGGAGTCGCATCGCCCGCACCTCGGCATCCACCTGTGCCGCCACCGCCGTCACAGGCAAAACGTGGTCCGCACCGCCGGCGGCCCTCGCGGCCGCCGGCATCCCGTCGATGGTGGCGCTGGCGTGGTCCTGCGCGATGCCGACACCGCCGGCGTCATGAATCCGGCGCAGCCCGTCGGCGCCGTCGCGGCCCAGTCCCGTCAGCACGACACCCACGGCGCGCGGCCCGAACATCTCGGCGACCGACCGGAAGAGTGGATCGGCCGCAGGCCGGACGCCCCACATGGTCGGCTCCTGATCGAGCAGCAGGTGCAGGCCGTCGGGCCCGGCCGCAACACGCATATGCCAGTCTCCTGGTGCCACGTACGCCGTGTCCTCGAGCAGCGGCGTGCCATGCTCTGCCTCGACCACCCGAAGCCGGCTCTGGCCAGCGAGGCGCTCGGCGAGGCTCCGGGTGAACCCCGGCGGCATGTGCTGCACGATCACGACGCCGGCACCCAGGCCCGGCGTAAGCCGCGGCACCACTTCGGCCAGGGCGCGCGGGCCGCCGGTGGACGCGGCGATCGCGACGCATCCCCTGGCCCGCCCCGGCAGGGCGTACAGGGCCGCCGGGGGCACTCCCTGCGCCGGGCGGGCAAGCACGGGAAGCCGCAGCAGTTCTGCACCGGCGGAGAGCCGCAGCGTGGCCAGCAGCCGTTCTCCAAAACGCTCCAGGTCCGCGACGTCGCGGCCGGACTCCTTCGCCACGATTTCTACCGCACCAAGCTCGAGCGAGCGGATCGCGGCCGACGTACCAGGCCCGGCATAACTCGACACGACCACGATGGGCCGCGGCGACTCGGACATGATGTACCCGATGGCACCCAGCCCATCGAGCTCCGGCATTTCAAGATCCATCAGCACGACGTCCGGCTGCAGCCGATGCACCTTTTGCAGCGCATCCATGCCGTTCCGCGCGGTGCCCACCACCTCGAAATCGCCGCTCCGCGCCAGGATGTCGGTCAGCAGGCGCCGAAAGAACGGGCTGTCGTCGGCGATCAGGACCGACCGGCGCTCAGAGATGCCGGATCCCATGCGCCACGGACGACACCTCGATCCGCCCGTCGCGGCAATGCAGGCGCACGGTACGGCCAAAGTCCCCACCCACCGACTCGCCCGTCAGCGGAATGTTCTGGGCATTGAGCGCCTGCCGCGTCGCCACGAGGTTGCGCTCGCCCATCTGGATCGTGCCGGGTGGCGCGAGCTGCGAGAACATGCTCGCGCCGCCGGCGAGTCGCGCCGTGACGCGGCGCGGATTGGCCCCGGCCGCCACCATCCGTTCCAGCAACGCCGGCACCGCGGACTGGGGAAACTTGGCGGGATTGTCTGCCTGCCGGGCCAACGCCTTGGACGGGAGGAGGATGTGTGCCAGGCCCCCGATCTTCGTGTCGGTGTCGTACAGCATGATCGCGACACAACTCCCGAGGCCGACCGTCACGAGAACATCCTCGCCGGACGCCACGGCCATGTCTGCCACGCGGACCACGATTTCCGGCGCGCTCACGCGGGCCTCCGATATATGCGCTCGCGCACGTCTACCAGTTCGAGCAGGTCGCGCGCTGGACCCACCAGCGTCTCCACCTTGCCCAGCACGAGAATGCCACCGGGGACCAGCGCCTCGTGGAACCCGGCGAAGAGCCGCTCCTGCGTGGTGCGATCGAAATAGATGACCACATTGCGGCACACCAGCATGTCATAGCGCCGTACCGGGAGCGGATCCCGGGTCAGGTCCAGCGTGGCGACCTTGATGCGGGCCCGGAGGCGGGCATCGACCAGGCGCTCATCACCTTCCACCCGGGTCCAGCGTTCCAGCATCCGGGCCGGCGTCTCGACGAACGCCTCAGTGCGATAGGATCCGGCGCGCGCCTTCGCCATGCACTCACGATCGATGTCCGTGGCGTCGATGCTCAGGTTGTCGAGCCACTCGGGATGATTCGCGCGCTCGGCGGCGTCGGCCCACATGATCGCCATCGTGTGCGCCTCTTCGCCCGAGGAGCAGCCGGCACTCCACAGGCGCACCGGCACCTGCCGTTCCATCAGCGACGGGAATACCGTCTTGCGCAGCGTCTCCCAGGTCTCCGGGTTCCGGAAGAAGCGGGTGACGTTGATGGTGAGCGCGTCATGCAGCCGCGCCACCTCGTCCGGCGTGCTCGCCAGCACGTCGCGATACTCGTCGTAGGTGTGCACGCCGCAGGCCCGCATGCGCACGGCGATGCGCCGCCGCAGGCACTTCGGCTTGTACGACGCGAGCGACACGCCGGTCCGCACCGTCAGGTCCCGCGCAAGGGCGTCGAAGCCGGGATCATCCTGTACGGTCATCCCTCGGCCGCCAGCATGTCGAGATTGGCGCGTGCGAGCTGGTGACCCGGGTTGATCTCGGTGGCCAGCGTCCAGCTCTCGCGGGCGCGGGTCGTGTCGCGGCGCTTGTATGCGATGTTGCCCATCTTGAAGTAGAGGTCGTCCCCGAGCGTGGGCGCGAGCCGGGCCGCACGCTCATAGGCCTCGAAGGCCTCGTCGTAGCGGCCCGCGCGATAGAGCAGGTCACCGGTGTTCTTCGAGACCTGCGGAAGCGCCGGATCAGAGCCGAAAGCCAGCTTCAGCAGCTGCTCGGCGCCGCTCGCGTCCCCGCGCAGCTCCAGCAGGACGGCGAGGTTGTTCCGCAGGACCGCATTGTCGGGATGGGCGGTGACGCCGGCGCGCGCCGTTTCAAGTGCGGCATCGATGCTGTCAGCCAGTGCCTGCGCCAGTGACGACGCCCAGAACCACGGTGCCGGAGGCGTCCGCTCACCCAGCAGTTCACGGGTGCGTTCCAGCCGGCTGGTGGCGACCTGGACCTCGCCCCGCTGCAGGGCGGCAATGGCCCAGCCGAGCATCACGCGATGGTCGTCGCGTGCACGACTCGTGGCATCCCCGAAGGCGGCCTCCGCCTCCTCGAGGCGGCCGAGCTGCTCCAGCGCAAAGCCGAGGTTGTGCAGCGCGGCCGGGCGGGGACCACCCTTCTCCACCGCGAGCTTGAATGCTTCGACGCCGTCCTCCCACTTCCCCTTCTTGAGCGCGATCAGGCCGAGATAGAACGGCGCGCTGCCCTCGGTGGGCCGCAGCTCGGCGACGCGGCGGAACTCGCGCAGCGCCTCGTCCAGCATGCCGGTGCGATAGAAGGCGACGCCAAGGTTGCGGTGCTCCTCCACGCGCGATTCGTGCATCCGCGGCGTGATCGTCGACGCCGAGGAGCCGGTGCGATGTGCGTAGCCGGCCGTGATGAGGCTGTACAGCGCCTGGCCGACCGCGAATTCGACCAGCCCCGATTCGTCCACCACCTGCTGGACGTCGCGGCGACCGTCGAGCAGCGGCAGCACCTGCTGCTCGATATCGGACAGTGGCGCGCCGGCGGCCTCGACCCGTGCCTGGTCGGCGGTGAAGATCAGGTCGAACGAAGGGATCTTCTTCTCGATGAGGCTCCACTCGTCGACCCGTCGCGCGCCCTCGAGCAGCAGCCACTCCGGATTGATCTGCACCTGGAAATCGCGCGGATCAGGGCGAACCCCGGCCTCGAAGTTGAACGCGCCGGTGGTCCAGGTGAACAGGTAGTAGACCGCCTCCTCGATCTGGAGGCGCATGTAGTCATCCAGTTCCTGCCGGGTCAGTGCGCCCTGGCCCAGCAGGATCTCGCCGAGTCGCATCTCCCGGTCGTTCGTCTGCTGGTCCACGGCCCGACGGAGGTCGTCGCCCGAAATGCGTCCACTGCGCACCAGCATGTCGCCCAGGCGATCGCGGCGATTCACGATGGATGCGTACGCGATCTTCCCGTCATCGAAGTAGATGTAGCCGAGGTTCTGGCGATCGGTGATCGCCAGGCACCCGGTGCGCCGCCCGAGATAGAGCAGCTGGATGACGTCGGGGAGGCTCGCCTCCTTGAGGGACCCCTTGATCGCCATGCTACTTCCACTCCTCGATGACGCGATCGGCGAGCGTGGCCCAGTTCCACACCGTCTTTTCCCGGCTCTTGACCCCACCCGACACCGACGCCGACACGCTCACCGTCCGGCCCGCGACGCCCTTTCGCGGCGCGCGGGGACCGCCCTCGAGCACCTCCCGTGCGAGGGCGGCGTTGGCGCGGGTGTGCTGCGCATCGGCAGCGTGAAGCACGCGCTGCACATACCCCTGCACCGCCCGCGCCGACTCGGCCGGGCGTGCGGCGATGTACGTGACCAGCTCCGCGTCCGGCTCCTGGCCGCGGGTGGCGAGAATGCGCTCGGTCAGTTGCTGGCGCAGCTCGCGGTCAGGCGGCGGCAGCTCCACCACCAGCCCGCCCTCGAGACGGGTCAGCAGGCGAGGCTCGACCCCGGACAGCTCGGCCAGCGGGACCGCCGAGGCGAATCCGAGCTGGCGATTGGTCTCGAGAAAGAGGTTGAAGAGGAGGAACAGCTCTTCCTGCGTCCGCTCCTTGCCCGCGACGAGGTGAATGTCGTCGAGCAGCAGCGCGGAGCAGCGGCGATAGCGATTGCGCCAGGCGGTGACACCGTCGCGCTCGATCGCGTCGATCAGTTCCTGGGTGAAGTCGTGTGCACTCAGGCACGCCACGGCACCATCTGCTGCGACGGCAAGCTGGTTGCCGATGGCATGGAGCAAGTGGGTCTTGCCGACGCCAGACCCGCCCACGATGACGATCGGGTTGTACTTCCGGCCCGGCTCGGCAACGGCGGCGATCGCGGCGCGCATCGCCATCCGGTTGCCGGGGCCCTCGATCAGGTCGTCCAGCTTCCAGTTTGCGGCGGGCGCGGCCGGTGGCAGCGCGCTTTCGCGCACGCGCTGCATCCACGCCTCGGCCGCCACCATGTTGCCGGGATCGGCGAGCTGCTGCGCATTGGCGAGCTCCGGGGACAGCAACTCCGCCTCGGCCCGCAGCTCCAGCAGCTGTTCCGCGTCGGCCTCGTACTGGATCATCACCGATTCGGGATCGGCCGGCTCCGGATCCTCGAGCAGCCGCTCCAGCCGATAGGTACGGAACCCCTCGCCTTCCCAGCGCAGGATGGCCTCGCCCACCCGCGCGCGCCACGGATCCACCTGACGCGCCAGCGTCGCGGCGAGATCGGAGAGGAAATCCCCGAACTCGTCGCGATCGGCGCGCAGTGCCTGTTTGCCGGCGAGGCCATCGCCCAGGTCCGGCGGCGGTACCGCGGGCGGCGATCCCCGCTCGGCCGCCGGATCCCCATCGTGGAATTCGTTGTGGTAGCCGTTGCCGCCGAGCGGATCGTGCGAGTCGAGGTGCGAGTCGCCGAAGCTGTGCGCATCATCGTGCGGCGCGCGGTCGTCGTCACTGTCCGGCATGCCACCCAGCATGTCGGCCTGGCCCAGCATCACCCCGGGGATCGCGTCACTGACCGGGCGCCGTGGCATGCTGCCGCCGGCGTGAGCCATCTGCTCCTGGGCCAGTATCCCGTCGGACTGGAGCTCGAAGGATTCCGCCTGCTCCACGACCAGGTCGTCGGCCACGGCGCGCGCCTGCAACCCGCCGATGAGCATCCGGGCCTGGGCGGCATCGAGCGGTGCGTCATTCACCGCCTGGAAGGCCATCAACCGGTTGAGCGCACCGACCAGTTCGCGCACGCTCTCGATGCCCAGGGTCGCGACGGCCTCGAGCACGCCGGCCGGGAAGTCCGCACCGCGTTCCTCCGACTTTCGCTGCAGGATCGCCACCTGGGTCTCGAAATCGGGCGCCGCAATGTCGAGCACCAGGCCACCGGCAAACCGGGTGAGCAGCCGGTCGTCCAGCGCCTCGATCTCGGCCGGCGGACGGTCGCTCGTCAGCACCACCTGCTTCTGCGCCGCAAGCATGACGTCGATGACGCGCAGCAACTCCGCCTGCATTTCGCGCTGGCGGCTCAGGAACTGGATATCGTCGAGCAGGAGCACATCGGCGGATGCAAAGCGGCTCCGGTACTGGTCGCTCTTCCCGGCGGCGAGCGCCACGTGAAATTCCTCGACGAATTCATCGAGGGTCAGGACCTCGACCCGGACCGACGGATCGGTCGCCTGCATCTCGTGGGCAATGGCGCCGAGCAGGTGCGTCTTGCCCAGGCCGGGACGGGCATAGATGAGCAGCGGGTTGTAGGCCGCGCCGGGCGCACGTGCCACTGCCCGCGCCGCCGTGACGGCGGTCCGGTTGGCCGCGCCGATCACGAGCGCGTCGAAGCGGTGGCTGCCCTGCAATGCGGTCACTCGGCGATTCCTCCTGCGGCCAGGCGCCGGAGCACGAGCTCGGAGATGCCCTTCAAGGTCTCGAACACGCCGCTGCCGTGCAACGCGTCGGCGCCAAAGCTCGGCACCCCGCGGAAATTGAGCGCGTCATCCAGCTCCGGCGGCTGCAACACCAGCTCGCCCGGCAGGTCCTGCTTGTTGTACTGGAACGCGATCGGCATCGTGCGCACATCCACACCCTGGCTCAGCAGGTTCTCCTGCAGGTTCTGCAGGCTCTCCATGTTGTCATCGAACCGGCGGGCCTGGCTGTCCGCCACGAACACGATGCCATCGGCTCCCTGGAGCACCAGCTTCCGCGTCGCGTTGTAATAGCTCTGCCCCGGCACCGTGTAGAGCTGGAACTTGGTCTGGAACCCCGAAATGCTCCCGAGGTCGATCGGGAGGAAGTCGAAGAACAGGGTGCGGTCGCCCTGCGTCGCCAGCGATACCATGCGTCCGCGGCGCGTGTCGGGCACACGCCCGAAGATGTACTGCAAGTTGGTCGTCTTGCCGGACCGGCCCGGCCCGTAGTAGACGATCTTGCAGGTGATCTCACGCGCCGTGAAGTTGACCAGCGACATCGGCTACCGCCCGAAGAGCGAGCGCAAGCTCGCGTTGAGTTCATGTTCGAAGTTTTCCGCCAGGACCGCGCGAGTAGCCGGTTCCGGCGGGGCTGCCTTCGTGAGTGCGTCGGCCAGCTCCTGGAAGAAGAGCTGCACCAGCCCAACCGACGTTTCCGCCCCGAATACCACCAGCCCGATCCAGCGGCCCCGCGGCGTCGTGAAGGCCCGCAGGACCAGGCTCTGTTTCGGCCCCTGGTGCAGTACCACTCCAAAGCTCGCCGTGCTCATGACGCCGGCGATCGCGTCGGTGGAGGCCACGATCGCGGCACCGAGGGCCGCCGCCGCCATCACATCCACCGACCGGGTGAAGCCGTCCTGCGCGATCACCTGCCCCGACGACGTCATCAGCAGCGTGAGCCGTGCCTCCGACTCATCGAGAAACTGCTGCAGCGGCCCCGCGACCCACGGCTCTACGACCCTCATGCGGCAAACTGCGCCGCCGCCTGGCGCAACTCGAGCCGGGCCAGGCCAAGATTGGCGTCGCGCTCGGCGACGGCGACCAGCAGCACATCCTCGCCGGCGGCCATGCTGATGATGGTGCCACGCTCCGCGCGAAGCTGCACCACCTGCGGCACCGCGAGGCCCGCACTGGTGGCGGTGCGCCGCAGCCGGAGGGTCAGGCTCGCGGCGAGTGCCGCGATGGCCGCGCCATCCAGGCCTTCGGCGAGCGACTCGGCGACCACGAGGCCATCCGACTCGGACACGAGCATCGCGCCGCGGATGCCGGCGACGCGCGTCACGCGCTCGAGGGTCTCGCCCAGGTTCCTCATGCCAGCCGCTCCAGCCAGCCGCGCGCGGCACGCGCTGCCTGCTCGGCGATGAGACCGAGCCGGCCAACGGGCACGCGGGCATCGCGCAGGAGCAGCAGGACCGTCGCCGGTGTCGGCGCCAGCACGACCAGGTGGCCGTCCGGCGATTCGGCCGACACACTCTCCCATGCGCCGAGATCGAGCAGGCGGGCTGCCCGTGCCGCCTCGCGTGACACGCCCTGCAGATGCGCCGCGACCGGGTCGCTTACATCGCTGCCATCTGGCGCCTCGACGGTGCCGGCGAGCCGCAGTCCCTGCGTGTCGAGGAGCACTACGCCCCGCGCGTCCTCGAAGGGTTCAAATCCCTCGGCCCCGCGAAGCGCGGAGGGCGGCGGCTGTGCGGCGGCGGCGGCCGCAGCGCGAGTCGCGGCCCCGTTGAGCGCCGTTTGTACCCGCTGCACCGCCATCGCCAGGCCTTCGTCGTCCGGCGTGGTGCCGAGTGCCGCCTCGAGAAACGGCAGCGCGCCCTCGGGATCGCCGGCGCGGAATGCGAGGAACGCGAGGCCCTTGTTGGCGCCCACGTGGCCGGGCGACAGCTCCAGCACCCGGCGCCACGCCTCGGTGGCCGCATGGCGATCGCCGATATCGGCGAGCACGCGCGCAAGCAGGTCGTGCGAGGCCGCCAGTTCCGGGTACCGGTTCACGCCCATGCGCGCGACCTTGTAGGCCGCCTGCGGCTGGCCACGGTTCCGCAGCGCCTCGCCGAGCTCGAGGAAGACCAGGCTCTGCGGGTCGGAGGCGAGCTGCGCCGTCAGTTCACGGATCGGATCAGTCATACCAGCCCCGCACGGCATCGCTCAGCAATCGCGCTGCGGCCTGCAGGCGAACAACCCCTTCCTGCAACTGTATTTCCTCCGGCGAGCGGTCGGCGAGCTGGTGCCACCGCTGCCACGACGCGATCGCCTCGTCAAACCGGCCGCCCGCCGCCTGGGCCGCCCCGAGGAGCCGGCGCGCCGAGGCAAAGCCGGGCTCGAGGCGGAGCGCCTCGAAGAATGCTTCTTCGGCCTCGGCAAAGTGACCACCCGCCATCAGCACCCGGCCGAGCACGCCGTGCGCGCCCGCCTGCTCGGGGAAGCGCACCGTCGCTTCCATGGCGATGAGCCGCGCCGAGTCGACGTCACCAGCTGCCAGCTGTTCCTCGGCGCGCGCGACGAGTTGCGTGACGTCGGGCGTATCGGGTGCCACGACCGAGAGCGCCGGATCTTCCAGCACCACGACGCCGGTGCTGGTGAGGCCGAAGATGGTGCGCGCGATCTCGAATTCCGCACGCCCGAGCGCCTCGGCGATCGCCCGCAGGTCACGCGCGCCGTCCACCATGGCAATCACTTCCCACTCGAATGGCGTCAGGTCGAGCATGCCGTGCTGGCTGTCCGCGTCGGCGAAGCGCGGGATCACGCCCAGGTGCGGCACGCGCGCCTCGATCCGCGACCATTCGTCGATCCGGCGCGCGGCTTCCATCAGCAGCGACTCGGTCGGGATCCGGACGCTCGCCTCGGTGGTCGCGCGGGGGCCGGCCGTTTCCTCGAAGGAGAAGTATCCCTCGGACCAGTTCATCAGCTCGAAGATGACTTCCTGCACCTGCTGCCGGACCAGTCGCTCGAGTTCCCGGCGATTGACGGCATTCAGGTCCACCAGGATGTCACCCAGGCGGCGGCCATCGCCGGCTCCCTGCAAGCCCCGCGCGCGGGCCAGGTCGGCTTCGTCGATCTTGCCGCTGCGCAGCAGGAGCGTCCCGAGCGGATGCGGATTGCTGCGGATCTCGGCAGCCACGACGGCCCCCCGCTCGAAGTAGACCATGCCCGAGTTCTGCCGCAACTCCGAAGTGACGCACAGCACGCCGGTCTTCCGGCCCAGGTCGAGCAGCTGGAAGACGTCGTGGATGTGCAGCTCCTTGAGCGGCCCCTCGATTGCCATGATCAGCCTGGCTGGGCAGCGAAGATGTGCTGGAGATCGCGCGCCGAGCGCGCGCGGCTCCGGGCCGGTGCGGCGAACGGGCCGGCCGGGTCAACCTGTGCCACCCGATCCCATGCATCGACGGCGTCGACGAAGCGCCGCTTCCGCGCCAGCACGTCGCCGGAATGGAAGAGCGCACCGGGATGCTCGGGATTGAAGCGCAGTGCGCGACCGAATGCCTCGAGTGCCTCGTCGATGCGGCCCTGCTCGAAGAGCACCTTGCCCAGCAGGACCAGGGCATCGATTGCGTACGGGTCGGTGGTGAGGATGTCGACCAGCGCCTCGAGCGCCGCGCGATGCTGTGCGCGGCGGCGGAGCAGGTCGGCGAGCGCGAGCCCGGCCTCGAGATAGGTCGGCAGGATGTCGAGCGCCTGGGTGTAGGCGTCCTGTGCGGCGGTCCAGCCCTCGCGACCCTCCTCGAGGCGGCCCAGTTCATACCACACCTGCACCAGCGAGTCATCGAGCTC
Source organism: uncultured Gemmatimonadales bacterium (assembly GCA_963846945.1). GTDB lineage: Bacteria > Gemmatimonadota > Gemmatimonadetes > Gemmatimonadales > GWC2-71-9 > JAGGAG01. The sequence continues at coordinate 170,572 of CAWJXX010000012.1, read as the reverse complement.
GAGTGCGCGACGACAGGCCTCGATGGCGGCAGCCCGGTCGTCGAGCCGCGCCGCGACGCGGGCCTGCAGGTGCAGCAGGTCGGAGCGGCCCGGCGCGAGCGTCTGCGCCAGGGTGACGGCACCGAGCGCGCGCGTCGCATCACCGGTCGCGAGGCGGATGCGGGCGGCCGCGTGCAGCACTTCCACATCGCGCGGCAGGCGCTCCACCATTTCCTCGGCGAGGGCCGACCCTTCGGCGGCGCGGTCGAGCGCGACCAGCGCCTTGAGCTCGCCCAGCGCCGCGCCGCGATCGCCGGGCTTTTCCTCGCGGGCACTGCGGAAGCGCTCCAGCGCCTCGCCGTGCAGCCCACGGCGCGCGTAGATCTCGCCCAGCAGCGACATCGCATCGGCGCGCGCGGCACCCCGCCCCTGCGCGCGCGTCACCTCGGCGGTCGCCAGCTCGAGCAATCCCTTGCTCAGGTAGTCGCGCGCGAGCATGAGCGGGTCATCGGCCGTGCGCGCCGCGGCGGGCACGTCCGCCGGCGCGAGTTCGGCGAAGAGGTCGTCCAGCGCACCGGGATCGAAGGCGAACTCGCCGCCGAGCGACTCGAGCCCCACCTCGGTCGCGATCTCGGGGGCAATCGCGATGGTGGGATCCTCGTACTGCAGGTCGATCGTGAGCGCGTACTTCTGCGGGACGTAGTACGACTCGAGCTCGAGCGCGCGCTTGGTCTCGCGCAGCGCGCCCTCGAAGTCACCCAGCTGGCCCAGCGTGAAGCTCAGGTTGTAGTGGGCCGCCGCGCAGTGCCGGGTCGTGCTCCACCGCGCGGCCGAAGGCGTTGCGCGCGTCGGTGTAGCGCTTGAGCTCCATCAGCACGAGGCCGACGCCGTTCCAGCCGATGGCATTGGCATGGTCACGGCTCAGCACCTCGCGATACGCCTCGAGCGCCGCCTGGGGCTGGCGCCGCTGCATCAGCAGGAGCGCGAGGTTGAGCCGCGCGGAGTGGAGCGCCGGCTGCCGCTCCAGCGCCGCGCGGAACGCGGCCAGTCGCGGCGTCGGACCCGGCGGCGCCCGCGCCGGAGCACGCCGAGGTTGTTCCAGGCGAGGGCGTAGGTGCGATCGGCGGCGATGGCGCGCTCGTAGGCGGCCGCCGCCTCGTCGCGCCGGCCCGCCTGGTGCAGGCAGACGCCGCGCTCGTTCCACAGCTTGGGCACCGCCGGATGCTCCCGCAGCAACTCGTCGTACAGCTCCAGTGCCGCGCCATGGTCGCGCCGCAGCAGGTGCACCTCGGCCATCGCCTGCAGCACGAGATGCCGGTCCTCGCCCGCCTCGAGCGCCATGCGATACTCGCGCAGGGCCTCGACGTAATAGCGCTTCTGCCGGAAGGCGAGGCCCAGCTGATAGTGCGCGAGCGGATCACGCTCGCGCACCCTGCCGCGCGTGCCGCCGGCTCGGCCCGTTCACGCCCGGCGGCGTCAGCCGCTCGAGCGAGAGATTGGCCTGGGCCCGCGACAGCGTCGGATTGAGCGCGATGGCGCGCTTGGTGGCCTCGAGCGCCTTCTCGTGGAGCCCCATGTCGCCGTAGACGAACGCGAGCAGGTAGTGCGCCTCGGCGTGGTCGGGGTTGCGCGCGATCGCCGCCTCGAGCGCGTCGAGGGCGGCCTCGTTGAGGCCCCGATTGTAGAGCGTCTCGCCCTAGTAGAACCGCGCGACCGCGCTGTCCGGGATCGAGCTCCGCGGCCAGGGCAAAGCAGCCGCCCGGCCGCCTCGATGCGGCCACGGGCCTTCTCGGCGAGACCCAGGTGAATGCAGGGCGGGCACATCGGAGGGCGAGCGGACCAGCATTTCCTCGAACGCCTGCGCCGCGAGGTCGTGGCGACCGAGGGAGGCGTAGGCGCGCCCCAGTTCCCAGCGGGCCTCGCGGTCGTCCGGCGTTGCGGCGCAGGCGCTCCTGCAGCTCGGCGACGCGCCCGTCGTAGAAGCCGGTTTCGCGGTAGGCGATCTCGAGGTTGTCCTGCGCCACCTGCATGCGCGAGTCGATCTCGAGCGCGCGCGAGAATGCGGCGACCGCCTCGGCGATCATGCCCTTCTGGTAGTAGAGGACCCCGAGGTTGTTGTGCGCGCCGGCGTCGGACGGGTCGATGCGGCGGGCGAACGACCGGAGGACGGCGAGGTCGCGCTCGGAAGAGCGCGGGACCCGGCATCGGGTCAGGCAGATGCGGATGGCGTCGAAGATGGCGCGCAGCGAGGGCAGGTCGGGCAGGAGCAGGAAGTGCCCGTGAAGCTGCTCGGAGGCGCCGGCGACCTCGGAATGCCGTCTCGACGCAGAAGACGTAGTCGCGGTCGTGGCCGAAATTGAGGTAGGTGGTGGTGAGGATCGCGCCGCGCCAGGTCGATGACGAGGCTGGGCACCGAGGGCACCAGCATCATCCCCATGAAGTCGCTCAGCGCGTTGAGGTAGGCGCTCGCCAGGATGTTGCCCACTTCCTTGAGGCCCGGACTGCTCCATCGGCCCGAACTCCTGCGTGGTGCCGGGCGTCGCGGCGCAGCAGGATGTCGCAGAGCTTGCGGGCCGACGCGCTCGGGAAAGAGGACCAGGGTGCGGCCGGTGAGGTCGCCCATCATGTGCATCAGCACGGCGGCGATCACGGCGTCGGGCGTGCCGAAGAGCTCGGCGACCTCCTCGAGCGGGCGCACGTTGACCTCGGGCACGCGATCATGATCGTGCGGTTGGTCATCTGCGACAGCGCGGTCGCGGCGTGGCCGGCGCCGATATTGGCGACCTCGCGCAGCGCGTCGAGCTGCAGCGCCTTCAGTGTCCGGACGTCGTCCATGGTGCTCTCCCGAACCCTACCCAGTCAGACGAGCGCTGCCGCGTCCAGAATCAGCGCCGGCGCGCCGTCGGCCAGGATCGTCGCCCCGCTGAACCAGCCGGGCATCCCGCGTGGCGCATCGAACGGCTCCACCACGATCTCCTGCTGCCCCAGCAGCGCATCCACCACCAGCGCGCTGCGGCGCTCCCCCACCTGCACCACCACGCACCGGCCGCCGGCCCGTCGCGGCCGGGCCCCGTCGACGCCCAGCAGCCGGTGCAGGTGCACCGTCGGCACCAGCTGCTCGCGCAGCACCAGCGCCTCGCGATCGCCCAGCGACGTGACCGGCGTCGGCGGTGAACTCCACCGTCTCGCTCACGTAGCTGAGCGGGACCGCGTAGCGCTCGTCGCCCACCTGCACCAGCAGCGCCCGCACGATCGCCAGCGTGAGCGGCACCCGCAGCACGAACGCCGTGCCCTGCCCCGCCTCGGTCACGCAGCTCGACCGCGCCGCCCAGCTGCCGGATGCGCGTCATCACGACGTCCACGCCGACCCCGCGGCCCGACACGCCGCTGATCACCGCGCGCCGTGCTGAAGCCCGGAGCGCGCCAGGATCCGCAGCAGCTGGTCGTCGGCCAGCGACGTCGGCCGCCGGCATCGACCAGGCCTTCGGCCTTCGCCTTGGCCAGGATCTTCGCGCGGTCGATGCCCCGGCCGTCGTCGGCCACCCGGATCGCCACGCTGTTCCGCTCCCGCGATGGCCGAGAGCCGGATCCGTCCCTCGGCCGGCTTTCCCGCCTTCACCCGGTCGCGCGGCGCCTCGATCCCGTGATCGACCGCGTTCCGCACCAGGTGCACCAGCGGATCGGCCATCTCGTCGAGCACCGCGCGATCCAGCTCGATGTCGCCGCCCTCGACCTCGAGCGCGACCTGCCGGCCCAGGTCGCGGGCCAGGTCGCGCACCACGCGGGGAAACCGGTCGAACACCTCGCGCACCGGCGTCAGCCGCGCCTCGAGCACTTCCGACTGCACCGCGCCCACCAGCCGCGAGATCCGCTCGCCCACCTGGCCCAGTTCGGGGTCGCTCGGACGCGCGCGCCAGCTCGACCAGCCGGTTCCGCGCGACCACCAGCTCGCCCACCAGCTTCATCAGGGCGTCGAGCCGCGCGAGGTCGATCCGGATCTGCCGCAGCGCCGTCGCTGTCGACCGTCTGCCTCGTCGGACGCGAGGTCGATCGCGACCCCGGCGATGTCTCCCGCCGACCGGATCGCGGCATCCACTTCGCGAGGCGTCGCCGCCGGTGCTGCACCCGGAAGCGCGAGCTTGCCGTCGAAATCCTCGCGCTCGAGCTCGCTCACCTGCGGCACGCACCCGCGATACCGCGCCCAGCGCCTCGGCCTTCCGGAGCGCCAGCAGCGCCCGCGCCCCGCGCAGCGAGCGCATCCGACCGGACCGTGATCTTCACGTCGAGCGACGGACGCTCGTCCTTCGCGGCGGGCGCTCGCTGCCGCCCTGGCCGCTCGCGGCGCCCGTCTCGCGCCGCCTTCCTGCTCGGACTTCTTGCACCGCCTTCACCGCCGCGTCGAGCGCCTTCACCAGCGAGGCCGCCTCGGCGCGAAGTCCCTTCCCCGTCGTCGCCCGGGCGACGCCGTCCTCGAGCTCGTCCACCGAGCGGAACAGCAGCTCGAAGTGCTCCGGCTTCACGGCCACGCGTCCCGCCGCGCACCGCATCGAGCAGGTTCTCCGCCCGGTGCGCCAGCTCGGCGAGCGGCGTGAAGCCCATCGTCGCGGCCATGCCCTTGAGGGAGTGCACCGCGCGGAAGAGGCCGTCCACCGGCGCGGTCGCGTCCGGGTCACGCTCCCACTCCAGCAGCAGCTGGTTGCACGCCTGCAGGTGCTCGCGACTTTCCGAGACGAAGAGCGCCGCGTACTTCGCGAGATCCATGGGCTCAGCCGAGCACGCGCTGCACCGCCTCGAGCACCCGGGAGGGCTGGAACGGCTTCACCACGAAGTCCTTCGCGCCCGCCTGGATCGCCTCGACCACGAGGGCCTGCTGTCCCATGGCGCTGCACATGAGCATCTTGGCGTCGGGATCGTCCTTGCAGATCTCGCGCACCGCATCGATGCCGCCCATGTCGGGCATCACGATGTCCATCGTGACGAGGTCGGGCTTGAGCTCGCGGTACTTCTGCACCGCCTGCGCGCCCGGTCTCCGCCTCGCCGACGACCTCGTAGCCCGGCGGCGGCGAGGATGTCGGCGATCATGGTGCGCATGAAGATGGCGTCGTCGCAGACGAGAACGGTGTGGCTCACGGACCACCTCCGACCGGAACCGGACTTGAGTGATGCCGGCTGATCAGCCGCCGAGCAGCGGTGCCAGCAGCGCGTCGAGATCGAGCAACACGAACCGTCGTCCACGCCCACTCGCCCACCGCCTTCACGACGGCGCGGATCCACTCCCGGCAGCTGCTCTCGCGGATGCGACCGCCGCGCTCGGCACCTCGAGGAAGTCGAGCACTTCGCCCACCGTGAGCCCGGCCACCTTGCCGCCCGCGGTCGAGCAGCAGCACCGAGCCGCTCCGCATCGGCCGGCCGGGGCTGTCCCAGGAGCACATGACCGTCGACCACCGTGACCAGGCCGCCCCGGACGTTGACCAGTCCTTCGACTCGCCGCAGCGACCCCCGGAACCCGGGTAGCCGGGCGCCGGGCAGGATCTCCCGCACAATCCCTGCCGGTAGCGCACAGACTACGCCACCGACGCGGAACACGACAGCGTGCAGCGGACGGACGTCAGCCATCTCGCTCGTAGAAACGAAGATAGCGCAGAGCCTCTTGTGGGAGCAACGACTTCCGAGCCTCCGGCGAGCAATGAGTGCAGGCATCAGATCGGCCGGCCATTCGGCCCGGAATTCGAGGGCCTCCCCGGTCGCGGGGTGGCGGAAGGCGAGACCGGCGGCGTGCAGTGCCTGACGGGGGGTGGCCCGCTCGATCCGGTCGGCCAGCCGCCCGGGCGGACGCCCTGGATCCGCCGGCTGCCCCCGCCGGCGTAGACCGGGTCGCCCACGACGGGGTGCCCGATGTGCTCCAGGTGGACCCGGATCTGGTGGGTGCGGCCGGTGTGCAGCTCGAGCCGGAGCAGCTCGCACGAGGCCGAACCGGGCCACCACGAAGGCGTCGGTGCGGGCCGGCCGGCCCTCGGCGCTGACCGCCATGCGCTTGCGGTCCTGCGGGTGCCGCGCGAGCGGGGCCTCGATCACGGTCGGGCTCGCGTCGAGGTGTCCCCAGGCCAGCGCCGCGTAGTGCCGGCTGCACCCGCCGCGCCGCGATGGCGGCGCCGAGCCGGCGGTGCGCCAGGTCGGTCTTGGCCACGACCATGAGCCCCGAGGTATCGCGGTCGAGCCGGTGCACGATGCCGGGCCGGCCCGGCGGCCCCGCTCGCTCAGCGGGTGCCGCGCGCCACGAGCGCATTCACCAGCGTGTCGTCCCAGTGGCCCGGCGCGGGATGCACCACGAGGCCGGCCGGCTTGTCGATGACGGCGAGGTGCTCGTCCTCGAAGACGACGGTGAGCGGAATGTCGGCGGGCAGCGAGGTGGCGCGGCGGGCTCGTGCTGCGGGCAGCGTCGACGATGCACTTCATCGCGCGCTCGAGCAGGCGCGAGGCGCGGGCCACGGCGCCGGCCACGCTCACGCCGCCGGCGGCGACCAGGCGGGCGGCCTGGGTGCGGGAGAGGCTGAGCTGGTCGGCGAGGAAGCGGTCGAGGCGCTCGGTCGCGTCGCCAGCACCGTGAAGCGGACGATCGTGGCCTCGGCGATCGGTCATCCGGCGCTCGCCGGTCTCCGACCGCTGGCACGTCCTCGCGCCAGAACGAGATCGCCAGCGCGAGCGCGCCGCAGCTCACGGCGATGTCGGCGACGTTGAAGGTCGGCCAGCGGTAGGAGCCGACGCCGACGTCGAGGAAGTCCACCACGCCCCGGGCGCTGCGCACGCGGTCGACCAGGTTGCCGATGGCGCCGCCGGTGACCAGGCCGCAGGCGAGCTGGCGGAACCAGTCGCCCGGCGGCGCGCGTGCGCGACATCCGGTTGAGCACGAACACCGCCGACGACCGCGACAGCGAGGAAGATCCAGCGGGAGTAGGGCCCGAGGTGCAGGCCGAACGCCGCGCCCTGGTTGTAGACCAGGCGGAGCTGGAACCAGTCACCGAGCACCGACACGCCGGCGGCGCGCATGAGGTAGGCCTCGGCGACGACCTTGGTGATCAGGTCGAAGCACGATCACCAGCGCCGGCCGTGCACCGCGAACAGCCGCCGCTCAGCGGCGCTTGGCATCCTCTTCCTTTTCCTTGCACTGATGCAGAGCCGCGCGTGCGGCAGCGCGTCCAGCCGCTCGAAGTTGATCTCCTCGCCGCACTGGTGGCAGTGCGCCGAACTTCTCGGGCGTGTTGTAGAGCCGGCGCAGCGCCTAGTTCACGTGCCAGAGATAGCGGCCTTCCTGCGAGGCGAAGAGGAACTGCTTCTCCCGCTCCATGGCGTCGGTGCCCTGGTCCGCCATGTGGAACGAGTAGGAGGACAGGTCGCCGTCGGACGCCTGCAGCGCCGGCGTTGAACGACTCTCGTAGTAGCCCAGCTCCTTCATGCACCCGCGCGCGCTCCTCCAGCAGCCGCTTCTCGAAGTGCGTCGAGTCCTTCTTGTCATCATTGCTCGTCCCATCCTGGTTGAGTGGTCGTTGTCCGTGCCGACTCGTCGCCGTACCGCTGCACTGCCCACCGTACCGCGGTGACACCGTCGAGATCCACCTCCTGCTCCAGGTCGGGCGCCGGCGCGCGGCGCGCCGACTCGAGCTCGCCGCGCCAGCGTCTCGTCCCGGATGAACGTCGGCGTGCGCCGTGACCGCGCGCTCAGCACCGGCGCCTCGCCGTCACCCACAGCCGGATCCGCGTGGTGTACTCGTACCCCGCGTCCTTCCGCAGCCGCTGCACCCGGTTCACGACCTCCCGGGCCAGCCCCTCGCGCGCGGAGCTCATCGGCTGAGCGCCGGGTCGAGCGCCGCCACGTACGGGCCGTCGCTCTGCACCAGCCAGTCGCTGGCCACCTCGCGCTCCACCAGTACGTCCTCGGGCGAGATGACGCGTGCAGCCCGCCGTCCACCGTCCAGTCGAGCGTGGCATCCACGCCCTGCCTCCAGCAGCCGCAGAGCTGCTCCGGCGTCGAGCCGCGGCCGCGGCCGCGGCCACCGCCGGCGTCCGCTTGCCGAACCGCTTGCCCAGGGCGCGGAAGTTGGGCTTGGCCCGAGCCGCACCAGGTCGGCGTCCGACGCCACGACCTCGACCGCCTTGCACGTTCACTTCGCTGCTGCAGCAGCTCCAGCAGCTCGTCGAAGCGCGGGCCCGCGCACCGCGCGCCGGCACCGCCACCTGCATCGCGGCGAGCGGCTGGCGCACCCGGAGGTTCTTCGTCTCCCGCGCGGCGCGGCCCAGGCGACGCCAGCCGGCGCACCGCATCCATGGCCCCCTCCAGCGCCTCGTCCCGCCGGCGCCCGGGTCACCGGGAACCGCGCAAGTGCACGGATGGTCCCGTCAATGCGCGGTGCAGCCAGTCGGACGCAAACGGCGCCGCCGGGGCGAGCAGGCGGGCCACCGTCAGCCAGGCATTCGTGCAGCGTCGCGACCGCGGCCGGGATCGGCCTCGTGGTCGGGCGCCCAGAAGCGCGCCCGGGTGAGCCGCACGTACCAGTTGGACAGGTCGTCCACCACGAAATCGACGATCGGCGCGCACGCCCGTCGGTGACCTCGTACGCCTCCCAGGCCGCCGTGACCGCCTCGACCAGTGGCATCCAGCCGGCGCAGCATCCAGCGATCGAGCGTCGAGCGCGGCGCGTCCGCGCCGCGCGCCGCGGCGCCCAGTCGCCGGCATAGAGCGAGAAGAACGCGTAGGTCTGCTTCAGCGTGTTGAGGAACGCGCCCGCTGCTCCGGCGATGCCCTTGGCGTCGAAGCGCTTGGGCAGCCCACACCTGGCTCGACGCCAGCAGGTAGAGCCGGACCGTGTCGGCGCCGAACTCGCGGATCACCTCCCAGGGATCGACGACGTTGCCCGCGGCTCTTCGACATCTTCTGGCCCTCGGCGTCCAGCACCAGCTCGTTCACGATCACGTTGCGGTAGGCCGGGCTGTCGAACACGCGTCGTCGCGATCGCCAGCAGCGAGTAGAACCAGCCCGCGGGTCTGGTCCACGCCCTCGCAGATGAAGTCGGCCGGGAAGTGCGCCTTGAACTCGGCCTCGTGCTCGAACGGGTAGTGCCACTGCGCGTACGGCATCGACGCCCGAGTCGAACCAGGTGTCGATCACCTCGGGCGACGCGGCGCATCGTGCCGCCGCCCGGCGCAGGCCAGGTGTACTCGTCGATGAACGGCTTGTGCGGATCGAAGTCCGCCGGCAGCGGCCGGCCCCACCTTCGCCGCGAGCTCGGCGTAGCTGCCGATCACCTCGACGTGCGTCGGGATCGCGATCGCAGACCCACACCGGCAGCGGCGTGCCCCAGTAGCGGTCGCGCGAGAGCGCCCAGTCGACGTTGTTCTCCAGCCACTCGCCGAACCGGCCCGCCCCGACCTCGGGCGGATGCCAGTTGCACCTGCGCGTTGATCTCGAGCATCCGCTCCTTCACCGCCGAGGTGCGCACGAACCACGAGTCGCGGGCGTAGTAGATCAGCTTGCTCTTGCAGCGCCAGCAGTGCGGATAGGTGTGCACGTACGGCTCGGGTCGCCGAGCCAGCGGCCCGTCGTGCCTTGAGCCGCCGGATGATCAGGTCGTTGGTCTCCTCGGCGGTGACGAGCTTGCCCTCGATCTCGGGCCAGGTGGTGCCGTGGAAGGTGCCGTCGGCCGCGACCGGGCGCACCAGCGCCAGCCCGTGCTCCTGCCCGGCGGCGTAGTCGTCGGCGCCGAAGGCCGGCGCCATGTGCACCAGGCCGGAGCCGTCGTCCGCGGTGACGAAGTCGCCCGGCGACCACGAGCCGTGCTTCCCGTCGGCCGGGCAGCGGCACGACGTCGAGCGGCCGCTGGTAGCGGAGCCCCGACCAGCTCGCGCCCGGGACAGCGTGCGCACGCGCGCCCGAGCTCGGCGCCAAGCACGGCGCGTCCGCTTGTCGAGCAGTCGCGAGTCGCGGCGCGCGACGTCGCCAGGATGAGCATGCGGTCGCCGCACCCGATACTCGCCGTACTCGAGCTCCGGATGCACCGCCACCGCGACGTTGGACGGCAGCGTCCACGGCGTCGTGGTCCACACGACGCAGCTCGCGCCCGCTGCCGTCGGCCAGCGGGAACGTGACGTAGATCGACTTGGTCCTGGACCTCCTCGTAGCCCAGCGCCAGCTCGTGGCTCGACAGCACGGTGCCGCAGCGCGGGCAGTACGGCAGCACCCGGTGGCCGCGGTACAGCATGTCCTGCTCGTGCAGCCGCTGCAGCAGCCACCAGACCGACTCGATGTACTCGTTGCTGCAGGTGATGTAGGGATGCTCGTAGTCGAGCCAGTACCCGATGCGGTTCGGAGAGCTGCTCCCAGTCGGACTGGTAGCGTGAAGACGCTCTCCCGGGCGCTGCGCGTTGAACTCGCTCGACGCCGTACGTCCTCGATCGCCTTCTTGCCGTTGAGCCTCAGCTCCTTCTCGACCTCGATCTCGACCGGCAGGCCGTGCGTGTCCCAGCCCGGCGATGCGGGTGACCTGCCTGGCCCTGCATGCGCGGAAGCGGCAGATCAGGTCCTTGATGGTACGGGCGAAGACGTGATGGATGCCGGGCCGGCCGTTCGCGGTCGGCGGGCCCTCGTAGAACACGAACGGCTTGCCGTCGCGCGTCGGCTTCCTGCGCCTGCGCGGAACAGCCCCTCGGCCTTCCAGCTGCGCGAGCAGCTCGCGCTCCAGCTCGTCGGCGCTGCCGATCGGGCCAGGCGGGAAACGGCGTCAGGCCAGCCGCTCCAGCACCCGCGTCAGCAGCGCGCGTCAGCCGCGGCTCGGCCGGCTCGGCCGTCGCGATGATCGTCGCCGACGTCGGCCGGCTCGAGCGCATCCGGCAGGCACTGGTCGGTCATGATCGAGATGCCGAGCACCCGCATCCCTCCGTGCACCGCCACGATCACCTCCGGCACGGTGGACATGCCCACCACGTCGGCGCCCATCGCGCGCAGCATCCGGTACTCGGCCCGCGTCTCGAGGTCGGGCCCGGTCACCGCGACGTAGACGCCCTCGCGCAGCGTGATGCCCGAGCTCGAGCGCCAGCCTTGCGGGCCAGTCGCGCGCAGCGCCGCATCGTACGGCGCCGACATGTCGGGGAAGCGGGGACCGAGGCGTGTCGTCGTTCGGGCCGATGAGCGGGTTGTCGCCCAGCAGGTTGATGTGATCGCGAGAGCAGCACCAGGTCGCCCAGCGTCCCAGAGCGGGTGCATCCCGCCGCAGGCGTTGGAGACGATCAGCGTCGTCGCGCCCAGCGCGCGCAGCACCCGCACCGGGAAGGTGACCTGCTGGAGGGAATAGCCCTCGTACCGGTGGAAGCGTCCCTGCATCGCCACGACGCGCCGGCCGGCCAGCGTCCCGAGCAGCAGCTTGCCCGCGTGTGACTCGACGGTGCTGAGGGGAAATCCCGGGATCTCGGCGTAGGGGATCTCGGCTTCGACCTATGTCCCGCGCCAGCGCGCCGAGGCCGGTGCCGAGGATGATCCCGGCCTCGGGCAGCAGGGCGCTCCGCTCCCGGATGGCGGCCGTCGCTGCCGCGATCTGTGACCCAGCGATCGAGCCGGAGCGGTCATGGGGCTGCGACGACGCTGGAGCGTTCAGTGCGTCGGTCTGGACCTGCATGATGGTCTTGGTGTGACCTTCGAGCACGTCGAGCTCCGCCAGCTGCCGCTCGAGCAGGGCGCGGAATGCGGCGACGTACGCCGCGAACTGCCGCGCCGCCGTCTCCGCCCGCTCCCGCACCTGCCGCTCGTCCATGCCTGGCACGATCCACGATGCGCTCGCCCTCGGCCCGCGCCTCGCGGATCACGGCCTCGGCCTCGCGCTCGGCCGCCTGCTTCGGCCTCCGCCCGCAGCTGCTGCGCGGCGATGAGCGCGTCGTTCATGGCCCGCTCGCGCTCGCGGAACGCCCGCAGCTGCTCCTGGCATTGCGCGTGCCGCTCGTCGAGCTGGATCCGCTCCCGCAGCAGCCGCTCGAGCTCTTCCGCGACCCGATCCCGGAAGGCCTCGACCTCGAGCCGGTCGAAGCCCCGGAACGCGGAGCCGAACTGCTGGCCCGCGCACCTCATTGGGCGTCAGCTGGAAGTTCGGCTCCGTCATGTGCGCTCCCCGAACAGGACCGTGCCGAGTCGCACCAGCGTGGCGCCTTCCTCGACCGCGATCGGATAGTCTCCCGACATGCCCATCGACAGCTCCGGCAACGGCCACTCCCCGCTGCTCCGCCTCATCCCGCAGCCGCCGCAGCAACCTGAACGTGCTGGCGCAACTCCGGCATCATCGGCATCGAATGCCGCCATGGTCATCAGCCCGCGCAGCTCGAGCGCCGGCATGCGCCAGCACGTCATCGATCAAGCCGCGGCAGTGCGTCCGGCTCGACGCCGCCCTTCTGCGGCTCCGCGGAGCAATTCACCTGCAGCAGCACCGGCTGGCGCGCTCCCGGCCGCCACCCGGCGGGCCAGCTCCCCGGCCAGGTCCGCGCGATCGACCGAATGAATCAGGGCGAAGCGGCCGGCCGCGTGCCGCGCCTTGTTCCGCTGCAGCGTGCCGATCAGGTGCCATCGGACCGGCACGTCCGGGCAGCGCATCCTGCTTCTCCAGCGCCTCCTGCACCCGGTTCTCGCCCACGTCGGCAAGCCCGGCGGCCACGGCCTCGGTACCGCCGTCGGCAGGGTGCGTCTTGGTTACCGCGACGATGGTCACCGGATGCGGCCACCCGCCACGGGCCCGGCTCTGCTCGATGGTATCCCGTACGAGCGGCAGCCGAGCGACCAGGGTGGAGAGCGACATAACCTTTGAATTTAAGGGGTTGGAGCGTCAGATAGGAGGGCGAATTCCCGGTCTCAGTGCTGCGCGCGGATCCCGGCAAGCGCCGCCTGGATTGTCTCGTTCGGGGCGATCAGTTCGGCGCGCTCGAGGTTGCGGACCACGCCGGCGCTGTCGCGCCTGGTCTGTCGCGTTGTAGGCGAGGAGGGTGAACGGAATCGACAGGCTCGACGCCATGCTCGGAGCGGTGATCTCCATGTTGCCGGTCTTGCCGCCGAGCAGCGCCCCGTAGCGGTAGGTATCCCAGGCCAGGCGCTGGGTCAGGGGAATGTCGACGGCCACGTTGCTCGACACCTCCCGATGTCAGTCCATCCCGGGTTGAGTCCAGCAACGGCAGCCTCGAGGCGGAAACCCAGTGCCTGCTGCACGACGTAGTCGCGCAGCCCCTCGAAATTGTCGCCCGTCGTGATGGACCAGACGATCGTCGCGGCGCCCGATGTTCTGCTGGAGGATCCTGAGGCTGACGATGTCGTTGGGATAGAGCACCGTGCCGGCCTTGAAGACGGCCTTGGCCGATCCGACCGTCAGCGTCACCGCGGTGTCCAGCAGTACCGGCGACGCCGCCGCCGTCCGGATCTCAGCATCGGTCATGGTGTGCAGCGGCCAGTCGGGCTTGACCGGGTGGCGACCCTGCCAGACCGCCGGCGCATTCGCCTCGTCGAAGTCGCGAACCGGGTTGTCGCGCAGCTGGCGCATGTACCAGTCCGTCTGCGCCAGCGCGAGGCAGACGACCGTCACGTCCTGGCGGATTCCCGCCAACTTCCTGCGCCCACCAGAGCGGGAAGGTGTCGTTGTCGCCGTAGGTGAAGAGGATGCCGTAGGGCGGCACGGTGTTCAGCAGGTCGTAGGCGAGGTCGGCTGCGAGCGTGCGATCGGCACCGGTACTCCGGGACGCTTCCCGCCAGTTGAGCGCGAACGGAATGAGCGCAACGAGGAACAGCACGGGCGCCAAGCCGCCAAGGCGCCAAGCCGCCATCCGTACCGTCTCAGTGTCCTGGCGCCCTGGCGCCCTGGCGACCTGGCGCTTCACCACGTCCCACAACCCGATCCCCGCCCACAGCCCCCACACGATGAAGCTCACGACGAAGAAGTAGTCCCGCTCCCGCACCTCGTGATCCGAGCCGTTGGGAAAAGGCTGTCGCCGTAGCCGATACTGAACCCGGGCTTGAAGTTCATGTAGGTCACCAGCCCGATGCCGGTGACCAGCCAGAGCAGGAACAGCAGCCACCATATGCCGCGATCGATGCGCCAGAGCCTGAATGCCCCACGGATGCCGAGCCCGAGGAAGAGGGCGAAGCACACGGCCTGCACGACGATGATCGAACTCTTGCCGAACTGCCAGACCCAGTAGAGCAGGTAGTTCCACGCCTGCAGCCCGACCATCACCAGTGACCGCCCCGGATTGTCGGCACCGTGCAGGATGGTGGGGTCGTCGAATGGGGTCCGCACCGGATACTGCGCCCGCCGGATGACGGCGAGCAGCGCGTCCCAGGTGGCGGGTGCCGCTTCGTTGATGATCGGGTGCTGCGCCGAGCGCAGGTAGAGGAACAGGTACGGCGTCACGCCGACGGCGGCGAGCAGCAGCCCCAGCACCGCGAAGGCGCCGGCGCCGGCGGAGAGGGCAAAGAGGAACGCCGTCCCGAAGCAGAGCGCGCCAATCGCGAAGAGTGTGGTGTTGCCCAGTCCGGTTCCGATGAGCAGCGCCCAGACGCCCGCCATTGCAGCGAGCTTGGCCAGCTCATGCTTCCGTTCGGCGGGATCGTCGGCCGGCACCGCCCGGATGGTGAAGTAGATGAAGCCGAGAATCGCCGGACCGACCAGCAGTGCCAGCAGGTGATTCGCGACCGCGAGGCCCTCGAGGTAGACGATCAGCAGCAGGTACACCGGGGCGCGCGGCGTCTGCCGCGCCGCCCGCCACCGGAGGGCCAGCCAGCACGAGGTCGCGATGAGGAAGGTGCTCGTCGCGTAGACCTCGGTCTCGTTCGAGTTCTGCCAGTTGGTGAACGTGAACGCCGCGATGATGGTCGCGGCCGCCGCACCGAGCAGCGCGGAGTCGAGCCTGCCGGCGTGCCGCTCCTGTCGCCTGCGCCGCGCAACACCTCGTGCACCACGAGAAACCAGGCGCCCGCTCCCGCCGCGCTGAACGTGGCACTCATCAGGTTGGTGCGCCACGCCCACTGCCCCATCGGCAGCAGTGTCGCCCAGACATGACCCATCAGCACGAAGAGTGGCGTGCCCGGCGGATGCGGAATGCCGAGGATCCTGGTGGCGGCGATGAATTCGCCGGCGTCCCAGAAGGTGACGGTGGGCGCCAGGCTCGCGACGTACCCGGCCAGCACGATCAGCGTCACCCAGAGCGCCGCGAGGTATGGCGGCCGGCCGGCATCGTCGCGCACGCTCATCCGGTTCGTTCCGCGTCCATGCCCCGCACCACGTCGAGCGACTCGCGCGTGCGCCTTACGTCATGCACCCGGAAGATCCTGGCTCCGCGCTCCCAGGCCAGTGCGCACACCGTCGCCGATGCCCCATCGCGGTCCGCCGGCGCATCGCCGCGCACCGCCACGAATCGCTTGCGCGACGCTCCCACGTAGATCGGCCGGTCGAGGCACTGCAGCGCGTCCAGCCCCTGCAGCAGCGCCAGGCCCTGCTCCGGCGTCTTGCCAAAGCCAAAGCCCGGATCCACTGCGATGCATGCGTCGGCAATGCCGGCGCCTGACGGCCTGGGCCAGGCCCTCGCGCAGCTCGCGGATCACTGTGCCGATGAGGTCATCGCCATATTCGGCATGCTTGTAGGACGAGAGTTCAAGGCTGGCGCCGCGCGAATGCATGAGGACCAGTCCCGCGCCCGCGGCGCGCGACGACACCGGCCATGGCGGGATCGATTCCGCAGGCCCGAGACATCGTTGATCACCGTCGCACCGGCATCGATCGCGGCCCGGGCGACCTCCGCCTTGATCGTGTCCACGGCAACCGGCACGGTCGGCAGTTCGCGGGCGAGCAGCGTCACCACCGGTACCACGCGACGAATCTCTTCCTCGACCGGCACTTCCGCACTGCGGCCCGGGCGGGTGGACTCGCCACCGACGTCGAGCATGCCCGCCCCATCATCGACCATCCGTCTCGCCCGGAGCAGCACGGCCGCGGCATCGCCGAGCTGGCCGCCATCGCTGAAACTGTCGGGCGTGACGTTCAGGATGCCGACGAGCAGCGGAACGTCGAGCGGGATGCTCTCCTGTCCCACCTGCCACCGGGTGGCGATCTCGGCCGGAAGGGCACGCCCAGCTGCGCTCGCCAGTTCCCGCAGCGGCTCGGGGACGATCCAGGGACGCGCCAGCGCGCCGAGCCGCGCGCGCGAGCCGGCGATCACGGCCCAGTCAGGACCGGTCACGACGTCGAGTCCCTGGCGGGCGCCGAAAGCGACGAGGGCCTCGAGCGCAGGTGCGTCGAGGCCCGTACAACGAACAGCGAGCGGCATCACGCCGCCCGCTGCTGTTGCTGCCATGCCTTCATCCCATCCCCGGGCGCGGAGTTCCTGCACCAGCGCGCCGCGAGTGGTGAGCGTCAGCGGCGTGACATTCACGCGCCTGCAGGCTCGGCCGGCGGCGCACCGAGCACCGGCGTCCGAACCGTCTGGGCCGGCGCCTTGAGCGCGACGACCGGCGCGGGCGACGCCGGCGGAACGACCGGGGGACGCGGTGGCAACGGTTCGCCGCGCATCAGCAGTTCCAGGTCCTCGCGGTCGATCGTCTCGCGATCGAGCAGCGTCATGGCAATGCGGTCGAGCAGCGGCCGGTTGGCCGTCAGGATCTTCCGCGCCGTGTCGAATGCCTCGTCCAGGAAGCGCTTCACTTCGTCGTCGACGATCTCCGCGGTCCGCTCGGATACGGCGCGCCGCTGCGACATCTCCCGGCCGAGGAAGATCTCGTGCTCCTGGTCGCCCACCGCCATCATGCCGACCTTCTCGCTCATGCCGAACATCGTCACCATGCGCCGGGCAGTGTCCGTCGCCTGCTGGATGTCGCTGCCCGCACCGGTCGTGACCTTCTCCGGCCCGAACACCAGCTCCTCGGCGACACGGCCGCCGAAGCTGATGGCCAGCCGGCCGATGAGCCATTCCTTGGTCTGGCCGTACCGGTCCTTGTCCGGCAGGGACATCATCAGGCCGAGCGCACGGCCGCGCGGCACGATGGTGACCTTGTGGATCGGATCGGAACCCGGCGTCATGAGGGACACCACCGAGTGACCGGCCTCGTGGTACGCGGTGAGCTTCCGCTCCTCCTCGCTGAGGACGAGGCTCCGCCGCTCGACGCCCAGCATCACCTTGTCCTTGGCTTCCTCGAAGTCGCTCATGTCCACGAGCGTCTTGTTGTTCCGCGCGGCGAGCAGCGCCGCCTCGTTCACCAGGTTCGCCAGGTCGGCGCCGGCCATGCCTGGCGTGCCCTTCGCGATGATGCTCGAGGTCGACACCGGCGGCGAGCGGAATCTTGCGCGTGTGCACCCGCAGGATCCCCTCGCGGCCACGCACGTCGGGCGAGTCGACCACGATCTGCCGGTCGAACCGGCCCGGACGGAGCAGCGCCGGATCGAGCACGTCGGGCCGGTTGGTCGCGGCGATCAGGATCACGCCGTCGTTCGACTCGAAGCCGTCCATTTCCACGAGCAGCTGGTTCAGCGTCTGCTCGCGCTCGTCGTGCCCGCCGCCGAGGCCGGCGCCACGGTGGCGGCCGACCGCGTCGATTTCGTCGATGAAGATGATGCAGGGCGCGTGCGCCTTGCCCTGCTCGAAGAGGTCGCGCACGCGGCTCGCGCCGACGCCCACGAACATCTCGACGAAGTCGGAGCCGGACATGGAGAAGAAGGGACGGCCCGCCTCGCCGGCCACCGCCTTGGCGAGCAGCGTCTTGCCGGTGCCCGGCGGGCCCACCAGCAGCGCGCCCTTGGGCAGCCGACCGCCCAGCCGGGTGAATTTCTGCGGATCCTTCAGGAACTCGATGATCTCCTGCAGCTCGGTCTTGGCCTCGTCGCACCCGGCCACGTCGGCGAAGGTGAGCTTGGGCGTATCGCCGGTGAGGAGCTTGGCCTTCGACTTGCCGAACGCGAATGCGCGGCTTCCGCCCGCCTGCAGCTGGCGCAGCAGGAAGACCTAGAGGCCGATCATGACGATCCAGGGAAGCGCCGTCGACCAGGAGCGCCGTGAAGCCGCCCTTGGGCTCGCGCGCCGCGATCGGCACGCCGGCGTCCTCCAGGCGCTTCATGAACGCTTCGCTGTTCGCGATGGGGAGCAGCACGGTGAAGCTCTTGGCGCTCCGGCCATCCTGGGTCACCGGGCTCTTGAAGTCGCCCTCGACGCGCTTGCCGTCGAAGACCTCGACCCGGGCGACGTTGCCCCGCTCCAGCTCATGGCTGAACTCGCTGTAGGTAGAACTCGGCCGTCGGGCTCCGCTGGCCGCTCATCATCTTGAACAGCGCCAGCGCCAGCAGCCCCACGAGGAGCCACAGCGCCAGGTTCTTGCCCATGTTCCCCCAACTAGGCCGCGGGGGGCGCGGAACGCGATCAGCCATCGGTATCCTGATCCATCAGTATCGGGTAACGAATAATATCCGCTTCCGGGTCGACCTGCTCGTTACCTGCCCCGGACCTGGACAATCCGCAAGTGGCGCGCTGCCTCAGTGGCATGGCGCCGCGAAACCGCTCGAGAAAACCCTGCCACCGCGACTGCTTTTGTACCTGCAACTGCTCAATAGAGCACGATCGGTGCCGCAATGCGGGATTGCCCCTGGGGCCGGGTTAGAGAGCACTTGAAACATAGGCCCTGACCGACTTTAAATCAATTTGTTAGGTCCGTCGTGAGTCGTGCGTCGTGAGACGAATTGGTGAATTTGCGACCGACGACTCTGCGACTCGTCCCACGACGCACGACTCACCCTCACGACGCACCGCTCACACCCCACCCAAGTCCGCGATGAACGGCAGATGCCGGTACTCCTCCGCATGATCCAGCCCGTACCCCACGATGAACATGAGGGCAGTCGAACCCGACGAACCGCAGCTCGGGAATCGGCGGCGCGATCCTCTTGTCCAGCAGCGAGCAGACCGCCAGGCTCGCCGGTCGCCGGGCCTGCAGGAGCGACAGCAGCCGCTGCAGCGTCTGCCCGGTGTCGACGATGTCCTCCACCACGAGGACGTGCTTCCCTGCCAGGTCGATGGCGGGATCGTACAGCAGGCGTACGTTGCCGCTCGAGGCCGTCCCCTTGCCGTATGAGCTCGCCACCATGAAATCCACCTGCAGCGGCCGTTCGATGGCGCGGGCCAGGTCCGCCAGGAAGATGAAGCTCCCCTTGAGCAGGCCGACCAGCAGGAGGTCTCCCGCGGGATAGGCGGCGGTGACCTCGCGACCGAGTTCCTTCACCCGCCGGGCGATGGTCTCCTCGTCGAAGACGATGCGCCTGATGGCGGCTCCGCCGGTACGGCGAAGGGCTGTCGCTTGCGCGTCCATGGTTTCCGGTCGCAGGTGAGGGGTCATCGGGTCGTCAGGTCGGCTCGAAGAGAAGGTGCACTGCTTCGCCATCGAGTTCGGGAATCGCGATCGCCGACCGGCAGACGCCGGGCAGCCAGATCACCTCTGTTCCACGACGCACGACGGGCCAGGATCGTCGCCGGCTGACCGGGACGCGCGCCTCCTGGAGCAGTCGCACCAGCGGGCGCCGTCCGCCGAAGCCCAGCGGCTGCAGCCGCTCGCCGGAAACCGGGGCGCCGACCGAGAGCGTGCCGGGCGTTACCCAGGTGCCCATCCCCTCGCGGACCACGTCGCCCGCGGTCGCGCGGCGCCAGCGCACCTCCCAGCCCTGCCATACCACCCGGCCAAGGTCGCCGTCGAGAAGGACCGAGCCCGGCGCGATCCGGGCAGGGCGTTCGATGACCAGGCGGCCGAAGGAAAACTCGGCCTCCCATCCCTGCCCCAGGTCCACCCGCCGGCCGCTTGCGCCGGCGCGCACCAGCGCGAGCGCGCGACGCACCGCAGGCTGGGACAGGCGGGCGCCGATGCGCCGGCCGATCGCCGCGAGCAGCTGCCGCGAAAGGGCCGATTCCGCAGCGAGCCAGGGGAATGCGGCAACCGACGCCGGGTCTCCATCCACGAAGTCGAGACCGGGAAGCTGGCCGAGCAGCTGGTCCCAGGCACCGCGATGGTCGCGGGCCTGTTCCGCCACGTCGAGCAGGCGCTGTTCCACGTCGGGCAGCCGCCGGCGAAGGTGCGGGAGCAGGTCTTCGCGAATCCAGCTCCGAAGGTGTGCCGGGTCCCGGTTCGCCGGATCGACCCAGTGCTCCAGCCCCATGTCGCTGCAGAAGTCCTGGAGATCCTCGCCCGACATCTCGAGGAGCGGCCGCACGACGTCCTCACGCCGCGCCGATTCCATCCCGGCGAGGCCCGCCGGCCCCGAACCCCGCAGCGCCCGCATCAGCACCGTCTCGACCTGGTCGTCCGCATGATGCGCCGTGAGGATTCCCCTGGCACCGGCCTGGTGCGCGATGCGCGCGAAGTGCTTCGTAGCGCGCGCGTCGCGCCGTCGTCTCGCTGCTGGCCGCGTCGAGGTCGAGCGCGGCTACGTGGCAGGCCAGGCCAAGCCGATCGGCATGGCGCTGGACCAGGGCGGCGACGTCGTGGCTGTCGGGATGGATGCCGTGATCGACATGCGCGATCACCGGGATGAGTCCAAGATCGGGACCGGCCTCGGCCAGCAACTGCAGGAACGCAACCGAGTCGGGACCACCGGAGACGGCGACGAGCCATGGACCCGGCTCCAGGTGCAGCGCGGTCAGGGCAGCGGCAAAACGCTCCCGTGTCTCGGCGGCGCGCGATGTCATGTCTGGAAGGTAACGTCGACTGTGGTGCCCACGCGGGCGCCGGAGTGTTACTGCGCCGCGCCCGGCGCCTCCTCCGCATCGAGAATGAAGCGCGGAATGGCCGCATCGAATGCTGTGGCGTCCGCGCGCACAAAATGATACGAGCCCTCCATGTGACCGCTAGCCGACTGCAGCACACAGAAGCTCTGGTACTCATGCACCTTGCCCGGCGCCACGACCGGCTGCTCTCCGACCACACCCTCACCCTCCACCTCGGTGTCGCGTCCCACCGAGTCGTGGATGAGCCATTTCCGGGTCACGAGCTGGGCTGCCTGCGGCCCGACATTCTCGATCCGCACATGATAGGCGAAGACGAAGTGCCGCTGTGAGGGCCGCGATTGGTCCGGCAGGTATTGCGGGCGGACCGTGATCCGGACGCCATCAGTTTCGCGGTAGTAGAACGTCTGCGGCACGGGCGGCACGCTCGTCAAATCAGGGGCGAAGGACAGGAGGAACGAAATAAATTATCCCCGGACCGGCGAGCACGGCAAACGGTCTGCCGGAACCAGGAATCAGCACTCACCTTTTCTCCTACCCCGAAGTGTCTCTGCCGCCGACGGCCGCAAGCCTGCGCTCAGATCACGAGGTCTGCGCCTGCTCGTGACACTTGAGGGTAATCCCCTGCCAGGTGATCTGGACGTTGCCGCTGCGGTCCGAGAAAGTGACTCCCGGCCCGGCATATCGGGGACCGCCGGCGGACTTGATGAAGTAGGCAACGACCGTCTGGTCACCACGCTCCAGCACGGCAGTGGCCGGGTCGGTGTCGGCGTAGGTGGCGGTGACCTCCTCGTGCTCCGCCGCCGGACTGGTGCAGGCGTAGGTGATGGGGCCCTTCGTCGGCACCAGCATGCTGGTCGCCTGGATGGACGCGATGCGTCGCACGTAGAGCGGTGTCGAGGCAGGCTTTCGCCGTGGCCCCGGTGCCGCAGCCATCACGCGTCCCGTTCCAGGCACGTTGCTGCTCGGCAAACGAGGCGGGCGTCGGCTTCGGCTGCCTGGCCTGGGCGTCCGAATAGATCTTTCCCAGCTTCTGGTCCAGCGCGGCAAGCGCAGCATCGCCGCAGACAAGCTGTTCCACGCCCGCGACCGCTTTCGAGCAGTCGATCGAGGCATTCACCGGTGCCGGGACATTGGTGACCCGCACATTGGTCGTATCCGGCGCGGGCTTGTCGGCGTGCCGGGAGCAACCGGCGGCGAACAGGGCCATCAGGACCGGGATCAGGGCCACGGCTTGCTTCCTCATGTCGCGTACCTCCGAAGGATGCGTCAAGGCGATCCAGGACGGGCGCACCCATGAAAACAACATGAATGGGACACAGACGCCAACAGGCGGTCGCCGGCCAACTTGACGCCCGGTGACGTGGGTCGGGCATGTTGGCTCGTCCGCACGCAATCTGGTCCAGCCCGGCCGACAGGCGCAGTGGAGGTGGAAGTGCCTTCGAACGAGCACGAGTTCCGCGTGGCAACGCCTCGGGACCCGGACATCGCCTTGTCGGGGCGCAGGCGCGTCGAGGACGAACTGCGCCAGATCACGGACCAGCTCCGGACGCAGTCGGAGCGACTCCGGATTACGCTGTCGAGCATTGCGGACGCGGTCATCACGACCGACCGCGAGGGCTGCATTTCGTCGCTCAACCCGGTGGCGGAAACCCTGACCGGCTGGAAGGAGTGGGACGCCGTCGGGCGGCCGGTCGACGAGGTGTTCCGGACCATAAGCGAGGAGACCCGCGAGCCGGTGGCCAATCCGGCGTTGCTGGCGCTGCAGCGGCACCTCTCCGATGACTCGCCGGCGCCAACCCTGCTGATCACGAAGGATGGCGCCGAAAAGACGATCGATGAGCGGGCCTCCCTGATCCAGGACGAGACCGGAGCCGTGTTCGGCGCGGTACTCGTCTTTCGCGACGTGACGGAACAGCGACGCGCGAACGCGGCAGGACAGCATCTCGCCGCCGTTGTCGCGTCGTCCGACGACGCCATCATCACCAAGGATCTCTCCGGCATCATCACGACCTGGAACGAGGGTGCCCGGCGAATCTTCGGCTACGAGGCGGAGGAGGTGATCGGCAAGTCGATCACCATCCTTATCCCGCCGGAGCGCCTCGAGGAGGAAGAGCAATTCTCGCCCACCTGCGCAAGGGCGAGCGGGTGCTTCCCTTCGAAACCGTGCGCCTCGACAAGGCGGGACGCCGGCTGGACATGTCGGTCGCCTCGTCGCCCATCTGGAGCGCGCACCGGCCGCATCGTGGGCGCATCGAAGATCGGGCGGGACATCACGGCCCGAAAGCACATCGAGCGGGTGAACCAGTTCCTCGCGGATGCCAGCGCCATCCTCGTCGACTCGGCCGACGTGGAGACCATGCTTCGCCGCGTCGCGCAGGGCGGCGGTGCCGGCATTTGCCGACCTCTGCGCGGTCGACGTTCGGAGCGTGGACGGCGCCGTTCGCCGCCTGGCGATCGTCCAGGACGACCCTGCCCTGAAGGCCTTCACCGAGGAGATCCTCGCCAGTTCGCCGCCCACGCCGTCGGACCAGCTCGGCCCGACCAGCGTCTTCCGCACGGGCGAGTCGATCTGGCTGCGAACCGTCACGCCGGATTTCTACGAGCTGGCACCCCGCAACGAGCGCCATCGCCGCCTATATCCGCCAACTCGCGCCAAGGTCGTACATCTGCAGCGCGGTGCGCGCCAACGGGCGCACCACGGCAGCACTGACGTTCGTGACCCGTGAGCCCGGAATGGAATACGACGAGCTCTACGTGCGCGCCACCGAGGACCTGGCGAACCGGATTTCCGTCGCGATGGAGAATGCCAACCTGGTGACTACGCTGCGCGAGTCGGACAGGCGCAAGGATGAGTTTCTCGGCGATGCTGGCGCATGAGCTCCGCAACCCGCTCGCACCGATCCGCAACGCGGCGCACCTCATTCTGCGAGGGCGCGGCCGCCAGTCCAATCGTGCTGGCGCACGCTGCGAGCGTGATCGAACGGCAGGTGCAGCACATGACGCGGCTGGTGGATGACCTGCTGGATGTGGCACGGTTCACGAGCGGCAAGATCATCCTGCGGCGGGAGCGGGTTGACGTGATCCGCTCGTGGCCAACGCGCTGGAGACCCATCGCGCACAGGCGGCGCAACAAAAACTCCAGATCACTGCCTCCCTGCCACCGGACGAAGTCTTCCTCACGGTGGACCCCACCCGCTTCAGCCAGGTGCTTGTCCAACCTGCTCGACAACGCCATCAAGTACACCGAGGCCGGCGGAAGCATCCGGGTCAGCTTGGAACCCGGCGCCGACGCGGTCGAGATCCGGGTACGGGACACCGGCATCGGCATCGAGGGCGACATGCTGGAGAAGATCTTCGCCCTCTTCACCCAGGCAGAACGGGGCCGCGGACGGTCACACGGCGGCCTTGGCATCGGGCTCATGCTGGTTCACAGCCTGGTCACCATGCACGGAGGAACCGTGCATGCGTTGAGTGAGGGACCGGGCACTGGCAGTGAGTTTGTGGTGCGGTTCCCCCGAGACTGAGGTCCCGCGGCGGCTTCAGCCGATCGGCCTCGTCAGTGCCGGGTATCTTGCGAGGGCTGCTCAGGTAGTGTCCCGTGGGAAGCAACATTCAAGGGAGGGCCAGTCAATGTTCATGGGCCTTGGGGTCATCTTGTTGATCGCGTGGATTCTTGCCTTTGCGGTGTTTCATGTGGCGGGGTTCTTCATTCACCTGCTGCTGGTCGTGGCAGCGATCTCCCTCATCTGGCACTTCGTGAAGGGCGCAAGAAGTCCATGTAGGTGTGCGGCGTGCCCATGAAGACGAGGCGCCCCTCCGGCTCAGGCCGAGAGGGGCGTCGTGTGCGTGGCGGGGGCGGTGCCCGCAGGCTTTGGAATACGCGCTGGTAAGCGGCCGTTGAAGATGAAACGCAGCACCCGGCTTTTCCTCACCAGGAAGAGGTGCATGGCCGCCGCGATCGCAAAGCTGATGACGCATGCCAGGAGGAACTTGGGAAATGGCCCGATGCTGAACCGCAGGAGCACGAGCACCAGGGACACCATGATGGCATGATGAAAGAGGTAGATGGAGTAGCTGGAGTCGTTCAGCGTCTTCACGAACCGGGTCTCGCCCCGGATGATCCGGTAGAAAAACTGCAGCACGATCGCCACGCAGGTCCATATCGCGAGACTCTCGACCGGTGCGGCGATCTCCGCCAGCACGCCCCGCACGTCCCGGAAGCTTTGCGCGTACATCCCGAGCGGAAGCGCGACGACGATCAAAAGCGGTGGCACCGTCAGGAAGACGCGGCGGATGCGGGGCAGGTGATACATCGCGGCGCCGATACCAAAGAAGGGCATGTAGGTCGCAAGTCGCCCGAGGCTGGTGACGTTGGCCACATGCACGTAGGCGAACCCGGTGGCCCTCGCCGCCAGGAAGGTGAGCGTGCTGATCGCTGTCAGTGCGAGCAGCACACCAGCCACGGTCATTCCCCGGGGCACCAGTTCCATGAACTTGTAGACCAGCCGGGGCGGTACCCAGAGCGCCAGTGCGGCCACGCCGGTCATGATGGCGAGATCCAGCAGGAACCAGAGGTGACCAATGGGAACACGGTGGTGCAGGACGCTGTCTACCGGATCCTTCCCATGTGCCACCGCGATGACCCATCCCTGGGCGACGTTGAACGTCAGCCAGGTCGCGACGAGGGGCAGCACCAGCCGGAACAGCCGCTGACGAAGAACCGCGGTAGGTTTCCCGCGGCTTATCGTCAGGGCAAAGAAGTATCCGGAGATCCAGAAGAACGACGGCATGCGGAAGAGATGAATCGCCTGCAGCAGCCAGTCGAACGCCACGCTGTTTTCCGGGTCGTGCACTACCCACTCGCCCTTGCGGGAGTAGGCGCTCGCCGCGTGCAGAGCTACGCCAAGCAGCATGAGAATGCCCCTGGCTGCGTCGAGCGCATAGTCCCGCCCGCCGGCGGGCTGCTCGGCGAGCGTACGTGATGCCACGGACTCGCGCGTTCCCCCGCCGAGCCGCGCCCTGAGCGCGGTGGTCTCGGCCGTGACTCCGGGCGCGTTCAGGTCCGCTGCCGGCACCGGGACACGATTGGAAGTGGGGGGCGCCGGCTGGAGCTGGCTCTCGGGCACGCAAAACGACCGTCTTAGGGGGCGGCGGAGGGCTGAGTGCGCTCCATTAGAAGGATATACCCCTTATTTCGTGACAGTGCCAGTCAGGCCGCGGCCGCGTTGTGAGCCTGGTCACGCCATGACAAGCTTCACCCCATGTGCTTCAAGCGCGAGCTATCTCACTGCACGGCCGCACTATTGGGGATGCTCCTGACTCATCCTGGAGTCGCGGTAGCGCAGTTGCCCGCGCCAGCCCGGGTGGCACAACTGCCGGCACCGGGCGGACCCGAGCCGGTCGGGCGAATGGAGTTCAGCTGGCTTGATTCCACCCGGGTCGAGCCGTTTGTGGGAGACACTTCATCCCGGCGGGAACTCGTCGTATTTGTCTGGTACCCGGCACAAGACGCGGCGGGACGGCGAGGGCCGCTTATGTCCCCCACCTCCCAACCATTGCGGCCGCCATCGGGGACTCGGGCATGAACGCGGAGTTCGGCACGGCTCGAGCCGGCATCGAGGCCAACCTCGTTCGTTCGCACTCATTCGATAGCCCACCCGTCCGGAAGGCCGGGCGGCCGTTTCCCACCCTCATTTTTTCGCCGGGCTTCGCCGAATCGAGCCTGACCTACGCCACGCAGCTCGAGGATCTTGCGAGCCACGGCTACATCGTGATCGGAATCGAGCATCCCTTCGATACCTACGCGGTCCAGCTCGCCGGCAATCGGGTCATTGCCTTTGCGCGGGCAAGATGGGACTCCGCCATGACGCGCCCGAAGGGCGCAGCGGCATACCAGCTGGCGCAGGTACCGTTGCGCGCGGCCGACATCCGTTTTGTGCTGGACCAGCTGGAGCACCTGGGAACGGTTCCCGGTGCGGGTAAACTTGCGGGCTCCGTTGACCCGAAACGGATCGGGGCGTTTGGCCATTCACTGGGCGGGATGTCGGTCGCGAGCGCCTGCCGTCTCGATGCCCGTATCCGGGCCTGCATGAACGAGGACGCCGAGTACGAGGGAAGGCCTTACGATGGCGGGGCAGCCGCCTTCGCCATCAAGCAGCCGTTCCTGTTCTTTGCTACGGGCAACTCGATATACGTCAGTCCCCGTACGCCGCTGCCGAGCGACAGCGCGCTCGCGCAAATGAAGATGACGCGGGGCCAGTACGATTCAGTGGTTGGCCTCTACCAGCGCAACCAGGATCTGGCACTGTCTCAAATGCCTGGAGGTGCTGTTCGTATCCAGGCCGAATCGGATGATTTCACGCATCGCACCTTCCTGGACCTGAAGCTGCTGCAGGCGACGGACAGCAACGCCGCCCGGGACCAGGCGCGCTATCTGGAGCGAATCCGTGACTACGTCCGTGCCTTCTTCGACACATCGTTGCGGGGCACGCCCTCCCCTCTCCTGGCACCCGTGGGTCCCGTCGATTCCATCTTCACCATTGAGCACTTCGGCAAGCGGTAGCCAGCAACGCCTACTGCATGATACTTCGCGGGTTCACGCCGGTGGCACGATGGGCCGGCAGCCAGGCGGCAACCGCCGCGATGAGCCCCATGAACACGATCGCGCCGACGATCACCCGCGGGTCCAGCGGGCTTACGCGGAACAGGAGCGCAGCCATCAGCCTGGAAAGCGGTATCGCCGTCGCGAGCCCGATGACGACACCCACCACCACCATGGTCATCGCCTGTCGCATGACCATCACACCGATCGACCGTCGCTCCGCTCCCAGTGCCATCCTGATGCCGAACTCCCGGGTGCGCAGCTTGACGCCATAGGAGAGCACACCGAAGAGCCCGAGCGCGCTCAGGGCCAGCGCAATCGCGGCGAAGATGAGCAGGAGTCGCATGATGAAAAGGCGCTGCGCGGCGCCCGCCCCGACCACCTCGTCGAGCATGGCGGGCTGGTACATCACCAGGCGAGGATCGGCTGCCGTGAGAATTTCCCGGATCCTGGGCTCCAGGGCTGTCGCCGACCCGGTGGTGGCAATTACCTGGGTCAGCGCCCAGTTGCGGTCCCCGGCAAACTGCCGGTGTGCGTGGTAGACGTACATGTCCTCCACGCCTTCATTCGTGACCGCGACATCGCCGACCACGCCGATGACCTCACTTTCACGACCGCCGGTGCGCAGGCGCTGGCCAAGCGCGCTCGTCCCGGGAAAGAGCCGGGAAGCCAGGCTCTGGCTGATCACGACACGATCGGGCGCGTGGCTGTCGTCACCGGCGTCGAAGGTGCGCCCCGCAACCACCGGAATTCCCACCGCGCGGAAGTATTCGCCCGACACCACCCGGTTCTCCGCACCGCCAATCCCGCTCCGGTCGTTGTCGCCGGCGAGCGGTCCGCTGCGCGCCTGCACGCCCCACTGGTGATAGGCGCCCGTCGCCGGAAGCTTGGAGATGCCTCCCGCGGCCTGCACGCCGGGTAGCGCCGCCACCTTCCCGGCGAACGTCTCGTAGAACTGTGCCCGTGCCGTCGAGTCGTACTGCGACGCGGGAAGGTTGAGCTGGAAGGTCAGGACATTCTCCGTGTGCACGCCAAGCTCGACACGGGAGATCTTCCGGACCGAGGCCATCAGGAGGCCGGCACCGACGAGCAGCACGAAGGCGAGTGCCACCTGCGACACGACCAGCCATTCGCGCATGCGGAGTGAGCGGGCGCCGCTCGTGGTCGAGCGACTCTGGTCGCGCAGCGCATCGCCCGGCTGCACCCGCGCCGCCCTGATCGCCGGGGTCAGCCCGAACAGCACGGCGCATCCGCTCCCCAGCACCAGCGCAAAGGCCAGGAGCCAGGGGTTGAATGAAAGCCCTCCAAGGCGCGGAATGATCCCGGCACCGAGTGCCACGATCGCATCCATGGCCACCCGGGCGACGACCAGGCCCGCCAGCGCGCCCGCCACGGCGAGCGTCAGGCTCTCGGTCAGCAGCTGGCGGACGATCCGTCCCTGCCCCGCACCCAGCGCGGACCGCACGGCGAACTCGCGCGCACGCTCTGATCCTCGCACCAGCATCAGGTTCGCCACGTTTACGCAGACGAGCAGGAGGACGAACCCGACCGCTCCCATCAGGATCTGGAGGGACCGGCTCGTGGAGCTGCCGACGACGTCCTCCTTCAGGGGATAGAAGCGGCCCCGCTCGAGCTTGGCGGACGGATACTGCTCGCCGAGGCGAAGGGAGAGAACGTCCAGTTCCGCCTGGGCCTGGGCGAGTGGCACACCGGCACGGACGCGTCCGATGAGTGAGAGGTAGTGATTGTTGGCTTCGTTCGGATCCGTCCCCTGGCGCAGGTCCATGGGCACCCACGCATCCACCGCCCCGACCACCGGGTCGGTGAACCCCTTCGGCATCACTCCCAGCACTTCGTAGCGCCGGCCGCTCATCACCAGGCTCTGGCCGATAGCCGATGGGTCGCCGTGAAATTCGCTTTCCCAGAGGTTGTGGCTCAGCACCACCATCGGTGCGCCATCGATGTTGTCCTCGATGCCGGTCCCGTATTCGCCGTCGACCCGATAGGCGCGGCCCAGTGCGGGGAACACCCGGAGCACGTCGAAGTAGTTGGCGCTCGTCGGCAGGGTGCGGATGCGCCGCGCCGCGTCGCCGGTACCGATGTCCGCCCCGGCCTCGTCGTACGTCAGGATGGCCGCGAGCGCCTGGAGCGAATTGAGCTGTTCGCGGTACGCGATGTAGTGGACCGGCGTGACGAAGCCGTGTGCTCCGGGGTCCGCCTTCACGGTGGCCGTAGAGGCGAACGAGCTGTCCCGGCTCCTGAAAAGGCAGCGGCTTGAGCAGCACGGCATCGACGGCGCTGAAGACGGCCGTCGTTCCGCCGATGCCGAGGGCGAGTGTGAGGACGACGACCGCGGCGAACCCGGGGTTGTGGGCCAGGTTGCGGAGTGCGTAACCGACGTCGCTGATCGTGTCGTGCCACAGATCTGCCATCGTTCAATCCCTGAGGTGATTTGAGGATAGGACCGGCTGGCCGGGCGAATGGTTGCTTGGAAGTACTGCTCGGCGTGCGCTCGCGCATCGGACTGTCCGGCTTCAGACGGGAAGAGGCGCGCAGGGGCCTCCCGCCCCCGTCGCGCCTCCACCTCCGAAGCAGTTCCTTCTGCCGCTCTGCGACCCAGTGCGATCAGCTGGCCTTCGTCACCGCGCAGTCATTGCATAGCATCCTTCTCCCAGCCTCGAAAGATTGCCAACTGCCCGGCCTCCGCTTTCGCATTCCGAAATACAAGCATACCGACGTCAAGATGGTCCCGAGCAGCACGAAGCTGGCGAGTGTTCGCGCGCTGAACGCGATCAGGGCCACACTCACCAGGAGCGCCGCAACCAGGAAGTAGCCCCTGCCGTGATCGCCCGTAAGGGGAGGCGATGCATACAGGTGCCAGGCACCGGGGGGATCTTGTGTCTTGGAGTTGTTGATCGGGGAAATGCGCCCGCACCTGGGGCAGGTCAGAGACGGCATGGAGTCACCCTCGCCTGACAGTTGAACATGTACCCGGGCGGCCAAAATGAAATCGGCCGCGACGGCTGTCAAGAGGGGCGTATATCGCTGGGATGCAAGGGTTTAGGTACGCCTAAAGTAGTATGTCCCAAACCTCAAAGCGTTGATCCGCGCAGGTGCAAACGGGTCAGCGCCGCCCGACTCGGCCCGCGAGGTACGGGCGGTCGAACGGCGCCATGACTCAATCCTTATTCTCAGCGGCAACTTCTAACGACGCCGCTTGTCGTGCTCCTCCCGAAAGCCGGGGATGAATTCGCTGAGCATCCCCGCGACTGCTGTCGCGGCCGTGGCCTTGAGCGCATCAGCTACGGCATCAACTACGCCCGGGCTGCGCACCGGTTCCGGCCTCCTGTTCAACGGCGCCCACTGCTTCACT
Organism: uncultured Gemmatimonadales bacterium; assembly: GCA_963846945.1. GTDB lineage: Bacteria > Gemmatimonadota > Gemmatimonadetes > Gemmatimonadales > GWC2-71-9 > JAGGAG01. The sequence continues at coordinate 139,853 of CAWJXX010000012.1, read as the reverse complement.
GCGCGGGGCCTGCTGCTGCCCAACTGCGCGAGCAGCATGCCGGCGCCGAGAGCAGCAGCAGTGACGAGTGCCGGATGCCTCTGCACCTGGTCGCGCCAGTCGAGAGCGGACTCGGCACGGTTCTTCAGTTCGGAAAGATTCCGGCTCAGGTCACGACGTTCGTCGTCCATCTGCCGGCTCAGTTCAGCAACGCTTGTCATGCCAGTCTCCGGATCAAGGGTCGAAATGCCCGGCGTTACGGCGGAGAGCACTTACCCCGGCACTGATGACAAGCGCCGAGATGATCGTTGTACCGCCCGCCACAAGCAGGGCCGCCTGCCAGGCCTTCATCGTTTCGGACAGGCGGGACACCGCGGCGAGGAGCAGGAACATGACCGCCAGCGTTCCGAGGAGCGCTCCGCTGGCGACCAGGGTCGTGCCGCGCGCCATGCCCTTGGCCCCCTCGAGCAGCGTCGCCTTGGTCAGCCGCACCTCGGTCCGTACCAGCCGCTCGACGTTGCCGGCGACATCGGTCATGACATCACCGATGGATCGCTCGACGGGTTCGGTCATGGGGTGTGACATCAGTCCCTCCGCAGCGCTCGGCCCGCGAGATAGCCAACGGCGAGTACGGCGAGGAGGGAACGGGTCGGATGCGCACGGACCATCGTCTCCACGTCCGCGAGCATGTCCTTCGCGTCCTTGTCCCTGATGTAGTGGGAGGCGTTCTCCACCTTCTCGGCCACCCCGTGGGTGGCCTTGCTCACGCGCTGGCCGCCATCCGCAATGGAATCGGCCTTGTTGTGCAGGCCCCGAGCCGCTCCTTCCAGCCCATCCGCGACGCCAACGCGGCGCTCGTCGATCGCCGCCACGGCCCTCCGGCCGAGGTCACTGCCCTTCTCGCGAATCTTGCCGGTGACATCGTCCAGGGTGGATTCGACTGCATTGCCGATTTCCTCACCCGTATGCACGCCCGTATCGTGACTCATGGAGCCTCCGTTGTGTTACGGCAGTACCAAAACGCAAAAAGGCGGGAGGAACGCGGCGCCTGCCGCTTCACTCCCGCAACGATTCGGATCACCATCTTCCGATCGATCGGATTCGATCATTGCGGCTTCGCCGCCTGATCGATTTGCAATGTACCCGCGACACGGCAGAAAGGGAAAGGGACAGGCCACGTCGCGTGATCCAGCATACTATCCGAATACCGGTCAGGCCGGTGCATTTCGCATCCCGAATTGAAACGATATCGACAGGACGGATCCCGATGAACCTTCGAGTCGTCACGCCATGAGGATTCACCTGGCCGGCGTCGCGCTGGCTGGCGCGGTCGCGGGCACGGCGAGCGCGCAATCGCCGGTCCAGCCGCCGACACCCACAACCCCCGTGGGGACCTGGCGCGGCTCATCGGTGTGCCTGGTGCGCCTGTCGGCATGCAACGACGAGATCGTCGTTTATCGGATCACGCCGATGAAGACCGCAGACAGCCTGGCGATTGACGCACGCAAGATCGTCGGCGGCGTGGAAGAGGAGATGGGTGTTCTCGGCTGTCGCCTGGTGCCGCGGAGTAATCAGCTCACCTGCGTTATACCGCAGGGGACCTGGTACTTCCGAGTGCGCAACGACAGCCTCATCGGCGAACTGCAGCACCCCGATAGCACGCGGTTTCGAGAGGTCCGAGCCGTACGCGCACCGGACCGTTAGGCGGCGTCGCGACTTCCGGTGCCGGCGTGACGCCAGGCGTTCGACGGATTGGAAGGCCAGTTCCTGATCCGATGCTGAGAGGTGGCCGCGCCTGGCACCGAGACCCATCCCGATGACCGGGTCGCGAGGGCAGCCGAATGGGTCTCGCCGTGGTCATTGGCAGGCGACGGTGAATGCGATGTCTGTCGTCGCCGCCGCGGTGATTGTCGCCGCGATGGAACTCGCCGTGTTGGCGATGCAGTTCGACGGCAGGGTCAGGCCCGCCGTATAGGAGCCGGGCGGCAGTGACATCGACGCTGCCCCATTCGCAGGGACGCCAACAGAAATGGATCCAGGGTCAACGATGACCGGGTAGGCGGCCGGGATGTGGGAACCACTAGTCGTGACCGTCACACGAAGGGTTCCATTGGTCACACAGGTGACGTGGAAGGAGACGTCGGCGGTTCCACCGGACGGCACGTTTACAGACATACTCTGCGTCTTGCCGAGGCCAACGTGACAGCCCGCCTGCGAAACCATTAGTGTCACCGTATGCGTGCCCGGCGCGATGGCCCTCGAAATGGTCGCGTTGGGGCCGATCGTGGGATACCTGTACGAGAAGGCATGGTCGAACTGGACATGATAGGACCCAACAGGGGTGCCACTGGTCGTAACGGTCACTCGAAGGGTTCCGTTCGCCACGCAGGTCACGCTGAATGCGACATCGGTTGTGGCACCAGCGGTGACAGTCACCGGCAGGTTGGGAGGGGTGACGGCGCAATTCTGCGGTACGAAGAGTGACACGGTTTGCGACCCTGCTGGCACCGACACCGAGCCCGTCCCGTTGGCGGGAACGCTTCCGTTCTGGCCCGCCACGTAGAACGTATAGGCCGCAGGGGCATCGGGACCCGTGGTCGCCACGGTCACCCGAATGGTTCCATTGTCCACGCACGTCACCGCAAATCGGACATCGGCGGTTCGTCCGGCTGGTACCGTCAACGTGACGGGATTCGGGTCGCTCACCGTGCAGTTGGAGGCTACCTCAAAGAGTGCGATCGAGTGGTCACCAGCAGGCATGCTGGCGAGCACGATGCTGCCGTCGGTCAGGCTGAGTGTCTGCGCTCCATCGTCGACGGAGACCTGGTACACGCCATCCGGGTTGGCGCCGGTCGTTCCGACCGTCATCCGAACGGTCCCATAGGCTGCGCAGGTCACCACGAAAGCGAGATTGATTGTTGCACCCGCCGCAGCGGTCACCGGAACATCGTTCGGACTGGTCACGGCGCAGTTGAGGGGAACCACCAGCGTCACCGTGTGCTCACCCGCCGGCAACGCGAGCGAGACCGTGCCATTGGCCGGAATGGTGGCGGACAGCAGTGCGCCCGTCGAGCCGTTGACCGCCTTCACAATGTACGTGGAGGGAGCGGCGGCGCCGCTGGTCGCCGCCGTCGCCCGCAGCGTCCCTCCCGGCGGAGCCGCCGCGCAGGTGACGCTGAAGTCGGTACTGCCGGTTACGCCGAATGCCGCTGTGACCGACACGTTGCTTGGGCCGGCGACGGTGCAATTCGCCGGCACCACCAGTTTCACCGTATGCGGACCCGTCGACAGCGCAATCGACACGGTGCCATTGGCGGGAACCTCGCTCGTGAACCGGTAGCCCGCCGAACCACTATCCACCCCGACAGTGTAGGACGCGGGAGCGCCAGGACCGGTGGTCGCCGCGGTCACGCGCAGGGTCCCGCCGTCCACACAGGCGACGCTGAACGAGACACCAATAGATGCGGCGGAAACGGTGGTCACCGCCACGTCGTTGGGGGACGTGACGGTGCAGTTCGGTGGCGTCACCAGTCTCACCTTGTGCGGACCATTGGGCAGGGTGACCGAGGCCGTCCCGTTGGCTGGCACGCTGGCGGACTGCAGGTACCCGGTGGCCCCGCTGTCCACGCCGACCGTGTAGGTCGCGGGTGCCGCCCCGCCCTCGGTCGACACCGTGACGCGAATGGCGCCGTCGGCTACGCAGGTCACGCCAAAGTCGACATTGGCGGTGGCACCGGACGTGACCGTGACCGTGACGGGATTGGCGCCGTCGATGGTGCAGTTGGCAGCGATGCCCGTGAGCCGGATCGAGTGGCTGCCGTGTGCCACGGTGTCGACCACGATGCTCGCATTGGCTTGCATCGACATGGGAGCGCCGCCGTCGATGCTCACCTGGTACACAGCAGCCGCTCTGAGGGGGCCCGAGGTTGCGGTGGTAACCCGGATCGCTCCAGTCGTCGGTGCCTCGGGGTTGCCACAGGCCGACGCAGCCAGCATGCACAGGGACAGGGCAAGAGCGATACGCATGGCGCTTCCTTCCGAGGTGTCAGCCTCCCTGCCGTTCCGCGGGCGGTGACCATCGGATGGAACGGACCCAGCGGCTGGAATTGCTCACGAGCTGCCGACGGGGTTCGCCTCGCTGAGTCCGCCCTGACTCCACGAGGCACTTGATTGCAAGTTGCGACTTGCGCTGGGCGGGCGGCAACGTGGCTCGACCTGCCCATGGGGGCCGCGACCCATGGAGATGCGACGCTATGCGTGCAGCACCTTGAACGCATGGGTCCATTCGTTGTGCAGGAACCCCGGGATGCACCAGAGCATGCAGAGCGGCTCGATGGCCCGCGCCGCCTCGGCGGCGCCCAGGTCGAGCGTTTCCCAGCCGAACTGGTCCAGCACGCCTGATACCGCCTGCTTGGCGCCGGCGTCGTTGCCGCAGATGAACATCGTGGGTCGGCCGCCCGCGTACTGCGGGTTCACCATCCGTGCGCTGCCCACGGAGTTGAACGCCTTCACGAAATGCGCCTCCGGCTGGGCCGCCTGGAGCCGCTCCATCAGCGAGTCGTCCAGACTGGTGAAGTACTTGAGCACGCCGTTTACCGGCGCCGCCGCGGCGATCGGGTTCGTCGCGTCGATCACGGTCTTCCCCGCGAGTGCCTGGGCGCCGGCCTGGTTGACCGCGGCGAGTGCACCGTCGCCCTTCACCGCGAGCACCAGCATGGTGCCGAAATTCGCCGCCTCAGCGACCGAGCCTACTCGCGCGGCCGTGTTCGTTGCGGCCCACTTGGCCAGCTTCTTCGGGTCGCGCGTGCCGAGCATGACGGCATACCGTGCTGCAGGAAGCCGGCTCCAAGCGTCCGGGCGACGTCTCCCGAGCCGATGATCCCGATGTTCATGATTGCCCTCCTCACTCCGTGACGCGGGAGCCGCCGCGTGATGTCGCGCGGTGGCCGATGAATCGCGAGCGTTGTTTCACGCGTAGGTTGGACTGCCCAGCCCACACTCGCGAGAATCTACCATGACTCGAAAGCTTGATGCGCCATACGGCGTTGCCTTCCGCCTACTCCTCACCCTCTCGATGATGACCTTTGTTGCATCGGGACTGTCGGCGCAATCGGCGCCAGCGGCGAAGCCCGGAGGTCCGGTACCGCCGGGGTACACGAGGGCGCGTACCGGAGGCATGCACGACTTCGACTACTTCGCCGGCGGGTGGACGACGCAGCAGCGCCGCCTGAAGGCCCGCGGCGTCGGCAGCAGCGAGTGGGAGGAATTCCCCGCTACCCTGTGCATGTCGCTCTACCTCGGCGGCCTGGCCACCGTGGATGAAATCAGTTTTCCGTCGAAGGGGTGGGCGGGCCTGACCGTGCGCACCTTCGACGTTGCCGGCCACCAGTGGTCGATCTACTGGGTCAGCAGCGCCACCGGCCGGATGGACCCGCCGCTGGTGGGAGGCTTCGACGGCGATCATGGAGAATTCTACGGCGAGGACAGCGACAACGGCCGGCCCGTGAAGGTCCGTTTTATGTGGACCAAGTTCGACCGCGACCACGCCCGCTGGGAACAGGCGTTTTCCTATGACGACCGCACCTGGGAGACGAACTGGACGGCAGACTTCCTGCGCGCCGACGCGGCCGCGACCTGTGAGGCTGGGCGTCCGAAGCACTAGTTCCATGACGGGCACGAGTTTCGCACTCGCTCCGTGAGGGTGCGAGCGGCCCACCCTCCCGAGTCAAGCTGGGCGGCAGCGGTACATCATCCGAGGAAGTGCGCTTGTTGAAGAAGCGCCTGTGCGCCTTGAAGGTCTGAGAAAGGATGGCCCCGGATGGGGTTCGTCGACCAGAACCTGGTTACTGGCGAAACAGTGGTTTACCGCACCAGGCTTCACTGGGTGATGTTCCTGTTTCCTGTCACCCTCACACTTGTTGGTTTGATCTTGGCCCGGGTGATCGAACCGACGGCACTAGGCATCTCGATCGCGGGCATTGGTGCAGTGTCCTCTTACGGCGCTGGATCCAGTTCCAAACATCCGAGTTCGCCGTCACAACGAGGCGCGTTCTCATCAAGGTGGGGTTTGTTCAGCGCCACACTGTCGAGTTGCTACTGAACAAGGTCGAGGGTATCGGTGTGGACCAGGACATCGGTGGTCGTCTTTGGGGCTACGGGACGATCGTCGTAACGGGCACCGGTGGAACCAGGGAGAGTTTCGGAAGTATCGCGGCGCCCCTTGAGTTCAGACGACAAGTTCAGGAGCGAGTTGGTGCGTAGGAACCTAAGACGGGCCGTGAGCACCAGCCCGATGTGTGCGGCTCATGCTACGGCAGGAAGCGGCCCGGCCTGCCGCGAAAACGAAGCCACGTCGAGTCGACGGTCGAGTGCTCGCGGAAGACAAAACGCTCCCGAGTGGGAGCGCGCGGAACTGCTTATGAGGATGAGACTTCCACTGATAGCAGGGGCGGGACTCGAACCCGCGACCCCGGCATTATGAGTGCCGTGCTCTAACCACCTGAGCTACCCTGCCAAACCCGGCTAAACAGTAACCGCGGACCCTACGGCCTGCCACCCGCCCTGGGGATCGGTGCCGGCCACGGCGGCGGCTCGAACTCCCGACCGTGAACGGGCCGATCGAGCTGAAGAAGGCCGACTGAGGACCCGTCAGGCGCCAAAACCGCTGTGATGGTGTATGATAGAGGATGGGCGCCGCACCACCCCCGGCGACGCTCGTTCCGCCTGTCACGCAGCGAGGTGTTCCGTGTCACGTTCCGGCATGCTCCAGCAACTGCAGCAATCCGTCCGCACGATGCTCGAGGCCCCGCGCGCCAGCGCCCACGACCTGACCCACATGACTGCCCGGGTGCGCGGCGGCGAAACGGCGAACGCCTGGACGGTGACGCACGCGGAACCCACGCTGGACGAGCCGGCCGACCCGCTGCGCCGCTATTTCGACTCCGTCGAGGAGGGGCCGGGAATCTGGAAGTGGCTCCACTATTTCGACATCTACCACCGTTACCTGGCGCGGTTCGTCGGGCGGTCCCCTTCACTGGTCGAAGTGGGCGTCTACAGCGGGGGCAGCCTGGGCATGTGGCGGCACTACCTGGGCGACGGCACCCGCATCCATGGCGTCGACATCCAGGCCGACTGCCGTGCCTACGAGGGTCCCGATACCAGCATCCACATTGGCGACCAGGGCGATCGTGAGTTCTGGCGGGGGTTCCGCGAGCGGGTGCCACCAGTCGACATCCTCATCGATGACGGAGGACACCAGCCGGAGCAGCAGATCGTGACCCTGGAGGAGATGCTGCCTCACCTCAAGCCGGGTGGCGTGTTCATCTGCGAGGACGTGCACGGCATCAACAACGACTTCACTGCCTACGTCAGCGCCCTGGCCGACCGCCTCAACGCCTTTACGCCGGCGTTCGACCAGCGCGTGCTCAGCTCGCCGGCGACGCCCCTCCAGGCCGACGTGCACTCGATCCACTTCTATCCGTATGTCATCGTGATCGAGAAGCGGACGGTGCCGCTTACGTCGCTCTCCGCGCCGAAGCATGGCACCATGTGGCAGCCATTTCGCACCTCCGTCGCCTGAGTGTGAAGGGAGATCAAGCGAGGGCAAGCCAGACAAAAGCCTCGCCGGGAGGGCGAGGCTGACAGCCGCGGACCCTACGGCCTGCCACCCGCCTTGGGGTCGGTGCCGTCCCCTGCGGGCAGGAGCCGGTACAGGTGCTCACCCTTCCGGATCATCCCGAAGCTCTCCCGCGCCACCCGCTCCTGCACCCGCCGGTCCTTCTCCAGCCCCTGCGCCACCACCGTCAGCGAATCCACCGTGGCCTGAAGCTCGGCGACCTTGGCGCGCTCATCCCGTTCCAGTTTCCGGATCTTGAGCCAGTCCACCACGCTGTATTCGCCACCCAGCAGCAGGTACAGCGCGGCGGCTCCCATCACCGCATACGCGAGCATGCGAGTGCGTGTCAGCGGTACACGTTCCGGTGCGGTCACAGGTGGTACTGGTCGCGCCCCGGATAGTGCGCCAGCTCACCCAGCTCCTCCGCAATGCGGAGCAACTGGTTGTACTTCGCCGTGCGATCGGTGCGGCTCGCACTCCCCGTCTTGATCTGGCCCGCACTCGTCGCCACCGCCAGGTCGGCGATGAAGGTGTCCTCGGTCTCGCCCGACCGGTGCGAGATGATCGTGCCGTACTTGTTGCCCTTGGCGAGTTCGATGCACTGCAGCGTCTCGGTGAGCGTCCCGATCTGGTTGACCTTGATCAGGATCGCGTTCGCCACCCCCGACTCGATCCCCTTCCCCAGCAGGTCCACGTTGGTGCAGAAGAGGTCGTCGCCCACCAGCTGCACCCGCTCGTCCAGCCGCTCGGTGAGCTGGGCCCAGCCATCCCAGTCACCTTCCGCCAGTCCGTCCTCGATGCTGACGATCGGGTAGCGATCACACCACTTGGCGTAGAGCTCCACCATGTCCGCGGCCGACCGGCGGCTGCCGTCGCCCTTCTTGAAGACGTACTCGCCGTCCTGGTACAGCTCGGACGCGGCGACATCGAGCGCGATGCCGATGTCCTGCCCCGGCTGGAAGCCGGCCGACTGGATCGCCTGCATGACCACGTCGAGTGCCGCCTCGTTGGACGGCAGCATCGGGGCAAACCCGCCCTCGTCACCAACGGCAGTGGAGAGACCCATCTTGCCCAGCACCTTCTTGAGGGCATGAAAGACCTGCACGCCCATGCGCAGGCCTTCAGCGAAAGTGTCGGCACCGATCGGCACCACCATGAATTCCTGCGCGTCGACGTTGTTCGAGGCGTGCGCGCCGCCGTTCAGGATGTTCATCATCGGCACCGGCAGCACCCGGGCCATCGGGCCGCCGAGATAGCGATAGAGCGGCAGGCCGCAATCGGAGGCCGCCGCACGTGCCACTGCCAGGGACACCGCCGAGGATCGCATTGGCGCCCAGGTTGCCCTTGTTCGGCGTCCCGTCGGCGTCCATCATCTCGGCGTCGACCGCGATCTGCTCGGTGGCGTCGAGTCCCTCGAGTCGCGGACCAAGCACCTCGTTCACGTTCTTCACCGCCTGCAGCACGCCCTTGCCGCCGTACCGGTCCGCGTCGCCATCACGGAGTTCCACCGCCTCGTTCTCGCCGGTCGAGGCACCGCTGGGCACGGCTGCGCGCCCCTGTGCCCCGCTCGAGAGGACGACTTCGGCTTCGATGGTGGGATTGCCGCGACTGTCGAGGATCTCGCGGCCATGCACTTCGATGATGGTCGACATTCGTTCCAGATGGTGTGGGAAAGGCCAAACTAACCGGGATAGACGGGAGACGGGAGACGGGAGACGGAAGACGGCTACCCGGCGGCCAGTACCGTCATGGCGGTCCAGACCTGGTCACGCAATTGGTCCCGATCCTCGTAGGTAAGTCCCGCGGTCGGAATAGGCGTACCGATGCGAACCTCGACGGGCCCGGGGTCCGGCACGAAGCCGCCGCGTGGCATCAACTGCCGCGCCCCGGCGATATAGACCGGCACGCAGGGGACCTGTGCCTCGATCGCCAGTACAAACGCGCCCTTCTTGAATGACTGCAGTGATCCGTCGCGGCTCCGCGTCCCCTCGACGAATATCGCGGCGGACTTGCCGCTGCGAAGCACCTGCACTGCTCCTGACAGTGCCCCGACGGCCGCATCCTTGTCAGTGCGATCGACTGGAATCTGCCCGGTCAGCCGGAGCGCGGTCCCGAAACCAGGGACCCGAAAGAGTTCCCGCTTCGCCACGAACCGCACGGAGCCCGGGAGTGCCTCGAGCAGGGCCCCGGGATCGATGAAGCTGCCATGACTCGAGCAGTAGACGCACGCGCCAAGGCCGTCGAGGTGCTCCCGCCCCACGACATGTACGGTGAGGCCCGATGCAACGATCAGGTCGTGCGCCCAGCGCCGCGGCACCTCTTCGTAGACGGCCGAGCCGGGCGCCACACCGCTCACGGACGCAAACACCAGCTCCGCAACGGCGGTGAGCGTGCGCCAGAGGAGACCCATGGTGAAGACGACCTGACGTATCACCGGAAGTGATCGTATCCCGTCAGCGTGTGCTCGGTGCCGTCCAGCCGGAAGTGCACCCCTGCCCCGGCGCGCACCGTGCCGATGAGCGTGACCGGCACGCCAAGCTCGCTCGCCCGGCTTCGCAACCGCGCTCCCGCGCGAGGTGGCAGCGCCGCGAGCAGTTCGTAATCCTCGCCACCCTCGGCGGCGAACACCGGCGCCGGCGTGCCCGACGCGCTGGCCGCCTCGCTCACGCCGGCACCGAGTGGCAGCGTCCCAAGGTCGACCTCGAGCGCGACACCGGAAGCCAGCGCCAGGTGCCGCGCATCACCGCCAAGTCCGTCGCTCACGTCGAGCATGGCGGTCGCGCCCAGCTCCGCAAACAGCTGTCCCATGCCGATACGCGGCATCGGGCGCGCAAATGCAATGCGCGCGGTGGGCCTGGGCTCGTGACCGGTGTCCCAGGCCACGAGCGCGGCACGCGCGCCGCCAAGCGTACCCGTGACCCAGAGCCCGTCGCCCGGCTGCGCACCAGCCCGCGTGACTGGTCGCACCGCGCGGCCGATCACCGTCACGGTCAGGGACAGCCCGGCGCCTCGCGTCATGTCGCCGCCGAGCACCTTGCCCCCGACTTCATGCAGGCAGGCGCCCATGCCGCTCATGATCGCCGTGGCCATGGCGTCGGTGGTGTCTCCCGGCAGGGTGAGCGCCGCGAGAATGCCAATGACTTCCGCACCCTCCGCCGCCAGGTCCGACAGCGCCGCGGCTGCCGCACGCCAGCCGATTTCTTCGGGGGTAAGCCACCCGCGCCGGAAATGCGTGCCTTCCACGCTGGTATCGATACTCACCGCGAGAAAACCCTCGGCGGCGGGCAGCAGCGCACAATCGTCGCCCAGCGCCGTCGCGCGATCACCCAGCGCCGCGGCGATGGCGCGAATGCGATCGAACTCCCGTCCTGGGCCGAGTGGCAGGTGAGTCATGGGCGCGGGCCGGTCAGACGGTTCGTGGACGGGGGAGACGCAACAGCACCGGCGCCTCGACCAGGGTGCCGGTGCGCAGCAAGGCGTCCCACTCGCGCCAGAGATCGGGAAGGGCGGCAATCACGTCCATCGGGCGCATGGCGCGGGCAGTGACGCGACGGGCGGCCAGGTCGGCGGCGCGACCGAGCGCCTGTGCCCCGATCGCGGCCGCAAGGTCGCCCGCCAGCTCATGCGCGAGCAAGGCACCGATGATCCCGCCCAGCACGTCGCCACTGCCCCCTGTCGCCAGCCCGGGATTGCCGGCGGCGATGGTCAGCATGGGTCGATCGCCACTCGCGACGACAGTCGGCACACCCTTGAGCAGGACGGTCGCCGACGACGCAGCGGAGGCGGCCGACGCGGCGCTCCAGGGATCAGCCTCACGGCCGGCCGCGAGCGACGGAAACAGGGTGCGGAACTCGCCGGCGTGTGGTGTCAGGACGATGGTGCGATCGCGGGCAAGCGACGCGAGGTCGTCGATGCGTCCCTGCAGCGCCACCAGTGCATCGGCATCGATGATGATTCGCCTGGCCGCGGCCACGCACGCAAGCACCAGGTCGGCCTTCTCCGGGCCGCGTCCCAGGCCCGGCCCGATGACGAGTGCATCTGCTCGATCGAGCAGCGCCATCAGCTCATCGCCTGCCGCACCGGCGAGTCGATGCTCCAGCGTCTGCAGGTCGGGCTCGGCCGCACGAATTGCGGCGATGCTCTCGGCGGACGACACCACGTGCACCAGGCCTGCTCCAGCCGCAAAGGCCGCGCGTCCGGCAAGGCGCGCTGCGCCACTCATGCCGCTGTCGCCACCCACGACGACCAGGCGCCCGCGCGAACCCTTGTGGTCGGACGCATGCAGTCGCGGCAGCCGCAGCGCCGCGAACTGATCGGACAGCAGCAGCGGCACGCCACCGCCAACCGGCGAGTGGCCGATATCCACGACCGCGAGGTCGCCGATCTCGTCACGCGCGAGCAGGTGCCCCCGTCTCGGGCCACCGAATGTGATGGTGAGGTCGGCGCGAGCAGTCCCATGCACCGTCCCGCTCCCGAGATCGAGGCCACTTGGTGCGTCGATCGCGACGATCGGGAGTTCCAGGTCGACGAGCCGCTCGCTCAGGGCCAATGCCGCGGGACGGAGTGCGCCCCGGGCTCCCGTGCCGAGTATGGCATCGACCACGACACCGACGGCCGGCCACGGGCCATCGGGAGCGACCTCCCGTACGCCGGCAGCACGCGCCTGGTTCGCGACCTGTTCCGTGAGCGGGGCCATCTCCCCGGCGAGCGATGCGACCCACACCGGCACGTCCAGTCGATGGAGCGCGCGGGCAACCACCCAGCCGTCGCCGCCGTTGTGGCCGGTGCCGGTCGCGACAAGCACTCCCTGCCTCGCTTCGTGGGGATAGTCACGCAGCAGCACGACGGCGCAGGCGCGTCCCGCGGCGTCCATCAGGGTGGCGAGCGCGATGCCACCCTGCACCGCGCGCAGGTCCCAGGCGGCGGATTCTTCCGGACTGAGGATGGGGAGAAGAGGCATTGGGAGAAGCGTAAGAGGTGAGAAGTGAGAGGTGAGACGGGCCGCGAAGGACAGTCCCGCTCACCGCTTACCTCTTACCTCTCACGCTGTTCGTCACTTGTGGCTCTGGCTGATAATCCGGCCAAACGAAATCTCGCCGTTGTCGATGCGCAGGTTGAATCCGCATTCGGGATTGGTGCAGACCCAGGCCTTGTAGGTGATCGGCGCGCCGTCGCGGCCGTAGTCGGAGAGGGGAATGAGCTTGCCGGTGTTGCACTTGAGGCAGACGGGCCAGTCGCGCGTGTCCATACACCCTCCGATCCCGCACTGGTGAGTTGCGCCGGAGGAGTGGCCCGCTCACTGCTCACTTCTTACCGCTTACCCCTTACCTCTTACCCCTTACCTCTCACGCTTCTTGTGTTCAGGCATTGACGCGCCGCACACCCTCCCAGCCATAGGACTCGTCGAACGCCGAGCTGAATTCGAAGACATCGCGGAAATCGTCCTCGGAATCGCCCGGCATGGTACAGAGGAGGCCGATGTCGACCAGGGTGAAGACGACCCGCCCGAAGTCATCCGTCTTCATGAGACCCCAGTGCGCCAGGACCGGTCGCGCGAGCAGCCCGAAGCGCGCGCGTGCCAGGTCGCGACAGGCCCAGGCCAGTTCCGCGCCACTCACGTGCCGCCGCACGGTCAGGCGCGACTGCAGGAACTCGATGCTGGCGAGCACAAAGAGATAGGCCCGCTCGTCGAACGCACCACCCTTCGCCCGGATCCGGGCGAGGATGTCGTCGGCGAACTGGAGTTCCGTCATGGGTATCGTCAGGCCGTCTGCAGGATGCGGTGGCGTGGCACCGCCGCAGGATAGAGCGGGAACGCACTGGTCATTTCATGCACTTCGGCCGACACGCGGGCCAGTGTCGCGTCGTCCCGATTGGTGAGTGCCTGGTCGATGAGTTCCGCGATGCGTCGCATCTCTCCGGTACCCATGCCGCGGGTGGTAAGTGCCGGTGTCCCCAGACGGATGCCGCTGGTGACGAACGGCGACTGCGGGTCGTCGGGAATGGTGTTCTTGTTGACGGTGATGTCCGCCTGCCCGAGGATCTTCTCCGCTTCCTTGCCGGTGAGGCCCTTGGGACGAAGATCCACCAGCATGAGGTGCGTGTCGGTGCCGCCCGACACAATGGCGAAGCCGCGCTCGACCATCGACTCGGCGAGCACGCGCGCATTCTCCACCACCTGCCGCGAGTAATCGCGGAAGTCCTGGGTCAGCGCCTCGCCGAAGGCCACGGCCTTGGCCGCGATGACATGCTCGAGTGGACCGCCCTGCGTGCCCGGGAACACCGACTTGTCGATGTCCTTGCCCAGGTCGGCGGTCGACAGGATCAGCCCGGCGCGCGGGCCACGCAGCGTCTTGTGCGTCGTACTGGTGACGACGTGCGCATGCGGCACCGGCGACGGATAGAGGTTGGAGGCCACGAGGCCGGCGAAGTGCGCCATGTCGACGAGGAACCGCGCGCCGATCTCGTCGGCAATGGAGCGGAACGCTGCAAAGTCGATGATGCGGGCGTAGGCGCTGCCGCCCGCCACCAGCAGGCCGGGCCGTTCACGCAGTGCCTGCTCCCGTACCTGGTCGTAGTCAATGCGGCCGGTGCGGGGATCGACGCCGTAGTGGACCGCCTGCCAGATGCGACCGCTGTGATTGACGGCGGCGCCATGTGAGAGGTGGCCGCCATGGGGAAGCGACATCCCCATGAGCTTGCCGCCGGGCGGCAGCAGCACCATGAAGGCGGCGAAGTTGGCCTGCGCACCCGAGTGCGGCTGCACGTTGGCGTGCGCCGAGCCGAACAGCTGCTTCAGCCGGTCGATGGCGAGCTGCTCGACCTGGTCCACCACCTCGCAGCCGCCGTAATAGCGCTTGCCCGGGTACCCCTCGGCGTACTTGTTGTTGAGCGGCGTACCCATCGCATCGAGAACGGCGCGACTCGCGAAGTTTTCGCTCGCGATGAGCTCGAGCCCGTTCTGCTGCCGCCGCAGTTCCCTGTCGATCAGGCGCGCGACGACCGGATCGGCTTCGCGAAGCGGGGCGTTATGGTCGAGCATTGGGCACGGGCTCCTGTTCGATCTTCGCGATGCGCCGGCTGTGACGGCCCCCCTCGAATGGGGTGTCGAGCCACGTCCGGAGGATGGACACTCCCTGTTCACTCGTCACGAACCGCGCGGGAAGCACGAGCACGTTGGCATCGTTGTGCGCGCGGGCCAGTGCCGCGACCTCGGGGGACCAGATCACGGCCGCCCGCACCCCCGCATGCCGGTTGGCGGCGTACGCCATGCCGAGCCCGGTGCCGCACAACAGTATGCCTCGCGTCGCCTTCCCCTGCTCCACCTGGGATGCGACCGCGTGCGCAAAGTCGGGATAATCGCTGGACTCGGTGGAATATGTCCCGAGATCGTCGGGCTCATACCCCTCGTCGCGGAGTTCGTCGATCAGCTGTTGCTTGAGCGCGAAGCCGGCGTGGTCCGAGCCGATCGGAATGCGTTCGGCCATTTTCCAATGTAGGATGAATGCGGATAGCGGTAAAGGCGCTAGCGCCGCACCGGCCGGAGCGCCCGCACCGCTGCCAGCCGTTCCTCGGCCAGCCGGTCGGCGGCCTCGGCCGTCGTCACCTTGTCGCGGCCGGCGATTTCGGCGACCCGCAGCACGGTACCGTAGATGCCGGCGGCCTGTTCCAGCGCGCGCGCCTCGGACCAGCCCTGGACCTCGCGGCAGATGTTGATCACGCCGCCCCCGTTCGCGACATAGTCGGGCGCGTAGAACAGGCCGCGTGCCTCGACCGCCGCCGCATGCCGGGACTCGCCCAGCTGGTTGTTGGCCCCGCCGCAGATGATCTCGACCTTGAGCCGCGGAATGGTCTTGTCGTTCAGCGTGGCGCCCAGCGCGCAGGGAGCGTAGACGTCGGCGGCCGCGTCGTAGATCGCGTCCGGGGCCAGCGACTCGGCGCCAAAGTCGGCGACGAAGCGCTGCACCTTGGCCGCGTCGATGTCCGTCACCAGGATCCTGGCCCCTTCCTTCTTGAGGTGCTGCGCCAGGTAGTACGCCACCTTGCCCGCTCCCTGCACCGCCACACGCTTCCCGGCGAGACTGTCCGTGCCCCAGCGGACCTTGGCACTCGCCTTCATCGCCATGTAGACGCCATAGCCGGTGACGGGCGACGGATCACCCGACTTGGCGGGAAGTCCGGCCACGTGCTCGGTCTCGAGATGGATGAGCTCCATGTCCGACGACGCCGTGCCGACGTCGGCCGCCGTGATATAGCGACCGCCCAGCGTATCGACGAACCGACCGTGCGCACGGAAGCAGGCCTCGCGATCCTTCCGGTCGGGGGCACCGATGACCACCGACTTGCCGCCGCCGAGGGGCAACCCCGCCACCGCGGACTTGTAGGTCATGCCGCGCGACAGCCGAAGCGCATCCACGATCGCGTCCTCGATGCGCTCATAGTTCCAGAGGCGCGTGCCGCCGAGCGCGGGGCCGAGGGTCGTGTCGTGCACGGCAACGATGCCGACGTAGCTGGCGCCTGGATCCTGGGAGATCAGGAGCTGCTCGTGGCCGTATTGCTTGAGGAGGTCGAAGGGAGTCATCAGTCGTCAGTCGTGAGTTATCAGTCGTGAGTCGTGAGTCGTGAGTCGTGGACGTGTGCTGGTCAGGTGTCGCGAGCACACGAATAGCTCACGACTCACGACTCACGACCCGTACGAATAGAACCCTCTCCCGCTCTTGCGCCCCAGATACCCCGCCGCCACCATCTTCCGCAGCAACGGGCAGGCGCGGTACTTGTCGTCCCCGAGGCCCTTGTGCAGCACCTCGAGGATCGCGAGACAGACATCGAGCCCGATGAAATCGGCGAGGGCGAGCGGGCCCATCGGGTGCGCCATGCCGAGCTTCATCACCGTGTCGATGGATTCGGGCGTGGCCACCCCTTCCATGACACAGAAGATGGCCTCGTTGATCATCGGCATGAGGACGCGATTGGACACGAAGCCGGGATAGTCGTTCACCTCGACCGGCGTCTTGCCCAGGGCCCGCGACATGTCCATGACCGCCGTCGTGGTCGCATCGCTGGTCGCGTGACCGCGGATGACCTCGACCAGCTCCATCACCGGCACCGGGTTCATGAAGTGCATGCCGATGACGCGATCGGGCCGCGACGTCTTCGCGGCAATCTCGGTGATGGAGATGGAGCTGGTGTTGCTGGCGAGAATGGCATCGGGGCCGAGTGCCCGGTCGAGTGCCTGGAAGACGGCGAACTTGACGGACGGATTCTCGCTCACCGCCTCGACGGCGATCTGGGCACCAGCCGCCTGCTCCGGCGCGGTCGCCGTATGAATGCGTCCCAGCGTCGCCTCGACCGCGTCAGCCGCAATGGTTCCCTTCTTCGCCTGGCGCTCCAGGTTGCTGCGCACCGTCCTGAGTGCCTTCTCCAGCGCAGTCGGCGCAGCATCGATCAGGGTCACGGACCAGTCATGCAGCGCGAACACATGTGCGATGCCATTGCCCATGGTTCCCGCGCCAACCACTGCCGCTGTCTTCATGCGACCTCATCCTTCCTGACGTAGCGCGCCAGCGCGACGCATCCTGCGCACAGTACCAGCGTCGCGGCAAGTCCGCCCTCGGGGCCGAACTTGCCGCCCGAGAGCCAGGTCATGGTACCCGGACTGAAGTCGATGAGCGGAATCCGGAACGGCAGCCCGCTTACCGGTGCATCGAGCGCGGCGAGCGTGGCATTCCAGCCGAGGTGCGCGCCCCAGGCGGTCCAGATGCCACCCGGCGCATAGAACGCGAGGCTCAGGAAGACGCCGGCCAGCGCAATGTTGCCGATGGCGAGCGGCGTGACGTCGGGATTCCACGCGTGGGCCACGCCGAACACGATGGCCATCACCAGGATCGCGGTCCCGCGCCCGAGCGCCGCGGCGAGGATCACCAGGGGCAGGCCACGGAACATGAGCTCTTCGGCGAGTGCGGCCGGCGCGAGGGTCGCCGTGGTGAGCCCGACGTTCCGCAGGTAGTCGGTCACCGTACCACTGTCCGAAACCCAGCGCGCGTCACCCAGCCCGACGGCGATCAGCAGCGATGCCGTGGCCAGGATCGCCGACCCCTCCAGTCCCAGCCCGAACCCGCGAAAGCGGCCCCGCGGGACCCATCCCATCTGCGCCCAGGTCAGCCTGAGGCGCCCGCGACCGATTGCCCAGGTCAGCAGCCCGAAGGCCAGCAACTGGGCGACGCCCTGCGCCGTCAGCAGCAGCACGTTGTCGCGCGACATCTCGGACATCGAGTGCCGCGAGAGGTAGAGCATGAACGGCAGCAGCGTCAGCAGCACGCCGCCGACGAGATAGGCGACTACCCACCCGACCGCGCGGGCAATGGGACGCCAATTGGTCAGATGAGCTCCACGCTGAGTGCCACGGCATTGCCGCCACCCAGGCAGAGCGTTGCCAGGCCCGTCTTCGCCTTCCGTGCCTGCATCCCGTAGAGCAGCGTCGTCAGCACACGCGCACCGCTGGCCCCGATCGGATGGCCGAGCGCGATGGCACCACCACTCACGTTCACCCGGTCCCAGTCCCAGCCCAGCGCGCGACCGTTGGCGAGCGCCTGCACGGCGAACGCCTCGTTGGCCTCGATCAGGTCATACGCGCCGATGGTCGTGCCGGCCTTTTTCATGAGGTTCTGCACCGCAAGAATCGGGGCAAAGAAGAGGTCCTTGGGTTCGCCACCGCCGGTTGCGTAGGCCGTGATGCGGGCCAGCGGCGTGAGGCCGTTCGCCCTGGCGAAGGCCAGGCTCGTCACCACCAGCGCGCTGGCGCCATCGTTGAGCCCCGGGGCATTGCCCGCGGTGACCGTGCCATCCTTGACGAAGGCCGGCTTGAGCCTGGCGAGTGCCTCGAGGCTCGTGTCCTTTCGCGGGCTTTCATCCTTGCTCACGATGGTGGGTCCGCTGCGACCGGGGATCTCGACCTTGACGATTTCCTTGTCGAAGGCACCGGCTTCCTGCGCAGCCACGGCCTTCATGTGGCTCTGGAAGGCGAATTCGTCCTGGTCCTTGCGGCTGATGCCCGCCTTGGTTGCCGTGTACTCCGCGTACTCGCCCATGTGGTTGTTGCCGAACGAATCCCAGAGGCCGTCGTGGATCATTCCGTCCACCATGGCCTGGTTGCCGGCCTTGATTCCGTTGCGCATGCCATACACGTAGTGGGGCGCGGTCGACATCGACTCCTGCCCGCCCGCCACCACGCACTGGTTGTCGCCGGCCTTGATCGACTGCGCCGCCAGCATGACCGCCTTGAGTCCTGAGCCGCAGACCTTGTTGATGGTCAGGGCCGGAACCGTGCCGGGAATGCCGGCATGGATCGCGGCCTGGCGACCGGGCGCCTGGCCGGTGCCGCCCTGCACCACGTGGCCCATGATCACTTCGTCGATGAGGCCGGCATCGACGCCGGCGCGGCGAACGCGCCTCGCGGATCGCGATCGCGCCAAGTTGTGGTGCCTTAAGGGGTTCGAGCGCGCCGAGGTAACGGCCGATCGGAGTGCGGCAGGCGGAGACGATGACGGGAATCGTGGTGTCGGACACGGGGGTCTCGGTGATGGGTTACGGGCGCGAAGATAGACGGCAAGGCGGCAGGGCGCAGCGCAGGGCGGCAGGAGCGGCAGGGCGGCAAGGCGGGAGGAGCGGCGGGCGGGTGAGGCGACAGGCACGCTCCTGAGCGCTGTCGCCGCTCTGCCCTTGCCGCGCTTGCCACTCATGCCGCTCCAGTCGCTCGTTGCCGCTCGTGCCGCTCTTGCCGCGCCCAGCGCCTTCCAGCGCAAACGGCACTGCCGCCACCGCCAGCATCACCCCGATCGCCGCCAGCTCCTTCCACGCCAGCGTCGACAGCACCAGCACGATCGCAATCGCAGCGACGATCGGCACGATCGGCCCGCCGGGAACGATGAACGGTGCTTCGCCAGTCGTGGCGCCGCTTCTCCGGAGTGCCAGGACGGAAAGCACCGTCATGAGATACATCACCAGCGTCCCGGCGGCCGCCAGGATCGCGAGCGAGCGGAATGTTCCGGACAATGCCAGCACCGCACAGACAAACGCGTATGTCGCGATCGCGGCCGCGGGCGTGTGGAAGCGGGGATGCACCTGGCCCAGCGCCGCCGGCAGGAGACCATCCTCCCCCATGGCGTAGAGCACGCGCGGCGTGGCGAGCAGGTCGCCCGGCAGCACGCCCGCCATGCATACCACGCCGGCCCCGAGGATCAGGACCCGCCCCCAGCTTCCGAGCACGACCGTCGCCGCCGAGGCGAGCGGTGCTTCCGTCGCCGTGGCCAGGCCGGCCCCGAGCGCACTCTGCGCCACGAGCTGCAGGGAGAGGTAGAGCAGCGTGATGCCGGCAATCCCGAGTGCGAGCCCGCGCGGAACGACGCGACGCGGGTCACGAATTTCGGCACTGGGAGAAAGCGCGGTCTCGATGCCCATGAACGTGAAGGTGAGCAGCACCACGCCGGGCCCGAGTTGTCCGGGCGCGGGCAACTGTGGAACCGGTATCTGCGACCAGTTGAGCGTGACCAGTCCCACCACCGCCAGCAGGATCAGCGGCAGCAGCTTGATGACGGTGATGCCCTCGGTGACACGAAGCCCGAGCTTGAGCGCCCCGGATGTTGATCACCGCAAGCACGACGTAGACGACGATGAGCGTGACGGAGCGGCCGAAAGGCTGGCCCAGCGCGGGAAACGCCAGGGCCAGCCCGTTGACCATCAGCACCGCCACCGCCGCGTTGGAGAGCGCGCCGTTGGCAAACCAGAGCAGCGTGCCCACGAAAGAGCCGGCGAACGGCCCGAATGCGGTGCGGGAGTAGGCATAGAGCCCGCCGGCACCGGAGACGCGCGTTCCCGCTTCGGCAAAGCAGAGTACGATGGCAAAGAAGAGGAGCGCGGTGAGGATGTAGGCGATCGGGGCGCTGGACCCCATGTCGGCGGCGACGAGCGCCGGCAACCCGAAAATGCCGGCACCGACCGTGGTGTTGATGCCGGTGAGCGCGAGCGCGCGAACGCCAATGAGACGCTCGAACCCGCGTCCCTCGCTCAAGACGGGTCGCTCGCCAGCGCCCTGCTGCGGACTTCCTCGGTGACGCGCGTGAGAAACGCGTCCACCGTCAGCACCTCCTGCTTCCGGCCTTCCCCGCGCATCCGCAACGCCAGGCTGTCGCTCTCGGCTTCGCGCTGTCCCACGACCGCCATGTACGGAATCTTCTCCACCTCGCCGGCCCGGATGCGATAGTTGAGGGTCTCGTGCGAATCATCCACGGCAACGCGCAGGCCCGCCGCGCGAAGCCGCTTGGCCACGGCGTGCGCCGCGGCCGCCTGCGCATCGCTGATGGGCAGCACCCGCACCTGCTCCGGGGCCAGCCATAGCGGGAAGATTCCCGCGAAGTGCTCGATCAGGATCGCGATGAACCGCTCGAACGACCCATTCACCGCGCGATGGATCACCACCGGGCGATGGTCGTGATTGTCCTCGCCCACGTACTTGAGGTCGAACCGCTCCGGCGCGTTGTAGTCGAGCTGGATCGTGCCGAGCTGCCAGGTGCGCCCGATCGAATCGGCCACGTCGAAGTCGATCTTGGGACCGTAGAAGGCGCCGTCGCCCGGGCTTGAGCTCGTACTGCAGTCCCGTCGCCTCGAGCGCCGCCCGCAGTGCGCCCTCGGCGCGATCCCACAGGGCATCATCGCCGATGCGGGTTTCCGGCCGGGTCGCAAACTTGAGGCTCGCCTTGAGCCCGAACGTGGCGTAGTAGGACAGGATGAACCGGGTCAGCCGGAGCACCTCGTCCGCGATCTGCGATTCCATCAGGAAGATGTGGCAGTCGTCCTGCTGGAACTGGCGCACCCGCGTGAGGCCCGACAGCGCGCCACTCACCTCGTTGCGGTGCAGCACGTCGTACGTGGTGTAGCGGATGGGCAGCTCGCGATACGAGTGCTTCTTCGCCCCATACATCAGGTAGTGCGACGGGCAGTTCATCGGCTTGAGCGACATGTCGTGCTCGCCGGTCTCGTTGTCGAGCACCAGGAACATGTTCTCGCGGTACTTGCCCCAGTGACCCGAGATCTCCCACAGCCCCTTGTTGTAGAGCAACGGGGTCTTGATCTCCTGGTAGCCGTCCAGCTGCAGCTCCCGCATGTACCCGTTCAGCAGGTTGTAGAGTGTGGTGCCGCGGTCGGTCCAGAACGGCGCGCCGGGGGCGAAGGGATGGAACATGAAGAGGTCCAGTTCCTTGCCGAGCCGGCGATGGTCGCGCTTCCGCGCCTCTTCCAGCCGGTGCAGGTGCGCGTCGAGTTCGTCCTTCTTGAAGAAGGCCGTGCCGTAGATCCGCTGCAGCATCTGGCGGCGGGAATCGCCGCGCCAGTACGCGCCCGCCGTGTTGAGCAGCTTGAAGTGCTTGAGGCGCCCGGTGCTCGGCACGTGGGGCCCGCGGCACAGGTCGATGAAGGGCCCGTCGGTGTAGGTGGAGATGACCTCGTCCTCACCCAGTTCGCTGATGCGCTCGAGCTTGAGCTTGTCGTCGGCGAAGCGCTGGTTGGCCGTCCGCGCGATCGACCTCCTCGCGCACGAAGGGGTAGTCCGCCTTCGTCACCTCGGCCATGCGCGCCTCGATCTGCGCCAGGTCCTCGGGCGTGAACGGCCGGGGCACCTCGAAGTCGTAGTAGAACCCCTCGTCGATGGCGGGGCCGAAGCCGATACCCGCCGTCGGGAAGATCTCGCGCACGGCGGTAGCCAGGATGTGCGCCGCCGAGTGACGCAGCACGTCGAGCGACTCGCGATCCTTCTCGGTCAGGATGGCGATCGCCGCATCCGACCTGATGGGAAACATCAGGTCACGCACGGTGCCGTCGATCCGGATGGCCACCGCAGCCTTGGCGAGGCCCGCGCCGATCGACGCCGCGACCTCGCGCCCGGTGACGCCGGAGGGGTATTCCCGGACGCTGCCGTCCGGCAACGTGAGCCGGACTTCACTCACTGGATCGGCTCCGCCTGCACCGGATGGACGACGGGCTCGGTGCGCGGCGCCAGCCAGAAGTACAGGCCAACGCCGATGATGATGACGGCGGCGAGGACGAACCAGCGACTGAGCTCGCCGGCCTGGACGATGGTGCGTTCTTCAGCCATTTGGACGGATCTCGCGGAAGCGGAAACAAGGCTGCATGGGCTGCACGACGCGGTTAACTTAATGCTTCACAACGACTTTTTGCACGAGGTGTGGCGGTGAGGCGAGGGACGTCGCTCGCAGGTCTGGTGCTCTGGTCCGTCGGGGGCGTGGTGCTGGGCCTGGGCGCCGGCCTGGTCGTGAGCGAGACCATCGGCGAGGCCGGGCCCGGCGCGCCTCAAGGGCATGGTGCGCGCGCGCCGTCCGCGGCGGGCCCTTTGGCGCACCGGCCAGCTGGCGAGACTGGTGCGCCATGCGCTCCGCACCGATGCCGCGCTGGCCGCCCTGCCGCTCGAGGTCCTCCCGGTGTCGGCTCGCACGGTCGAGCTGCACGGCTGGGTCACGACGCGGCATGAACGAGCGCATGCGGCCCGCGTGGCACGCGGCATTCCGGGACTCGAGTCCGTCATCAACTGCATCCTCGTGCATGGCGAGGACGACACCGCTCACCTCGAGGATACGACCGCCTCCGCATGACCGAGCCGTTCGCCCCCCAGTACGACCCGGCCGCCATCGAGGCCGATCTCTACCGCCGCTGGCTGGACGCTCGACCTCTTCCGCGCCGATCCGCGCGATCCGCGGTCGCGGTATGTCGTCATGATGCCCCCGCCGAACGTGACCGCCGATGCTGCACGTGGGTCACGGCCTCAACAACACGGTGCAGGACGTCCTGGTGCGCTTCGAGCGGATGCGCGGGCGGAAGACGCTCTGGCTTCCGGGCACCGACCACGCCGGCATCGCGACGCAGAACGTGGTGGAGCGGATCGTCGGCGCAGGAGGGCAAGACCCGGTTCGACCTGGGCCGCGAGCGGTTCGAGGAGCGGGTCTGGACGCACGTGCGCGAGACCGGCAACACCATCCTCGACCAGCTCAAGGCCATCGGCGCGAGCTGCGACTGGAGCCGCACCTACTTCACGCTCGACCCGGCCTCTCCGCCGCCGTCCGCGAAGTCTTCGTGCGCCTCTATGAAAAGGGCCTCATCTACCGCGGCCACTACATCGTCAACTGGTGCCCCCGCTGCCTCACCGCCCTCTCCAACGAAGAGGCCGAGAAGGAGGAGGTGGACGGCAAGATCTGGCACCTTCGCTACCCGCTGGCCGACGGCAGCGGCTTCATCACCGTCGCGACCACGCGGCCCGAGACGATGCTGGGTGACACCGGCGTCGCGGTGCACCCGGACGATCCGCGCTACAAGGCGCTGGTGGGCAAGTCGATCCTCCTGCCCCTGGTGGGCCGCGAGATCCCCATCGTCGCCGACGACGCGGTGGACCCGACGTTCGGCAGCGGCGCCGTCAAGGTCACGCCCGCGCATGATCCGGCCGACTTCGACATCGGCAAGCGGCAGCACCTGCACACCATCGACATCATGACGCCCGAGGCGCGCATGGCGGAGACGGTACCGGATGCGCTGCCAGGGACTCGATCGCTTCGAGGCGCGCAAGCGCGTGGTGGAGATGTTCCGCGACCTGGGCCTGCTCGAGAAGGTGGAGGATCACCGGCACGCCGTGGGGCACTGCTATCGCTGCCACACCATCATCGAGCCCCGGCTCTCGGACCAGTGGTTCGTGAAGATGGCGCCGCTGGCCAGGCCCGCGCTCGCCGCGTATCGCGATGGCAGCCTGCGCTTCATCCCGGAGCGTCGCGGCGAGGAATACGCGCCAGTGGATGGAGAACATCCGCGACTGGTGCATCTCCCGGCAGCTCTGGTGGGGACATCGCATCCCGGTCTGGTACTGCGACAGCTGCGGCAAGACGATCGTGAGCCGGGAGGACGTGCTGCGCTGCGATTGCGGCGGCGCGGTGCGCCAGGACGAGGACGTGCTCGACACCTGGTTCTCGTCCTGGCTGGTCCGTTCTCGAGCCTGGGCTGGCCCCGGACAGACCGAGGACCTGACGCCTTCTATCCCGGCAACGTCCTGGTGACGGCGCCCGAGATCATCTTCTTCTGGGTCGCCCGCATGGTGATGGCGGGCTGCGAGTTCATGGGCGGTATCCCGTTCAGCACCGTCTACCTGCACGGCACGGTACGCGACACGCAGCACCGCAAGATGAGCAAGTCGCTGGGCAACGGCGTGGATCCGCTCGAGGTGGTGCAGCGCTTCGGTGCCGACGCACTGCGCTACACGCTCGTGTCGGGCATGTCGGTGGGCACCGACGTCATCCTCGACCCCGACGACCTCGACATCTCGTTTGCGCCAGGCCGCAACTTCGCCAACAAGCTGTGGAATGCCGGCCGGTTCATCCTGACCAACCTCGAGGGACCCACGCGGCCGCTCGCAGGACGCCCGGACGCACTGCGGAAGGAGGATCTTCACGCTGGCCGATCGCTGGATCATCGCGCGGTGCGATGAGACCATCCGCACGGCGACGGAGGCGTACGAGAAGTTCCGCCTGAATGATGCGGCGTCAGCCGTGTTTCACTTCCTCTGGTCCGACTTCGCTGACTGGTACATCGAGGCAGATCAAGCCCCGCCTCTATGGCGATGCGCCGGGCGGGGACGTGGCGCGTGCGATCGCCTGCCGCACCTTCGACGTGGCGCTCCGCCTGCTGCACCCGATCATGCCGTTCATCACCGAGGCGCTCTGGCAGCGCATCCCCGGCAAGGCCGACGGCGCATGGCTCGCGACCGCCGCGTGGCCGGCGCCCGACAAGCGCGCGTCCGCCCCTGACGCCACTGCGCGGGTTCGCCCTGGTTCAGGAACTCGTCGGGGCCGTCCGCGCCATTCGCGCCGAGTATGACGTGCAACCCGGCAAGGCGGTGCGCGTGATGGTTCAGCATCCTGGGGCGAAGGCCCGGACCGCGCTTCCGCGCCGAAGAGGGCACCATCAGGCGACTGGCCAAGGTGAGCGAGCTCCAGTTCGCCGAGAGTGGCGACGCCGTGGGCGGCTATGCCGTGCTCTCCGATGGCACCGGCGTCTTCGTGCCGCTGGGTGACGCGATCGACGTGGGACGCGAGTGCAGCCGGCTCGGCACCGAGCTGGCGCGCTTCGAGCAGCTGGTGGGCGCGCAGGAAAAGAAACTGGGCAACGAGCAGTTCGTCGCCCGCGCCCCGGCCGCCGTGGTGGAGAAGGAACGGGAGAAACTCGCCAGCTGGAAGGAGCAGGCGGCAGCGCTCGCGGAGAAGCGGAAGAGGCTGGGATGCTGACAGGGGGACGCGTCCTTGCCGCTACCGCCCTCTTCGTCCTCGTCGCTTGCGCCCGCATCGAGCCGCCGCCGGGAGGACCGCCCGACAAGAAGCCGCCGATGCTGGTGAAGATCACGCCGGACTCCCTCGCCATCATTCCGGACTTCAAGGGCAACGTCGAGTTCATCTTCGACGAAGTCGTGTCCGAAGGCGGCCAGCCCAGCATGGGCTACGGCAACAGTGACCTCGAGCGGCTGGTCCTGCTCTCTCCCACCGACAAGGTGCCGGTCGTCCAGTGGCAGCGCAGCCGGATCGGCGTGCGCCCGCGCGAAGGCTGGCAGCCGAACCGGGTCTATCGGGTGCAGCTCCTGCCGGGCGTTTCCGACATCAGGAACAACAAGGGCGTGGCCGGCGGCATCGTGACCTTCACCACCGGCGCGCCGGTTCCGGATTACACCATCCATGGGCGCGCCTTCGACTGGTCCATGGGGCAGCCGCTGCGCGGGGGACTCGTGTCGGCCATTCTCGAGCCTGACTCACTGGCGTACCGCGTGCTCACCGACTCCTCCGGTTCCTATGTGCTCGGCCCCATTCCCCGGGGCACCTACCTGGTGTACGCCGGGATCGACCTCAATCACAACGGCAAGCTCGACACGCGCGACGCCTTCGACAGCGTGCGCGTCACGCCCGATTCGGGACAGATTCCCGAGATCTGGGCGTTCCTGCACGACACCACGCCACCGCGGCTGTCACCGCCCACGGTGCAGGACTCGATGACGATCGCGCTCACGTTCGCGCAGAAGCTCGACCCGACCCAGTCGTACGACACCAACTCGGTGAAGGTGGTGCAGCTGCCGGACTCCACGCCCATTCGCGTGCTCGCCGTGATGACGCAGGCGACCTACGACAGCGCGTCGAGGGTCACCCGGGCACACGCCGACAGCCTCGCGCGGCAGGCAAGACCAGACACGCTCCACAATGCCGGGAAGGCCGAACCTGCACAAGGCCGGGAAGCCGACAGCCTGCAGAAGCCCGGGAAGGCCGACTCGCTCGGGAAGGCGGCCAAGCCGGTGCAGCCAGCGCCGCCAGCACCGCCGGATACGGGGAAGCATGTTCCCCGACCGGGCATCCGCCCGGCTGGCCCGGATTCACTGATACCGGGGCGCGGCGCGGCGCGAACCGATGGCGGCGCCGAAGCTGTCGCGACCGCCGCTCAACGACAAGCTCATCGTCGTGCTCGCTACGCCGCTGATCCCGGGCACGCACTACCTCGCGGAAGTCTTCAACGTGAAGAACGTCACGGGGATCTCCGGTTCACCCAAGGCGGGCTTCGAGGTCCCCAAGCATCCCAAGGCGTCGCCGGCCGACAGCGCGCGACTGCTGCAGATCAAGATCGACTCCGCCACCGCACACGGCGACTCGACGCTGGCGGATTCACTGCGCAGGCAGATGCCGCCGATCGATACCACGAAAAAGGGCGCGGCCGACTCGACAAGGAAGGTTGGATCTGATTCCCTGAAAAAGGCCCCGGCGGGCAATCCGCGGCGCAGTCCCTGCCGCTCCTGCCGCTCCTGCCGCTCCTGCCGCTCCGCCGGTGGTCCCGAAGAAATGAAAATCGAGGACCGGCACACACTCCCCTCGGTCGATGCACTGCTGCGCGACCCGCGAGTCCTCGAGCTCATGACGATCGTGCCCCGCAGCACCGTGGTTGCGGCGGTCCGGCACGCCGTGCAGCGCGCCCGCGTGCGGCGCGCGGGCGCACCCGACAACTGGGCGGCCGAAATCGCGGACCTGGTCATGGCACAGGTCACGCCCTCCCTGGGCCCGGTGGTAAACGCGACGGGCATCGTGCTGCACACCAACCTCGGGCGCGCACCGCTTGCGGCGCGGGCCATCGAGGCGATCGATGCGATTGCCACCGGCTACAGTGCCCTCGAGTTCGACCTGCACAGCGGCACCCGCGGCAGCCGCGGCGACCACTGCCGTGTCCCGCTGCGGCGACTCACCGGCGCGGAGGACGCACTGGTGGTGAACAACGCAGCGGGTGCGCTGGTGCTGGCGCTCAACACCGTGGCACTCGGCCGCGAGGTCCTGATTTCGCGGGGAGAGCTGATCGAGATCGGCGGCTCGTTCCGGATTCCGGAGATCCTGGAGAAAAGTGGTGCGCGTCTTCGGGAAGTGGGCACCACCAATCGCACGCACCTCGATGACTATCGCGCGGCACTGGGGCCGGAGACTGGCGCGATCCTCACGGTGCATCGCTCCAACTTCGAGCAGCGCGGGTTCACCGCGACCCCCGATCCGCGCGAGCTCGCCGCCCTCGCGCACGAATCCGGGGCTCCATACCTCTACGACATCGGCAGTGGACTGCTTGCGGACCTGTCGGCGTATGGACTCGAGGGTGAACCGCGCGTCACCGACGCAGTCGGCGCGACGGCGGACCTCGTCATTTTCAGCGGCGACAAGCTGCTCGGCGGCCCGCAGGCGGGATGCCTTGTCGGGGCGAAGGCGCTCGATCAAGGGATGCCGCCGCAACCCGATGGCGCGGGCGCTCCGCGCGGACAAGTTCACGCTGGCCGGCCTCGAGGCCACGCTCGCGCTCTACGATGACCCCGAGGCCGCGCGTGACGAGATCCCGGTGCTGCGCATGCTCACCGAGGCGTTCCCCTCGCTGGAGCGGCGCGCGCACTCGCTCGCGGCCTCGTGTCCGGCGCAGCTGGGACCGCGCGTGATAGCCGGCGAATCGGCGGTGGGCGGTGGTGCCTTTCCCGGTTCGACGCTGCCGTCCGCGCTCGTGTCACTCGAGGCGGCCACGATCGGGCCCGAACGGCCTGGCACTCCGGCTTCGTCTCGGGCATCCCGCGGTCGTGGCGCGGGTATCGGGTGAGCGGGTGCTGCTGGACGTGCGAACGATGACAGAGGAGGATGTGGTGCAGACTGCGGCCGCGTTGCAGGAGATCGTGAGCCAACTGGAGCATGAGGGTCATGCCTGAAGCCATCCCCGTCGTTCTCCTCGGGTCAACCGAGGGACCACGCACCGCAGGCACGGCGGTGGTCAAGCCGGGTTCCCTGGGCGGGCGTGCGACAAACGCAGCCAAGGTGTTCGGCGGGAGCGTGGTCGCTTCGCTGGTCATGCTGCCGATCCCGATTGTTCACTTCGGCATTCCCCTCATGCTCCTGGTCGGAATCATCCTCGCCTTCTTCCAGCTTCGACCGGGTATCCGGCTCAAGCGGCTGGAGGGGCCCTGTCCGCATTGCGGAGTCGCGCAGAAGTACTGGGTGGGCCTCGGGCTCTCGCCGGTTCAGCTGCCGCTCGAGGTGAACTGCGAGTCCTGCCGGAAGATCGTGATTCTCGAGGCGATCCCGGGAGTTTCCTAGCGTCCCCTGGCGGCAACCGGCCAGCGGCGCTCGACGCGATCTCCACGAAGGCCCACCAGCGTGTCATTGAGGTGCACCACGATGCACACGTGGTTCGGCACCACGCGCACCTGGTCACCCACCGCCGGCCGCCACTCCGTCGCTGAGAGGTCGAGGAGCCCATGCTCCTCGCTCATTCCCTTCACCACCACCTCGGGCCGGTCGAGCAGCGTGCCAAAGCCGTCGCCCTCGCCGCGCAGCGGCTCGCGACCGAGCGCCTTGCTGCCCGCATCTATCACCGCCTGCCCGGGGACCGCGGTGCTTACGATCGTCGCGAGCACCGTCAGCGCACAGTCTTCCCATGCGCACGCCCCCATCGTCGCGGTGGTCCGGTCATTGAACACATAGGTGCCGGGCCGGACCTCGGTGGCGCCCGTCTCGTGGGCGCGCCACGCAGTCGGAGTCGAGCCTCCGCTGACAACCGGGAGCGGCAGCCCGGCACGCTCGAACTGCGCCCGCACCTCGTGAAGCCCTTCGCGCAGCGTCGTGATCGCCGCGTCCTGCTCCGCGACCGCGTCACGGATGTGCCCGGGATAGAATGCGATCCCGCGAAACTCGAGTGCAGGAGCGCGGTCGACGCGCCGGGCCAGCGCGATCGCCTCCGCTGCTGAACCCACGCCCACGCGATGCATGCCAAGGTCGAGTTCGACGTAGACGCCGATGGTCCGGTGCGCCGACGTCGCGGCCGCGGCCAGGCTGTCGATCGCCTCGGGCGAATCGAGCGCCACCGTGACGCGCGCCCCGGGCGGCAATTGCAGGATCCGCTGCAGGCGCACCGACCCCACCGGCGGGTAGGCGAGGAGGATATCGTCCGAGACGGCGCTCATTTCTTCCGCTTCGCGCGGCGTGGCGCAGGTGAGTCCCACCGCGCCGAGGGCAACCTGGCGGGCACCGATCCATGGCGACTTGTGCGTCTTCACGTGGGGCCGGAGCGACAGGCCATGGCGGGACGTGTATGCCGCCATCCGCTCGAGGTTGCGCTCGAGCCGGTCGAGATCGACAATCGCCGCCGGGGTCTCCAGCTGATCGAGTCGAGTGGCTTCAGTGGTGGACGAGCGATTAGATATGGCCGTCATGCCTGATTCCAGTCGGGTTCCAGCGCTGCTCCTCGATCGCGACGGCACCATCATCGTTGACCGCAACTACCTCCGGCGGCCCGATGAGGTGACCCTGCTGCCCGGAGCGGCCGCCGCGATCGCAAGGGCGAACGCTGCCGGCTGGCGCGTGGTCGTGGTCACCAATCAGTCGGGAATTGCACGCGGCCTGCTCACCGAGGACGACTACGCCGCAGTATCGGCGGAACTCGAACGCCAGCTTGGCCTGCATGGTGCCCGGCTCGACCTGCAGCTGCACTGCCCCCATCTCCGCTCCATCAGTGGTCCGTGCGAATGCCGGAAGCCGGGGCTCAAGCTCTATCGTGATGCCATCGAGCAACTCGGCATCGACGTGTCGCGAAGCTGGTTCATCGGCGACCGGCTGCGCGACGTCTCCCCCGCCCGAGGACTGGGCGGCCACGGGCTGCACGTCCTGACCGGCGCACGGGAAGAGGACTTCGCCATTACCGGGGCGGGCTTCGAGCAGGTCGCCGACCTGCCGGCGGCGGTGGACCACGCATTCCTGCAGGACCGCCTGGAGCGCAGTCCTTGACCCGCAACGCCTAGGAAGCAAGCCGGAGCTCGCCCTCGTCGCGATCCCAGCGCCAGTCGGGCGCACCCGCACCGAGGCGCGTTCCTCCCACCCAGCGCTCCCGCGTTGTCCCTCGCCACCAGTCGGTCCGTCCCTCGAGCACCGCACCTCCCAGTTCGGTAAGTCCCAGCACCGGATTGCGCCGGCCGTCCGCCAGTGATGGCCAGCCGCCATTGGCAACCAGCAGCGCCGCCGGCGCCTGTGTCAATTTCCACATCCTGTCAAAGAACATCGAGTCGCCCTGCCAGGGCCGGGCTTCACGATCCTGCGATGCGGCGAAGGCGGCATGCAACGACGATGATGTGCTCGTGACCGCCTCGAGTCCCTGCCGTTCGGTGCGGCTCAGGCCTGATTGCGCATCGGGCAGTTCTTCCAGCATCCGGCGGGCGGCCGCTCCGAGGTAGGGCATGCTGCTGTCATCCGCCGCCGCAACGTCGGCGAGCCGCTCGGGGGTGGGATAGGTCCAGGCCGCCCATCCCTTCTGCGCCGCGGCCACCATTGCATCAGTGACGTCGATCCGGCGCTGAAAGAGCTCGCCCAGCTGCGCCGCGTTCAACTGGCCCAGCCCGATGAACCGGTTCATGCCGGGATAGTCGTGCAGCGTCACCAGGGTCATGCGCGTAGCAGGACCACGCAGGTCGGCGAGCCTCGGGAGCAGGTAGGTCAGGATCGCCTGGTCGAAGAGATCCGCCTCGAACCAGAGGACCACTTCATCGGCGGTCGTCGCTTCAGCGAGCGCCTGGTCGGCCTGCTCGAGACCGCGCAGGTCGCTGTCGTGTGCCACGCCATATTGACGCGCGAACCAGGCGGAGCGCACTGCGCGCAACGCCTCGCGATCGACGCCGGTCACCGGCCCCTCGCAGAGGGGGTCGGACCAGCTCAGCTTCCGTCCTGGCAAGCCGGCATCGTCGAGTTTCCACAGGATGTCGGTCCCACAGCGGATATGCAGCATGCTGGATATTACCCATAAAAGCACGAGGCCGACGCGCGCCCGAAGGCAACACGCCGGCTCGTTTATGTCTGTTGGAAGATCAGTAGTTGAACGTTCCCAGGACTGCCGCGGGGTTGTCGGCCGCCAGACCAACGAAGCTCCCGGTGAAGGTCTGGGGCACCTGGCCCTTGAGCAGTACCGTTGCGACCCAGTCGGATCGCGGCACGCTGCAGTCGGCGTAGTAGTGCACTTCGACACGATACGGACCAGCCGGGGCCGTGTTGAGCGGCCAGACGATGTTCTCGTTGTTCTTGTTGTCGATGCTGCAGGCCGGATTCGAGTCGAGGTCGAGCGTCCCACCCGTCGTCGCCGTGCGATTGCCGTAGAAGATGTGCTCGCCGTTGGGATCGAATACATGGAGGTCCACGTCGCTGGCGCCGGTCCAGGCCACGCTCGCCTGGAAATCGCCGGTGCCGACGTGGATCAGTCGCATCGCCTGCGACGCGGAAGGCCCGATTCCATTGGCGCCCTCGAGCGCATAGTGGAGCGTCAGCTGGCTCGCCCCGACGCCAGGTGCGATGGAGAGCACCACGTTTTCGAGGGTGCTGCTGCTCGGAAGCGGGACGGAGTAGTAGTCCTCGGCGCCGACGGCGCTGATCAGGAGTCGCGTGTAGTTATCGGAGCCGGAGACGTTCACGGCGGCGGAGCCACCGTTCACGGCGGCACTGATGCCGGACACGGTTGCCGTCGGACCCGCGGTGCCCGTCGGCACGGCGCCGGTGACCAGCGCGCCGATGACAGCGCCATCGCGCACCGTCACGTTGCTGACGAGCGTCGAGATTGAGTTGCCGGTGTTGGTGAGCGGTTCCGGCGTGCTGCAACCGGCCAGCGTCAACGCAAGTGCAAGTGCGGCGACTCCCCGCCGCGGGCTCGATTCCAACATGATGTCCTCATTGCCTCGGGAAATCGGTCGCCGGCGCATGCGCATCCGGGACCGGACTGGCCGATTGGAGGCAACGATCGTACCGACAGGTGCAAGCGCCGACGCCTGCGATGAAGTGAGTCGACCTAGCCCCTTTGCCCGCATGAGCTTGCGCGGTCGAGGCCCAGCCGGCTTTCTGCGCCGATCGGCTAGGCGAACCGGGGTCCGCTGGTTACCTTCTTCCGCCATGCCAATGCGGGTTGCGGTAGCCGTTTCCGGGCGGGGGAGCAATCTCGTCGCACTCCTCGATCGACTCGGGGACGGTTCCGTCGCGCAGGTCGTCGTGGTGCTGAGTGACCGCGCCGATGCGCCCGCCCTCGAGCGCGCGGCGAGTCGTGGTGTCGCGGCGGTGACCCTGCAGGACTGGCGGAGCGGGAGCGAGTGGCTTGCCCTGCTCGCCACGCACCGGGTGGACCTGCTGGTACTCGCGGGGTTCCTGAAGCTGGTGCCGCCGGAAGTGATTGCGCACTATCGCGGGCGGGTCATCAATGTCCACCCTGCCCTCCTGCCCGCGTTCGGCGGCAAGGGCATGTTCGGCAGCCGGGTGCATGCGGCCGTGCTGCAGAGCGGCGTCACGGAGAGCGGCTGCACGGTGCACCTGGTGGACGAGGAATACGATCGCGGCGCCATCCTGGCGCAGGCCCGCGTCCCGGTATTCCCGGGCGACACGCCCGAACTTCTTGCCGCGCGCGTGCTCGAGCAGGAGCACCAGTTGCTGCCGGCCGCTGTGCTCGCCGCGGGCCGCGCCGGGCATCCCGTGCCACTCAATCCGGTCCCGGTGCACTGAGCCGATGCCACGCGCCCTCATTTCCGTCAGTGACAAGCGTGGTGCCGTTGCCTTTGCGCGCGGGCTGGTCGAGCTCGGCTGGGAGATCGTGTCCACCGGTGGCACGGCGAACGCGCTCAAGGAGGCCGGCGTTCCGGTCATCACCGTGGAAGAGGTCACCGGCTTTCCCGAGATGCTGGATGGGCGGGTGAAGACGCTGCACCCCGCCGTGCACGGTGGCATCCTGGCTCGCCGTGACCTGGTGGAGCATCGCAGCGCCATCGAGAAGCACGGCATCGCCCCGATCGACCTGGTGGCGGTGAACCTCTATCCGTTCCAGCGCACCATCGCGGAACCCGACGTGGTATTCGCCGATGCCATCGAGAACATCGACATCGGCGGGCCGTCCATGCTCCGGTCCGCGGCGAAGAATCATGAGCAGGTGCTGGTGGTGGCCGACCCCGTGGACTATCCGGCCGTGCTGCGGCAGATCAAGGACGGACAGGTCGGTCCCGCGTTCCGGCGCGAGCTCGCCGCGAAGGTGTTCGCCCACCTGTCAGACTACGACGCGGCGATTGCCCGCTTCCTGACCTCGTCCGACGAGGGCCTGCCGGGTCGCCTCAGCCTGGCCATGGAGCGCCTGATGCCGCTGCGCTACGGCGAAAATCCGGGGCAGCGTGCCGCACTGTACGTCACCGAGGAGCCGCGCGGCACGCGGGACCTGACGCAGCGGCAGGGCAAGGAGCTCAGCTTCAACAACATCCTGGACCTCGATGCGGCGATGTGGGCGGTCTCCTGCTGGAGCACGCGCGTCGCCTGCGGGATCTTCAAGCACACGACACCGTGCGGGATCGCCCTCGGCACGACGGCGCAGGAAGCGTTCGACCGTGCCCGGGCGTGCGACCCGGAATCGGCGTTCGGCGGGCATTGTCGCCTTCAACACGGTCGTGACCCGGGAGGCCGCCGAGGCGATGAAGAACCTGTTCATCGAGGTGGTCGTGGCACCCTCGTTCCACGACGACGCGATGCAGGTGCTCGCCAGCAAGAAGCAGCTGCGGATCATCGAGCTTCCGGTGAGCACCGGCATCGGCACGCTCGACTTCAAGCGGGTGGCAGGCGGCTTCCTGGTGCAGGACCGGCTGGCTCTCGACCCGGATGAGAAGGGCTGGACCGTCCCGACCGAGCGCGCCCCCACCGACGACGAGTGGGCGACGCTGCGCTTCGCGTGGCCCGCGATCGCGTCGGTCAAGTCGAACGCCATCCTGCTGGCTCGCGGCGAGCAGGCCATCGGCATCGGCGCCGGCCAGATGAGCCGCGTCGACAGCGTGTTCCTTGCGATCCACAAGGCACGCAAGGCCGGACATGATCCGGCCGGCAGTGTCCTCGCCTCCGACGGTTTCTTCCCCTTCGCCGACGGCATCGAGGCGGCCGCCGAGGCCGGCGTCACCGCCATCATCCAGCCGGGTGGGTCCATGCGCGACCCCGAAGTCATCGCGACCGCCAATCGCCTCGACCTGGCGATGGTCATGACCGGCACTCGTCTCTTTCGTCACTGAAAAAACCGGAGTCCTGCTTGCAGACAGCGTCGCCCACCCGACCGCCCTATCTCGCTGCCGCCGTTGTCGGCGCCGTCATTCTCGGGATCTACCTCGCCACCCTCGCGCCGACCACGGCGTTCTGGGACACGTCGGAGTACATCGCCGCCGCCAAGGTGCTGGGCATCCCGCATCCGCCGGGCAATCCGCTCTTCACCCTGATGGCGCACGTGTTCGCGCTGCTGCCGCTCGCGGCGAGTTACGCGGTGCGGGTCAACCTCTTCGCGGCCGTCACCAGCGCCGCGGCGGCGGCCCTCTGGTTCCTGGTCGCGGAGCGCTGGCTCCGGCCGGTGGTGCCCGAGACATGGGCGCGGTATGGCGCGGCATTCGCCGGCATCCTGGTCAGCGCCACGAGCTGGACGGTCTGGAACCAGTCCACGGTCAACGAGAAGGTCTACACCGTCTCGCTGCTCTCCATTGCGATCGTGATGTGGCTCTGCGTGCGCTGGGGTGACGAACCCGAGGGCCCGCTGCGCGACCGGTGGCTCGTGCTGATCGCCTATGTCCTGGCACTCGGTTCGACCAACCACATGATGGGCGTGCTGGCCGCGCCGGCTGTCGCGCTCTACGTGCTCTGGACCGACTGGCGGGTCATCACCAAGCCGTGGCTCTGGGTGGCCGTCTTCGGTGCGGCGGCCGTGGGCGTGTCGCTCAACTACGTCTACCTGCCGATTCGTGCGGCGCAGTTCCCGCCCATCAACGAAGGCGAGCCGATCGGCTTCTTCAGCAGGGCACTGAACGACGTGCTCGACCGGGTGCAGTATGCCAAGCCCCCGGTGACCGACCGGCAGGCCGACGGGCTCTCGCAGCTGGGCAACTTCGGGCAGTACTGGAACTGGCAGTTCGCCCGTGACTGGGGCGGCTGGAGCATTCTCGTCACCTCCCGTGTTCACCCTGCTCGGCGTGGGTGGCTTCGTCACCTACTGGCGGGTCAACCGGCGCAATGCGTCGATGATGCTCCTGTTCTTCTTCACCATCGTGCCGCTGCTCATCTACTACCTCAACTTCAAGTACGGCTACTCCATGCATCAGGAGCAGCCGGACCTGCCCCGTGAGGTGCGTGAGCGCGACTACTTCTTCGTCGCGTCCTTCGCCGCGTGGGGCCTGCTGGTGGCGGGCGGCATCGGTGGCCTGATGCGCTACATCGCCGACGTCGTGCGGAAGCCCGACGGAAAAGCCGGCTGGCTGCAGGCGAGCCCGGTACTCCTGCTTGGCCTGGTACCGCTGATGGGCAACCATGCGACCGCGAGCCGCGCCAACGAGACGGCGGCGCGGGACTTTGCGGTGGACCTGCTCGAGTCGGTGGAGCCCTACGGCATCCTGATCACGGCCGGCGACAACGACACCTTCCCGTTGTGGTACGCCCAGGAAGTGGAGGGGGTGCGGCCGGACGTGACCCTGGTCAACCTCTCGCTCGCCAACACCCGCTGGCACCTGCGGCAGTTGCGGCGCCGGCAGACGCCGGAATTCGACCTCAGCAAGTCGGTTCCGCTTTGGGGCAACGACAGCGCCGGTCGCGAAGGGTACCGCGGTGCAGAAGTGGACCCGGCCGACCGAACCGGTCCTCGGGTTCACCGAGGCGCAACTCGACAGCCTGCCGGAGTACATGCAGGTGCAGCGTGGAGCCGGACTGCAGGTGGACAGCGTGCAGATCCGCTTTGGTGCCGACTACCTCATGCTGCAGGACCTCGCCGTGGTGGCGATCATCCGGCAGAACCTTGGACGCCGGCCGATCTATTTCTCCTGGAGCGATGGCGGCTATCCCGACCAGACCCTCGGCCTCAGCAACTATCTCGTGACGCAGGGCATGGTGCGGAAACTGGTGAACAAGCCGGCGAAGGTGAGCGGCGACTCGGTGGTGGACAACCCGGTGCTCGGCCTGATGGACTTCAAGCGAACCGACGACCTGCTGTGGAAGGTCTATCACTGGCGGGCGATCGCGCGGCCGCGCCCGCGCGGCTGGGTCGATCCACCGTCGGCCTCGATCCTGCAGCTGTATGCCGTGCTGTACCGCGGACTCAGCGAAACGCTCAGGGCCCGCGGGGATACTGCGCAGGCCGAGCGGGCCGATTCGGTCGCGCAGGCCATACGGGTCAACCTGCAGCCCATCCATTGAAGCGGTGACGTGATGACTGGGGCGCGACGGGAGCGGGACCTCGCCGGGATCACGCTGGCCGTCGCGTCACTCACCGGTCTCGCGATTGCGACCTACGTCGTGCTCCGGCCCTTTCTCGGGGCCACCATCTGGGCGTCCACCATCGTGGTGGCGACGTGGCCGCTGCTGCTCACGCTGGAGCGGCGCTTCGGCGGCCGTCGCTGGGTCGCCGTACTGATCCTCACCACGGCCAGCCTGTTGCTCCTCGTCATTCCGCTCCTGCTTGCCATCAACACCATCATCGAGAACGCCGGCCTGGTGGCAAGCTGGTTCTCCCACCTCGGGACGGACGGCTTTCCGGCGCTGCCGGACTGGGTCGCGAAAATGCCGCTGGGAGACCGTGCGGTCGCGTGGTGGGCGGACGTTACTGCGGCCGGTCGCCAGGGGATCATGACGAGGCTGCAGCCGCATGCCACGGGCGCCGGCGAGTGGGTCCTCGCGCGCCTCGGCAGTGTGGGCAGTGCATTCGTGCAGTTCCTGCTGACCGTGGCGATTACGGCAATACTCTATTTCCGGGGCGAAACGGCGGCCGCGCAAATGAAGGCGCTCGGCGCTCGACTGGCCGGTGAGCGCGGCCGCGAGGCCGTGGTGCTCGCGGGCCAGGCCATCAGGGGCGTGGCGCTGGCGATCGTCGTAACCGCGCTGGTACAGGCGGTCCTCGGCGGAGCAGGTCTTGCCCTTGCCGGGCTGCCCTTCGTCTCCGTGCTGACCGCATTGATGTTCCTCTTCTGCCTGGCACAGGTCGGGCCCCTGATCGTGCTGCTGCCCGCGGTGGGCTGGATGTACCTCCATGGCAGCATTGTGGCCGCAAGCGTGCTGCTGGTCTGGTCGCTGGTGGTGGGACTCTCGGACAACGTGCTCCGGCCGCTGCTCATGAAACGGGGCGCCAACCTGCCGATGCTGCTGACGTTCGTCGGCGTCATGGGCGGGCTCATCGCGATGGGGATGCTTGGCATCTTCGTCGGGCCGGTGGTACTGGCCGTGACGTACACACTGCTGGAGTCATGGATAAAGGACGACATCCCTGCCCCAGTCACCAACGTGGTGGACTAGGCCTTCGACCAGGTCCACCCGGTGATGTGCCAGCCGGCCGTGCCCTTCTGCAGTGTGCAGGTGATCACCGAGCCTGTTTCCTTCTCCCGCTTTCCATTCCGCTTGAACGCGTAGTCCGTGTTCATCACGACGTAGGCACTGTTCCCGCTGATGTCGACATGCCGCGCCTTGCCCAGCGTCACGATGCCGTCAGTGATGTGGTTCTTCGTGGCATCGGTGTCGTAGTCCCGTGCCCACACCGCACATGCGCCCGCACCCTGCCACTGGAAGGGCGCAAATTCGTCGATGATGTTCGTCTGGTCTGCGCATGCCGCGCTCGCGGCCTTCATGTCCCCCTTGTTGAACCCATCGACGAACCTGTGCACCGTCGCCAGGACATCGGCCTGGTCGGTCGCAGGCGACGCCGCCGGGGCGATCGCGATGGTGAGCGCGAGGAGAAATCCATGCATGGGGCGAAACTCCGGTCCGGGTGGGGCTGGCAGTGAACGATCCCTGAACCAAGATACGGCCCGGGGAGGATGCCGTGACAGAAGGCGCGCTGCGACGGGTCCGCGACCCCGGGCATCATGGTAAGCCGTGGGGCGGCAGTTCCACCCGTGTGAACCACATCATTCAAGGAACGACGATGATCCGCGCCACGCGATGGCTGGCTATGGTGGCGCTCGCAACGCCTGTCGTCATCCAAGCCCAGGAGAGCGCCGGGCGGCCAGTCGTCATCGGTCGTACATATACCATCAATTCCGCAGTGATGGGCGAGCCACGGATCGTCGACGTCGGACTGCCGGTGGGCTACGACGCGAACCTGTCCCAGCGCTATCCGGTGCTCTACGTGCTGGATGGCGAGGTCGAAGGTGAGGCGGCGATTACCGTCACCCGGTTCTATGCAGCAGCCGGCCAGCTGCCGCCAATGATCGTCATCGGCGTTCGAAACACCCGGCGCTCGCGCGACCTCACGACGGCGCCGATCGCGGGATTTACCGTTCCCGCCGAGGCGGGTGTCACCGGTGGCGCAGGGAAGTTTCTCCACTTCCTTTCCGGCGAACTCATTCCCTGGGTGGACCAGCACTACCGGACTGCCCCGATGCGGGTGCTCGTCGGTCATTCGCTCGGGGGCCTCTTCGCCCTCGACGTGCTGGCGACGAGGCCGGCGGCATTCACCGGCTACGTGGTGATGGAGCCGTCGACCTGGTGGAACAATGGCCGGGAGCTGGCCGCCGCCCTGTCCGCGCTCGCGACGCCGGCAACGCACCAGGTGCGCGTCATGCTGGTGAACACCGGACCGGTCGCGGTCGATACGACCGGTGTGGGCGGGGATGCCGCGATGGTGCGGCTGCTCCGCGTTCGGAACGAGACACATACCAGCATGCCGCTTGCGGGAATGATGCAGGCGCTGCGCGTCCTGTTCGCCGACTTCCAGCCCGCCCGCTGGGAACCGGGCACCAGGCCGATCGCCATGCTCGATCACTATGACGTCCTCTCCCGGCGGCTGGGCTTCCAGGTACCGATTCCGGGTCCGGTTTATGAGGAGGTCTTCCTGATGTCGGTCGGGGCGCGGGACTTCGATGACGCCGAGCGCGTGCTTGATCGCATGGCGCGTGATCGTCCGTCGGACGACGTGGGCGCGCTCCGCCAGCAGCTGGCGGCGGAGCGCGCGACACCTGCACCGGCCGGACTCATCCCGCTGGTGATTCCGTCGGTTCGCCCGGGCCCGCTCACTGCCACCGCCTTCATCGGCCATTGGGTGTCCAGCGGCACCGCCGGCGGGCACGAGGTCGATATCGAGGCGTCTGGCGACACGATCGTGGTGCGTGACCGTGTGCAGCTTCCCGACGGCGAATGGATCGAGGATGATGCACCGGTCATCGGTGTGACGGCCAATGGCGAACTCGAATGGGGCCAGCGGGTCTTTCGGGGTATTGCCGCCTTGCTGGTGCTGCGCGGCCAGGTGGGGCCGGAAGGCCTGATGACCGTGACGAAGGAGGTGCGAGGCTGGGTGCCGCGGGGCCCGGCGGACGACATGCTGGCGCCCGAGCAATTGAGGCGGGCGGCGATGTAAATTCCGCGCATCCCCTCACCCTGTGACGCCAATGCGCAGAGTCTCACTGGTACTCGGCCTGCTCCTCACGTCATCGCCCCTGCTGGCGCAGGGCGCCACGCCTTCCGGCCCCCGGGCCAGCGATGTTCAGTCGATGGATGCCATCATCGCGGCACTTTACGACGTCATCTCAGGGCCGATTGGACAGCAGCGGGACTGGGACCGGATGAAGAACCTGTTCGTGCCGGGTGCGCGCCTGATTCCCACGGTCTACAAGCCCGACAGCGTGCCGACCATCCGGGACTTCAGCCTGGATGACTACATCGGCCGGGCAGGCCCGTTCCTGGAGAAGAACGGGTTCTTCGAGACGGAAGTCGCGCGAACGGTGGAGCGGTATGGTGGAATCGTGCAGGCATTCAGCACTTACGAAAGCCGCCACAAGGCGGACGACCCGGCGCCGTTCGTGCGCGGCATCAACAGTATCCAGCTCTTCAACGATGGTCACCGCTGGTGGGTGGTGGATGTGTTCTGGGAGGCGGAGCGCCCCGACAACCCCATCCCCGCGCAGTACCTGCGGCCATGATGTTGGGCCGAACTAATTGCCGTGCATTCCCGGGGCGTGATGGTCCCGGCGCTGGAAGGCCAGAAAGCTGTGGATGGCGGCGATCGTTGCCGGATCCTCGCTGGTGAGGAGCACTTCACCACCTCCTGGCAGCGCGCCAAACGTGTAGCCGATGAGATGCTGATTGGCCGCCATGACTGCGGTTCCAGGGACCGAGTCCGCGTGCACAAAACCAGGCAGGCTGAAATCTCCCTGCGCAAACGCCACGGTGACATGTCGCAGGTGGTCGCGAATCGTCCGGACACCAGCGGTATCCGTTGAATCACGCTGCAGTTCAATCCTCCCGCCATTGGGCAGGTCGTCGAATTGATGGGCGGACGTGTACTGGTCGACACCCATCGCTTCCTTCCCGCGTGATTGCATCTGGGCAAATGCCGTATCGCCGCCGGAACGTGACGCGACGTCTGCAGGCCTGCGGGCACAGCTCGCAAGCAGCAGGACCACGACGAGTCGTTTCATGATGTTGCGCGGTCAGGCGAACTGCGAGGCGATGGAGCGGCGCGAATGGATGCCGAGCTTCGCGAAAATATTCTCGACATGATGCCGCACGGTGTGCGGGCTCACGTCGAGCTGATCGGCGATCTCCCGGTTCGTCGCTCGGCGCGCGAGCAGACGCGCGATCTGCGCCTCACGCCTGGTCAGCCCGAACCGTCCCAGTGTCAGCTCCGCCGCGACCTCGTGGTCACCCGCGAGACGCATGGTGACTCCCACCTTGAGCGCGGGAAGAAGCAGTCGGAGCAGCGCTCCCGCCGCGTGTCGTGGGCTCGCCCGACGCGAACGAACGGATGTCTCGACGTTGCTGTACGAGATGCACAGCGCGGTGTGTCCGTCCGCGACCGGCCAGTCGATGTTCTCGCTGTCGCACATCCGTCCGGGCGTGAGGACCTCGCCGAGGAAGGCCGAGCGCCGTAGTGCCGCCGGCTGCCCGGCGGCCGCCCGCCAGAATGCACGGAGCCGGCTCCACACCTCAGCGCCCGACCGCAGCCGCTCGCGCTCCGCATTCTGAAGCCAGGGATCCGGCGGCAGGTCCGGCAACTTGCCGAAGAGAGTCTGGATCGCACGCTGCGGGGGTCGCCGCCACGTTCATGGAATGGACGTACATCGGCACGCCGGCGCGGGGCAACCCGAACACGACGTGATCGCCATCGAGCAGTTCCGCGACTGACGACTCGACGGCGAGACACCAGTCGTCGCAGCGCTGGTGCGCGAGCGGCGACAGGAGCGTGGTCAGCGCACGATCGAGCCGCTCGAGATCCACTTGCCGCATCGCCAGGCCCATGGCGAAGGCCCTCCGCGCATAGGACGGTTCGTCCGATCCCAAGGTATCGCGCACCGTTCATTATCTCAACGCCGATGCGCCACGCCGCGGCCATCGGTCGCGGCAATCCCGTGCGGTGATCCACGGCAATCCGAAGCGGAGGGACTGATGAAGCACCACACGATTATCGGCGGAGGAGGCACTCGGCTCCACCTCGTCGAAGCGGGCGACCCACGCGGTCCATCGATCCTGTTTCTCCACGGCTGCTCACAGAGCTGGCTCACCTGGGACCGGCAGATGCGCTCCGAGCTCGCGCGCCGGTACCGCCTCGTCGCCATGGACCTGCGTGGCCACGGCTCGTCGGAGCGGCCGCGCGATGGCTATGATGACTCGCAGACTGTGGGCGGCCGACGTCGACGCCGCCATCCGGGAGCTGGAACTCGACCGACCGATTCTCTGCGGCTGGTCATACGGGCCGCTCGTCATCCTCGACTATATCCGGCACTACGGCGAGAAGCTGATCGGCGGGATTCATCTCGTGGGCGCCGTCACGAAGCTCGGCAGCGAAGCGGCCGCGGCGGTGCTTTCGGCGGAGTTCCTTGCCATCCTGCCCGGGCTCTTCTCGAGTGACGTGGACGAGGCCGTGCGCGCCCTCGAGTCCCTGCTGCACCTGTGCTTCGTCCGCGAGCCGGAGGCGTCGGATCTGTACACGATGCTGGGCTTCGGCGTGTCCGTACCGCCGTTCGTCCGTCAGGCGCTGCTGACCCGCGTCGTCGACAACGATGACCTCCTGCCGACCATTGTGAAGCCCGTATTGATCACGCATGGCGCGCTCGACGCGATCGTGAGGCCAGGAGGTCGTCGCGCAACACCGCGCGGGGCTGCCGCACGCGCAGGTTGACATCA
Organism: uncultured Gemmatimonadales bacterium; assembly: GCA_963846945.1. Lineage (GTDB taxonomy): Bacteria > Gemmatimonadota > Gemmatimonadetes > Gemmatimonadales > GWC2-71-9 > JAGGAG01. The sequence continues at coordinate 96,545 of CAWJXX010000012.1, read as the reverse complement.
TGCCGGACGCAGGTCATGCCCCGTTCTGGGACGATGCCGCAGCAGTTCAACCGGCGCCTCGGTGCATTCCGTGAAGAGGTTGCGAGCAGCGGCGCGGTGACAGATTCGTCGCATTGATGGCGGTAGTGGCGCGCGAGCGCTCCGGCTCAACAGGCTCCTGGCACAGGTCGCGCTCGTGCCGCATCAAGGCGCGCGGCCGACAGCCACCATGTGCTTGTTATGTGTGGGAACCAGCGGAGAAGGCGCCGTAGACCAGGAGAACGCCAAATACGAACAGCCCCACTGCGTATAGTCTCATGTGCCGAACGAACGTCGGGAGTACCCACTGCGCGAAGCGATGGTGCCAGCGCCACGGAAGGAGCATCAGTCCTGCTGAGCTGATGACGATGGCCCATCCGATGACCCGGAACATGTTGGCTTGCCACATGGCGGGCGAGAGCACGACGAGCGACGCGCCGATGAGCAGACGCAGACCTGTTCGATGTAGTGCGCTCGCGCCGAACTCGCGAAGGACATGAAGAATCGCTCGGCGAGCGCCGGTCTTGCAAAGACGATCACCGAGAGCCCGATGAGAAACAGGCCGAACGCGACGACGACAATACCTGCCAGGAAGCTCATAGCCATGTTGGAGGAGGGCTTGGGCGCGCGGCGACTACCAAGCCGCCGCGCGGGTTGAGGAGGTGCTTCGCGCTCGCCTACGGCGCCGGAACGGGCCGCAGCAACTCAGGCTTGAAGAACCGGCTCGCAAGGGCCGCCAGGATGATCGGCGTGAAACCGATCACGACGGCGTAGGCCAGCAAGCCCGCATTGCCGATCACCCCGTTCTTGAAAAACCCGTAGCCGATGAACAGTAAGACATGGGTGACAGCGCCAGCGGCGTACGCCACGGCCACGACCTTGCCGCTGTACGGTCCGCGAATCGCGCAGGCGTAAATAACCCAGAGGGACAGCGGAACGAACAAGAAGGCGGCGCTCCAGAGGCCGGTGTTGTAGGCGCCCGCCGCGACGCCGCCCGCGGTGTGCACAATTCCGTTAGCGAAGAGCAATCCCCAGAAGCTGAGGCCGATGAGGATGTTGCGCCGGCAGAGGTACGCCGCCAGCGGCGCCCCGAACCACATGAGCGCAATGTTCACCACCGGGTAGAAGGCCAGCGGAATCGGACAATCGGGATAGGGCGGAAAGCCAATCTTCTGGCAGATCATTTCCTGGATTGAATAGTCGAAGCCCAGCACTGGCAAGCTGTATTCCTCGAACTGATGTATCCAGTAGAGCGGCACGGCGAGCCACGCCAGCCACACCGGATCACGCCAGCGGGATACCGTGGTGTTGTTACGGAATGTGTCGGTCAGCAGCAGGATGGCGACCATGACGATCGCCCCGCCCACCCCTATGAACGGCCAAACGGTATAGAACCAGTGTGTTTGCATGGGCCTCTCGATTGCAGCAGGCGAAGTAATTTCCGAGGCAGGCTCTAAGCCGGCGGCCTGGCTGCGCGGTAGTGCACTCGCCCGCGCGACTGCCCAGGGCTTATGCCGGAACCTACGAGCCTGGTGCGCCGTACGCAGCAGGTCCTGGCTTGGGGCCGCCGCTCCGGGTTCCTCATTCACGCCGACTTGTTCGGCTCTTGACTGGCACCAACCGTCACTAGCGCAACCAGGCCCCGCTACCGAAGTGGCAGCAGAGCCTTAGTTTACCCGGCGCAGGCGTGGTGGCCGAGTGGTTTAAGGCAGCGGTCTTGAAAACCGCCAAGGGGGAAACTCCTTCGTGAGTTCGAATCTCACCCACGCCGTTCCCGCGCGCTCCCAACTGCCATCGAGGCTGCCCTGCACCGGATGACCGCTGTCCTCCTTGCCGCGATCCTCACCTCGCCGGCCGCAGTCTCGGCGCAGCAGCGGCCCGCCTGCGGCGATGCGCCGCCGTCGGCCGCGCTCGATCCGGCGAAACACACCACCAGGTGCATCACCGTCGCGCCCGGCGTCACGCTCGAGGTGCTCGACTGGGGCGGCACTGGCCCAACGCTGCTGTTCCTCAGTGGGTTGGGAGACTCGGGCCACGAGTTCGACGACTTCGCGCCCCGGTTCACCGATCACTTTCATGTGGTCGGGATGACCCGGCGCGGGTATGGCCGCTCGAGCAATTCCCCGACCGGCTACGACCTGCCGACGCTCGCCCAGGACATCGTGCAGGTGCTGGATTCGCTGCACCTCGAGAGCGTCACGCTCGTGGGGCACTCATTTGCCGGTGACGAGATGTCGTGGTTCGCGGCGCACTGGCCCGACCGGGTCAATCACCTCGTCTACCTCGATGCGGCCCACGACCGCAGCGACCTGGCGGCGCTTCTCGCGGGCGTACACTTCCCCCCCGAACCGCCGATGACGACGGCGGATTCGGCGAGCGTGGGGGCACTTCGATCCTACTTCGCGACAGAGACGTACGGCGTGACGCTGCCGCTGGGCTGGTTCCAGAGCCTCATGCAGTTCGATGCCAGCGGACGATACGCGGGGCCGCTGACACCGGACAGCCTGGTTTTCGTATTCCTGAACGGGACGCGGGCGCCGGACTACCCGCACATCAAGACGCCCACGCTCGCGATCTATGCCGTGCCGCTGCAACCGGCTGCGATGTTCCCCGCCTACGCGCGCATGTCGGCGACTGACCAGGCACTGGCCGACTCGGCGACGGTGATTTTCCGGGAGTGGGGCCAGGGCCAGATTGCCCGGGTGCGCGCGGAGCTGGCTGGCGCCTGGGTCCTCGCAATCCCGAATGCCCGGCACTACGTGTTCATGACCAATGAGGCAGAGGTGGAACAGGCGATGCGTCGCTTTCTCAATTGGAAATAATGCCGCTCGGCGAAGGAGGTCGCTGATGCAGCTGGTGCTCTGGGCCGCCATGAACGGCGTCATCATCGGCGTCGTGTGGACCGCGATCGTGCTCATCGGGCGGCAGCGACGCCTCCAGGACCGCCAGCAGAAACTGGAGCAGGACATCGAATCGCGTTTCGAGAATCTCGACGAGGCACGCGATCGCATCAGCCAGCTCGAGGAACGGCTCGATCTCTCGGAGCGCTTCCTCAAGCGCCCGCAGGACGCGGTGCCACGTGAGCCGCGGGAGCCCTAGTCACTCGTGCCACTTACGGTTCGAGACGCCACCCACGCTGACGTTCCGCGACTGGTAGAGATCGCCCGCCGCGCCTTTCTCTCGGCGTTCGGGTTCACCGCGCCCTTCGCCCTGCTGCAGCAGTGGATGGCGGAGGACAAGGAACCTGCCTGGTACGAGCGTGACTGGCGTGCAATGCAGGTATGCGAGCGGCAGGGCGAGATCGCTGGACTGGTCCAGCCGATAGTGGACGAGATCAACGGCCTCTGGGTGCATCCTGATCACCAGGGCCAGGGCGTCGGCTCGACGCTGCTCGCGGAAGGTGAGGCGCGCATTCTCCAGGCTGGGTTCGCACGGAGCTGGCTCGTCTGTTCCGGCTACAACCGGCGCGCGCTGCGCTTCTATGAAGCGCGCGGCTACGCCATCGTGACGGAGTTGCGAACCTCCCATCCCGGCGGCATCGAGGAGCTGTCCTTCCGCATGGAGCGAACCCTCATCGCGCGGCCGGCCTGATGGCGCGGTACATCGCGTTCCTCCGGGCGATCAACGTGGGCGGGCACGTCGTGAAGATGGATCGCCTGCGCGCGCTGTTCGAGCAGCTGAAACTGGGCGAGGTCGAAACATTCATCGCCAGCGGCAACGTGATCTTTCGCTCCACCGCCAAGGCTGATGCCCTGGAGCGCCGGATCGAGCGGCAACTCGAGAATGCCCTGGGTTACGAGGTGCGGACCTTTCTGCGGACCGACGCGGAACTGGCCGCGGTCGTGCAGCACAAGCCATTCACCGCGGCACGCCGAGCGTCGAGCGGTGCCCTGAGCGTGGGCTTCCTCCAGCAGCCGCTCGATACCGCGGCGTCGAAGGGCCTCAAGGCATTGTCGAGCGAGCTGGACTGGCTCGAAACGAACGGGCGCGAGCTGTACTGGTCCTGCGCCGGAGGGCAGGGCGATTCGGTCCTGTCCAACAACGTGCTCGAACGGGCGCTCAAGACGCAGTTCACCTTCAGGAACATCACGACGGTGAGAAAGCTGGCGGAGAAGTACTGCTGGCTAGGCGGCAGGGCGGCAGGAGCGGCCAGGCGGCAAGAAGAAATGCCGCCTGGCGCCTTGGCCGCCGGCCGCCGCCTCTTCTAGTTCTGCGCTGCCACCGCCGGCGCCTGTCGCCGCAGCAGCAGGTTTCCGAGCCCACCGAGCACGCCGATGGCGAGTATGGCGGCGGTGCGGGCCGGGGACCAGAACGCATCCAATCCCAGCGCCGCGTCGAGCGAATACAGGCCCGGGCCGGTGAACGCGAGTGCGAGCGCGCCGGCGGCGTAAAGGAACGGCACCTCGATCCCGTTGTTGGCCGCCCAGAATCCGTGCGTGGCGTGCACCGTGAGGATCGCGACGATCATGACCGAGATCATGAGGGCCGACCCGATGGGGCCCAGGAATCCACTCGCCACCAGGACGCCGCTCACCATCTCACCCAGTCCGGCCGCGACGGCGAACGCCGCGCCGGGATGAAAGCCCAGCGAATCGAGGAATCCGCCGGTGCCCTTGATACCGTATCCACCAAACCAGCCGAACAGCTTCTGCGAACCGTGCGCTGCCATCGCGATTCCGAGTACGATCCGGGCGACCAGCAGGCCGAAGCTCACCGTCGCGACATCGATTGCAATTGACGACATACATCCTCCTTCAAGGTTGCAACTGTAACTGTTATAACATCCATTTGTTCAAAAAATCAGAGTGCTGCACGCACTTCAGCCAGGCCATCGATCAGCGCCTTCAGCATTCCCTCGTCGAGGCCCGCGAACCGGGAGATTTCCATCGCCTCGAGCTCGGGATTCACCTTCTCCAGCAGGCGACGGCCCGCCTCAGAAATACGCGCCGTCACATGCCGCCGGTCCCCGGGATCCCGCTCGCGGGTGATCAGCTTCTGCTCTTCCATCCGGTCGAGCAGCCGCGGCACATCGGGCACGCGCGAGATCAGCCGCTCACCGACCGCGCGTCCACAGAGCCCGGCCTCCCCCGCCCCGCGCAGGATCCGGAGGACGTTGTACTGGGTGACCGTCAGCCCATGGGGCCGCAGGAGGTCATTCACGGCATGCTCCAGGACCGCCGCCGTTCGCATCACGCTTACCAGGGCCTCGGAACTGGCCCGGGCAAACGGCTTCGTCTGCTTGATCTCGTCACTGATGCTCTTCGGCATGGCAGGATATTACATGTTATAACATTCAATGTCAAGAGGCGTTGGATCAGGCCCCGGAAGTCGATAGATTTGCAGCCTGACGCTGGATCCCGCCGCGGTGTCCGGTTCACTTTTCCGCCGCTCCAAGAGGTGCTTTTGACCGCCACCGCCGATTTCAAGCATTCCTCCGCCCCAGAGCCGCATCGCAGCCGTACCAAGGAAATCCTGCGCAACCATCCGGAGATCAGGGAGCTGATCGGCCCCAGCCAGGCGACATTCTGGTGGACGCTGGCCATGGTGGCGCTGCAGGGGGTGGTCGCATGGTTCGCCAGCACCACGCCGTGGTGGGCGGTATTCGTTCTCTCGTATACCATTGGCGCCTTCGCCAATCACGGGCTGTTCGTGCTGATTCACGAGTGCACGCACCGGCTTGTCTTCAAGAAGAAGCTCCCGAATTTCGTGACCGGCCTGATTGCGAACCTGCCGCTGTTCTTCCCGAGCATCGCGCCGTTCCAGAAGTACCACCTGAAGCATCATGCGTTTCAGGGCGTGTACGAACTCGACGCCGATGTGCCGAGCTACTGGGAAGCCCGGTTCATCGGGCATTCCGCGTTCGGGAAAGCGACCTGGCTGCTGCTCTATCCATTCTTCCAGGCGCTCCGTCCGATGCGCATGAAGGAAGTGCCGGTGATGGATGGGCTCGCCTGGACCAACCTGCTGGTGCAGGTGGCGGTGAACCTGCTGGTCTGGGTGTTCCTCGGTCCCAAGGCGCTGGCCTACCTCGCGCTCTCGTTCTTCTTCTCGATCGGGCTGCACCCGCTGGGCGCGCGCTGGATCCAGCGCCACTACCTGACGGGCGAGGGGGAGCAGGAAACGTTCAGCTACTACGGCTTCCTGAACGCGGTCACGTTCAACGTCGGGTACCACAACGAGCATCACGACTTCCCGTCCGTGCCGTGGACCCGCCTGCCGCAGATTCGCGCCATTGCGCCCGAGGCATACCAGGAACTGCAGGCACACCAGTCCTGGACCAGGCTCCTCTTCACCTTCCTGTTCGATCGCGAACTCTCCCTCTTTTCGCGGATGGTGCGCGCCGACAGCAACCGGGTCAACCTGAATGACGACGTGAAGCCCGACGTGGACGCGATCAACACCGCGCGCGCGTCGGTGCAGCCGCAGCCGCAGGTCGCCAGCGCCTCCTGATTCGATCGGGGCAGGCCACCTGCCCCGCTCCCTCCCGACATCCTGAAATTCATCGGGTCCCGGCTACATTCCAGCCGGGACGTCGGCCCGCGCGCATGCCGGTGCCGCGCGGTCGCAGGTCCTGCGGACCGACCGGCACCGTCCGAGCGCCGGCGCCCCTCCACGGAGCCGTGCACTGCACGCGCGAGCGTGTGCCGGAGGGCCGCAGCGGCCCGACCCACCGCGCAAGTTTCAGCTCGAATCGCACAGGGACATCATGTCACGCGCACAGACGCTCGGTGAGGAAATCGCGAACAGCGTAAGCCACGGCATCGGGCTGGTGGCAAGCCTGGTCGCGGCCCCGTTCCTCATCGGTGCGATGCTCCGCCGCGGTGACACGATGATGATCCTGGCCGCCGGCATCTTTGCCGTGACGGTCGTACTCCTCTACGCCTCATCCACGCTGTACCACGCCATACCTGAGGGTCGCGCCAAGCGCGTGCTCCAGGTCATCGACCACAGCGCCATCTACCTGCTCATTGCGGGCACCTACACGCCGTTTGCCCTTGGCGTGCTGCGCGGGGTGTGGGGCTGGGCGCTGCTCGCGGTGGTGTGGCTCCTCGCCGGAGCCGGGGTATCGCTCAAGGCCTGGCATGGCATCCGCTGGCCGCGCATGTCCACCGCGCTGTACCTGGCGATGGGCTGGCTCGCGATCGTCGCGGTGCGCCCCTTTCTGCGGGAGGTTCCGCTGGGGGGCCTCGTGCTGATCGCCGCCGGTGGCCTGGCATACACCGCCGGCGTCGCGTTCTATACCGCCGACCGGCTGCGCTATGGGCATTTCGTCTGGCACCTCTTTGTGCTGACAGGAACCTGCTGCCACTACGCGGCAATACTCTGGTACGCCTGAACCCTCGTCACCGGAGGCATTCGATGGACAAGCAGGTCATCGCGCTCTTCATCCCGATTCTCGCCCTCAGCATTCCGGTAGTCGCCCTTGTGATGGCGGGCTTTCACCGCTACGCGAAGATGCGAATGGAGGAGGCGCGGCTCCGCGCGTCTGGCGCCGGCGATCCCGGGCAGCTCGATGCCATGCGCGGCGAGATGGACGACATGCGGCGGGAGTTGAGCGAGGTCCAGGAACGGCTCGATTTCGCGGAGCGCCTGCTGGCTCGCCCCGAGACCCGTGACCGGGCCCCGCAGCAGGGCCCCTGAACCCGCAACCGATGCCAGCCCAGGCCCACCGCGGTCCCGGTGGCACGCAGATTGATTGCTGCTTGAGGCTCCACTGATCACCGGCGGTATCTCGTTGCCGCCATGGAGCCACGAATGAAGCGGAGTGCCTACGGAGCCCTCATAGCGCTGCTCGCCCTCGCAGGATGCGCGAAGGACAAGCCGGCGCCCCAGAAGGCCAGGACCGAGCGCGAGAAGGACAGCGTCCTGGCCCAGTCCAGTATCCCGGGCCATGCCGGTGTTGCCAGTGCCATGCGGGTGGCCGACTCGGCGGGCAACCACGTGCACCTGCAGGATTCCATTGCCAACTCGGGGAGCCCCCAGGAATGAGCGACGAGTCATCGGGCAATCGCGGCATCCTGGTGGTGCTGGCGCTGGTGGCCGGTGCGTTCGGGGTGCAGGCGTTCACCACCAAGGACACCGCCCCACCGGAAGCCTCGCAGGCCATCATGCGCTACGTGACCCAGGAGCGTCGCGAGACGGCGATGGGCGGACAGGCAACCGACCAGGGCTACGTGATCGACCCTGCCCTCGCGAAAAAGATGCTGGCCGACACCGGGCTCACCGCTCGCGTATCCGGTGTGCGCGGCATCAGTGATCGCGTCGTGGTGCGGGCCGACATCTCGGCACCGTCCGACAAGGGCGCCGAAAACATGGTACGCTACTTCAGCGTCCAGCGGCCGCCTTCGGGCGATTGGACCGTGCTCGGCCCCGCCAAGCAGATGGACTGGTACATCAAGCTCTGGTAGGCGGCGCTACTCACCGAGCGCCGTGAGGGCGGCGGAGTAGGTCAGCACCGGAACACTGAGATCCAGCGCACCGGCCCGGGCAAAGCGGAGCGTCAGCCGCACGCTGTCTCCGGCTGACGGGACTCTTCGGCAGATCCGTCACCATCACGTGCAGTCCCCGCCCGAATCGCAGGCTACCCTTTCGCTCGAGCGGCACCACGGGAATGGGGTGCATTCCCTGGCCGGGGGCTTCGTTGTGCAGCGTGGCATCTCCCGCAGCCGCTGTGACGCCGACCAGGGTGTCAGCGGCATCGCCGGCATTGTGGATTTCCATTCCGATCGTGGCCGCCTTCACGTCCGCTGCGCCCCAGGCCACGGCATGGGAAACGCTGACGTCGCCGATCGTCCCGTGCGCGCCTGCCGAACCGCCACCGGCGCACGCCTCCATGGCGAGCACGACGATCGCCCCTATCCCGCAAGCTGACAACTTCGGTAACTTTCGGCCTCGCATCGCTGACCAACCTTTCCCTGAGCGTCATGTCGCGTCCCGTGCATCGCCCATCATATCGTCTTCCCGCCATCCCGCTCCTGCTGGCCCTTGCCATCGCCGCTTGCCAGCCCGGCACGTCGGGCAAGACCCCGGTGGCAACGAAGCCCGACACGAGCAACACGCCGCAGGGACTCGCCCTGAGCCCGCCGCAGGAAAAACCGGAATTCATCCTGACTGATACGCAGGGAAAGCCGTTCGACTTCCGCAAGGAGACCGATGGCTACGTGACCCTGCTCTTCTTCGGCTATACCCACTGCCCCGATGTCTGCCCCGTACACATGGCGAACATCGCACAGACGCTCAAGAACATGCCGGCGCCGGAGGCGAGCCGGATCAAGGTGGTTTTCGTCACCAATGATCCTGAACGTGATTCGATTCCACGGCTGCGCGCCTGGCTGGACAGCTTCGATCCCGACCTTCATCGGCCTGGTCGGGACGCCGCAGCAAGTCGCCGCTGCCGAACTCGCGTCACATGTTCCGCCGGCGGAAAAGGACACCACGGCCCGGGACAGCACAAGCGGGGCGTACCTCGTCGGGCACGCGGCGTTCGTGTATGCCTGCACGCCGGACAACATCTGCCGCTTCCTCTATCCCTTCGGTTTCCGGCAGTCGAACTGGGCCCACGACCTCCCCCTCCTGGTGAAGTGGCCCGTCCCCCCGGCGTGAAGCGGCTGTCACTCCTGCTCCTGGCAGGCGCCTGCACCGCGACGGGATCGACTGGCGCCGGCGGCATCACGGTTCGGCGCGGGTTCGCGTTTGCGCCGCCAACGCCGTCCGAAGCGGCAGCCTACTTCACGATCATCAATGCAGGTGCAACGCCGGACACCCTGCTCCACATCGACAGCCCGCTGGCCGCGGAGGCCGGATTGCACCGCACCAGCTCCGATGGCGGAATGATGCACATGCAGCCGATGGGCGCGGTGGTGATCGGTGGACGCGACAGCCTTGTCCTGGCACCGGGCGGCACGCACCTCATGCTTACTACGCTCAAGTCCATGCCGCATGTGGGTGACACGATCACGGTGACGCTGCGGTTTGCCCATGCGGGCGACGTCATCGCTGCCCTCCCGGTGCGCGCGTACGGCGACCCGGCGACGGAGACGCCATGACCTGGTGGTGCTCGGCGACCAACACGCCCTGGAGTTGGGCGTGGCGCGCCTATCCCGGCGTCTGGCTCATGGTTGGCCTGCTCGCCGTGCTGTATTTCCGCAGCCGGGCGCGCGCGATGCGCGAGGACCCCACGCTCGCCTGGGGCCGCGGTCGGGTGGCGACCTTCCTCCTGGGCTTCGTGCTGGTGTGGATGTCCCTCGACTGGCCCATCGGCACCCTGGGCGGCGGCTACCTCGCGAGCGTACACACGGTGCAGTGGCTGCTGCTCAGCCAGATTGCACCGCCATTCCTCCTCCTCGGGGTTCCGCCCGGCGCGTGGCGTCGTCTCGGCGCATCGGGCCGATGGAAGGACCTGCTGCACTGGGCCGCGAGCGCCATCACGGGACTGGTGGCGTTCAACGTCGTATTGCTGCTCACGCACATCCCGACGATCACCGATGCACTCATGGCGTCTCAGGTCGGTGCGTTCGTCATCGACCTCGCCTGGTTCCTGAGTGGCCTGGCCCTCTGGTGGCCGGTAGTGGCGCCACCGGGCATTTCCCGCATCACCGAGCCGGTCAAGATCGGGTACATCTTCGTCGCCACCATCGTCCCGACGGCGCCGGCCGCATTCCTCACCTTTTCCGAGCATCCCGTCTACAAGCTCTACGAGCTGGCGCCGCGCGTGGGCACCATCCAGTCGCGCAGCGACCAGCAGCTTGCCGGCCTGCTGATGAAGGCGATCGCCGACCCCATCATGTGGGTCGCGATGATCGTCCTCTTCTTCCGCTGGAGTGCACTGGAAAAGCGCGAGGAAGCGAGTGAGCGGGCGGGCCGGGAGGCGCGCCAGGGCATCGCTCCGTGAGCACGCTGCCCGATCCCGTGTTCTTCCCGACACCCGCGCGCTGGCGTGCGTGGCTCAGGAAGCATCATGCCACGGCAGACGCGCTCTGGGTCGGATTTCACAAGCGCGCGACGGGGCATCCCAGCATCACCTGGCCGGAATCGGTGGACCAGGCGCTGTGCTATGGGTGGATCGACGGGATGCGACGGCGCATCGACGACGCCACCTACATGATCCGCTTCACGCCGCGGCGGGACGGCAGCATCTGGAGCGCGATCAATATTCGTCGTGTCACCGAACTCGATGCCCAGGGACTGGTGGAAGACTGCGGGCAAGGTGGCCTTCGGCAAGCGCACCAGTGAGAAGTCCGTGGTGTATGCCTACGAGCAGCGGGAACGTGCCGCGCTCGCGGCGGCACAACTGAAGCGCTTCCGCGCCAGCAAGGCGGCCTGGAGGTTCTTCGAGGCGCAGCCGGCGTGGTATCGGCGAGTGGCAGCGTGGTGGGTGATCAGTGCCAAGCAGGAGACGACGCGGGTACGGCGGCTGCAGACCCTCATCGACGAGTCGGCCGCAGGACGCACCATTCGGCCGGTGCCTCCGCGGAAGCAATAGCTTGGCGCGGCGGCTCGGAGGTGCGTCAACGGAGGAGTCGTTCGCTTGCGTCGGGCCCGAGTTGCCGTCTAAGTTGTGGCCCTGCAAGAGGGAGTGGTGGCCGAGAGGCTGAAGGCGGCGGTTTGCTAAACCGTTTTAGGGGTCTAAAGCCCTTAACGAGGGTTCGAATCCCTCCCACTCCGTAGAAAACCCCTCCAGGCGCATTTCTCGGTTGCTCCAAACGGGCGGGAAACTAACTTTCGCCCCGCCATGACATCCTCTCCCATTCGCGTACGGTTTGCTCCCTCGCCCACCGGCTATCTCCATGTCGGGGGTGCCAGGACTGCCCTCTTCAACTGGCTCTTTGCCCGCCGGACGGGCGGCATCTTCGTGCTCCGCATCGAGGACACGGACAAGGAGCGCAGCACCGACGCGCATACGCAGGTCATCCTCGATGGCCTTGCCTGGCTGGGCGTGTCGTGGGACGAGGGCCCGTATTTTCAGGGGGCCTACGGCGCGCGCCACAAGGAGGACGCCGAGCGGCTGCTGGCACTGGGAAAGGCCTATCGCAGCTTCGCGACGGCCGAGGAGCTCGAGGCCGATCGCAAGGCGGCGGTCGCGGCGGGCAGCCCCTACAAGTACGATCGCGCGAAATACCAGCTCGCTCCGGAAGAGGAGGCCCGTCGCGTCGCCGCGGGCGATCCCTTCGTCATCCGCTTTGCCATGCCCGATGTCGAGCTTGCCTGGACCGACGCCGTGCATGACCGCATCAGTTTCCAGGGCCGTGATCTCGACGACTTCGTGATCCTGCGCTCCGACGGGTCGGCCATCTACAACCTGGCCGTCGTGTCGGACGACATCGAGATGGGCATCACCCACGTGATTCGCGGTGACGATCACGTCTCGAATACTCCCAAGCAGATCGCCCTGTATCAGGCGCTTGGTGCACCGCTGCCGGTCTTCGCCCATGTGCCGATGATCCTGGGCGCGGACGGCAAGAAGCTCTCGAAGCGTCACGGTGCCACGGCCGTGGGCGACTATCAGGACGAGGGCATCATTCCGGCGGCCATGCGGAACTTCCTGGCCCTGCTGGGCTGGTCACCCGGCGGCGACCGCGAGGTGATGACCGGGCAGGAAATGATCGACCTGTTCTCGCTCGAGTCGATCCAGGGCAAGCCGGCCGTGTTCGATACCACCAAGCTCGAATGGATGAACGGGCAGTATCTCTCCAATACGCCGGCCGATGAGTTGCTGCCGCCCGTCGTGCGCCAGCTGGAGCGCATGGGCGTCACCGCCGCCTCCCGCGACCTTCGTCCGCTGATCGACGCCGCCAAGGCGCGCTCGCGTACCATCCTGCAACTCGCGGAGCAGGTCGCGGTGCGACTCGATGGGAGCCGCATCGTGCTGGATGAGAAGGCCGACAAGCTGATGAAGAAGATGGGGCCGGCCTTCGGTGCCAGCCTCGCGCTGGCGGTGGAAACGCTCGAGTCAGTGGCGCCCGGCGCGTGGACGCCGGCGGACCTGCTCGAGGAAATGAAGGCCGCGGCCGAGGCGCGGGGCATCAAGCTGGGCGACGCCATGCAGCCGGTGCGCGTGGCCCTCACTGGGGCAACCGTCTCCGAGCCGGTCAACGAACTGCTGGCCGTGGTGGGGCGCGACGAGAGCCTTGCCCGCCTGCGCACTGCACTCACCCGAACAGGGGACGCGGCGCGCGCCTAGCGCCCCTCCGGGCCGCGCTATCTTTCCAGCATGACAAGACCTGAACCAGTCCACACGCCCGGCGGCGACGGCACGCCGGCCGCCTACGCGACCGCCGAGGAACCGGTGTCCCTGCAGGTGCGCCTCATCGAGGATGAGCGGACGCCCGAGGGCATGGTATTGATGGGGACCTATCACGATTCCAGGCTGCTGGCTCGTCACGTCCTCGCGCCCGAGATGTGGGCCCAGGTGGCGGAACACGATCTCTTCGGCGCGCCGGTGCCGCTCGTGCTGGTTGCGCGCGAGGCCTCACCCGGCCTGCAGTGCCAGCTCTATGCCTTGCTCCAGCTGCCGGAATCGCTGGTGGAGGATGATTCGGACGACGACGAGGAGGAGGAAGCGCCCTGGGCGTCGTCCGTGCCGGGCTCGAGCTACGATGCTGCGGTGGGCAACGACGAGGACGAGGAAGTGGACGACCGGCTGGTGGCGTTCCCGCTGGGGCACGTGGTACGCTATGAGAAGCAGCGGGTCCACCCCGACAACCTGCCGCTCGAGGCCGCCGACGTCCTTCGCGCGCTCATCGACGGCAAGGCCACCGAACTGGTGGACAAGGCGCTGGAGGACCTGGGGGTCTAGCTCAGACGTACACCCCGCCGTTGTTGGGTCGCGGCCGCCAGAGGCGCTCCAGCATCTCCGCCAGCAGGCCATCGTGCACGAAGAACTGTACGGCCCGCGCGGTGGCCGCGAGGTCGGCTCCCCACAGGCAGACCTTCGGCGCCTCGCCGCTGGTTCCCATCTGCACGAAGACCCGGTCCTCTTCCGAGTGCACCACCGGCAGCGAGTCCGACAGTTCCCGCGCCGCGGCGTTCACGCCCGGCCCCCCGATGGTGATGGCGGGATTCAGCTGGAAGATGCGATTCTCGACATACCAGGCATCACCCACCACGATGCCGCGACGATACGGATGGGCCTCGCCGCGTTTGTCGATCTCGCCCTTGAGCCAGTACGCCAGTGGCCGGTCGCGCTCCTCCGCCGGGATGCCGCTACCGGTGACGAGCAGGATCGTCTCATCGGTATCGAGAAGCTTCATCAGCGCGCAGCGGCCAGCTCGTCGCGGGTTGTTTTCGCGAGGACGCCGGCAATGCGCCGCGCCGCCTCCTCCAGCCGGGCCGCCCCGACCGTGAGCGCGATCCGGAAATAGCCTTCACCGGCTGGACCAAAACCCCGACCCGGCAGCACCACCACGCCAGTCTCCTCCAGCACTCGCCGCGCAAACGGCTGCGGACGCCACGCCCTTGGGCAGTGGCACCCAGAGATACATCGCCGCCCTGGGCGACTCGCACGGGATGCCGTTGGCGTTGAGCGCCGCGACCGCCGCATCACGCCGCCGCTGGATTTCCGCGCACACCGGTGCCACCAGCGCATCGGAATCGTCGAGTGCCGCCACGGCCGCCTGCTGAATCGCGAGCCAGGGACCGGTATCGACATAGGACTTGACCCGCGTGAGTGCCCCGATCAGTTCGCTGCGTCCCACCGCGAACCCGATCCGCCAGCCCGTCATCGAGTAGCTCTTGGAGAGCGAGAAGAATTCGATGGCGATGTCCCGCGCGCCCGGGATCTCGAAGATGCTCGGCGCCCGGTAGCCGTCGAAGCAGAGCTCGGAGTAGGCGTTGTCGTACGCGAGGAGAATCCCGTGGGTGCGACAGTGCTTCACCAGCCGCGTGAGATACTCGGTGCTCGCCACCGCGGCGGTGGGGTTGTTGGGGTAGTTGGCAAAGACCAGCCTGGCGCGCTTGAGGACATCGGCCGGCACATCGTCAAGCTCGAGCAGGAAGTTCCGGTCTGCGCGCAGCGGGCAGATGTACGGCTCCGCGCCCGAAAGAATGGCGCCGCCGATGTAGGCCTGATAGCCCGGCTCCGGCACCAGCACCACGTCGCCCGGATTGACGACGGCAAGGGGCAGGTGGGAGAGCCCCTCCTTGGAACCGATGAGCGGCAGCGTCTCCGTCACGGGATCGAACTGGATGCCGAACCGGCGATCGACCCAGCGCGAAATCGCCTGCCGGTACGCCAGCAGCCCCTGCTGGAAGCCGTACTTGCTGAGCGGCGTCTGCCGGATCGCGGACTGCATCGCCGTGAGCACCGCATCGGGAGGCGGGGTGTCGTTGTCGCCGGCACCCAGGTCGATGACGTCCATGCCCGACTCGATCAGGCGGCGCTTGATGGAGGGGATCTCGGCGAGCGGATACCCTGGCAGGGCCTCGAGCCGGTTGCTGAATCGAATCATGTCTGCTCCCACGGGACCACGGTGTTCGACAATATGCCAATGCCCGGCACCTCGACCTCCACCACATCGCCGGCAGCCAGCGCACCCACGCCGGCCGGCGTACCGGTGGCGATGAGGTCGCCCGGTTCGAGTGTCATGATGCCACTCACATGGGCGATCAGCCGCGGAACCGAGAAGATCATGTCGCTCGACGGCGCATGCTGACGTTGCACGCCATTCACCCGCGTCGTGACTGACAGGGTGCGCCAGTCGAGGCCCGTCGCGACCCGGGGCCCCGCGGGACAGAAGGTGTCGAACCCCTTGGCCCGGGTCCACTGCCCATCGGTCTTCTGCAGATCGCGGCAGGTGACATCGTTGATGCAGGTGTACCCGGCGATGAACGACTCCGCGTCCTTCTCGGCCACCCGGCGTGCGCGCCTCCCGATCACCACGCCGATCTCGCCCTCGAATTCCACCTGGTGCGAGACGGGAGGCAGCCCGATCGCGCCGCCATGTGCCAGCAACGCGCTCGGCGGCTTGAGGAAGATGAGCGGCTCCTTCGGCACCTCGTTGCCCAGCTCTTTCGCATGATCGGCATAGTTGCGGCCGATACAGACGATCTTCGTCGGTTGTACCACGAGCGTCATACTGGTGCCCCGATGCCGTGACGGGCGAAAAAGTCCTCACACTTGATCCGCACCTGGCCCCACGGCGCAATGATCCGCTCCGCGCGCGGGAGTCCGCTCAGCACGAGCGGGCCATAGCGCTTGCTGGTCACCCGACTGTCGAGCAGCACTACGACACCCACATCCCGCTGGCTCCGGATCAGGCGGCCGAACCCCTGCTTGAGCTTGAGCGCCGCATGCGGCAGCAGGTAGCCCATGAAGCCGTCCTCCCCCTGCTCGGCGAGCCGTTCCAGCCGGGCCGAGGTGAGCGGCTCGCTGGGCACCTTGAAAGGTAGCTTGCAGAGAACCAGTGCGCGGAGCGCGCGACCCGGCACATCGACGCCCTCCCAGAACGAGTCGGTGCCGAGCAGGATCGCGTTGCCAGCCTCGCGAAAGCGGCGCAGCAGCTGGTCGCGCGACGCCTCGCCCTGCACCAGCAGCGGCCAGCGGCCCTGCAGCGTCTGGCGCAGTGAGCTGGCGGTCTTCTGCAGGGCCGCATGACTGGTGAAGAGCGCGAACATGCCGCCGTCGGACGCGAAGGCGAGGTCGACGATGGCGGACAGCGTCGCGGAGGCGTGTCCCGCTTCGTCGTCCCGCGGGTCGGGAATGTCATTCGGGATCCCGAAGACGCACTGGTTGGGATAGTCGAACGGTGAGGGAAAGGTTTCGCGAACGGTCACCGGCGAATCCTGTCCCGACAGTCCCAGCCGGCCCTCCATGAACCCGAAGTCGCCGGACGCCGCGAGCGTCGCGCTGGTGAGGACGATGGTCTTTGCCTTCTCGAACAGCAGCTCGCGCAGCACCGGCGCCAGGTCGAGTGGCACTGCCGCGAGCTTGATGTCTCCCCCGCGCTTGCCGCTCCGCTCGATCCAGCGCACCACGGCTTCGCCCGGCGCCGGTGGCTGCAGCGTGTGCACCAGACCCTCCGAGACCACCTCCAGCCGACCCAGCACCGCGCGCAACTCCTGCAGCAGCCGCAGTCGCGCTCCGAGACATCCGCCTGTTCCAGGCGGCCGGCGATCGTCTCGACCGAGTCGCGCAGGACCTGGAACGCGCGAAGGCTGGCCTCGAGTTCCGCCGTCAGTCCCTCAGCCCAGACTGGATCGCGAACGAACTCATCGTCCAGCCGGCGCTGCCCGCCGGGCTGCGCTTCGAGCAGGCCAAGCAACCGGCCGAAGAGCTGAGTCGGAGGCACGCCGCGCATCCGTGAGCGCGGGCACGAGGCTTTGCCGGAGGAGATCGAGGCTGGCGCGGGCAAGCAAGTCGTCGATGGAGCGCAGTTCATGGAAGAGCGTGGGCACGAGCCCGCGACCATTGCGCTCGAAGCGGCCGAGCAGGCGACGGACGCCCCGACTGGTGACCTGGGTTCCCAGGTGGCCGGCCGCAACATCCTCGATGTGATGCGCCTCGTCGAGCACGATCGCTGGTAAGGCGGCAGCACGGCCGCCTCCTGCCAGTTGTCGCTCGCCTGCCGTACCTGCAGGTCCGCGGCGAGCAGGTGATGGTTCACGACCACCACGTCGGCCTGCGCCGCCTGGCGGCGCGCGCGGAAGAAGAAGCAGCGATCGAAGTGCTCGCACTGGAGACGCGGGCAGAGATCCGACTCCGCACTCACTTCATCCCATACTTCGGCGCTGGGCGCACCCGGCAGGTCGCTCAGCGAACCATCGCTGGTCCGGCCGGCCCAGGACGCGATGGACGAGAGTTCGTCCAGCTTGTCGGGCTCGAGCAGGGTGCGCTGCGCGCCCACCGCCTGCTGCAGCCGCGCGAGGCAGAGGTAGTTGCGCCATCCCTTGAGCAGGGCAAACGATGGTTCGTGCTCGTCGGTGCGCAGCGCGTCGCGCAGGAATGGCAGGTCCTTCCCGACCAGCTGTTCCTGCAGGTTGATCGTGTTGGTGCTGACGACGGTGCGCTCGCCATTGGCACGGGCCCATGCCAGCGCCGGCACCAGATAGGCAAAGCTCTTGCCCACGCCCGTTCCCGCCTCGAGCATCAGCACTCCGCCGTCGTTGTATGCGTCGGCAATGTGGGCGCACATGTCGCGCTGGGACTGCCGGTCCTCGAACTGCCCCATGGCCTTCGCTACCGCGCCATGCTCCCCCAGTTCCGCCACCACTTCGAGCGTGTCGAGCCGCGTCTCCACGTGCACCTTCGGCACTTCCACCACGACGTAGAGACGGGTCGCGTCGTTCGAGATGATGCCGAAACCCACGCCGTTGTCGTGCACCTGGGCCGCCACGGCGAGGTCGGCGCCCGAGGGCGAGAGGTGACCACTGGGATGGTTGTGCAGCAGCATCTCGCCCGGCCGGGCGACGCCCGGGAGCGCCAGCACGCGATCGACCGTGCCCCGCGCCACCGCGCGCGCAGACACGAGGACCCCGTCGCGGTCCAGTTCCGCGACGAAGGAAACCTCGCGGCCATCCGCCGCGGCTATCTGTTGTGCCAGGTATGTGACAACACCGGGTGTGATGCGCTCGGTCAATTCCTGCCCCTCTTTCCGCCTGCCGCCATGGCGCCAGGCCGCCCGGGCGCCTCATTCACGTCTTCAGCTCTTTCTTCTTCGCCGCCGGAAACAGCACATTGTTCAGGATGAGCCGGTAGCCCGGCGAGTGCGGGTGCAGCGTCAGGTCCGTGGGCGAATCACCAATCTGGTGCTGCGGGTCCTCCGGATCGTGCCCGCCATAGAAGGTCCAGGTGCCCTGCCCCTTCTCACCATGAATGTACTTGGCCCACGGTGCGCCCGGCTCATCGGCCAGCACCGTGACACTGGGCTTGAGTGTCTTCCTCGTGAACGAGGTCGTGAGGCCATAGAAATCCGGGATCACGTCGCGATGATTCTGCACCAGCATCGTGGCGACCGGATCGATCTTGGCACTGAACCCGAAGATGGTGAATGTGCCCAGCGGCTGGCGTCGCTCGGCGGAATTGACCTGGTGGCCGTCGATGTCGGAGAAGACCGGGGTTGTCGGGCTCAGTTCCAGCGTCGCGTTCTGGAAGGCGAGTGTCTTGCTCCAGTCGAGCCGGGCCGACGCATTGGCCTCGACCGGCGTTCCATCGGCGTAGGATGCGGCGATGTCCACCTGCTCGGCGGCGAGCGCCAGGTCGAGCGTCTCGGTGGCCGTGCACATGGCAAAGAGAAACCCGCCTCGCTCGACGAAAGCCGCAATGTCGCGAGCCACTGCCTTCTTGAGTGCCGGCACGTCGGGATAGCCAAGGCTCCGCGCGACATCCTTGTTGCGCGAGACCATCTCCGCCAGCCAGGGCGCCCCGGCATAGTTGAGGTAGAACTTGGAGAACTGGCCGGTGAAGTCCTCATGGTGCAGGTGCAGCCAGTCGTAGGTCTTGAGCCCGCCCTTGATCACCTCGGGATCCCACAGCTTGTCGTACTCGATTCCGGCGTAGGTCAGCGCCATGGTGACGGCGTCATCCCACGGGGCGGCAAACGGCGGTACGTACACCGCAACCTTGGGCGCCTTCTCGAGCGGCACTGCCTCCATGTTCGAGCTTGCGATCTCGCCGCGAATCTGGGTGACTGCGCCGTCGCTCAGCCCCTCGACCGTGATGCCGTTGAGGGCGGCGTCGCGAGTCGTGGCGGCGTCGCTGGGCATCAGGAACGAGCCACCGCGATAGTTGAGCAGCCACTCGGCCTTCACGCCCCGCTGGATCGCGCGGAACGTGAGCCCATAGGCCTTGAGGTGCTCACCCTGCACATCGTCCATGGGAATGAGCAGCCAGTCGGCCCGGAGCGGCACCCAGTGACGCGTGACCATGGGCAGGATCGGAACGGCCGCGGCAACGCGCAGGAAATCCCGTCGGGAAACACAATGCAGGCACATTACTGCGGCACGACTCCTTTCGCTTCATCGAGCGCGCGGCGTGCCTGAGGCACCAACGCACTGCGGGGATAGTCCAGGATCAGGTGCTCGAAGACCGGCACCGCCTCCGTCGTCCGGCCCGACTGCGCCAGCAACCGGCCCAGCTCGAGGAGTGCGGCCGGCGCAGCAGACGGTGCGCTCGAATCGGCCGCAACCCGGAACAGCTTCTCGGCCGCCGGCGCCTTGCCCGATGCCGCTTCGAGACGGCCCGCGAGGAGAATCAGCTCCGCGCCTCCCTTGGCGGGCGGTCGCCTGGCGCCGATGGCGGCGAACGCTGCTGCAGCAGCCGCCGTATCACCCCGTTCCAGCGTCAGGAATGCGGCACCGAGCTCGGGAAGGCTGTCGTCCTGCATCGGCTGCAGCAATGCCAGTGTCGAAGTCCGCGCCGTCGCCTCCTCGCGCGTGCCGGCGTAGGGGCCCGCCGCCTTGAGCAGTGCCACGGCAGCGGCCAGGTCACCCTGAAAGAGCTTGAGCTGGCCCTGCAGCGCCAGCCCGTCGACCGAACTGTCGTTCGCTGCCAGCGACTGCGCACGCTCGAGCTTTCCGGCGCGCGCCCATCCCAGTGCCACACGCCGTGTCAGCGTAGCCTGGTCCTCGGCGGAGAGCACGCTCTTGTACTGCGCGAGGCTCGCCTCAGCCTCGTCCATCTTGCCCTCGTCGACCAGCAATCGCAGCAGGGTCGCCGACGCGCTGGCACTCAGCGACGATGCGGCCTGCGGATCATCGGCCAGGCGAGAGAGCATCCGGCGCGCGGCCGCCCGGTCACCGCCATCGAGATAGGCCTGCGCCGCATCGAGACGGAGTCGCGCTGCTGCCTGCCCCCGCGCACGGTCGGCCATCGCCTCGAGCGTACGCCCGAGTGCCTGGCGATAGACCAGGGCCATGTTGCCACGCAATGCATCGGAGAACTGCCGCAGGAGTTCGACCGCCTCGCCGGCATTGGACGGCAATGCGGCCTGCAGTCGCTCGAAGCCGCCCAGCGGATCGCCCCAGCGCGCACGCAGCTCGGCATCGAGTTGCCGGGCCTCGGGCGTGGTGCTCGCCTCCAGCGCCTTGAGCACCTCGGCGTGCTGCGGCTCCGGCGCCTGACGCAAGGTGACGATGGCACTGGAGCGATAGCCCGGCAGTTTCTTGATCGCCAGCAGCCACTCTCGCGCGCCAGTGCCGTAGTCGCCTTCCGCTATTGCGAGTTGCGCGAGTTCCGGGGCCATCGCCGGCACACCCAGTCGTTGCCGACCGGCGAGAAAGGCCGCCTTGGCGCCGTTCCGGTCGCGTCGCGCGAGCAGCGCGTTGCCCCATTCGCGATACGGCGCCTCGTCGCCGGGAGCAAGCTGGGCCCAGCGATCGACTGTCCTCTTGAGGCTGTCCGTGAGCCCCGCCGCGCCATAGGTGCGGACAGCGATGCTGTAGAGGGGAAGCGCGGACGGATTGCTGGCCAGCGCGACGCTCACATCCGGCACCAGCTCCGCCGACCGGTTGAGCGGCTGCAGCGATCGCTCCAAGCCAAGCATCGCACTCACGTCTCCAGGACGGGACGCGAGCACGGCGCGATATGCTGTCACCGCCGCGGCGTAGTTGCCGCGCCGCTCGAGGTCGAAGGCGCGGTTGAGCGAATCGGCCTGGGCCGCGACCGGTGACGCCAGCAGGAGCAGCGCCGTACCCCACTGCAGCGACGTCATGGGACGCCCGGTGTTGCTAGGCGGCGGAAGTAGTCGACAACGATCCGTCGGTCGGCCGGTGACAGTCGCTGCAGTTCCTCCCAGCTCGGAACCTGCAGCCGCCCGTCGTCACTGGTGAGCTTCGCCCGCAGGGCCGGCGGCAGCAACACGCTGTCGCCCGTGGCCGTGGTGCTCTGTCGTTCCTTCTGCTCATCCTTCTCCTCGCCCTGCAGCGTGCGCCCGGCATCGAGCATTCGACGGAACAGCTTTTCCTGGCGCTCGACCGTCTGCCGGTCGAGGCGGCCTGCCTCCATTTTCTGCGCCAGGTCTTCCGCCTCGTTGGCCATTTCGCCGGCTCCCGGCATGCTCCCCTGGCCCTTCAGCTTCTCCAGCTGCTGCGCCAGCGCACGCTGCTGGGCAGCGAGCGCCTGCAATTGCTGCGCGGCGCCGCCCGCGCCCATCTGCGGAAGCAGCGACGCGCCCTGCTGGCCAAGCTGGCCCTGCTGCTGCGCCATCTGCCGCATCTGCTCCATCGCCTCAGCGAGACCGGAGCCCGACTGCGAGCCGCTGACGTCCCCGCGTGCGCGCAGCAACCCGTGCGCTGCTGCATTGAGCGCGTCGAGCGCATCGCCCGCGCGGTCGCCAGCCTCGCGTGGATTGGCGTTGGCCGACGACACCGCGTCGCGCGCCTGCTGCATGAAGCGCTGGGCCGCGGCGAGGGCGGTGCCGATCTGGGGCGAGATGAGCGCGTTCTTGCCTTCCACCTGGTGCAGTTGATCCTGCAACCGTTCGACGCCCTCCTCGACGGCACCCTGCTCGGCCCGCAGTCTCGCCGCAGGCTCACCCTTCTGGAAGCCCTCCGACACCGTGAGCTGCCGTTCACCCAGCCGGCTCACGTCGGCGATCGCCTGGTCGAGTTGGGCCGTCACCTCGTCGCGCATGTCCTGCGCCATCTGCTCACGTTGCTGCTCGAGATCGTCGCCCAGCGGCTTGAGTTCCTGTTCAGCCTCTTCACCCTCCTGCCGGGCCTGCTTCTTCTGTCCCTGCTTCGCCGACTTGGACGCCTGCTGCATCTTGGCCGATGCCTTGCCCGCCTTCTGTGATGCCTGTGCGAGCTGGTCGCCACGAGGCGTGTCCTTCATCTGTTCCGACATCTGCTTCAGCGCCGGACGACAGGGCCTCAGCCTGCTTCGCGAGATCCTGTTCCGCGGCTGCCGACCGCTGGCTGTCCGCAGACGCCTCGACCTGCTTGTTCCACTGCTCCTGGCTCTGCTGCAGGTCCTTCGCATCCTTCGCGAGACTCTGCAGCTCCCCCTCCATTGCCGCGCGCTCGAAGAGTTCCTTGCTCCGCTCGAGCGCCTCTCGCAGCTCCTTCTGTTTCTCGGCCAGCTCCTTCAGCGCATCCTGCGTGTGCTCGGCATTGAGCTCCTTGAGGGCCTCGCGCAGTTCGGCCAGCTTGGCGCGAATCTCGGGCGTCAGGGCCTTTTCCAGTTGCTGCTGCACTTCGGCCAGCTGCGCCATGAGCGCGGAATCGGCAATGCCGGCCGTCTCCGCCTCGCGCCGCACGTCGGACAGTGCCTTCTGCGTCTCCTCGGCCTTCTTGAGCAACTGTTCCTGCTGGTCCGCGACCGCCTCGGCCTTGCGTGCCTGCTCGAACGTGAGGTTCTCGGACGTCTCGCCCGGCTTGGAGCCATCCCGCGGCTGCGAGCGCGACAGGTCCTCGGTTTGCCGCTCGAGCTTCTTGCTCTGCGCCGAGAGCGAGTCGAGCTGCCCCTTGAGGGCCTGCACATCGCGCCGCTGGTCGGCGCGCAAGTCGGCGAGCGTCTGGATCCGCAGTACGTATTCGCGGGAGAGGCCGACCTGAGCGTGCGGGGCATTGTCCACGCCCCGGGCGCGATACCTCAGCGTGTCGCCCGGCTGGAGGCCCATCTGCCTCAGGTCCACCTGGGCACTCAGCACCGCACGATCAGGAACGCCGCCGGGCAGCGGTACTGCCTGCTCCCGTATCGGATCGGCGGCGCCAGTGGCGCTGACGCGACGCAGTTCGAGGGTGATGCTCGCAAGCCCATGATCATCATGCGCATCCACCACCACCAGCGCCCGGGCATCGGGCGAGGCGGTCGTGTCGGCACCGGGTATGGGGATCTCGAGGTGAGGTGCGCTGTCCGCGACAATGCGAAGCGGCAGCACCACCGAGTCGCCCGCGAGTGCCGCACCACTGGCCGTCCGAAGCACCAGTCGATACGCACCCGATTTCTGCGGCGTGAAGTCGCCCGCGAACTGCTTCCCATCCACCGGGAGGGCGCTCTCCAGTCCTTCGTCGCTCCACGATGCGCTCTCGAGCTCGGCGGTGGCCTCGCCGCGCGTCGTAAGCCGCGCGCCGGCCGGCAGGAGGATGGTGTCGCCGGTGGTCGGTAGCGGCTCGTCCTCCAGCTTGAGGTACGCGGGGTAGTGTGCGGTCACCGCCAGGGTCGCGAGGAAAACCGGCTGCCGCACATGCACAAGGACCGTGTCCGAACTGCGCTCGCCGCTCGATACGCGGGCGTAGAGATCGGTTTCCACCGCCGGCACGAGGTGACTCGCCCGCGCCTTCGTCGTTGAGCGTGACCGGCGTCTCCTGCCACGCCTCGCCGGGGGCCCGCAGCCAGAGTGTCGCCTGGTTGCGACCGTAGGTCGTGATGCTGAAGGTGACGGGTGTGCCGCGGTCCACGCTGTCGGCGGATGCCCGAAGCTGGAGTGGGGAGACGGCGGCGTGCCAGGCTCGAAGTGGATGCCAGAGCATGGAGCCCTTTGCGCGCAGCTGCGCATTGGTGCCAAGCGCGACCACACCCGCGCCCAGCAGGGCCAACGCCGCGCGCTGGTGCACGGCAAGCCGGGCGTGCAGCGGCGAGAGTGCGTGCGAGGCGCGCGCGGCCACGGCAGCGGCCGAGGAGGCATCGGCGGCGGTGGCCAGTTCCTCGCTCGAGCCCTGCTGGCTGCGCTCCAGCAGCGCGCGCAATGACCCGAGGCGCCATGCGCCCGAACGCTCGAGCCACTCGGCGAGTGCCGGCACCTCCAGTGCACCGCGGCCGCGCCGCGCGGTCCAGGCCACGGCCGCCGCCAGGAGCAACGCCCCCAGCCATGCAGCCGGCACCCATGCGGGACTCTGCAGCAGTTGAAGTCGCGCCAGCCACGCCGTGAGGCCAAGCATCAGCAGCATCGCGCCGATCCCGGCCAGCACCCAGGTGAGCGCATGCCGCGATCGCAGCGGCCGCGTTGCCTGCAGCAGCGCCAGCTCGGTACGACTCATGTGCCCGAGCCTACCGCGTAGGCATAGAGGTTCACGCCCATTCGCAGCGCAGCTTCATGCTTCTCGGGCGGATCCTTGTGGACCTCGAAATCCTCCCATCCATCGCCAAGGTCGGACTGATAGGAGTAGTAGACCACCAGGCGGCCGTTGAGGTACAGGCCAAGGCCCTGTGCCGGCTTGCCGTCATGCTCGTGAATCTTGGGAATGCCGCGAGTCATCTCGTAGACGAGATGGTAGATCGGATGATCCAGTGGCACGTCCGTCAGCTGCTGGTCGGGAAAGAGCCGCGCCAGTTCGCGCCGGAGCGACTGGTCCATGCCGTAGTTGTCGTCGGCATGCAGAAACCCGCCCTGCGCGAGGTAGCGCGCGCAGGATCTTCAGGTCGGCATCGGAGAAGTGCACGTTGCCATGGCCGGTCATGTAGATGTACGGCATGCTCCAGAGCTCGTCCGACGCGAGCGTCACGGTACGCTCCTGCTTCTCGACCGGAATGCCGGTGCGGGTGCGGATCGCCTCGAGCAGGTTCGGCAGGCTCGATGGATTGGCATACCAGTCCCCGCCCCCCTCGTAATGCAGGCGGCCGATGGTCTGGAGCGGCTCGGCGGCGCCGGCGCGAATGGTGGGCGCCGGCGCACGAGTCGCCACCTGCTGCGCGTGCAGCGGAAGCGCGAGCAGGCCGAGGATCGCGACAAGCCTGGAGCGGGAGGGCATCAGGTCAGGCCCGTGACGAGGCGGTAGGCATCATTGCGTGAAAGACCGAATTCAGCGGCAATTCGCTGCGACGTTTCGCGACGGGTAATTCCCTCGGCCAGGAGCTGCCGTGCGGTGGCAGTGGCTTCCTCGGTGCGATCAGGCGCGACCGGTGCCATTCCGGTGCCTTCGAGCACTACGGTAAACTCGCCTCGCGGTTCCGCCTCACGATAGTACGCCGCCAGCGACGCAAGGGATCCGTGCCGGATCTCCTCGTGCAGCTTCGTGAGCTCACGCGTCACCGTAACGCGACGGTCTCCGCCGGCCACTGTGACCAGGTCGTCCAGCAGCTCGAGGATTCGCCCGGGGGCTTCGTAGAACACGACGCTCCACTCCGCCGCGGCGGCACTCGCGAGCAGCCGGGTCCGTTCCCCACCGCGACGCGCCACGAAGCCGAGAAACAGGAACCGATCGCCGGGCGAGCCCGAGGCGGAGAGCGCGGTGGCAACGGCATTCGGCCCCGGAATGGGGACGATCACGATGCCCCGCATCGGCCGCCGCCCGCACCAGGTCCGGCCCGGGGTCGCTGACGCCGGGCGTACCGGCGTCGGAGACCAGGGCGACGTCCTTCCCTGCCGCCAGGATCTCCAGCAGTGATTCGAGCCGGCGCTCGGATGAGTGCGCGTGAAAGCTGAGCAGCTGCGGATGGGCGCCGATGTGCTCGAGCAATCCCGCGGCTGCGGCGGGTATCCTCGGCCGCCACGACCGGCACGGCGCGCAGCACCTCGATGGCGCGGGCGCTCAGGTCGCCGAGATTGCCGAGTGGTGTCGCGACGACGAAGAGGGATGCCACCAGGTCCAGCCTTCGCTCCGGCCAGCAGGAGCGGCAGAAGCATCAAGGGCGGCAGGAGGATTGCGCCTCGCTACCGCCCATGCTGCCTCGCCGCGCCAAGCCGTCCTAGTTGAGGTGCTGCTTGATCTTCGCCTCGATCATCGGCTTCGGCACTGCGCCCGACCACCGTGTCCACGTGCTTCCCGTCCTTGAAGAACAGGATGCTCGGGATGGAGCGAACGTTGTACTTCATGGAAGTGCGCTGGTTCGAGTCCACATCCAGCTTCAGGATGCGGGCCTTGCCATCGTATTCGCCGGCCAGCTGCTCGAGCACCGGTGCCACCATCTGGCACGGGCCACACCACACGGCCCAGAAGTCCACCAGCACGAGGCCCTTGGACTGGTCAACATCAGCCGCGAACGAGTCGTCGGTCACGGCTGGAGTCTTGGTATTTACGCCAGGCATTGCTTCACTGCTTCCTTTCTCTCACCGCGCATTGTGCGCGATGGCTTAAGATTCCACGGCTTTCCGGCTGCACCACTTTCGCGGAGTCTCCGGTGTCCGATCAACCACACATCGCCCACGTTGGCATCGCCGTTACGAGCGTGGCAGATGCCCTTGCCTTCTATCGGGACGTCCTGGGTCTCCAGCCAAAGCCTGCCGAGACGGCGGACGGCGCTGTCATTGTGTCGCTCCCCTTTGGCGGCCCGGAGGTCGAATTGCTCGAACCAGCCTCCTCCGACAGCCCCATCGCCAGGTTCCTTGCACGGCGCGGGCCAGGGATACATCACGTCTGCTACGAGGTTCCGGATCTCGACGCCGCCCTCGAGCGCTGCCGCAGCAATGGCTATCGGCTGATAGATGAAACCCCTCGAACCGGGGCCCACGGGAGGCGAATTGCTTTCGTCCATCCCAAATCGACGGCCGGAATTCTGCTGGAGCTTACTGAAGCCCGGAAGTCCTGAGATCCTGATACCCGGTCCTCTGGACTGCCGGCCTTCCTACTTCTTCGCCGGTGCCGTGGTCGTCGGCTTCGCCGGCGGCGTCGGCACCGGTGGCGTGGTCGGACCAGTCTGTACCGGCGCCGCCGCACCCGGCGTGGGTACCGGGGCCACCGACGCGGCGCTGTCCGGCGTCATCGCGCCACCACATGGCCGGCCGGGCACGCCAACCTGGGTCAGGTCGAGCGAGGTGACGATCCAGCCATCGTTCTTGGTCTTGACGGCCGTGATCGGGACCAGCTTGTGGCAGTCAGCGCGATTGTACTCGAGGATCATGTAGCGCTTGTCCTTCTCGGCCGGGCTCGGCTCGGTCGCCGAGATGGTGTAGCTCCCGCCCTTGAGGAACGCGTACGTGATGTAGATGCGCTTCTGGAAGTCGGGCGGCTGCCGCGTCTTGGCCGCGGGGCCCTTTTCGGTACCCCACAACTCCGTCATGCGCGGCAGGTTGCTGTCTGCCACCGCCTTCATGAAGGCATTTACCGCGCCCTGCGGCGTGGTTTCGATCTGGGCGGCCAGCGACCCGGGAGACGCAGCCGCACAGCCAAGGACCAGGGCAAGGACCAACAGCTTGTTTCGAGCCAACGCATGCCTCACGATGCTATCGTTGGACAGCGAAACTAATGACCTTCACCCCCTCCCAGCAACGGCAAATGCGCCTGTACATCAACATCGATCACGTGGCGACGGTGCGCGAGGCGCGACGCACCGACGAGCCCGATCCGGTCGAGGCGGCGCTCGCGGCGGAACAGGGCGGCGCGCACGGAATCACCGCGCACCTGCGCGAGGACCGGCGGCATATCCAGGACGATGACGTGCGCGCGGCTGGCGGCCGCGGTGACGACCGTCCTCAATCTCGAGCTCGCCACCAGCGCCGACGTCGTGGCCCTCGCGTGTGACCTCCGGCCATTCCAGGCGACGATTGTGCCGGAGCGGCGGGAAGAGGTGACCACCGAGGGGGGACTGGACCTGACGCGCCCGGGCCCGCGCCTCACGGACACCATCAGGCGCCTGGGCGACGCCGGCGTCCGGGTGAGCCTCTTCATCGATCCGGACGAGGGCGCGATCCGGACGGCGGCGGCGCTGGGCGTCCCGGCGATCGAGCTGCATACCGGCGAGTACGCGCACAACTGGCGGCGGGACGACCGTGCGCTGGATGTCCTGCGCCGGGCCGCCAGGACGGCGCATGATGCCGGGCTCGCCGTGCACGCCGGCCATGGCCTCACCTACCTCAACGTGCAGCCGGTTGCCGCCATTCCGGAGATCGAGGAGCTGAACATCGGGCACAGCGTCGTGAGTCGCGCGGTGCTCACGGGGATGCGACCGGCGGTGGAGACCATGGGCGCGCTGGTGACGGCGGCGCGCCCCTGAACGCCTTGCTCCGCCCTCGGCCGCGGCCTAGTCTTCACCTCACCTCCTCCGGATCACGAATCGACTCATGAGTCAAACGCTCGGCACAGCGGACTTCTTCACGCTCGAAGCGGGCGAATGCCTCAACCGCCTCGAGGCGCTGCTGGCGCGCCCGGAAGGCGTGTCGGGCGAGGAATTCGTCCGCCAGGTACGCCTGCTGCGCGGTGCCGCCCTCATGGCCAACCTGCAGCCGGTTGCCCAGGCTGGTGCGGCGTTCGAGTCCCTGGCGCGCGGGGTACGCGATGGCCTCCGGCCCTGGGATGCGGCCACCCGGGAAATGGCGCTGCAGGTAGTGGACGACTTCCGGGGCCTGGTGCGCCGCGTGGGTCAGTGGAGCGACGGTGATACTGCGCGGGCCCGTCGCATCGCGACTGACCTGGAGCGCATGACGGGTCAGGCACCCGCGGCGGGGCCACAGGCCGGAAGCCCACCATCACAGACCGGCGTGCGCGCGTTCGTGGCCCGCGAAGGCGCGCTGATCGCCAGTGCGCTCGATCGCGCTGCCCGCTCCCTGCGCACATCGACCGATGCCCGCGAGGCACTGCACGCGGTGCTGCGCCGCATGCAGCAGCTCCGCGGCCTGGCAGAGCTCGCCGAGTTCGCGCCCCTGCCGGAGATCCTCGACGGGATCGAGTCGGCTATCGGCGAGCTCGCGCGATCCTTCGCGCCCGCCCCGATGGCACCCGAAATGGTGGATGCGGCCGCACTGGCGCTGAGCCGGATCTGCCGGGACGTCACCGAGAGCGGCCAGCCCGCAAGCGACACTCCTGAAGCCCTTCGCTTCACCGACCTGCTGCGGCAGATACTCGCGTTCGACGCCGATGTGATGCCGATCGAACAGCTCCTGTTCGAGGGCGAGCCGGCGGCGCAGGCGTCCCGGCATCGACTGGCGCTTGGTGCGGTGGAGCTCGTGAGCCACGGTGAGTTCCTGGCCCAGGTGGCCGACCGGCTGGCCGGCGCGCGCAGCGCCACCGAACGCGACCTCCGGCTGCTCGCCCTGGTGGCCCCGCTCGGGGCGCTCTCGAGTGGCGCGAGCGAGTTGACACTGCCAGTCAGTGCCTTTGCCTCGGTGGCACGGACCAGGATCACCACTGGCGATGCGAGCGCCCGGGCCGCCGACTTTGCCGACGTACTTCGGCGCGGCGGCCTGCTCCTCCGTCGGGCCGCCGACGCAGCTGCACCCGATGCGACCGAGTGGACGCTGACTCTCAGCGCCTTGGAGTTGCTTGGCGGGGCAGCGGCGGCACCTGCCGCTCCTGCTCCCGCCGCTCCTGCCGCTCCTGCCGCTCCTGCCGCTCCTGCGGACGACGATGTCGTGCCCATCGAGGACCTCGCACCCGAGGCGCCGACAGAGGCCGATTCCGACGCGGCGCTGATCGCGTTGCTCGAACAGATCGTGCCGGGCGACTCCTTGGCGCCGGCTGGCGCGGCCATGGCACTGGCCGAGACGATGGAGATGGCGGTCGCGGAAGTGGAGGCCCTCGAGGCCGCGTCAGTCGTGGCCGCACCCGAGCCGGTGGCGGAGCCGCCACGGAAGGTGGCGACTGATCTCGCGGATCGCGCGCCCACCAGTTTCGAGGCGGGCCTCCTCACCTATGCCGAGCTGCTGCACGATCTCGGTGTCGGGGAGGGATCGCTGGAAGAGTTGCTCGGGACGGTCGCAAAGCAGGTGAAGCAGGAAGTGCAGGAAGTGATCCTCTCCATCGACGACCTCCTCTATCGCGGACACAGCGCGCTGCTCCGTGCGGCCGAGGTGCGCAGCGAGATGCGGGCCCAGCTCGATCGCGGGCAGCACATCGCGGTCCTGCGCCCCTTGCTCGACGAACTTCTCGACCTCGTTCCGCTCGCTCTTGACGGGCGCTAGCTCCACAGGCGGCAGTCGCCGCCACCTGTGGACGGCGCTCATTGGCGTTGCAGTATCGGCGGGCCTGCTTGCCTGGGCCATGCGCAACGTGAATCTCGCCGAAGTCGGCACCGAAATTCGCCGCGCCAGGCCCTGGCCCGTCATGCTCGGTGTCATTCTCGCCACCGGCTCCTTCGTGCTCCGGGCGGTCCGCTGGAAACTCCTCATCAAGTCCGACACCGGCGCCGACGTCCCCTTCTGGCCGCGCTGGCACGCCGTGGCGATGGGATTCATGGCGAATAACCTCCTGCCGCTCCGCGCCGGAGAGTTCCTCCGCGCGTACGCCATCTCGCGCCTGGGTCACGTGCGACTGACCGGCGCGATTACGTCGCTGGTGGTGGAGCGGGTGTTCGACGCGCTCACCCTCGTGCTGTTGCTGGCGGCCGGCCTGTTGCTCTCCGACCTTCCCGCAACGACCGTGATCGCCGGCATCCGGCTCGCGCGCATCGCCACCGTTGCCGGCATCGGTGCCCTCCTCGCCGTGGCCATGGGCGTGGCGATCGTCATCCAGCCTACACTGCTCGAGCGCATGGTGCGCGCCGTGCTCCCGGCGGGAAGGCTGCAGGAGCGGCTGGCGTCGATCGGTCGCGAGATCACCGAGGGACTTGCGGGACTCCGCTCGCCGGCCCGGCTGGCCGGCGTGGTTTTCTGGTCGATCACGCTCTGGATCATGAGCGCACTGTCCTTCTACGTGATGTTCGCCGCGTTCGACATCCGGGTGTCGTTCGGCGGCGCAATGCTGATGCAGAGTGCCATGGCGTTCGGCATCGCGGTACCGTCGACACCAGGCTACATCGGCCCGTTCGAGGCGTCGCTCGTGGCCGTGCTCAGCCTGTTCGGTGTCCCCGACACGACCGGATTCTCCTATGCGGTCACCTATCACCTTACGACGCTGCTTCCGGTGACGCTGCTCGGCGTGCTGTCGCTCGCCCTGAGCCCGATTGCGCTCCGGGACCTGAAGAGCCAGGCCTCGCAATGAGTGCCATCACGATCGCGGCCCATGCCAAGGTGAACCTCCTCCTGCGCGTCCTGGCGCGCGAGGACGACGGCTTTCACTCGCTCGAGACGGTGTTTGCCCTGCTCGACCTGCACGACACACTCACAGCCGAACCGGCGGCGGACGGCGCAGTCACGCTGGAGGTGGAAGGAAGCGACGAGACCGGCCCGGTGGAACAGAACACGGTGATGCGCGCCGCGAACCTGGTACTCGAGGCCACCGGCCGGAAGTTCGGGGTGCGGCTCCGGCTCACGAAGCGAATACCGGTGCGTGCGGGATTGGGCGGCGGATCGAGCGATGGAGCGGCGGCGCTTGTTGCGGTGAACCAGCTCGCCGGGAATGCAGTCCCGCGGCACGAGCTGCTGCAGTTCGCGGCCCGGCTCGGCAGCGACATGGCGTTCTTCGTCTCCGGTGCGCCGCTGGCCCTTGGCTGGGGACACGGCGAGCGCCTGCTGCGATTGCCGTCATTGCCGGCCGCGGCCGCATTGCTCATTACGCCGCCCGACGGCGTCGGCACCGCCGAGGCCTACGGCTGGGTCTCGTCCGCGAGAAAGAAGGACGGGCGCCGCGGTGCGCTCGCGCTTGACCTGGATGCGCTCTCCAGCTGGGGCAGTATCGGGCGAATGGCGGGCAACGATTTCGAGTCGGTGGTGTTTGCGCGGCATCCGGCGGTGCGTTCCGCATTCGAGGCGCTGTGCACGACGCATCCGCTGGTGTGCCGCATGAGCGGATCCGGGTCGACGCTGTTCGGGATCTACCGCTCGGTCCGGGAACGGGACGACGCCGTGATGATGCTGGGCCGCAAGCATGGCCAGGTACGCGCCGTGATGACGATGGCCGCCCCGCCGGCCTGATCTGGCGCGCATCGCCCAGTCGATAGGAATTATCGATGCGGCGATCAGTGCCTTAAATGACCAAAACATCCCTTGAATAACTGAAATGGTCTTCCGATAGGGCGTTCGGGCACGTACGTTAGGTGCTCCATGCCCCCCCACATATCGGCGCCACTTGGCGCCGCGCGTCCAGCCTTCATCAGCTGCGCCGGCGCACTCCGGACGTATGTCCTGCTACCCGCATGCCTTGCGGGCCTGCTCCTTCTCGCGCTCATCCCGCACTCACTTGTGGCCCAGACGACCGACGCGTCGATCATGGGCACGGCGCATGACAGCAATGGCACGCCGCTCGCCGACGTCGCCATCGAGGCGCGCAACACCGCCACCGGCTTCATCGTGCGGGCGACGACCAACACGAGCGGCCGGTTCGCCTTCCTGCAGCTCGCGCTCGGCGGTCCCTACATCGTGACGGCGAGGCGAATCGGCTACGTGCCGTCGCAGTACCCCGGCATCACGCTGGGTCTGGGCGACCGGGTGGAAGTGGGGTTCACGCTGATACCGAGCACCGTCGTGCTCGAGGAACTGGTCGCCAGCTCGGACAGCCTCGATGACCGTGCCAGCCGCATCGGCGGCAACAGCCGGTTCACTGCCGAGCAGCTGGCGGCCATGCCCACCGTCAACCGGAACTTCACCGACCTCTCGGCGCTGGCACCCACGGTCGGTCCGCAGCAGTCGGTGGGCGGCGCCCGCTGGACGGCAACCAACTACACTATCGACGGCGCCCAGGCCAAGAACATGCTGCGCGCCGGCGAAGATGGCGCCGGCCCGTTCACGATCAGCCTCGAGGCGATCCAGGAATTCGAGGTCAACACGAACGTGTACGACGTGAGCCAGGGCCGGGCGGGCGGCGGAACGGTGAGTGCGGCGACGCGCTCGGGCACCAACAGCTTTGCCGGGTCCGTGTTCGCCTTTCATCGCGACGACAACCTGAGCGCCGCGACGGACTTCCTCGGCCGGAGCCGGGACGAGCGGGCCTTCAACACGACACAGTGGGGCGGAAGCGTCGGTGGCCCCATCCTGAAGAACAAGCTGCTCTTCTTCGCGGCATTCGAGCGATTCGACAGCCGCGAGACCCTCTTCATCGCCGACGTCAAGACGGACGCGGACGAGATTGCGGCGGGCATTTCGCGCGACTCGCTGGCGCGTATGCTCGTGATCCTGCAGGAGAAGTACGGACAGGACCCGAACCAGCAGCAGGTCGGCGCCTTCGACCGGAGCCTCACTGCGAACACGGCCTTCGGCCGGCTCGACTGGAGCATCTCGCCCAGCCAGACACTCACGGTGCGGTACAACTACACCGACTGGGACAACCCGCTCAGCGGCGGCGTGGACCAGCCGCTGGCCATTTACGATGCGCGGTCTGATTTCGCATCCGCCGAGCAGCAGGCGCTGGCATCCCTGCGTTCCAGCCTCGCCGGCTCGACGCAGAACGACCTGCGCTTCGCCTTCTCCAGTTCCTCGCGGACCCTGACGCCGATCAGCCCGCTGCCCCGCGGATTCGTCCGCATCAGGTCCGACCTCCCGGACGGCACCATCGGCGATGTGCGGGTGCAGTTCGGCGGCAACCGCCTTGCGCCGGACATCAGTCGCGAATGGCAGTACCAGCTTGCCGACCAGCTGGTCATGCAGAAGGGCAAGACGCTGCTTTCGCTTGGCACCGACAACACCTTCACGCTGCTGCGCACCTACATCGCGGAGTCGCAGAGCGGCCTCTTCGAGTTCGATTCGCTCGGCGCCCTCGACGCGCTCAAGGCGTCGCGCTACAGCCGCAGCGTCCCGCTGACCGCCGATTCCACGCTGACGCGCCAGACCGTGCTCGAGCTGGGGGTCTACGCGCAGGCAGAATGGCGGGCGTCGCCGGAACTCACCGTCACTGGCGGGCTCCGCTGGGATGCGTCGGCCTTCCTGACCGGAGCCGACTACAACGCGCTCGTCGACACCGCGCTGGGGTTCAATACCACGACCAAGCCACAGGACTGGTTTACCCTCGAGCCCCGGGCGCAGGCGGTCTGGCTGCCGGGAACGTCCGGGCGGAATATCGTGCGGGCCGGTGGCGGACTTTTCACCTCGCAGCTGCCGTACTACGAACAGCACAACCAGCTCCTCAATGATGGCCTGACACTGACCGACCTCGACCTGCGCGGAGCCGCGGTGCCAATCCCCGACTACCCGGGCTACGCAGCCGATCCGAGTACCATCCCCGGAGTTCCTGCAGGCACGCCGATTCCCCCTTCGTACGTCAACGTCATCGGCACCGACTTCAAGGTGCCGCTGACCTGGAAGCTGAGCGTGGCATACCAGCATGCCTTCAGCACCTGGCTTACGCTCACAGGAACGCTGCTCGGCGCGTGGACGAGCGACAACTACTACTACGTGGACGAAAACCTGGTGCCGTCCCCCGCGTTCACCCTGGGCAACGAGGAGAACCGGCCGGTCTTCGTGCCCGCGAGCACCATTGACGCGCTGGGCCGCACCAACAACAAGAATGCGCTTGCCGTGAAAAGCATCGGGCGGGTGCTGGGCCTGACCAACGTCGGTTCCGGGCACGAGCTGACCGGGATCATCGAGGCCACCATCCGGCCCACGCCAAAGAGCATGCTGCAGGTTTCGTATACGAGGAACAACGCGGAGGACAACACGACGTTCGGTTGTTGCCTGGCGCGCACCTCGACGAGCATCACGGCGATCAAGGGGGACCCGCGCGACATCAGCACGTCATGGGGACCGTCCGACCTCGCATTCACCAACAAGCTCGTGATAGCGGGCTCGCTGCCGCCGGTGGTGGGGTTTGTCCTCAGCGTGCGCTATGTGGGCATCTCAGGCCGGCCGTTCTCCGCCGTCGTCAACGGGGACATCAATGGGGACGAAGTGAACGGCAACGATCTCGCGTTCGTCTTCGACCCGGACGATCCCGGTACACCGGCAGACGTCGCGGCAGGCATGCGCAAGGTGCTCGACAACCCGGACAACGTGGGGCGGGACTACCTGCTCAAGAACCTGGGCCAGATCGCAAGCCGCAACGGCGCAAGCGCACCGTGGAACTCGAGGGTGGACCTCCGGCTCGCGAGGGCGTTTCACATCTACAAGAGCCAGGCCCTGGAGCTCACGATCGACGTCTTCAACTTCCTCAACCTGCTGAATTCGAGCTGGGGCGGTCAGTACCTGTTGCCGCTGGGCATCTCGACGCAGAACCCGGTCACCCAGCGCATCCCGCTGCTCAACGTCGTCGGCTTCGACCAGGCGACCCAGCGCTACCGGTATACCGTCAACGAGAATTTCGGTGTTTTGCAGAAGCAGGGTGATCCCTACAACATCCAGATTGGCGGGCGCTACATCTTCTAGCGGGCAGCGACCGCCTGCTCCTCGGCGACCCGATCCTCGATACCACTGCGCGAGCGCCGGGTGCGGCAGGAGGGGATCTCACAGCGCCTGACTGGGGCATGGGCGAAGCAATTTGGCGCATTCTCTCAACATGCGAATCGGACGGCCCGTGGGACCTGTACCACGTAAGTCCTTCAGGAATCGTCATATAAGTTGACAGTGTCAAAGACTGGCTCACCCGGAACGGATGTTGATAGGCGTCTATGCCGTGCCTCGCAACTTCGCTTCTTCATCGGAACCATTACGAGAATGGAACAACTCATGACCCGTCAGCGATCGCGAAATTATGGGCTGGCCCTTCTTGCCGTGGCCACCCTGGGCTTTGCCGCTGGCTGTGCCAACGACGGCCCGACGTCCAACAGCAAAGAGCCGAGCAGCAACCCGCAGATGCTCATTGCTCCCGCAGGTCAGGGAGAGCTGTGGGCTTGCAAGTTCTCAGTTGATCCGGTCACCAAGTTGCCAAATGGGGACGTGACGTCGGGACGGATTACCGCTTCCCTCGTATCCGGCGACGGAACCTTGAACACGGCAGTCAGCGGGGGAAACAACACGCTCATCGGATACAATACGCCGGCGAGCGTTCCCCACTGCGTGAAGATCTGGAGTGGCGGCACCAGCGCTACGGTTGCGGTCACAGAAGACCCCGAGCCGGGCTCGGCGCTCCTATTCTATCGACTGGTCAAGCGCACCCCGGGCGCCGCGTTCGATGACGTGTACTTCACCAGTGCGGATGCAAATCCGCCGGCCGAAGGTCCGTCCACGGTGAACGTGCCGGTCGATAACCGGGCCGCCTACGAGATCTGGTTCAAGAATGTCGTCGTGACGACTCCGCCCCCGCCTGCTGGCTGCACGTACACGCAAGGTTACTGGAAGACGCATTCCGATCAGGGTCCGGCTCCGTTCGACGACGGCTGGCAGAACGTGGGACCCGATCAAGAGGCCACCCTGTTCTTCAATAGCGGTGCAACGTGGTACCAGGTGTGGCAGACGCCGCCCAAGGGCAACGCGTTCTACATCCTGGCGCACCAGTACATGGCTGCCAAGCTGAACGTGTTGAATGGCGCGTCGTCGACGGCCGGCGTGGACGCCGCCATCGCCGGCGCCGAGGCGCTCTTCGGCAGCTTGCCCGCTGGCAGCGTCACCCTGACAACTGCGCAGACCACGCAGGCCAAGGCGTGGGCCACGACCCTGGAGAATTACAACAAGGGCCTGATCGGGCCTGGCCACTGCACGGACGAGGTTCTCTGATCTTTAGAGCAGCATTCGCAACGAACCTTGGGCGCGGGCGTGCAGGACTGGCGCGCCGCGCCCTTGGCGTTGTGTTCACGTGTGTAGTCCTCGCGGTCGCTGCCGGTTCCGGCGGCGGTGACGGTCCCCGACGTAAGTCCGGGGAGGGCGGGACCTTTCCCTTCACGCCCGAACTGGCGAAACTGCTCCGCGATCAACGCAAGCGGACACCGGAGGATGTGCCGCCGTTCGTTCGTGCGCGCGGGCATCTCGCAGTCCGTCGCCCGGAAGCTCTCAGGTCACGCGAGCGCGTCAGTGA
The DNA here is from genome assembly GCA_963846945.1 of uncultured Gemmatimonadales bacterium. Lineage (GTDB taxonomy): Bacteria > Gemmatimonadota > Gemmatimonadetes > Gemmatimonadales > GWC2-71-9 > JAGGAG01. The sequence continues at coordinate 58,964 of CAWJXX010000012.1, read as the reverse complement.
TGCCCGTTACGTGATCGTCTCGGAGGGTGACTTTGAAGGAGGCGGCGACCAGGTTGGCGATGCCCTTCTGCCACCTTGAGTCAGGGAAGAGGAAAGGCAAGAAGAAGTAAGTCGTTGCCAGATCGATAGATGCCCCTTCGTCCAACTGGCAGGACAGCGGACTTTGGATCCGTCAATGCTGGTTCGAGCCCAGCAGGGGCAACTTTCACCCTCGGTTCATCCATTTCTCATGGGACCGGCCCCAGTTTGTCGGGGTCCGATCGAACGACCCGTCCCAGGGAGATGCCCCCATGTTGTCCTCGTGGAATCTGGATACCCAGCGATCGCTCAATCGCTGCGGCCTTGCCGTGGTGTCCCTATTAGTGTGGGCCTGCAACGCCGAGGGTCCCGTCTCGCCTAGTTCCCCGCCCGCGCCGGCACCGACGTCGCCCGCACCCCGGCCTGCAACACCGAATGCCCCGGCTGGCGCGAAGCTCACCCTCTCCCGGCCCGACGTGGTGTTCAACTCGGTCGCTGCTCCGATGCGGCGGGATAGCACGGCCGTTGCCATCACCGGCGCGACGGGCAACGCCGTGACGGAACTCAGGGCAACAACCAGGTTCGCAGCGGGCCAGCCCGCGGGCTGGCTCACTGCCGCGCTCGATCATTCCACGCTGCCAGCCACGCTGACGCTGACGACCGGACAGACGCCGCTTCCGCCCGGCGAATACACCGCCACGGTGGAGCTCAAGGCGATCGGTGCGGCGGCAGAGAGCGTGACCGTCACCAGGCGCGTTGTTGCGGGCGCTGCTATCGGACTCAACGCGTCCAAGATCTGTTTCACGACCACGCTCGGAGACACAGCGCATCGCGACGACGTGCTGGTCACGAGCATCGACGGCTCGGTCATCGACGGGCTCACCGCAACGATCGTCTATGACGCCGGGCAGCCGACCGGCTGGCTGAGCGACTCGTTCAACGTCACCGCTGCGCCGGCTCGTCTCTGGCTCAAGGGGAGCCCCGGCTCCCTGCCGAGTGGCACCTACACCGCGACTGTGCAGGTGGCATCGCCTAAGGCGGGAAACAGCCCCGTGCCGATCCGCGTGACCATGACGATCAAGGAGGGCGCCAGCACGGTGCATGTCGCCATTCGGCGGGAAGGAAACTTTGTCGGCAAGGCGAGAATCCATGGATTCGAGCCTCTTGGATCGTCTGACATCCAGTGCGATATGCCCGAGTACCCTCCAGGCTACAACGTGTGCAACGCAACGTTTACGGGGGGCACAGGAGCGATCGCCCTTTTCCCGGACGCGGATTACGGCGAGCAACTCCTGCGTTGGGAAGGGTGCACGGACACCAGTGCCGGGTGCGTGGTCGAAGTCACCCACCCTGGGAGTCACATCACCGTAACTGGTGTCTTCGGACCGAAGCTCAGCCAACGGACCCTGAAGGTAGAGAGGAAGGGTCCCGGCACCGTACTGTCGGATGACAGGGGGATCGAGACCAATTCGTGTCCGGCCACTGACCCGCAACCCTGCGCGTCAAGCGGACACTACTATGAGCTGGGCACACTCGTGACACTTAACGCGATACCTGATGGCGATGCAACCTTCGTCGGCTGGTCCGGCTGCCCATCTCCTGCCGGGTCCTCCTGCGACGTATCGATGACTGAGGACCGCTCGGTAGTGGCCCAGTTCGCGAGCAGCCCGCGGAGCCCCACGCAGCGCTCACTCGAGGTGAGCATGAGTGGCGCTTACGGTACCGTGTCATCCGGCGACGGGGACATCAACTGCCTGTCAACCTGTCGCCATGACTACGAGCTTGGAACCGTTGTACGCCTCACGGCCGAGCCCTACACGTATGGACGTTTCGTCCAATGGGTCGGCTGTCCAACCGCCACAGGCAACGTCTGCGAGGTGTTGATCACCGAGAGCCTCGAAGTGGTTGCCGAGTTCGTCGCGATTGAGCCGCCATCTACACTGGTATCCGGGAAAGCGCGGTCGAACTGATCGGTATCGGCGCACGGCTTGGTGGATTTTTGGATCCGTCAACGCTGGTTCGAGCCCTGCAAGGGCAGCTGTGTGAGCGAGACCCTCCGACGACCGATCGGAGGGTCTCGCTGTTTATCTCGTTACCCCGCAGGCGCTTCGCGCGCCCCCGGGGGTTGCACTTTTCGGCCGCTGAGGTGCTCCTGAGTTTCCGCTGAGGGCCGCGTGTCATGTTGTCGACGAAAGACATATCGGCGATCACGGACACCCGGGACCCCCATGAGACACACCACCCTTTCAGCCTTATCCCTTCTGTTCCTCCTGGCATCCTGCGCCGGAGACAACAGTCCTGCTGGGCCGACCACCGGGCGCCTGACGGTCAACGTCGCGGGGTTCGATGGGGCGGTTGCCATCGGAATCCATGGGCCGGCCAACTACCAGAAAACCATTACGGGCACGACAACCCTTGAGGGTCTCACGCCAGGGGAGTACACCCTCACCGCATCCGAGGTGCTCCTGGTGCGGGGTGTGCGGTACGTGCCAGACCACACAACGTGGTCCGTCCAGGTGACCGCTTCTGACACGACCGTTCAGGCAAACGTGCAGTACACGAAGGCGGAGCATGAGCTCGCCGTCACTATCACCGGTGTCCCAGCCGGCACCCAGGCCCTCGTGAGGGTTCAAGGTCCCTTCTCCTATCTCGCGTCCGTCGCCACAACAGACACCCTGTGGCTCTCCAGCGAGGGCACCTACACAATCTCGGCAAGCGACCTCCTTGTGTCCGAGAAGACCTACAGAGCCGCATTGACTTCCTCCACCGTAACGATCACCGACTCCATTTCACTTCTCGCCATCGCCGTCACATACAGCCTCGCGAGTGTTCCCTTTGTCATTACGGTGACCGGCCTGCCCGACGGCGTCCCCGCGAGTGTCATTGTCAGTGGTCCACCGGGTTTTCCAGAACAGACGTTGACGTCGACGGCGACCCTGTGGCCCTACCTTCCCGGCGCATATTCCATCGCGGCTGCGAGCGTCCAGGGAGTGGATCTGATGTTCGTCCCGACACCCTCCGCCGCGACCGTCACGCTGAGCGACCTTGTCACTCCGCTGGCACTGACGGTCGCCTATGCAGCAACGACGGTCTCGACGGTCTCGAAGGTCACTGTGACCCCCGCGACAGCAACGGTGGAGATCAACCTGGGAGGAGTCCAGCTTGCAGCGATCGCCGTAGATGCGCATGGCAATCCGGTGTCGGGCAGCGTCACGTGGACGTCCGCAAATACCTCGGTGGCGAGCGTTGACGAGACGGGACTCGTTCGAGCGGGCTCCCCGGGTTCAACTACGATCACTGCAAGCTCCGGCGGCGTCGCCGGCTCTGCCCTTGTCACGGTACCGGCTCCGCGGATTGTGTATGCCGTCGCCGGGAAATGGGCATTCAGGTTGACGGCGAATTCCCTTGGCGCCAACCCCATCGGGCGTTGTACCGACGCCGGCGAACTGGATGTCAGCCAGGCCGCAGGAGAATCGAGTTTCAACGCGACCGGCTCCCAGACCGGAGGCTGTTCCGACCATGACGTCGGCGTCCTGGGGTTCCCGCCTCAAATTTCCATCGGGGGAACATCAGCGAACGCGATCCTTCTTCAGTTAGGGCCATGCCATGTTACCGCCGCGCCGATCCCCACGTCGGCGGACAGCCTGGTCGGCAGTGTCGGTTGTACCGTGGACCGCCCAAGCTCGACCCGTAGCGTGCATTTCCGGGCTTATGGGCAATTTTCGGCGCACCGAGTGCCCTGATTTATCAATCCGGGGAGGATCTGAATCCCGCGAGACCCTCCGACGACAGCTCGGTGGAATTGCTGTATTATGGCTTTAACAGGCAGGAGCTGGCGGATGGCTGGTTGACGTTCCGCCAGATGAGAATTGCCTGAGTTTCTGCTGAGGGAACATGGTCATGTTGGTCGCCGACAAGACGGAATTGTCGACGACCCGGACTTCGAGACCTCTATGAGACACACCACCCTTTCCGCTCTGTCGCTCTTCGGCCTGCTGGTATCCTGCTCAGGCGACAGCCCGACTACGTCAACTGGCCCCGACACTGGGCGGCTCCTGATCACTGTCACGGGGTCCGACGGGCCCGCCGACGTCGTCATCCGCGGCCCGGCAAGGTACGAGAAGGCCATCACCGAAACGACGACCCTGGAGGGGCTCAAGCCCGGGGCCTACACGATCACCGCGTCCACCGTTCTTCAGTCGGGCATCCGGTTCGTGCCGGAACACCCCACGCTGACAGTGCAGGTGACCGCTTCCGACACGGCCTCGCAGGCGACCGTCCACTACGTCGAGATCCTGCACACGCTCGTGGTGAACGTGTCCGGTCTCCCGGCCGGCGCAGGTGCCCTGATAGCCATTCATGGACCCGGCACGCACGACACGACCTCCAGGGCCACCGACACGCTGTCGCTGGCGAGCGAGGGGACGTATACGATCTCGGCGAGCAATGTGGTGGACTCCGGTAAGACATACACTGCCGCACCGGCCACCTCTACCGTCACGGTGACGGCATCTGCGACAGCACTTTCCGTTGCCTTTGCCTACACGCTCGCGAGCGTCCCTTTCATCATCACGGTGTCCGGCCTGCCCAACACGGTGCCGGCTACCATCTCTGTCACCGGACCGGCGGGCTTTCCACAGCAGACGCTTACCGCCTCGGCGACACTGTGGCCATATCTGACCGGTTCCTACGCTGTAACCGCAGCCGGCGTCCAGGTATCGAACCGGACGTTCATCCCGACACCAGCGACCGCGACCCTCACCCTGACCGGTCCGGGTGCTCCGCTTACCCTCAATATCGCGTATGCCGACGCAAAGGTTGCGCGGCTGACGTTGAGTCCCGGCGACGATGACGGCGGAGATCAACATTGGAGGAGCCCTATTCGTCGCGAACGAACTGGACGCGCTTGGGAACCCGCTCCAGGACTCGGTGACATGGACCTCGTCGGATAACGCGGTGGCCACCGTGGGGCCGACAGGCTCCGTGACGGCGAAGTCTCCCGGCGTGACGACCGTTACCGCGAGCGTTGACGGCATGAGTGCGACCGCGCTCGTTACGGTTCCCGTTCCCGTTATCGAAATGGTGGCTGGAAGGTGGTCCTTCACGCTATGATGGCAGACTCTGCCGATCGACGGCTTCGGCAGATGCAGCGACTCCGGCGAGCTCGACATTGTGCAGGCCGTTGGAGCGTTCCAGCTTTCACACGCGACCGGCACGCAATCGGGAGGCTGCACCTTCAATTCCGCTGGTTGTCAGTACGTTCCCGAATCAGATTCTCCGTCGCCGGGTCTACCGTCAATGGGATCAATTTTCGCCTCGGCCCGTGCAGCGTTGCCGGCGGCATTTCCCAGTCCTCCGTGAACAACCTGATGGGAACCGTCTCATGCAAGGTCGACCGCTCGGCCGGTACCCGCAGCGTCCACTTCGTGGCGACGGGCACCTGGTCGGCACAAAGGATCCCCTGACGCGCCGCTGAAATGCTCCCGATCCACCCAACGACAAACCCCGCAGGCGCTCATTGCTCCTGCGGGGTTCGTCTCCATCGATTGTCGAGCACGCAGCGCTCACTCGAGGTGAGCATGAGTGGCGCATAGGGTACCGTGTCATCCGGCGACCGGTACATCAACTGCCTGTCAACCTGTCGCCACGACTACGAGCTTGGAACCGTTGTGCGCCTCACGGCCAATCCCTGCACCTATGGACGCCTCGTTCAATGGGTCGGCTGTCCAACCGCTTCAGGCAACGTCTGCGACGTGTTGATCACCGAGAGTCTCGAGGTGGTTGCGGAGTTCGTCGCGGTTGAGCCGGCTTCTACATCGCTATCCGGGAAACCGCGGTCGAACTGATCGGGATCGATGCGTGGCGTAGTGGGCCCTCGGCGACCCGTGTGGGGTCTCTGCGGGTTGTAATGGATGGGAATGGCTACCGGGATACCCGGCACGTCCAACTGGCAGGACAGCGGACTTTGGATCCGTCAATGCTGGTTCGGGCCCAGGGGCAACTCTCACCCGCACTTCATCCATTTCTCATGGGGCCTGCCCCAGATTGTCGGGGCAGGATCGAGGGACCTTCCCAGGGAAATGGCCATATGTCATCGACAATGAGCGTGAAAGCCGGGCGATGGTTCCATCGCTGCGGCCTTGTTGTGTTTTCGCTATTGGCGTGGGCCTGCAACACCGAGGGTCCCGTGGCGCCAAGGTCGCCGGCCGGGCCGTCAGTACCCTCGTCACCTGCCCCGACGCCTGTAGTGCCTGGGGCGCCGGCCAGTGCCAGGCTCATCCTCTCCCGGCCCGACGTGGTATTCAATGCGGCGGTGGCGGCGACCCGGCCGGACAGCGCGGCGATCACCGTCAGCGCCACGGCGAGCAGCACTGTCACGGAGCTCCGGACCGCGACCAGGTACGCGGCCGGCGAACCAGCCGGCTGGCTCACTGCTGTGCTCGATCGTTCGACGCTGCCGGCCACGCTGACACTCTCGACGGGCCACACCGCCGTTGCCAGCCGGTGACTACATCGCGACGGTCGAACTCAAGGCGACAGGTGCCGCGGCGGAAAGCGTCACCGTCACCCGGCGCGTGGTCGCCGGCGCTGCCATCGGCCTCAACGCTTCCAAGATCTGCTTCACGACGACGCTGGGTGACACCACGCATCGGGACGACGTGCGAGTTACGAGTATCGATGGCTCGGTCATCGACGGGCTCACGGCCACGATCGTCTACGACGCCGGACAACCGACAGGCTGGCTGAGCGACTCGTTCAACGTCACCACGGCCCCGGCTCGGCTGTGGCTGAAGGGCGCGCCCGGCACACTGCCGGCCGGTACCTATACAGCCACGGTACTGGTCGCGTCGCCCAAGGCGGGCAACAGTCCGGTACCTATTCGCGTGACGATGACGATCAACCAGGGTGCCGGTACGCTGCATGTCGTCATACGGCGGGAGGGAAACTATGTCGGGAAGGCCAAGGTCTATGGCCCTGACGGGTTGCAGTGCTTCGAACTCGGTTATCCCCCGCATTTCACATCTGCGACGTCGCTATCCGGGCGGCAGCCAGGTCTCGATTTGGCCAGAGGGCGACTACGGTGAGCGGTTTCTGCGGTGGGAAGGTCCGTGTACCCTCAAGGCTGAGTTCTGCGTGACGCAGATGCCCCCTTCGGGAGGCGACGTAACGATCACGGCGGTCTTCGGGCCGAAGCCGGACCAGCGCACCCTCAAGCTTCAGGTCACGGGCCCAGGCAGCATTTGGTCGGCAGATGTCCAATGCTCCAACTTCTACAACTGCGCCAACGGCGGACACTACTATCCGCTCGGCGACATCGTGCGCCTCGATCCCCTGCCTGACCTTGGAGCGAAGCTTGTGCGATGGACTGGCTGCCCTGCGCCGTCGGACACCGCCTGCTTCCTGACCATGACCGAGGATCGAGTCGTGGGCGCGGAGTTCGTGATCGATGCCGGCGCGCGTACGCTCGAGGTGGGCGTGCGGGAGGACTGTGGCCCGCGCTGTGTTTCATCGGGCGCGGGATCCGTGTCATCCGCTGACGGGGGTATCCGCGACTGCGACGCCGAGTCGGAACCGTGCCGGCACAGCTACCCGCTCGGCACGGTCGTCCATCTCACCGCGACGTTGAGACCGGGGACAACCTTCCTCGGGTGGACAGATTGCCCGTCGCCATCAGGAACGACTTGCGACGTGCCGATGACGGAGGCGCGTACCGTGGTGGCAGCGTTCCATTTCGAGATACCGCCACCGCCCGCACCCGCCTGGGAATTGCTGGTCGAGCCCTCCGGTTTTGGCGCATGGGGCCTCATTGCGCTGGATGCCGGGGGCGCCGGCAATCCCGATTTCTGCTCGTGGCCGCGGATTGCGGGCGTGGATGCGCCTTGCCGGACCGGCTTCCAATCGGACGTGAAATCAGTGCACCTGATAGCTCGGCCTCAGGACGGAACACGCTTCGTGGGCTGGGACGGTGACTGCACAGGAAGCAGCACGGAGTGCACCGTGAGCGCGCCTGACGCTGGGGGCCCCGCGCTGCGCACCGTTCGTGCGGAGTTTGCGCCAGTGGTACCAGCCAACACCGTGTCTCTATCCGTTCTTGGAGCGGGAGCAACCGGCTTCGTGGTCACAACAATCACCGGAACCGACCCCAGCAGTGGTGGTGGGTCTTACCAGTGCCGACTGGTCAATGGGGCGCAATCAGGAATTTGCCAGTTGGCGAGCTCGAACGGCACGGTATCGCTCACTGCTTATCCCGTTCAACCCGGGAACGTGTTCGTGGAATGGAGCGGGGCGTGCGCCGGAACCGACCCGCATTGCTTCATCCCTTTCACCCGCGGCGGAGAGACTGCCGAGGTGACCGCGACGTTTGCCCGCTCGAACTGAAGGTCCGGTCCCCCAGGTAGATCCATCCAACGACAAACCCCGCAGGAGCTTCACGCTCCTGCGGGGTTCGTCTACATCGATTTTCGATCTGCCCGCACGGCGCTTACGCCGGCGGCACTATCTCGACCAGCAGCACCACGTCATTGAAGTCCTGGTCACCGCCGTCCTCGAAGTTCACGGTCCAGGACGCGTTGGCACCGGTCGTGACCTGAACGACGTGCGTGCCGGGCATGTTGGCAACCCGGTCGGAGTGGAACTGGATGTCGATCTGGCTTGCCGCCGTATAGGTCGTCGTGAAATTGTACACTGCGGGGACCGCGGTGTGACAGGCATCCGTGGTCAGCGTCGAAGTTTCCGGGCTGGTCAGGTCGATCTCATCGTTGATCGCGACGCAGCTTGTGCTCTGCATGGTGATCTTGAAGGTCGACCCTGCTGGAAGCGGCAGCGTGCAGGTCACCGGCGTCGTCGCGCCGGCAGGTGCACAATTGAGACCGGTCGTGTCCCTCGGAAGGTCGGCACCCGCGCACGCGGCGAGGGTGAAGGCGCCGGACAGGGCGAGGAGTGAAAGCAACACTGGGGTGACACGCATGGCTCGGACGGCTCCCGGAGTAAGGAATGAGGAACAGCGCTGGTATCGCTCGTAAGTCATTCAAATACAGCCGCTTGGCCAAATAGCGCCGCATTACGGGCTGTTCTGGAAGGTGTGCCGTACTATCTGCATACCCTTCCTTTGCCATCAAGATACGCAAGTGATGCGCCCTCAACGACCCGGAGGGACGTTTCAGGGGCATCATTTCCGCACGCTTTCGTAACCCGCTGAATTGACCTAACCCCGCTCGGCCGCTATCCTTGTGGGCTCTAAATGGCTGAGATCTCCCTTTCCCGGAGTCAGTTGCTGCTCCTCAGTGGCACCGCGAATCGCGGGCTCGCTGAGGAGGTGGCGCAGCATCTCAGCCAGCCGCTCTGCGCGCTGACGATCAAGCGCTTCGCCGACGGCGAGTTGTTCGTCAAGATCGACGAGAACGTGCGTGGCCGGGATGTCTACATCATCCAGTCCACCAACCCGCCGGCCGAGAACATGATGGAGCTGCTGCTCCTCATGGATGCCGCCAAGCGGGCCAGCGCGGCCCGGGTCACGGCGGTCATTCCGTACTTCGGGTATGCCAGGCAGGACCGCAAGGATCAGCCGCGCGTGGCGATCAGCGCCAAGCTGATGGCAAACATGGTGTCAGTCGCCGGCGCCGACCGGGTGCTGGGCATGGATTTCCACCAGCACCAGATGCAGGGGTTCTTCGACCTGCCGGTGGACCACCTGTACGCGGCGCCGGTGTTCGTGAACCACTTCCGGCAGAAGCAGCTGAAGGACCCGGTGGTGGTGGCCCCGGACGTCGGTTCGGCCAAGATGGCGCGCGGTTTCGCGAAGCGGCTCAACGCGACGCTGGCGATCATCGACAAGCGCCGCCCGTCGGCCAATGTCGCCGAGGTCGTCAACGTCGTTGGTGAGGTGTCCGGGCGTGATTGCGTCATCCCGGACGACATGATCGACACGGCCGGCACGATGTCCGAGGCGGTGCACGCGCTCAAGCGGCTCGGTGCACAGGACATCTACTGCTGTGCCACGCACGCCCTGCTGTCGGGTCCCGCGGTGGACCGGCTGATGGCGTCGCCGGTGAAGGAAGTGGTGGTCACGAACACGATCGCAATCCCGCCGGAGCGGAAGTTCGACCGGCTCAAGGTTCTTTCGATCGCCGGCTTGTTGTCCAAGGCGATCGGCTACACGCACAGCGACCAGTCCGTCAGTTCGCTGTTCGACTGATTCAGGAGCAGGACACGACATGGCAAACCAGGCTACTCTGCAGGCGCATTCGCGCAGCAACTCCGGCAAGGGCGCGGCTCGCAGCCTCCGTCGCTCAGGGCTCGTTCCCGGCGTCATCTATGGTCACCACCGGCAGCCCGAGTCGCTGCAGATCGAGGCGCCGGCGCTGACCCGGCTCCTGGTCGGGGCGCACACCAGCACGCTGGTGGACGTGACCGTGGACAACCGCACGCCGGTCAAGGCGCTCATCCGCGAAATCCAGCGCGACCCGCTTCGCTCGAGCACGATCGTCCACATCGACCTGTACGAAGTGCGCGCGGACGAGAAGGTCGCGGTCGAGGTGGCCATCCGCCTGGTGGGTACGCCCGATGGCGTGCGCAACTTCGGTGGCGTGCTCGACCAGCAGATGCACACGCTGCACATCCGGGCGCTTCCGGCGGACATCCCGGAACTCATCGAGGTCGACGTCACCAACCTTGGCATCGGCCAGTCGCTGCACGTCAGCGACCTGACCTTCGACAAGGGCGACATCCTGAGCGATGCCGGCCAGACCCTCGCGGTCGTGGCAGCGCCGCGCGTCGAGGAAACGGCGACGCCGGTCGTCGAGGTCCCGGTCTCGACCGAGCCGGAGCTCATCCGCAAGGCCAAGGCTGACGCGGAGACCGAAGAGAAGGCCAAGTAGTTGCAGGCCCGGCCCTGCGCACGATCGTAGGGCTGGGCAACCCCGGCCTCGAATACGAAGGAACCCGGCACAACGCCGGGTTCATGCTGGCCGATCACCTCGCGGCCCGCTGGGGCCTCGGAAAATTCCGTCGCGGTGACCGCGCCCGGATCACCGACGGCCGCTGGCAGGATGTCCCCGTCCAGTTGCTCAAGCCCCAGAACTACATGAACCGCAGCGGGTCGGCACTCGGCGCCATCCTCGAGGGCCGGTTCGATCCATCCACCGACCTGCTCGTCCTCGTGGATGATGTTGCGCTCGCGGCCGGGCGCTTTCGCCTGCGCGGCGCCGGATCGGCCGGCGGGCACAATGGGCTCAAGAGCATCGAGGGTGCACTGCAGCGGCAGGACTATGCGCGCCTTCGCATTGGCGTCGGACCCCAGCCGGCGGACCAGGACCTCGCGGACTACGTGCTCGCCCCGTTCGAGCCGCAGGAGCGCGATCTCGTCGACTCGCTGATGGAACCGATGTCCGAAGCGGTCGAGAGCTGGCTGACGGAAGGGATCGAACGCGCCATGACTCGCTTCAACAAGTGATGCAAGGGACCTGACCATGCTGCGCCTCGGTATCGTGGGACTGCCCAACGTGGGGAAGTCCACGCTCTTCAATGCACTCACCTCGGCCGGCGCCCTGGTGGCGAACTATCCGTTTGCCACCATCGAGCCCAATACCGGCGTGGTGCAGGTACCCGATCCGCGCCTCGACCGCCTGGCGGAGCTGGTGAAGCCGGAGCGCACCGTGCCCGCCACGGTGGAGTTCCTCGACATCGCCGGCCTGGTGAAGGGCGCGAGCCAGGGCGAAGGTCTCGGCAACCAGTTCCTTGCCAACATCCGCGAAGTGGACGCGGTGGTGCACGTGGTGCGCTGCTTCGAGGATGACGACATCCAGCATGTCATGAGCTCGGTCGATCCGGCACGGGATCGCGAGGTCATCAACATCGAGCTGGGCCTGGCCGACCTGCAGGTCGTGGAGAAGCGGCTCGACAAGGCGGCGCGCGCGGCCAAGTCCGGTGACCCGCAGGCGAAGATCGAGGCGAAGCTCCTCGAGCGATTGCGCGAGGCGCTGGCCGATGGCAAGGCGGCGCGGAGCGTCGTGCCAACCGAGGAAGAGCAGCCCGCCTATCGGGCGTTCAACCTGCTGACGGCCAAGCCGGTCCTCTACGCCGCCAACGTGAAGGAAGAGGAAATCAACAGCGGCAACCGGCACGTTGACGCCCTGCGCGCGGCCGTCGCGGCGGATGGCGAGAAGGCGGAAATCGTCCCCTTCTCCGCCAAGGTGGAAGCGGAACTCGCCGAGCTGCCGCCGGAGGATCGCCAGGAGTTCCTGCAGTCACTGGGGCTCGACGAGTCAGGACTCGACCGGCTGGCCCACGCGGCGTATCACCTCCTCGGGCTGCAGAGCTACTTCACGGCCGGCGAGAAGGAGGTCCGGGCCTGGACCATCCACCGCGGCGATCGCGCACCGGCGGCGGCCGGCGTGATTCATTCCGACTTCGAGAAGGGCTTCATCCGCGCCGAGACCGTCGCGTACGACGACTTCGTGCGTGTCGGCGGATGGAAGGGTGCGCGCGAGCAGGGGCTCGCCCGCGCCGAGGGCAAGGAGTACGTGGTCAACAACGGCGACGTACTGCTCTTCCGCTTCAACGTCTGAGGCCCTGGAAGCTGCTATATTGGGAGTTCAACTTTGCACGTTCCTGGAGGCAAGATGACCAGTCCTTTCGGCACCACATCCACCCTGACCGGCGCGGCGGCAGACGAGCGCGTCAGCAGCTTCCTGCGCGGCGTCTACGGCTGGATGTTCGTCGGCCTGCTCGTCACGGCCGTCGTGGCCTTTGCGGTGGCATCGTCGCCGGCCATGGTGCAGACGCTCGTCAGCAACCGGATCCTCTTCTTCGGTCTCCTCATCGCCGAACTGGCCCTGGTGTGGATCGTGTCGGCACGGGTCAATACGCTGGCACCTGCCGCGGCGGCCGGACTGTTCCTGCTGTATGCGGCGCTGAACGGCATGACCCTGTCAGTGATTCTCCTGGCGTACACCGGCGGATCGGTGGCAACGGCGTTCGTGAGCACGGCGGGAATGTTCGGGGTGCTTGCGCTGGTCGGGACCACCACCAAGCGCAGCCTGGCGGGCGTCGGATCGTTCGCCATGATGGGCTTGTTCGGCGTGATCATCGCGATGCTGATCAACTGGTTCCTGAAGAGCCCCGCACTCGAGTTTGTGGTCTCGGTGATCGGGGTGATCGTGTTCACCTGCCTTGCGGCTTACGATGCGCAGAAGATGAAGCAGCTGGCCCTGGCGGTGGAAGGACCGCAGTCGGATTCGTATGCGGTGACAGGCGCGCTGACGCTCTATCTCGATTTCATCAACCTGTTCCTGTTCGTGCTGCGGCTGTTCGGGGGGAATCGGAGGTAAGTCGTGAGTCGTCAGTCGTGCACGTAATAGTCTTCAGTCGACTGACGACGGCCGTGAGCAACTCGCATTCATCTGCGACTACGACTTGACCCATACCCTCTCCCTCGCCAGCCGGTGCCGCCAGTCCTCCGCCAGCGCCGGGCACTGACCAAGCAGCGCTGCCTCCTCGACCCGATCCTGCCGGTTGGACATGACCTGGGCCACGCGGCGGACGGTCCACTGTGGATAGGGCCGGTCCACCAGTGTGACCGGCATGCCGGCTTCGATCCAGCCCTCCTTCTTGATCCGCAGGTACCAGCCCGAGCGGCCGTTGGCGAATACCGTCGCCATGAGTTCCGGTCGCCGGTGATGCCGTGAGAGGGTGTTGCAGGGGGTCCGCGGCTTGGAAACCTCGAAGGCGACCGGCCCTACCTGCCAGCGGTCACCGAGACACACCGCTTCTTCCCCGGTCTCGCTGACCGTCAGGTTTTCCCCGAAGCTCCCCGGTCCCACGTCCTCGCGGAGCCACTCCTGGCGCCAGCGCGGATAGTGTTCGGACGAATACGCCAGCACCGCCTGGTCCGCGCCCCCGTGACCCTGCTTGTCGGCCACCGCATCGCCCGAGAGGCCGAGCTGCGAGGCCCAGACCCGGCCAGCCACCGGTTCCTTGCCAATGGCACTGGTATAGACCCGATCCATCGGGTCCTCCGAACCGGGGACGCCGTAAACCTTCGGGGTACCGATCTGGATCGAAATGAGGCGCATAGGCATCGGGAGACGGGAGACGGGAGACGGGAGATGCGAGACGGACGTCAGAATTGTAATGTGTCGTCTGCCGTCTTCCGCCTCCCGTCTCCCGCCTTCCATCTCCCCCCCTTTCCGGCTACTTTTGCGGGCTCCAAACGCCCTCCCCGGGGGCTGCACCAGCCGCCCGGGGCTCATGTCCACAGGAAAGGTGCCATGGTCCGACCGTACGAAGTGGTGTACATCTTTGATAGCGTGCTGGAAGAGCCGGCGATCAACGAGCGGCTCGAGCGGTACCACACGCTGGTGAAGAGCACCGACAGCGAAGCCCCCAGGATCAACCACTGGGGCAAGCGTTCCCTCGCCTATCCGATCAAGAAGCGCGAAATGGGCTATTACGTCGTCGCCAATTTCCAGGCGGACCCGACGTCGTTGCCCGAGTTCGAGCGCGCCATCAAGCTGGACGATGGCGTCCTGCGCTTCCTGGTCGTTGCCGACGACAAGGATTACACCGTCAGCCGCGAGCCGGGTGACCGCAAGTTCGAGGAGGAAGAAGAATGAAGCGCAGCCGGAAGGGCGATCCGCTCGCCGAACAGGGCGTCCGGTACGTCGACTACAAGGATGAGAAGCTGTTGCAGCGCTTCCTGACCGAGCGTGGCAAGATCCTGCCGAGCCGGTTGTCGGGAATCAGTGCGCGGCACCAGCGGCAGATCAGCGTGGCGATCAAGCGGGCGCGCTACCTGGCCCTCCTGCCCTACGTGAAGCGGGGCGGCAACTGACGCACGCCGACCCGGCGACGCCGGGAACAAGCCGACTCGCGCCTGGTTGGCTGATACTGGTAGTCGCATTCCTGCTTGTCGCGCCGCGCGTGCTGCTACTAGGCCCGCTGGCCGGGCTCCTTCTGGTGGCCCGGCCAGTTTCGCGTCAGGGGTGGTTCACGCTGGTGCTGTCGCTCGCCTGGTGCGGCCTGTGGCTCGCGGAACCGGGTGGGCTTCCCGGCCAGTTCGTCCGGGCGTATGGCGTCTCGCTTGTCGGGGCCTGGCTGCTGTTCCTGCCAATGGCGCCGGAGAAGGTGCTGCGGCAGTCGCTCCTGGCGATTGCGGTGGCCGCCGCGGTTACCTTCGGGTGGGTGCTGGCTCTGGGCATGAGCTGGGGCGAGTTGCAGTCGGGCGCCGCGCGTGAGCTCTCCAGCCAGTTGCTTACACAGGCGCGGGCCATCGAGGAAGCGGCAGGCGAAGGCGGCGCACAATGGAGCGCGCCGTTCTACGAAATGGCGGGACAGTCCCGCATGATCGTGGAGTTGATGCCGGCCGGGCTGGTCATCGCCTCGCTCGCTGGCATGGCCCTGGCCTGGCGCGGACATTTCAGCCTCGGCACCCGCCCGCTCGGACCCGCGCCCCGGCCGCTCTCGACGTTTACGTTCAGTGACCAGGCCGTCTGGGCCGTCGTCATCAGCCTCGCGGTGCTGCTGATACCGCGGGGTCAGTGGTATCCCGGGCTCGACCAGTTCGCGTCGAATGTGCTGCTGGTGAGCCTGACGCTGTATGCGCTTCGCGGCGCGGCGGTCTTCCGCGCCGGTGCTGGACGGGCGACTCCCATTGGTCTCGCCCTCTACACGCTGCTGACCATTCTCATGTTCGCCTTTGTGGCGAGCGGGCTCACGGTCCTCGGGCTCGCCGACACCTGGCTCGACTTCCGGCGCCGCATGGCGCCGACGACAGGAGGAACGTTGCGATGATGGAAGTCATTCTCCGCGAAGACGTGCAGTCGCTCGGCAAGGCCGGCACACTCGTGCGGGTCAAGCCGGGCTACGCCCGCAATTTTCTGCTGCCGCGCGGCCTCGCTTTCGAGGCGACCGAAGGGAACAAGAAGCGCATCGAGGCCGAGGCGAAGGCCCGCGCCACCCGGGCCGGTGCCGAGAAGGCCGCCGCCGAGGAGCAGGGCGCGAAGCTCGGGGCGCTCACGCTGACGCTCACCGGCAAGGCTGGCGAGGAGGGCAAGCTGTTCGGGTCGATCACCGCCCAGGACATTGCCGCTGCACTGACCGCCGAGGGCCATGCGATCGACAAGCGCAAGCTGGAGCTCGAGCATCCGATCAAGACCCTCGGGTTCCACACCGTCTCGGTGCGGCTGCATCCCGAGGTTCACGCTGAGCTCAAGGTGAATATCGTCCCGGAATAAGCAGTGACTGCCCGTATTGCCTATGTAGATGGGCCGCGCCTGGCCCGCTCGCTGTTCGCCGCCTCCGACTGGGTGGCGGCCGGCCGCGAGGAAATCAACCGCATCAATGTCTTTCCCGTCCCGGATGGTGATACCGGAACGAACTTCAGCCTGACCCTGCGTGCCGTCGCCGATGCCCTCCGGGCACTCGGCGACGCGCCGCTTCCGGACACCGCCCGCACGATGGCGCGTGCCTCGGTGCTCGGTGCCCGCGGCAATTCGGGCATGATGCTCGCCCATTTCCTCATGGGCTTTGCCGAGGCGATCGGTGACCGGCGCACTGTCAGCACCAGGCAGGTCGCCGAAGCCACGCGCCGCGGAGCGACCCGGCTGGAGCAGTCCCTCGATGATCCGCGCGAGGGAACCATCCTGACGGTGGCACGCGAGGCCGCCGCCTCGGCGGAGCGTGCCGCCGCCCGCACCGATGACATCGGCGAGTTCATGCAGCAGATGCTGCGTGATGGCGAGGTGGCGCTGGCTCACACTCCCGAGCTCATGGCGGTGCTCAAGCAGGCGGGCGTGGTGGATGCCGGCGGCATGGGCTTCGTCCGGATGCTCGAGGGCGTCGTGCGCTTCATCGAGGGTGACCCGATCCTGCCGGCGGAACCCTTCCGGCCCGGTGACATGGAATACTCACCCGCGGCGATGGCGGATGTCGCCTCGGAGCGGGACTTCCATTTCTGCACCGAGGTGCTGGTGCGCGGCGAGCAGCTTCCGCCGGCCAACGACGTCCGGCAGGCGATGCACGCCTTCGGTGGCTCGATCCAGGTCGCAACGGTGACGGATGTCCTGAAGATCCATGTGCATACGGATACCCCCGATGCCGTCTTTACCTTTGCTGCGCGCTGGGGCCAGGTGGTGGCGACGAAGGCCGACGACATGCGGGCGCAGCACCGGAAGCTGGCCCACCCGGAACGCCGCCCTGTCGCGGTGGTCTGTGACAGCTCGGCCGACCTGGCCGATGCGATTCTCGACCGCCATCACATCGCCCTCGTGCCGTTGCAGGTCATCTTCGGCGATGAGGTTTTCCGCGATCGCCTGGAGCTCAAGCCGGAGGAATTCTACCGGCGGCTGAGGACCAGCAAGGCGCTTCCCACGACCTCGCAGCCCACGCCGGGCGAGTTCGTGCGGGCCTTCCGCAATGCGCGGGAGGAAGCCAACGAAGCGGTGGTGCTGCTCGTCTCAGGCGCCCTGTCCGGCACGTACCAATCGGCCCAGGCGGCGCTCCGGGCTTCGGGTGTGGACAACGTGAGCATCTTCGACAGCCGCAGCGCGTCGCTCGGTCTCGGGATGCTGGCCCTTCGGGCCACGGAGCTTGCGGAATCAGGCTGGCGCGCGGCCGAGATCGTTCCGGAACTCGAGCGGATCCGGGGGCAGTCCGGGATGTTCCTCTCGGTCGACACGTATGACAACCTGATCCGGTCGGGACGGGTCAGCCGGGGCAAGGCGTGGATTGGCGGCCTGCTCGACGTAAAGCCGATCCTGACGCTCACCCGGGATGGCCGGGTGGCTCCAGCAGACCGGGTGCGTGGCCGTGAGCACGTGGTGCCGAGGGTGTTGTCGCTGCTGGAGCGCCAACTGACGCCGCGGCCCACCACCGTCCGCTTCGGTATCGCCCATGTGGACGCGCCGGACGTGGCCGAGCGACTGCGCAACGCACTGGTGGCGGCGTACCACCCGAAGGACGTCTTCGTGTCGCTGGCGACGGGCGTCCTGGGAACGCATGTCGGCATCGGGGCCTGGGCGGTGTTCTATCAGGTCGAGGACGGCACGCCGGAGCGGACTACCGCGTGACCCGTGCTCCCGAGATGTCGAAGCGGGGCGCGGCCCTGCCCCGCGCCGTGGCGCAGGCCGTGCAGGCGGCGGAGGACCTCAAGGCGCGTGGCCTGCTGGTGCTGGACCTTCGGCCGGTGAGCGATACGGCCGACTTCTTCATCATCGCATCGGGCACTTCCGATGCGCATGTCCGCGGCATCGCCGACGCGGTCGTGCACGCCCTCGGCAGGCAGAGCCATGATCCGCACCACATCGAAGGAGTTCAAGGCGGCCGCTGGGTGCTGCTCGACTATGTGGACTTCGTCGTTCATCTCTTTCATCCGGAGACACGGACCTTCTACCAGCTCGAGCGCCTGTGGGGCGACGCGCCGGTCGTCTTCCGCGGCAATGACCACGGCTGACCGCGGTGGCTGGGGCCTGGCGCTCGCCCTGGGCGCGCTGTTGTGCGCAACGCCAGCCACCGCCCAGAACACAGCCTATTTCGGCGGCTATTTCGGCCAGAACAAGGTCCAGTACAGCAAGTTCAAGTTCCAGATCGTCCAGACCGACCACTTCGACATCTACTTCTATCCGTCCGAGCGGGTTGCGGCGATGGACGTGGCGCGCATGGCGGAGCGCTCGTACGCCCGCCTCTCCCGCATCCTCAACCATCGGTTCACGGAACGGAAGATCATCGTCGTGTACGCGTCGCCCACGGACTTCGGGCAGACGAACACGACCGACGTCGGCGAAGGCACGGCCGGCGTCACCGACTTCTACCGGCAGCGGAACGTGCTGTACCTGCAGGGCGCGCTCAAGGAAACCGAGCACGTCCTCACGCACGAAATGGTGCACCAGTTCCAGTTCGACATCTTCTCGCGCGGCAAGGCGGGCGCGAACGTCCAGATCATCGCGTCCGTGGCCCCGCCGCTCTGGTTCATGGAGGGCATGGCGGAGTACCTCTCGATCGGGCCCACGACGCCGGAAACCGCGATGTGGCTGCGCGACGCCGTGTTCGAGAACCGGCTGCCGAGCATCGAGCAGCTGACCCTCGACCCCAACATCTTCCCGTACCGCTACGGGCACGCCCTCTGGAGCTACATCGGCGAGCGCTGGGGCGACGAGGCGATCGGCGCGGTGCTGCGCGGCACCCTTTCCGGCGGCATCGACGGATCGATCCGGCGCACACTCGGCCTGACGGTCGACCAGCTCTCGACGCAGTGGCGGGACGCGGTCTTCAAGGAGTACCTGCCCGAAATCGGCGAGGCGGAACAGGCCAAGCAGGTCGCGAAGGTGTCACTCGATGAGGCGCGGTCCAAGGGACGGCTGCACATTGCGCCGGCCATTTCGCCCAATGGCAAGCAGATCGCGTTCTTCAGCGAGCGCGACGGCTACTCGGTCGACATGTTCCTCGCCGACGCGAACACCGGCGCCGTGCAGCGCCGCCTGCTGCAGCCCACCTGGAGCAGCAACTACGAGACGTTCCGCTTCCTGAACAGCCAGGCGGCGTGGTCGCGCGACGGACAGTACCTCGCGGTGACGGGGCGACGAGGAAAGTACGACGACATCATCATCCTCAAGCCCGATCACAACAAGACCGTCCGGCACATCACGGTGAAGATCGACGGCCTCACCACGCCGAGCTGGAGCCCGGACGGCAAGCAACTGGTCTTCACCGGGTACGTCGGCGGGTTTTCCGACCTCTTCATCGTGAATGCCGACGGGTCGGGGCTCAAGCGGCTCACCGACGACATGTACGCTGACCTGCACCCGGCGTGGTCGCCGGACGGCAAGTCGATCGCCTTCACCACCGACCGCGGCCCGGAGACCAGCTTCGAGGACCTCCACGCCGGCAACTTCCGCATCGGCATCTATGACGTGGCCAGCGGACAGACGCGGGTGCTGGATCACATGGAGCTGGGCAAGAACATCAACCCCGCCTGGTCGCCCGACGGGAAGTCCATTGTCTTCGTTTCCGACCGCGGCGGCGTCAGCGACCTGTACCTCTATGACTTCGTCCAGGATGAGATCTACCAGCTGACCCACCTGCTCACCGGCAGCGCGGGCTTCACGCCGCTGTCGCCGGTGCTGAGCTGGGCCCCCGAGGCCGACCGGGTGGCGTTCATGTACTACGAGAACGGCGCGTTCAACGTGTACCTGCTCGATCATCCGCAGGGGCTCAAGCGCGCGCCGTGGCGCGCGCCGGCGCCGACCGACACGGCCGGCCGCAGCGTGGAAGTGGTGCAGCGGGTGGTGCCGGACAGCAGCAAGGCGCGGCCGGAGGTGGGCGAGGGCGGCTCGATCTACCGTGGCAAGCAGGGATTCCGCCGGGCGGATTCCGTCCCGCAATTGTCGGCGGCCGACAGCCTGGCCCACCCACCGCCGCCGGCACCGCTCTCGATCGTCCAGCTGATGGATTCATCGACGCTGGCACTGCCCGACACCAGCGAGTTCGCGTTCGAGAAGTACAAGATTCACTACACGCCCGACTATGTCGCGCGTCCCCAGATCGGCTATGTGCGCGACAACACCGGCAATGGCATCTACGGCAGCACCGCCATCTCGCTGAGTGATGTGCTCGGTGACCATGAGCTCGCGTTCGGCATCGCGATCAACGGCCGGATCAACGAGGCGTTTGCCACCGCCTCGTATGCCAACCTGACGAACCGCATCAACTGGTCGATCGGGGCGACGCAGATCCCGTATTACTTCGCGCAAGCGAGCACGATCGTCCCCACGTCCACCGGTTTCCAGACGCGCATCAACACGCGGCGACTGCTGTCGCGCTATGTCCAGGGCACCGGCTGGTATCCGCTGAGCCGGTTCCGGCGGGTGGAAGGCGACCTGCGGGTCGGCTATCTCGATGATGCGCTCGTCAGCTTCGTGCAGCCGTACGACTCGAGCGGCTTCCCGACCGGCTCGGGGAGCTACCAGACCCTGACCGGGCCCGGGGTGTTCTTCGTGATCCCCACGATGGCGTACGTCTTCGACAACACCATCTACGGCTATGTCGGGCCATACCTCGGCACCCGGTACCGGGTCGCCCTCAGCCAGGCGATGGGCACCTGGACCTACACCCAGCTGCTGTTTGACTTCCGGCACTATGAGCGCATCAAGGGCCCGGTCACGTTTGCGTTCCGCGGACTCTTTTTCGGGCGTCGCGGGCCAGATGCCGATCAGTACAGCGTTTTCGTGGGCACTACCGACCTGGTGCGGGGCCAGACCGCCGGCTCCTACTCCCGAAACGAGTGCATCGCGCAGGGCGCGGGCATCATCTGCATTCCGCTCGAGCGCCTGGTGGGCCAGCAGATTGCCGTCACCAACTTCGAGCTGCGCTTCCCGATCCTGTCGCCGAGGATGAAGTTTGCCCGGGGTCTTCCCCCCATCGAGGGCGCGGTCTTCTTCGACGCCGGCATGGCGTGGAACCAGGAAAGCGTGATCAAGTGGAACGGCAACAACGACCTTAACACGCTGAACGTGCGCAGCCCGGTCGCCTCCTGGGGCCTGAGTGCGCGGATGAACCTGTACGGCCTCCTGATCCTGCGACTGGACTGGGCGTTCCCGCTCCGCCGCGAGCCCTTCTATGGCAACTACGTCACCCTGAGCCTCGGTCCCACATTCTAGGGCCAGTTCCCCACCGCGTTGACCCTTCGTCGTCGTTATCTTTGGCAACGTGAATCTGCGTCACTTCCTGCTGCTGGGCGGCCTGCTGGCGGCCTCCTGTAAACAGTCGGGTCGTGCACCACTGGCCGCGCTGCCACTGGTGCTCCACTCGCCGGGACCCACCACTCTTCTCCGCCTTCCAGCGCGTGGCGGTGAAGCCGTGGCGTACAGCGGCACCGACTTGTCCCCCCTGGGGTGGACCGTGTCGAAGGTGCCCCCCATCAGGCGGTATGTCGGCGTCGACCTCGATCAGGGTCTCGTCTATGCCCTCGACAGCACCAGGAACCTGGTAGCCATCGACCTGCGGGCACGCCGCGCGCGCCAGCTGCGGCGGGGCATCCGCAACGCGGTGCTCGGTCCCGATGGGACCCTCTTCGCCGTGGACACCGCAGGCCGGGTGACCGAGGTGCGAGGTCGCCGGCCAATCACCCTCAATGACGCCGTCCCGCCGGGGTCCACCGACCTCGTGGGCACCGCCTCTGGACGGCTCCTGGTACTGCCGACCCCCAAGCGGGCGGACCTTACGGTGTTCGAGCCGGAGGGCCCATCGGCGTCGATCCCCATGCCGGCGGGCCCGTCCGCGGCGACCCAGGCGGGTGACCTGGTGGCCGTGGCCGCCGACTCGGCCGTCGTGGTCGCCGATCCCTCCAGCAGTCACGCCCCCGAAGTCACGGACGTGTCCGGCCACGCGCGCGCGGTGATGTTTTCTCCCTCGGGCCACCGGATGTACGTGGGCCGCGACAAGGACGGGGTGCTCGCGTTCGATCGCTATACCACCCGCGAGCGTGATGGCATCGACGTGCGCGGCGGGGCGCGGGACCTCCGCGGCGATATCTACGGCCTCTGGATGCTGGTGCGGTCCCGCGTGGGTGATACGCTCAGCGTGGTCGACCTCACCGCACGCAACGTGATCGCGCGAACCGCGACGCCCTGGGGTGACGACCTGCCCCTCATTGCCCCGCCCTTCCTGCTGCTGGTGCGTCGGGGCAACGACGTGATCGGCCTCGACCTGGAGCACGATGGGCTCAAGGAACGCGGCCGTGTCGCCAAGGCGGCCGACGACATCTGGCTGCCGATTGCGTGGGCTCCCGGCAACGAGGCGATAGAACAGCCGTCCGCGAACGACACGACCCTGGCGGCGGCCGACACGACCGCGGCCGCCGGTGCCGTCCAGCATTTCTTCCTGCAGGTGAGCAGCTCGCGGAATCCGGCCTGGGCCCGCGAACTCGCCGAGAAGATCGCCGCGGCCGGTGTGCGTGCAAGCGTGGTCGACCCGGCCAATGCCGACGACGTCTATCGCGTGGTGGTGGGCCCGTTCGCCACGCGGGAGCAGGCCGATTCGGCCAGCCGCTCGCTGGGAATGCCCTCATTCATCATTACCGGGTCCGGCTCACCGCCGCCGCCCTGACCATTACTACCTCCGCAGGGGACCACCGATGAAGCTCACCAAGCTCGAGCTCTCCGGCTTCAAGTCGTTCGCCGACACCGTCGACCCTCGACTTCGAGGCCGGTGTCACCGCCATCGTCGGACCCAACGGCTGCGGCAAGTCGAACGTCTCCGACGCGGTGCGCTGGGTGCTGGGCGAGCAGTCGGCCCGCCTGCTCCGCGGCGGCAAGATGGAGGACGTGATCTTCCAGGGTGCGGCGGCGCGGCGACCGGTCAACGTCACCGAGGTCTCGCTCTACCTCGACAACACCGACGGCGACCTGCCGATCGCCTACCGCGAAGTGGTGATCACCCGGCGGCTCTCGCGCTCGGGCCACAGCGAATACCTGCTCAACAGCGCGCCGGTGCGGCTGCGCGACATCCAGGACCTGCTGCGCGGCACCGGCCTGGGCAGCGACGCCGGCGTCGTCATCGAAGCGAAGATGATCGACCTGCTCCTGTCCGACCGGGCCGACGAGCGCCGGTCGCTGTTCGAGGAGGCCGCCGGCATCGGCCTCTATCGCGACCGGAAGCACAGCACCGAGCGGCGGCTGGAGGAGACCGCCGGCGACCTGCAGCGGGTCGAGGACCTGATCGCCGAGGTGCAGTCGCAGATCCGCAGCCTCGCCCGGCAGAAGGGCAAGGCCGAGCGGCACGTCAAGCTCACCGAGGAGAAGTTCGCGGTGCAGCTCACGCTGGCCCGGCGCCTGCTCGAGCAGCTCGAGCCGAGGTCCGCGACGATGCGAGACGCGCTTCGCCGAGCTGGAGCCGGTGCTGCCGGCCCGGCGCCAGGCGCTCGCCGAGGTGGAGCAGCAGCGCGAGGCGGCCAGCCGTGCCCGGCATGGCGCCGAGGCCGAACGCACCGAAGTGTCGTCCGCGCCTCGCGACGGTGCGGGTCGAGCTCGGCCGGCTCGAGGGTGAGCTGGCCGTGGCCGCGCGAGCGGCTCGGCAACAGTGCGCGAGCGGCGCCTCCGCGCGAGCGACGAGCGGGGCCAGATGGAGGCGCGGGCGGAGCAGGCGGAGGTGGAATTTGCCGCCGCCGCCGTCGAGCGGAGCGATGCCGACGCGGAGCACGCACGGCTGCAGGAGGAACTTGGCTCGCGTGCGGCGCAGGAGGAGGCGGTGCGCCAGCGGCTCGCGGAGCAGCGCGACGTCGTCCGCAAGCTCGAGGCCGAGGCGCAGTCCGCGCCGCAGACGCAGCACGTCGCTCGAGGGCGAGCGCGCGGCGCTGGAGCATGAGCTCGCGGGCCTCCGAGAACGGGCCGAGCAGGCCGGCACCCAGCGACAGGCCCTGCGCCAGGAGCTGGCCGATGCCGAGCGCCGGCGCGACCACGAAGTGGAGCGCTCGGCCTTCCATGGGTTCGAGGCGCGGAGGTCCGGCGCCAGCGTCGAGGCCGCGCGTCACCATGTGGCCGAGGTGCGCGAGCGCGAGGCGCATGACCGGGCCGCACGTCGCAGCGCCGAAGAGTCCCTGGCGCAGCTCTCGGCCCGTCGTCAGGCCCTCGAGGAGCTGGAGCGCGAGCGCGTGGGGCTCGCGCCGGCGGCGGCGGCACTGCTCGCGGCCCGCGAACAGTTCGGGAGGGCGTCCTCGGCCCGCTGAGCGATTTCCTCAGCACCATCGCGCGATGATGCCGAGCTGGCGGAGCGGCTGCTGGGCGACTGGGTGCACGCCGTGCTGGTGCGCGACCTCGATGCCGATTCCCGCGATCCAGGCGTGGCACGCCGAACACCAGCCGGGCGCGCTGGTGCTGCTGCCGGCGCATCCCGGGCCGCGCCACACCGGCGAGGCGCACCCGATGGCGCACCGGCTGCGGGCCGAGGGACCGGCCGCGGCGTGGGTGCAGGCGGTCATCGCCGGATCCGAGGTGCTGGATGCCGCGGGACGGGTACTGCGGCGTTCGAGCGGCGCCGTGGTGCTGTCTGGCGCGGTCGCCCAGAGTGGTCCGCTCCGCCGGCGCGCCGAACTCGCAAGCCTGGGCCAGGACGTCGCCACGGCCGAGCGCGGATTCCAGGCAGCCGAGGCTGCACTTGGTGAGACGCTGGCGCGCTTTGCGGCGGCGGAAACGGCGCTGGCGGCCGCCGCGAGCGGCTTCGAGAGCGCACGCGAGCTGGAGCGTCAGGCTTCGGCGGCGCGCGAGGAGGCGTTGCGGCACGTCGCCGGGCTCCAGCGTGAACTGGCATCGAGCGACCAGCAGCTGGACCGGATTCGCGAACGGCTGCAGTCCGCCGAAAGACGCGTCGCCGACATCACCGGCCTGCTCGAGATGCTGGGCGTCGAGCGCGCACGCCGGGACGAGGCTCTCGGCGCCGGTCGCCTGCAGCTGCAGGTGCTCGAAGCCGACCAGGAAGCTGCCCGGGAGCAGCGGGTGCACTGGCAGGTGCAGGAGGCGCACGTCGCCGCCCGCGTGCGTACGGCCACGGAGCGCAGCGAGCGCGTGACGGAGCAGCGCGCGCACGCCGCCGCCGCGGTTGCCGCACTGACCGCCGAGATCGAGCAACTCGAGCGCAGCGCCGAGACGCTGGAACTGCAGCGGAGCGAGTGGCAGACCACGCGGGCGGAGCGCCGCGTGGCACGCCTCGAGCTCGAGGCCGCGGCGACGGACACCGAACTCGCGCTCGCGGAGAACGAAGCCACCCTCACGGACGCGGAGCGGGTGCTCGGCGAGGTGCGGCACGATGTCGAGCTGCTGGTGGAGGAGAGCCATCGCCTCCAGGTGACCCTGACCGAGGCGGCGGGCCAGCGCCGCAGCATCGTCGAGCGCATCGAGGCCGAGTGGCGGAAGCCGATCGACACGCTGCTCCAGGGGTTCGTCCCCTCGACGCCGACCTCGAGACGCTGGAGGCCGAGGCCGCGCGCGTGGTCGAGCAGCTCGAGGGCATCGGGCCGGTCAATCCGCTCGCGGTGGAGGAGCACGCCGAGGAGTCCAAGCGCCTCGAGTTCCTGCTCGACCCAGCGCGACGACCTGGTGAGCGCGCGGCAGTCGCTGCTGCAGGCCATCCGGGAAATCGACGGCACCGCGCGGAACCTCTTCCTCGAGACGTTCACCGCCGTGCAGGGCCACTTCCAGAAGGTCTTCCAGACCCTCTTCGGCGGCGGCGAGTGCGAGCTGCGCCTCGCCGATCCGGACGATCCGCTCGAGAGCGAAATCGAAATCCACGCGGCCCCGCGCGGCAAGCGGACCCAGCGCATTCACCTGCTTTCGTCGGGCGAGCGCACGCTGGTGGCCACGTCCCTGCTCTTCAGCATCTACCTCACCAAGCCGAGCCCGTTCTGCCTCATGGACGAGGTGGACGCGCCGCTCGACGACGCGAACGTCGGCCGGTTCACCCGGCTGCTGGACGAGTTCAAGCACTCGACCCAGTTCCTCGTCATCACGCACAACCCGCGCACGATGCAGGCGGCGGACGCGGTCTATGGCGTGACGATGCAGGAGCCGGGGGTGAGCACGATCGTCGGGGTACGGCTGGGGGAGGAGCAGAGGGCGGCGGCAGGAGCGGCAGGAGCGGCAGGAGCGGCAGGAGCGGCAGGAGCGGCAGGCCAGGAGGATGACACAGATTCGGAGATGGTTGAGGAGGGCGCGCCGGCGTGATTCGCTTGTTCTTGCCGCGCTTGCCGCTCCTGCCGCTCTCCTGCGGAGCCTCGCCATGCTCGTCGTCATGCGCCCCGGCGCCACCGACGACGAAGTGCGCCAGGTGGTCGCGACGATCGAGGAGCTGGGCTACGAAGCGCGACCGATGCCGGGACGGCAGCGGACCACCGTCGGCCTGGTGGGCAACGACGGCCGGGTGGACGGCTCGCGCATTGCCGCGCTGCCGGGGGTCGTGGAGATCATCCACGTCACCAAGCCGTACAAGCAGGTGTCACGGGAGTGGAGGCCCGAGCCCACCATCATCCGCCTGGCGGGTGGGGTCAGCCATCGGCGGCGGCGAGCTCGCGATCATGGCCGGGCCCTGCTCGGTGGAGAGCGAGGCGCAGATTCTCGAGGCCGCGAGGGCGGTGCGCGCGGCCGGCGCCACCATTCTGCGTGGCGGCGCGTACAAGCCGCGGTCCTCGCCCTACTCCTTTCAGGGCCTGGGCGAAGAAGGTCTCCGCCTGCTGGCGCTGGCGCGGGCCGAGACCGGACTACTCATCGTCACCGAGGCCATGGATGCGGAGCAGCTCGACCAGGTGGTCGAAGTGGCGGACGTGGTCCAGATCGGCGCCCGCAACATGCAGAACTACTCCCTGCTCCGGAGTGCGGGCCGGAGCGGCAAGCCGATCCTGCTCAAGCGCGGCCTCTCCGCCACCATCCAGGACCTGCTGCTCTCGGCGGAATACATCCTGGCCGAGGGAAATCCCAGCGTGGTACTGTGCGAGCGCGGGCTGCGCGCGCTTCGATCAGCGTGACCCGGAACCTGTTCGACCTCTCCGCCATCCCGATCGTGCATCACCTGTCCCACCTGCCTATCGTCGCCGACCCGAGTCACGGGACCGGCCGGCGCGACATGGTGACCCCCATGGCGCGGGCCGCGGTCGCGGCCGGCGCCGATGGGCTGCTGATCGAGGTGCATCCGCACCCGGAGCGTGCACTGTCGGATGGGGCGCAGAGCCTGGACCCGGCCCAGTTCAGCGACCCTGATGGGTGAGGCCCGCGTCATCGCGAACGCGATCGGCCGGAGCATCCCGCTGCCGCGTGGAGTGATGGCATGAGGCAATTGATGGCGGGGCTGCTCGCGCTGGCCCTCGGCACCACCGCATTCGCGCGCACGGCGCCGGAGCAGGACGATGCGAACGTGATCGTCGGCCGCGCGGCCCGGGTCTATCGCAGCCTGTCCTCGCTCAAGGCCGAGTTCAAGCAGGTGATCGACGACGATGCGGTGGGAACGTTCGAGAGCCGGGGCAGCCTGGTGCAGGCGGGCCAGAACAAGCTGACCATGCGCTTCAGCGACCCGAAGGGCGATGCCATCGTGCTCGATGGCCAGTATGTGTGGGTGTATACGCCGAGCACCACGCCGGGCCAGGTACTGCGGATGCCTATTCCAACCGGACCGGTCTACGGCTTCAACGTGCTGGCCTGGCTCCTCGACAAGCCGACGGAGCGCTACAAGGTCCGGTACCTCAAGCGCGATTTCGTGGATTTCGTGCAGACCGACGTGGTGGAACTCATACCGCTGGCGTCGGACCTGCCCTTCAAGCGCGCCGTGCTCTGGCTCGACCGCGACAGCGCATTGCCACGCAAGGTGGAAATCGAGGAGCGCGCCGGTGGTACGCGCACCCTCACGTTGTCGAAGCTGCGGGCCAACGATCCGGTGAACGACAAGACCTTCCAGTTCGACGTTCCGGGCGGCGTCCGGGTCATCGAGCAGTCCTGAGCAGCTCCTCCTCGATCGCCTTCGCGCGCTCGTCACTCAATCCAGCCTGCCGCGCCACCTTGAGCGCCTCCAGTCCCAGCACCGAGTAGAGCTTCGCCGTCCCCGGGTCGAGGGCAGCGAGATGAGCGCGCACGCTGCCGACGTCGCCGCGCTGGATTGGGCCGGTCAGCGCCGTCGTCGTGCCCAGCATTTCAAGGTTCCGGAGGGTTCCCTCGAGGAGCGGCAGGAAGATCCGGCCGGCTGCCTCCGCCGGCACGCCCGCTTCGGTGGCCAGCCGTTCACCAACAGCCGCCAGTGCCACCGTGTAGTTGGAGATCATCACCGCAGCCGCGTGATAGAGCGGCTTCCGTGCTGATGCGATCTCCAGGGCCCTCATGCCCAGCTGCGTCGCCAGCTCCCGTCCCGCCGCAACCGCGGCGGCGTCACCTTCCAGCACCGCGAACGCCGCACTCAGCCGGCCAGCCGCCTCCGAATCGCCGGCCAGCGTCTGCAGTGGATGGAATGAACCCAGCCCGCGGGTGCGCCCCTCGAGGGCGGCGAGCGCGGTACGATCGCGAAGCCCCGAGCAATGCAGGACCACCGCGCGCGACAGCGGGGCGTCGCGGAGCCGCAATGCGACGTCCGGAATCGCGTCGTCCGGCACCGCTACCATGACGATGTCGGCTCGCTCGAGCGCCGCCGTCCATGGCTCCATGGAACAGGCAATTCCGGCGATGGTCGGGGAAAGTGCGGTGGGACGACGGGTGCACACGTGCACCGCCACGTGTGCCCGCGTCAGTGCCAGTGCGAGGGCCCGTCCCGCCCGGCCGGCGCCAATGATGACGACGGTCGGGCCGGGCTCCCCGGTGGCAGTCATGCGATCAGCGCGCGACGCCTGCTGGTGCCGTCGACGGCGCGCTGGCGAGCGTGAGCAGCTGCTTCGGCGACTGCGCCTTCCGCAGCAATGCCAGCGCCGTCTGGACCTGCGGATCGTCCTGCGCGCGACGACGGAACTCGGCCTGGCGACCGAAGACGTAGCGCGCCACTTCGTAGCCCAGCTGCTGGTCGACCAGTGACGCGCCGCCCTGTAGGTCGCCGGCGTCATGGTCGACGCCCTTGGCCTTGAGGCGGTCGTACACCTGCTGGCGCATCTGCGGCGTCACCTGGAACGACTCCGACTTGACGCCCTTGTCGCGCTTGAGGTCGAGCGCATAGCTCGTGAGCACGTCGCGATACTCCGGCACCTTGTCGCCCAGCCCCTTGATGAACTCGCGTTCGGTCGCCGTGAGCGTGTCCGGACGCACGATGAGGTCCGGCACGATGCCGCCGCCGCCGCGCACGATCCGGCCAGCGTCGGTATGGAAGATCGGGCGCGCCTTCATGGCCGAGTCGCCGCGGCCGTTGATCGCTGGCGGACGACGGATTTCCCTCGGCGATGGCCTGGAGCACCTGGTCCTGCTCGCTCTCCGCCTTCCGCTGGATGGTGCGGCCGCTGGGCGTATACCACCGCGCCGTCGTCAGCTTGAGCGCCGTCTCCTGTCGCCAGCGGGTAGAGCGTCTGCACCAGGCCCTTGCCGAAGGTGGGCGTACCCACGACCACCGCGCGGTCATGGTCCTGCAGCGCGCCGGCGATGATTTCCGCGGCGCTCGCGGTGCCCTCGTTCACCAGCACGACGATCGGCAGTGACGGATCGAGCTGCTTGGCGTCGTCGTAGAACTGCCGTGTGCTCCCCCGCGCGCGGCCGCGGGTCGACACGATCTCCTGCCCCGGATCGAGGAACAGGTCCGAGACCTTGACGCCCTGGTCGAGCAGGCCGCCCGGGTTGTGCCGCAGGTCGAGGATCATCGACTTCATGCCCTTGCCGCTCATCGCCATGATTTCCTCGCGGAGCTCCTCGGCCGAGGTTTCGGCCACGGGATTGAGCGAGATGTAGCCGACGCCGCCATCGAACATCGGTGCCCGGAGGCACGGAGCGGATGTGAATCGTGGCGCGGATCGAGCTTGTAGGGGATCGCCTCGGCGAAGCCGGCGCGACGCACCAGGATGGTGATGGTGGTTCCCGCCTCGCCGCGCAGCGCCTTCACCGCCTGGTCGCTCTTCCAGCCCTCGGTCGACTTGCCGTCCACCTCGATGATCTGGTCACCCGTCTGGATGCCGGCCCGCTCCGCCGGCGTGTCGGGCAGCGGCGCCACCACGGTGATCCAGCCGTCGCGGACGTCGATCTGGATGCCGAGGCCGGCATAGTTGCCTGACGTCTGCTCGGTGAGGGCCTTGTAGTCGTCGCCGGTGAGCAGCACGGAATACGGATCCTTGAGCTGCTCCAGCATGCCGCTCGTGGCCTTCTGGTACAGGTCGGCTTCCGGGATCGAGTCGACGTAGTACTTGCGCACGTGGCTGAGCACGTCGTCGAACAGGCGCGCCTGCTGGTAGACGCCGCCGTCGGCGCCGCTGCCGCGCTGCAGCAGCCAGCCGCCGCTCAGGAAAGAGATCACGGCGACCAGCACGGTCATGGCCCAGCGTTGCTTCATGTCAGCCTCCAACTCCGTTCCAGTTCCGCCCAGGCCGTCTCGGCGAGACGGTCGGCGGGCACTGCTGCATCGAGATGTCGTACGCCGGGTCCGCTCGCCGCCCGGTAGGCAGCGGCGACACGGGCGTGGAAGTCCGGTGCTTCATCGTCCAGCCGGTCGGTCTGCTTCCCGGACGCCACCTGCCGGCCGCGGCCAATCGCCGGGTCCAGGTCCAGCACCAGCGTCAGGTCGGGGGTCAATCCGCCTGTCGCAATACGGTTGGCGGCCCCAACCAGATCCGCCGGCAACCCGCGGCCGCCACCTGGTACGCCGTGGTGGACAGGTCGAACCGGTCCGCGATGACCAGCGACCCCGCGTCCAGCGCCGGCCGGATGACCCGGCGCACCAGGTCGGCTCGCGCCGCCAGCATCAGCAGCAGCTCCGCTTCCGGTCCCACCGGATGCGCGTGATCGAGGACGATCGCTGCGGGCCGCCTCCGCCGCCGGCGTGCCGCCGGGCTCCCGCACTGAAATCACGGCCCCGCCTGCATCGCTGGCACGGGCCGCGAGGGCTGCGCGCCAGCGTGGTCTTGCCCGCTCCTTCCGGTCCCTCGAGGACCAGGAAGAACCCGGGGCTCACAGCGTGATGATGCTGCTGGAGGCGCCCTTCTCCATCCCGGCGCTGATCTGCTCGTTCACCTTGCCCATCAGCTTCTCGAAATTGGCGCGCGCCACGACGTAGCGCTGGCCGATGCCGCTGGTCTCGAGATCGCGGACCGCGGTCTCGTACTCCAGCGTGTCGCCTCATCTGGCATCTGCCCCTGGGCGATGACGGTGTCGACCTGCTTCGCCAGGGTGGAGATCTTGTCGAGCTTGAGCTGGGTATCGGCATCGCCGCGCAAATCCTGCTCCGCCCGCCGCAGCGCCTGGTACTCGTTCGACTGGCCGATCAGCCTGCCCAGCTCCTGCGCCTTTTCCGAAATCACGGGCTCTTGCTCCTCCGCGCGAGCAGGTAGCGCTCGCGCCCGAATAGGTCCTGGTGAATGCTTACGTCATCCCAGCCATGGTCCCCGGCCAGCGCCGCACTCACGCCGGCGCGGGCGGAATCGAGCTCGAGGGCCAGCAGTCCGCCGGGGCGAACCACGCCGCGTCCCTCCTGCAGCAGGCGACGGGTGACGTCGAGGCCATCGGCGCCTGATTCGAGCGCGTGCCGCGGTTCCCACTCGCGGACCGAGGCATCGAGTGCCGCATACTCCGCGGACGCGATGTAGGGCGGATTCGCCACCAGCGCGTCGACCGACGCGGGCGCGAGCGCCGCCGTCAGGTCGCCCCGGATCAGGGCCACCGGAAGGCCGAGGCTCGACACGTTTCTGCTCGCCAGCGCCAGCGCCTCGGCACTCACGTCCGTCGCAATCACGCCGGCGTACTCGCCCTCGTCCGCCAGGCTCAGCGCGATGGCCCCGCTGCCCGTGCCCACGTCGGCGACGACACCACCCGGTGCGCGCAGCAGCACCAGCTCGACCAGGCCTTCCGTCTCCGGCCGCGGAATCAGCGCCCGGTGGTCAACGTGAAGCTCCAGCCGGCGGAACCCCGCCCGCCCTGAAACATAGGCCAGTGGCTCGCCCGCCGCGCGTCGCTCCACCGCGGCGAGAAGGGCATCCACCTGCGCCGACGAAACGGGCGTGCGACGCGCCAGCACCGCCGCGCCAGGCGTGCACGTGACGAGGTCGGCCCAGAGGCGAAGGGCTTCCCGCCGGGGCTCGCCGACATCGGCCGCGGCCAGCATCCGGCCCGCGTCCTCCAGCAGGTCGCCCAGGGAAAGCTGGGCGTCAGTCACGTCCCTGCTCCTCCCGGCTCGCCATGCGCAGCGCATCGACCAAGTCGTCGAGGTCGCCATCCATCACGTCGGGCAGGTTGTGCACCGACAGGTTGATCCGGTGATCGGTGACGCGGCTCTGCGGGAAATTGTAGGTGCGGATCTTGGCCGAGCGATCGCCGGTGCCCACCATCGCGCGCCGTTCGCGGGCGCGGGCCGCCTCCTGCTCGGCGATCATCCGGTCGAGCAGCCGGGCGCGCAGCACTTCCATCGCCTTGATCTTGTTCTGCAGCTGGGATTTCTGGTCCTGCTGCCTGACCACGAGCCCGGTCGGCAGGTGGGTGATGCGCACCGCGCTGTCGGTGGTGTTGACGCTCTGCCCGCCCGGGCCCGAGGAACGGAAGACGTCGATCTTGAGGTCCTGCGGCTCGATCTTGACGTCGACCTCTTCGGCCTCGGGCAGCACCGCGACGGTGGCCGCGGAGGTGTGAATGCGGCCCTGGGTCTCGGTGGCCGGGACGCGCTGCACCCGGTGCACGCCCGACTCGCGGCGCAGCAGCCCGTAGGCCTCGGGCCCGCGAATCGGCGACGATCGCCTCCTTGATGCCGCCCAGCGTCGCCGTCGCTGAGCGAGATCGGCTCC
The DNA here is from genome assembly GCA_963846945.1 of uncultured Gemmatimonadales bacterium. Classification (GTDB taxonomy): domain Bacteria; phylum Gemmatimonadota; class Gemmatimonadetes; order Gemmatimonadales; family GWC2-71-9; genus JAGGAG01. The sequence continues at coordinate 25,534 of CAWJXX010000012.1, read as the reverse complement.
ACCGTGAGGCCGTGCCGCTCGGCGAACCGCTGGTACATCCGGTAGAGATCGGCCGGCGAAGAGCGCGGCCTCGTCCCCGCCGGTGCCGGCGCGGATCTCCATGATGGCGTCACGATCGTCGTGGGGATCGCGCGGAACGAGCAGCTCGTGCAGCTCCCGCTCGAGCTGGCGTCGATCTCCGGGGGGAGGCGGTCGATGTCGCCCGGGCCAGGGCCGGCCAGCTCGGGATCGGCCTCGTCGGCGAGCTCACGCGCCTGCGCCAGCTCCTCCTCGAAGCCGGACGAGCCGCTCGGCGAGGCGCACGACCGGCGCGAGCCGGGTATGCTCGCGGCCGAGGGACTGCAGCTGGGCGGTATCCTTCGCGCACACCCGGGTTCGGCCAGTGCCCGCGCGACCTCCTCCGCCCGCGCAAGCGCCTGGCGGAGCCGGGCCTCCATGGATCAGGCCTTGCGACCGCGTCGTTCGGTCTGGTACTTCCGGCGGAACCGGTCCACGCGGCCGGCGGTGTCGATCAGGCGCTGCTTGCCCGTGAAGTACGGGTGGCACTGGGCGCAGACTTCGACGTGGATCGACGCGGCGGTCGATCGGGTCTCGAACGTGTTGCCGCAGGCGCACACGGCGGTGATCTTGCGGTACATCGGATGCAGATCGGGCTTCATCGGGACAACTCCTTGAAGCTTCGGCCTTTTCGAGGCACCGGGCGTGATCACCGGGTGCCAATGTCGTCAAGGCGGTGATTTGTAAAGCCTTGGAGTATAACGAGCTAAGCTCCTCACAGCAAGTTCCCCTGCCTGAGGCCTTTGACATGCCGATCCGACTGCGGGTAACCTCCATGACCCTACTCCGGACCCTCCATTGAACCATCCTGCCATCCATATCCTCCGGCGCGTCCCGCTGTTCTCCGGCCTGGCCGAGGCGGATCTCGCCGCGTTTGCGGACCTGACCCGGGAGCGCAGGTATCCCAAGGGAGCGTCATCGTCTTTCGAGGACGATCCGGGCGACGCCCTCTTCCTCGTGGCCGCGGGCCAGGTCAAGGTCGTGCTGATCGCCGAGGACGGCCGGGAAGTCATCCTCTCGGTGCTGGCGAAGGCGAGCTTCTTCGGCGAGATGGCGGTGATCGACGACGAGCCGCGCTCGGCCCACGTGATCGCGATGGAAGACTCCGGCCTGCTCGTGCTCCGGCGGGAGGATTTCCAGGCCCGGCTGCGCACCTCGCCCGGAGGTCGCGATCGCGCTGCTGCGCGAGATCTCCCGCCGGCTCCGCCGGGCCGACGAGAAGATCGGCCGAGCCTCGTGCTCCTCGACGTCAACGGCCGGGTCGCCCACCTGCTGCTCCGCATGGCCGACGACGAAGGCGGCGACCGGATCACCCGCAAGCTCACCCATCACACCATCGCGCAGATGATCGGCTCCAGCCGCGAGACGGTGTCGCGGACGATGCGCAACCTGGTGGAGCGCGGCATCATCCAGGTCAGCCGCAAGGAGATCGTGATCAAGGATCGCGGCACGCTGGCCGCAGGCAGCACGCCGGGTCTGATGCCGCTTTCGTGACGATCACACCTCACCTTCTGGGGCACCCGAGGCTCGATCCCGGTGTCCGGGCCGTCCGTGCTTCGTGCAGGTGGCAACACCGTCTGCCTCGCGATGGACTCGGAGGGCGCGCCCCTTACGCATCCTCGATGCCGGCACCGGCCTCCGCGCGCTCGGCGCAGCGATGGGTGACCGGAGCCTTCCCGGCGGACATTGCTCATCACGCACACCCATTGGGATCACATTCAGGGGCTGCCGTTCTTCAAGCCGCTCTGGCATCGGGGCACCTCGCTCACGATCCTGGGCCCGCGGCCGGAGCACGCGTCGCTCGCATCCGTGCTCGAGCAACAGATGCAGGCGGATGTCTTTCCGGTTCCGTTCGAGCGATTCGCCGAACCGCCGGGCGTGCGGGAGATCTCGCCCACGGTGCTCGAGCTCCCCGGCTACCTCGTTCGGCCCTTCCGCCTCAATCACCCCGGCGCCACCTTCGGCTATCGGATGGAACGTCCCGGTGCGCGATCGCTCGCCTACGTCACCGACAACGAGCTGGGTGGTGGCGCGCGACTCTCGGCGAAGTGGCGATCGGACCTGGTCGGCTGGCTGGATGGCGTGCATACGATGGTGCATGACGCCATGTACGAGACCCGCGAGTTGCCGAAGCGGCGGGGCTGGGGTCACTCGTCAGCCGAGGAAGCAGTGGACCTGGCCGCCGAGGCTGGTGTGTCGCGGCTGGTACTGTTCCATCACGACCCCGGCCGCACCGATGACGCCGTCGACGCGCAGCTCGCGTCGGCGCAGGCGCATGCCCGCGCTCGCGCACCACGACTCGAGATCCTGACGGCACGCGACGGCCTCGTGCTTACCCTCTGACCGGGCACTTCATGCGACGCCTGCTCCTGTTCCCGCACTGCTTGCTTCTTCGACGCCGGTCATGGCGCAGGAGAAAATCACGTTCGCCGTGATTCCGTTCCAGAGCCAGCAGTCATTCGGCCTGGACCAGCAGAGCCTCGCGGCACTGGGCGGCGGGATTGCGCAGATCCTGGCGACCGAGCTCAGCCTCAGTCCGGGCGGGACCGCCACCCCGCGGAGCGCCACATCGCAGGCCATCACCAGCCAGCAGCTGCCGAAGGCCGACCGTATCGATGCGGAGACGGCGGCAAAGGTGGGCGCCATGGTGGGTGCGCGCTACGTCATCATGGGCAACTTCGTGGATTACTACGGCAAGTTCCGGCTCAACGCGCGCGTCATCGAGGTCGCGACCGGCAGCATCGTGAAGGGGTTCACCAATGACGACCCCGCCATGCAGGACCGGGAAAAGCTCTACCAGATCATCCAGCTGATCGCACGGCGCATCCTCACCGACCTCAAGCTGCCCCCGCCGGTCGACGTGGCCGCGCAGGTTCCGTCGGCGGCAGTAATCGCCTACAGCCTGGGCCTGCAGGCCGAAGATGCAGGAGACAAGACCGGTGCGGCGGCGCTCTATGGAAGGGCCCTGCAGTCGGCGCCCCAGTTTCCGGAAGCGCAGGAAGGGATGCAGCGGACGAAATAGGGCGGTAAGAGGTGAGAGGTAAGAGGTGAGAGGTAAGAGGTGACAGGTGAGCGGTGAGCGGTCAGCGGGCAGCGGTCGCGTGGCGCAGTCCGAACAGGACGCCGAGGTGGATCGGCAGGATGAGCCCGATCAGTTCGAGATTGTACTGCCGGAACCATGGCAGCACCTTGATGAGCAGGGCCAGCACCGCCAGGCCCGTCACGAATCCCGCCACCCGACGCGCCCAGACTCCCGCCCGGACGCGACCACTCAGCGCCATCGGAATGAGTACCACCAGCACCAGTGAAATGGCGCCACGAGCAGCACGTTCTCGTTCCTGCTCGCAGCCCAGTGATCCGTCAGGAACCAGAGTCCCCGCAGCACGAGACCGAGCACCCCCGCCACCAGCGACCATCCCGCCGCCAGCAGGCCGAACGCCCAGCGGGCGCCGCGTGAGTCGCGCGCCGCTGCACCGAGCCAGGTCAGCACCATACCGCCAAGGTTCCCGATGATCAGCAGGGGAATCCAGGTCGGCCTGGGGCGTCCGGGTCGGAAACCGTGTACTCCGCTGCAGCACATCGTTAGCGCGCACCAGCGGCACCATCGCGCCGGTCGAATCGGCGACCTTCACGGATTGCAGCGCCTCATGCAGCCGCAGCGGCAGGAACATCGCCTGCCATGCCGTCATTTCCCGGTCTACCGGGTGGCCCAGCGCCAGCATGATCCCGGTGTAGAGCGGCAGGTCCCAGCCGAGAATGCGGCGGGTCTCCCAGCGCCAGGTGTGGCCTGACGGCACCGTGCCGAATGTCCGCTCGATCTGGCCACCCAGCACGTTGTCCAGGGCGTCACGCACCCGGGTGGAGCAATTGTCGAGGTAGTAGTTGTAGTGGTAGTTGCGGTTCGCCTCGGTGTCGTTCCACTGGAGGAACTGCTGCAGGGAGAGGCGCTGGCGCAGGCGTGAGGGCCAGGTCCTGCAGCTCCATCGAGCGATCGCGCCGGGCATAGAGGTCGAGGTCGCGCGCGGTGGCTCGCGAACCCATCGCGTACAGCATCTGCCCCCGGATGAACCGGAGGTAGAAGTCCTTCTGCCGGAAATCGAAGAGCCCGTAGTTGTAGGAGAGGCTGCTGCTGTCGGCGCGATCGCTGACGACAATGGCGTTGTGTCCCCACAGCTCCCAGACCTCTTCACCCGGACCGATGGTGAGGATGTCGACGGTGAGTTCGCTGCCCGGCTCAGCGGTCGGCGGAGCGGCCGCGCCCTGGGCCAGCACCCAGGACGGCAGCAGCAACAGGCATGCGATGACGCCGACCCAGCGCGTCACAGTGCCACGTCCCGCCCGTCTTCTGCGGACTGGTAGATCGCGTCCATGACCTTGTGCAGGGTCACGTGCTCGGAGAGGTCCGGGCCCTTGGCCTCCCCGGCCACCACGGCCAGGAAGTGCGCCCACTCGGCGCGGTAAGATGACGGTAGGCATTCTCGCGGCTGCCCGATGTCCGGGGCGACACATCGGTGGCCACCCCATGCAGTTCCTTCCACACGGTGAGCGGATTGATGGAGGCCGCCCCATGCTCCGCGCGGAGACCCAGCCCGAAGCGCTCGCCCTCACCGAGGTGATGCCAGGTGACGTCGAAGAAGATCGACGCGCCGTTTTCGCACACCACGAACGCCGTACCCGACCGCTCCACCCCGCGTGCGGTCGAGGGCTTTTCCCAGGTGGCGCTGACCCGCACCGGCTTCGGGTTCCCCGCCGAGCCAGAGACCCAGGTCGAACACGGCAGTCCCAGGTCGAGCAGTGCGCCGCCCCCAGACTGGTCGCGGCGCTGGCGCCATCCCGCCTGCTGCCGGCTGGGACGGAACACGTGCCAGCTGCCCCGCACGCTGTCCACCTGGCCCAGCTCGCCGCTCTGCACGAAGCTCCGCACCAGCTGCGCGTCGGCCCGGTAGCGCGTGGCTCATGTCCACCATCACCACCTTGCCCTTCTTCTCCGCCGCCTTGACGATGCGCTGGGCGGACGCGGCATTCATGGCCAGCGGACGTCTCGACGAAGACATGCAGGTTGGCGGCGAGCGCCGCGAGCACGTGTCCCTCGTGCAGGTGCGTCGGTGAGCAGATGACCAGCGCGTCGAGCGACTCGTAGTCGAGCACCTGCTCGATGCCCTCGAATGCATCGGGCACCCCGAAGCGATCGGCCAGCGCTCGCGCCTTCAGGCGATCGGAGTCCGCCAGCGCCACGACCTCGACGCCCTTGGTGCGCTTGAGCACCGGCAGGTGCGCCACCTGCGTCACGGCACCAGCGCCGATGATGGCGAGGCGGAGTGGATCGGTCATTGTGCCCTCCCGGCTGTGATGCGCATTGGCTCAGTAGCGCCGGACGATGGTCGTGCCCGCATAGTATGCGGTGATGATGTCCGATGCCTTCTGTCCTGCCCGGGCCCGCCCGATCGCCCCCCACTGGCAGAGACCGACGCCGTGCCCCGATCCATGGCCCTCAAGGACGATGCCAGTCACCTTGCCGCCCCTGGACGTGGTGTTCATGGTGAACAGGGTGCTCCTGAGTAGCTGTCCGTCCGGCAGGCGCAGGACGTACCGCACCTGGGGTCCGTCAATCGCCACCGTGTGCTGCTTCAGGGTGATATCGAGGACCGCGACCCGTCCCGAGGCCGTGCGGCCATGAATCGCGAGGCTCCTGAGATCCTGCGCCTCCGCCGCGGGTACCTGGGCGACGACCGGCAGCGTCTTGCGCAGTGTCGCCCGCAGCACGTCTCCCGTCCACTCTTCACGCCACGCGAAGCGCGGCGAGATGCTGCAGTACGCCGGGCCCCCGCGCGGGGCATCGGGGATCGACCGGAGGTAGGGGCGGTTGGCCCCCTTGAAGATCTCGGTACCCAGCGCGGTCTGTCCACCGCAGGTGGAGGAATAGAACGCGTCGATCAGTTCACCCTGGTAGATGATCACCTGTCCCCGCGTCAGCGTGACCGCGTCGCGACCGAGATCCGTCTCCGCGGCGACGCCGCCGTAGACCTGGTCCTCCACCGAGCCATACAGGTCGAACCCATCCGCCTCGCGGCGCCCCATGTTCCGCAGCGCGTAGGTGCGCGCCACGATGGTCTGGGCCCGGAGGGCCTCGACGTCGCCGATTTCCTTGATGCCGGACTCGGCGCTTACCACACCGGGCAGGTAGTCCTCCATGCCGACCCGGTTGATGACGGTGATGCCGGTCTTGTCCCGAAGCAGGACGATGTCACCTCGATAGTCCTTGCCATCCACCTGCACCAGGCCGCCGCTTTCCGGGCGAAGCACCAGCGTTGTCGCCTCGGCGCGCGCGCCGGGTCCGGCGCCCGTCAGCAGGAGTTGGCCGGGCTTCGGCGTCACCCTGGCATTGATACCAGGCGCCAGTCGGGCAACCATGGCGCGATCGGGTCCGCTGACCATGATGCCGTTGGCACCGCCGACGGTCACGCTGGACGCACCCACCACCAGCCCGATGCGCAGCGTGGGTTCGGGACCGCCGGTGCCACCATTGGCGACCGGCGCCTGCGGCACCGCAACCTCGCTCCGGATGCACGCCGTCGCCGCCAGGAGCAGCAGCGCGGCCGCCGCGCGGCTACCCGCGGTAGTTGCCAAACTTGAGCTCGATACCGAAGTCCTCACCGCGCAGGAAGGCGATCACCGTCTGCAACTCATCGCGTGACGGGCTGGTGACCCGCACTTCCTCGCCCTGGATGCTCGCCTGGACCTTCTTGAATCCATGCTCCTTGATCGCCTTGGTGATCTTCTTCGCCACTTCCTGCGAGATCCCCTGCGTCAGCGCCACCGTGCGGCGCACCGACTCGCCGGTGCCCACGACGATATCGCCGACGTTCAGGTTCTTCACCGGGACGCCGCGCTTGATCATCTTGAGCCTGGAGCACATCCACCAGCGCGTCCATGCGGAAGTTGTCGTCCGCTGCCAGGCGGATCTCCGCCTTGTCGCGATCGAACTCCACCGTGCAGTGGGTGCCCTTGAAGTCGTACCGCTGGGCGATCTCCTTGACCGTCTGGTTGACGGCATTGTCCACTTCCTGGAGGTCGGCGCCGGTCGAGATGTCGAAGGAGCTCGAAGTAGCCATGATCCATTCTAACACCCTGCCCATTGACAGACCGACGGGTCGGCTGGTAGCCTCAACCATGCAGCGAATTTCCATGTGCCCGCAGATGTGTAGCTGTCGCTCGGTCTTCGAGTGGACGGATGCTGTGGCGCATGGAGTGGAACGCCGACCCTAGGGTCGACTGATCCAACTGCAAGCCAGGGCCCGGTCCACCAAATGGACCGGGCCCTTTTGTCTTTTCATGTCTTCACGTTTTTCGCACCCTGGAGGAGGCACCATGTCGTACCATCCGGACACGCTCGCCGTTCATGCCGGTCAGGTGGTGGATCCCGCCACCAATTCCCGGGCCGTCCCCATCTATGCCACCACGAGCTACGTGTTCAACAGCACGGAGCACGCGGCCAACCTCTTCGGCCTCCGTGAATTCGGGAACATCTACACCCGGATCATGAACCCGACCAATGACGTCTTCGAGAAAAGGGTGGCCGAGCTCGAGGGCGGTGTGGCGGCACTCGCGGTGGCCAGCGGCCAGGCGGCGGAGACCCTCACGGTGCTCAACCTGGCGCGCACCGGTGACAACCTCGTCTCCTCGCAGACGCTGTATGGCGGCACCTACAACCTGTTTGCGTACACGCTGCCAAAGTGGGGAATCACCACGCGCTTCGTCGACATACACAATCTCGAGTCGGTGAAGGCAGCCATCGACGCCGGCACCCGGCTGCTCTACGTCGAGACCATCGGCAACCCGCGCCTGGACGTGCCCAACTTCCAGGCGCTGGCGGACATTGCGCACGCGGCCGGCATCCCGCTCGTGGTGGACAACACCTTTGGCGCGGCAACGCTTGCGCGTCCGATCCAGCACGGCGCCGACATCGTGGTGCACTCGGCGACCAAGTGGATTGGCGGGCATGGCACCTCCATCGGCGGCGTGGTGGTCGATGCCGGGAAGTTCGACTGGAACAGCCCTGCCGCGCGGCAGCGCTTCCCGGAGTTCAGCTCGCCGGATCCATCGTATCACGGGCTGGTCTACACCGAATCGTTCGGCAACCTCGCCTTCATCATCAAGCTGCGGGTGCAGCTGCTCCGCGACCTCGGTCCCGCCCTGTCGCCATGGAATGCATTCCAGTTCCTCCAGGGCCTCGAGACGCTGCCCCTGCGGATCCAGCGCCATTCCGAGAATGCGCTCGCCATCGCCAACTGGCTGCAGAAGGACACGCGCGTGACGTGGGTCAGCTACCCTGGCCTCGAGACCCATCCTGAGCACACGAACGCCAGGGAGTACCTCAAGGGCGGGTTCGGGGGTGTGCTCACCTTCGGCGTGAAGGGGGGCGCCGCGGCGGCCAAGGCACTGATCGACCGCGTGAAGCTTTTCTCCCTGCTGGCAAACGTGGGCGATGCCAAGTCGCTGATCATCCACCCCGCGTCCACCACGCACGAGCAGCTCACGCCGGAACAGCAGCGGGCGACCGGCACGACGCCGGAGCTCGTCCGGCTCTCGGTCGGGCTCGAGCATGTGCAGGACCTCATTGCCGACCTCGACCAGGCCCTGGGCGACGGAACGGCCACCACATCCACGCGAACGGCCGCCACGGCGACCGCCTGAGGAGCCTTCATGTCCACCACCGATGAACTGCTCGCGGCCAACCGCCGTTATGTCGCGAGCTTCGACAAGGGCGACCTGCCGCTGCCACCAGCCCGCAAGGTCGCCATCGTTACCTGCATGGATGCCCGCATCCTGCCGTCGCGGGCACTCGGCCTCGAGGAGGGTGATGCCCACATCATCCGCAATGCCGGCGGCAGTGCCAGGGAGGCGCTGCGTTCCCTGGTCATTTCACAGCGACTGCTGGGCACGCAGGAGGTGCTGGTGATCCACCACACCGACTGCGGCATGCTCACGTTCAGCAACCAGCAACTCCGGGAACGGGTCAGGAGGGAACTCAACGCCGATGCGTCGGGCATCGACTTCCTGCCTTTCACCGACCTGGAGCAGAGCGTCGTGGATGACGTGAGGTTCCTGCGCGAGTCGCCGCTCCTGCCGGACGAATTCCCGGTGCGCGGATTCGTCTATGACGTGCACACTGGCAAGGTGGCGGAGATTCCGGTGCCAGCCGCCGCCGGCGTGGCCTGATGACGGGCGAGTGTACCACGTGAGCGAGCCCGCTCCGGCGCTCGCCCTGGCGGGCGAGCGCCTGGCACTGGGCGACTTCCGCACCGAGCGCGGCGATGTGGTGAAGGACGCCGCGATCGCGTATCGGGTGTTCGGCGATACCAGCGCCGCCGCGCGCAACGGGTGGGTGCTCGTGTTCCACGCCCTCACCGGCAACCAGGATCTGGATGCCTGGTGGGGGCCGCTCCTGGGCCCGGGTGCGCCGATCGATACGACGCGACATGCCGTGATCGCGGCCAACCTGCTGGGCAGCTGCTACGGATCCACTGGCCCCGCCGGCGACAGTTCGGGTGCCTTTCCACTGCTCACTACCGGCGACCTCGCGCGGGCGCATATCCCGCTGCTCGACCATCTGGGCGTGAAGCGTGTGTCTCTCGCGACGGGCGGGTCGCTGGGCGGCATGGTGACGCTCGCCTGGGGCGTCGTGTCGCCAGTACCGGTGGACCGGCTTGTGGTGCTGGCCGCGCCGGCACGCACCACCGCGCAGGCCATCGCGTGGAACGCGGCACAGCGCATGGCCATCGAGGCGGACCCGCGTTGGGAAGATGGACACTATGCGCCGGGCGAAGGTCCCGCGAACGGGCTCGCCGCTGCCCGTGCCATTGCCATGATCACCTATCGCTCGGGCATCGAGTTCGAGCAGCGGTTCGGCCGCGCTGCGACGCGCCGGCCGCCACAGTTCGACGTGGACTATTACCTGCACCGCCAGGGTGACAAACTGGTGGCCCGGTTCGACGCGCGGAGCTACGTGGCACTCATGAGCTCCATGGACTCGCACGACATGGGCGACCTGGCACTCGCCAGCGCGCGTACCCGCGAGCGGGTGGATGAGGTGGTCGGCGTCGGGATCGACACCGACATTCTCTACTATCCCGCCGAGGTACGGGACTGGGTGACGGAGTATCGTCGTGGCGGGGTCAATGCGAGGTACGCGGAGATCTCGACGCCGTATGGGCACGACGCGTTCCTGATGGAATGGGAGCAGCTGGGCCGGATCCTGCGCCAGGATCAGGGAGTTGCCGGTGCGGGCGGGTAACTGACCTCGAAGACACGGTACCGGTGCCGATCGGCCGTTCCCTCGGCGATCAACGCCATGGGAGCCATCGACTGGAGGATGCGTTCACTCGGCTCACTGTCGATGGCCACCACGTACTTGATGTCCCGGGAGGCAACGAAGGCCCTGGCCTGCGTGCTGTCGGTTGCGAACAGCGCCAGGGTCGACACCAGGTTGAGTCGCGGCAGCTCGTTGAAGAGCAGCGGCATCGGAGCAAGGCACCATGATCCATCGGGGATTTGCCGGGCGGCCGCCGCGCTGACGGCTGCGTAATTCGTTTTCCCCTCGAGTTCCTCCCCGTTGAACCAGGCACCGCTGACCACGAACGTGGCACCCAGCGCCGCCAGTGCCTTCTTCCGCCACCCATTCATGTCTGCGAGGTGCGGGAGCAACCCAACGATGATGAGGGCCTCGAACGGTGCGAAATACGTCGCATAGCGCACCTCCTTCCGGGTCGCGAGGGCGCCGAGCGCGACCATGAGAAACAGCACATAGGTGGCCATGTAGCGAAGCCGCGGGGTGAGCTGCCGCCACCCCAGGAGCAGCGCCGCGAAGAACAGTGCGCTGGGGAAGATGATGGAGGGCTTGCGGAAGATTCGCTTGTGCTCGGCCAGCAGGTTGAGGAGCGGGGTGACAGGAGAAAAGCGGGTTACGCGCCCCGCCATGACGCCATGGAACTGCGCCTGGAAGAGTTCCCAGTGACGCGCGACGTCCACGGTGTACGGCACCAGCATCGCGAGTGCAACCGCGCCGAAGGTCACCGCCGCCCGGAACTGTCGCTGCAGCAGAAGTGCAAGGACGCCGGCAGCCACGAAGATCGCGCCATACAGGTGGGACAGCATGGCACTGCCGGCGAGCAGGCCTGCGCCGGCGGCCCACCAGGGCGGAGCGGGGTGAGCGGGGTGAGCGGCGCAAGTGCTCCAGCACGACAAAGCTGGCGAACCCGAAGAACGCCACCAGCATTTCGGGGCGGCCGATCCTGAATGCATTGAAGAACTGGGGAATCAGCAGCACTACGGCGAGGGTGCCCAGTGTCGCATCGGTCGTGAACTGAAGCTCACGGGTGGCGTAGAAGGCGATCAGACCCAGCAGGAGCGAGCCGGAGACGATGGAGACAAGTCGCGCGGGCAGGACGCCTACGCCGAGCAGGCGGATGGAAGCGCTCTCGGCGAGGATATACAGGCGGTGGTAGACGACGGTGTACTCGTCGTTCCGGTCCACGCCACGAAAGAAGTTGCTGTGGACGTAGCCGTCATGACCGAGGAAGTAGCTCTGCTCTGCGAGCCACGGTTCGTCGACCTGCAGGGGACCGTTGGGAATGCTCGCAACGAGGAGGGCGAGCAGGGCGGCCAGGAGGCCGGCGGAGGCGAGGCGGGAGCGACTCAGCCCAGGAAGCTCTCCAGCGCCCTCGCGCGGCTCACGTGGCGGAGGCGGCTCAGCGCCTTCTCCTTGATCTGGCGCACCCGCTCGCGGGTGATGCCCAGCAGGCTGCCGATCTCCTCGAGGGTCATCGGCTCGGGCCCGTCGAGGCCGAAGTAGAGCCGCAGGATCTTCGCCTCGCGCTCCTTGAGCGTGGCGAGCACTTCCTCGATCGACTCGGTGAGCGCGTGCTCGAAGGTCTCGCTGTCCGGGCCGGAGTTCTGCGTGTCCGGCAGGTAGTCGAGCAGCCGGTTGTCCTCGCCCGGCGTCAGCGGCGCGTCGAGCGAGAGGTGGTTCTGGGAAATGGAGAGGGTCTTCTGCACTTCCTCCATCGAGATGTCCATTCCCTCGGCGATCTCGGACGGCGTCGGCTCGCGCCCCAGCTCCTGCAGCAGGAGCGACGACCGCTTGCCGATGCGATGCAGCGTGCCGGCGCGATTGAGCGGGACCCGCACGATCCGGCTCTGCTCGGCCAGGGCCTGCAGGATGGCCTGGCGGATCCACCAGACCGCGTAGGAGATGAACTTGATCCCCTTGGTCTCGTCGAACTTGTGGGCCGCGCGAATGAGGCCGAGGTTGCCCTCGTTGATCAGGTCGGAGAGCGAAACGCCCTGGTTCTGGTACTTCTTGGCGACCGAGACGACGAAGCGCAGGTTGCTGCGCACCAGCTTGTCGAGGCCTCGGCATCGCCGACCCGGATGCGCTGGGCCAGGCGCACCTCCTCCGTCTGCGGAATCAGCGGATACCGGCTGATTTCCCTGAGGTACTGGTCGAGCGAGCCTTCGTCAGCGGTAGATGAAGTGCGCTTGCCGGAACCGACCTGCATGGGACGCATGCTACTGACCCTCGTCGGGTAGTGGGGCGTTGCAATCGAACCTTACCCGTGCCTTCGCCAGCGCGCAACGGCAAAACCGCAAGTTCATATGTCGTAGTTGTCGATCTGCGCGCGCTGCAGCCGCCCCGAATAGTCCACGTAACCGACTTTCGTCTCCGAGTAGAACTCGTAGACCTCCCACCCACCCTCGCGATGCCCGTTGCCGGTCTGCTTCACGCCGCCGAACGGCAGGTGGGCTTCGGCGCCGATGGTGGGCGCGTTGATATAGGTGATGCCGTTGTCGAGCTCCTGCATCGCGCGGAAGGCCAGGTTCACGTCCCGGGTGTAGAGGCAGCTCGACAGTCCGTACCGGACCCCGTTGTTCACCTGCACCGCCTCCTCGAAGCTGCCGACCCTCACGACGCTCAGCACCGGCCCGAAGATCTCCTCCTGCTCGAGCCGACTGCCGGCCTTTACCCCTGCAAAAATCGTGGGCCGGTAGAAGCAGCCATGCGCGTACTTCGCGCCACGCGGGCCGCTTTCCGCCGGTCACGAGCTCGGCGCCCTGCTCCCGGCCGATCTCGACGTAGCGCTCCACCTTCGTCCGCGACGCCTCGTGGATCAGCGGCCCCACGTCGGTGCCCGCCTTGCGGCCGTCGCCCAGCCGGAGCCGCCCGCCGCGTCGGCGAGGCGGCGCAGGAAGCGGTCGTGCATCTTCCGGTGCAGGATCAGACGGCTGGTGGCGGTGCAGCGCTGCCCTGTCGTGCCGAACGCGCCCCAGAGCACGCCCTCGAGCGCCAGGTCGAGATCGGCATCGTCCATCACGATCATCGCGTTCTTGCCGCCCATCTCCAGCGAGAGCCGCTTGTGCATGCGGCCGCAGGTCTGCGCCGATGATCGCGCCGGTGTCGGTCGAGCCGGTGAAGGAGATCACCGGCACCACCGGGTGCTCCACCAGCGCCTTGCCCACCGTCTCGCCGCGGCCGTGCACCAGCTGGATCACCTCGGGCGGCAAGCCCGGCCTCGAGCAGGATCTCGACCAGCAGGTGACCGTATGGGGCACGTCCTCCGACGGCTTGATGATCACCGCGTTTCCGCAGAGCAGCGCGGGAAACATCTTCCAGGTGGGGATCGCCAGCGGGAAGTTGAACGGCGTGATCAGCCCCGCGATCGCCGATGGGCCGGCGGTAGCTCATCGCCCACTTGTTCGCGCAGCTCGCGAGGGGACCGTGTGGCCGAACAGCCGGCGCCCCTCGGTGGCCGCGTAGTAGGCGGTGTCGATCCCCTCCTGCACGTCGCCCCGCGTCTCGGCCAGCACCTTGCCCATCTCGCGGGTCATCGCGTCGGCGATCTCTTCCTTGCGCTCGACCAGCAGATCGCCCACCCGGCGGAGCACGTCGCCCCGCGCCGGCGCCGGCGTGCGCGACCAGAGCGCGAAGCCCGTCTCGCGCCGACCGGACCGCCGCTTCGATGTCGCGCGCGCCCGAATCGGGAAAGCGGCCGATCAGGTCGCGGGTGTCGGCCGGGTTCCGGTTCTCGAAGTAGTCGCCGGTGGCGGGAGCGACCCACTCGCCGGCGATGAAGTTCTTGAAGGTCTTGGCCATGTCGAGATGTCAGGTTGAGTTGCAAGATCGGGAGACGGCGACAGCTCGGAGCGGGAACGTGACGGGAGACGGGACGGAGCCGCGTTCCCGTCCCGCTTCGTCCCCGTTCAAGCGGCACGTCCACTGCGCCTGTTGCGCAGCGTAGCCGACCCGCGGCAGCACTTCGCTGCGCAACGAGGCCAGGCCCCAGAGCATGACGAGGAGGGACATGGTGTGCGCCCGGGCGAGGTGACGGCCCAGCTCGCGATGGCGCCCCAGATGCCGGCGATGACCAGCAGTCGCCGCCGACGCCGAGATAGAAGAAGAGGTGGACGCCGCAGCGTGCGGTAGGGCCAGAGCGGCAGCGCGCAGCGGCCAGGGCGAGCGCCAGCAGGACCAGAAGCCAGGTGGCGAAGGCCGCACCCTTGGAAGCCACGGCGCGGGGCGGGTGGCGCCGGCTCGGTGCACTCCGGGCAGGCGCGCGCGCCGGCGTTCGCGGGCCCGGGCACCGCGGGCGTCTTCTGCGATCACCTTGTCGATGGCGGCGAGCTCCCTGTCCCAGTCTCGGCGGCTCGGTCATGCCGACTCCCTCGCGAGGCCGTAGCGCTCGATCTTCTTGTACAGATTCGACCGCGGCATGTCGCAGCGCGCGCGCCGTCTCCGAGACGTTCCAGTCGTGCTCCCGGAGCTTCTGCAGCAGGAAGCTCTTCTCCGCCTCCTGCTTGAACGTCTCGAACGTTGCGGCGCCGCCGCGGCGCCCGTTGCCGGGCGCCGGTCTCATCGGCTGGCCGGCAGCAGCCGGTCGACGTCGGCGGCCGTGACCACCTTGCCCGGCGGCAGGATCAGCAGCCGCTCGACCGCGTTGCGCAGCTCGCGCACGTTGCCGGGCCAGGGTCGCTCCTGCAGCCGGCTCGATCGCGTCGTCGCCGAACGCCGTGCCGGGCACGCCCGGCCGCGCGACGCGATCTGCTCGGCGAAGTGCGCCACCAGCGCCGGAATGTCCTCGATCCGCTCGCGCAGCGGCGGCACCTCGATCGGCACCACGTTGAGGCGGTAGAGCAGATCCTCCCGGAACCGCCCTCCGGCGATCTCCTCGCTCGAGGTCCTTGTTGGTGGCGGCGAGCACCCGCACGTCCACCTGGATCGCTTGGCGCCGCCGATCCGGGTGACGACGCCTTCCTGCAGCACCCGCAGCACCTTGGCCTGGGCCGAGAGCGACATGTCGCCGACTTCGTCGAGGAAGAGCGTGCCGCCGTCGGCCTGCTCGAACTTCCCGGCCCGGTCGGCGACGGCGCCGGTGAACGAGCCCTTCATGTGGCCGAAGAGCTCGCTCTCGATCAGCTCGGACGGGATCGCGGCGCAGTTCACCTCGATGAAGGCCCTGGTCCGCCGCGGGCGAGGCCTCGTGCAGCGCGCGGGCGACCAGCTCCTTGCCGGTGCCGTTCTCGCCGGTGATCAGCACCCGCGCCGTCGGTGGGCCCGACCTTGGCGATCAGCTCGCGCACCGCCTGCGAGCGCCGGGCTCTCGCCGACCATCGCGTACCGGCTGCTCGACCGCTTCCTCGAAGCCGCGCGTTCTCGCCCGCGAGCTCGGCGTGAGCGCAGCGCGTTCCGCACCGTGACCAGCAGCCGGTCGGTGTCGAGCGGCTTCTCCAGGAAGTCGAACGCGCCGCGCTGGGTCGCCTCCACCGCGGTCGCGATGGTGCCGTGACCCGAGATCATCACCACCTGGGCGCGGCGGATCGAGCTCGCGCAGCCGGGTCAGCGTCTCCAGTCCGTCGAGGCCGGCCATCTTCACGTCGAGGAACACCAGGTGGGGCCGGAACTCGGGTACACCGTGAGCGCCTCGCCGCCGGACGCCGGCACCCGCACCTCGAGGTCCTCGTACTCCAGCACCTGCTTGAGCGCCTGCCGGATTCCCGCCTCGTCATCGACGATGAGTACCCGGTAGGCCATGCGACAAACGTAACTCGCCGCGGTGGCAACGGAAGCCAACCGGACCGCAGCGCACCCTTGCATTGCATGTCCGCACTGCTAGCATCGAGCATGCTTCCACGCCATCTCGAGGTGAGCCCCGCCCTGCAGATTCCGCTGGGCGAGATCGTCCTGCGCGCCACCGCCTCGGGGGGTCCCGGCGGCCAGCACGTCAACCGGAGCGCCACCCGGATCGAGGCGGTCTGGAATGTCCCGACCTCCATGGCGACGACCGAGGCGCAGCGTGCGCGCCTGCTGACCCGCCTCGCGTCCCGGCTCGATAGCGAGGGGAACCTCCGCATCGTGGCGTCGGACCGTCGCAGCCAGCTGCAGAACCGCAGCGCGGCGCTGGAGCGGATGGCCGACGTCGTGAAGCGCGCACTGGCGGTGCCACGCACCCGCAAGTCGACGAAGCCGACCAGGGCTTCCAAGGAGCGGCGCCTCGAGGGCAAGAAGCATCGCGCCTCGGTGAAACGTGAGCGTCGCCGGCCGCATGACGACTGAGCCGGATCGCGGTCACGCGTGAGCCGGCGCATCACCGTTGATCCCGCGGAACCGGATCCCGTCGCCATTGCGGAAGCTGCGGTGCTGCTCCGCGCCGGCGGGCTGGTCGCCTTTCCCACCGAGACCGTCTACGGCCTGGGCGCACATGCCCTGGATCCCGCGGCCGTGCGGCGGATCTACAAGGCCAAGGGGCGCCCCGCCTTCAATCCACTGATCGTCCACGTGGCCACCGCAGCCGAGGCACGCGAGCTCGTCCTGGATTGGCCGGCGCGCGCGCAGCGCCTTTCGACGCGCTTCTGGCCGGGACCATTGACGCTCGTGCTACCCAAGGTCGAGGCCATCCCGGATGAGGTGACCGCCGGGCTCCCTTCCGTTGCCGTGCGGGTGCCGTCGCACCCGGTGGCGCTCGCCCTGCTCCGTGAGGCACGGATTCCGGTCGCCGCACCGAGCGCCAATCGCTCGACTGAGGTATCGCCCACCACGGCGGATCATGTGCTGCGGGGGCTCGAGGGTCGGGTGGACCTGGTGCTCGATGGCGGCGCCACGAATGTGGGAATCGAATCCACCGTGGTCGACCTGACGGGGACGACACCCCGCCTGCTGCGGCCGGGCATGATCACCCTGGCGCAACTGGAGGAAGTGATCGGGACCGTGGACGCTGCCGCTCGAGGAGCCGGGAGGCGAGACCCCGCGCATGTCTCCGGGCCAGGTGGAACGGCATTACGCGCCGCGCGCCACCCTCGTGCTGCTCACGGCAGTAGAATTGGCCAGGAAGATCGCGGCGATTGCCGAGGGCGAGCGGGTCGGCGTCATTGCCGTCTCGCCAGTGACGATGAATACCTGGGTGCAAGTGCGCCTGTTGCCGAATGACGCCGGTGCGTATGCCCAGGCTCTCTATGCGGAACTCCACCTGCTGGACGCGATGCACTGTACCACCATCCTGGTCGAGCGCCCGCCCGACCGCCCGGAGTGGGCTGCAGTGCACGATCGGCTGAAAAGGGCTGCCCACTCATGAGAACACACAAGCTCTTCCTTGCCCTGCTGCTGCTCGGAGACGCGGGATGCAGTCAGGCGAAGGCGAGCATGCCACGATGGCGCTTCTCGGCTGTCGCCGCTCCGGTAACCGCCCGGCACGCCATGGTCGTCTCCGACAACCCGAGCTCGAGTGAGGTTGGGGCAGAGATCCTGCGCCGGGGTGGAAATGCCATCGATGCAATCGTAGCGGTCGCCTTCGCCCAGGCCGTGGTGAATCCGGCCGCCGGCAACATCGGCGGCGGCGGATTCCTGGTCTATCGACAGCACGACGGTGGCGTCTTTGCCCTCGACTTCCGCGAGGCGGCGCCACTCGGCGCCTCGCGCGACATGTACGTGGACTCGACCGGCAAGGTCAGCGACGCCTCCCTGGTTGGCGCGCTGGCAGGCGGCGTTCCCGGCTCGGTGGCTGGCCTCTGGACGATGCATCAGCGCTTCGGGGTACTGCCATGGCGCGAAGTGGTCCTGCCCGCGGCCCTGCTCGCCAGGGCACATGTGCTCGACAGCCTGCGGGCAGAGTGGCTTGCCGGCGCCAGCGGCCTGGCGCGATTCCCCTCCACGGCGGCCATCTTCGTTCGCGCAGACGGTCGCGCGTGGGCAGGCGGGGGATACGCTGTACCAGCGCGATCTCGCCCGCACCCTCACCCTGATCGCCGATAGCGGCGCGGACATTTTCTACCGCGGCAGCATCGCCGACACGATCGCGAAGGCGGTCCAGGCCGGTGGCGGCCTCATTTCACGCGAGGACCTTGCCGGGTACCAGCCCCAGTGGCGCACACCGCTCCAGGGCACCTATCGCGACTGGCGCGTCATCACCATGCCGCCGGTGTCAGGCGGCGGTGCGACACTCCTCCAGGCGCTCAACATCCTCGAGGGATACAAGCTGCCCGCGCCCGGTACGGCAGCCCTGGCACACCTGGAGGTGGAGGCGCTCCGACGGGCCTTCCTTGATCGCAATGCCCTGCTGGGTGATCCGGCATTCGTGAACATGCCAATCGCCGAGCTCACGTCCAAGTCATATGCCGCAGAGCAGCGTCGCAGCATCGCAACGGACCGCGCCACTCCCCTCGCGGGCTCGATTCTCGCCGAGGGCCAGCACACGACTCACTTCTCGGTGGTGGACAGCGCCGGCAACGCCGCGTCGATCACCACGACCATCAATACCGGCTTCGGATCGGGATTCGTGGTGGGCAGCGCCGGCTTCCTGCTGAATAACGAGATGGACGATTTCACGGCGCAGCCGGGCGCGGTGAACGCGATGGGGATCCAGCAGGAAGGGCCTGCCAACACGATCGCGCCGGGCAAGCGGATGCTGTCCTCCATGACGCCGACCATCGTGCTGGATCCCGAGGGACATCTTGCGCTGGTCCTCGGCTCACCCGGAGGTGCCACCATCATCTCCTCGGTGCTCGAAGTGATATCCAATGTGGTGGACCAGGGGATGACGCTGGCCCAGGCCGTGGCCGCCCCACGCGTCCATCACAATGGCCTGCCCGATGTGGTGGGATGGGAGCCGGAGGGCCTCACGCCCCAGGTGCAAGCTGAGTTGCGGTCCATGGGATATGTGCTCTGGAAGGAGCCCGAATTCATGGGTACGGTGAACGCGATCCGTTCAACGCCTCAGGGCCTCGAGGGTGTGCCCGACCCGCGTGTGGCGGGAGGTGCCGCCGGCTGGTAGGGGAGGGAGACGGGAGGCGGGAGACGGGAGACGGGAGACGGGGGATTCGTCTACGTTGAGGGCTCCTTTTTCGGTCCTTCCTTCGGGCTGTCGCCTGGCTCCGTCTTTGGCTTGGTGCCGGGCGATTCCTCCTCGACGGGGCGCCGGCTTCCGGCGCATCTTCCGCCTTCAATTCCGTCTCCAGCTGGTCCAGCGACTTGCCATACTCGGCCGCCGGTCGCGCGGGTACCAGCTTCGCCGCGAACGGCTTGAGGACGGCGGAGAAGGAAACGTCGTTGCTCCAGTCCCGCTTGTAGTTCCGCGCGGTCACCAGCAGCGCGAGCGCGGCCACGCCCGCCGTCACGGCGATCCGGCGATGGACCTCACGATTACCGCGGTTCATGACCCGCAGGTGCGCGTAGAACGCGAGCACCCAGACTGCGGCCGAAACTCCCAGCAGGAGGAGCGCCAGGAGATCGGCACCGGGAAAGAGAAACTCCTGCCACGATTCCATGGCCCCCGCGATCCAGCCGAGCAACGCAATGCCGGTTGCAACGACAAAGTGCGACCCGAAACGCGCGCGCCCATGCTTGAGCCGGCCTACCAGCGCCCAGACCCCGACCCACATGCATTCACCGAGCAGCAGCGCCAGCGCGAGAATCAGGGCGTTGAGGCCACGATCCTTCCCTGGCAGGGTGAAGTAGCCGATCGCGGCACCCAGCAGGGTAAGCAGCACCACCGCACCCCACTGCACCGCGGCTCGGCCAATGATCGCGCGCCATCCGTCGCGTGGCCGGAGCCGCCTCGACCACTGCGGACGGGCGGCAACCGGTGCCGGGATCGTCGAGGTGGCTACCAGTCGCACGATGACATCGGCCAACTGCCACCGGCGCGGTGGCCGTAAGGGCCAGGATCGGGGAGAGTTCGGGCGCGCCCATGCGATGCAACCCGGACGAGTGGCCAAGCACCGTGACCGTAAGCGTGCCGTCGGTCTCCCGGTCGATCCGCGCGTGATAGGGGGACACCAGCGGGCTGTTCACGACCAGTGTGTTGTCCAGCGCACTCCCGATGGTGCATGGCACCGCCTCGGCGATGCGCCGCGCGAGCACCTGGCCCGTACCGTCCACGATCTCGATCCAGCTCATGGCTTGGCCTCCGGTGCCGCGGTGATCGACTCGAGATAGCGCGCGGCGAGCAGCCGGATCACGTCGAACCGCACTCCCGACATCGTCAGCGTGGATACGAGGGTCTGTGCCGTGGCGCCCAGCGGCGTGGCGCGGAGGACGGCCTCATACAACCCGTCGAACGACGTCAGGCGCCGGGCGCAGAGCTCGGTGCGAAAGGTGAGTGACGTGGTCCGCACGTTCTCGGTATGACAGCTGAAGCGCGTCGCCTCACGCGCCGTCGCATCGAAGTTGAGCTTTTCGTTGAAGGCTTCCTCGGTGGCGGTGAGGAGGCGCAGCTTCCCCATGGACGGCCCGTCGAGCAGCTGGTGACTGAAGAACACCAGGCTGGCGCTGAGGTCTTCCGAGAGGAAGATCGATTCATCGGTGCTGCAGCGATGCACGACCATCCGGTAGGTCGCGTCCTTCGGGTCGCGCGCATCGCCCCAGCACTGGAACGCGGACGACGGCTCGGTGGGCGCGAGATACGGCCCGAGGCGCACCGTCGGAGCACCATTCACGAACAGGCTGTCCAGCGAAGTGGTGCCGAGCCCGGCCAGCTGGACGGACATGTCGGCTCGCAGTTCCTCGGAACGTGGGCGGCGTCGTGGTAGTCGCGGTGCGGGCCAGGAGTGCGGTCACTTCGGCGGCCGGCACCAGAAAGGCGAGTTCCTCACCCATGGTGGAAACGTTCACGCCCACGAGCATGCCGGCCGGCGTCACGGCGGGCCCGCCACTCATGCCGGGGTTGAGCGGCCCGGTGAAGTGGAGGCGCGGCGTCATGACATGCTCGACCATGCCGTTGTAGGTGCCCTCCACGATGCTCAGGCCCAGGTCGCGCGGATGGCCCAGGGCAAAAATCCGGTCGCCCTTGGACATGGGAGCACCAGTGGCGGAGAGAAGCACGGTCGGATGGGCGTCGGGTGCCTCGAGCACGGCGAGGTCGTGCACCACATCGACCGCGAGCACATGCAGCTCGAGCGTGTCGTGGCCCCAGGTCGCGCGCGCGATGTGGCGCTCCGGCTCGTTCACCAGCCGGGAAATGACGTGGTAGTTGGTGATGATGCGGCCGGATGGCGCGGCGAAGAAGCCGGAACCGACGGCGCTCAGCGCGAGGGCACCGGTCTCGCGGACCTCGATGCGCACGACGGCCGGCGCCAGGCGCCGGAAGGCCTGGGCCACCTCGCCGCTCGGCGCGGCGGAGACCGAATCGGCCTGGGCACGAGCAACGCGGGCGACGAACAGGCTCGTGGCCAGCATCGAGTGCGGAACGAGAGAGTCGTGGGGAGTGGGAGAACATCCTGAAAGAAAGCGATCGGGCCGGGGGCGGGCAACGACCTTCTGTTTCTATCCCCGATCAAGGCTTCGGTACTGGATCGCTTCTGCAACGTGTGGTCGCTCGATCGACTCCGCGCCGGCCAGGTCCGCGATGGTCCGCGCGATCTTGAGCACCCGGTGATACGCCCGTGCCGACAACCCAAGCCGGGTGATGGCCCCCCGCAGGATCTCTTCCGACGCCTGCGTCGAGCCGGCAATAGCGCCGCACCTCGCGCGCCGTCATGTGCGCGTTGGCGTGCATGCCGGCAATGCCCACGAAGCGCGACCGCTGCACCTGCCGCGCGCGCGTCCACCCGCATCGCGATGGCGCCGCTCGGCTCGCCCGGATCCTCACCGGCCAGGTCGCGATAGGGAATGGCCGGTACCTCGAGATGCATGTCGATGCGATCGAGCAACGGTCCTGACACGCGGGCGCGATAGCGCAGCATTGACTGTGGCGTGCAGAGGCAGGCGTGCGCCGGGTCACCGGAAAATCCGCAGGGACACGGGTTCATGGCACACGCCAGCATGATGCGCGCAGGATAGGTGAGGCTGATCGCCGCACGGCTGAGCGTGACGGTGCCATCCTCCAGCGGCTGCCGCAGCACTTCCAGCACGCTGCGACCGGAACTCCGGCAACTCGTCGAGGAAGAGCACGCCACCATGCGCCAGGCTCACCTCGCCGGGCCGCGGTGGAGAGCCGCCGCCCACCAGGCCCGCGTCGCTGATGGTGTGATGGGGGGCGCGAAACGGCCGGCTGGTGCAGAGCGCCCGCCCTGCCCCGAGCATCCCGGCCACGCTGTGGATGCGCGTGGTCTCGAGTGCTTCCTCGAGGGACATCGGTGGGAGGATGCCGGGCAGCCGGCGCGCGAGCATCGTCTTGCCCGACCCGGGAGGACCAATGAGAAGGATGTTGTGCGATCCGGCGGCGGCGATCTCGAGCGCGCGCTTGGCGCCGGCCTGTCCCCGCACGTCGCAGAAGTCCGCGTCGATTCTCGGGGCTGCGGCGAGGTAGCTCGCCGGATCGAGCGTGGCTGGAACGAGGAGCGACTCGCCCCTGAGGTGATCACACACCTGCGTCAGCGTCGCGGCCCCGAAGACGGCCAGGCCCGCCACGACCGCCGCTTCGGAGACATTCGCTTCGGGCAGCAGGATGGCCGGGCACCCGCCGCGCGGGCCGCGAGCGCCATGGAGAGCGCCCCGCGCACCGGACGCAGGTCGCCCTCGAGCCCAAGCTCGCCCGCCACGACCATCCGATCGCGCATCTGCTCGCCGACGCCGCAGGGCAGCTGTTCGCTGGCGAGCAGACACGCCGATCGCGATGGGAAGGTCGAACGCCGAGCCCTGCTTGGGAACGTCGGCCGGCGCCAGGTTGACGGTGATGCGGCGGAGAGGAAGGGTGTAGCCGGCATTGGCGAGCGCGGCCGCGACGCGCTCACGGCCTTCACGCACCGCACCCTGCGGCAGGCCGACCGTGGCAAAGGCGGGCAGGCCGCTGCTGATGTCGATCTCGACGTCGACGAGGTAGGCGTCGATACCGAGCACCGCAGCGGAGCAGACCCGGGCGAGCATTCATCAGCCTAGCCAATGATCCGCTTCACGCTCCCATCAATAAAACTCCGTCCACCCAGAATCCCGCGCCGCATACCCGCGGAGACCGGTTGGTGCTCTCGCGATGCGTCTCATTGGGTAAATGCCTCTACCGTTTGCAAGGCGGTGTAGTCACAGGCGCCGCCGATCGCGTAAATCAATCCATTGAGTGCCACCGCACCCGCCGACATCCGGCCTATCAGCATGAGCGGCGCGCTCGACCACGTGTTGAACAACGGATCGTACACCTCCACGACGGGCGAGCCGATGTACACGGGTATTCCGCCGATGGCGTACAGCTTCCCTCCGAGTACGGCCACCGAAAGCAATGCCCGGGCCTCATGCAGTGGTGCGACGGTGGTCCATCGTCCCGTCGCCGGGTCAAATGCTTCGACCGTTGCAAAGGTGGTCGTGCCATCGGAACCTCCGACGGCGTACACAATGCCGTTGAGCACGCCGACCCCCAGGTGACTTCTCCGGGTCGGCATCGGGGGCAGTTCCGTCCACCGATCGGTTGACGGGTCGTATCCCTCGAGGATGCCAAGCGCGTTGCCGCTGCCGACGATGTCCATCGCTATTCGTGACGAGGCAGGCGCTCGCGTACCGCGGTCTGCCGCAGGGGAGGCGCGGGAATACCCGACGCCGGAACCCTTCACCCGTCCGCCAACCGCGTAGAGGATGCCGTTCGCGACCCCGATGGCAACGCCAGACCGCGCGATCGGCATTGGGCTCCGGGCCGACCAGGTCCTGGTCGAAGGATCGTAGGCCTCCACCACGCTCACGTCGGTCGTGTTGTATCCGCCGACCGCGTAGATGATGCCGCCCACGACGCCTGCCCCGAGGTCGGTCCGTGTCGTCGGCATCGCCGGCTCCGCGGACCAGCTGTCCGAGGCAGGGTCATACATGTCGAGGTTGCCCACCCAGCTCCCGGGACTCCAGTTGGTGCCCCCGACGGAGAACACCCGACCGCCCGCCTCGACAACGCCCATGTTCATTCGAGGCGACGGCAGGGATGCCTTGGCGACCCAGTGCCGGTTGGTGTCAAACCTCACGGAGAGTCTGGGACCGAATGCCTGTCCCTTGTACAGGGCGGTGACGCCGGCTATCTCATCGCGCGGAGACGATGTGAGAGTGGCGAAGTAGTAGCCATTGGCGTTGCCTTGACCTGATATGGTGCCCGGCCGAGGTGGCAAACGTCACCATCGGCGCCGAGCACGGGATTCCCGTGCTGGTCCCGCACCAGCATCGTGACCTGCTCCTGGGCGACGCCGTCGCCATAGAGCCAGGTGTATGGGTCCACCCACTCGCCCGACGCGGGCGGCGAGCCCAACGAAGGAAATTGAAACCGACCTGGCAAGCCCGATCCCGTCGAGCGCGGCGGTGACCGTGTCCGCACCCACCACCGTCGCTGCTGTATCAGTTCCGGTATAGGTACCGTCCCCATTGTCACGCACCGGGCTGAGCGCGCCTGCCGTCGCGTGCAGCGTCACGATGCCGGCACTCTTTGTCAGCGCGGCGCCGGTCGAATCCCGGAGCCTGACGGTGAGGACGGCGGTGCTGATGCCATCGGCCGGCAAGGAAGTCGCGCTCGACGTGATTTCAGAACGCAGAGTCGACGCAACGGGCTCCGCCGCCGGCGGCGACGAAGGCTCACTCGAGCAGGCGCCAAGCCACGCAGCCATTGAGACAAGGGCAAGCACGCGACCGAGACCGAAGCGACGCATGGGCACGCTCCTGTTTGCAAGACTGGACGCGACATCGCGCTTGATCCTGCGCTTGTGAAGATTCGTGTTCGAGAGGATCGATCGAGGTCAGGCGCGTCAGCTCGACCTGGCCACGCATTAGGACGATCAACGGTACCACAGATGCACCGGGCGATGGGAAGTCTGGACACGCCATGGGCCAGATGGCCTACGGCGAAACCAAACCAGGCTGCAGCGCATCACTTGAAAATGCTGCCGCTTTCCATCGGAATCATGCTGTGCAGGTCGCCAGGTCACGCCTCAGGTGACACCGTGATCACGCGCCATGCCGTGAACGAGGCCGCGTCTACGCCGGGCGTGACCGTGGTTCGCTCTGGGGCATTCCCCTCACCACACCGCTCCTCATCGA
>CAWJXX010000011.1:0-248529 GCA_963846945.1 uncultured Gemmatimonadales bacterium | reverse complement strand
CCTCCGGCGGCGGGGCGGATGCGGCCGTCGCCCCACTCGCGACCTGGCCGGCCCCGCCTGACGCTCCGGCGCCGGCTGGTGGCGGCGCGTCCCCGGAGCGAGCGGGCGCTGCACTGGCAACTGCGGGGCTCGCCCCGCCGAAACCATCCAGCTTGAGCACGTATTCGCGACCGAGCCGGAACTGGTTTCCCGGCAATTGATCGATCTCGCGCACCGTCAGCTCGACGGCGTAGGTGGTTCCGAAGATCTGCCCCTGCTTTGGCCACCACGTGAACTCGAAGCGTGCGTCGCTCGCCTCTCCCGGCTGCAGCGTGAACTTCGAGTCGAACGTGTTGCCGGTGATTTCGCCGATGCCGCGAATGGCGCCCTGCCCATTCACGGCGTACCGGTTGCCCTGGTCATCCGTGACGATGCCGGATCCTTGCACGTATCCCAGGATGAGGGGGGTGCTCAGCCTGTTCTTGAAGCGCGCATTGAGGGTCACCACCCGAAAGCCGCCCGCGGTGCTGGTACGGAAATCGGTGACGGCCATGGCGAATGGATTGACCTCGGTGCAATGCCCGAGACCCGCGCAAGCCGATGGTGCCGATGAGACGGGTGTAACGGTGGTGACTGGCTTGCCCGCGCCGGCCGGAGTCGGGGCCCCCGCATCTCCAGGGCACTTCTTGAGGAGTTGCTTGGCGACCGGGAATCGCGTAGCAAGGTTGAGTTTCGAAACGCGCGCGCTATACGCTGCGGCCTGGGCGTTGCCTGGTGCGCCCGTCACCTGCGGCGAGAACTCGATCAAGGCCGCCCCCTTCTTTTCCTTGTAATTGAAGGTCATCGTGGCCGGCTGCTGGCCATCGAACTCGGTAATGAGCACCGCCATGATGCCGCTGTAGTCCGGCGGGAAGTAGCTAGAGCCCGCCATCTCGATTCCGCCCAGGGACTCCGTATCCGAGCCATTCGTCAGGGTCAGCGTCCTGGCCGCTACCACGATGCGCGGGCCGGTCCCGCAGGTTGCCTTCAGGGGAACCCAGGTGCCCTGGAACTCCGGCGGCACGTCGTTCTGTGCACTCGCGGGACCCGCCGCAAGCAGCGCGATCACCGTGCCCAGCGCCATCGTCGCGCCCCTTCGCCTGCTGTTTTCACTTGCCATGTTGCCTCCTTGCACACTGCTCCGGGTACCGTCCAGGTGCCTGCCACCACTTCGGGCTCTCGGTACCATTGCGCAGGATCGCGGCAAAAACCGTCATGGCTTCTTCGCGGTTGCGCCAGGCTCATTCGGGGGGCTACTTGGATGGCACAACCCGATCATCTGTCCGGTCGATTCAGGGGAGCTGCAGCGTTGCCAGAGGACGCGAGGCCGCCGGAACGCAGTCGTGATGCGCTCGACCAGTTGTTCAGCCTGGCCTATGAAGAACTGCGCAATCTCGCCGCGACCATCCAGCGCGATGACCCCAGCGCGACGCTCAGTCCCACGGCCCTGGTCAACGAGGCCTGGTTGCGACTCGCCAGCACGCCCGAGGTCGCTCAAACCTCGCCGCTGCACTTCAAGCGCATTGCAGCCCGTGCCATGCGGCAGGTGCTGATCGAGGCTGCGCGCCGGCGACACGCGACGAAACGGGGAGGCGGAGCCGTGCCCATCACCCTGGACGACGAGGCGCTGGACGTGGGTACTGCCGGCGCAGCGGAGCTTCTCGAGCTCGATGCCGCGCTGGAGCGGCTTGCCCTGCTGAATCCTCGTCAGGCGCAGTTGGTCGAAAGCCGGTTCTTTGGCGGGCTTGACGTGACGGAAGCCGCTTCACTCCTCGGTATCTCCGAGGCCACTGCGCTTCGCGACTGGCGTGCGGCCAAGGCGTGGCTTGCCCGCGAACTCGCGGACGCAGGTTGACGCCCATGGACAGCGCGCGCTGGGAGCGCATCCAGGAACTCTTTCACGCTGCCGCCGACCGGCCGGAGGCGGAGCGACATGCCTTCCTGGTGGTCGCCTGCCAGGATGACGCTGACCTGATCGCGGAAGTCGAGAGCCTCCTCGCCGCTGACGCGCAGGGCGCACCGTTGCTGGACCGTGACCTGGCCACGATCGCGCGGTCGGTCCTGGGGCAGTCGGTGCCGGCGGCACTCAGGGCGATGCAGTTCGGTCCCTATCGCATCGAGCGGGTATTGGGCGAGGGTGGCATGGGTGTCGTGTACCTGGCGAGGCGTGAGGACCTGGACAGCGTCGCGGCCATCAAGATTCTCCGGGACGCGTGGCTCTCGCCCGCGCGGCGTGAGCGATTCGCCAGTGAGCAGCGCACGCTGGCCCAGCTCAACCATCCCTCCATCGCCCACCTGTTCGATGCGAACTCCCTGCCCGACGGCACGCCGTGGTTCGTCATGGAGTACGTGGAGGGGGTTCCCCTGACCGACTACTGCCGCGCGAACAAGTCGCCGCTTGCAGTACGCCTCCGCCTGTTTCGCGCAGTGTGTGAGGCAGTCCAGCACGCGCACACACACGCAATCATCCACCGGGACCTGAAGCCGTCGAACATCCTCGTCAAGGAGGATGGCACGGTGAAGCTCCTCGACTTCGGTATCGCGAAGCACCTGGAGCCGCTCCACGACGACACGGACCAGACACGCACTGGGTTGCGCCTGATGACCCCGGCATACGCCGCACCGGAGCAGATCCGTGGCGACCGGGTGGGGCTGCATACCGACGTCTACTCGCTGGGCATCATCCTCTACGAGCTGCTCACGGAGCGCCTGCCGTTCGATCTCTCCCGGCGTACGCCGGGCGAGGCGGAGACCCTCATCACGGCGTATGAGCCGGTCAAGCCATCCGCCGTCGTGCGCGCGACCGCCCTCCATGGCACCGGCAACAGCAGCCTCGGCACGGGATTCGGCTGGTCGGACCTCGATGTGCTCTGCCTCGCGGCCATGCATCGGGATCCCGAGCGCCGTTATCGCACGGTCGAGGCGTTGATCCGGGACGTGGATCACTACATGTCGGGGCAGCCGCTCGATGCCCGCCCGGACAGCGTGCGCTATCGCCTCAGGAAGTTCGTTCACCGCAATACCCGGGGAGTCATCGCGGCGACGCTGGCGCTGGTGGCCCTCCTTGGCGTGGTCATCTACTACACGGTGCGCCTCGCGACGGCCCGGAATGCCGCCGTCGCCGAGGCCGCCCGGGGCCAGCGCATCCAGCGGTTCATGCTGAGCCTGTTCCAGGGCGGTGACGACGGGGAAGCACCTGCCGAGAGCCTGCGTGTCCTGACATTGCTCGAACGGGGCGTGCAGCAGGCGGGAGGATTGGCCGGAGAGCCGGGAGTGCAGGCGGAACTGCTCGGAACCCTGGGTCGCATCTACCAGCAACTGGGCAAGTTCGACCGGGCAGACACGCTGCTTGGCGCGGCATATGAGAAGCGTGCCGCCCTCCTGGGCACCGACCACCCCGACGTCGCCGAAAGCCAGGTGGCGCTTGGACTCCTGCGTTCGGACGAAGCACGACTCGATGAAGCGACCAGCATGACGCGGATCGGGCTGGAGCAGAGTCGCAAGGCGCTGGGTCCTGATGACCCCGCGGTCGCCCGTGCGGTCGCCGCCGTGGGTCATGTCCTCATCGAGCGGGGGATTTACGATTCGGCGGTACCGCTGCTGCAGGACGCCGTGAGGATCTACAGCATCTCCCCGGGCACAACGCCGGAGCTGGCCAAGAGCATGTACGACCTGGCGAACGCACACTTCTACGCCGGCCACCTCGACGTTGCCGATTCCCTCACCCGTCGCGTCATGGCGATGGACCGTGTCCAGCTCGGCCCGCGGCATCCATCCGTCGCGGAGGACCTCATCAACCTCGGGGCAATCGAGCTGGAGCGTGGCCGCAATGCGGAAGCGGAACGCTATGACCGGGATGCCCTGGAGATCATCGAGGCGTGGTACGGGCCAGACAGCTACAAGACTGCCTCGGTGCTGACCCTGCTGGGTCGCGCCCTTGTGCGTGAGGAGAAGTACGACGAGGCGACCGCAATCCTTCAGCGGGCACTGGGTATCCAGGAGCGGGTCTTCGGCCCGGTGCATCCCCGGGTCGCCTCCGCCGTGAACGAGCTCGGCACGGTGGCCTTGCTGCAGCAGCACTATGACGTCGCCGAGGCCGCCTTCGTCCGCATGGTGAACATCTACCGGCACGTGTATCCGGGCGGGCACTACCTCACGGGCATTGCGCTCTCGAACGTGGCAAGTGTCTACATGGGACGGAAGGAATACGCCCGGGCCGAGCCCCTCTACCGCCAGGCCATCGCGATCTTCAGCACGGCCCAGTCGCCTGACCACCTGAACACGGGCATCGGGCGGATCAAGCTCGGGCGTTCGCTGCTGAGGCAGCGGCGCTTCGCCGAAGCGACGATCGAGAGCCGCGCCGGGCTGGAAATCATCGCAAAGCAGGTCGACCCGGCCGCGGCGTATCTCAAGAATGCCCGGAAGGATCTCGTGGCGGAGTACGATTCACTGGGACAGCCGGAGACAGCCGCGCAGTACCGGGCCCAGCTTGCGGACACCCTGCCCCGGGCGGCGGTCACCGCCGCGAGGTAGGCACCCGAGAACCA
The DNA here is from genome assembly GCA_963846945.1 of uncultured Gemmatimonadales bacterium. GTDB lineage: Bacteria > Gemmatimonadota > Gemmatimonadetes > Gemmatimonadales > GWC2-71-9 > JAGGAG01. The sequence continues at coordinate 243,964 of CAWJXX010000011.1, read as the reverse complement.
GTTGCGGCCTGGCAACGTATCTTGGGGAACCAGCTACCGGATGCGATGCCGCATGACCGAACCCGTCCCCCAGAGAGTCCGTCGCCACAGCGGCATCGTCCGACTGACACACTGGCTCAATGCGATCGTCCTGCTTGGCATGATCGCGAGCGGCCTGCAGATCTATGTGGCATTCAGGCATTTCGGACAGCATGACACCCGGGTGCCGCTGCCCAATCCAGCCGACGGAGTCGTCTTTCCCGAAGCCGTGCGGCTGGGGGGATGGCTCGCGGGCGGGCTCAACTGGCACTTCGCCCTCGCGTGGCCTTACGTCATCACCGGACTTGCTGTACCTGGCGTTCCTCGTCATCTCGGGCGAGTGGCGCTCACTCCTGTTCCGCCCAGGTGACGTCAAGCCGGCCATCGCAATGCAGCTCTACTACCTGCACCTGCGGAAGGATCATCCCCCGCAAGGCAAGCACAACGCGCTGCAGAAGGGTGCGTACACCTTTATCGTCGCACTCGGGGCAGTGTCGGCACTCAGCGGCTTCGCCATCTATAAGCCCGTCCAGTTGCACTGGCTCACCTCCCTTTTCGGCGGGTACGAGCTTGCCCGCTATTGGCACTTCACCGCCGTCTGGCTCTTCATTGCGTTTACCATCGTCCACGTGGGCGCCGTCTTGCTCGCCGACCGCGCTTCATTGCCGTCGATGATCACCGGCTGGTACCGGGGAAAGTATCCGAGCCATGGCTAGCCTCGATCGTCGTGATTTTCTCCGGCTCGGCCTGGTCGCGGGTCCGGCGTCGCTGGTGGCTGGCTGTGGCTGGGATGGTGGCTCGCTGCTCAAGCCGAAGCTTGCGATGGTGTCCCGCGTGAACGACTGGGTGGGCGAGCACATCCTGCAGTCCAACGGTCGCCTGGCGCGCGTGTATCCCGCCGCAGATCGCAGCAGCTCGATGCCAGGCTATTTCATCAGCCAGGAGATGCCGGAACTGGCGCCCGGTGCACCATGGTCCCTCAGCGTCGGCGGTGAGGTTCGTGCCCCGACGCGCTTCACCCTGGAAATGATCCAGCAACTGCCGCGGATCACCTATACCGTCAAGCATCATTGTGTCGAGGGATGGACTGCGATCGCCACCTGGGCGGGAGTGCCGTTCTCGAGCATCGCGGCGCTGGTGCAGCCGACGGATCGGGCGCGCTACGTACGTTTCGATTCGTTCGACAATGACTACTACAATGGATGGGACCTCAAGAGCGCAATGCACCCGCAGACCATCCTGGCCTACGGGTTCAATGACCGGCCGCTGATGCCGGACCACGGCGCTCCACTTCGCCTCTACTCGCCCATCAAGCTCGGCTACAAGCTGACCAAGTACCTCACCCGGATCACGTTCACGACGAACCGACCGGGCGGATACTGGGAAGACCAGGGCTATCCCTGGCTTGGCGGCATCTAGCGGAAGATCACGCGGAAACGAGCTTCGCGTCCAGCGTCATCGGCACGCCGGAGAGCGCCCGGGAAACGATGCACCCGGTCCTGGTCTCCTCGGCCATGCGCTGGAAGTCGCCAGGCGAGACACCCGGCACCACGCCGCGGGTCACAAGGTCGATCCCGGTGATCGCTACTCCATCAGGAACCTTGTTCAGGTGCACGGCGGCTGTAGTGGTCACGCTGGTCGGCACGTGCCCGGCTGTGCTGAGGGCCAGCGACAGCGCCATCGAATAGCATGCGGCGTGCGCCGCGCCCAGCAATTCCTCGGGATTGGTACCGCTGCCACTCTCGAAGCGACTGGAATACGAGTACTGCCCCTCAAATGCGCCGCTGCCCAGCTTCACGGTCCCCTTCCCGCCCTTCAAGTCCCCGGTCCACCGGGCCTCTGCCTTGCGATGCATCCTGTTTCTCCAGCCGGTTGAGGTTGCGCGCGTTCAGCTGTCGCGCTTGCCGATCATCACTTCGGTGGACTTGATCACCGCGTAGGCTTCGTCGCCCACCTTGAGGTTCAGTCGCTCCACCGATGACCGCGTAATCACGGACACGAGGCTCTGGTCCCCGATCCGCAGCCGGACCTCGGCCATCAAGCCATCGACGTCGAGCTTCTCGATCGTGCCCTTGAGCTGGTTCCGCGCGCTGATATCGATGGGCGGCAAGGAATCAGTTATCGATACACTGAGCGCATCGAGGAGTTTCTTTCGGGGAAAAAGCCACTTGCGGCCGGCACGGACAGCGGGCAGGCGGCCCTCGCGCGCGAGGGCCTGGACCCGCTTCACGTGCAAGTGCAGGAGGGCAGCGGCCTGCTGGGCCGTCAATAGCTCGGTGTCCATGCAGGAACCTACCGCGTGAAGGGTGCGGCGCAACCGCGGGCGACACAGTTCCTCCACAATTTCCGCACATTTGGCGCTTGCCCCCGGGGCGTGCGCGACCGAGACTTGTGGCGTGGCGAATACGTCGACCCGGGGCACCCGCGGCCCGCAGAACTGGAACTCCTCGCTCATCCTGTTGACCGCGAGCCTCGGGCTCGTGGCAATCAGCACGGGCATGGCTCTCCTGGCCGCGTGGAACTCGCGCGAGAACACCAGGCAACTGCTTCGTGACTATGCCGCATTTGCCGCCTGGAGCTACAGTCAGCGCCTCTCCGAGGAGTTCGGTGAGTCGGTGTGGCTGACACTCAGCCCGATCGGCCACGATGCGCCCCATCGAGGTCATCTGGTGCCCGCGGCAAGCAAGCTTGCGGGGTACCGCGACTCCAATCTGGTGCGCTGTCATTGCGGTCCCGGCGCGGTGCCGGCGACCTACTTCCGGGTGAGCCTCACGACCGACTCACTTGATCTCGCCGGCCCGCCTCTGCCGGCGGGCCTGGCCTCTTCGCTTCCCGTGATCGTTGCCCGCGCCGCGCGTGCACGCACCGGTTCAGCCGATGGCCGCGCCGGCGTGACCAGCCTGTCGCCGCGCCATGAGGTGGCGGCATTCGGCAGCATGCCGACGGAATGGGGAGACACATTGGTTTACGGGTTTACGGTCGATTCGACCGCGCTCGCCGCGCTCTTCGACGACGTGCTGCAGCGTTCGACCCTGCTGCCGAAAGCCGTCACCCGCGGGCGGCCGAGCAACAGCCTCCTCGCGCTCGAAATCCGCGACACCACCGGGGTCTTGTTCTACCGGTCCGCCGGCTGGCCTGCCAACGAGCACGATTGGCCCTATGTCGCGGCCGAGTCCCTGCCACCCATGCGCGGTGGATTCATCGCTCGCCTGTCGGTCCTTCCCTCTGCGGCACCGACGCTGCTCTCGGGCGGCCTGCCGCGTACGCCGCTCACTCTGCTGTTTCTCGTCGGCCTGCTTGGCGCCGCCACTGCCGTCGTGGCCACGGCACAGCTCCGTCGGGAGGGTGAACTCGCGCGGCTCCGGGGTGATTTCGTGGCCGGTGTTTCCCACGAGCTCCGTACCCCGCTCGCCCAACTGCGCCTTTTCCTCGATACACTCCGGCTCAAGCGCTACGACACTCCGGAGGAGCAGGACTGGATCGTCGGCCACCTGTCACGCGAGACGACGCGAATGGAGCACCTGGTCGAGAACGTGCTGGCGGCGAGCCGCCTCGACCGGGGAATCCGCTCCGATGCCCCGCTCGAGCCGCTGGACCTGGGCCATGAGGTCGGCGAGGCGGTGACGGCGTTTGCCCCACTCGGTGCATCGCGGCGGGTGGTGATCGACACGAGGTTGCCGGCCGCCATCGGCATCATGGGCGAGCAGGATGCGCTGCGGCAGCTCGTGCTCAACCTGCTCGACAATGCCGTGAAGTTCGGGCCGCCGGGACAGCGGGTGCGGGTGACTGTTGATCGGGCCAACGGGACAGCCCGGCTCTCCGTGGCCGACGAGGGACCCGGGGTACCCGAAGCGGAGCGGGTGCGCGTCTGGGAGCCGTACTATCGCGGCACCAGCGAGGCGTCACGCGCCGTCGGCGGCAGCGGCATCGGGCTGGCCATCGTTCGTGAGGTGGCAAGGCGATTTGGCGGCGACGCGCAGGTAGGACATGCCGCTGGAGGTGGTGCGGAGTTCTCCGTGACTTTCCCCGTGATCGACCGCGCATGAGTGGCGCCAGGATTCTCCTGGTGGAGGACAATGCCGACCTGGCCGACGGCCTGCGCTACAATCTCGAGCGCGAGGGCTATGCGGTTCGGATTGCGGGTGATGGCCTGGCCGGCCGGGACCAGGCGCAGGGCTGGCACCCGGACCTGGTCCTCCTGGACCTGATGCTCCCGGGCATGAACGGGTTCGAGGTACTGCAGGCCATCCGGTCCGGCGGGAGCGACGTGCCGGTCATCATTGTGAGCGCCCGGGGCGAGGAGGCCGACAAGGTCCGCGGCTTCCGCCTCGATGTCGATCAGTACGTCACCAAGCCGGTCGGCCTGCTCGAGCTGCTGGAGCGGGTGCGCGCCCTGCTGCGACGGCGCCAGGTCACCGCACCGGGCGACCAGCGGCTCTCCTTTGGCAGGATCAATGTCGAAACGGCCGCCCGTGTGGTCATGGTGGACGACCGCCCGGTGACGCTCACGCCAAAGGCCTACGAACTGATGCTGGCCCTCATTCGCCGTCAGGGCGCCGTGGCAAGCCGGGTGGAACTGCTGCGGGAGGTGTGGGGAACCGCAGGGGACGTCCAGACGCGCACTGTCGATTCGCATATGGCCGAATTGCGACGCAAGCTCGAGCACAATCCGGCCGATCCGCGGCACTTCCTCACTGTCTGGAAGGTTGGCTATCGCTTCGACGCCTGAGCCAGTCCGTACCCTCCTGCACCACTCTCGCACATTTCCACCATCAACTCGCGCTCCGGTATTCGTATGGTAGTTCATCACCGAACCGGAGACTTGTCATGCTGCTTCGCAACGCCGCCCTGATCGTCGCGGGTGCCCTGCTACTGCCGGCGCTGCTGCTGGCCACGCCGCGCGAGCAGCTGCTCGTGACGCCCGCCTGGCTGCGCGCGCACCTGCAGGACCCCGGCCTCGTCCTCCTGCAAGTCGGCCCGCGCGCTGATTACGAGGCCGGCCACATTCCCGGTGCCCGCTTTCTCGAACTGCGCATGATCTCGCAGCAGTCCCCGAGTGGCCTGGCGCTCGAGATGCTGCCCATACCACAGCTCGACTCCGTGCTCGCGTCGCTCGGCGTTGCGGCCAATTCGCGGGTGGTCCTCTACTTCACCTCCGAGTGGGTGAGCCCGACCACGCGCGCCTGGCTCACACTCGATTATGCGGGGCTCGGGTCGCGAGCCTCGATCCTCGACGGGGGCCTCGCCGCATGGACGGCAGCCGGCGGATCCGTCACGACTGCTGTTCCACCGCCAGCGTCCACTCGCCTCACTGGTAGTGAATCCGGAGAAGGGCATCGTGGTGGACGCCGAGTGGGTTCAGGCGCGCCAGGGGCAGCCGCGCTTCCGACTGCTCGATGCACGCGACTCCGTGTTCTATCAGGGACTCGACGCCGGTTCAGGCACGCGACCGGGGCACCTGCCGGCTGCCCGCAGTCTTCCATTCACCACCGTCACCGACAGTGCCGGCCGCTTTCTGCCGGACTCGGCGCTGCGACGACTCTTCCAGGAGGCAGGCGTGAGCAAGGGCGATGAGGTTGTGGCCTACTGCCACATCGGCCAGCAGGCCACCGCCGTCGTCTTCGCGGCACGACTGCTGGGGTATGATGCGAGACTGTACGACGGCTCGTTCCAGGACTGGAGTCGCCAGGCGGCGTTGCCGGTCGAGGGAGGCATCGCGCCCACGCATGGGATGCTGCTGTCCACGCAGGAACTCGCTGCGCGGGTCGAGGGCAACATTACGCTGATCGACCTTCGCAGCGACCTGAATGCATACCTCGCTGACCACCTGCCGGGCGCCGTGTACCTGCACTATGAGAACCTCCGTGGTGCAGCCTCGGGGATTCCCGCGGACACCCTCTCGGCCGCGAGCTACGCGGCGATCTGGTCGCGCATCGGCATTCGCCGTGACCGGCCGGTCGTCATCTATGGTGATGGTGACGCGAGCAACGTGAACGCGACCTTCCTGGCGTGGCTGCTGGCAGGTTTTCGCCAGCCCGAGGTCTACCTGCTCGACGGCGGGTACACCAAGTGGGCGGCCGAGGGGCGGGCCCTGACGCGACTCTACCCCGAGGTCGCCGCGGTGAAGTACGCGACGAGCCCGTACCTGCTCGACATCATCGAGGGTGAGCACGTCGGTCACATGAAAGGAAGCCCAGGCGTCGTGCTGGTGGACGTCCGTACGCCGGAGCAGTATGCCGGGATGGCCGGGGCGCAGCTTCGCCGCGGCCATATCCCAGGTGCCATCAATCATTTCTGGCGCGATGACCTGCGTACGACTGGCGACACCAGCGTCTGGAAGTCGAAAGATGAATTGCGGGCCAGTTACGCGGCACAGGGCATCACGCCCGACAAATTCATCATTCTCTATTGCAACACGGCGCGTGAAGCGAGCCAGGTCTACTTCGCCCTGCACTTCCTCCTGGGATATCCTGACGTGAAGGTCTACGCGCCGGGTTGGACCGAATGGGCCGAGCGCACTGATTGGCCGGTGGAGACGAGCGTGGCCGCGGCGCCTCCTGCCCCGGCCAAGGCAACGGCGACCGCGGGAAAGAACTGCTCGGATCACTAGGGTCGCAGGGTCGAGACGCGAAGGCCGTCCGGATGCAACGCACCGGGCGGCCTTTTCGTGCCGGGGCAGTAGAATTCACGAGCGCTCCCCAAGGGCTTCGTCGGTCCACCATTCCACCGCGGCTCCTCATGGCACCCCCGGTCCGACTGCTTCAGCGGCTTCTCATCCTGGCACTTGGCGTCGCCACGGTCTGGTTCGTGGTCTTCGTCGTGTTCGAGCGCGCCGATCGCCGGATGCCGCTCATCCTGGCTGTTGCCGCGACCTACGGCATCGCCGCGTACGTCGTGTTCCCATGGGCGATCCGGCTCGGCTCCAAGCTGCTCAAGCGGCAGCACGTGCCGCGCTATACCATCACCGGGGATGGCCTTGCCGGCGATCCGGTCAACCTGGTGCTCGTCGGTACCAGGGATCAGCTGGGCAGGGCGTTCGCGGCCGCCGGCTGGCACGGGGCCGATCCGATCAACCTCAAGAGTTCGTGGCAGATGTGCTGGACGTTTGTGCGCAACATTCCATATCCTACCGCCCCGTTCAGCACGCTGTACCTGTTCGGGCGGGGCCAGGACACGGGCTTCCAGAAAGCGATCGACAACAGCCCGCGCAAGCGTCACCATATCCGGTTCTGGGCCTTGAGCACGGACTTCAACCGCTCGCAAGTCAAGACCGCCGGCTTCTGGCTGAACGCAGACCGGCCGCCGGACGGTGAGCGGGTGCTGTGGGTGGGTGCAGGCACGAAAGACACGGGCATCGGGCTGACGCGCCTGTCCTTCAAGATCACGCACGCCACCGACTCCGACACCAACGAGGAGCGTGATTTCGTGCTGGCGGAGCTGACGCGTCCGGGCGCGATTGGAGAGGTCCGGATCTACCAGGCGGGTGATGCAGTCGACGAGGGCAAGGTGAACCACTACGTGACCGACGGAGAACTCCCGGTCGCGCAACTGGCCAACGGCGCCTGACTACTTGAACGTCGTCCCGCCCGTCCTGTCGTCCGGCACAAAATGGTCGTGCGCCGGCATCTTCACCTTGGGCAGGCTCCGCGCATCGATCATCACATCGTCCGCGATCACTCCATTCTCCGCCAGGAGGTACGCCACCACCGCGTAGGTCTCGTCGGGAGACAGCGACCCCGGCGACGTGAGCGGCATCGTGCGACGGATGTAGTCGTACAGTGTGGTGGCATACGGCCAGTAGTTGCCGATGGTGTGCGCGACCTTGAAGTCCGCGTCGAAGCCGAAGTCCGTCGGGTCCTTCCCCACCAGCTTCGGATAGAGGGGCGGCGTGCCCTCGGCATTCTGGCCATGACAGACCGCACACTTCGCGGCAAACACCTTCTGCCCCTGCGAGGAAGTGCCGCGCCCTTCGGGCAGGTTAGTCCCCGTCGGATTCACGTTGATGCTCCACGCCGCAATTTCAGTGGACGTCGGCTTGCGGCCCAGGTTGAACGGGCCCTCCGGCACCGGCGCTTCCGCAACCGGCACGCTGGCCGATGCTGCCGTCGCCGGAGTGGAAGGCGTCGCGCCCGATGCGCTGCCTCGACCTTCACAGCCGGCCAGCGACAGAACCAGACCGAACGCAACTGGAAATCGATGGTTGGTCTCATGCTTCCACCCCGTACTGGACCTTTCCATCCCGGGCGACGCTCCACCCCCGGATGTAACTGAAATGGTAGTCCGTGCCGACACCACGGACCCGCTGGAACTCCGCGCGCGTGGGTTGCACCGCTCCCGTGTCGTCGGTGGCACGACTGAGCAGCATCGCCGGCTTGCCATCCCACTTCCACATCTGCTCGAACCGCACCGGCGCCAGCGGCAGGACTGTTCCCTGTATTCGCGCCGGAGCCCAGGTCCCGCCACCATCGGCGCTGACTTCCACCTTTACCACCCGCCCGCGTCCGCTCCACGCCAGGCCGCGGATCGGCCACCAGCCCTTTTCCGTGAGTTGGTTCGGAAATGCGGGCGACGTTATCACCGACTTGACGTCCATCAGGAAGCTGAATTGCCGGGCGGTATTACCGGGCAGTGGATCGGTGTACTTCGAGGTCTCGTCGCGCGACATGTTCGGCTGGTCGGTCAGTTCAATGCGGCGCAGCCACTTGATCGAGGTGTTGCCCTCGAAGCCGGGCAGCAGCAGGCGGACGGGGTAGCCATTCGAGGGACGAAGCGGTTCTCCGTTCTGTCCCCACACGAGCAGTGCATCATCGAGCCCTTTCTGCAGGGGAATGCTGCGCGACAGGCGTGCGGCATCCCCACCCTCTGCGACGAACCAGGTGGCTTTTGGCTTGACTCCGACCTCCCGGAGAAGCGTCGCGAGCGGAACGCCGGTCCACTCCGCGTTGCTCAGCAGCCCGTCCACCTGCTGCGGCGTCATGTCAGGCTTGGGAGTTCGATACGCGCCCCGGCCATTGCCGGAACATTCCACAAAGTAGGTGCGCGTCACCGTAGGATAGCGAAGCAGCTGCTCGAGGTCGATCATCAGCGGTCGGCCTACCATGCCGTGGATCATCAGTTTCCACTTCTGCGGATCCACCATCGCCACGCCGTTGTGAATGCGCTCGAAGAACAGGTCGGACGGCGTGATGGTCCCCGACATGTCCTGCAGCGGCGCGAACGAGGCACCGCTCAGCACTCCCGCTGGTGCGCGCTCGGGATGCAGAAATGGCGAGCGTATGCCGCGGGCCGAAGTGAGGGCGCCGGACACCGCCGTCGGGTCGGGCGGGACCACGACCGGAGCACTGTCGCCCTGCGCCAGCAATCGATAGGGGCGCGCGCCCAGGGCGGCCGCACCGGCAGCGGCGGCCGCACCGGCCAGGAGTGACCGTCGGGTGAGACCGTCGTCGCGGGGCTGGTCGTCGTTGGATCGGGTCATCGGGTTCTTCCCTTACTTGCCTTGGGCCGACACAGGCTCGGGGGCCGGGACGAGCGCGAGCGCCGGGTTTCGGCGCGGCAGGAGCGAATCTGGAGGTGCGAAGGCGACATGTTCCCTGGTCGCGTATGGCACATCGGCCGGAGTTCCCCCGAGCGGCCAGTCATTTTCCTTGCCGGGTGAATCGGGGCGCGCGTGGCTGTTGATGAAGGCCGACAGGTCGAAGGCATCCTGCCAGGCAAGTGTTCCGCCCTGACCGAACGGCATGTTGTGCTGGATGAAGCTGGCCGCTCGCTCCAAACGTGCCATGCTCGCGCCAATACTGTAGCTCCGTGGCCCCCACAATGCTGGAAACGGGGCGACACCTTGACCATCAGCGCCGTGACAGGCGCTGCACTTGGACGCATACAGGGTCGCACCACGCGCAGCGGTGCCCTTCAGCGTGTCCGGTGCGTCGAGGATGCCATTGGTTCCCGCGATATGTGCCCCAACTGGCACGCCGGTTGATATATAGGAGAGATACGCCAGGATGTCCTGCATTTCCCTGCTCTCCGAGGGCAGGCGATAGCCGGACAGGGAGCGCGTGAAGCAGAAGTTCACCCGGTCTGCGAGCGGAATGACCGCCCCGGCGCGCGTCATGAACTTGGGATAGCGAGCGAAGGAACCGGTGAGGGGCGCCGCCTCGACTCGGCGGCCATCGTCGAGATGGCAACTGGTGCAGTTGAGGTTGCCGGGGACGAACTGGGGGAGGCTGTCCCGCGTATGCCGCAGCAGGTTCAATCCGCGACGCACCGAATTGCCGAGACTGTCACCGGGGATACTGTCCAGCGAGGGTGGTGCCCAACCCGCCAGTCCGTAGTCGACGGAGGCCGGGGACGCGATGGCTCGCGCGGCATCGCCCTGTGCCCTCGCCCCACGCGACTGACACGCAGCGATGAACAGGATTGTCCCGGCGGTCGCAGCGACAGCACAGGAAGAGCGCAAGGCGGCAGTCCTGCTGGTTGGAGTTACCGATATTCTAGCCTCCTGTCCGCCGTCGCGCCTCAATGCCTCGCGCCCAGTCGGTCACGACATCCATGTTTCACGTCCCACTGCGCACGAGGGAAAGCACGAGCTCACTGAGGATCAGTACCACGATGATGATCTCGAGTGCCTGGCCCCGTGCCGCCACCGCCATGTCATTCAGCGCCTCGGCCATGGTCCGTGCGAGCATCAGCTTCCGCTCGACGCTCTGGCGCCATGCCGGCTCGCTCATCACGTCGAGTGCGGCGCGATAGATCCTGGCGAGGTAGATGTCGTCGGTGATGCGGAGCGCATTGGTGGCGTGCTCGATCAGTCTCGAGGTCTTCGCCGTGAGCTGGTGCAGCTCGGTCACGATGCGCTGGGAGCGCCGCGCAAAAAGGGCGCCTCCGCCCCCCATGGCTGCCGCGCGGGCGTCCAGCTGTGGCAGCCGGCTCTCCAGGAGAGCGTCATACACTTCCAGCTCCAGCAGCTGCGCGTTCGCAAACTCGATCAGGACCTCGACGTCATGGTCGGTGGGATCGGGTTCCACCACCAGGGCAGCGTCATAGGCAACGATGGTGCGGTCAAACTGGGTGTAGCGAAACTCGCGCCCAAGCAGGCTCTCTCGTGCGGCGGGCGCGAGTGCGCGCTCCTCGCCCAGGAGCAGCCGGGCGAGGTCGGCTTCCGGGATCCCGCCCTCCGGCTCACGGCTCAAACGAAGAATCGCATAGTCCTCCCGGACGGGACTCACTTCTCCTTCATGGATCGACTCACTGAGCAGCTTCTCGACACGCTTCGTCGAGGGGATCAGCCCAGCGATGCGCGGCAGGCTGATGGATAAGATCCGCGAGAATCGGAACAAGGTCGGGCCACGGGATGCTCCTATCCCAGGCAACGATCCGCCGATAGCTGAGCACTCCGAAGTCGTATACGGCGACGTGAAGTGACTCGGACCATCCAAGCGGGAGGGAGGACGCTTCCGGACCAGGCGCCACCTCCGAAAGGTCGAGAACCAATGGAGGCACGGGAATCCGAACGCTGCCCCTGGCCTCCCCGCGGCGCAACACGGGGCGGTGCCCTTCACGCCCCGCTGACCGCACACGCGACTCGGCCACAGCAAGATCGATGCGTTCTCCCACATCGATCAGCAGGGTCAGGACCAGTGTACCTTCTGGCGCGAACGTCATGACGTACGATACCAGTGTGGCAGGGGAAGTGCCCAGAGCGGCGGAGTGGCCATCACTTACGGAAGGGAGGAACGTCGCTCGATGACCCGTTCGCGAAAGCGCCCGCTCGTCTTGCTGCTGGTTGGCGTGCTGCTGATCCTCGGCGCGCTCAAGCTCACCTGGTGGCGCTATCCAACGCATGTCTACGATGAGGCAGAGGTCCTGACGCGCGACGAGCGGTATCTCGCGAACACGAACTATGCAATGCTGACGCAGACCCAGGGCGTGGACGTGCGGGTTCTCCTGACGCGGTCCCTCGGCGACCTGCCTCTCGAGGCATTCGCATTGGATCGCATGCGAAAGCTCGGTGTCGGGGAAGCCACGGAGCGGCGGGGAGTACTCGTGGTGCTCGACCTCGCCTCGAAGCGGGTCCGGTTTGAGGTCGGCCCGAACATGGAGTTTCTCATCACGGATGCCTATTCCAGTTATCTCGCCCACGATGTGATCGGACCGATGCTCGCGGCGAACGCCAGCCCAATGCGAATGACATCGTCGCTCTGGCACGTCCTGCGATATCGCATTGATGAAGGCTTGCTGGGGCGGGAGTGGGACCCCACAGCCGTCAGCGACATTCGCGAACGTCAGCGCCTCGCGCTTGGTGGCGGTGCCGGTGCCACCGCGGCGCTTGAGGACCTTGCCCGACTGGCAAACCAGCCAACGCCTCCTGAGGCGGCTGCGCGCTACGGCCCGCAGTCGAGCGCCGCCGAAGCGCTGGCGCGCTACCTGGACTGGGTCCAGGAACCATTCGCCTACGTTGACGCCGGCCTGCTCAGCACCACCAGTCGCGAGCTCATGACCGATATCAATAGCGATGTTGCCGTGGGCACCTGGCGGTTCGACCAGATTCCGATGAGCCACGAACGTTTTGTACTGGTCGAGCGTTCCGGGAGAGCTGTCGGCATTCCAACGATGTCCCCCCTCACCTATCCCGTCTGGCTCTCCCGGGGAAAGGCAGGATGGCAGGTCGAATTGCTTCCGGATTTCACCATTGTGCGCGGCGTTTTCGAGACGCCTTGGCGATGGACCGTAATGCAGCAGGACGACCCCTGGCTGCGTGCGTTCGGCGACCTGCTCGTGCCGATGGCCGATGACCGCGTCAATCGATTCCGGGATGGCAACAACACGCCAATTCCAGAACGAGGCAGCCTCAGGTGAGGTGACGCCACGCACGAGACCTGTTTGCTGAGCGAACCTCCCTGCGCCGCCCGGCTCGCATGCGCCGCGAACGAGGGATCTCCTGGCTCGACGCCCCGCAGCGCCACCCGTCGCGCCCTGTCCAATGAACGTGAGACCGTTACTTGCGACTCGGGGCGATTAGCGTCACCCGGGTCCTCCCCCGTATCATCCAGCATCCTCACATTCCCGAGCCAATCCTGACGGACCCCGTTTCCGCTTTCGCGGCGTCACTGGCCGACCGCTACCGCGTCGAGCGCGAGCTCGGCCAGGGGGGCATGGCCACGGTCTACCTGGCCCACGACCTCAAGCACGATCGCCCCGTCGCCATCAAGGTCCTGCGCCCGGAACTCGCCGCCGTCATCGGCGCCGAGCGCTTCCTCTCCGAGATCAAGACCACCGCCAACCTCCAGCACCCGCACATCCTGCCACTGTTTGACAGCGGCGTGGCCAGCGTGACGGCTGCCGACGCACTCACGACGCACGACGCCCGACTGCTGTTCTACGTCATGCCCTACGTCGAGGGCGAGTCCCTCCGCGACCGGCTGACGCGGGACAAGCAGCTCTCGATTGCGGATGCGGTCCGCATTGCCACCGAAGTGGCAGGTGCGCTCGACTACGCCCATCGCCGCGGGATCGTGCATCGCGACATCAAGCCGGAGAACATCCTGCTGCATGATGGCCGGGCCCTGGTGGCGGATTTTGGGATTGCCCTGGCGGCGAGCCGGGCGGGCGACAGTCGCATGACCCAGACCGGCATGTCGCTCGGGACCCCGGCGTACATGTCGCCGGAACAGGCGATGGGGGAGCGCGACATCGGCCCGCGCAGCGACATCTATGCGCTGGGGGCCACGACCTACGAGATGCTGGTGGGGGATCCGCCGTTTTCCGGCAGCACGGTGCAGTCGATCGTGGCCAAGGTGATGACGGAGAAGCCGACGGCCCCGACGCGGATCCGCGACACGATCCCGCCCAGTGTCGAGCACGCGGTGCTCACGGCGCTGCAGAAGCTCCCGGCCGATCGCTTCGCCACGGCCAGGGAGTTCGCCGATGCGCTCGTCAACACCAGCGCATCGTCGGGCAGCTATGCGCCGACGGTCGTTACGCCCTCCCCGGGCTTCGGGGCCTTCGCGTTGCGGACCCGTCCCCCCCGTCTCCTCGCACTGCTCGGCACGGCCGCGCTCGCCTCCGGCTTCGTTGCGTTGTGGGCTCTGTCCCGGCATCCAACCGTGACCGGCCCCACGGTCTACGACGCCGCCCTCCCCGACAGCGCGGCGATCACCTTTGCGGCCACGACATCCACCAGCGCCTTCGGAAGTGCACAGCGCAACCTGTCGATCTCGCCCAACGGCGACTTCGTCGTGTACGCATCCCGGCGCGGCGACTCGACCCAGTTCTGGTACCGGAGCCTCAAGGATGCGTCCTCGCATCCCATCGCCGGGTCCGGGGGAGGCACCGGCCCGAGGATTTCTCCTGATGGGTCCCGCATTGCGTACAACGACGGGAACCGGGTGATGCTGCTCCCCGTCGCCGGGGGCGCAGCCGCGCATGCTGCTGGATGCGCAGGTTCCGGGGAACCCGGAATGGATTTCGAACACCGAGCTCATGGTGATGCAGCGGACAGGGAGTCGCATCACCTGGCTCGACCCGGAGGCAGCCACGGCACGCTCGGCGGAGGTGACACGCCCCTGCACCATTGGCCACTGGATTCCGGGGGACCGACAGCTGATCTGCTCCTACAACGGAACGGCGTCGATCGTGGACCCGGCCACCCGCGAGGAGTGGAGCCTGCGCGTCGTCCGCCCCGACGGGTCTCCCGGGGCGCTGCTCGCGGGGAACGGATTCCAGATCGTCGATGGCGCGTACGTGCTCTACATGTCGGTGGACGGCGTGCTGCGCGCCGCGCCCTACGATCACAAGCGCCACGTTGCCGGACGGCCGGTGACGCTGACTGGTGGCGTTCGCGCCGAGGCGCTCGGCGATGCCCAGATCGACGTGGCACCGAACGGCACGCTGGTGTTCGCCCCGGGAGTAAACGCAACAGTGGGTCGCGTCGTCCGGCTTCGCCCGGGGCACGCGCCCGAGCCGCTGCTGGCTGAGGTGGCCGGGTTCCAGCGCATCGATCTCAGCCCCGATGGTCGCTGGCTCGCCGCTGCCGTGCAGGTGGCGGACGGCCAGGAACTGCGCCTCTATGACCTGCGCGACGGCCAGCGCGGCACCTTGCTCACTGCCGAACTGGTGCGCCACCCATTGTGGAATCCGGCAGGCAACCGGCTGCTGGTAGCGACGCGCGACTCCACGCTCAGCTCGATCCTGGCGACGACGCCCGGGTCCGGCCGCAGGCCCGACACCCTGCTGGCGGTCCATGGGGTCGCACTGGCGGTCGATCCGCTCGACTATCCCGATGAGCACACCGTGCTCATCCAGGATTGGGGATCGAACGTGACCCGCCGCTTCGACCCCGCGATATCACCACCGCACTTCGACACGCTTCTGACGGCGGCGAGGTTTCCATCTATCGCGCCGGGCGGAAAGCACATCGTCTACCAGGAAGGCGGAGCATCCGGTGTCCAGGTCACCAGCTACCCGGTAGCGGGGCGACGCTGGCAGGTCGCGGCCGATGGCGTGGAACCGCTCTGGCTCTCCGCCACCGAGATTCTCTATCGCACCGGCGTTGCCTGGTACCTGACGCGCATCGACCCGGTGACGGGCGAACCGACCGGACCCGCGACGCTCTGGGGCCGCGATCCACGCTTCAACGACACCTCGGGATGGTCCAACCGTCCCTCGCACGATGGCGGCATCATCTATGTCCAGGGCCCGGCCGAGGTGAGCGCGTCCTACCTGCGCGTCGTGCCCAACTGGCTGGCGCAGATGAAGCGCGCCGTCGCTGCCGCCAACGAGTGACCGGAGTGGGTCCTTCACGTATCTTGCTCGCATGACAACACCCGACACCCTGGTTTCCGCCCTCGCCGACCGCTATCGCATCGAGCGCGAGCTCGGACAGGGCGGCATGGCCACCGTTTACCTCGCCGAGGACCTCAGGCATCGGCGCCGCGTCGCCATCAAGGTGGTGCATCCCGGAGCTGTCTGCCGTCATCGGCTCCGAGCGGTTCCTCAAGGAGATCGAGCTCACCGCCAATCTCCAGCATCCGCACATCCTGCCCCTGTTCGACAGCGGCAGCGCCAACGGACAGCTCTTCTACGTGATGCCGTTCGTGGAAGGGCGAGTCCCTCCGCGATCGGCTGCACCGCGAAAAGCAGCTGCCCATCGAGGATGCGGTTCGGCTCGCGAAGGAAGTCGGCAGCGCGCTCGACTATGCCCATCGCCACGGCGTGGTGCATCGCGACATCAAGCCCGAGAACATCCTGCTGCACGACGGCCAGGCCCTCGTCGCCGATTTCGGCATCGCCCTCGCCATGCAGCAGGCCAACGGCGGCCGCATGACCCAGACCGGCATGTCGCTCGGCACGCCGAGCTACATGTCACCGGAGCAGGCGATGGGTCAGCGGGAGATCGGGCCGCGGAGCGACGTGTACGCGCTCGGGCGCGGTCACCTATGAGATGCTGACGGGCGAGCCGCCCTTCACCGGCCCGACGGCGCAGGCCATCGTCGCCAAGGTGATGACCGAGGAGCCGGCGTCGATCATCCTCCGCCGCAAGACGGTGCCGTCGCACGGTCGAGCAGGCGGTCTTCACCGCCCTGCAGAAGCTGCCGGCCGATCGCTGGGGCAGCGCGAAGGAGTTTTCGCGACGCGCTGGACGGGAAGGGCGTGCAGGCGACGCGGGTCATGCCCGGCGCGCGTGGCGCTGCCGCGGCACGTCCTCACCGCCGCTGCGGCCGGCGCTGCTCGGGGCTGCTGCTTGCCACTGCGGCGCTCGCGGCGTGGGGCTGGCTCCGGAAGCCCGCCGCGCCGCCGCAGCCGATCGCGCGCTACGAGATGCGGCTGCCCTACTTCGCGAGCGGACGCCTTTCCTACAGCGGAGGGTCACTGGCGATCTCGCCCGACGGTTCCACGATCGCCTACATCGGACGGAAGGATCAGGGCGTCCGGACCATCTGGGTACGCGACCCGCGCCTCGCTCGAGGCGCAGGAACTCGCCGGTACCGAGCTCGCCGATGCGCCGTTCTTCAGCCCCGACGGAAGATGGATCGCCTACTTCGTGAACGGGACAGGTGTTCAAGGTCCGGGTTGAAGGCGGCGCGCCCACACTCGTCACCGATTCCGCCAACGTCAATCTTCCGTCCGGATTCTGGGGCGCCGACGGCAGCCATCACTTATACGGGCGCCGGATTCGACCTTCGCACGGCCTCTACCGGCGGCAATTCCGCAGGCCTCCTGCTCGCGATGGCGCCTGCCGCATTGCCTGGGCTTTCCCTTCCGTCCTGCCGCGCGTCCGACGCCATCCTGGCGACGTCATGCACCAACAACTGCGCCACCATGACGGTCTTTGCGCTCGACCTGAAGAAGAAGGAACAGCATGACCTGGTGCACGGCGCCGCGAGGGGATGGTACGTACGCCCGGCTACCTGGTCTATGCCCGGCAGGACGGCAACGTCTATGCCCAGCCGTTCGACGTGAAGACGCTGTCACTCAGCGGCTCGCCGGTACCCCTCGTCTCCAATGTGCGCACGCTTGCTTGGCATTACCCCCGAGGTGGCCTTCAGTGACAATGGCACCCTTGTGCACCTCGATGCGGGCATTGCGCAGGAGCTGCAGGTCGTCCGGGTCGATCGGTCAGGGCAGCACCAGCCTGCTCGATCCCGTCTGGCAGGGCAACTTCAACTCCCTGGCCATCTCGCCCGATGGCAAGCAGCTTGCCCTGAGCGTGGTCCAGACCGTCCACACCGATCTCTGGATCAAGCAGCTCGATCGCGGCCCGCTCACCCGGCTCACCTTCGAGGGCAACATCAACTATCGCCCGGCGTGGACGCCCGATGGCCGCTCCGTCGGCTTCATTTCCGACCGCAGCGGTCGTTCCCTGCCCTATGTCGCACGCGCAGACGGCAGCAGTCCGCCGGTGCGCCTGCAGATTCCCGATACCAACCAGATGGACGAGGTGACATACTCGCGGGACGGGAAGTGGATCGTCTACCGGACCGGCGTGGTTGCGGGGCTGCGCCGGCTCGCCAAGTATCGCATTGGCGATTCAACAACGGCCACCATCGATCCCGGCAGGTTCGACCAGTACATGCCGACCCTCTCTCCCGATGGCCGCTGGCTCGCCTACGTGACCGTCGAATCGGGGCGCGAGGAGGTCTACGTGCGCCCCTTTCCCAACACCGGCGATGCCCGCTGGCAGGTGTCCAATGCCGGCGGCTCGTCGCCGGTCTGGGCCAGCGGCGGACGCGAGCTGGTCTTCGCCGACAGCGCCAATCGCCTCGTCTCGGTCGCGGTCGCACCCGGGGGACTGCCTTCGTGTCGGCGGCGCCGGTCCCGCTCTTTCCCCTGGAGAGCCTCGTCCTGCCGCCGTTCCATCAGGGCTTTGCCGTGGCGCCCGATGGCAAGAGCTTCATCTTCTACGAGGATCGCGCCGGCGGCGACAAGCAGGGACGCTACGCGCATGTCACGCTCAACTGGCTTTCCGGACTGGGCTGAACGACGCGCGGGCAAGCCGTGCCCTGACGCGAGCGCCACGCGTTGCAGACGAGCATGGCAACCATGCTACCGTCCTGATCACCGGCTGCAGCGTCGGCATCGGGTACGAAACCGCCCTCGCCTTTGCGCGCGCGGGACACACCGTGGCCGGCCACCATGCGGAACCCGCGAAGGCGCCCGCAGCTTGCCGAGGCCGCCGGCCAGGGAGAAGCTGCCAATTACCGTGTTCGCCATGGACGTGGACAGCGACGCATCGGTTACCAGCGGCATCGCCGCGACCGTGAAAGCAGCTCGGGCCCGTGATGTGCTGGTGAACAACGCCGGCATCGAGCGGAGCGGCACGCGTCGAGGAGATGCCTCTCGCCGACTTCCGCGCGGTCATGGAGACGAACTATTTCGGCGTGATCCGCTGCGTCCAGGCAGTGCTGCCGTCGATGCGGCAGCGGCGACATGGCTGCATCATCAACGTCGCATCGGTGGCGGGTCACATCGCGACGACACCGCTGACATCCTATGCGGCATCGAAATTCGCACTCGAAGGCTTGAGCGAGGCGCTGGCGCAGGAGGCAAAGCAGTTCGACATCCGGGTGGCGATCGTCGAGCCCGGCATCATCGATACCGCCATGGCACAGGGCATCGCGATCGCCGGGCCGCCGTCGCCATACGAGGGCCGCACCGGCTCGCGGCCATGTTCGCCGCCATCCTGACCGCGCCTGTCCCGCCGTCAGTCGTGGCCGACAAGGTTCTCGACATCGCGGAGAGCGGAACGTGGAAGCTCCGCCACCCGGTAGGGCCCGATGCCGAGGCGTTCCTGTCGTGGCGCAAGGGCAAGACTGACGAGCAGTGGGTCGACTGGGGCTCCATGGGTGACGACGATTGGTTCGCCGCCGTACAGGCTGACTTTGGGATTGACGCCCGACCATTTCATCGCGCGCACTAAGCCCGGAACGCCAGCGCTCGCGCCGCTCATTCCACCCGCCCCGGTCCAATCAGCTTCTGGCTGAAGTACGTCATCTGCAGTGCCTGCAGCCGCGCCGCCTGCGCCACATCCGCATCACCCGAATGCCCGCCAGCCGTGTCCTCGTAATACAGGTAGGGCAGCCCGTACTCGTTCATCCGCGCCGCGAACTTGCGCGCATGCTGGGGGCCCACGCGATCATCCTTCGTCGTGGTCCAGATGAACGGCTCCGGATATGTCCCGCCCTTCTTCAGGTTCTGGTACGGCGAGATCGTCTCGAGGAACGCCTTTTCCTCCGGCACCGACACCGAGCCGTACTCGTCCACCCACGACGCGCCTGCCTGGATCAGTTCGTAGCGCAGCATGTCGAGCAGCGGCACCTGGATCACGACCGCATTCCAGAGGTCCGGATGCTGGTTGAACTCGACGCCCATGAGCAGTCCGCCATTGGAGCCACCATAAATGCCGAACTTCGACGGACTGGAGAGCTTCCGGGCGAAAATATCCTTCGCCACGGAGGCGAAGTCGTCATAGATGATCTGGCGCTTTGTCTTTCCGCCCCGCCTCGTGCCAGGCCGGGCCGAACTCCCCGCCCCCGCGGATATTCGCGACCGCAAAGCTCCCACCGTTCTCGAGCCAGAGCTTGCCCGTGGTGGCGGAGTACCAGGGCGTGTACGAGATCTCGAACCCGCCGTACGCCGTCATGATCGTCGGAGTGGAACCGTCGAGCGGCAGGTCCTTCTTGTGCACGATGAAGTACGGGATCTTCGTACCATCCGTCGACGTCGCCTGGAACTGCTCCACCATGTCGTGTGTCGCATCGAACCGTGCCGGCAGCGCCTTCACCTGGGCCAATGCCCCGCTCTTCGCATCGAGCGACCAGAGTGTCGTGGGGTTGAGGAAGCCCGTGACGCTGAGGTAGACCTGCTCACTGCGATCGGTGGATGCCGCAACGGCTATCGCGGTGTTGGCCGGCAGCTTCACCGGCGCTGACGTCCAGCCCTTCGCCCCAGGCGTGTAGACCGATACCGCGTTGATCACGTTGTCGAGTACCACCAGCACGACATTCGTGCGGGTGGCCGCGGCCTGGTCGACGGACTGCCTCGGCCCGGGCTGGAACATCACGGTGGGAGCAATTGGACCGCCGTTGAGCTGGGTGCGGTCGACCGAGACAAGCGCCCCGGCAGGGATCATCTTCGCGGATGGTGTCCAGTCTTCACTCGTCTTGATGATGACACGGCCGTCAACCATGCCGCGAATGTCGTATTTCTCAGGCAGCGGCAGCTTGACCGGGCCGCCGGGAGTGAGAAGGAACGTCTCGCGGCCGAAGAAGGTGACTCCCCGAACGAGAAGCGGAACGGTGTGCCCCTGTCCGTCCGTCAGGATATTGGCCCCGGATCCCCCCTGGTCGGTTTCCGCCCCGCGGAAAACCTCGACCGCCTGATCGAGCGGTTGCCCTCGAACAACGCGCTTCACCACGAACGGATACCCTGATGCGGTCATGGTACCGGCACCCCAGTCGCGCGCCACCAGCAGCGTATTGGCATCGAGCCAGGAGGCATCCTGCTTGGACTGCGGGAGCACGAAGCCATCCTTCACGAACTGAGCGGTAGTCAAGTCGAATTCGCGAAAGGTGACGGCATCCTCGCCGCCATCGGACAGCGCGATCAGGCAGAGGCGTTCCTCCGGCTGCAGGCAGTTGGCACCCTCCCAGACCCAGTTCTTCCCCTCCGCCTTCCCCAGGGAATCCACGTCCAGGAGCGTTTTCCAGGGCGGCGTCGCGGTGCGGTAGCCGGCCTCGGTGGTGGCGCGCCAGACGCCGTGCGGATGCTCGCCGTCCCGCCAGAAGTTGAGCACCCGTCCATTGGTGAGGTCGGGATAGGGGATCCGGTCCTCCGCCGAGGCAATGGCGTAGGCGTCCTTGTAATAGGTGGCGTAGCGTGGGTCGTTCTCCAGCCGCGGAATCGTCTTCGCGTTCTCGACCGCCACCCACTCCATCGCCTTTGCGCCGTCCTTCTCCTCCAGCCAGATGTAGGGATCGTCGGCAGTGCCCGACGCGCTCTGCGCCAGCGCGGTGCGTGCGACAAGGGAAACCAGCAGGCAGAACAGGGGCGGTGAGATACGCATCGGCTGACCTGGCAAGAAGGAGTACGACCCGCGGGGACATCTATATCTACACTCCACTAGCCGACGGACGTCCAGTCAGGCAGGTTTCGTCCGTGACCACCGTTCCCTTCCGCCTCACCTCAGCCCTCAGTGACCGTTACCGCATCGAGCGCGAGCTCGGTCAGGGCGGCATGGCCACGGTCTATCTCGCCGAGGACCTGAAGCACGGCCGCAAGGTGGCCATCAAGGTCCTGCATCCGGAGCTCTCGGCCGTCATCGGGGGCGACCGGTTCCTGGCCGAGATCAAGGTCACCGCCAACCTGCAGCATCCCCACATCCTCGGCCTGATCGACTCCGGGGAGGCCGACGGCCTCCTTTACTATGTCATGCCCTTCGTGGCTGGCGAGTCACTTCGCAATCGCCTGACGCGCGAGAAGCAGCTGCCCATCGATGATGCGGTACGGCTCTCCAAGGAAGTCGCGAGCGCGCTCGATTACGCGCACCGGCAGGGCGTCGTACACCGCGACATCAAGCCGGAGAACATCCTGCTGCAGGAGGGCTCCGCGCTGGTCGCCGATTTCGGGATTGCGCTCGCCGTGCAGCAGGCGGGCGGCACTCGGATGACACAGACCGGCATGTCGCTCGGCACGCCCGCCTATATGTCGCCGGAACAGGCGATGGGAGAGCGCGAGATCGGTGCGCGCAGCGATGTCTATGCACTCGGCGCAATGACGTACGAAATGCTGAGCGGCGAACCGCCGTTCACCGGCCCGAACTCGCAGGCAATCGTGGCGAAGGTTCTGACGGAGACGCCACCGGCGCTGCGACCAAAGCGTCCCACGGTGACGGCGGGCGTCGAACACGCGGTGCTGACCGCATTGCAGAAGCTTCCGGCCGACCGGTTCGGCACGGCGAAGGAATTTGCCGAGGCACTCGATGGAGGCGGCAGGGCGCCGGGGCGCCAGGGCGGCACGTACCCGGCAACCGTTTCGATCCCGGCCACGCGGAAGGCGCGCGGGAGCCGCCTCTCTGAAGCACTGCTCGCGACGACGGTGCTTGCTATCGCCCTCGCACTCTGGGGCTGGCTCCGTCCTCGCCCCCGGTTGCCTCCCGCTCGCCTCGCAGTTGCCGTTCCAGCCGATGAGCGGATCTCGCAATTGTCGGATCCCGGATCTGCCCTATCCGCGGACGGGCAGTTGCTGGTCTATACCGCCGACCTTGGGGGCGTGACTCACCTCTTCGCGCGACGCCTGAGTGACGGGACCAGCTACCGTAATTCCGGGAACGCGAGGGCACCAACGCTCCCGTTCTCTCGCCCGATGGCAACTGGCTGGCCTTCGAAGTCGGCTTCATCGGAACCCCGTGGAAGAAGATGCCGGCGCAGGGTGGCGCCGCCGTCGAGATCCCGGTGCCACCCGGCATCAGTCATCCTGGACTTGCGCTGGAACGGTAAAGATGGCTTCGCCGTCACCATCGTGGCGGCCAGCTGGCATTGCTTCATGCCACCGGGGCCATCGATACGATCGCCGCTCGAGATACCAGTCGTCATGAACAGAGCGTCGAGATCATGGACGTGCTGCCGGACGGCAACCTGCTTGCGGTCGGGACGGACATCTGGCCGGCAGGTCACCTGCTCCTGTCAATCGTGCGAGCGGAAAGCGCACCGAATTGCTGACGACAGCGGTGTCCTGGGCCGCAACCGCCAACGGCTATCTCGTCTGGGCCGACCCGGTGGGCGTGCTCTATGCCGCTCCCTTCGATGGCAAGCACGTGACCGGCGCCGGCCGCCCCCTCAACGCCCAGGCGCAGACGACACGCGGTACTCGTCCCAAGGTGGCGCTGTCGCACGATGGCCGCGCCCTCACCTACGTCCCGGTGCAGCCCGCAAGCCTTGCTCGCGTTGATCGCGCCGGCCGCGTGCAGACGCTGCTCGCCGAGGCGCGCACCTATCACAATCCCCGCGTCTCGCCCGATGGGCGCGCGATCCTCCTCGATATCGCGGATACGGAGCGCGACGTCTGGCTGCTCGACCTCAGCGACACGACGCTCACCCGGATCACCTTCGAACGCACCGGTCACGACGCAGTCTGGACACCCGATGGCAAGCGTATCGTGTTCGGAGCCGACCGCAACAACCAGATCGGGGTCTTCAGCCGCAATGTGGATGGGAGCGGTGGCACCGATTCCGTGCTGGTCGAGGGCCCGCAGCTCAGCGTCCATGCCATCACCCCAGACGGGAAGACCGGCATTGCCGCCCTGGTTACCTCCGCCGCGGCCAATGGTTTTGACCTGGTCACCCTGCCACTGACTGGCGTTGACAGGCATAACTCGCCTTTCTGGTCAGCCGCTTCATGGAGGCATTCCCTGCACTTACCACAGACGGCCACTGGCTGGCCTATGTCGGTGACGAGTCGGGCCGCCCCGAGGTGTATGTGCGGCCCTTCCCTGGCCCGGGCCCAAGGTCCTCGTCTCCCAGAACGGCGGGAACGAGCCGGTCTGGTCGCGCGATGGCAAGGAACTGTTCTACCGCGGAGCGAGCGGCGGCATTCCACAGATCATGGTGGCGGCCATCGAGACCAGGCCCTCGCTTCGCGTCGTTTCACGCACGGCACTTTTTGAGGATGCTGACTATGAAACCGCCGTGCCGCACTCCAACTTCGACGTGATGCCGGACGGCAAGAGCTTCATCATGGTACGGCTGGCACGGACGACGCAGTTCACCTACCTGCAGAACTGGCCGGCCCTGCTGCAGAATCAGGCAACTGCCGGTACACCTTGAAGCACGCCATCGTAACCCCCAGTTCCTTCGCCGACCTCGGCGTAAGCCTCCCCCTTGCCGAAGCACTCACGGCGCTCGGCTACGAGGAGCCCACACCGGTACAGCGCGAGGCGATTCCGCCGCTGCTGGAGGGCCGCGACCTGCTTGGACAGGCCGCCACCGGTACCGGCAAGACGGCCGCGTTCGCCCTGCCCCTGCTGCAGCGACTGTCGGTGGACGCACCGGAACCATCGAGGCCCGCCGTACTGGTGCTGGTTCCGACGCGCGAGCTCGCGATGCAAGTGGCCGAAGCCTTCCATCGATATGGGCGTGCCGTGGGCGCACGCACGGTGCCAATCTACGGCGGCCAGTCGTTCAGCCAGCAGATCTCCGTCCTGCGTCGCGGCGTGCATGTCGTGGTGGCGACTCCCGGCCGCGCGCTCGATCATATCCGCCGGAATACGCTCGACTTGAGTGGCATACTGGCGATCGTGCTCGACGAGGCCGACGAGATGCTCGACATGGGCTTTGCCGACGAGCTCGAGGCGATTCTCGAGGCGGCGCCGGCCAGGCGACAGACGGCACTCTTCTCCGCGACGTTGCCGGCCCGTATCGCGAAGATCGCCGAGCGTCACCTCAATGATCCGGTCCGCGTCCTGGTGCTCAAGGAGAAGACGCCGGCCGGCGCGCTGCCCAAGGTGCGGCAGACCGCCTATGTGCTTTCGCGCGCACAGAAGGTGCCGGCGCTGGGGCTGGTGCTCGATCTCGAGGCGCCGACCCTGGCGCTCGTCTTCTGCCGCACGCGGCATGAGGTCGACAGTCTCGCCGAGAGCCTCTCAGGCCGGGGATATCGCGTCGAGGCGTTGCACGGCGGGCTGAACCAGCTCCAGCGCGATCGCGTCATGAAACGGGCTCGCGGCGGCAATGTCGACGTGCTGGTAGCGACCGATGTCGCGGCACGGGGGCTCGATATCGAGCATGTCACCCATGTCATCAATTTCGACGTGCCCGAGTCGCCACAGACCTATGTGCATCGCATTGGCCGCACCGGTCGCGCGGGGCGCGAGGGTGTGGCAATCACCTTTGCGGAGCCCAGGGAGCACCGGCTGCTCCGGAGCATCGAATCGCTCACCGGCCAGAAGATCGCGACGGCACCGCTCCCCACGGTGCACGACGTCAAGGCCAAGCGACTCGAGGTCACTGGCGAGGCCATCCGCGGCGCCATCGCGGCCGGCGAACTCGATCGCTTCCGGGTCGTGGTCGAGTCTCTGGCAAATGACTTCGACGTGATGGACATCGCGGCCGCGGCGGTGCAGCTGGCCCATCAGGCCGAGGCGGGTGACGAACCGGTCGAGATACCGGTTGCCGCGGCGCCCAGAAAGCCCGATGCGAAGGGAGCGCGCCCGAAGACTGAGCGGTACGAGAAGAACGAAAAGGTCGAACGTTCGGAGCGTCCGGCGGGCAGGCCGGCGAGAGGCGGCCCGAAGATGGTGCGGGTCTTCATCGGGTCGGGCAAGACGGCCAACATGCGCGCGGCCGACATCGTGGGCGCCATCGCGAACGAAGCCGGCATCGAGGGAAAGAGCATCGGCGCCATCGAGATCGCCGAGAAGTACTCGCTCGTGGACCTGCCGGAGGAGCTGGTGGACGACGTGATCAAGGCGTTGCGGGCAACGAAGATCAAGGGGAAGAAACAGACCGTCCGCCGCGACGCGGCCAATCGTCGGGGCTCCTAGCCTGATGAACACCACGGTCCGCATGGCCGGTGTCTTCGCTCCGGTGATCACGCCCTTCAAGCCCGATCTCTCGCCGGACGCCGATCGCCTCGTCCATCACTGTCGCTGGCTGCTGGCGAATGACGTCGGCCTGGCCGTCTTCGGCACCAACTCCGAAGGCAATTCCCTCTCGGTCGACGAGCGTATCAATCTCCTGGACGGCCTGGTCGAGGCGGGTCTCGATCCCTCCCGGATGATGCCCGGCACCGGCTGCTCCGCCTTCACCGACACCGTTCGCCTGACCGCCCACGTGGTGAAGCGCGGCTGCGGCGGCGTCCTCATGCTCCCGCCCTTTTTCTACAAGAACGTGAGTGACGAAGGGCTCTTTCGCACTTTCTCCGAGATCATCCAGCGCGTTGGCGACACCAGGCTCCGCATCTTCCTCTATCACATCCCCCAGTTTTCGATGGTGCCGATCTCACTCGGCCTCACGGAACGCCTGCTTGCCGCGTACCCCGATCAGGTTGCCGGGATGAAGGACAGCAGCGGCGACTGGTCGAATACGACGGCCTTCCTGGAGGCCTTCGCCGCTGATGGCTTTCAGGTCTTTCCCGCCGCCGAGACCATGTTGCTGCGCGCGCTCCCCCTGCGCGCCGCCGGATGCATCAGCGCCACCGCCAACGTGAATCCCGGTCCCATCGCCGACGTCTACCGCACCTGGCGCGATCCAGGCACTGACACGAAGCAGGCGAGGCTCGACAGCATCCGAGGCATCTTCGCCCGGTTCCCCATGATCCCGGGCCTCAAGGCCGCCGTCGCGCACTGGAGCGGGGACCCCGGAGTGGCGCACCGTACGCCCACCCCTCACGCCCCTCGACGCGCAGATGGAGCAGGAACTCCTTTCCGTCCTCGAAGCGCACGGCTTTGGCATGCCCGGCCTGGTTTCCGCGCCCTGAGCAGGAGTCGTCGGCGCCCGCTGGCGCACTCGCGCACCGGAGCTCTGCCGCCCTAGCCGTCCGTTCGCACCGCATGCAGTATTGGACCTGACGCTCCCCGACTGGACCGTCATCGGCTTTACCAGCCACCGGAACTGGAGGTCCGCTCATGCCTGAAGACCAGGATGAGGCCATATCGCTCATCAAGGGCGAACCGCTCTTCCGGCTGCAGCGCGCCGTCGGCCTCATCCCTCGCGAGGGACTGGGCGTGGTCCGCCGGGCGATCTTCTTCGCACTGCTTACCTGGCTGCCCATTGCTGTCTGGGCCTGGTGGCGGAAGCACGCGTTCGAGGGTGCGCTCGATGAACCGCTGCTGCATCACTATGGCGTGCATGTCCGCTGCCTCATCGCCATCCCGCTGCTGATCCTGGCGGAAGCCATGGGTCATGCGACCTCGTTGCGCCTGCTGCCGCAGTTCGTGCGCGCCGGCATCGTGGTGAATGACGATGCCTTCCATCGCGCCCTGCGGAGCGTGGCGCGACTGCGGGATGCGACACTGCCGTGGATCATGATCGTCGGCCTCGTGGTTGCCTGGGTCGTGCTCGACCCCAGCACGCACAAGGGGCATGACCTGCTGTGGGCGGTCGATTCACCGCAGTCGCCTGCCCTGGGGTTTGGGGGCTGGTGGTACCTTTTCGTGGCCCGCCCGGTCTACATCACGCTGGCGCTCGCCTGGATCTGGCGGCTCATCCTCCTCTGCGTGCTCATGTTTCGCGTCTCCAGGCTGCCTCTCTCGCTCGTGCCGACGCATCCTGACCGCCAGGCGGGACTCGGCTTTCTTGCCGCCGTACCGCAGGGTTTTTCGCTGGTCATCCTGGCGCTCTCGGCGGTACTGGCATCCAGCTGGGCCCACGACGTGATGTACCATGACGTCACGCTGAGCGCCCTTCGCGTTCCCGCCATTGCCTTTGTCGTCGTCACGGTGCTGGTCTTCCTGTCACCCCTGCTTTGTTTCACGCCGGCGCTTGCCAAGGCCAAGCGGGATGGCAAGCTGGAATACGCCGCGTTGATCGCGCGGCATGGCCGCGCGGTGCGCGAGCGCTGGATCGAAGGGCAACCGGTCGTCGATGCCGAACCCCTGCTCGAGGCCCCTGAAATCGGCCCTGTCGCCGACACGATCTCCATGTACGACGCCGTGGCGCGCATTCGCCCCCTCCCGATCGGCAGGATCAGCCTGATGTCGGTGCTGATCCCCGCCATCATCCCCATGATCGTGGTCATTTCACTGCGCGTTCCGATCAAGGAACTGGTGCTGGGCCTGGTCAAGGCCATCACCTGATGACACCCGTACACCAGGGCGTCCCCGAACGTATCTTTGTCCCGGAAGGATTCCTTCCGCCGGCCTGACACACGGACACACTCACGCAGAGCCCGGGACGATGACCGCCCAATGACGGATGCCATCGACCGGCTGACCAACGCGCTATCCGACCGCTATCGCATCGACCGCGAGCTGGGCCAGGGTGGCATGGCGACCGTCTGTCCGCGCATCCGGAACTGTTCTCTCCAACCGCGAGTGCCCACTGAACAGCCTCGATCGCCTCACCGCTTCCCTCGCTGACCGCTATCGCCTCGAGCGTGAGTTGGGCGAGGGCGGCATGGCCACCGTGTATCTCGCCGAGGACCTGAAGCACAGTCGCAAGGTCGCGATCAAGGTGTCTGCACCCCGAGCTCAGCGCCGTCATTGGCGGCGATCGTTTCCTCAGCCGAGATCAAGGTCACCGCCAACCTCCAGCATCCACACATCCTCGGACTGATCGACTCCGGGGTGGCCGACGGTCTTCTCTACTATGTCATGCCGTTCGTCTCCGGCGAGTCGCTGCGCACCCGCCTTTCCCGGGAAAAACAGCTTCCCATCGATGACGCACTGCGTCTTGCGAAGGAAGTGGCCAGTGCACTGGACTACGCCCATCGTCAGGGCGTCGTCCACCGCGACATCAAGCCCGAGAACATCCTGCTGCAGGACGGCAATGCACTGGTGGCCGATTTCGGCATCGCGCTGGCCGTGCAGCAGGCGGGTGGCAGCAGGATGACGCAGACCGGCATGTCGCTCGGCACGCCGGCGTACATGTCGCCTGAGCAGGCCATGGGTGAGCGGGATATCGGCCCGCGCAGTGATGTCTACGCACTCGGCGCCATGACCTACGAGATGCTGACAGGCGAGCCGCCCTTCACCGGGCTCAACTCGCAGGCGATCGTCGCCAAGGTGCTGACGGAAACGCCACCGCCGCTCAGGCCCAAGCGGCCGACGGTCAGCCCGGCGGTGGAGCATGCTGTGCTCACGGCGCTGCAGAAGCTTGCCGGCCGATCGCTACGGCACACCGAAGGACTTCGCCGAGGCGCTCGATGGCCGGGGCGGCTACGCTCCGACGCTGGCGATGGGCGCGACGCGCCTCTCGGGCTCCACTCGCGTTACCGGCCCCGTCATGGTCGGCGGTCTTATACTGGCAGCGGCCGCCGCGGGCGCGATCGGCTGGTACTTGCATCGCGCTCCCGTGGCACCCCTCCGCCGCTACACCACGATACTTCCGGCGGACCAGGCGCTCGCCGAGACCCGTGGGTCCCGCATCGCGATTTCGCCCGATGGGTCACGACTCGTATACGTGGGACGGGGGCCGGACGGTCCGCAACTGTGGCTCCTCAACCAGGACCAGCTGCACGCCGCGCCGATTCCGGGAACCGGCCGCGCGACGGTGCCGTTCTTCTCGCCCGACGGCTCGCGGGTCGGTTACACCCTCGAGGGAAATTCCGAGATACGGGTGGTCACCCTCACCGGGGCGCCCCCGATCGCGGTCGCCGATTCCGGCATAGGCGCCGATGGTGCCACCTGGAGCGAGGACGGCTTCATCTATTTCGACGGGCTCACCGGCGGGGGCACCACCGGGCTGGTGCGTGTTGCACCTGGTGGTGGCAAGCACATCGAGCAGGTCACGACCGTCGACACCGCGAAGGGCCAGCGGGATCACTTCTGGCCCGTTGCGCTTCCGAAGGGTCGCGGCGTGCTCTTCACTATTCAGATGCAGGGGAACGATCAGAAAAACGAACTGGCGGTGCTGGATACCAGGACAATGAAGTATCGTACACTTCTTCCAGGGCTCACCGGTCGCTATTCCTCCACTGGGCATCTCGTCTACGTCACGGCAGCAGGCGAACTCCTGGCTGTGAAGTTCGACCTCGAGCAGCTGAAAGTGACCGGCGATCCATTCGCCATCAGCAACGGGATCGCGAGACGGGCATTCGGCGCTGTGGACCTCGCGCTTTCCATGTCCGGCACGCTGGTGTACCAGCCCGGTGGGGCCACGACCGCACCGAGTGAAATCGTTTTCGTGAATCGGGATGGTTCCGTCACTCCGATTGATTCCACGCTTGTGGGTGACGTCCGCAACCTGGCCATTTCGCCGGACGGGAAACGGGTCGCCCTCAGCAAGGTGGACGGCACCGACCAGCAGATCTGGGTCAAGCAGCTGCCTGACGGGCCCCTCAGCAAGCTTACGTTCGAGGGGAACCGGAGCGTGAGCCCCACCTGGTCTCCCGACGGACAATTCGTGGGGTTCCTGGGGAATCAGAAAGGGACCACCCAGTTCTATCGCAAGCGCGCCGACGGGAGCGGGCAGACGGAACCCGTGCCCACCATGCCGAGCCGCGTCATCAATGAGGCGTACTGGAGCGGTGACGGACGGTGGGTGCTGTTTCGCACCCTCCCCAACGACATCTTCGCCCGCCGCACCAGTGGTGACACGGCGGCTTTAGCCATCGCGCAGACCCCGTTTGACGAGATTACGCTCTCCCTGTCTCCCGACGGGCGCTGGGTCGCGTACGCCTCGAACGAGTCCGGTGTCTTCGAGGTCTTCGTACGCCCCTTCCCCGATGTGCAGTCCGCCAGGTGGCAGGTTTCGACCGGGGGTGGTGTCGAGCCACGGTGGAGCCCGGACGGGCGCGAACTGCTGTACTGGAGCCTTCACAGGACAGCTGCACTCGGTCGCCATCGTGCCGGGCCCCACATTCATCACGGGCCAGCAGCACATCCTGCCTATCGACGGCGCTCGATTCGTTGGCCAGCACGGCTCGTGGGATATCACGCCCGATGGCAAGCGCTTCGTGATGATTCGTATGGGCGCCGGCAAGACCGAAGACCGGGAGCTCGTCGTGGTGGAAAACCTTGCGACGGAACTTTCGGGACGGCACTCGCCATGACGGACACCATCACACGCCTCGGCGCCGCGCTGACTGATCGCTACCGGCTCGAGCGCGAACTCGGCCAGGGCGGCATGGCGACGGTGTACCTCGCCGAAGACCTGAAGCACGAGCGCAAGGTCGCGATCAAGGTGCTGCGCCCCGAACTGAGCCGCGGTGATCGGCGGCGATCGTTCCTCACGGAGATCAAGACCACCGCCAGCCTGCAGCATCCGCACATCCTCGCCCTGTTCGACTCCGGGGAGGCCGACGGCCTCCTCTACTACGTCATGCCGTTCATCGAGGGCGAGACCCTGCGCGGCCGCCTGACCCGCGAGAAACAGCTTCCGGTCGACGACGCGATTCGGCTCACAAAGGAAGTGGCGGCCGCACTCGAGTTCGCCCACAAGCGCGGCATCATCCATCGCGACATCAAGCCCGAGAACATCCTGCTGCAGGATGGCCAGGCGCTCGTCGCCGACTTCGGGATCGCGCTCGCTGTGCAGCAGGCCGGCGGCAGCCGCATGACGCAGACCGGCATGTCGCTCGGCACCCCGGCGTACATGAGTCCCGAGCAGGCGATGGGCGAGCGGGAGATCGGAGCGCGCAGCGACGTGTACGCGCTGGGGGCGATGGCGTACGAGATGCTGGCCGGCGAGCCGCCGTTCACCGGGCCCAACTCGCAGGCCATCGTCGCCAAGGTGCTCACGGAGCAACCGTCATTGCTGCGCCCCAAGCGTCCAACTGTATCTCCCGCCGTGGAAGGCGCGGTGCTAACTGCACTGCAGAAACTCCCTGCCGATCGTTTCGGCACCGCGAAGGAGTTCGCCGACGCCCTGGACGCCAGTGGCAAGGGCGCGAGCTACGCCCATACAGTGGTCACGCGTTCCACTCGAGCGGCCGCACAATCGAGGAGCAGTATTCCGCTCATTGCGACAGCAGCACTTGCGGCGGCTGCCCTGGGACTCTCAGCAGGATGGGCGCTGTGGCGAACGCGGGCGCCCGCGTTCCCCCCGATTGTCTCACGATACCAGATCATGCTGCCGGACAGCGCCGCCAACATCACCCCGGTCAATGGCGCCGCGATCGCGCTTGCGCCCGATGGGTCGGTGTTCGCCTATATGTCACGAGCGGGGCTGATGCTTCGGTACGCTGATCGAGTCGAGCCGGTGACGGTCCCCGGCGGACGCCGCGGCACGGCCCCCTTCTTTTCGCCGGATGCCCAATGGCTCGGCTTCCAGGATGGTGCCCGAGTCGTCAAGGTGCCGCTCGCAGGAGGTGCCACAGTCACCATCTGCGACTCGTGCGCTGGCTACGCCTACAACTGGGGCAGCGACGACACAGTCCGCTATCACAGTGCCGGCGAAGCGAACGCCAACATACGGGTGCTGATGGCCGTGTCGGCCCGCGGCGGAATGCCGCGCGTGTTCGCCACGCCCGACAGCCTCTCGGGCGAGTCGTTTCGTCAGCCATTGCTGCTGCCGGGTCGGCGCACCGTGCTTTTCGCCCTCTATACCGGCAGAACCAGCCGCCTCGCTGCCCTGGACCTTAAGACCGGGAAAGTCACCAGGTTCGACCAGGCGGGATTCACGCCGCAGTGGGTCGATCGAGGGTTCGTCGTCCTGGGAAGCGCGGACGGCTCGCTCATCGCTCTGCCGTTCGACGCCGGCCCAGGCGCGGCCGACTGGCGCCCCAGTGACGATCGTGCGTGATGTCTTACGCCGGACGTCTTGACCGGTGACGGGCGCCGTATCGGCGAGCGGTTCGATCGTATTTCCGCTGGCGGGGGGCGCTTTCGGAGGGCAGCTGATGCTTGTGTCGCGCTCGGGTAACGCGGTCCCGCTGGCTACCGAGGCGAGGGCGTTCGAGAATCCGCGCGTGTCGCCGAGTGGCGATCGGGTCGCGGTGGGCCTCGCGGGATTGGAAAACGGGGCCGGTCGCGACGTGTGGATCCTTAACATCCCACAGCATGCCTGGTCGCGCATCACGACCAACGGCATCAGTGATCGACCCATCTGGACTCCCGACGGCCGTCGCCTCGTGTATTCAAGCAACGCCGACCTGTGGTGGATCGCCGCCGATGGCAGCGGTCATCCCGAAAGCCTGTTCGTTGAGAACGGCAACCACAGTGCCGGAAGCGTGACGCCTGATGGACGTGCAGTGGTCTTCCTGAAGGACGGAAGCCTTACCGCCGGCATTCGCGCATTAGTGTTCGACTCGGCGCCAGCGGCGAGAATGGTCATGCCGATGCGGTTCAACGAGACCGCCCCGGCACTGTCGCCCGACGGGCACTGGCTGGCGTATCAATCGGATGAAGCCGGCCGCAACGAGGTATATGTCCGCCCTTATCCGGGGCCCGGCGCGCAGGTGCCGGTGTCACTCCAGGGCGGCACTGAACCAGTCTGGTCGCGGAATGGGCGCGAACTCTTCTATCGCAGTGGCGACAGCCTCATGGTCGCGCCTGTTGCGCTCTCACCGACATTCGCCGTCAGCGCGCGCCACTCCCTGTTCGCCGGCACATTCCTGAGCAGTGGTGGGTTCCCCGAGTACGATGTCACCCCCGACGGTAAATCCTTCGTCATGATACGTGGCGGGGACGCTCGATCCGCGCTGA
Source organism: uncultured Gemmatimonadales bacterium (assembly GCA_963846945.1). Classification (GTDB taxonomy): domain Bacteria; phylum Gemmatimonadota; class Gemmatimonadetes; order Gemmatimonadales; family GWC2-71-9; genus JAGGAG01. The sequence goes on along the minus strand of CAWJXX010000011.1, from coordinate 210,153 downwards.
TTACCCTGAATAACGTTTTCGCGCGCCTGATCTACGATCGGCAGGGAAGGAAGTGAACGCGTGACTGAACCCGTCGCCCGGCTCCGCAAATCCCTTGCCGATCGCTACCGAATCGAGCGCGAGTTGGGCCAGGGCGGCATGGCCACTGTCTACCTCGCATATGACCTGAAGCACGACCGCAAGGTCGCGATCAAGGTGCTGCGGCCGGACCTCGCCGCCGTGATTGGCGCTGAACGGTTCCTCGCCGAGATCAAGGTGACAGCGAATCTCCAGCACCCTCACATCCTGCCCCTGTTCGACAGCGGCGTCGCGACGCTCACTGCCGATGACCCACTCACGGGTCACGACTCACGACTCGCGCCCCGCGACCTGCTCTTTTATGTGATGCCCTACGTCGAGGGCGAGTCGCTCCGTACGATGATCGAACGCGAGAAGCAGCTCGGGATCGACGACGCCGTCCGCATCGGGAGCCAGGTTGCGGCTGCACTCGACTATGCCCACCGTCACGGCGTGGTGCATCGCGATATCAAGCCGGAGAACGTGCTGCTGCACGACGGCACGGCGCTGGTTGCCGATTTCGGCATCGCGCTCGCCGCAACCCACGCCGGTGCGTCCCGCATGACCGCCACCGGCATGTCGCTCGGTACCCCGGCCTACATGAGCCCGGAACAGGCCATGGGTGATCGCGAGGTGGACGCGCGCAGCGACATCTACGCGCTCGGGACCATGATGTACGAGATGCTGGTCGGCGACCCGCCGTACATGGGCAGCACGGCGCAGGCGATCGTCGCCAAGGTGTTGACCGAGAAGCCGGTGCCAGTGACGGTGCACCGCGACACCGTGCCGGCAAACGTGGCGGCCGCGATCCAGAAGGCGCTCAACAAGCTTCCGGCCGATCGGTTCAGTACGGCAGCTGACTTCGCGAAAGCCCTTGCGACGCCGGGATGGACCTCTGGCGAGTTGGTCGCAACCGTAGCGATGCCGTCACTTCGCCCGGCGGCGCGGCCCGGGCGGACAGGGCGCGCGCTCGTCGCCTTCGCCCTCACCGCGCTTGCAGCAGGTGCGATCGGGTGGTTCCTGCGTCCCCCGCCGGAGCAGCCACTGGTCCGCTACGCTCTGGCATTCCCGCCTACCCAGTCGATGGAGCTGAACCGGATCGGGACCAACATCGATCTGTCGCACGATGGCAGCCGTTTCGTGTACCTGGGCCCCGGAGACCAGGGCGGTCAACTCTGGCTCCGTCAGCGGGATCGCCTCGACGCGACGCCACTTCAGGGTACGGCCGGCGCCATCAATCCGCGATTCTCACCCGATGGGCGCCAGGTGGCGTTTTCGTCCGGCCCGCTGCTGGATCTCAGGCTCGTGGGTGTGGACGGCGGGACTCCCGTCACCATCGCCCACGGTGGCTCGGGAGCAACTGGTGGCATCGCCTGGAGTGACGACGGCTGGATCTACTTCGACGCAGTGGCAGGTTTGAGCCGGATCCGGCCCGGCGGCGGGGAGCCAGAGATTGTCGTACCGCTCGACGCCGCGCACGGCGAAGTGGGACAGGCCTGGCCTGACGTGATGCCGGGAAGCCGCTGGCTGGTGTTCCGCACCAGGCACAGCGGCGCCCCCGACGAGTTTGAAATCGGGGCGTTCGATCTCAAGAACCACACCCGTCGCTCCCTGACGAAAGGCGTCTTCGCACGCCACGTTGCCGACGGCATGCTTGGAATCGTGCGCTCGGACGGCGTGCTGGTGGTGGCTCGAGTTGACCCGGGTACACTCGAACTGAAGAGCGCATTCACACCTGTGCTGGACGGGCTTCGCACCAAGCTCCTTGGCTCAGTAGATCTGGTTGCCGCGGGGAGTACCCTGCTCTATGTGCGCGGCACTGCCAGTACCGCCACTGTCCGGGCCGTCTGGGTCAGTCGGGACGGCGTCCTCAAGCCGATCGAGCCGCCGGTCGTGGTGACGCCTGCCAACAACCGCGGGCTGGCACTCTCACCTGATGGTCGGCGCCTCGTGGTCGACATGGTTGGACCAAGGTCCACGGACCTTTGGGTAAAGGACCTGCCCTCCGGCCCGTTTTCCCGGCTCACCTTCGACGGCCTCGAGAACACAAAGCCCTCGTGGACCCCCGACGGACAATCGGTGCTGTACATCCTCAACCGTGCCGGCACCGGCGTGGCGAGCATGCAGGTGTGGCGGAAGCGCGCAGACGGCGCCGCGGCCCCCGAATCCGTGTATGCCACTTCCCACCCGATCAACGAGGCGTTGATGTCGCATGACGGACGGTGGCTCATCTACCGGGTCATCACGGACTCCGGCCCCGACGTCTACGGTATCAGGCTTGGCCAGGATACGACGCCCGTTCCCCTCCTGACTGGGCCATTCAACGAGGCGTCCCCGGCACTCTCCCCGGACGGTCGCTGGCTGGCCTATGCCTCCAATGAATCCGGCACACAGGAAGTGTATGTCCGCCCTTTCCCCAAGGTGTCTACGGGGCGTTGGCAGGTATCCACCAGGGGAGGATGGGCTCCGCGGTGGAGCCACAGCGGGCGCGAACTGTTCTTCGTAAGTGGTGGGGACCTGATGGCAGCGTCCGTCAGCACCTCGAATTCGTTCTCGGTCGAGACACCACATCGACTCTTCGGCGGATTCGGCGCCCAGTTTCTTCAGGGATTCTCCCCGTACTATGACACGAGCCCGGACGACAGCCGCTTCCTCATGATGGGCGTCGTCGGGGAGGACAGCGCCGGAGTGCAAGTCGTCGCGGTCGAGAACTGGCTTCACGAGGTGCGTGCCAAGCTCGCCGCCGCGCAACATTGATGGACTCCACGGGGCAGATCTCCCGTGTGCAGCAGGGCCTTGCCGATCGCTATCGAATCGAGCGGGAACTCGGACAGGGCGGCATGGCGACCGTCTACCTCGCGGAAGACCTCAAGCATCACCGGCAGGTCGCGATCAAGGTCCTGCGCCCCGAGCTTGCTGCCGCGCTTGGCGCCGATCGCTTCCTTCGCGAAATCGAAACCACCGCGAACCTGCGACATCCACACATCCTTCCCCTCTTCGACAGCGGCGCTATCACGACTCACGACTCACGACTGCTGTTCTACGTCATGCCATTTGTCGAAGGGGAGTCCCTCCGCGACCGGCTGGTCCGCGAGAAACAGCTCCCCGTCGATACCGCGCTGCAGATCGCCCGCGAAGTGGCCGACGCCCTGAGCTATGCACACGCCCGCGGCGTGATTCATCGCGATATCAAGCCGGAAAACATCCTGCTCGAGAGCGGTCATGCCGTGGTCGCGGACTTCGGGATTGCCAAGGCGGTGGGCGCCGCAGGAGGAGAGTCGCTCACCGCCACCGGCATGTCGATCGGCACTCCGGCCTACATGAGTCCGGAACAGGCGGCCGGCCAGCAGGACCTGGACGGGCGCAGCGACCTCTATGCGCTCGCATGCGTCCTGTACGAGATGCTGGCCGGGCAGCCGCCGTTCACCGGTGCCACGGCAGAGGCATTGGTGCGTCAGCATCTCATTGCGGATGCGCCGCCGGTGACGAACTACCGGCCCGCAGTGCCCGCCGCTGTCGCCGCCTCCTTGCAGCGCGCGCTGGCCAAGGCGCCCGCCGATCGCTTCAACCCCGTGGCACAGTTCTCGGAGGCGCTGCGCACGGCCGAAGGCTCGACGCCTACCGCCTCCTCTGTGCCGCCTGCCGTCTCCCACCGGCCGTCTCCCGTCTCCCGTCTCCCGTCTCCCGTCAGAGCGGTCGGGCTCCTGGCCGTCACCGCGGTTGTCGCCCTGTTCCTCTGGCGACGCATCCCTGCCACAGCACCGGTAGAGTCCGCATCTGTTGCGGTGCTTCCCTTCGTGGACTTGAGCCCCGACCGGACCAGCGCGTATCTCGGCGATGGCATGGCCGAAACTCTCATCAACGCGTTGACGAACGTGCCGGGCCTGAGCGTGGCCGCGCGCACTTCCGCCTTTTCCTTCCGGGACAAGGCGGAAGACGTTCGCACGATCGGGCGGCAGCTCGGCGTTGCATCGGTGCTCGAGGGCAGCGTTCAGCGAGCCGGGGACCATCTTCGGGTGACGGCGCAGTTGATCAAGACGTCGGACGGTTTGCATCTCTGGTCGCAGAACTTCGACCGGAGTGCCAACGACATCTTCGCCGTCCAGGATGAGGTGGCCCGCGCGGTGGTCACGGCGCTCCAGGGAAAGCTGGTCGCCCGGCAGGACAGCGCCGTGGTCACGGAGGGCACCCGGAACCCAGCGGCATATGACGCCTATCTCCTGGGACGTTTCCACTGGAACAAGCGCACCGCACCGGATCTCGTGAAGGCAGCTGAATACTTCCAGCACGCCATTCGCGCGGACTCGAACTATGCCCAAGCCTGGACCGGGCTCGCAGACTCGTATGTGCTCTTCGGACCGGCGGAGTACGGCGTTCCCGGTATCAACCAGGACTCGATCCTGACCCTGGCGGAACGCGCAGCGCGTCGGGCAATCTCGCTGGCGCCACAGCTCGGTGAACCGCATTCATCGCTGGGCGAAATTCTCGAATATCGCAACAGGTGGGAAGAGGCCAGGGAGTCGTTCCGCCAGGGGATCGCCCTCAGTCCGCGCTACGCGACCGGCCACCAGTGGTATTCCTATGATCTCATGGCCTGGAACCACTGGGACGAGGCGACGAAGGAGATGGAGCTCGCCAGGGAGCTGGACCCGCTGTCCTTTGTCATTGTCGTGTCGGTCGCGAACGCGTACGACGCCGGCGGTCGCGCAGCCGAGGCAACGCCGCTGTTCGAGCAGGCACAGACGTTGTCCCCGGATCATCCGCTCATCTTTGCGCTTCCGGTTCAACCATCACCTGCTTCTCGGCCAGATTGAACAGGCCATCTCCGACTATCGGCGGCTGCTCGGTTGCGAATGGGTGGACAGCGCCAGGGCAGCCGGTATCGAACGTCGACTGCGCGATCCAGCCACGCGCGTGGCAGCGTTCCGACAGGAGGCGTCAGACAGTGCGGCCAGCATCTACATGGCGGTGGCGATCCGCAGGTTCGTCGATGGCGATGATTCCGTCATCGCCTTTCTCAGCCGGGTGGCGAAGACCCCGCGGCGCGACGAGATCAGCCCGGGAGTCCTGGGCGGCGTACTGAGCCCCCAGCTCCGGGCCAATCCCCGGATGCACGAGGTCATGGCGAAGCTGGGTTACCCGCCCCTTCAGGAGGAACACCGATGACGGATGCCGTCACCCGCCTTGCCACGGCCCTCAGCGACCGCTATCGCCTCGAGCGCGAACTGGGCCAGGGCGGCATGGCTACCGTCTACCTCGCCGAAGACCTGAAGCACGGCCGCAAGGTCGCGATCAAGGTGCTGCATCCCGAGCTGAGCGCCGTCATCGGTGGCGATCGCTTCCTCAGTGAAATCAAGACGACGGCCAGCCTGCAGCATCCCCACATCCTCGGCCTGATCGATTCCGGGGAGGCCGACGGCCTCCTGTACTACGTGATGCCGTTCATCGAGGGTGAAACACTGCGGGCTCGCCTCAACCGCGAGAAGCAGCTCCCGATCGATGACGCGGTGCGCCTCACGAAGGAAGTCGCCTCCGCGCTCGAGTTCGCCCACAAGCGCGGCATCATCCATCGCGACATCAAGCCCGAGAACGTGCTGTTGCAGGATGGGCAGGCTCTCGTCGCCGACTTCGGCATTGCGCTGGCCGTGCAGCAGGCCGGCGGCAGCTCGCATGACCCAGACCGGCATGTCGCTCGGCACGCCGGCCTACATGTCGCCGGAACAGGCGATGGGTGAACGCGAGATCGGTGCCCGCAGCGATGTGTACGCGCTGGGCGCCATGACCTACGAGATGCTGACCGGCGAGCCGCCATTCACCGGCCCCAACTCCCAGGCGATCGTGGCGAAGGTGCTGACCGAGCAGCCACCGCCGCTCCGCCCGAAGCGTCCGTCGGTGCCTCCCGGTGTGGAGGAGGCGGTGCTTGTGGCACTGCAGAAGCTTCCGGCCGACCGGTTCGGCACCGCAAAGGAGTTCGCAGACGCGCTGGATGGTGACGGCAAGGCGGCGCGGCGGCAGGACGGCAGGTATGCCGCAACAGTGGCAATGCCCGCCGTCCGCGTGGTACGGCGTGGCCGGCTCGCAGCGCTGCTGGCGGCCACCGCACTGATCTCCGCCGCGGCCGCGTGGTTCCTGCGGCCGACGCCACGACCGCCGACCTCATGGCAACACATCACATTCGGGGACGCCGCTCCATTTCAGATGCGCCTGCCCGGGGCCGCGCTTTCTCCGGACGGCGCAACCCTGGTCTACGCCAGCGGCGTGACTCCCTTTCAGCTGTGGCTCAAGCGGCGTGGTCAGTTGAAGGCGGCGTCAATCCCCGGGACTGACAATGCCATCTATCCGACCTTCTCTCCCGATGGCGAATGGATCGCCTTTGTCGCGGACGGTCGCCTGAAAAAGATCCGCCCGGATGGAAGCGCCTCGTTCACGCTGACTGATTCTGCCTTCGCCACCTTCGGCGGCGCCGCGTGGCTCGATGATGGCACACTCGTGTTCGTTGGACCGAGTATCACGGGGCTATCGCGGATCAGCGCCAAGGGCGGCCCCCTCACGCGGGTGCTTCAGAACCCCGCGCTCGCCGGCCTGGGTATCGGGTCCCCGACGCCGTTGCCTGGTGCACGAGGAGTCGTATTCACGGTATGCAATTCGGGGTGTGTGACGATGGCGCTGTACGTGCTCGACCTCCGCACCGGCAACTTCCACAAGTTGCTCGACGACGTGGCAACGGGCTGGTACCTGCCTATCGGCCAGCTCCTTTACCTCCGGCGCGACGGCACCGCCCTCATGGCGCCGTTCAATCTCGACCGCCTGGAGACCACGGGACCTGCGACGCCCGCGCTGGAAGGCGTCTACACCAGCCTGGGCAGGTCGATGCTGGCCTGGTCCGCCAGCGGAACGCTGGTCTACTTGCAGGGGTCAGGTAACTCGAATGAACTCGACGTCGTACGGGTGGGACGGAATGGCGCGGTAGAAATGATCGACAGCGCATGGCACGGCGGCTTCAATTCATTGGCGGTTTCGCCCGATGGAAAGCAGATCGCCGTGGGGGCCGGTCTCGCCAGCGGATCCCTTGGCATATGGATCAAGGAGCTTGACCACGGCCCGTTCACGCGACTGACGTTTGGAGGCCTGGATCGGCGCCCCGCCTGGTCCCCCGATGGCCAGACGGTTGCGTTCATCCGGGATACCGTCGGTGGGAGCAGCGTCTTTGCCCGCCGCGCGGACGGCAGCACTGCTGAAAAGGCACTGGCCCGGTTCGATCGTGCGGCGCAGGAGGTGACCTGGTCACCAGACGGACAGTGGATCCTTGTCCGCACCGACAACGGCGCGGCGGGCGCAGGTGACATCGTCGGCGTCCGGACCAGTGGTGATACGACGAAGGTATCGCTGGTCGCGAGCGAGTTTACGGAATTGCATCCGGCGATCTCGCCTGACAGTCACTGGCTTGCCTATACCTCGAACGAATCAGGCATCAATGAGGTATTCGTCAGGCCGTTCCCCGGCGTGAACGCGGGACGATGGCAGGTATCGACCGGCGGCGGCGAGCAGCCGCGCTGGTCCCCGGACGGGAAGGAACTGTTCTACATGAACCTCGATACTGGTCACTTCACCGCCGCCGAGCTCCGCCTGAGTCCCAGGTTCGAGGTCGTGGATCGCCGGGTCCTGTTCACGGCGCCGCCCTTCGACATCGATCCGTATCACACATCGTTCGACGTACTCCCGAACGGCCACGGCTTCCTCTTCATGCTGCCGCGGGCAATGACGCAACTGAACCAGACGTCACTGGTGCAGGCGGAAAACTGGTTCGAGGATCTGCGCACGCGCCTCAAGCGCTGACCGGCCTTCATTCCCCGACCTGACTAGAACGTACCGTGCCACATGAGACCCAGCCCGTTGGGACTCGCGAACGGCACCGGCGCCTGCAGCCCGAAGATCCTGAGCCGCCCGGTCGCGAGCTTGGCCGATGCAATGCCCACTACCGCTCCCACCGCCACGTCGCTCACCCAGTGCTGGTTCTGGTACACCCGTGACCACGCGGTTCCGGTGGCCAGCGTATACAGGCCTACGGTGGCCCAGGTACGGTGAATCTCCTGCGACAGCGCCGTCGCGAACGAGAAGGCCAGCACCGTGTGACCCGACCACATCGAGGTGCTCCCGCCGAACGGCTGGAAATCCCAGTGATCGTCGGTGTCGTAGGGACGGACGCGCCCGATCGTGTACTTGAAGACACCGGTCACGACGCCCGCCACCAGCACTGACGCCCCCACCCGAAGGCCCGCGTGAAATACGGCGGGCTTCTTCGCGACAAGACCCGCGATGATCAGGCCGCCGGTCACCGGCGCAATCACCTGCCACTGCCCGAAGTACTTCGCGGCGTTCGCGATGTCGTCGGTGGTGGAACTGCCGTGCGGGCCGCTGGACCAGGTCTGTACCGGCCCGTCGATAACGGCGATCGTCAATACCCCTCCCGCCACGACCGCGCCGACTTCCCACAGCTTGAGTGCCGGTGGCCGGCGCAGGCTGTCGGCGTGCGTCGCCTGGGGCGGGGTCACCACGGCCACGGTGTCCTGCGCCACCGCGACCGCCGGCCGCATGATTGCCCAGCCCAGGAGAAGCCTGCTGAGGTACTGGCGTGCGGGTGCGATGGTCAGAGGTCGTCCAGGCTGCGGGTCATCAACGCGAGTCAAGCGATCAACAAGGCATCGTATCATCGTCACATTACGAGCGGATGTCACGTACCGGCCACTTTCCATCGCCCGCACGGCATACCATCATTGCCGGCGTTCGTGCACAATCACTCCTTCGAGGTGACAATGCGTCAAGGTCCTGTCTCAACAGTGCTGATCGCCGTCCTGTGCGTCTCATCTGCGCCCGTGCTCGTCGCCCAGTCGGCTCCCGGCTATGCAGTGACGAACCATATCCCGGTTGCCGGTGACCTGGGCTGGGACTACGTGACCTGGGATGCCACTGCCAACCGGCTCTTCGTCAGTCATGGAACCAAGGTGGACGTGATCGATGCAGCGTCCGGCAAGTCGCTTGGTGAAATCGCCCCGACACCTGGCGTGCACGGCATCGCACTCGCTCCCGGTGCCGGTCGCGGATTCATCACCGATGGCCGCACCGACTCCATCACCGTCTTCGACATGAAGACCCTGCAGATCCTTCAGACCATCAAGACGACGGGCGAGGGTCCCGACGCGATCACGTACGAGCCGGTCACCAATCGCGTCTTCGCCATGAATGGCGAAGGCAAGAACTCCACGGTGGTCGATGTACCCACCGGGGCGGTGCTCGGCACCGTGGACCTCGGCGGCGGCCCGGAATTCGGAGTTGCGGATGGAAAGGGGAATGTCTACGTGAACATCGAGGACAAGGCCGAGGTGGTGCAGATCGACGCCAAGTCGATGGCCATCATCCGGCGCTCGACGCTGGGCACGGGCTGCTCCGAGCCGACGGGGCTCGCCATGGACCGTCAGCACCGGCGCCTCTTTTCGGTCTGTCATTCGAAGGTGATGGTCGTCATGAACGCGGATGACGGCCGCATCATCGCAACCCTGCCCATCGGCGGACGGGTCGATGGCGCTGCCTTCGACAGCACCGCCGGCTTTGCATTCGCGTCGAACGGCGAAGGCACGCTGACCGTCGTGCGAGCCGGCCCCGGCGACAAGTACGAGGTGGCCGAGACGGTCACCACAGCACCGGGGGCCCGGACCATCACGCTCGACCCGTCCACCGGGACCATCTACCTCCCGACGGCCAAGCTCGGGCCACCGCCGGCAGGCGGAGGCCGCCCGTCCATTGTCCCCGGGACGTTCGAACTGCTGGTCGTCACGCGGCCGGGCAGTCACTAGGAATCGGTTCCTGACGCAGGCGTCCGGTGGAGCGCCTGCGTCACCTGCAGGGCCACGGGGAGCAGTATCAGGGTGGCCGTCGTCGAGAGTACCAGGCCACCGATCACGGCGATCGCGAGTGGACGCTGGAGCTCGGCGCCCGTGCCGAATCCGAAGGCGAGCGGTGCCAGGCCGGCGAGGGTGCACAGTGTCGTCATGAGGATCGGCCGAAGGCGGATGCGTCCCGCCTCGATGATCGCCGCGGCCGGCGTCATCCCGTGCTCGACGAGGTGCGTCGCCGCATCGAGCAGGATGATCCCATTCTTCACGATCAGGCCGACCAGCAGTATCAATCCCATGAAGCTTGACACATTGAACGGCACGCCGGTAAGCGACGAGCGCGGCAATCGCGCCCGTGATGCCGACTGGCACGGCCGCCAGGATGGAGAGTGGGCCTCGAAATCCACCGAACTGTCCTACCATCACCAGCAATACCGCCCCCGCCGCCAGGCACAGCACGCGTCAGCAACTGGCGAAACGACTCCTGCTGACCGGCATACTGTCCGCCGTATTCGAGGCGGACGCCCGGCGGCAGCGGCACAGTCGCCACCGCGGCCCGCACTGCCCGCATCACGCTTCCGAGATCCGACACCCCCACGTCCACCGTGCCGGTCACCTTTACCATCGGCCGCAGGTTTTCCCGCAGCAGCTCGCTCGGCACCAGGGTGTCGCGCACGCCGACCGAGGGAGCCCAGCGTGGCCCAGCCGGACGGCCCCACGATCGGGAGTGATGAGGCGACGCCGGGATCGAGGCGCACGCTGTCCGGCACACGCACCCGGATACCGACAAGCCGGTCCGGTTCCCGAACCTCGCCGGCGGCCTCGCCGAAGAGCGCGCCTCGCACCTGCAGCCCTACCTCCTGCTCGGTGAGACCGAGACGCGTCACACGCACAGGGTCAAGCGTGACCTGGACCTCCGGAAGCGAGCCATATACGCCGTCGAACAGGTCCTCGAGTCCCTTGCACCGAGTCGATCGCCCCGGCCACGGCACGCGCCGCGGCCTCCGCCGCCGGCACGTTCGGGATGGAACAGCTTGATCTCGACCGGCTCCGGCGTTGCGGCCAGGTCGCCGATCAGGTCCTGAAGGATCTGGACGAACTCCACGCGAACGGCAGGCACCTCCGATTCGACTCGTGCCCGCACGCGTGCCATGACGTCATAGACCGACGCGCGATCACGACGGGGCTTGAGCAGGATCGTCATGTCGCCCTGATTGGGTGCCGTGGCGAAGAACCCCAGTTCCGTCCCGGTACGCCGCGTGAACGCCTCGACAGCGGGGTCGTCGCGCAGGATCCGCTCGATCATCGCGACCTGCCGGTCCGTTTCAGCGAGTGAGGTGCCGGTCGGGGTCCAGTAGTCGAGGATGAAACCACCCTCATCCATGTCGGGCATGAAGCCGGTGGCGACGACGCGACCGAGCCCGAAGGCCGCCAGCACCACCAGCGCACCACCCGCGAGTGCCACGCGCGGCCGCGCCTGCGCCCACCGCACCACGCGCAGGTACCGTGACTCGAGCCCCGCCAGCGACAGCCGCCGCACCGGCGCGGCCGACAGCGCCTGCAGCCCCGGGCGACCCGGAGCGAGCGCGCGCGGTGCCAGCAGCGGAATGAGGACGATGGCGTAGACGAGGGACAGCAGCACCGCGACGCACAATGCAAGCGAGAAGGAGCGAAAGAACTGTCCCACGACGCCCTCGATCAATGTGAGCGGCGCAAACACGACGACCGTCGTCAGCGTCGAGCTCGCCACCGGCCGCACGATTTCATCGGTCGCCTTCCGGATCGTCTCGGTGATCGACGCGCCGTCGCCCAGCGCAAGGCGACGCTCGATGTTGTCCACCACCACCACGGCATCGTCGATGATGAGCCCGATCGCGACGGCCAGCCCGCCGAGGGACATGAGGTTCAGGCTGTCTCCAAACAGCTTGAGGCCGGCAAAGGTTCCGGCGATGCTGAGGGGGATGGTGGTGGCCGCGACGGCCGTGATGCGCAACCGGCCGAGAAAGAGCAGCAGTACCGCGACGGCGAGGAAGCAGCCGATGAGGATCGCGTCGCGGACGCTCGCAAGGGCGCCGCGCACCAGCGTCGCCTGGTCATATACCGGACGGATCGAGATGCCGGCCGGCAGCTGCGCCCTCAGCGAATCGATGGTGGCGTTCACGACCTCTTCGACCTTGAGCGTGTTGCCCGCGGGCTGCCGGGAAACGTTGATCAGGGCGGCGGGCTGCCCGTTTCCGGCGGCCAGCTGAAAGCGATCCTCCGCGCCATAGGCGACGCTGCCGAGCTCGTCGACTCGCACCGCACGGTCGCCGCTCCCCTGCACCACCAGCGCGCCGACCGCTGCCGGTGTTGCCGCCAGGCCGGAGACCATGACGCTCAGCTGGCGATTGGTCTGGTCGACGCGGCCGGCTGCGACAACCACATTCGACGCGCGAATCCGGTCGGCGACGTCGGTGACGCTCAGGCGGTAGCTGGCGAGCCTTGCCGGATCGAGCACGACCGCGATCTCCCGCACCAGGCCACCCTGCACCGTGACGTCACCAACATCGGGAAGGTGGGCGAGCCGTGGTCGCACCAGGCGGTCCGCAAGATCACGCAGCAGCACGGGATTGCCACCGGTGATCTCGTATTGCAGCATCGGAAAGACCGACGGCGTGAGTGCGCTCGGCGACGAGCTGCACGCCCGCTGGCAGCGAGGGGCCGACCGTGGCCAGGCGCGCCTGGACCTGCTGCAGCGCATACTGCATGTCGCTGCCCGGACGGAACTCGAGGCTCAGCTCGGCGCCGCCGCGCACGGTCCGGCTCCGGATGCGCCGGAGGTCGATGACCCCGCCCACCGCCTCCTCGAGCGGCCGCGTCACGGCGACGATCATGTCGGCCGGCTCGAACGTTCCGCCCTGCGCAATGACGGCAATGCGTGGGAACACCGCCTCGGGATAGATGCCGGCGGGTAGCGTCAGCGCCGCATTGATCCCGACGATCGTGAGCAGACCGGTGGCGAGCAGGATGGCGGCGCGGTGGCGCGCCGCCCAGCCGGCGATGCTCACTTTCCGTCCGCCGCGGGAATCGTCACGCGCATCCCGTCGCTCAAGCCGAACGCGTTGCCGGTGACGAGCTGCTCCCCTGGCTCGAGCGAGCCCGTCACCACGACACGGTTGCCCTGCCGAAGCCCGGCGCTGACGGCACGGGCGTGCACGATGGAGTCCGCACCGACCACAAAGACGCTCATCACATCGCCAACGAGGATGAGTGCCGTGTCGGGCACGATCAGCACGTTGCGCTGCATGCCCGCGATGACATGGGCGGTGGCCCCGGTGCCGGGCCGCAATGCGAGGTCCGGGTTGGGAACGCGCACCACGACGCTCGCTGCGTTGGTGAGGCTGTCCACCGCCGGCGCAATGGCCACCACCTTGCCGCTCGCGACGAGATCGGACCCCTGCGTCGTGATGCTGGCCTCCTGTCCCACACGAAGGAGCGCGAGGGGACCAGCGGGCACCTGCGCCACCAGGTCGAGATGACGTTGGGTCCACCACCTGCGCCAGCAACGCTCCCGCAGCTACCCGCTCCCCCGCCTGCACCAGTACACGCTGCACTGCCCCGCGAATCGGGCTCACAATGCTCGCGCGCTGCAGCAGTGCCGCCGCCGCTCGCGCCGCCGACTCGGCCGAACGCGCCGCCGCCTGTCGCTCCTCGAGCTGCTTGCGCGAGGTGATGCCCTGCGCGAAGAGGTCGGCCTGCCGCGCTTCATCCTGCTGCGCGAAATCCGCTGCGGCACGAAGCTCCGCCGCCCGCGTCTCGAGCTCCGGGGCATCGAGCTGCAGCAGCGCCGCCCCGGCATCGACATGATCGCCAACCTGAACGAGCACCCGGCGGACGACCGCATCGGCCGGTGCGGTGAGCTGGGCTTCACCGCCAGGCGACGGTACCAGGCGGCCGATCAGCTCGACCTCGTTCGTCATGGTGTCGCGACGCACCGGCGTGACCGACACCGGCACCCGCGCCTCCACCGACGCCTCGCGGTCTCCGCGCCCATGACAGGCGGCGAGCATGAGCAGCGGACCGAGGACCCGGACGCGCCTCATTGTTCCACTCCGAGCAGTCGGTTCCATTCGGTCACCGCATCCTGGTAGGCGAGAAGATCGAGGATCGCGCCGAGCGCGATTTCACGTTCGGAGCGCAGCGCGTCGAGCACCGGCACGACGCCCGTCTCGCCGGCACGGTATGCGGCCGTGGCGCGTTCCCGGAGACGGGTCGCGGACGGCAGGAGTGAATCCCGGGCGATGCGTGCCCGCGTGGCCGCCTCACGCCGGCGGGTCGTCGCCTCCGCCACGCGCCGGGCGCCCTCGAGGCGCGCCTCCTGCGCGAGTCCCGCGGCCTGCTCCGACTGGGCACGAGCGACATCGAGCCCGGCTCCGCCCTGGTTCCAGATCGGCAGCGGGATGGCCACACCGAACACGAAGTAGGTCCGGCCCGGGTTGGTCGGGTCGTCCCAGTCGGCGCCTGCCTCGAGCGCCGGCAGGGGGATCCGCGCGCGCCCGGCACTTTGCCGCCGGTAGTCGGCAATCGTCGAATCGGCGACCGCGGCCTGGACAAACGGAAGGGCGGCAATATCCGCCGGCGGCTCGGCATCACTCCCAAGTCCTTCATCCAGCGCGCCCGCCGGGTTCAGCTCCGTCGACGAGCCCGGGCCATGCGATGCTGCGGGCAAGCTTGGTCCGTGCCACGGAGAGTGACTCACGCGCACGCGAGACCGAGCTGCCCCACCCGGGCTGCTTCCAGTCGCACCTGGTCGTCCTCGAAGCGCGAGATGTCGCCGCTCGCGAAGCGGCGCTCGGCGATGAGGCTCAGGGAGTCGGCGATGCGCTTCGAGTCGCAGCGCGAGGTCGTATGCCTGCTGGGCAGCAAGCGCCTCGAAAAAGGCCAGGCGTACGTCAGCGGCGATATCGGCGACGGTCAGCGTCGAATCGGCAACCGCCCGCGCTATGCCGGCGCTCGCCGCGGCGCGGTTGGCGCCGCGTACCAGCCACCAGTCGAAGGACTGCGATACCGTTGCGTGCTGCCGCGGCGTATCGCCGGTGTACTGGTAGCTGCCGACGGGATTGCTGACCTGGCCCGCGATCGAGTGCTGTGCGCGCGCCTCCGACACCGTGGCGGCGGCCACCCGGGTATCACCGCGAAGCTGGTGCGCCCGGGCCAGGGCGGCATCGAGAGTGAGCGAGTCGGTCGCGCGCGCCTGAAACAGCGCCGCGCCGAGCATGGCGACATGGACAATCATGGCAGGTGAATTCGGTTACGGAGACGAGTGGGATGCTTGCGCACTGGCCACCGGGACGGAAGGATCCTCGGGCGCGAGGGGCAGCACGAGCGCGACCTGGTTCCGGTCGCTCACCCGCGCAATGCTGATCGCGCCGTTGTGGACAGTGGCGATCCAGGAAAGGATGAAGAGCCCGAGTCCACGCGGGTTCTCGGGCGACGAGTCACTCGCGGGGACGTCGGACTGCACTGGCTCGCCGGCGTTCTCGACCTCCAGCCGGGCCCCCGATCCGCTGCGCACCAGCGCGATGCGCACCGGCACCGCCCTGTTGCCATGCCTGCAGGCATTCTCGATCAGCTCGGCGGCCGCTTCGTGCAGCAGGTGCCGGTCTCCCCGTACAACTGCTTCGTCGATGCTGCCCAGCTCCAGGGTCTGTCCCAGCGCGTGCGCCCGCGCCCGGAACAGGTCTACGACCTCCAGCACCACCTGGTCGAGCTCCACCCGCTCGCGGAGCGCGGGCGACTCGCCGGCTTCCGCCTGCGCGAGCAGGAAGAGGTCGCTCACCCGGCGCCGGATCTGCACACCCGCGCGCTGAATCCTCTGGAGCGCCTCCCGCAGCTCCGGCGCGGACCGATCGCGGTCGAGGGCCAGCTCGCTCTCGCCCAGCACCAGTGTGAGTGGCGTCCGGATCTGGTGGGCCACCTGGCGAAGAAAGTGCTGGTTCTGCACCTGCGCCGCCTGCAGCCGGTCGAGCACTCCGTTGAACTGCCCCGCAACGCGATCCACCTCGTCGGCCGGCTTTCGCACCGGCAATCGCGTGGACAGGTTCGTCGCATTGATTCCCGCTGCCGCATCACCAAGGGCAAGCACAGGTCCCAGCGCGAGACGGGAGAGGGCGTAGCCGGCGGCGAGTGACAGCAGGAGCACCAGCGGGATGGCGAGAGCCATCCATCCATCGAGCGTATCCTCACGCTCGCGCAGGTCGGCGGTCGATGCCGCGCCGACGATGGTCAATCGCCGCCCCGCAATCGTGAGCGGCACGGCCACCACGCGCAACTCGCCGTCGCCGGACATCGGCACGGTCAGGATCCGGGAACCAACACTGGGCGCGCGCAGGTCGGGGATGCGCTCGATCTCGTCGAGTTGACCGGTCGAGGCAAGCGGATGTCCCAGTGTGTCCCGTACCACGAACGAGCTGGCGCTCTGCGGCCATTCCTTCAGTGCCTCGCTCACCGCGCGCTCGAGAGACGCCTTGTGCCCCTCGCCTGTTTCGCGCACGATGGCCCGCGACAGCTCCTCGGACGAACTCAGCAGCTCGGCGGTCAGTGTCTCACTGGCCCGCCGCCCGAGGTACAGGACCAGCGACAATCCCAGCACCAGCAGCGCGATGGCGAAGATGAGCGCGAACAGGCCCGTGAGCCGGAGGCGAAGGCGGCTAACTGGCATCGACCTGCATCCGGTCGCTGAGGATGTACCCCGTCCCCCGAATGGTGTGGATGAGCGGGCGCGTTCCCGGCGTGTCGATCTTGCGGCGAAGGCGGGCAATGAGCACGTCGACGACATTTCCGACCGGATCGAAATTGTCGTCCCACACATGATCCAGGATCTGGCCCCGGGTCACGGCGCGGTGCGGCCGACGCAACAGGTACTCGAGGAGGGCGCGCTCACGGGCACTCAGGTGGATCGCCTTGCCGTTGCGCCGGACCTGGGCCGTGCTGGTGTCGAGTTGGAGGTCATCCACCTGCAGCAGGACCGGCAACGGCACGGTCGGCCGCCGGCTCAGCGCCCGAAGCCGGGCAAGCAGTTCCTCGATCGCAAACGGCTTGGCCAGGTAGTCGTCGGCACCGGCATCGAGACCGCGTACGCGGTCTGCGATGCCGCCGTGCGCCGTCAGCATCAGGATGGGTGTGCGCCCGCCGCGCGAGCGCAGCCGGCGGCATACCTCCATGCCATCGATGTCGGGCAGCCCGACATCCACGACCGCGATGTCGTATTCAGTAATTGCCAGGTGGTCGAGTGCGACGTCACCCCGCGCGACGACGTCCACGGCCCAGCCTCCCTCGCGCAGCGCCCGCGCGAGGAGGTCCGCAACTTCCACCTCGTCCTCGACCACCAGTACGCGCATAGTCTCTCGATCAGGGCGACGCGGGCTTGGGCTTGGCTTGTTCCTTCGCCTCGTCCTCCGGGCTCTCGTGCTCGACGCCGACCACCTTGCCGGTCTTCGCGTCGACGTTGACCTCATCCACGCCCGACTTGCCGGGAACGGTCATGTCAAAGGAATACACCAGCTTCCCATGTTCCTGCTCGATCTCGGCGCTCTTGACCGTGCCCTTTGGCACCCGGGCCTGCGCAGCGGCCTGCGCCTGCGCGGGGGTCACGGTGGCCTTCGCGAGAAGACCGGGCGTCTCCTCCTTTACAACCGGGGCGGCAGGAGCCTGCTGGCTTGCGGCCACGCCGGCCGTCATTGAGGCAAGCAACACTGAAAGGATCGCTGTCCGATTCATGGTCTGGAATTCCTGGGCTGGAAAGTGACGCGAGATCGTGCCTTGCTGTCCCGGATCCTACCGACGCTGCATGACAGGGGGGTGACAACGATGGGACGCGGGACCGGCCGGAGGGGGCTGGGATCGAACCCGGAAGGAGTGGAGCGCGCTAGCGCGACATCTCGGCTCCTGGATGATAGAGCGACAGGATCCGCTGCGCACGGAAAACGTATCCGGGATTGCCGTGGATTTCCCAGGCGACGGCGCCCGCCGCATCGTATTCCTGGACCCGGTTCCCATCCCCGTACGCGACGAGTACCCGCCCGCCTGCAAGCAGCTGGGTCGAGCCGCCCAGGATGGAGTTGACCTGCGGCGCCGCCGAGAAGCTTTCCATCAGGTGCCCGGACAGTGCGGGCTCGTCCAACTGGTACCGGGCGGCACGAGTACCTCCCGCCTGCCCCCGATTGTCCAGGAACTGAAGCTGACCCGAACCAATGACGCGCAGCCCGTGCTGCCCCGCGAATGGAGCACCCCCTCCCGTGATCGTGAACTGGTTCGCGCGACCCCCCAGCCGCCACACGACCGCTCCCGTGGCCAGGTGGATCTTGGTGATCTCGTTGAGGCTCCGGAACGAAACGAGGAGGTCACCGTCGGTATCGAAGTCCAGCGCGTTTCCGTGCGTCCAGTTCACGCTGGCGCCGGTCCTGCTCGTCGAATCGAGGTCCGTGATGGCGAAGTGATCGAAGGGTGTCCAGGTGAACAGGCGGTGACCCTGGGCGTCGACATGCTGCACTACCGTACCGGTGACGAGTGCGTTTGCCTGGCCACCGTACTGCGTGAGGTTCATCACGCGGGCATCGTCGCACATCAGCCAGTAGGACCCATCCGGTTTCGCGAGCAGGTCGTGAAACCGGGACACCAGTCCATCGGCACAACCAAGCCGGTGAATCTCGTCGCCGAGCGGATCGTACTCCACCCATGGTGCAGGGTCACCAGCGATCGGCACGATGGGGCTCGTTGCGTACCGTCCCGTCGGCTCGACCTGGAAGTTGAGTGTCGGACCGGCGTCAATGTGCCGGTACCAGACCACCCGCCCGGTGTTGTCGATCACCACGCCATAGGGATAAGCGGCGAACACGACGTACCCGGGGCTGGGATCGGGACCACCGGCAGAGTACGCCGGCAGGTCCGCCGGGAGTGAGCCGGTCGTGAACGACAGGGTGTCGCTCACCGTTCGCCCCCTCTTTCCGAACGCCACGACCTGAAAACGGTAAGGCGTCACGGGGAGAAGGCCGAGGACCGGCAGGACCGCCGGGTCCGACGAGACCACCGTTGCTGGAGTCACGCTATCGAGTCGACCCCCTGCCACGCCAAATCGCACCACTGCACTGTCGGTGCCCGGCTGCGACAGGGTGATGGCAGCACTCAGCACGTTGTTCGGTCCCGGCGCGATCGTCGTTTGAGGCGTCTGGCCGGGCGCCGCCGGCCCATCGCTGCAGGACGTGAGCATGGCGACGCCCGTGGAGGCCAACACGCGGCTGAGCCCAGGGCACGGCCGAGCCGTTGCATGCGTTCTCGCTCATAGGTCACGTGAATCACTGACAAGTGACGTGAACACGATCTCGGTCGTTGCCTCCGAGACGATCACGCGGACTCGCGTAGGTTGGGTTCACGGTGCAGTTCTGCGGCGCGCCGATGCTCACGATATGCCTGCCTGGGACCAGGGAGAACGACGACGACCCATTCGCCGGCACGACGTCGTACACGTACTCCGGATAGATCGTGACCTCGTAGTTCGGAGGCATGTTCGAGCCGGTCGTCACCGCGGTCACCTTGAGGGTTCCATTCGGCACGCAGACCACCGTGAAGGCGACATCGACCGTTGCACCTGAGACGACGGGAACCGGCACGCCGTTAGGACTGGTCACCTGGCAGCCTGCGGGCACCGACAGTTCCACCGCGTGCGGCCCGGGCGGGACGGGTTTCGAGGCCGTTCCATTGGGAGAAATCCCAAACGATATGTAGGAATTCCCGGGATCGATCTCCACCAGGTAGGAAGCTGGTACGTTGACCCCGGTGGTTGTCACCGTCACGCGAATGGTCCCATTGGCCGCGCAGGTGACGGTAAAGGAAATGTCAGTTACGCTGCCGGGCGGCACGGCGACGGACACGCCGTTGGGGCTCGTCACGGAGCAGTTCTGCGGCACGATCAGCGTTGCCGTGTGCGGTCCGGGCGGTAGCGTGACCGAGGTGGCCCCGTTGGGCGAGACATTGTTCGACAGGTAGTCGGGCTCCAGGGTGACCCGGAACTGGGCTGGAACGTCTGCGCCAGTCGTTGTCACGGTCATGCGGAGGCTGCCATAGGCAATGCAGGCGACGGCAAAGTGGAGGTCTGCGGTGGCTCCCGCGGTGACAGTCACCGTGGCGGGGTTCGGGCCGCTCACCGTGCAGTTGCCGGCAATATCCAGCAGTTCGACGGCATGGCTGCCGCCCCCAACGCTGTCAAAGACAATGCTGGCGTTCGTTGCGATCGCCTTCGTTCCCAGGCCATCGACGCGCACGCTATACGCGCTGTCGAGATTGGAGCCTGTCGTTGCCACGGTCACCCGAAGCTTTCCGGGCAGGGTGCAGGTCACGGCGAAACTGAGATCCGCGGTTCTTCCAGCCTGCACGGTCACCGACGCCGTGTTCGAGTTGGCCACGGTGCAATTCAACGGAGTCACGAGCGTGACGGTATGTTCGCCCGTTGGCACGGTAAGGGAGACGACACCATTGGCGGCAATGGTCGCAGACTGCACAAAGCCGTCGGCGCTGCCATCGATACCGACCGTGTAGGTCGCTGGTGCCCCGGGGCCGGTCGTAACTGCCTTCACCCGGACTGGCGCCCCGACCCCACACGAGACATCGAAGTGGAGCGTGGCGGTGGAGCCGGCAGTGGCCGTCACGGAGGCGCTGTTCGTGCCATTGACGGCACAATTCAGCGGCACGGCAAGCGTCAACTTGTGGGTGCCGGCGGGGACATTGATGGTCATCGCGCCATTGGCTGGGATCGTCGCGGACTGCGCGGAGCCTGCGGCACTGCTGTCCACCAGGAGACTGAAGGTTCCGGGAGCCCCAGGACCCGTGGTGAAGGTCGTCACTCTCACGGCAGCGCTGGTCGGGTCGGGCGTACAGGCCACGGTGAACACGGCGTTCCTCGTGGCCCCGTGTCCCACCGTCACCGTTATGGGATTCGGACCGCCGACGGAACAGTTCGGGGCAATCTCGGTCAGCAGGATCGAATGGCTACCCGGCGTCAGGGCGTCGAATGTCATGGCCGTATTGGCGGCCAGCGGCCTCGCCTCGCCGCCGTCCACGCTCACCTGATAGGCGCCATCGGCGTTGGGGCCTGTCGTCACCGCGGTAACCCGAAGCGCACCGGTGCCGGAATCCGTCGAGTCGCTGCAGGCCGACGTGGCAAGCACACCTGCGGCGAGGACAAGACCGAAACACACGACTGCCTGGCGCGTCAGCGCCGCTGTCCCAGCACGCATGCTGCCCCTCCTGGTGTGAGTGACCCTCCTTTCACTAACGGACAACGGGGCCGGAATTGCGACAATCTGTCCGGAGGCCGGTGGCACCTGACTCGACGGCATGCCCTTCCGTGCCTGGCCGGGGCCGGTCCGTTCAGGAACTTTTGAGCCTCCTATCCCCAGCCGTGGAGCCAAGTTTGGCCTGGCGCGGGCTCGCCGAGTGACGACCGTGCTGTCTCCGTTCGCGGACGCACTGTCGACGTCTCGCCGATTCCGCTGCGTTACGGCTTCGCCGTGCTCGATTCGACGTACGCCATCGGAGGGAAGACGCTCAGCAAGCTCGATTGCTTCATCCGCAACATCAGGAGCTGTTCCGGAGTCATCCCCCTCGACAATGCCGACTCGATCGGCGCACATCAGGTGCAGTCCATTTACCGAGCCAATCCGCACGGCGTGCAGACATCGCTCTTTCCCGATGGCGGCCTCGCAACCGCGCGATTGCAGCTGCATGCGGAGAACCGCTGGGCGTTCAATGCCTCGCTGGACTGGCAACTCGATCGCTGCAATCACCGCCAGGTCGGCGGTGAGTATGTCAACTACAGCATGTCGCGCGGATGGCCGCCTGGGCCTCCCGTTCGGTGGTGCGGGCGCAAGCGGTTGCGGCAGCTGGGTCGATCTTTGCGTCCTTCGCCGCGCCCACCTATTTCTATGGGTCGGGAACCCGACTCCGGCTTGGCATGGAGCTGACGTTCCAGGGCTCAGTCGCCACGGGCCACCCGCCGACATCGATGAATGCCTGACCTCATTTGAGCGACATCACTGCACGTCTCGCGCGTGCGTTGGCCGGCCGTTACCGCCCCGAGCGCGAGCTCGGACAGGGCGGCATGGCCACCGTCTACCTCGCCCATGACCTCAGGTACGATCGCCCCGTGGCGATCAAGGTCCTTCACCCTGAGCTTGCCCATACGCTCGGCCCCGAGCGGTTCATGCGCGAAATCAGCATCACCGCCCAGCTGGACCATCCCCACATCCTCTCATTGCTCGATAGCGGCGTCATTGAGCCACAACCCACGACTCACGAGTCACGACTGTTGTTCTACGTCATGCCCTACGTCGCAGGTGAATCCCTGCGCGACCGGCTGAACCGCGAGACCCAGCTGCCGATCGACGAGGCGCTGAGGCTCTTCGGTGAGATCGCCGATGCGCTGGATCACGCCCATCGCCAGGGGTTCGTACATCGTGACCTCAAGCCCGAGAACGTCCTCCTGCAGGATGGCCATGCCCGCGTGGCCGACTTCGGGCTCGCACGGGCGATGAGCGCGGTGGGCAGCGACAAACTGACGCAAACAGGGTTGGCCCTGGGGACGCCAAGCTACATGAGCCCGGAGCAGGCGGCAGGACAGAACAACATCGACGCGCGCAGTGACATCTACGCGCTCGGTTGCCTGCTTTACGAAATGCTCGCGGGAAACCCGCCCTTCCAGGGACCGACGGTGCAGGCCATCATGGCGCGGCATGCCGTTGATCCCGTGCCCGCACTGCGCACTGTGCGCGGGACAGTGCCCGCGTCGGTCGAGGCGGCGATCACCAAGGCGCTGGCGAAGGTGCCTGCCGACCGGTTCACGTCGGCGGCACAGTTTGTCGAAGCGTTCAGCAAGCCGGTGCCGCCTGTTGCGTTAACCGGAGTGGGCCGCCGCGTGCATTCCGCATGGATAGCGGGGGCCGCCATCGCCCTGGCGCTCAGCGTCCTGGCTGGCTGGCTGTTCACACGATCACGCCGGCCGCAGGTCGAGCCCTCGGCCAGGGTGATTGCCGTGCTTCCCTTCTTCTCCAGCAGCGACACGGCCCTGGCGCGCCTAGGACGCGACCTGACTGTCACGATCAGCGCAAACCTGGACGGCGTGGGCGGCATCCGCACGACGGATCCACACGTGGTTTTGTCCAGGGCGGATGATTCGAGAAGTGGCCAGTGGAATCCGAACAGGCTTGCGCTCGGGAAGAGCCTCGGCGCGGGAAGCGTGCTGGTTGGCGACATCGCGCGCGTAGGCCCGGACGTGCGGCTCGACCTGCAACTCCTCTCGACGAGGGGTGATTCCGAGCCGCTGGCCCGCGTCTTCATCAACGGCTCTCCCGATTCCATCAGTGCGCTGACCGATTCGGTCACCTGGGCGCTGCTGCGCCAGGTCTGGCGTCGAGGCGAGCCGCCGTCACCCAGCTATGCCAACGTCACCACCCGCTCGGTGCTGTCGCTCCGCGCCTTCCTCGACGGCGAACGCCTGACTGCCGCAGGCAACTGGGCGGAGGCCGCACATGCGTATGCCGCCGCCATCAAGGCCGACTCGAGTTTCTGGCTTGCTGGCTGGCGATATGATGGCACACAGGCATGGGGAAGCGATGCAGAGCCGAACCCGGTTCTGGAGCACGGATACCAGTCCCACCTGTCTGCCTTCGGCCCGCGGGACAGGATGCTGATCGAGGCGGAGATGTCGCAGTCCGTGAGCGACTCAGAGCACCTGGCCCGCTTCCGAGCCGTCACGGAGCAGTTCCCGCTCGACTGGCCCGCCTGGTTCGAATATGCGGATCACCTTCAGCACCAGGGGGGGCTGATCGGCTATACCAATGCCGAGGACCGGGCCGCGTTGCGGCGGACAGTGGACCTGAACCCGAAGCTGGTCCCCATGTGGGAGCACCTGGCCCAGGCCAGCATGGGCCACGATTCGGCCCAGAACGCGTTGGCAGTGAGGTCTCTGATCGCGCTCGGAAGGATCCGCACGATTTCCGAAGACTTGGGCTTTGACGCCAGTCTCTTCTATCGCGTGGTGTCTGCCAACGGGCAGTTCTCGAGCATACTGCTCGACAGCCTGGTCGTCTGGTATTGCCGGATCAAAGGTGCCGGGTGTCCACTTCTGGGGCGCAGTATTTCTCCATCGATTTCGGGTTTCCGGCGGCTCAAGTCGAGATGAACCGCCGCCTGCTTGCGTTCGATCCCCATGGTCCATACGTCGGCCCCATCTGGAAACGCACGGCCTATGCGTGGGCGGCGCGGGGTGCCTGGGACTCCGACCCTCGTTGCATGGGACCGGTATGCCGCGGCCAGCCCGGACAAGGCATCGGCCGTCGACATCTTTCAGCTCGCCGTTGCCGGCGCCTGGCTCGGAGGACTCGACACCGCCCGCGCCGTGGAGCGCAGGGCAGCGGCGGTGAAATATCTCGGCGGCCTTGCCCCGGGGGATTCCACTGAGGCCCGGGATGCACGGGCGGCGATGGCCTGGTCCGACGGGATGCTCGCGGTGCTCCGGCGCGACCCGCGTGGGCTCGCGGCGGCGCGCGTGAGCGCCCAGCAGAGCGGGGACAAGGGGGCCGAGTTTGTGGATCGGTCACTGGCCGCATTCGAGTCCGAACTCGCGGGGGCAAAGCGTGCGGCTGCCGACTCGCTCGCGGCTCTCGACCTGGCAGCGACCGAGGGCCAATTGTTTGGTCCGCGTGATCCGTACGCCAGGTCCGTCGATCACCTGATGGGGTCGCGGCTGCTGCTCCAACTCGGCGACACCACCCGCGCGGCCAGATTGTTGACCTGGCACGAGGTGGACATGGCATGGTACTGCGACGTCCTGGGCCCCCTTCGTGCCCCTCGCGTACTACGAACTGGCCCGCATCGAGGAGGCGCAGGGTCGCAACGACGAGGCCCGCGACCACTACCAACAGTTCCTCCGGCGCTATGACTCGCCTGTTCCAGCCCACAAGCACCTGGTCGACGAGGCGAATGCCGCGCTGCGGCGGTTGGCCGGTCAGAATGATGCATCTGCCACCAGGTGAGCACAGTGGATAGCTTTGGAAGCCCCATGGCCGACAACCCGAGCCCGCCCTCGTCGCTCGTCACCAGTCTTGCCGACCGCTACCGCGTCGAGCGCGAGCTCGGCCAGGGGGGCATGGCCACGGTCTACCTGGCCCACGACCTCAAGCACGATCGCCCGGTTGCCATCAAGGTCCTCCGCCCCGAACTCGCCGCCGTCATCGGCGCCGAGCGCTTCCTCTCCGAGATCAAGACCACCGCCAACCTCCAGCACCCGCACATCCTGCCACTGTTCGACAGCGGCGTGGCCAGCGTGACGGCTGCCGATGCACTCACGACGCACGACGCCCGACTGCTGTTCTACGTCATGCCCTACGTCGAGGGCGAGTCCCTCCGCGACCGGCTGACGCGGGACAAGCAGCTCTCGATTGCGGATGCGGTCCGCATTGCCACCGAGGTGGCAGGTGCGCTCGACTACGCCCATCGCCGCGGCATCGTGCATCGCGACATCAAGCCGGAGAACATCCTGCTGCATGATGGCCGGGCCCTGGTGGCGGATTTTGGGATTGCCCTGGCGGCGAGCCGGGCGGGCGACAGCCGCATGACCCAGACCGGCATGTCGCTCGGGACCCCGGCGTACATGTCGCCGGAACAGGCGATGGGGGAGCGCGACATCGGCCCGCGCAGCGACATCTATGCGCTGGGGGCCACGACCTACGAGATGCTGGTGGGGGATCCGCCGTTTTCCGGCAGCACGGTGCAGTCGATCGTGGCCAAGGTGATGACGGAGAAGCCGACGGCCCCGACGCGGATCCGCGACACGATCCCGCCCAGCGTCGAGCACGCGGTGCTCACGGCGCTGCAGAAGCTCCCGGCCGATCGCTTCGCCACGGCCAGGGAGTTTGCCGACGCGCTGGTGCAGACGGGCAGGTCGTCCGACAGCTACCCTGCGACCGTCGTGACGCCGAGCGTGCAGGTGCGCAACGCACGCCCGACGCAGAGGATCGCGGTGCTCGCCACCATCTCCGCCTTGTCCGTCGCGGTCGCCGCATGGGCCCTGTCTCGCCACGCCGCGCCGACCGCCACCACAATCCGTTTCGCACTCGGCCTGGCGCCGGACGTGCACATCGCGACGCCGATCACCAACCCCATCGCGATGTCACCCGATGGCAACGTCGTCGCATTCTCGGGCCGAGCCGGCGACCGTCCGCTGCAGCTTTTTGTGCGGCGAATGGAAGAACTCGGCACGCAGCCACTCGCCGGCACCGACGGAGGTGAGCAGCCGTTCTTTTCGCCCGACGGCAAGTGGATCGCGTTCTTCGCCAATCACCAGCTCAAGAAGGTCGCGCTGGCGGGTGGCTCCCCCACCGTTCTGGCGGACCTGCCCGGCGGGCTCCTTTACGGCGGGTGCTGGGCTCCCGATGGTCGCATCGTCGTGTCGCTGGGGAACAGCCTCGCGCTCATTGCGGCGGGCGGCGGCCCGATCAGCCCCCTCTCGCCGGCCGACACCGCCACCGACCGATTGCTGATGAATCCCAAGGTCCTGCCTGATGGCAAGACGGTGATCGTCACCCGCTGGCGCGGATCGACGGTTTCCGCGGGACTCTGGGTGGCGACAATCGGCGAGGGCAAGGCGGCGGACTTGTCGCTCCCGGGTTCGTATGCACTGGGAATGTTCGACAAGTACCTGATCTACGACACGCAGGCTGGCGTACTCATGGCGGTGCCCTTTGACCTTCGCAAGCAGAAGCCGAGTGGGCCACCTGTGTCGGTGCTCGACGGAATCGCCGTTGGTGCCAATGGCGCGGCGCAAGCGGCTCTCTCGAGCAGCGGGTCGCTGGTATACCAGACCGGTGCACTGCTCCGGCGCCTGGTCATCACCGACATGCACGGGACCACTGTCTCGACGCTCCCCGAGCCGCGCCAGTATTCCGTGCCGCGCTTCTCGCCCGACGGCAACCGCATCGCCGTCGGGTTGCTTACCCAGGGCACGGCGGACGTCTGGATGTACGACCTCCGGTCCCAGGCACTGAGTCGCATCACCACCGAGGGCACCGTCAACGATCGGGCCGAATGGGAGCCGGATGGCAAACGGATTCTCTTCCGGTCCAATCGGAGCGGCCCGCTGGCGCTCTGGTCGCAATCGGTTGATGGCATCGGAAAGGCCGAGCTGGTGCTGCGTGATCCTGCCGCCGACATATGGGAGGGAGTTCCGACTGCGGACGGCACCGGCGTGATCTACCGGACCGGAACCATTGGCACCGCCGACATCTGGGCCCGTCGAGTGGCGGGAGACACGATCAGGCATCCCCTCGCCACGACGCCGTTCACCGAGTGGTCTGGACGGCCGACACGGGACGGCAGATGGCTCGCATACGAGTCCAATGAAACGGGTGATTTTCAGGTGTATGTTCGCTCCACGGCTGACGGCGGCAGCCGGCAGCAGGTGTCCACCGATGGTGGCGTGGAACCGGTCTGGTCGCATGATGGCACCCGACTCTACTACCGGCACAATGACGATTTCATCGTGGTGACGCTCGCCACGAGCCCCGAGCTCGCGGTCATCAAGCGCGAAGTCCTGTTCAAGGGCGACTACCCGGTGACGACTGGTCACGCCAACTACGACATTTCGCCCGACGACAAGCACATCCTCCTGCTGCGGTCGGTCACCGATTCCACCCGCGCGATTGTCGTGCACGACTGGGGCACGGAGCTGAGGGCCAAGCTCGCGGGCGCCGGCAAATGAAGTCAGAATGCCGCTGCCCAGATGAACGGAACGCAGGGCGAGGCGGACAGGTATAGACTAGAAGTGTTCCGCGCGCGTACAACTTGACCTGCTGGCGTCCCATTTCGAGACACGAGGCCCCCATGCACCGCTCCATGACCCTTCCACTCCTCTTCGGCGTTGCCGTCATCCTCACCGGTACGGCGTGTTCCAGCAGCAACACCCCGAACGTCACTGGTGACGTCCTGATCGTTCAGGGCGCGAGCACGTTGACAACCACCGCGTTCTCTCCGAATCCGTTCACCGAGAGCATGGCCACAAAGGCGACCGTGATCTGGGCAAACAAGGACGGAATTACCCATCACGTGGTGTCAGATGCTCCGCTGTTTGATTCGGGGAACATGTCGAGCGAGACCACCTATACCTTCACGTTCACGACACCCGGTACTTATACGTACCACTGTTCGATCCACCCCAACATGGTCGGGACGATAGTGATCAACCCCTGACCCCCAAGGGTCGGCAAGCACGACGCCTCATCGCGACCTGGCGATGAGGCGTTCGCATTCTCCGAGGCCAAGTTCAGCGGCTGCAGGCCACAAAGATCATCTTGTCGATGACGTAAGCGCCGCCAGCCGTCCTGCCGCCGAATCCGCAAGCGGCCGGAATTCCGCATCCGGAGTTTGCCAGAGGCGGAGCGCACGCTCATAGGCAGCTCGCGCTTCGTCCGGTCGGCCAAGGCGTTCGAGTGCCAGCCCGCGCCGGATTTGCCCCGGTGCCATGTAGGCAATGTCGTGCAGGCCCACCCAGCCGGCATTGCCATACCATGCCGCCGCACCGGCGAGATCGCCGCGAGCCTCCAGTAATTCACCTGTCTGGTACACATCCCATGGCCTGGTCATGAAAGCCGAGAAGCTGGCCTGGGAGAACTCGACTCCTTCCCAGCCTCTGCGAAACGCATCGAGGGCCGCCGTGGTATCGCCTGCCGCGAGCGCCGCCCATCCGGAGATACTCGGCGCGAGCAGCACGGACGCCATGCCGACCGAATCGCCCGACGAGGCGGCAGGCGGCAGCCTTGGCAACGAGCCCGCTCGCGCACGCGGCCCCTTCGCCTTGTAGCGGAGCAGTGCCGCCAGGTAGGGCCGCTCAGCACTGTCCCGCACCCGGTCGAAGTCGAACCAGAACAGGAACAGGCGCACAACGTCCGGCCCCGTTTTTTGGTCGAGTTCGTCCCTGAAGTTCCGCCTCACCGAATCGATCCGGGTCGCGGGTGGAATGAACGGCGACGCCAGCAGGAGCCCGCGGGCGATCGATGCCGACGCTGGCTCCTGCGCCGCTGCGGAATCGAGCGACATGAGGGCCTCACTCAGGTGCCCGCGGGCCAGTGCCAGGTTGCTCAGCAATTCCCACCCGAATGCCCGAAGTTCCCGTCCGTGATTGGGCGTGATCAGGCGACGTGCCGTTCGCTCCGCCAGGTCCGGCCGCTGGGCGAGCTGGGCCAGGGCAATCGTGGTGATCGTAAGAGACCAATCGCTCGTCTGGTCCAACCCGGCGAGCGCCCGTTCGGTGGCAATGCTGTCGGCCAGGAAGGCGGCGACCAGGGCCGATTCATCGGGCGACAGGAGCGCGTCGCCACGGCTCCGCTGCACTCGTTGCATCCAGCGCGCGGCTTCAACAGCATTCCCCGCACGTGCAGAGACCTCCGATGCGTGCGCCACAACTCGCCAATCGAGGGAGTCCAGTCGCAAGGCCGCCGACCATGGGGCGCGCGCTTCCAGGCCGTCCCGCCCGCGCATCCAGTTGTGGTGATAGAGTACCTCCCCCAGGCCAACCTGCGCCTCGACAAGGTCAGGGGCAAACCCGAGCACGCCGCGGAATATCTGCTCCGCACTGTTGGCCTGACCGTTGGCAAACGCGGCCCAGCCTGCCAGCACCTGGCGGTCGCGCGGCGACAGCAGGGATGCATGGGCCATCGCCGAATCCTCGGCGCGCCGCATGCGATCGCCCAGTCCGAACCAGCCGTTGACTCGGGCCAGCCCGTGCCACGCTGCCGCGAAGCTGTGATCGAGCTGCACTGCCGCGAAGTATTCCTGCGCCGCCTCGTCCATGCGGAAGCGTCGAGCGAGGTTCTCCGCCTCGAAGTACTTGAGCAGTGCCGCCGGCTCGGCGGTGCGCGCGGCATTCACGCGAAAACCGGTCGACGGCATCGCAAAATCATTCTTCAGCAGGCGTTCCGCTGTCGTGGCCACCAGCGACGCCAGTTCCTCACCGGCACCGGTGACCACGGCCGTCGCGACCGTGTCACCGCCCGTCGAGCGCCGCACACCCGTGACGGTCAGGTCGTGCCCCTCCGCGCTGATCGACAGGCTGAGCAACGCATCTGCCGGCGAGGCGGCGTCATTGACGAGTGTCACTCCCGGCACGCCCTCCAGGGTCGCATAGAGCGCGGCGTCCGCTGCCCGCGCGAGCACCGACGAACCCTTGCCTGCGGACATGGCGCCCGGCGCAATGCGCACCGAGTGGATTCGCGATTCGCGCCAATACCGCGCGCCGGACGCCACCGCGGCCACGACCAACAGGGCAACCATCACCGCGACGGGTACCGGTCGACGGCGGAGGCCGGCTGCGGCCGAAGCATGGCGACGCTGGCGCCGCTGCAGGGAGGCACGACGGAGTGGCGCCAAGCCGTCCCAGGTCACGCGGAACAGCACCTGCTGCGTGAACTGCAAGCGTTCACCTCCGGGAACCGATTCGATCATCCGGCGGCTGGTGAGGAGCGCGAGAGCTTCATCGAGCTTCCGATCCGGCAGGCCGGCCAGCGCGCGCAGCGAATCGACATCGAAGTCGCGCCCCAGCACTGCCGCCGCGTCCAGTGTCGTGCGCGAACCCGAGTCGAGCTGCCGGATGCGATTGGCCAGGCGGGTCCTGAGCGACACCGGCATGGGGACCGGTGCCGCCGGCAGGGAGGTCACGAGTCGCCATGCACCGTTTTCGTCATTGCGCAGCGCGCCCGCTCGCGCGAGGGACGCGAGGAAGGCCGTCGACGCCAGCGGATTCCCCCCGCATTCACTCATGATCCGTTCAGTGAGAACGGCCGCATCGGCGGGGTCGAAGCTGCCCATGCCGGCAACGAGCTCGCGCACCTCCACTTCGCTGAATGAGCTGAGCTGCATCCGGTGGGTCGTCCCGGGCGGGCCACCCGGTCGATGCTCGAGTGTCGCCAACCTGGAGGACATCGCGTTGAGCAGTCATGAGGAGCATTGTTCCTGGCGCCGGATGCCGGCAGAGGTGCTCCAGCAGCGCCCGGCTTCGGCCATCGGCGAGGTGGGCATCGTCGACCGCCACGAGAATCGGGCGCTCGACGCCCACGTCCGCCAGGGCGCGGGCCACGGCGTCCGCCAGCGAAGGGAGAACTGCATCGGCGGGCGCCCGGTATCGCTCCCCGAATTCCGGAACTTCGCGCGCGATCGCCGCCAGCACCGCGGGCGGCGCCCCGGCAATGCCCGGTGCACTGGCGAGAGCCGGCAGCAGGTGGCGGAGGGTCGACCAGTCGCTTCCCTGCTCGGCCTCGAAGGCGCGGGTCCTCAAGACCAGCGCGTCGTCGCCAGATTGGAGAGTCCAGTTACAGAAGTCCGAGAGCAGCCTGGTCCGGCCGCTGCCCTCTTCTCCCTCGACCAGGACCACGCCACCCCCGCCACGGGATACCTGTCGCCACAGGGCTGACAGCACCGAGAATTCAGTGGCCCGGGCCACCATGGGCAGGGTGAACAACGCCTCCCGGTCGGCCGACCCGATCGCTTGACCAAAATCGGAGTCTCCATCACCCTGGCGTCGCACACCGAGGAGTTCCGGCGGCGGTTCCGCTCCATGCTCCCGACGCCAGCGCTCGGTCAGCACTGGACGCGGCGGCCTCGGCCTCCGCCGGGCGGCCGGCCAGGCGAAGCATGCGTACCCACTGTACCGCAGCCGTTTCGTCCGCGGGCAATGCATCGCTCCAGCGTCGGGCCACTGCCGCGGCCGCCATGAACGCACCGCGCGATGCACATGCCTCAACGGCTGCGCGTGCGATGAAGGCGAACCGGCGGCGGAGCGATTCCCGCTCGACCTCGACCCATGACCGCAGTCCGCCCGTCCCGATCTCATCGGCGCCCGGAAGAAACTCTCCCTGCCACAACTGCAGCGCGCCTTCGTGGATTTCCGCTGTCGGCCAGCGCCAGAAATTGGTGCAGGTCGACCGTCAACGAGGCCGGGCGCGACCCCGACGAGCTCACCATCCATGAGCAGCGCGGGACCGATGGCCTCGCGCAATTCCGAAAGGGCCTGGCGAAGCGACGCGCGGGCGCGCGCATCCGGGGTGTCGGGCCAGCCCAGGTCGGCCAGGAATGCGCGCTCGAATTTTCGGTGGGGATGGCGTGCCAGGTAGGCCAGGAGCACGAGGAGCTTCCGCCTGCCAGCGCAGCACTGGAAGGCCGTCCACCGACAGCGACAGTGCGCCCAGCGTCACCAGCCTGACGTTGCGTGTCAAAGGATTGCCTGACTTGGGTTTGACGGTGGATTCACGCCGCACGGATAACATGGAGTTCGCGCTGGTTCCCCGCAACCAAGGAGAGGGTCGATGCACACACGCGGCCACCGGTACAGGTTCCCGCCTGCCGTGATCGCCATGGTTCTCGTTGCTTGCAGCAGCAGCGACCCTGTCGGCACGGGCAGCGATGGTCCCCTGGTCGAAACCAGCCGTGCGGTCGCGGGCACAGTGGGCGTCGAGGGGGGCAGCCTGCGCGCCACCTCGTCCACGGGAATCACCTACACACTGGACGTGCCGGCTGGAGCGCTGGCGCAGGCCACACAAATCACGCTCACACCGATTCGCGGTCTGGACGGCGGACCACTCAGCGATGGGTTCGTCGGCGCCGTGCAGTTCGGCCCCTCTGGGCTGCGCTTCAGGATCCCAGCCGTGCTCCGGATTGCCGCGACGGCGACGGCCGGCGGCCGGACGCTGGTGGGCTTCGGTTCCAGGAACGATGGGACTGCACCCGGACTCGACCTCGCCAGGTCGTCCGGTGGCACGATACTTCTCGATGTAGCGCACTTCAGCAACGCCGGGGCTTCAGCCGCGACGCCCGACGACCTGGCTCACGTGACGCCAGCCGATGATGTGGATCCCGCCGAGGCCGCCGGCGACGCCCTCGCACGCATCGTTGGCTCGGGCACCAGTGCCGACCAGATCGCTGGGATTCTCAGGCGATGGTATGTGGACGCGGTACATCCGGGCTTGCAGGCGGCAGACGGAGGCGGCGCAGCCGCGGAGGGGGCGGCGCTGGGGGAATGGGTGCTCTGGCGCGTCAAGCGCCAGACTGCTGCAGAGATTTCGCTCATCCCGGTCGCGAGCATCGACGCCCTGCTTGCGACCGAAGACGCCGAAGCACGCCCGCTTGTGGCGAGGGCATTCCACGCAGAAATCGATGGGAGCAACGCGGACTGCGTGGCGCAGCATGACCTGGCGCCGCTGGCCGCCGCGTCAGGGACCCAACAGGTGGCTGATCACTTCGGACTTGGCACCGCCGACCTGGGACTCGATCGCCACAGCTTCCTGCGTGACGCATGCGTGACGCCGGAAATCGAGTCGGTCGCGATACCAGCGCCGCTGCAGGCAGGCTTCCCCAATTCCATGGACGCCCAGGCGCGCATGCGCTTCGGTAATGCCGGCGAGCCCGTCGGCGGACCGTTCGCATTTTCGCTCACCGCCGTCAATGCCACCCTGGGTACGCCGCAGGGATTCTCTACCGCAGATGGCAGGTACACGAGCGTGATCACTGCCGCGACTCAAGGCGCCGTATCGGTGAGCGTCGGCGCGTGCGTGGTATTGCCGGGACCACTCGTGGCCGGTTCGGATCTGTGCGCATCGCAAGAGAAGCTCGTGCAGGGTGTGGACCTGACGGGGACCTGGAGCGGAAGCTATTCCCAGACGATCAGGGACGAAGCGGGAAACACGGCGCCTGGCGGTGGCACCCTGACGCTGCAGATCAGGCAGAACCAGAACGCAATCAGCGGCACGTACCAGAACGACGTGTCCACCAACCTCAGCTTTCCCGGTCAGGTGTTCGCGACGCTCAGCGGAGTCGACCTGCTGAACTTCCAGCTCGTCCAGAGCGGTCAATGCCCGGGAAGCTTCACCGGGCCGGCAACGATCAATGCGACCGGGACCGTGATCACCGCACAATTCACCGGAACAAGTTGCGCGGGGACCCACTCGAACGGCCTGGCGACAATCACGCGGGTGCCGTAGCCGGAACTCCCGGCAGGCCTAGGACGACCTCGACCCGCCAATGCCCTGGACGTCGCCGACCTGCGCCCGGGAACGATCCACCGCATCGGCGAAGCAGCGCTGGATGTCCTCCTGGAGCAGGCTGAGTTCCTGTTCCAGGGCCGGCCTGCGTGCCGCGGGCAGCACGCGAAGCAAGTGCTCGATCATGGCCTGGAGGCGGCGTACCACCTGCATGCTGCCGCCGCCGAACTGGCGAATCTCCGTGACGGCAAGGCTGACGTAGTCGGTCCAGTTGGGTGTTCCAAAGCACAGGCGCAAGCGACCCAGCGCGTCGTGGGTCTGGCCTGCGTCGAGCCGGCGCTTGCCGACGTGCATCAGCAGATGCTGCAGCTGGTCCAGGGCCAGGACCGCTGTAGTCGGGTCGTTGATGGCCGGTGACAGAGCCTTGTTGGCGATATCCACCATGATGCGAAAGGCGAAACGCGGGTCCTGCTCCATCGTGCGCTCGGGGCCAATGGCCACGCAGGCGCGCAACGCGCCGGGATCGAGGGGACGCCCGGCGGTGTGCACGCGAAAGAGCACGTCGCCCTTGGCAACGAAGTCGCCCACCTGCGGCATCAGTTCGACGATCGCGTCGGCCTGCTCCGCCAGCGCAAGCAGCGCGGCGGGACCAAACGCCAGCACAACGCCCGACCTCCCGACGTGCTCGACCTCCACCGCCACGGTATCCGCAGCCAGGTGCCAGCCGGATTGCCTTTCGGACGGATCGAATGGATCGGGATAGATGCCCTGCACGACGTCGAGCCCCTCATCGGCCACTGATTGCAGTACCGCGATGGGACGCAGCGAACCGCCGAGCCATTCCACGAACCAGAAAAAGATCGCGATGGATCCCAGGCTGCACATGATGGCGAGTGCGACGGGCAACTGGGGCACCGTGTCCCCGATTCGCCCCGACGCGGCCACCGTGTACGTGTATGCAAAGGTGAAGATGCTGAGCGCCACCTTCAGGTGGCGGTCCGCAAACACCCTGGCGATGATGCGAGGCGTCAATTGTGCGCTCGCCAGTTGCACGACGATCAGCAGCGATGAGACGACGAAGACGACGAAGGTCAGCATCGACGACGTGAATGCACCGAGGATGGTGCGTGCGCCGTCCGGTGTCAGGTTGAACAAGGTCCAGCCGGTGCGATGATCGAGCCAGCGGATGAACGGGGCGACAATGAGGGCTGCCCCGATGGCCAGCACGGGCATCAGCCAGAGCGACGAGCGAAGCCGTCTCCTCAGTCGATAGCGTCGCAGCCAGGTCATCGGTGGCCTTCCTGAAGGTGGTGAACCTGCGTTGACCCCATGACGAACCCGACTCGCAGAAGGTACTGCCCGGACACCGATCGGCGCGATCATGCTGTCGAGTGGAGCGAGCCCCTTGCAGGTTCTGACGCCGCGCATCGTATCCTGTGCCGGACCGGGTCCGTGCTTCGCACCCGACCCGGCCTCGCCGCGTTGCTTCCAGTCCTGAAGGAGGGAGGTATGGCACGGCTGAGCGAAAGGCTTGCGGAGCTGGGCCTGCTGGTCGTCATCGCCGGGTGTGGTGGCGGCTGAACCAGGGCCGGGCCCGGGGCCGGGCGGCAACACCGATGGCGTGGCGACGATCGGACCTGCCGGGGGCGAGCTTGTGTCCGCCGACAGCCCTTTTGTACTGACGATCCCGGCGGGTGCGTTGTCCACCGCAACGACCATCTCGGTGACGGCCGAGGATCCTGGTGACCCGGGCACTTACGGCAAGCGTCTACGCGGATCGAGCCCGCCGGGCTGGCATTCTCCCAGCCGGTGACGATTCAGGTTGGGCGTGACAGCGCCACGCTGGGCGGTGCGGCGCCAGCATCCTTTGGCCTGGCGTTTCGTGACGACGCCAATGTGGTGCGGGCGAACATGACCAGCGGGATGGTCGAGGCCGCCGCGGTCGCCGCGCGATCCGGGTGCCGCCGGCCATGATCCAAAACTGGTACCTCCTGCTGTCGGGACTCTGGGACCAACTTGCCGCACTACGTCCTCGTCAGGACGTTCTGGCAGATCCGCCCGGACCCGGTTGAGGTGCAGGCCGGCCGGACTGTCACCATCGAGGTATTCGGGCCTGCATGGAGGAGGACGACCTCAATGACGCCGGCCCGGCGCTGCGGACCCAGTGTGCGGCCTCAATCCGTACCGGTACCTGGCGGGTCCGGACGCTGATCGGGAGCAGCACCAACCTCGGCACGGTTGCGGCCGGCACTCCGAGTTCCACAGCCCGCTATACCGCACCAAGTCAACGGCCGGAACCACCTGTCGTGGTGGTGGAAGCCGCGCTTCTCTGGGAAGCCCGGGGGGTGACCGCCAGGTGATCATGCCGGTGAGCATCTTGCCGGCCGCGACGTCAGCGGGCACGATGGACTGGAGCTGGAGCGGGAGCGACTCGCGCACGCAGACGAGTCGGGACATTACACTAAAATACGGAAACCGTGTCGGATAACGGTGGCGGGCACGCAAGCTTCGATGCGCTCGGTTCCCTGGGTGGCTATTCCTGGGTCCTCAAGTACGGAGCGACCTACAAGGAGCTACCAGAATGTCACCACTGCAGTCAACGTCGGCCCGACCTGTACCGTGACGCGCATCGAATCAATTGTCCGGGTGGCCACCGATCCTGGCGGCGCGGGCAACCCCGAATGGCTGGTACGTCGCAATCGTGCCGAATCAGCCGACGGGCAGCTATCTGATGCGCCCGGGGGCGGCTCCTTCAAGATTCGCGAGACCACGTCCGCTGCGACCCGTACACGCTGCCAGGTGCTCCTGCCATCTCGTCGTGGCAGATCCCGACTGTGCGGGATGGCTTCGACTTCGTACCGCTCCGGTTCGTCACGAGACCGATGCCGCAGTCCCGATGCGCGGGAGTTCAGTGAGCACGACAGCTACCGGAAGGACGAGATCACCGCAGCCGGCCTCCAGTACACGACGGATGTGAACTTCAGTTGGGATTTCCTCAACCCGTGAGGGCGCTTGACGCTTTATGAGTCAACGATGCAGTCGCGGCGCGCCCTGATCCGGACGGTGGCGGGCGCGGGGCTGCTCACGGCATGCGGCGGCAGAGCGTCACGCATTCCGCCGCAGCAGGCCGCATCCGTCACGAACCTGACCTTGCCACCCCTTACGAAGGAAAGGCGTGACCAGCTCACGCCGGACCAGTTTCTGGAACTTGCGAAGGAAGGCAATCAGCGATTCCAGGAGGGGACCATGATCACGCGAGACTATCGCGCGGAGCAACGGGCCACCGCCAAGGGTCAATACCCTGGTGGCGTGGTGCTCGGCTGCATTGATTCGCGGGCTCCGGCGGAGATCCTCTTCAATTTCGGGATCGGCGACCTGTTCAATGCGCGCGTCGCCGGCAACGTGGTGAATCCCGACATACTGGGCAGCATGGAGTTCGCCACGGCGCTTGCTGGCGCCATGCTGGTTGTGGTCATGGGACACACATCGTGTGGTGCCGTGAAGGGGGCGATCGCGGGCGCGAAACTCGGCAACCTGACCGGTCTGCTGGCCAGGCTCCAGCCGGCGGTCGCAGCGACGACCTTCGACGGCGAGAAGTCGGCGGACAACATGGCCTATGTCGATGCGGTCGCGCGGAAGAATACAGAGCTCACGGTCGGGAACATCCGCGAGCAGAGCAAGGTCATGGCCGACCTCGAGCAGGCGGGGCAGCTCAAGATCGTCGGAGCGATGTACGACATCGGCTCCGGGGACGTCGAGTTCGTCATCTAGCAAGCCGCGGCAACAAGAAAGCTCCATCGCCGGAGTGACGATGGAGCTTCTTGTCATCGAGTGGAGCGGATCACGCGGCGAACTTACACGGTCTTCAAAGGTCCGGCGACCTTGTACGTATTGAAGATGATGCCGGACGGAAATGCCCTGGTACTGGAAAGCTCGAATGAGCGTGGCGGAGTTCCCTCCGAAAAGAAGCGCTTCCCCGTGCCCAGCAGGACCGGATAGACGGCCAGCAGCACTTCATCCGCAAGCCCATGTTCGAGCAGCGTCGATGTCAGCGTGGAACTGCCGGAGAGGACAAGGTCCGGGCCCTCCTGCGACTTGATGCGACGAACGCCCTCGACGAGGTCCGGACCCACGCCCTCGAACGGCCCCCATTCAAGACTTTCCGGGCGATGGGTAGCGACATGCTTCGTCGCCGCATTGAGGCCGTCCGCCATGGGGCTGCTCGGTGCCTTGGGCCAGAAGCCCGACCACGTGTCGTAGGTGCGACGGCCAAGCAGCAGGTCGAAGCTCCCGCCATACGCCGCGAGCATGGCATCCCGGCCAGCGGGGCTCCGGTACGGCGCGGTCCAGTCACTATAGGCGAAGCCGTCATCATCCGCCGAGTGCTGGATCACGCCATCCAGCGAGATGTGTTCGACGATCCTGAGCTTTCTCATACGCTCTTGCTCAGCTCCGCCGGCATCGGGAAGCGCTGCTGCAGCCACGCCTGCCACACCGGAGTCTCACGGGCAACGGTACTGGCCGCCTTGTCCCCGTAGAGGTAGAAGTTCATCGCTACCACGCTTGGACCGCCGCCGGGATAGGTGAAGGCACCGAGGGCGGCGATGGCGGGAGCCGGCTTGTCGAGCCTCAGCAGTGCGTCGTACGGAGCGTCGGTGAAATACTCCACCACTCCGCTCATCGGCGGGACTCCGGCGGGCGTCGTCCAGCGCTGCCCGACGCTCGAGCCCTTCACTCCCAATCCCCCGGTCAGCATTGCCCAGGCCTCCGCTTCCGTGCACGCGACCGGAGTCGTCAGCTGCATGATCGCCGAGCGCTGCCCGCGGAAGTGCGTCAGGTAGAGCCGCAGCGTGCGGAGGAACGCCGGCCATGCCTCAGCGCCGCCTTCCAGCTGGTGATCCCACTCGTCCGTGCTGGCGAAGAGGCTATGGACGATGCGGACGATGCAGGTGCCTCCTGCGCGAGCTTCAACGGTCCACTCTTCCGCGATAGGTGGCGAGCCCGGCGCCCATCCGCTGGACTCCTTGGCGAACATCCGGGGCGAATCCCAGGCCGTCACCCTCGACTTCGCCTCCACTCCAGGCCCGAAGCTCAGCTTCACCCCGACGGGCTTCCCGTCACGCTCCTCGACTTCAGCCGGCACAAACCAGGACGAGATGCCCGGCCCGGTGGCAATGGCCTGCCAGACTTCCTGTGGCGTGCCGGGGACTTCTACTTCGATTTCGACCGAACGGCGTCCGGATGCCTCTTTCTTCACGCTCATGACAACTCCTTGGTCTCGGATTTCTGCGGGAGGGGGTGCGCCAGGACGATCAGGCGATGGGAACGGCCGCCGATGGCGGATTCATCGTGGTACTTCGAAACGAGTTTCGCGATTGCTTCGGTGAGTTCCTGGGTAAAGGCCGCGCGGTCCTCGGCAGACCGGAAACGAATCTCTGTATCAACGGAGAGGGTCGCGAGGCGCTTGCCCGTCGCGGCCGCACGACTGACGAGGCCATGCACCTCGCGGACGACCCGCGCGCCCAGGGCGATGAGATAGCTCGCAGACAGCCGATCGACTTCCCGGTTCGGGTCGACGGCGACCGGTCCCAGGGCGCTCGGCGACACGACGTAGGAAGCGGCCGTCGCGACCAGCAGTCGCTCGGTAAGGCCGCCCCACTTTTTTACCTCAGCCAGCTGCACCAGCCCGTGCGCCTCGAGCGCGTTCAGGTGGTAGCTGACTTTCTGCCGGGGCACGCCCACTCGCGCGGCCAGCGTCGCCGCCGAGGCAGGCGCCGCCAGTTCGGAGAGGAGTCGACTCCGCATGGGGTCGAGCGCCACCGTCGCCGCGGCCGGATCATCGATGACTTGGATATCGAGCATGGAGAGATCATATCATTGACAACTTTTCTTGTCAAGGGTCATTCCGGCGGGTGCGAACGGCACGGCACCAGTGACTGGCAGCAGTAAGAAGCCCCACCGTCGAAGTGAGGATGAGGCTTAGCGTTATCGAGTGGGGCGGATCGGGATCGAACCGGTGACCCCTTCTATCGTGCCGGCTGCGCGGGCCGATCTGAGGTGCCTTAACCGATCTCGCCATCGCGTAGAAGATCGTTACGCCCTGGCCCCCGCACCGGCCGCGCGCCATTTCGCCGCTCGCGCGGCGAGCGCGGCCGCGGCAGATTTGCACAACGTTAGGCCGCCGCTCAACGAGCGAGCCCAACTCTGGATACGTCCATGACCTGGGAAGAGACCTTCAATCGTTCGCGGTTCTCGCATTTCATCAACAGCCCGCCGGGACGCATCTTCCGCGTGGTGGCCGGCGCAGCGTTCCTCATCCTCGGCTTTGTCTTCCGCCATCACCGGCTCGGCGTGCTATCGATGCTCTGGAGCGTCCTCCCACTGACTGCCGGCCTTCTTGATGTGTGCTACATCAGCGTCGCACTGGGGGGCCCATTCTCTGGCGCGATCATACGCGAGCGATACAGGCAGAGGTAAGAAGGGCACGAACACTGAGGTGGCGCTTGGCCTTTCCTGGCCGCAGATGAAATGACATTCAGCCGAGTCGCAGTCATGGACCCGAGGGAGAGCACCGATGGCCAGCGACACCGGGGAATACATAGTATTGAAGGAGGGCGAGGGGTTGAGGCTTCAATCCGGGCCGGGCCGTGACCTGATCTTCAAGGTCACGGGCGAGGACACAAACGGGGCGTTCGACTATTTCATCGTCGAGGTGGCCCCGCATGGCGGCCCGCCGCTGCACGTCCACCATGCGCAGGAAGAGATCATCCACGTGCTGAAGGGCCACTTCAAGATCCGCATCGGCGGCTCGATCTTCTACCTCAAGGAGGGCGGCTTCGCCTATCTGCCCTCCAAGGTGCCCCACGCCTTCCTGAACCTGACCGATGAAGTGGGCGAGATCATTGTGGTCTATACGCCCGGCGGCGGGCACAGGTTCTACGAAGAGTTGGGGCCGCTCAGCCGGAGCGCGTCGCCGGACCGGCAGAAGATCGCAGCGGTGTTTGAGAAGCATGGCATGACCTTGCTGGGCGGGCCGTTGACGGCTGATTAGAACGAGTCCCGATATGAGTGACATGCGAGCGCGGCCTAACCAGCGCTAGCTGCTGGCGGCGCCTGCCGCTGAACCACTGGACGCCGCGCGCGCGGAGCTCGCCGCTTACGCAGTTACACCCGCAACTGCAAAGCAGGCACGGGCTAGCCGCCGGATGACCAGAAAGCATGGTACAGTTACGGCGGTGTACGCAGCTAAACGAAAAAGGCCCTGCCCCACAACGTGGGCAGAGCCGATACTTACCCGAGTGGAGCGGACCGGGATCGAACCGGTGACCCCCTGCTTGCAAAGCAGGTGCTCTCCCAACTGAGCTACCGCCCCGACGTGCCGACATTATAACGACTTGCGGGCTTTTCACAAAAGACCGCTTCGCGTGACGCCGCGCACATAGCCCAGGCCATCGCGCTCGCTGCCATGGTCGAAGATCGTCCACGAACAATACTTCGACCCGGGCGATATCGGCGGCGCCATGCCAGTTGGCGATCCCTGCATCGTGTCGCTTGAACTCAGTGAGCAGAACGGCGTCACGACGCTCGTCTGCAATTTGAAGTTCGCGTCGAAGGCAGCGCGTGACGGCGCCGTCTCCACCGGCATGACCGACGGCATGGAGTATAGCTACACCCGCCTCGACAACATGTTCAAAGCTGCAGCGTGAAGGAGGAGACGCTGCTAGCCTTGTTATGAGAGCCGATTCCCATTCGCTGCAGTCAGGGCATCCAAGGACTGGAGTCCCAAACATGCGCGCAGCCCAGAAGCTCATCGTGGCACTCCTGGTCGTGGCGGTGCCGTTACGTGCCCAGTCGCCACTGCCCCCCACGTGGGACTCGGTGGGAGTGATCCTGCAGACCGCCGCCGCACCAGCGCCGGGCTATGTGCGTTACAGTCTGCCCCGAACCGACCTGCACGTGAGCGTCGGCGGCCTGGCTGTGCCGGTTCCTTTGGCGCTGGGCGCGTGGGCCGGGTTCAGTGGAAGCGACAGTGCATCACTTGTCATGGGAGACCTCGTACTGGCCGCATCGGAGGTTGCGCCGGTGCTCGAAGGTCTGGATCGGGAAGGGATTGTGGTGACCGCGGTCCACAATCATCTCGTGGGCGAAACGCCGACTCTCACCTATGTGCACTTCCACGGCAGAGGCTCGGCCACCGACCTGGCGCGGCGACTGGATCGAGTGCTGCGGCTCACCGGAACGCCGCGGCCGGTTGCCCTGCCTTCGGCGACCCCCGCCGCAATTGATACCGCCCTGGTGTTCTCGACGCTGGGCTTGCGAGGGCGGGCCAACGGAACGGTCGTGCAGGTGAGCGCCATGCTGATTCGCGACACGGTTCGGCTCCACGGCGTTCCGGTGCCGGCAGCGCTCGCCTACGGCAGCCCAATCAACATTGCGCAGGTGACGCCTGCGCGCCTGATCGCGACCGGCGACTTCGCGCTGCTAGCCGCGCAGGTAAGCCCGGTAACCCACGCCCTCGCCACCCACGGCATCGCCGTGACGGCGTTGCACAGCCATCTCCTCGATGAATCGCCGACCGTGTATTACCTGCATTTCTGGGCCGACGGGTCGCCCGCAGCGGTTCTTGCCGGTCTCCGCGCCGGTCTCGACGCGGCATCGGCGACGCGAGCGCAATAGGAGGCGGCGGTCAGCTCCCTCTTGTCATCCCCGCTCAGCTCCCGTGGCTACCGCGACGCGGGAAGGTCGGCGACCTGGGAGGGGGTGCGCGTCGCCCCCATTCTTTCGCCGTTACCAGTCGCAAGCCCGCCGCCGGCGATCGGCCGGCCATGGGTGTCGAATGCCTCGTAGGTGATCTTCGACGCGAACGTGCGCCCGTCCGCGGACAGGATGATCTTCTCCGTGAACACACCACGCCCCGATGGAATCCACCCCGCGCCGTCCTTGAAGGCCTTCGGGTCAGACGGCGCGGTGACGTAGAACTCGTAGCGCGCCTCGTACTGGTTCTTCCCCACCATCCGCCACGTGCCGTACGCCGGTGGCACCGGCGGCGCCGCATCGTAGTTGGATGACTCCGTCATGGTGCCGCCCTGGTTGAACACGTACATGAACTCCAGGTCCTTGACGCTGCTGAAGGCTCCTGTGCTGAATTGCAGCGAGGCGCGCCAGGCCCCCACCAGCCCTTGCGCCTGCGTATCAGGTGCCCGAGTGCGGTCGCAGCCACTCGTCGCAATGGACAAGAAGCAGAGTGCCCAGAGCCGGGTGCCATTCATGTCCAGTCTCCCTGGTAGCGACCGTGCGACGTTCCTGACCCGCCGGGCATCACTCCGGCAACCCACTAGCTTCAACCACACACATCCTCTTGCGGAGCCGCTCGCCATGATCCGTGCAAGTGTCTGCCTGCTCACTCTCTGGAGCACTGCGCTGGCCGCCCAGCAGCAACCGCTGGTGGGCGCCTGGAAGATCATCTTTCCGGCGGGTGCCCAGGTTCAGGATGGCATGCGCACGGTCATCACCGCGACCGGCACGCTTACCATATCGGCGGTGGGTGATTCGCTCGTGGCCGACCTGGTCACCGACCCCTCTCCCGACTTTCCGAAGCCACGCCCGCCTGCCCGCTTCGCCGCCAAGTCCATACCCGGCGACGTCGTCTTCCTCTCCAACCGGAAGGCCACCATCAACATGAACGGTGTCGAGCACGAGGCGAATGTCGTGAATGTCTGGATACTCGGCGCCAAGGGCGACTCACTGGTCGGCACCCTCGAACACAAAATAGAGGGCGAGCCCAGCAATGAACCGGAGCCGGTCACAGGCGTTCGCCAGAAGAGCTGATTCGCGAAGGCGGCCCTGGCGTCATCACTCATGGCCAGGGCGGGGCGGCTGGTAGAAGAACACCCCTGCTCCGGTCGCTTCCTGCATGACCTGGTCGCCGCGCGGCGGCCCCCCCATGATCGCGGCACGGCGCTGCAATTCGGCCATGTAACCCTTGTCCAGCATCACATTCGCGGGGATCGGCTCGTTCAGCAGCAGGTCCCGCGGACCGAGGTACAGGTATCCATCCACCCTCGACGACAGCTTGCCGCCCTGCGCATCGGGCAGCACGGCTGACAGGTCGAGGTCGCCCAGCCATGACTCCCGAGTTGATGCGAGTGACGGCACCATCCAGTCCGACATCCTCTGCTCCAGCGACTCCTTGTCCTTGCCGAACCCGTTGTGGCCCATCACCACGAACGTGGCGTTCGGGTAGCCCTTCCGCTCATAACGGCCGACGGCGCTCCCGCCCCCGTGCATGAGATGACGCACGCCGAAGATCATCAGCGCCTTGCGGTGCTTCGCCAGCACCTCCGTCTCCATCACCGACGCGATGCTCGAATCCCGATCCATGAAGGCCCGCATATCTCCGCGCGGTCTTGATCGCCTTCCAGTCGATCGGCGGATCACCACCCAGGACCCGGAGTCTCTGCTCCGGCGGAAGCGCCAGGTTCACCCGGCGGACCAGCGGGAACAGCTGCTCGTAGAATGTCGTTACACCGCACATCGGCTGGGTCGTGTTGCGCCACGCCTGCTGTACCTCGGACAGCGGCACATTCTCCCCGGCGATGTACCGGTCCAGCAGCGGCTGGTACAGCGCGTTGCCACACTCCACGACGATGTCGTTGACCTTGCCCGGTAGCGCCGGGTTCCGGATCAAGGCAAGGATGAAATTGTTGTAGTCCTGGTTCGCGTAGGAAAGGATCCCCAGCCCGACAACCTCATGCTCGGCGAAGGCAGCGAGCACGGCAGCCTCCGCCGGCTGG
Source organism: uncultured Gemmatimonadales bacterium (assembly GCA_963846945.1). GTDB lineage: Bacteria > Gemmatimonadota > Gemmatimonadetes > Gemmatimonadales > GWC2-71-9 > JAGGAG01. The sequence goes on along the minus strand of CAWJXX010000011.1, from coordinate 165,360 downwards.
GGACCGCGATCGCCACCGGCTCGCGCCGTGTGCGGGCCATCGCCGTCCGGGGCACGCACAACGTTCGGCCCCTTGCCCCCATCATCACCCTTCCCGCTGCCGGATGCGTCGCCCTTGCCCGCCGTGAATGGAAAGCTGTGGCCCTCAGGGTCCACGATGGTGCCTTCCATGTGGCCCTCGTGGATCTTGCCGGCAAACTTGAACGTCGCCGAGTTCCCCTCGGCGTCCCTGGTCGTCACATCGAAGGACAACTGGCCCTGTGCGAGATGGCCGTGCTGGATGGCTGGTGCTGAATCCACCGACGGCGGGCCGACCACGGTCCCGGTCAGGCTCTCACCCGCCACCTTGAAATCGAACCGCAGGTCGTGCGATTCCCCGCCTGGATCGGTCACGCTCCCGGTCCAGATGCCGTTCGGTCCCCCGCCGCCTGGGGCACTGCAGGCGACCAGCCACAGCAACGGCAGGAACGGGCGACTCTTCATGAGCGTTGCACCGTCGTCACACAGGTGGAATCGGGTTGGCTAGGTTTGTTGCACTGAAAGGTAGGCAGCCGTACCATGTCGGCCCAACCGGGAGCGCCCTCTGCCCTTGGTCCTGCTCGTCGCCCTCCTGCTCTGCCCCGTCGCGCTCGCCGCGCAGCGCACGGAGAATGTTGTGCTCATCATGCTCGACGGCGTGCGATGGCAGGATGTCTTCACCGGCGCCGACAGCCTGTTGCTGCACTCGAAGGATGGCGGCATCGACGACACGCTGCGTGCCCAGGAGGAATTCTGGCGGCCGACCGCCGAAGAGCGTCGCCGTGTGCTGATGCCATTCCTGTGGGACTCGGTCGCATCACGGGGCCAGATCCTGGGCGATTCCACCCACGGCAGCATCGCGCGCGTCACCAATGGGTTCAACTTTTCGTATCCCGGCTACAACGAGGTGCTGACCGGTCGTGGCGACCCTCGGATCAACACCAACGCCTACCCGCCCAATCCCAACGTCACCGTTTTCGAGTGGCTCAATGGGCGACCAGGATTGAAGGGGCGCGTGGCGGCATTCGGCACCTGGGATGCCTTCCCCCGGATCTTCAACCGCGAGCGCGCCGGCTTCCCGGTCTGGGCCGCCTGGGACAAGCCCTTTTCCACCGCAACCGATTCAGCTTCCGCTCTCCTGAACGAGCTCTCGCGCACGACGACCCGGATCTGGGATGACCTCACCTATGACGCCTTCATGCAGGTCGTTGTCCGCCACTACATCGTGAACGAGCATCCGCGAGTGCTCTTCGTGGGCTATGGCGAAACCGACGAATGGGCCCACGCCGGGAACTACGACAAGGTGCTCCGCTCCGCCCGGCAGGACGATGCATTTGTCGCCGAACTCTGGCAGTTGATGCAGGGCATCCCGCAGTATCGCGACAAGACGACCTTCATCATCACGACCGACCATGGCCGGGGCTCCGGTCCCCGGAAGTGGCAGGACCACGGAAAGGATGTGGAGGGCGCCGACAAGATCTGGATCGCGCTCATCGGTCCGGGCATACCGGCCCGTGGTGCCAGAACCAACATGGTGACGGTTACCCAGGGACAGGTTGCCGCGACCATCGCCGCGCTGCTCGGCCAGGATTTTGCCGGGGCGTACCCCGCCGCGGCGCCGTCACTTCTGGACGCACTCGCGCACTAGTCGGGGGTTGAAAGAAGGGGGACCGTGAACGCGTTGTATTTCTCAGGAGGGGAACCATGGCGTCTGATTCGAACGAGCTGACCGGCCCCGATCTCGCCAACGGGATCGAAACCGCGTCCCTCTCGGACTCAAAACCCCTTCTCGGGCATCTCCGGGGCGAACCCGTGGTCGTGGTGCGGTGCGAGGGATCGGTCTACGCGGTCGCGGCGCAGTGTACCCACTACTCCGGACCTCTTGATCAGGGCCTCGTCGTGGGGTGCATGATCCACTGCCCCCTGCATCACGCCGCCTTCGACCTTCGCACCGGAGAGCCCATCCGTCCGCCGGCACTCAATCCGCTGCCGACGTACGAGGTGACGGAGAAGGGCGGACGGATCTCATTCGGCGAGAAGCGCGAACGAGACCCGCTTGCGCCGGTTGGCAGCCCGAAAACAGCTGGTCATCCATCCTCGATTGTCATCGTCGGCGGTGGTGCCGCGGGAAGTGCCGCGTCCGAGATGCTGCGTCGGCAGGGCTACATCGGCCCGATCACCGTTGTGGACCTGGTCGCCTCGGAGCCGGTGGACCGGCCCAACCTCTCGAAGGACTTTCTCGCCGGGACCGCGTCAGAGGACTGGATTCCGCTCCGTCCAGATGGCTTCTATCGCGACCACCGGATCGACCGGCTGAACGACGAGGTGCTGCGCATCGATCGAAATGCACACGCAGTGTCACTGAAGGGTGGCCGCACACTGGCATACGACCGCCTCCTGCTTGCCCCGGGCGCAAGCCCGATTCGACTCGACATTCCGGGGAATGACCTCTCACACGTTCATACGCTGCGAACCTTCGAGGATGCCAGGGCGATCGCAGCCGGGGCACAGCAGGCGAAGCATGCGGTGGTCATCGGCTCCAGCTTCATCGGCATGGAGGGCGCTGCGGCACTCGCGTCGAGGGGCATCACCGTCCACGTCGTGAGCATGGATGCTGTCCCCTTCGAGCGGACGCTCGGCGCCGAACTCGGGAAGGCGATCCAGCAGCGGTTCGAGCAGCATGGCGTGGTATTTCACCTGGGGCGAAAGCCGGCTCGCATCACCTCGACGTCGGTAGAGCTGGACGACGGCGTTTCCGCGCCGGCAGACCTCGTGATCATGGGCGTCGGCGTTCGCCCCCGCCTTGCGCTTGCCCGCGATGCCGGGCTGGAAGTGGGCGACGGGGTTGTGGTGGACGAGTTCCTCGCAAGCAGTGATCCGAAGATCTTCGCCGCCGGCGACATCGCCGCCTGGCCCGATCCGCATACGGGTGAGCGGATCCGTGCCGAGCACTGGGAGGTGGCCGAGCACCAGGGCCAGGTGGCCGCGCGCAACATGCTGGGGCAGCGCCAGCCCTTCACCGCGGTACCGTTCTTCTGGAGCAGTTTCATCGGGATGGACTACACCATCAACTATGTCGGCCACGGCCTCAAGGGAGACACTGCAACGACGCCGGGTGGCGCGGGAGGCGAGGGCGTGACGGAATTCAGGAGCGGTGACCGCATCCATGCCGTCGTCACGGTCGCCAACGACCGGGCCTCGCTCCTGGCCGAGCAGGTGATCGCGGCGGAACCGACTAGGCGACGGCGGGCGCCCGGCAGTGACGCTCGCATAGACAGCGAGAAGCTTCTGCATCGACGCGTCGATGCGGTACGCCTGGGCCGCATCGTGCGATGCCTTGCGCGCCGCGAGCAGTGCATCCGGTCGATCGAGCAAGGCATCCATTTTCTGGACCAGGTCCTCCACCCGACCCGTGGCGAACAGGTAGTCGGGCGATAGCGCGAACTGGGGCGTGGCACTCCGGTCCGAGTCCGCGATCAGGCAGGGCAACCCGCACGCCATCGCCTCGAGCACCGACATGCACTCCACCTCCACTTCCGAGGCGTGCACGCAGAGGTGGCCCGCGCTGTACCACCGCACCAATTCCTCGGCAGGCAGGAACTGGAATACCGGGGGATTGGCAAGGGCCTTCCCCTCCGCCTCGAGCTCCCCGCGCAACGGGCCGGCGCCCAGGATCACGAGCTGGATCCGGTCGCCATGCCGCGACCGGCGCACCGCCTCGATGATCATGCCATGGCGTTTTTCGCGCGCCAGGCGTCCCACCGAATAGATCACCAGCTTGTCGCCGAAGTCGGGGCCGGCGCCCCGCGGCAGTGGCTGAAACACCGGCGGCACCCCGTTGGAAATGACCGAGGATGAGACCGTCAGCCCGTGCCGCTGCAGTTCCCGCTGCGCAAATGCGCTGGGGCAGGTCACGTGGCTGGAGCGATTGTACACCGTCCGCAGGAAAAGCCGGTACAAGGCGTTGACCATCGGCTGGCTGCGGATCCCGATGTTGTAGAGGATGTGCTCGGCCTGAACATGAAACGTCGAGACCACCGGAATGCCAGACGCGCGCGCCGCCGTGATGGCCCGGGCACCGAGGTAGAACGGAAACTGGACGTGGATCACGTCCTGCGCCTGCACCGCCGGCACCACCAGTTCCGGTGTCGGCCAGGCAAAGGGCTGGCGCATCTCGCGCATGATCCGGCCGCCGAACGGGGGATAGAACGGACGAAGGGCCACCGTGCCTGCCGCCGGTGCCGCGGCCGCGATGATCGTGACCTGGTGGCCCTGGGCGCGCAGCAGGTCGGTGAACCGGCGCGTCGAGAAGACGGCGCCATTGTTGGCGTCGTCCCAGGAATCGATCACCATCGCGATACGGAGTGGTCGCACTCCGTCCTCGGTCACCGGCGCTTTACCTGCTCACGCGCCTCTTGCTGCCGGGTCAGCAGCGAATAGGCGACGTAGTACTTGTAGATGTTGCGGACGTAGTTGACCGTCTCCGCACCGATATCCTTTGCGGCCACGATTTCGACGTTGTTGAACCAGACGTTGGGGTCCAGGTCGATTGCCTGGGCCTTGGCGCGCAGCTTCGCCACGCGCGCGGGGCCTGCGTTGTATGAGGCAAAGGCGAAGAGACCCTGGTTGAGCGAATCCAGGTGGTCGCCATCGAAGTACCGGTCGAGCAGGAACCGCATGTACTTGCTGCCCGCGTGAATGTTCGGCTCGAGCAATTCGATGTTCTTGATCGCCACGTTCGGATCCGACGCGGTTGTCGGCATTACCTGCATGACGCCGACGGCGCCCACCGAGCTGCGGACCGACTGGTCCAGCCGCGATTCCTGGTACGCCTGCGCGGCAAGCAGCAGGTAATCAAAGCCGTACTGGTCGCCATACTTCTTGAAGAGCGCCACCATGGAGCGGAACTGCTTCCTGTCCCTGGCCGCATTGGGGTTCCGCACGTAGCCCGTGTTCTTCCAGTAGCGCTGGTCCACGATGTTCCCGAAGGTGGTTCCCTTCCCGTGGGTCCTGGCGAACTCGTCCACGGCCGCCTTGAGCTCAGGGCTGTTCTTGCGAATGGCCCAGGCAATCGCGCCGTCCGTGGCCACCGTCACGGTGGGATGGACCACGAGGCTGTCATAGACCCCGCTCCAGAAATTGGCGACGTGACTGTCGACGATGGTCGCCGGCTCGACGCCGGCGTTCACCATCTCCAGGATGTCCTCGTCCTCGAGGCGCTCGTCCGCGGCACGAAGCACGATCGGCTTCCGGTGCGCCGCGCGGAGGGAGTCGTTGACCCGGTGGAGCGAGCTCGCGTAGCTGCTCGAGCGCCTGATGAACACCTCGCGCCCGGAAAGGTCACCCAGCGTCTGCACCGGCTTGCTGGACGGACCGGTCACCACCACCTCGCTGACGCCGGTGAGCAACGGGGTCCCGAAGTCGACCTCCTTGAGCCGCGGTTCCGTGACGCTCAGGTTGGCCGCGGCAATGTCGCCCCGTCCATCGATCAGTGCCGGCAGGAGCTGGTCCCGTACCACAGGGATGAACACAATCGACACGGGCAGCTGCTTCTTCCTTGAGTTTGGCGTTCAGCGTCGCCTCGAACGCCATCATTGCGTCGTGTGTGGTGCCGCGTTGGGTGCCCCGGTCAATGAAGAAGTTGGTGCGACTGAGCGTGACGAGCACGCGGATGCGACGGCGCGCGAGCATGCTGTCCAGGTCGCCGGTCCAGTGGGCGCGCAGGCCGGGAAAGAGCACAGACGTGCTGTCCTCGGCCGCCGAGGCCGCGCTGGTGTCGATCGGAGGTGGCGCCGCTGTCGTGTGCGGCCGCGCACCGGCTCTCCCGGTTTCGTGGCCGGTATCGTCGCGGCGGCAACTCGCGACGATCGTGAGTGCGAGCACAAGGCGCAGGCGCCGGTTCACGACTGCAGGCCCTCGCTCACGGGCGTCCGCCGCCACCGGCGCGCGGCGCCGCTCCGGACTTGGGCGCCGACTTCGGCGCCGACTTGGGCGGCGCAGGCTTCGGTTGCGATGTCGGCGGGCGAGAAGCGCCGCCTGCCTTGTAATCCTGCGTCTTCTGCTGGCCTCGCTGCCGTGCCTGTTGTTCGCCACTCACATCCGATGGCACCGGCGCAGGACGTGTCGCGGGGCGCGGTGCAGCGCCCGGCGCGGGGGCTGGCCTCGTGGTTCCACCCGGTGTCGGGTTGGCGGGCATCGTGGTTCCACCACCGGGGCGAGTGGTGGGTGTCGTTGGCATCGTGGTACCGCCTCCCGGCCTCGTCCCTGGTGTTACCGCACCGCCACCCGGGCGCGTTGCCGGTGTCGTGGTACCGGGAGGAGTCCCCGGCCGGGTTTGCGCGCCACCCGTGTTCTTCCACTGATTGCCCTCGCGCGTCTGCCAGTTGCTTCCATCCTTCCGGTACACATTCCCGTCCTTGCCAGCAACGACATTGTTCGGACGCTGCACCGGCTTGCCGCTGGGCAGGTCGCGGGCAACTGTCGTCGCCGGCGCGACGCGGGCCCGGTTGTTCGGTTGTCCGTAGAGATTCCCCTGCCCCGAGTACGGAGTGGGATACGGCCTGCCCGGTGGCGGACGGTAGCCCGGCGGTGGCGGGCGATATCCCGGCGGCGGCGGACGGTACCCCGGATATCCGTGGTACGGCGGCCGGTAGTATGGCGGCGGATATGGTGGGCGACCATACGGGCCGTACCAGCCGCCGTAATAACGCGGGCCGTAGCCTACCCCCACGATGAGGAACGGCGTCGTGTACCCGAAGCCGACGGTCCATCCTGTCCACGGGTTGTAGCGCACCGCGACCCCGTAAGTCACCGGCGGCGGGTAATAGACCGCTGGCGCCACATACGCCGGGTAGACGTAGCCCGTGCCGTAGACAACCGTTCCGTAGTATGGAAACGCCCAGGTGTATCCCGGCGTGTAGCCGACGTATACCACCGTCGGAGTCGCCTGGTAGACCTGGACGTACTTCACGTTGTACACCGGTGACGTCGGCGGAATGGCCTGCACGGCCTGCGGCACCGAGTCACTCACCACCCACGGTCCGGTCGGAGCGGTCGAGACGAACCACACCGCCTGGTCACAGGCGTAGTAGAGCGACCCGATCTTGAGCACCTTGGTCTCGGTATTGGTGGCGTACTGCACCGAGGTGCCGGTCACCGCCTGGAACGTGGGCGCGCCATCGTAGCTCACGGCGAGCGTCGCGGTCTTCCGGTCGATGGCCGCGGTCTGGGGAATCTGCGTATCCATCAGCGCCTCGGTTGCCTCCGATGTCCCGGGCACCGAGGCGCGCACATCACTCTTTTCCGAGGCCGGTGGAATCTTCTGGAACGATGCCGGCAGCACGTCGGGACGCACGAACGTCCACGGGCCGCTCAGCGACGCGGAACGGAACCACCGGCCGGAGAGGAGCACATAGGTGCGTTGATCGGCCAGGTTCTTGAACACGTCACGATCGGTATTGCTCATCTGCAGCAGGTCGGTGCCGGTGATCGGCGACCAGGCAGGTTCGCCCTCGGACACGATGAGCTCGGTTGGCGACGTGGCCACGATCACCCTGGGCGGCGCGCCAGGCGGGGGGCTGCCCGACTGCACCGAATCCGGCACCAGCGAACTGATCGCCGCGGGTGGCTTGCCCTGGATCAATGTCCAGGGACCGAGCCCCGACTTGGCACTGTACCAGAGCGGGCCGCCGTTCAGGTAGTAGGTCGACGCGGCGGGATCGAGCAGGACGAGCATCGGGGAATTGACCACTCGCTGGACCGGGCTCTTGTCGATCTTCTGCAGCACCGGCTGGCCGTCATAGAGCAGCAGCGCGGCGGGCACGCTCGAGAAGATGATGGCCGGCGGCGTGGTGTTGAGGCTGTCGGCCGATCGCTGCTCGGCCGCCGCCTGTGCCAGGCTTGCCGTCAATCGATCGAGCGCGATGGTGAACTGCCAATGCTCGAGTTCCGGCTCGACGAAACTCGCCATGCGCTGCGACGCATCGGCGTCCATGCCCGGAAAGCGCATGTTCGTGATGGCGACCTGGTCGATGGCGACCAGCCGGCTGTCCTTGTCCGTCTGTGCCCTGGCCGTGAGCCAGACCACGCCGAATACCGGCTCCTTGGCGCCCTTCGTCACCACCGACACCGCGGCACGGCCGGTCAGCTTGATCCCCTCGAGCTTGTCCGGCTGCGGCTGGTAGATCACCATCGTCCCGGAGTCAGTCGCAATCTCGCGGGGCCAGCCGCGATCGTCGGCCTGCGCCGCAGACTCCTGTTCCTGTCCCTGCGCCTGGGCCGTGCGGAACCGGCATCACGGTGGCGATGAGAATGCCGAGGGCCCGAAAATTCAGGAATGGAAGAGGGGAACGGACTCGATGCATTGGAGCTGGCTCGATTCAGGTGACGGGAGTGCCACACATGCGATATGTGCCCGGCGGCGCCCCCTGGCGCCAGGCGATGCCGGAAGATATCAAGTCGCGGTCCCCGTCGCCGCGTGGTGTCAGGAGCGGCCCGGTCGCCGCTCGATCGCTTCCCGATAGCGTGGATGAATCCTGTCGAAGATGGCGTACACGACCGGAACTACCACCAGGCTGAGGAGCGTGGAGGTCATCAATCCGCCGATGATGGCCACGGCCATCGGGGCACGCATCTCTGACCCGGCACCGAGCCCGAGTGCGATCGGGAGCATGCCCAGGATGGTGGCGGAGGTCGTCATGAGAATCGGGCGCAACCGCACCGGTCCGGCGGTGAGAATGGCGTCTCGCAGGGTCATGCCCCCCTGCCGCAGCTGGTTGGCATGATCGACCAGCAGGATCGCATTCTTGTTGACGAGGCCAAGCAGGAACACGAGCCCGAGCAGCGACACCATGCCGAAGTCGGTCCGTGAGATCCAGAGCCCGAGCATCGCCCCGATGCCGGAGAGTGGAAGTGAGAGGGCAATGGCAAGCGGGTCCTGCCAGCTGCGGAAAAGGAACCACAGGACGGCTACCACGCAGAGTGTCGCAAGACCCAGCGCGACCGCGAACTGGCCGAATACCTCCGTGGCCTGCTGCGACTCTCCACCGAGCGACAGGGAGACCCCCGGAGGCAGCAGCGCTGGCGCGACACCCTCGATCTCCTTCGTGGCCGCTCCGATGGTGTAGCCTCCCACCAGGTTGGCGTTGATGAGGGCGGCCGCACTTCCCTCGCGTCGTTCCAGCGTAGTCTCGCCACTGGCGCCGGGCGCCCCGATGATCGTCACGTCCGAAACCCCGGAAAGCTGGCGAAGGTGATCTGCAAGCCTGGTGGCACCCGCGCCGAGCCCGGTGCGATCGCTTCCGACCAGGACCACCTGCAGCGGCTTCTCGGCGATGACGGCGAGGAGCGGCACCTCCTGCACGCTCAGGTCGCTGCCCGGTTCCTTCGGCAGGATGCGGCGGATTCGGTCGCGCACCTCCCGCGTCGGGATACCGGCCCGCACATGCACGTGCAGCATCGCGCGATCCTTGTCTCCCGCGGCCGTGCCCGCGACCGAGAAGACCGACGCCACACCCGGGTCCCGCCGGATGAATTCACCCACTCGCCAGGCTATGGCACCGGTGCTGTCGAGTGAGGTGCCGTGCGGTGCCGTCACCGCAACGAGGAACTCGCCACGATCGAAACTGGGGACGAAGCCCTTCGGGATGAACGGGATGATCGCCATGCCGCCCACCAGCGACAGCAGCGCCAGCAGCACCACGAGCCCGCGATGCTCGAGCGCCCAGGTCAGCAGGTGACGGTAGCGGTCGGTGAAGCGGGTCCATCGCTCCGGCTTCGCCCTCCCCTTCTTCGGCACGACCGGCCGGAGCCACCAGGATGCGAGCAGCGGCGCGAGGGTCCGGGCGACCAGCAGCGACGTGATGACGGCAGCGGAGATGGTGAGCCCGAAGGGGCGGAAGAAGATGCCGACCACGCCGCCCATGAGACCGACCGGCAGGAACACCGCGACGATGGTCAGGGTCGCGGCAGTCACCGTCAGCCCGATTTCGTCCGTTGCGGCAATCGCCGCGTCCCGCGGCGCATCGCCCCGATCGATATGCCGCTGGATATTCTCCACATCCACGATGGCGTCGTCCACGATGATGCCGATGACGAGCGCGAGGGCGAGCAGCGTGAGCGTCTCGAGCCCGAACCGTGCCAGGTCCATGACGATGAACGTGCCCGAGCAGGGACGCGGGGATGGCAAGGGCGGCGATCCCGGTGGCCGTCCAGCTGCGGAGGAACGGGAAGATCACCAGCACCGAGAGCGCCACGGCAAGCCAGAGTGCGTCGGTCGTGGCGCGGGTCGCATCCTCGATGAAATCGGCCTGCGTCACGGCCGGCACCGCGTGAATATCCTGATTTTCCCACTGCAGCCGCTGCACCACGGAATCCACCTGGCGGACGAGATCGATGGTATTGGCATCGGCCTCCTTCACCACCTCCAGTGCCACGGCACGCGCGCCGTCGAGACGGGCAACCGTCTCCGGCAGCGTGCTGTCTACCGCCTTGCCGCCGAGCTCCGCCACGGCGATGGGATCCATCCCAAGCGGTACGACCCGCAGCACGCCGGGCACCTTCTGGATCGCCGGCAGGAAGGTGCCCAGGGCCGTTCCCATGAGCTCTGCCGGGGTGCGGAACTCGCTCACCAGCGCATAGGTCACGACCGGTGATTCGTTGATATCCACCGAGCGCGTCGTCATCGTCACGCCGGGCGGCAGCGATACGCCGCGCATTGCCGCATCGACCCGCGCCCGCGCCGCACGGGGCTGGCTGCCGGTCTCGAACTCGCCCGCCACGATGGCCCTGCCCGCGGTGGTCGTCGACTGCACATGCTTGAGCCCCGGCATCGCGCGGATCCGCGACTCCAGTGGCAAGGCTCACGCTCGACTCCACCTGTTCCAGGCCGAGTCCGGGGGCATCGGCAGAGATGACGACCAGGGGGAACGTGACGTCGGGAAACAGCGCCAGCTGGAGGCGGGGATACGCGACAAGGCCCGCCACCGCGACCAGCACCCAGAAGACCACGGTGGCACGCGGATGGGCCAGCGCCAGCCTGGAAATGTTCAGGCGTTCGCGGAGGGACGCGGGAGGCAATGGCATGTTGGCGGGTCGGAAACTAACTTAGCCCGAACGACATCAGCGAACCGCACCCCAGACGGAGAGACACCATGGCGGAACCCGCCGCCGAACGCGCAACGCCCCTCAACGAACTGGTCGCTGAGCGCCTCTTTCGCGCTCGCACCATCATCCTCAGCGGTGAGATCAACCAGCGCCTCGCGGCCAGCGTCTCCGCACAGATGCTCGCCCTGGCCGCCGATTCCGCCGAGCAGATCACCATCTTCCTCAACTCCCAGGGCGGTCATGTCGAGTCGGGCGACATGATTCACGACATGATACGGTTCCTTGCCCCCAAGGTCCGCATCGTGGGCACCGGATGGGTCGCGAGTGCCGGCGCGCTGATCTACGTATCAGTGCCGCGCGAGGATCGCTACTGCCTGCCGAACACGCGATTCCTGCTGCACCAGCCGGCCGGCGGCGCCGGCGGTACCGCCAGCGACATCCAGATCGAGGCGCGTGAAATCCTTCGCATGCGCGACCGCCTCAATCGCATTTTTGCGAAGCAGACCGGCCAGCCGCTCGAGCGGATCGAGGAGGACACCCACCGCGACTTCTGGCTCACCGCCGAAGAGGCACAGCGCTACGGCATCGTCGGGAGCATCATTTCCAAGTACGAAGATCTCGCCTGACCCGGGGATGCTGATCCAGCTGGACTCCAACGTCGCCTCGCCCAATGGCGAGATGGGCGACATCATCCGCGGCGCCATTGCGCCGGTGTTCCTGCTGTCGGGCATCGGCACCTTCATGCTGGTGCTTACGCAGCGGCTGGCGCGCGTCATCGACCGGATCCGCTCCCTGAGCGAACTGCCCCGTACCCCGGCCGGCAGCGTGGCAACGCAGCTGGCGAACCTCGAGCAGCGCCGGCGTGCCATCCTCCAGGGCATCCGCAGCCTGACGCTTTCGGCGCATGCCGTGTGCGCGGTCGTGGTGTTCCTCTTCGTGGACTATTTCACGGTATTGCCCCTGCACCGCGTGGTGGCCGTGCTGTTCATCGCCGCCATGCTCATGTTCTCCGCGGCACTGCTCTCCCTGCTCCGCGAGGTGAGCCTCGTGGCCCGCGGAACACCGGAAGATTCGTGAGGTAGGCACCCCCGATGCAGCCCCGCCTGCAGGAAATCCAGGAGTTCATCACGTTGCGCCGGCGCGACCTCCTTGGCGCCGTGGATGGCGTCCCACCCGGCACGAGTCCGCCTTCCGGCTGGTCGGTCGCCGCGATCGTGGACCACCTGCGCGCCACCGAAGAAGGCATCTCAAAGCTCCTGCACGTGACCGTGTCACGCATTCCCGAGGCTGCGCGCAAGCTGGAAACCGAGACCTCGTCGGTGCTGCATTCCCTCGATCACCAGCGCCTGCTCGACCGGACCCGCAAGATGCGCGCGCCGGTGACGGTGCAGCCTCGCACCGACGTGGGCCTGCCCGACGCCCTGGCCGGGTTGCAGGAATCGCGAGTCCGGCTCCTGAAGACGATCACCGAGGTCGATGGGGTGGCACTCGGCACATATTCCTATCCCCATCCGGCCTTTGGCGTCCTCGACCTGTATCAGTGGCTGGTATTCCTCGGCGCGCACGAAACGCGGCACGCCGCCCAGATCCGGGAGCTGGGGGCGAGCCGTGTCGACTGAAGCCGCCCTGCGCGGCTCAAGGGACGAATCCACAAGGGCCCGGACGTCGTTTATAGGGGCCAAGACTCATCAATGACGCGCTGGATCCGGGAATTGGTGCGACTCAGGATCATCCGGGTCGCGAACTGACTTGCAGGAATCGGGAGATGGGAACATGACGGACCGAAAGACGGAGATCGCCCTGCTGGGTGGTGGTTGCTTCTGGTGTATCGAGGCGGTGCTCGAGCGGCTCGAGGGTGTCGTGCGGGTGACGTCCGGCTACGCCGGTGGCAAGGTGCCGAACCCGAGCTACGAACTGGTGTGCACTGGCGCCACCGGGCACGCCGAGGTGGTGGAGGTCGAATTCGAGCCGGAGGTGATCAGTTTCCGTGACCTCCTGGTCGTCTTCTTCGCGATGCATGACCCGACCACGCTCAACCGCCAGGGAGCCGACGCGGGAACGCAGTATCGCTCGGTCATCTACTACCGGAGCGAGGAACAGCGGCAGGCGGCCGAAGCCCTGATCAAGGAACTCGACAGCCAGGAGATCTGGGGCGGGAAGATTGTCACCCAGCTCGAGGCGGCGCCGCAGTTCTATGCGGCGGAGAAGTATCACCAGCAGTATTACCAGCGGAATGCGGAGGCGGGGTACTGCCAGGTCGTCATCGCACCGAAGGTGGCCAAGCTTCGGCAGAAGTTTGCCCACCGGCTGCGCCCCGCCGTAGCCGGCGCTTGACTGCCACTCCAGTGGAAGCGGGTGGCCGCAACGAGGCACGGCATGCACTCCTGCTGATTTTCGGGATGCCGCTGATCATGGCGGTACTGTACTACTGCTGGCTGGCCATCGCCGTCGCGCGGACCAGGTACACCTGGCAGCAGATGGACTGGAACGGCGATGGCCACACCACGATCGGCGAGTTCTTCCGCACGGCCGACGTGATCGAGCGCCCGGTGGTGAAGGACGGGCGCTCGTGTGTGGAACTGGTCTGGTCGAGAGAGGGCACCTCGATCCGGGTCGAGTGCCCGGCTCCCTGATCAGCCGCTCTTGGCTGGCGGTGCTGCCGGTTTCTTCTTCTTCGGCTTGATCAGGCGCTTTTTCGGCAGCAGGTCCTTCTTGTCGATCTCGAGCCAGAGCTTGCCGAGCCCCTTGGCGCTCACCACCACGCCGCGTTCCTGCGCCTGCACACTCATGGCGCGCGCACCGATGAGTTCGCCCCGCAGGTAGATTCCCTCGGACAGCTGGCGATTGATTTCCTTGTTGATAATCCGGACCACTTCCTTGAGCAGGTCGGCCGCGTGGATCTGCGCGGCATTCCGCACGTCCTCCAGCAACGGCCCGTTGACCAGCCAGCCAGCCGCCTTCTCCAGGTAGCCCTCCGAATTGACGTCGAACTTGAGGTCGGGCACCGTGATCAGGTCGGTCGTGGTGTCGTAACTCGGCGTCCCCACGACCCAGACCGTTCCGTCGGCCGCGCCCGTGATGCTCACGCCAAGCAGCACGCGGCCCTTGCCGGCCGATCGCGCCGTTACGCTCTCGATCTTGACCCGCTTCCAGCCCTTCCCGACGGTCTTTCCGACGAGATTCTTGTTGAGGATGTTGTTCGCCGCCTCGTAGTAGAGCACACCCTCCATGAAGACGTCCGCCGTGGTATCACTCGACACCGTGCGCCCAAGTGCCGGCAGCGGCAGGCTGTCGTTGGGTGGGCGCTCGCCCGCCCGCATGCGCGGACGCGCAAGAAGGTCGAGCTGTGCCGTCAGCGTGGAGTCGGTGGCCCGGATCGGCCCGAGCGAGATCGTCTGCGGGCGAATGCGGAACCAGAGCTGGCCCTTCGCGATGGAAATCGGGGTCTGCAGCTTGTTCCAGAGCCCCTCGATCGGCTTCTGGATGCTGATCCGGGCCATCTCACTGTCGGCCTTGGCCAGCGCCTTTTCCAGCGCACCCTTCCCGGCGTCCGCGACCTTCTGCGTGACGTCGATGTGCAGGAAGGTGATCTCGCACTGGTCGCGTTCGGTGTCGGTGAGGGGGCCAAGCGCCTTGAGGCGCGTATGGGTGTCGAGGTGCCAGTTGGACTTGAGGTCATACGAGGCCGTGATGCTGAGCCGGATGCGCGGCGCCTCCTTGTCCATGCCGCATGACACCGGGATCTCGACCAGGAACGGCTTGGCCCACGCATTCGCCCGGTACTCGAAGACCGCCGTGACGGTGACGGTGTTCTTCTCGAAGGTGAACTCCAGCGGCCCCCGCTTGAGCTCGGGCGCGACCCAGAGCGCGGGGCTGTTCGACACCTTGATGCGATCTTTCTTGTTGATGCTGCCGAGCTTGACAGGGATGCGGCGCTCCGCTTCCTGCATCAGCGACCGGTAGTCGAAGACGATCGGCGCACTGACATACGAGAACGGCTGGCTGTCCGGCAGCGCCGGCAGTTCCTCGGTGCTGATATCCGCGGGGGGAATGTCCAGCTTCTGGTGCGTGCAACCCACCATCGCCAGCGTGCATCCAAGCGCCAGAAACCGATATCGGCTCAACCGCTGCTCCCGCGAAATGTCATTGGCCAGACTGACCACAAGATAGCGCAGGTACAGAAAGGCGGCCCCTCGTCAGCCGACGGACCGCTTCCCGCTGCTTCGCCGGCCTTCAAGGCGTCGCGGCTGCCGGCTTCCCCTTCGAAAAATCACCGGCCCGCACGACGACGAAGTTCGATGGGTCGACGTACTTCTTGAACGCGGCCTGGAGTTCGGCCGGGGTCAGCGCCTTGATCTTCGTCTCGAGCGACGCGTCCCATGCCATGGTGCGCCCGAGGAAGCCGTCCTGGGCCAGGTCCGGAGCGAGCTCGTCATCCTTCGCCCGTGAGAGCTGGCGCTCCTGCAGGTAACCGTCCTTCGCCTTCGCCACTTCGTCCGCCGTGAACCCGGTGCTGCGCACGCTGTCCAGCACCTGGGCGAACGCCGTCTCCAGCTTGGCAAGATTCTGCGGGGCGTAGATGGCGATGTCCTCGAACACGCCGCGCAGGTCGAGGGCATTCGCAAAGAATGCCGAGCCGACGAAATAGCTCAGGCCTTCCTTCTGGCGGATCTGGGTGGCGAGGCGGGAATTGAGGAAGCCGCCGCCGACGATGTAGTTGGCCAGCTCCATCGCCGCGTAGTCCGGGTTGTCGTCGCGCATCTTGAGCGGGCGCCCGGCGATGTAGAACGCATTCGCCTTGTCGGGCGTCTCGATCGTGATGACGGTGCCCTTCACGTCCGTCGCCTCGAGTGGTACTCGCGCGAATGGTGACGGGCTCTTCCAGCTTCCCAGTGTCTCGTTCAACACCGTCGTGATCTCGGCCGGGTCGAAGTCGCCGACGATGGCGATGTCACCATTGCTGGCGCCAAGGAACTGGGCATAGAACTGCTGGACATCCGCCAGGGAGGCGGCGGTGTAGTCCGCTACCTGTTCGTCGAACGTGGCGGTGTAGCGCGGATGTCCCTTCGGCACCGGAAAGATCGTGCGACTGAATGCCTGCGAGCCGAGCGCAGTGGGATCCGAGCGCTGGCTCTCGATCTGCGCCAGGTTCTCCTGCTTGAGCTGGGAAAACTCGGCCGCATCGAAACCGGGCTCCCGCAGCATCTGCCCGAGCAGGCGCAGCGTCGGTGCCAGACTCGGTCGCGTCGTCGTGATGGTCGCCGTCAACTGCGTCGGGCCACCGTTGAGGCGCACCTGGGACTTGAGGCTGTCCAGGCGATCCTTCACCTGCTGCCGGGTGAGTGACTTGGTACCACGCCCGAGCATGTCCACCGTCAGGTCGGCCACCGCCGCCTTGCCGGTGACGGCATCGAGCGTCCCGTAGTAGAGCGTGAGCGTCGCGTTCACCGTCTGGCCGCGGGTCTTCTTCGTCAGCATCTCGGTGCGCAGGCCTGACGCCAGGGTTCCGCGCTTGACCCGCGACTCGATCGACGATGGCGATGGATCGAATGCCTCGCCGACAGCCAGCGCGGCGTCACCCTTGTAGTCCTTTACCAGGGCCGCGACGTCCGGTTCTGGCGGCAGCGGGGCACGATCCGGCTTGTCGGTCGGGATGAACCGGCCCGTGGTCCGGTTGTCCGGCTTCAGGTAGGTCCGCGCCACGGTCGCGACATCCTCGGTCGTGACCTTGCGCAGCGCATCGCGATAAATGAAGAGCAGGCGCCAGTCACCCGTTGCAGCCCAGTCGGACAGCGTGAGTCCCACCCGGTCGGACTGGTTCAGCAGCAGGTCGATGTTCTTGAGTCGCGTGGCGCGCGCCCGCTCGACCTCTTCCGTGGTTGGCGGCTTGATCGAGAGGGAATCGAGCGTCGCCAGCATGATCTGCTCCGCCTCGGCCAGCGAGCCATCCTTCCGCACCTCAACCTTCGCATACATGGTGGTTGGCTCGCGGAAGGCGTAACTCGCCGCCGACACGTTCGCAGCCTTTCCGCTGGGGACGAGCGCCAGGTAGAGGCGTCCCGACGGCGCCGCCCCGACGATTTCGTCCAGCAGGCTTACGGCGGCGTACAGCGACGGGTCGGAGGCCGGTGGCACCTTGTAGAGCGCCATCGCCACCTGCACGTCCCCCGGACGCCGCAGCGTAACCGAGCGCTCGCCATCCTGCTCCGGATCACGCGTGTAGGTCGGCCACAGGATGTTGTCGCCGCTGCGGTTGGGACGCGGAATGCGGCCGAACTTCTGTTCGACCTGGCGCACCGCCTGGGTCGAGTCGAACCGGCCGGCGATGACCAGTAGCGCGTTGTCGGGCTGATAGTGCTTGTGATAGAACCCCTGCAGGCGCTCGATCGGCACGTTCTCGATATCCGAGCGGGCACCGATGGTGGAGTTTCCGTAGTTGTGCCACAGGAATGCGGTGCTCGTGACCCGCTCCTCGAGGATCCCCGCGGGGTCGTTCTCGCCCAGCTCGAATTCGTTCCGGACCACGGTCATCTCCGACACGAGGTCCTTCTTGGCCACGAAACTGTGGATCATCCGGTCCGCCTCGAGATCGAGCGCCCATGTCAGGTTGGCGTCGCTCGAGGGGAACGTCTCGTAGTAGTTGGTGCGGTCGGTCCACGTCGTGCCGTTCGGATCCGCGCCGTGCTGCGTCAGTTCCTGCGGAATGTTCGGGTGCCCGGTGGACCCCTTGAAGAGCATGTGCTCCAGCAGGTGGGCCATGCCGGTCTCACCATAGCCCTCGTGCCGACTCCCGACGAAGTACACGATGTTGACGGTCGCCGTGGCCTTCGAGGGATCGGGGAAGAGCAGGAAGGTGAAGCCGTTCGGCAGGGTGTACTGGGTGATGCCCTCGACGGTCACGCCTCGCGTGGCGTGCGCTGCCGGCGTGGCAGCAGGCTTCGGTTTCTGGGCGGTGAGCCTATCGGCGCCGACCGCCAGTGCCGCGGAGCAGAGCAGGAATGCACGCACGCGGACGGATTGCAGGTACGTCATGAATCCCTCTGAAGAGGACAGTGGTTGGAGCCCTCATACGCAGAATCGCGCCTCCGGGTTGCACCGGTCAGGGACGGGTATGGCCGCCGCTCGGCCGGGCACGCGGACCCCGGGCAGTCCCATCACGGAGCTTCACCATGGCCTGCTGCCGGGTTCGTACGCTGAGCCGTCGGAGGACCTGTTCCGCATGGTGCCGGACGGTATGGGTCGTCAGCTCCAGCATCCGGGCGATTTCTGCGGTCGTATGTCCCTGCGCCAGGAGGAGCGCCACTTCCGCCTGGCGCGGACTCAGCCCGAAGCGCTGCTGAACATTGTCGGCAGTGAGCCGTCGCGCCGCCCGCCGCTCCACCACCAGGACGAACCACTCGATCGCGCCCTGGTTGAGGTCGATCCCCTGCACACGAACGCGGCGGCTTCCCCGCACCGCAACCTCCCCGTCATGAGGAGGTCCGCCAGTGCCGGGCTCGGAGAGGCGCGTCCAGGCGTCGGCGATGATGCCGGCGGCGATGTCCTCGGGAAACGCGCCCTTGAAGGCCTCATTCGCGAGCAGCACCTCACGCTGCAGGTCCACCAGCACCACGGGGAGCGTCATCGCTCCAAGCCCCTGCATCAGGACGTCCAGCTGCGCCTGCCGAATCCGCGCGGCAGTGGTCCCTGCTTCTCCCGTTCCCGACGCGGTCATGAGACCTCCCGAGTCATCTGGGCACATTGGCCCATATGCAGGGCCGCGTAAGCGCCAGAGGCCTGCTCGCGGCAGGCCTCTCTTACACCCTGCGTGCTTGCCCGACCCGCCACGACGGTGGCGGCCGAGCCAGCCCCGATACTGAATACCTACCGGGGCTATGACAGTCGCGGCCAAATGCGCCTATAAGGGACGTTCCGGATAAGTAGAACCCTACGGGCGCGCGGGAGCGGGCGCAACCCGGACCGGCGGGAAGTACCGTGGTCCGGTACCGCGCTCCAGTGGCAGGTCCTCCCGTTCCGCCCATTCCGTCCATGAGCCGGCGTAGATCCGGACACGCGGGTATCCGAGCAGGTACTTCAGCACGAAAAAGACGTGGCTCGCCTCGGTGGCGCTGTTGCAGTAGAGAATGAGGTCACGATCGGGCGTGATTCCCTCCCTGGCGTACTGGCTGCGGAGGCTGTCCACGGGAAGAAAGGTCCGGCCGAAATCCCCGGTCGACAGGTCGTCCTGCCACCAGTGGTTGAGCGCACCGGGAATGTGACCCAGCCGCATCTGTGACCCCGCTTCACCCATGTACTGGTCCCTGGGGCGTGCGTCCACCAGCAGCGCGCCAGTCTCCATGCCGCGTTGCACATCGGCAAGCGACGCCACGGCGGGACGGAAGTCCTGTCCGTTCCACCATCGCCCGGCCGGCGCGACGCGTGGATACTTCCGCGCGATCTCCCGGGATTCGTAGCTCCATTTCGAGAATCCGCCATCGAGCAGGTAGACCTTGGGGTGGCCCATTGAGGCGAGGATCCAGGCCGCGAATGTCGCGTCGATGTTGAGGGTCTCGCCGGCACTGTAGACCACGACCGGCACGGCAGGATCGAGGCCCAGCCGGCGGAACAGGATGCGGTACCAGTCGGTGTCGAGCGGCTGCACCGGAAGACCGTTCTGGCTCGCGCGGAGGGTCTCGATGTTGAGGTACTGCGCCTGTGGCAGGTGCCCTTTCAGGTAGGTCCAGACATCGAGCCGGGTATCCAGCAGGCGCACCGGCGCACCGCGCGCGAGCCAGGCGGCCACGGTGTCCGTCGAGACCAGCTGGGCCGCGGTGGGTGAGCGCCCCTGGGCGCCCACCGGAACACTGACCCCTCCCGCGAGCGAAACGAGAAGGGCCATTGACCACGCGCGATGGGTCATGGCCGTTGCACCGGCGGTGGGGGCACGGAATCGAGTCCCATCACGTCACGCTCCATCTCGAGGTATACCCGGTTCGCATTCCGTCGAACCCGGCTGTTCAGCGACACTGGCCGGTTCTCGTCGGCCGGTGGCAGGGACGACAGTGCGCGACGCATCGGCACATTGTTCTCGACGGCGGTCCGCATCGCAGCGCGCAGCGCCGTGATATAACGCCGGGTCGAGTCGACCAGCGCGTTCGGGTCGGACGGAATCCGCCCGTGGCCAGGAACGATCATGCGCGGCTGCAGCTGCTCGATCGC
The DNA here is from genome assembly GCA_963846945.1 of uncultured Gemmatimonadales bacterium. Classification (GTDB taxonomy): domain Bacteria; phylum Gemmatimonadota; class Gemmatimonadetes; order Gemmatimonadales; family GWC2-71-9; genus JAGGAG01. Next base: position 145,042 of record CAWJXX010000011.1, on the reverse strand, counting down.
ATCGAGCACCTGCAGCAGGACGGTCGAATTGCCGTCGACGACCATCGTCACGCCATCCTCCACCAGCACGTCACCGGTGAACAGGACTCGCTCCGCAGGAATCCAGACCATCAGGTCGCCTGCCGAATGGGCGGCGCCCGGGTGCCAGAGCACGATCGTCCGCCCTCCGAGCGCGAGTGTGTCGATGCCGCTCACCGGATGATCGGGCACGTTCGCGAACTCGAAACCGAGCATCTCCTGCAGGCCCACGACCTGGTCCCAGTCGGCCACCATCTGGTCGGGACCGCCCTCGGCGGCGAGGATGTTCGCGTCGGGATGCGCAATCACCTGCGCGCCGGCGCGCTTGAGTGCAATCGCGCCGAACTGCATGTCGGGATGATGGGCGAAGAGCACCAGGAAACGGATCGAGTCCCCGGTCTGTGCGCGTATGGTTCGCACCACCGCCTCACCCTGGACCGGGCTCGCGAGCCCGCCCATCACCAGTATGCCGGACGGAGTGTCGATATAGCCGGCATTGGGGCGGCCCTCCGCTCCCTTTCCCGAGTCGCCCAGGACCGCGACGATGCCGGGTGCGAGCACGCGCGTGGGATAGATGGTAGCGGTGGTTGTGGGGGAGAATGCGCGGTAGCGCGGCTGGACCTGGGCCGACAGTGCGCTCGCCAGGCCGATCATCGCGGCCGGCGCGATGTGCGTGGCGCCCCGAAGCCTGATGGCCCGCAGCTTCAGGCGGCGCTGAACGTGATCTGCGCGGTCTGCTCGAAGACGGCGCCGGTGTTGTCCACCCATCGAATCGTGAGCGGCCCTTCGCGATCGGCGACAAGCGCGAAGCTGACGACCGGATCGCGACTGATGCCGGAGGTCCAGGTGAACTGGGCCGTCGGTCGATCGGCGTAGGTCACCGTTACGTCCCTGATGAAGTAGGCGGGGATCGGCTGCCCATCGGCCGAACGGAAGAATCCGGTGTCCATCGGGTGCTGCACGATGGTGTGCACGGTGATCGTCTCCCCGCGCTGGATGCGGGACGGCGAGCCGGATGCGGGCGTCGCCCACGGTGAGTGGCATCACGGCTCAGCCACAGCCATTGAGCGATACATCGACATGCGCGTAGTCGGCCCACACCTCGCCACTGCTGGTCTCGACGATGGCGCGCACCCAGGTCGTGCGCTTCATCTTGATGCGGAACTGGAGCGAGAGTGTCCCCAGGAGGGGCGTGAGGTAGAATGCGGCGAGGTGCGGATCGGGATTGTGATCCACGATCAGGTGCACGGCCTTCACGTAGTTGTCCGGTGTCATCGGCAGGTCGGGTGCGTCGATGATCACCGGCACCACCCGGCCATCCTCGGCCACGAGCGGCATGTCCAGCTGAACCCGCCCCTTCCGGATCGGCCGGTCGCCGAAGAGGTCGTGGAGTATCCTGGCCACCTGTTCGTTGGGAACCTCGGGATCCGGATCACGGCGGAGCCCGAGGAGCGGAACGGGCCGCAACGACCCACCCAGCGCCAGACCCGCGCCAAGCATCGCGCTGCGCTTGAGGAAGGTGCGCCGACCGCTTTCGTCCCCCCGGTTTCGCATGGTTTGAAGCTCGTCCCCTCCCTGCAGCTAGTCAAGCAGCGCGCTTGTTGGGCTTGCGTCAACTCGTTAGTTTGCAAGGTCATAACGCCATCCTGAAGTTCGGATCGACGTTTCCACACCGCAGACGCGAGGGGCCGTGGACGCAGAGACAGTGCATCAGGTGTCCCTCTTCGAAAAGTGCCGGCAGTTCACCAAGGCACGCGAGATCCAGGCGGCGGGGTTGTACCCCTACTTCAAGCCCATCTCGGAGTCCGAGGACACGGTCGTAATCATCGAGGGCCAGCGACGCATCATGCTGGGCTCGAACAACTATCTCGGCCTCACGCACCATCCCAAGGTTCTCGAGGCAGCGCAGAAGGCCCTCCACCAGTACGGCTCCGGATGCACCGGGAGCCGGTTCCTCAATGGCACGATCGACCTGCACGAGAAGCTGGAGCAGAACCTTGCCACGTTTCTTGGCAAGGAAGCCTGCCTCATCTTTTCCACGGGCTATCAGGCGAACCTGGGACTCATCTCGGGGCTGATCGGCCGCGGCGAGGTGGTGCTGCTCGACAAGCTGGATCACGCGTCCGTGGTGGATGGCGCGAAGATGTCGTACGGCGAGACCGAGCGCTTCAATCACGGTGACCTTGCCGGCCTGGAGCGCAAGCTCGAGCGCGAGCGGGACAAGGCCGGGCGCGGAACGATGATCGTGGTCGACGGCGTCTACTCGATGGAAGGCGACATTGCCGACGTCCCGAACCTCGTGCGCATCGCGCACAAGCACGGGGCCGCCTTGGCCGTGGACGACGCGCATTCGCTCGGCGTTCTTGGTCCCAGGGGAGACGGAACCGCGGCGCATTTCGGCCTCACCGAGGAAGTCGACATCATCGCGGGCACCTTTTCCAAGTCGCTGGCGTCGATCGGCGGATTCGTCGCGGCATCCGACATGGTCATCCACTACCTTCGCCATCATTGCCGCCCGCTCATCTTCACCGCGTCCCTCCCACCGGCGAACACCGCCGGCGTGCTTGCGGCGCTCGAGGTGCTGCAGAGCGAGCCGGAGCGGCGTGCCAACCTGTGGGCCAACACCAAGCGGCTGCAGGCGGGATTCCGGCAGCTCGGCTTCGACATCGGCCCCTCGGAAACGCCGATCCTGCCGGTGCTGATCGGCCCGCTGGAAAAGACGTTCCTCATGTGGCGGAAGCTCTTCGACGCCGGCGTCTTCACCAATCCGGTGGCACCGCCGGCGGTGCCGCCGTCGCAGTGCCGCCTGCGCACCAGCCTCATGGCCACGCATACGTTCGACCAGATCGACTTTGCACTGGAGCAGTTCGGGCGCATCGGGCGCGAACTGGGCGTCATCTGACACAAGTCACGGTCCGGCCGGCGCGCACCGCCCGCGACCTCAAGAGCTTCATCGATTTTCCCTACCGGCTGTTCGCGGGAGACCCGGTCTGGATCCCCCCGCTCCGCATGGACATCGAGATCACGCTCTCCCGGAAGAAGAACCCCTTCTTCGAGCACGCCGAGGCCGAATACTTCCTCGCCGAGCGGGATGGCGCCGTGGTCGGGCGCATCGCGGCCATCGACAACCGGCTGCACAACGAGACGCATGGCGATCGTGTGGGCTTCTTCGGCTGGTTCGATTGCATCGATGACCAGGCCGTGGCCGACGCCCTGTTCCGCACCGCGAACGAATGGCTGCGCGCGCACAACCTGACACGTCATGCGCGGGCCCGCCTCCTTCTCCACCAACGACCAGTGCGGGCTGCTGGTCGACGGATTCGACACGCCGCCCACCCTGCTCATGCCGCACAACCCGCCCTACTACGTGCGACTGATGGAGCGGGCCGGCTTCACCAAGGCAAAGGACCTCCTGGTGTACCAGGGCGGCGGCGCCAACGAGTACGTCCCGGTACCGGAGCGGCTGGCGCGGGGCACCGAGTTGATCCGCCAGCGCCAGGGCATCACCCTGCGCTCACTGAACATGAAGGAGTTTTCCAGGGAAGTCGACCAGATCAAGTACCTCTACAACGCGGCGTGGGAAAAGAACTGGGGCTTCATCCCCATGACCGACCATGAGATCGATCATCTCGCCAAGAGCTTCAAGCCGGTCGTGGTGCCCGAGATCGTGCCGTTCGCGGAGAAGGACGGGAAGGTCATTGCCTTTGGGCTCGCGCTGCCCGACCTCAACAGCGCGCTGGTCGGGAACGCCAGGGGTGGCCTGATCTCCTTCCTGATTCGCACGTTCTGGCTGCTCAAGACCCATCGGCTGCGCCGCTGTCGCATCATCCTGCTCGGCATCCTTCCGGAATGGCGCGGCAAGGGCGTGGACGCCATGCTCTACCACTGGATCTGGACCAAGGCCGGGGAGCAGAAGATCTACTGGGGTGAGGCCGGCTGGATCCTCGAGGACAATCCCGCCATGAACGCCGGCCTCGAGAAGATGAACTTCCGCGTCTACAAGACCTACCGGCTGTACGACCGCGCGACGTGAAGGCGCTGGTCACCGGCGGGACCGGCTTCGTCGGCACCCATCTCATCGATCGACTGCTGGCCTCGGGACACGACGTCACGGCGCTCGTGCGCTCGACGGCAAAGGCCGCCGGGCTCGAGGCCCGCGGTGTCCGCCTGGTCCGGGGCGATCTCCAGGACGAGCCCGCGATCCGCGATGCGGTGCGCGGGCAGGAGGTGGTGTACCACGCGGCGGCCCTCGTCGCCGCGATCGACGAGGCCGAATTCTTTCAGGCCAACCGCGATGGTACGGCGAATGTGGTGCGCGCCATGGAACTGCTGGCGCCGTACGCGCGACTGGTTCACATCAGCTCGCTTGCCGCTGCCGGGCCCTCGGCGCGCGGCGTCCCCCGCACTGCCGCTGATCCGGAGCATCCCGTCACCATGTACGGCCGGAGCAAGCAGGCGGCGGAACAGGTCGTTCGACAGAGCCACCTGCCCTGGATCATCGCGCGCCCGCCGGCGGTCTATGGCCCGCGCGACCGCGACAACTTCCTCCAGGTGTTCAAGCTCGTGCGCACCGGTTTTGCGCCGGTCTTCGGGGACGGGACCCAGGAGCTGTCGATGGTCTACGTGCTCGACCTGGCCCGCGCGCTCGAGCTGCTTGCCAGTACGCCGGGCATCGAGGGGCGTGCCTACTTCGCCAATCACCCCGAAATCGTGAGCACGCGCGACTTCGTGCGCCGCATCGGCACGCTCATGGGGCATGACGTACGCATCATCCCCATCCCCAAACCCGCGGCGCGTGTGCTGCTCGGCGCCGCAGGCCAGCTCGCGGCGATCACGGGCAACCGGACCATCCTGCGTGCCGACAAGGCGCATGACTTCTTCTGTCCTGCCTGGACCGGCGATCCCACCGACCTGATGGCGGACACCGGCTGGCAGCCCGAGTACGACCTGGCGCGCGGACTGCCGGCCACGAAAGCCTGGTACGTGGAATCGGGATGGCTATAGGAGCGTCTCCGGAGGACAAGCCGCACTGGCGCCTCGTCGAGATCGTCCTGGCGACCTACGCCGCGCTGGTCAGCCTGACCGCACTCACCAGGATTGGCCTGTCGCGCTGGAACCTGGGTATTGCGCTGGCGCATGCACTCGTCGTCCTGCTGATGTGGATGCTGACGCGACCGGGGCTGGGCCGGGTCGGGCAGTTCCTGCGCGAGGTCTCTCCGCTGGTGTTGATCCTGGTGGGATACAGTGCGCTCGACGTGCTGAGTGGTGGCGGCCTCATTCGCGGTCACGACGATACGGTCATGCGGTGGGAACAGGCCTTGTTCGGCATGCAGCCCGCGCGGGACTGGTGGCGAGGCCAGCCCGAGCGCCTTCTGGTCCTTCCTGCTGCACGGCGTCTACCTGTTCTACTACCTGGTCCTGGCCGTTCCGTCGGTCTACTTCATTGCCCGCGGTGACTGGCCTGCGCTACGGCTCTTCAGCCGAAACGTGGTCTGCACCTACTGCTTCTGCTTCCTGATCTTCGCATGGTTCCCGGTCGGCGGACCATACTACGTTTTTGCCCGCCCCACCGGAGCCTTCGTGGACAACCTGCCGGCGCAGATGGTGTACGCCGCGTTGCTCGGCGGCAGTTCGTACGGCGCAGCCTTCCCTTCGTCGCACGTCGCGGCGACCACTGCGGCAGAGTTCGCGACGTGGAAGAGCAACCGGAGGCTCGGCATGCTCCTGCTGGTGCCGGTGATCCTGATGCCGATCGCCACCGTGTACACCCAGATGCACTACGGCATCGATGCGCTGCTTGGCCTGGTGATCGGAGTGACGATGCCGTGGGTGACGAGAGTGGCGGAGCCGGTGATCATGTAGGAGCGCGGCGCCGAGGCGGCAAGGCGGCAGGGCGGCAGGGCGGCAGGAAACAGGACAAGGGCGGGTGCCGCACCTGAGTGCGGAGCCCCGCCCTCGTACGTTGGCGTCTTGGCCTCCTGCCGCCCTGCCGCCTTAGTTCACCGTCAGCGTGCCCGTCATGCCGAGCGCCTGGTGCGGCGTGCAGTGGAAGGCGTACTTGCCGGCCGGGAAACCTGCCGTGCTGAGCGAGAACACCGCATCCTGCTCGAGGAGCAGGGCGCCGGTGAGCGGGGCCATCTTGGTCGGCCCAAGCGCGCCGTCGATCACGGACGCTGCACCGGACGGGATGCCGGCCGCGTCGAACGCCACGTTGTGCGGCCCGCCGCTCTTGTTGTGGAACTTGATCACGTCGCCGGCCTTCACGGTGAGGACCGACGGGTCGTACTTATACGTCGTGCCGACGAGCTCCATGCTCACGTCCACCGTCGCGCCAGCCGCGGCGGGCGCGGCGGCGGGAGCAGCTGCGGCCATGGCCGGCGCCGCCGTGTCTGGGGTCGGCGTCACGCCAGTGGCGGGCGCCGACGCCGGCGCACCGGCGGCTGGAGCGTCAGCCTTCTTCTCGCCACCACAGGCAGCGAGCACCAGGGCTGCGCCCGCGACCAGGAAATGTCCGCGCATTGCTTGTCGAGCCTCCGAAAGGATTTGGGTACATATGGAACCGGACACCGGTTCGGGCAACAAAATACCGACTGTGAAACGCTTCACAAGGCCGGGGCCTCCCGGTAGCTTGCGGTCGAGAGTCCCGCCGATGCCCCGAATCCGGACACGATGACCCCTCCCCCGCGTTGCGCATCACTTGGCAGTCACTGTCGGGCCCTCGACGTGCTCCTGCGTATCGGCTCGCTGGAGGAGGGGGTAACCTCCCTCGACCACGAAGCCACCTGGCTCCTTGGCCATACCGAGCGCATCGCCTTCGGCGAGGTCTGGACCGGTGAGGGCGACCTGTACGTCGACGCCGTGCTGCAGGTACCCTGTCGGCACCTGAAAGGCTCCGCCGACGGGGGAGCCCGCTGCGGTGTGCACGGATTCTCCGGGCGAATGCCGCGGGCCCCCCGCCATCCCGCTCAACCCAGGCAGCTGGGGGGCAATCGCTTTCAGGTCGTGGACCGCATGCGGCTGACCACCCGGCGGTTTGATCCTCCACCTCCTCGACCACGGTCGCTTCCGGTGCTTGCCTCAACCAACCCCTGCGAGGGCGCGCCGTGTGAGACCTCCGATCACCGTCGCGGCGCGGCCTGCTGCCGCGACCTCCAGGTCGAGATCATGTGCACCCGGAAGCAGGTCCTGCTCGAAGCGCTGGTGCGACACCGCAAGTCACCCTACCTGTGCAAGGTCGAGCGGGAGGGCGACTTCTCGATCGATGTCGAGATGATCTCGGCCTGCGGGTACCTGGAGGCCGGACGGGGTGGCCTGTACCCTGCATGGGCGGACCCGGAGGGACGGCCGGAGCGCCAAGCCGGATCTTTGCTTCGAATGGCCTCCCAAGAACAAGGGTTTGCACCCCGGATGCGTCTTTTCAGGCCGGAATAAGCCCAGCCGGGCGAAGCCGCGGGTGATACCCCGTACCGGGCCTACCCGCGGCGGCTGAAAGTGTGCAAGTTCAAGCCACGCGGACGTCTATGCTGGCGAATGCAGGCGGTGTGGAGTGGCAGTCCCGGAGGTACCCGATGGCTGATGAGCTCGAAGAACTCTACCAGAGCACATACACCGCCGTGGTGCGGTACCTGTACCGCAAGGTATGGGACGCTGACCGCGCCGAGGATCTGGCACAGGAGGTGTTCATGCGCCTCCTGGCTCACCGCCCGGAAAAGCCCCGCGCCTGGATCTTCGCCGTGGCGGCAAACCTGGCACGCGATGAAGCTCGCGCCGCGATTCGGCGCCGGCGACACCTGGTCCTGATGCAGTCTGAGCCGGGCGTACAGCCGTCGCGGCCGCGCGCGGCCGAGGACGCAGATGGAGGACGACGAGCAGGGCGCGCAGGTCAAGGAGGCGCTCGCCACCCTGTCGTCGCGCGACCAGGAAGTGCTGCTCCTATGGGACGCCGGGCTCAGTTATCCCGAGATTGCCGAACAGTCCGGCCTGGCGGTAGGAGCCATTGGTACCACCCTTGCCCGGGCCCGTCGGCGCCTGGTAGAGGCTCATGAACGACAGCACCATCTCGAGGCCGATGTCGCACATCTCTGAAGAAGAACTGCACGCATACCTCGACCAGGCCCTCAGCCGGTCACGCTGCGTCGTGATCGAGAGTCACCTGGCCAGTTGTGCCGTGTGCCAGTCAGAGCGCGACGCATCGCCGCCCTGCGCGATCGCACGACTCTCGCTGCTCGGCACCCTCGCCCCGCCGCGGCGAATTCCGCCCGCGCTCGAGGAGCTCAGCCGTCGCTATGCTCTGGCGCTGCCACGGCGGCAGCGGACGCGCCGGTTTCTCTGGGCGGCCAGCCTGATCGGTGCCCTGGGCGCGGGATATGGATTGCGTGCGCTCGGAACGGTGTCCCTCAAGCCTCTCGCCGCAGCCACGGGAGTCCCGGCAGCCGACGCCCGCCCCGGCCGCCGAAACCAGACGGCGATCGCGACCACCGCCGTCATTCCGGCGTCGATGCGCCCGGTCCGGCCGACCCGCCCGAGGTCCGAGGAGCAGGTCCCGGAAACCCCTGTGACCGTCGCGTCGCACCGTTCTGCCGCCGCTCCCCACTCCACCGAGACCTCGTCCGCAGCGCTCCCGACCGATCCCGGCCCCGGGCTTCAGGGTGTCTGGCGTACCGTTCCCTGGGACCATGCCGAGGACGTCGCGGGGCAGGCACCGGCCAGGGTCGAGGGCCTGCCGGTGGAGGAGGTACAGGTGCAGCCCAGCCATCAGGCCGGTTCGCCCATGATGGTCGTGGCACAGCGTCTCTCGTCGGGTGAGGTGATCCAGACCATCGAGGGCCCCGCTGCCGATGTGTCACAGTTGCTGTCCCGTCGCGGTGATGGCGGGCTCGACTCGGCCGGGAGGCCGGCCGAGGTGGTGCAGCGCGGTGATCGCATGCTCGTGGTCACTGGAGAGCTGCCACCCGATTCACTGCGCGCGATGGTACGCCGGGTGAATGCGGCGATGAGGACGAAATAGCGCCAGGCGGCAGGAGCGGCAAGGCGGCAGGAAACTGCGAACGAAAAAGGGGTCCGGTGCTCGCGCACTGGACCCTCGTGTTCTTGCCGGCTCTTGCCGCTCTTGGCCTTCTTGCCGCCCTACTCCACATCCGCCTCGTGCACGTAGTCCCGATCCTGATCCTCATGATCATAGACCTCCGTCTCGAGATGGTGTACTTCACGGTCCAGCGTGATCTCGGCCAGGCGGGGCGAGATCATGGGCCAGGTGCGGGCGAACATCGCGTAGGTGACCAGGAACAGTCCCAGGAAGAGCGCCGTGGGACCGAGCTCCGGCAGGCCGAACTGCGGCCCGTTCTCCTCGCTGATCGACGGCATCACCATGAGGTACCGCTCGAGCCAGAGGGCGCTCAGGCTGATCACCGCCACGCTTCCGAGGATGACGCGGCTCTTCTTCGGCGCCACGCCCAGCAGGATCGCGAACGGAAGGAAGAACAGCCCGAAGATCACCGCGCGCGCCACGGGGATCCACGGCCCCCAGAGGCGCGCGAAGACGAAGCCCGTCTCTTCCGGCAGGTTGCGTACCAGATGACCTGGAACTGGGCCCACATCAGGTAGGTCCAGAATACCGAGAACCCGAAGCAGAGCTTGCCCAGGTCATGCCGCTGCTTGGGCGAGATGAGATCCTCGACGCCCAGGTGCTTGCCACCATAGATCATGCTCAGGGCGAGCAGCATGTGCGCGCCAAGGAATGATCCCATGAAATACCAGCCGCCGAGCAGGTTCGAGAACCAGTGCGGCTGCAGCGCCATGATGCCGTCGAAGGCGACGAAGTGAAGACAATGGCGTAGAGCACGACGTAGATCGGCCCGAGCCTCCGCAGCCGCAAATAGATCCGCTCCTGCGCGCCCTCGGACCCGTCGAAGTCGCGCGAGTAGCGCTCGAACATCGCGCGGCGTCCACCGGTGGCGAGCCCCTTCGCGGCAAAGACGTCGGGCACGAGGTCGGTCCGGACGATTTTCCAGCCCACCCAGAACAGCACCGACAGGCCGATGAAGAGCCGGGCGAACATCACGTTGTGCGAGAGCCAGACCTGCTTGCCATGCGACATGGCAGGAAGCTGCTCCTGCATGTGCGAATAGATGTGCGGATAGCCCACCGTGAAGATCAGCACGCATCCGAGCAGCGAGAACGGCGCGAAGCCCACCACCGCCTCCGCAAACCGGATGAGCATCCCCGACCAGCGCGCATTGACCACCTTGTGCACGGCGGCCAGCGCGAGGCTGCCGCCGGTGAGCCCGGTGAACACGAGCCAGTTCACGTGGAACAGCTGCCAGGCGCGCTCGCTGCCTTCACCGCGCAGGGCGAGGGCAAAGAGCACGAGGCCAAGCAGCGCCAGCGCCGAGACCCACCCCGAGGTGCTTGTCGTAGCGCCCCCTGAGCGACGCCTCCACCAGCCGTTCATGAAGCCGACGGGAGGTCGCCATCAGTGCTTCCCTCCGCTTGGCAGGGGCCGGCGCCACGGGCGCGGGCGGCGGCGGGCCGCGGCCTGCAGCGCACGCACATGGTTCACGATGGCCCAGCGATTGGCCGGCACCGGCACCTTGTCACCGTACTTGGGCATCAGGCCGCGTCCATAGCGGATCATGCTGTAGAGGTAGCCGTCGGTGTAGGCGCGCGCCCGGTCGGTCAGCAGCGAGGGCACGCCCACGAGCCGCGCCGACACGGGGCCATTGCCTGCGCCGGTGTGACCATGACAGACGGCACAGTAGGTGTTGTAGAGCGTGTCGCCCCGGACATTGAGGTCGCCCGGCAGCGTCGGGAGTGCCGGTCCCGGCGTGGCCGGTGTGCCGCCCGTGGTCGTCGGGTTGACCAGCTTGTCGGCGACCGTCGCATCGAACGCGTACGCGAGCGTCGCGGCGTCACCGGTCTCCCAGTTCGCCTCGCCGCCGCCCACCGGGACGGTGCCCTTCACCGTGTAGCGCGGCACGTCGGCGGTCGAGTACGGGCGGATGGACCGCTGGTGAATCATCTGGTCGAACCAGGCGACGTGGTACCAGAGCTGGTCCGGTGAGGGCACCGTGTTGTACCAGTAGTCGCAGCCGCCGAGGGCGAGCGGCAGCAGCGCCACGAGGAGACGCCAGCGCTCATGCGGCACGCTGCACCTCCACCGCACCCGCCTCGCGGAACATCTTCTCGATCGACGGCGCCTGCTCGGGGCCCGCCGGGACGAACACCCCGATGCGATCGTCACTGAAGCGGCCGTCATACTTGATGCCCTTGTTCCGCAGCAGCACGGAGAGCAGGCCGACGCCAAAGAGGGTGGAGAGCGCGCCGAGCAGCACGGTCAACTCGAACCCGATGACCACGAACGCCGGGATGGCCACCACCGGCTTGCCGCCCACGAGCAGCGGCCAGTTCCGGTTCATCCAGATCTGCATGGAGAAGGCCGCCGTGGTACCGGTGAGGCCGCCGATGAGCGTGAACAGGCGCACCGGGCTCACCGAGTGGCCGCAGGCTTCCTCCAGTTCGTGGCTCGGGTACGAGTAGTACACCGTGATATCGCGGCGCCCCTTGGCCCGCAGCGCCTTGATGGTGTCGCAGGCGGCGTCGATGTGCTCGAACGACGCCAGCACGCCCGGAGTCGGCTTGGAGGCGGCCATCAGTGGTGCCCTGCCGTGGCCGCGCGCCGGCGCGGCATGGGGATGAATTCCTTGATTTCCTGGATCGCCACGATCGGGAAGCTCCTGGCGAACAGCAGGAACCACATGCCGAACCACCCGAACGACCCGGCCAGGACGCCCCAGTCCGCCCAGGTTGGCGTCAGGGTGTCCCACGCGTACGGGACGTAGTCATTCGCCAGCGACGACACGATGATCACGTAGCGCTCGAACCACATCCCGATATTGATGAAGATCGAGATGATGAAGAGCGACGTGAGGTTGGTCCGGATCTTCCTGAACCAGAGCAGCTGCGACACGAACGCGTTGCAGATGATCATCGACCAGCCGCCCCACCACATCGGGCCGAAGGCGCGCCGGAAGAAGGTGGTCTGCTCGAACGTGTTGCCGCTGTACCACGCGACGAAGTACTCCATGCCGTAGGCATAGAACAGGATCGTGCCGGTGAACAGCATCAGCTTCGACATGTTGTCGAAGTGATAGTCCGTGATCATGTGCTCGAGCTTGAGGTGCTTCCGCAGCGGAATGAGCAGCGTGAGCACCATGCCGACGCCGGAGTAGATGGCGCCGGCGACGAAGTAGGGGGCGAAGATGGTGCCGTGCCAGCCGGGAATCAGCGAGCTGGCGAAGTCCCAGGACACGACCGAGTGCACCGAGAGCACCAGCGGCGTCGCGAGGGCGGCGAGGTACAGGTAGGCGCGCGAATAGTGCCGCCACTGGTTGTCGGTGCCCTGCCAGTTCGAGCGACATCAGCGAGTAGACCTGCTTGCGCCAGCCCACCGCCTTGTCGCGCACCGCCGCCACGTCGGGAATGAGCCCGAAGAGCAGGAACAGTGACGACACCGTGAAGTACGTGCTGATGGCGAACACGTCCCACACCAGCGGCGACTTGAAGTTGGGCCAGAGGTACCGCTGGTTCGGGTACGGGAGCAGCCAGTAGAAGATCCACTGGCGCCCGATGTGGATGATCGGGAAGAGCGCCGCCGTCATGACCGCGAACACCGTCATCGCCTCGGTGGCGCGGTACACCGCGGTGCGCCAGCCGCGAGCGGAACAGGAACAGGATCGCCGAGATCAGCGTGCCCGGCGTGGCCGATGCCGACCCAGAACACGAACGTGGTGATGAAGACCGACCAGAAGATCGGCGGGTTGTAGCCGGCCAGCCCCAGGCCGTCCCTGCAGGATCAGGATGAAGGTGCCAATCCCGACGAGGAACAGGCCCACCGCCCCGAACAGCATCATGTAGTAGCCCCGGGACGCCGGCTCCAGCGTGGCGACGACGTCGCGCGTGACGTCCGCGTGCGTCTGGGTCGGGGGCTGGGCGATCACCGCCATCAGTGACGCTCCTCGCCGCCCGCAGCGGCGTGTCCGGCGGGCTCGACACGGCGCACCTTGGCCAGGTACGTCACCGCGGGCCGCACGTTGATCTCCTCGAGCACGTGGTAGCCGCGCGGGTCCGCCTTCACCTGCCGCACGGCACTCTCCGGATCGTTCATGTCGCCGAACGTGATGGCACGGGACGGGCAGGCCTGCTGGCAGGCCGTCACGACGTCACCGTCCTTCATGGCGCGATCCTCGACCTTCGCGGTGTACTGCGCGTGGCGAATGCGCTGCACGCAGAAGGTGCACTTCTCCATGACGCCGCGCGCCCGCACCGTGACGTCCGGGTTGAGCTGCAGGTTGAGCGGCTCGGGGAACGCCTTCCGGTTGTAGGCGAGCCAGTTGAAGTAGCGCACCTTGTACGGGCAGTTGTTGGCGCAGTAGCGGGTGCCGACGCAGCGGTTGTACACCTGCCCGTTGAGCCCGTCCGGCGTGTGGTAGGCCGCGTAGACCGGGCAGACCGGCTCGCAGGGCGCGTTGTCGCAGTGCTGGCACATCATCGGCACGAAGCGCGCCTCGATCGGCTCGCCGTCCGTGCCGCCCTCCCAGTAGCGCTCGATGCGCATCCAGCTCATTTCGCGACCGCGCAGCACCTGCTCCTCGCCCACCACGGCGATGTTGTTCTCGGCATAGCAGGCCGTGACGCAGGCCGAGCACCCGGTGCAGCGCGACAGGTCCACCGCCATGCCCCACATCGCGTGCGCACCCTGGTAGTTGCCAAGGCGGCGGCCCTCGCCATCGACGCGGCCGACCTGTCCCTCGCGCCAGCCCTTGAGGGCCTCGAGCTCTCGCGGCGTGTTGATCTCATGCTCCGGGTGACCGGCCGCCTTCGCGGCCTGCTCCACGGTCATGCCCCTGGCGGCGTAGGCGAGCGGCATGGCCTCGGCGATGCCGCGACCCAGCTGCCGGGTGTTGCCCTCGGTCTTCGACACCTTCTTGTAGCCACTCGTCCGCTCCACCTGCACCTTCACCGAGGCGTACGGGACGAACGGTCCCGTCACGGGCCCCAGCAGGTCGAGGTAGTTCACGCCGCGTCCCTTCGCGTACTCGCCCATCTCCGTATGGCCGAGTCCGAGCGGCATGGCCACCACGTCGCCGCGGAGGCCGGGCGAGATGTAGGCCTGCGCCTCGAGCGATCCATGGGGTGAGGTGAGCTTCAGGATCTCGCCTTCGCGCACGTTGATTCGCTGCGCCGCCTCCGGGCTTACCTCGACCCAGGACTGCCAGGTGATGCGGGTGACGGGATCGGGATTCTCGGCGAGCCATGGGCGATTGGCCCCGCGCCCGTCGAAGTACATCGACGAGGCGTACGGCAGGAGCACGTAGCCGCCGGTGCCCTCGAACGCCGGAAGCGCCGGCGAGACCGACGCGCTGGCCACCTGCACCTGGGCGGCGGGCACTGCCGCGTAGTTGCCACCCTTCGCCACGGCTGCCCGCCATGCGGTCTCTCCGCCGGGGAACCGCGCGAGCCAGGTGGTCTTGATCGTTTCCTCCCAGCTCCTGGCCGTGAACCCGGCGAACGCACCGCCCGCCTTCTGCGAGGCCTTGAGCAGCACGTCACCCGTCGCCATGGTGTTGAATACCGGCGTGAGCACCGGCTGCATCAGTCCCCAGACACCATTGCGCGGGTTGAGGTCGTCCCAGCGCTCCAGCGCATGATGACCGGGCAGCAGAAGGTCGCACTGCGCCGCCGTCTCATCGTAGAAGAGCGACGTCGACACCTTGAACGGCACCTTGGTCAGCGCCTCGGTGAACCTGGCGGCGCGAGGCGCGCTGTAGACCGGGTTCGACTCGTGCACCAGCAGCACCTGCACTTCACCGGCGCCCATCGCGGTCGCGAGGGTCGCCAGCGCACCGTAGCCGTCACCGTGATCCAGGTCCGCGCCGAAGCGCACGGTCGTGCCGATGTTGCCCGCGGCCACGTTGAGCAGGTTGACCGCAGCGCACAGGTCCGTGGCAGCCGCGTACTGGCTGCCAATGCCGCCCGCCACCGCCAGGCTCGGGGCGGCGGCGGCGATTTCGCCCGCGAGCCGCGTGATCGTCTCGGCGGCGAGGCCAGTCGCCTTGGCCGCATCGTCCACGCTCACGGCCGGCATGCCCGGGATGCTGCCACCCTTCGCCTTGAGCACGAGACCCGCCAGCGCGAGTGCGAGCGAGGTCTCCGAACCGGGCGCCACCGCGTGCCATTCGTCGGCATTCAATCCGGTGAGTGATGCCCGCGGCGCGAAATACACGTGCTTCGCCGGCTCCCTGCCCCGGGTGAAGCCGTGCGATTCCGCATAACCCATCTGGTTCTCGGTGGATGATCCCCAGGTCTCGAGGAAATCAGCCCCGAACGACACGATGTACTTCGCGGCACCGAAGTCCACCGCCGGAATCTCGTCGCGACCGAACACCCGCTGGTTGGCCGCGCGCACCGGCTCGAGGTCGAATGGCTGGTAGCGCACGACCCTGCCACCTGCCGCACTGGCCCACTCGCCCAGGAAGGTCGAGAACGTCCCCCGGCCCGCACCGGAAATGACCGCCAGCTTGCCCCCCGCGGCGCCGACCTTCTGCACCAGCAGGGCGATGGCCTCATCCCAGGTCACGGCCTTCCACGTTGTGCCTTGCCGGACCATCGGGCCGCCCAGCCGGCCGGGGTTGTAGAGGCCCTGCAGCCCAGCCTGGCCACGGGCGCAGAGCGCGCCCTTGTTGACCGGATGGTCGGGATTGCCGTCCAGCTTGATCGGCCGGCCCTCGCGCGTCTTCACGTGCAGGCCACAGCCCGCACTGCACTCGGTGCACGTACTCGCGTAGTAGGTCGGGACGCCCGGCACCTGGTCCTCGGACTGCACGAGGTAGGGTACGAGTTTCTCGATTTTCTCGGTGCTGCATCCCGACAGCACGGCCGCCCCGGCACTGGTCGTCCCCAGCACCGTGAGGAACCGCCGGCGGGACACCGCGGACGCTGATTCCTGGTCGTCGGACATTAGGCTCCGCTGCGTGAGCGCATGGCGTCACATCCTAGTAATGACATGCGGTGCAATCGCGGTTCACGTCTCGCGCGAGATGGCAGTTGATGCACCATCCCATGTTGTTCACGTTGTTCACCTTGTATACCTGCGGCATGCGCGTCACGTCGCCGTGGCATGTGGCGCACGCGTTCGGCCCCATCGCCTTGATGTGCTGCTGGTGGGGGAAGTGAACGTGGCCCGCGAGATTGTGGATGCGCACCCACTCGATCGGCTTCTTGCTGTTCCATGAATCGCGCACCAGCGCGATCTGCTTCTGGTTGGCACTGTCGCTCCCACCGACGATCAGGTGGCATCCCATGCAGGTCTGCATCGAGGGAATGCCCGGCTCGAAGTCGACCGCCACCGAGTAATGGCAATACTGGCAGGTGATCTGGTACTGGCCGGTGTGAATGTCGTGGCGGAAGAACACGGGCTGGCGCGGACCCTTGAGCGACGCCGAGTCGGCCACAGTGAGGACCACGCTTGGCGGCGGGGTCGCCGCCTGCTGCGCCCCGGACGGACGGTCACTGATTGTGAGTGCCAGCACCGCAGCGGCGCCCGCACCCAAGGCCAACCACGCCGACTTCCGCATTATCGCTTCACCACATCAGGGGAGAATCTGCCGCGCGAATGCCGCGACGAGGGGCAGCCGCGGCATGAAGATATCCGTCTTGTGAAAAGAATCACAAGTAGCGCTTTGTGGGACAGGATTGACGGCTGGCCAAGAGGCAGCAACTGGGCTGTATCTCCATATCAGACGAACTACTTAAGCGGCAGTGTGGGCCGGGCGACAAGACTGATTTCTCAAACGGCTCCGGGATAGTACCGACCCGATGCGCTGCGATCAACGGTCAACACGAAAAAGCGGAGTCCTGGCGCCACCGCAGCGCTTCATTCAGTAATTCTGCTGAATGTTGGACCGGCGTTCGCCCGGGATCCTGTGGTGATCCCGGGCGCCCCATTTCCGGCAGCTCCACGCCCTTCCTCCGCATGTAGTGAAGTACCTCGATGCTCATCGCCCGGAACAACTTGGCCTCGCGCTGATCGAGCTCCGACCGGAAGAATGTCTCCCGCAGGGCCCGCATCACGTTGTCATACTGCCGCGTCTTGAAGAACTCGATCGCCCTGAGCGTCCGCTCCCAGTCGGCGAAGAGCAGTTCGTGCTCTGCGAGTGTCGCTGGCGGTGCATCGCGGCGCGGGGCCTTGAACGGCACCGCATCACCGCCGGCCGCCGTCCAGAGCTCGTGCGCCATGACGGCGATGGCCTGCGCCAGGTTGAGCGAGGTGTAGGTCGGGTCGGTCGCAATCGTGACGAGGGTCTGGCACCGGTCGAGCTCGTCGTTGCTGAGCCCGTGATCCTCCCGGCCCGCGACCAGCGCCACCGGACCCTTCCGGCCCCACTCGAGCAATTCGGGTGCGGCCTCGCGCGGGCGGATGACGCGACGCTTGGCGGCACGTTCGCGCCCGGTCAGGACCATCGCGTACACGCAGTCCTCCAGCGCCGGCTCCAGCGTGTCGAAGACCCGGATGCGCGAGATGAATTCCGCAGTGTTGTGCGCCACGCCCTCGATCCGATAGGGATCGAGTTCCACTTCCGGCGCCACGACGCGCATGCTGGCGATGCCGAAGTTGCGGCAGATGCGCACGGCGCTCGCCACGTTGACGATGTCCTGCGGGGCGACGAGGACGAGATGGACGGGGACGGGAAGGCTCACGCCCGGATCTCGGCTCCTGCCTGAGCCTCGATGACCTTGATGGCCTCGAGGTAGTCGGAGTCGTCGCCCAGTCTTGCACGCGCCTCGCCGTAAAGCTGCAACGCCAGGTCGATCATCGGTGCCGGCACACCGGTGTCGCGGAGCAATCCCGCGGCGATGCCGGCATCCTTCTGCAGCAGCGTCAGCTTGAAGGTCTTCGGGAAGGCGCCCGTGAGCACGCGCTCCGGGACCAGCGTCTCGCTCACGAAAGAACGGCCGCTCGACGCGTTGAGCACATCGAGCGCAGTGCGGGCCGGCACGCCGGCCTTCACCAGTGCGGCCAGGCCTTCGCCGACGGCCAGGATGTTGACCGCGAGGAGTGCGTTGTTCACCGCCTTCATGGCGTGCCCCGATCCCACCGGCCCCATGCGCACGATGCGCCCGCCGAAGGCGGACAGAACCGGGGTGATGCGATCGAAGATCGCCGGCTCGCATCCCACCATCACGGTAAGGGTGCCGGCCTCGGCGCCATTGGTTCCGCCGCTCACCGGGGCGTCGGCAAACCCGACCCCAGCGGCCCGCAGGCGCTCCGCGATGCGACGGCTCGAGGCGGGATCGCCCGACGTGCAATCCACCAGGATGGCCCCACGCTCGAGGCCGGCCAGCAGGCCGTCGGGCCCGTCGAGGAGCAACTCCAGTTCACGGGATGTGGGCAGGCAGGTCATGACCACGCCGGCGCCGGCGGCGGCCTCGCGAGGTGTCGCAGCCGCACGCGCTCCAGTCGCAGCTGCCAGCTCGGTCGCCCGCGCAGCGGTGCGGTTCCACACCGTGAGCGGGAAGCGCGCCGCAACGCGCGCCGCCATCGGGCGCCCGATGGCGCCCAGTCCGAGAAAGGCGGCGGTGGTCACTGGGTGCGCTTGAACTGCAGGGTGCCGCCTCCGGACGGCATGTCCATGAACAGCGTGCTGCCCACGATCCGGTACGACACCGCCATGCCCACGTCCCGTGCATAGGCATCGCTCCGGGAACCCGGAGGGCACATCGCACGCGTGAGCGCGATCGGCGAGAATGCGATCTCGCCCGGTGCCGCACTGGTGTAGGTCGCCGCGCCCCGGTTGCAGTCGGCCAGCAGGCTGGCCTTCCCGTCCTTGCTGAAGGTCAGCGTGTACTTCGTCGGGTCATCCGGCGTGAGCTGCCCCCCGGGCGACTTGGTGCCGGTCCACTGCCACGACGTGCCGGCCAGGCCGGTCGCCTTGTCGCTCATCGGCTTGTCCGCGCTGGTGGATGGTGCAGTTGAAGGCGGCGCCTTGCTGCCGCAGGCAGCCAGCAGCGCCGCTGCCACGACGAGGGCCCTGGCCGCCGACTCAATCGTCATCGTCATCATTGTCCTTCGAGCCCTTTCTCCGTTGCCCCAGCTCCCGGTCGAGCACCAGCAATGCCGCCCGGTCTTCACCGACCATCCGGAGCTGTTCCGCGATCAGTTCCGCCGTCTTCTCCTCCTCCACCTGCTCGTTCACGAACCAGTCGAGGAACACCCGCGCTGGATAGTCCTTCTCTTCCATGGCCAGTGCATACAAATCATGGATGCTCTTCGTCACGGTGCGCTCCTGCTGCAACGCCTGCTCGAACACGGTGACGGGTGCGCCAAACTTGACGGGAGGCTGCGCAATCGCCGGCATTGATACCTCACCACCACGATCGAGCACATGGTCGAAGATCTTCATGGCGTGGACATGCTCCTCGCCGGCCTGCACCCGCATCCACAGGGCAAATCCGGGCAGGTTCTGGTGCTCGAAGTGCGCCGACATCGACAGGTAGGCGAACGACGAATAGAACTCGTTCCGGATCTGGATGTTCAGGGCATCCTGCATGCGGGGGCTGATCATGCTGTGTGCTCCTCGACGGGTGAAATCGCGCGGGAGAGGCGTCCCGGCCAGACCGAATATAGGTTCCCTCACCCGTGACAGACGATCTTCAGACTGATTCCATGAAGGACCGCCGCCTGCCTTCCGGACGACCCACCGCCTCGCGCATTGCCCTCGCGCTCCTTGGCGCGCTGCTTGTCCTGTTCATTCTCGGACCGCTGCTGCGCCTGCTGATCATGGCAACCCCGTCGAGCCTGGGGGCGGCCCTGGCCGATCAGGAGCTGCAGGCGGCGATCGCGCTTACCGTCTTCTGTGCCGTTGTGGCCACGCTCATCGCCGTGCTGCTCGGTGTCCCGCTGGCGTACCTGCTGGCCCGGACGGAGTTCCCTGGCCGCAGCCTGGTAGAAGGTCTGGTCGACCTGCCCATCGTGATCCCTCATCCGGTCGCGGGTATCGCCCTGCTGCTCTTCCTGGGCCGGCGCAGTGTCGTGGGAGGGGCACTTGCATCGATCGGCCTCGACGTCGTGAGCCACGTACCTGGCATCATCGCCTGCATGCTGTTCGTCTCGGCGCCCTTGCTGGTGAGCGGTGCGCGTGAGGCCTTCCGGCGCCTCGACCCCAAGCTCGAGCAGGTGGCGCGGTCACTTGGCGACACTCCCTGGCAGGCGCTCCGCCATGTCACCCTGCCCCTCGCCGGCCGCGGCATCCTGGCCGGTGCGATCCTGGCATGCGCCCGGAGCATCAGCGAGTTCGGCTCGATCGTCATTCTCACCTACAACCCGAAGGTCGCCAGCATCCTCATCTTCGACCGGTTCACGGCCTTCGGGCTGCCGGCGGCTGTACCCGCCGCCGTGATCCTGCTGCTGGTGGCGCTGCTGGTTTTCACGCTCGTTCGCCTGATCGAGCCCGCCGCGCGGTGATTCGCCTCGAGCAACTCCGCGTCCGGGCAGGCGACTTCGAGCTCCAGGACATCTCGCTGGAGGTGCCGGAGGGCGGCTATGCCCTGGTCATCGGGCCCACCGGCAGCGGAAAGACGACCCTCCTCGATGCCATCGCCGGGCACGCCCCGGTGCTCGGTGGACGCATCTGGTGTCGCGGCGAGGACGTAACCCGGCTGCCTCCCGAGCAGCGGCACCTCGGCGTCGTGTACCAGCACTACCACCTGTTCCCGCACCTGAACGTCCGCGGCAACATTGCCTACGGCCTCCGGCACCGGAGTGACGGCGACCCGGATCGGCGCGTGCATGTGCTCGCCGAGCTTCTGGGCATCACGCCCCTTCTGACACGTGGCGTGCAGGGAACTGAGCGGGGGCGAGCAGCAACGGGTCGCGATTGCGCGCGCCCTCGCGCCGCGCCCGTCGGTCCTGCTCCTGGACGAACCATTTGCCGCCGTGGATCCCGCCACGCGCACGCTGCTGCGCCGCGAACTGCGACTGCTGCACGAGGCCGAGGGAACCACCACGCTGCAGGTCACCCACGACTTCGACGACGCACTGCGCCTCGGCGACCTGGTCGCCGTCCTTTCCGATGGCCGCATCGTGCAGCAGGGCCGCCCCGAAGAAGTGTTCCGCTCGCCCAATTCGGCCTTCGTCGCCCGGTTCATCGGCACCGGCAATGTGCTGGCGGGCGTCGTGGTGCGTGCGGGCGAGCCGGCAGCGGACGGCCGCTTTGCCGCGCTGTTCCGGTCGGGAGTCCTGGAACTGTCGGTAGTGGCCGAGCGCGAGGGAGCGGCCCACGCCGTCATCCGGCCCGAGGACCTGCTGGTGAGCGCCAGCCCCCTCCCGACCAGTATCCGCAACCACCTGGAGGCCCTCGTGACCCGGGTGGACCAGATGGGCCCGGTGGTGCAGTTGCAACTCGATGCCGGGCGCGAACTGGTCGCCGCGATCACGGCGGCGACTGCGGATGAAATGGCGCTCCATCCCGGGTCACGGGTGTGGTTAGGATTGAAGGCAACCGCGATCCACCTCGTTCAGGAGTAGCACCTCATGTCCCGATTGGCCTTCGCCCCCCTGCTCCTTCTTGCCGCCGCCATCGGGTGCAAGGGTGAGCGTCCAGCACCGGCACCAGCCGCTGCAGCGCCGGCTCCCGCGGCGACCGCGCCCGCGCCCCGCCTCCGGATCCTCGCCACCATCGGTGACAGCGCATCTACCATCGAGGGGCTCGGCGAGTTCGGCGGCAAGCTCTACACGGTCGACTGGAAGGACGGCGGCGTCTATCGGGTGGATCCGGCCTCTGGTGCCGCGGAGCGCGTCGGGCAGCTCCCCACCAAGCCGAAGACGTCGATTCTCGGTGTCGCGATGGACAAGGACGGCAACCTGTACGCAGCGGCACCAGAGAGCGGCATCATCTATCGCATCGACGCGGCGAGGCTCGGCGCGGCCGACTTCAAGCCGGCGAAGGACGCGAAGGTGTTTGCCACCGGGGCGATCGGTGCCAACGGCATTGCCTTTGACGCCAACGGTCACCTGTGGATGTCGGGCAGCGCCACCAATTCGGTGTACCACGTCGGTCCGAAGGGCGGAAAGGCGATGGTATTCGTGAAGGGCTACGCGAAGGAGTCCAGCGACACGACCATGCCGGTACGCGCCTACGTCAGCAATGGCATGGCGTTCGATGCCGCTGGCAATGCGTACACGGGGAACACCGGGACCGGCGAGATCAGCAAGATCGAGGTGAAGCCGGGCTACGTGGCCGGCGCGGTCACGTCCTTCGCCAATGACCCGCGTCTCATAGGCGCGGACGGGCTGCTCTTCGACTCGGCCGGGAACCTCTGGGTAACCGCCGAATTTCCGCGGCGCCATCGGCTCCATCGCTCCGGATGGCCGCGTAACGATCGTGGTCGACGACTCGACCGGGATCGGTGCTGCACATGCCGGCCGAGTTCAAGCGCATCGGGAACACCATCTACGTGTCGAACCTCGAACTTTCCGATCGGTGCCAATGCGCGCGGCACGTTCAAGGGCGCCGCAGATCGCGGCGGTCGACCTGCCGTAGCGTCACATGCCGCCCCGCCTGATGCACGTGGACCTCGACGCGTTCTTTGTCGAGGTGTGCCGCCAGCGCCACCCCGAGTTGCGGACCGTGGACCTGCTGGTCGTCGGCGGGCGGAAGGAGTCACGAGGCGTCGTGCAATCGGCGTCCTACGGCGCGCGAAAGTTCGGGGTGCGCGCCGGGATGCCGATCGCGCGGGCCGTGGCGCTCTGTCCCGGTGCCACTTTCTTCAAGGGCGAGTTCACCTGGTACCGCGATGCGTCGCGCCAGGTACGCGGCATCCTCGAGCGTTTTGCGCCGACGGTCGTCATGTCCGGCCTGGACGAGGGCTACCTCGACTTCACCGGCACCGAGCGCCTCCATCCGGTTTCACTGCTTCCCGTGGCACTCTCCATCCGGGACACCATCAAGGCGGAAGCCGGACTCGACGCGAGTATCGGCATCGGTCCCAATCGCATGATCGCGAAACTGGCGTCGGATGCATCGAAGCCGCGGGGCGTGGCGGAAGTCCGCACCGGCTGGGAGGAGGGTTTCCTCGCCGGCCTGTCCCTCCGGGCCATGCCCGGTGTCGGGCCCAAGACGGCGCAGCGCCTCGCTGCACTGGGCCTCGAGGATGTCTGGCAGGTTCAGCAGATGCGCGAGGAGGCACTCGTCAAGCTGCTCGGCGCCGACGCGGCTCGGCCACTCAAGCTGCGGGCTCACGGCTGGGGCGGCACCGTGCTCCGGGGCGAACGGCCGCAGCGATCGATCAGCCGGGAGGGGACGTTCGGCCAGGACCTGCGTGACCCGGATGAACTGGAGGCCATGCTCCTGCTCTTCGTCACGCGGGTGTCGGCCCAGCTGCGCGAGGAAGAGCTTTCGGCGCGGACCATCACGCTCGAAGTTGCGGCACGATGACTTCACCACGGTCACGCGCAGCACCACACTGCGGGAAGCGACCAACCTTGACCGCGACCTCTTCGACGCGGCCCGTCCGCTCTTCCGGCGGGCGTTCGAGGAGGTGCGCCGGCGCAATCGCGGCGTGCGGCTGATCGGCATCTCGGCCACCAACCTTGGACGCACCGCGGCGCCAGACCTGTTCGAGTCGCCAGACCGCCAGAAGCTGCGGATGCTTTCCCAGGCAGTGGATCGAGTGCGCGAGCGGTTCGGCGATGACGCGGTGTCGCCGGGCCGGGTGTTGTCGCTGGGAAGGAAAAAGCGAAAGGGCGACTAGCGCAGCCGGGCGTGCAGCGTGCCCGTGGTATCCGTGAAGTCCTTCAAGTCGAATCGCAGCCGCACCACCCCGGATTCCCGGTTCACCTGGGATCCCAGTCCCTCGAAGGTGGCCACCCGTCCATCCGGAAGCACCGCACGCACGCTGCTGTTGCGAAACAGTCGATACGCTCCCACCGGAACGCGAACCGCACCAGGCGGCACGCGGCACTGGCATGCGACTTCAACAGCGGTACCGACGTTGACGCGCAGCGTGAGGGGAAAGCCCGTGGCGTTGGTGATGTATGGCAGGAACACCGCCGGATCCAGCGCGTCGGCCCGTGCCTCGAGCCGCAGCTCCCGGGTTCGCGGACGCGCATCGAGTACCGTGGTGTGCTGCAGGTCCGGCGCCTCCGCTGGAGCCACGATCCGCTCCCGTGACATACCAGCTTACCGGCAACGTTGCGGTCGGTCGCACATCCACCAGGCTGGAGTCATTCGCCGCGATGTGGCGTACGCTGTCGGTGCCGACGACGACGGCAATCGGCACCGGCATGCGATTCACCACCATGAGGTGACGGCGACGATTGGCCAGGACACCGAGCGCGAGGACGAGGGTGAGCGCCGCCGCCACCACGTAGAGCGCGGCACGCAATGGGCCCGATCCCGGACGGGTGGCAGGTATCGCCGGGGTTCCCGCCCGCAGGGCCTCAGCCATGGCGGCGGCGGTCTGGTACCGCGCGGACCGCTCCTTGGTGAGGCCGCGGACAATCACCGCGGAAAGCCACGCAGGCACGCGCGCATTCTTCGCCGTCGGCGCGGGCACCGGCGCGTTCAGGTGCTTGCCGACCACCTCCTGGCTGTCCGCACCCTCGTATGGAGGCGCACCCGTCAGCAGCTGGAACAATACGGCGGCAAACGAATAGAGATCGGACCGCGCGTCGAGGTCGGCCGTACCGAGTGCCTGCTCCGGGCTCATGTACGCGGGAGTGCCCACCACGAAGCCGGCCTGGGTCGTGCCGGCGCTCCCATCGAGCCGCTTCGCGATGCCGAAGTCCACCAGCAAGGGGCGACCGGTACGCGCGTCGAGCATGATGTTGTCGGGCTTGATGTCGCGATGCACCAGTCCCGCCTCGTGCGCATGCCCCAGCGCGGCGAGCACTCCCTGCGCCAGCGGAAGCACCTGCTCCACCGGCATCAGGCCCTGCTTCATGAGTGCGCTGGCGAGAGACTCGCCCTCGATGAAGGGCATCGCGTAGTAGACCAGCCCCTGCCCCTCTGCCACGAAATAGATCGGAAGGATGTTGGGGTGGTCGAGGGCAGCGATGGCACGTGCCTCGTCACGGAACCGGGCCAGAGTGCCCTCACCCCATGCCTGGTCCGGCCGCAGCACCTTGATGGCCAGCCGCCGCTCGAGCTGCAGGTCCATCACCTCGTAGACCTCGGCGAACCCGCCCGATCCCACGCGGGCGCGCACCTCGTGTTGTGATCCGAGTGCAAGCGCAAGGCGGTCCGCGACCGTGACGGGGACCGGAAGCGCAACGGTCTGGATCACGGTCGGCTGCTCGTCGGCCATGTGGGAGACTGGGTGCGGGGAGCCGGGCGCGAGGCGCCCGGGCCGTCAGCGAGTGGGGAGGAAGCCGCCGACCGGGTTGCTGCGCACCACCGGCTGCTTCTTCTCGGGCGGCGGCGGGGGCTCCGGTTCAGGCTCCGGAAGGGGAGCCCGAAGGACCGGCTCCTCGACAACCGCGATGGGTTGCTCGGCAACCGGCTCCGGGACGGCGACCGGTGCGCGTGACGCGAACGTGTGCGACCTGGTCTTGTCGGGAACGCTGCGCGCGGCAACGCGAATCGCCGGTGGCAGATCCCGCTTTTCCACTCGAAGGGCAATGAGGCCCGAACCGGGTTCCAGGCGCGCGTCGAGGCCATCGAACACGGCTTCGCGTCCCGAGGCATCCTGGACACGCACCGTCGTACCAGGCAAGAGGCGGTAGTAGCCCAGCCACGCCGGTTCGGCACTCGATGCGATGTCGCAGTCGCAGAGGCGCTGTCCCGGCTCGGGAGCGACGGCGACATGCAGGGGGACGCCTGCCGCGTTGGTCACTCTTGGCGCGAAGATCGCCCCGCCCGCCGCGGCCACGTCAATCGAGCGGCGAATCACGCCCTTGGGATCCTTCACCGTAATCGTGCCCTTGAGCTCCTCGCCCAGCGCACGACCACTCGCCGACACCGGGCGAACGATCGACCATTCGGCCGCCAGTTCACGACCCGCAGGCCAGCTCATGCGTACGCTGTCACCGGGATCCACGAGCTGACGATGGCCGTCCGCCATGGTGAGCCAGACAGGGCTCAGCAGGCGGTTGCCGATCACCACAGTGGCAGGCGCGGCAGCCGGAGCCCGAAGCGTCAGGACGCCGACCGTAGCAACAAGACAGGCTGCGGCCGCCACGGCCCATCCGCGCTTCGAGATGCGCGACACTGCGCCGGCGAACGCCGCCACGGGAAGCGTGGGAAGCGTGAATGACACGGCGTCGGTCGCCGGTCGCGACGTCATTTTCGCCGGCGCCCTGGTGATCTGGCCACCAGCGACCCCCGCCCGCAACGCCTCCATCACATGACTGGCAGACGCATAACGATCGGCTGGATCCTTCGCCATGCAGCGCCGGATGATCGCAACCATCCACTCGGGCACACGCGGGTTCCGGGCGGAGGCGTCGGGGACGGGTTCAGAAAGATGCCGCCCGACGATTTCCTGCGATGTCTTGCCCTCGAATGGAGGTGCCCCGGTCAGGAGCTGGAAGATCATTGCGCCGAAAGCGTAGAGGTCGGCACGGGCATCCACGTTATCTCGACCGAGGGCTTGCTCCGGACTCATGTAGAGCGGCGTGCCCACGACGAACCCGATCTGGGTGTGGGTCGAGATGCCATCGAGGCACTTGGCAATGCCGAAATCGAGGAGCAGCGGCCGGCCCGTTGCCTGCTCGATCAGGACGTTGTCGGGCTTGATGTCGCGGTGAATGATGCCGTGGGCATGCGCATGCTCGAGCGCCTCGAGCACCGGCAGTACCATCGGCACGAGAGCCGGGGCATCGAGCGGACCCTGGGCGAGCAGCAGGTCGGCGAGTGTCGGGCCTTCCACGAACGACATGACATAGAAGACGAGCCCTTCGCTGTCGCCAACGAAGTGGATGGGGACGGTGTGCTGATGATTGAGCCGGGCGATGGCGCGGGCTTCCTGCTTGAAACGCGAACGCATGCCATGGGTCCACGCCACGTCCGGGCGCAGCACCTTCACGGCCAGGCGCCGGTCCAGTTCGATGTCGCAGATCTCGAAAACGTCGGAGAAGCCACCCTGCGCCAGCCGCCGCACGACGACGTACTGCGGGCCCAGGGCCTCGCCCAGGGAATGGATCAGCTCGGCGTCACCCGGCAGCGGCTCGCTCGGCGTACAGACGCATGTCTTGCCACGCTCGCCTCGACAGCGCGGGCACGTGACCTGAGTCACGGAGCCGAGTTCATGTGAGGCCGTCATCGTTGCATCGTGCATGGCAGCGGCCGGCGCGCCCAATCGGGCAAGCCATTTCCGGCCGGTACCTGCATCCTGCTCAGGGTATCCAAGCGCTGAATCCACGCTAAGTTGGACTGTCGCAGTGACCTGCGAGTGAGGGCCCGGAGTCGGGCCCGCACGGGCACATGGGGGCACAAACGGTGCCATCAGGGAACTTGGGCAAAGGACGGGGAATGGACGACGAGACCGGACCGGGAAAGAGCCTGCTTCGATTCCTGACCGAACCATCGCACGTGAACTACAACGGCAAGGTGCACGGCGGCATGGTCATGAAGTGGATCGACCAGGCTGGCTACACCTGCGCGGCGCAGTGGAGCGGCACCTACTGCGTCACCGTGTACGTCGGCGGCATCCACTTCATCCGGCCGATCATGGTGGGCAGCACCGTCGACATGCGGAGCCAGATCATCCACACCGGTCGGTCGAGCATGCACATCTTCATCGACATCTTTGCGGGGGATCCGCGCCAGCGGGCGATGCACCGGTCCGCCTATTGTCTCGCGGTGTTCGTGGCACTTGGGCCGGACGGGCGCCCGGTGGCCGTGCCCAAGTGGGAGCCGGCCACGGAGCGTGAGGTTTCGCTGGAGCGCTACGCACACCAGCTGATGCAGCATCGCGAGGCAATGGACCTGGAGGCGAAGGAGATTCTGGGAGAAGGTGAGAGGTAAGAGGTAAGGGGACCTCTTACCTCTTACCTCTTACCTCTTTCCTCTTACTTCTTACCTCTTACCTCTCACCGCCTTTCAGAACTGATACGACACCCCGATCCCGATCGACGGCTGCGTGGACTTCGCGTTGTCCACCTCGCCGTAGTCGTCGAGGCTGGAGAAGTCGAGCCGCGCCTCGGGGCGGACGACTGCCTTCTTCCAGACATGAATGTTGAGCGTTGCGGTGACACTCCCGATCTGGCGTCCCGCAGTCGGGGCGTAGCCAAGCACGCCCGAGGTGCGGACCCCGTCCTTGTCATCCACGTAGTCGCCACGCAACGCCAGGTTGAATGAGGATGAGAGGTCCTGGACGAACCAGAGGCCCACGCCCCACCACTTGGCCGCCTGGTCCGGATCTGCCAGCAGCCCCTTTTCCTCGCCGTAGTCAAACTGGCCCACCACCGCGGTCTTCGACGAGAGGTGGAAGGTGCCCAGGACCTCGAACCCGCTGCGCAGGTCTCCACTGGTGTTCGCCTGCTCGGCACCGGTGTAGCCGAGGAACCCGATGTTCACGGCGCTGCTGGGCGTCCAGCCCAGGCGCGCCATGAACGACTTGTTGTCGTTGGTCTCCTGCACGACATCCCATCCGTTGAAGAAGCGAAGCTCGACGTCGATCTTCGGCCCGAACTGGAAATCCACCCCCAGGCCGGTGTTGGTGAAGTTCTCCAGGTAGATGAACTGGTTGCCCACGTCCAGGTTGGGGTTGAGCACACCATCGATCACCTCGTAGCCCATGATCGTCCACATCTTGCCGAGCTTGAACTGCATCCAGTGATCGGGCTTGTCCTTCGCCAGCGGGACGTTCAGCGTCACATAGGCCTCGGTGAGGTCCGCGTTCGGGCCGAGTGACAGTCCCGCCGACTGCGTGACGGCGGCGTCCTGGCCGAAGAGCAGCTCGAACCGGAAGCCGGCATCCAGCTTGTCGGTCTCGGCCGGCTTGGTGATGCCCAGCCGCAGCGCGTTGATCATGAACTGGTCCTGATACCGGTCATAGAACCGGCCGACCAGCGTCCCATCGGTCGACGCGAACGAGTACGTATACGTGGAGGTGACGAAGCCGCTCAGGTAGATCGGCAGGTCCCCCAGCTTCTTGCCCACGGTGTCCGCCGGAGTTGCAACCGGCCTGATCCTGGTGCTGTCGGCCTTGGTCGTATCAGGAGCGGCCGCCTGCGCCCTCAGGCTCTCGACGTTGATCGCACCGAAGGTCAGGGTCGCGAGCACAGCAGGCACGAGGTGTTGGCCCATGGGCGCTCCTTGTTCGAGTGGTGAAAGACGAGCCCCCGCGCACCAGTGCGCGGGGGCTCTGTGGTTCCCGGGACAGGGGACCGACTTCAGCCGCTGCGCATTGCTGTACGAGCGATCGCCGCGCCGGTGTTCTGGCGCGGCACTCCGTTTCGGATTCGGGCGCGAGCAGTCTGGGAGATGGTCATCTTGGCACTAAGGTGCAAGGACGGTGACAAGTTGTCAAGCAGTTTCTGCATGCTTTGCCAATTTTCTGCTGGATTAGAACATAAATAACGGTTTTTTTGAACAGATGCACACTGAATCATGCAGAAACAGCACAAAATTGCTTGACGGAGGTTTGTGAGACGTGTAACTTGACCCTCAGGCACCCGTTCGCCGGCAATTCCGTGCGAACCCTCCGCTCCCCCTGCTGCGAGACGAGCCATGAGACGCCGATACCTGCTCGCCATGCTCCTGCTGTGCGCCCTGCCGATGGTGGCACGGGCACAGGACGCCCCGGTCCCGACGGTCGAGTCGGTCAATACGCGAGTGGCGGGCGTGGAGGTGGCGATCAATTTCGTCTGGACGCTCGTCGCCGGCTTCCTCGTCATGCTCATGCAACTCGGCTTCTGCATGGTCGAAACCGGGTTCACGCGGGCGAAGAACGCCGCGCACACCGCCACCATGAACTTCATGGTCTACGGGGTCGCCATGATGGCGTACTGGGCCGTCGGCTTCGCCATTCAGGCGGGCGGTGTCGGCGCGCTCGGCGGCTTGGGCGGGTTCGAGCACGCCAGGGAAGCGGCAATCAGCCTGGGCGGGAAGGATTGGGGAATCTTCGGAACCCAGGGCTTCTTCCTGACCGGGGTGGCCTACACCGCACCGGTATTCGCCTACTTCCTGTTCCAGATGGTCTTCATGGACACGACGGCGACCATCCCGACGGGTGCGCTCGCTGAGCGCTGGAAGTTTTCGTCGTTCCTGATCTTTACGCTGTTCATTGGCGGCCTGATCTACCCGATCTACGCCAACTGGGTCTGGGGTGGCGGCTGGCTCTCCCAGCTGGGGACCAACGCCGGACTGGGCCATGGGCATGTGGACTTCGCCGGATCGTCGGTAGTGCACATGACGGGTGGCGTACTTGCCCTGGTGACGGCGAAGCTGCTCGGGCCGCGGCGCGGCAAGTACAACGCCGATGGCAGCGCGAACGCGATCCCGGGGCACAACATTCCGATGGCATTGTTCGGGACCTTTGTGCTCTGCTTCGGCTGGTTCGGCTTCAACGCCGGCTCCACCCTGGCCGGCACCGACCTGCGCATCGGCGTCATTGCGACGAACACGATGCTCGCGGGCGCGGCAGGCAGCATCACCGCGATGCTCTACATGATTGCGCGCTATGGCAAGCCGGATCCCTCAATGCTGGCCAACGGTGCACTGGCGGGTCTCGTTGCCATCACAGCGCCGTGCGCGTTCGTCACCGCCCCATCAGCCGTGCTGATCGGCGGCATTGCCGGTGTCCTGGTCTGCTGGGCCGTCTTCTTTGTCGATCGCACGCTGCGGATCGATGACCCGGTTGGTGCGATCTCGGTGCACGGCGTCAACGGCTTCTGGGGCATCATATCGCTCGGACTCTTTGCCGACGGCACCTACGGCGACGCGTGGAACGGCGTACCGGGCAAGGTCACCGGCCTCTTCTACGGTGACTCGGGCCAGTTGGTGGCCCAGTTCATCGGCGGTGCGACGAACATCCTGGCGGTGGGTGCGCTGGGCGCGCTGGCCTGGGCAATCACCGGTGCGCTGGTCAAGGGCAATCGCGTCCCGGCCGAGGTGGAGGAACTGGGCCTGGACCTGCCAGAGATGGGTGCGCTGGCCTATCCCGATTCCACGGACATCGGGACGGCGGTGGTGGTGCGCACCGGTCAGGCCGCCTCGGTGAAGGCGATCAAGGTGGCGACGGCGTAACCGTGATTCACGACCACCGGGCACTCGAGCCCCTGGAGTTCACATGAAGCTCATCACTTGCGTCATCCGGCCCGAACGGCTGCCCGAGGTCAAGGCAGCCCTGTTCCGGGCGGGCGTCACCGGCATCACCATATCCCGGGTCAGTGGACATGGTGGCGAGCGGGAGCTCGTCGAGGTGTACCGCGCGTCCTCCGTCATCCTGGAGTTTCGCGACAAGATCAAGATCGAGATGGCCTGCTCGGAACCATTTGTGCAGCCGACCATCGACGCCATCATTGCCGCGGCCCGTACCGGCGGCGTCGGTGATGGCAAGATCTTTGTCCAGTCCATCGACCAGGTCATCCGTATCCGCACCGGCGAGCGCGACAACGCAGCGCTCACCCCGGTTACCGCAGATGAGGTCCAGCGGCGCGCACTGGAGTCCACCGCGCGCTGATTCCACGTCGCAACGCCAGCGAAGGCGCGGGGCGGGGCTCATGCGCACTCCGCGCCTTCGATTGCGCGTGCTTCCCGAGTACCCTTGAGTCGCGTCGACCACGCAGGTTACGCCCGCCATCCCGCGAAAGCCCATGGCACCTGAACTCGCTCCCCCCTTGTGGATGGCGCTGCCCTTCATCGGCCTGCTGCTGTCGATCATGGCGCTGCCGCTGGCGCGACCGCACTTCTGGGAACCGAACCGGAACAAGGTACTGGTCAGCTTCGCATTCGGACTCCCGGCCATCGCTTGCATGATCTTCGCATTCGGCCACGCCGCCCTGCCTCCCTTGCTCGACAAGGCACGGGAGTTCGTGTCATTCCTCCTGCTCCTCGCCTCCCTCTTTGTCGTTACCGGGGGGATTCACGTGAGCGGGTCGCTCTCGGGAACGCCGCTCCGCAACACCATGATGCTGGGTCTCGGTGCCGTGCTCGCCAACGTCATCGGGACCACCGGCGCCTCCATGCTGCTCATCCGACCCCTCCTGCGAGCCAATGCGCCCCGGGCCCGGAAGACGCACATCATCGTGATGTTCATCTTCATTGTCTCCAACTGCGGCGGCCTGCTGACCCCCCTGGGCGACCCGCCACTGTTCCTGGGTTTCCTCAAGGGCGTCCCGTTCGAATGGACCCTGGGCCTGTGGAAGCCATGGCTCGTGGTGAACGGTGCCCTGGTAATCTTTTTCAACTTCTGGGATGAGCGGGTGTTCGAGCAGGAAGAGGCGGAGCGGCCCGGCTCCCAGCTGGAAGAAGTCATGCATCACGCGCCGTTGCATGTGGCCGGCTTGCGCAACCTCGTGCCACTGCTGGGCGTCGTACTGGTGATTTTCGCGGCCGGTCGTGGTCTTGGACATGCTGGCGTGCCGTGGCCATTCGGCGTCGCCGAGGCGATGCTGGCTGGGCTGACCGCGCTCTCGTTCGTCATGACACCCGAGGCCGTGCATCGGGACAATGGCTTCACCTGGGGGCCGATGGCGGAGGTGGCAGTCGTGTTCGCCGGGATCTTCGCCACCATGGGACCCGCACTGCTCGTCCTCAACACCAATGCCGCGAATCTGGGCCTGCATGCGCCCTGGCAGTTCTTCTGGGCGACCGGCGCGCTCTCGAGCTTGCTCGACAACGCACCGACGTATCTCACTTTCGCAGCCACGGCGAGTGGCCTGCAACATGTGCCGGTCGAGGGGCGCTACCTCGCCGAATTCCTGGCCCGCGGGCCCGCCAACAGCCACACGCTTGCCGCCATCTCGTGCGGGGCGGTCATGATGGGAGCGAACACCTACATCGGGAACGGGCCCAACTTCATGGTCAAGGCGATTGCCGAGTCGTCCGGGGTGCGCATGCCGGGGTTCCTGGGTTACATGATGTACTCCAGCCTGATCCTGCTGCCTTTGTTCGTGGTGGTCACCTTCCTCTTCTTCAGGTAGGATGCGCCTTGCCGCCACGCGGCAACGACGGAATCTTTCAGCTGACCGTCTCATCCTCCCGCAGCGGACCCCAATGCCCGGCAACCAGCGCAGCAAGGCCATCACCGAAGGCGACCAGCGCGCCCCCAACCGGGCCATGTTGCGCGCGGTCGGCTTCGGGGACGCGGACTTCACGAAGCCGATCGTCGGTATCGCGAACGGCTTCAGCACCATCACCCCGTGCAATGCCGGCCTCGACGTCCTGGCCCGTCGCGCCGAGTCGGCCATCCGGGCCGGCGGTGGCATGCCGCAGCTATTCGGGACGGTCACCGTCTCGGACGGCATCTCGATGGGGACCGAGGGCATGAAGTACTCGCTGGTGTCGCGCGAGGTGATTGCCGACTCGATCGAGACCGCCTGTGGCGCCCAGAGCATGGATGGCGTGCTCGCGGTGGGTGGATGCGACAAGAACATGCCGGGCGCCATGATCGCAATGGCGCGATTGGACATCCCGGCCGTGTTCGTCTACGGTGGCACCATCAAGCCGGGCCATCACGCCGGGCGCGACCTCACGGTCGTGAGTGTCTTCGAGGCCGTGGGACAGCACGCGGCAGGCAGGCTCCCGCGCGCCGAGTTTGAGGCGGTGGAACGCAGCGCCTGCCCGGGGGCCGGGAGTTGCGGCGGAATGTTCACCGCCAACACGATGTCATCGATATTCGAGGCCATGGGCATGAGCCTCCCGGGATCGTCCACCATGGCCGCGGAGGACGCCGAAAAGGCTGACGACGCAGCGCAGTCGGGCGATGCCTTGCTCGAGTGCATCCGGCGTGGCATCACCGCGCGACAGATCCTCAGCCGCGCCGCGTTCGAGAATGGAATCGCGGTCTGCATGGCACTCGGTGGCAGCACCAATGCCGTCCTTCACCTGCTTGCCATTGCGCACGCAGCCCAGGTACCGCTCGAACTGGACGATTTCGAGCGCATCCGCACGCGCGTGCCGGTGCTTGCTGACCTCAAGCCTTCCGGCCGTTACGTCGCGACCGACCTGCACCGCGCGGGCGGCGTGCCCGTTGTGATGAAGATGCTTCTGGACCACGGGCTGCTCGACGGCAGTTGCCTCACGGTAACCGCTCGCACCATCGCCGAGAACCTCGCCACCGTGGGCGTCATGCCGTTACCGGGGCAGGACGTGATTCGGCCCTGGTCAAATCCCCTGTATGCCGAGGGTCATCTTGCGGTGCTGCGCGGCAACCTTGCCCCCGACGGCGCGGTCGCCAAGATCAGCGGGGTCAGGAATCCGCGCATGCGTGGACCTGCCCGTGTCTTCGAGTCCGAGGAGTCATGCCTGGCCGCGATCCTCGCGGGCAAGGTGAGCGCCGGTGACATCCTGGTCATCCGCAGCGAGGGCCCGGTCGGAGGCCCCGGCATGCGCGAAATGCTTGCGCCAACCTCGGCGATCATTGGCGCGGGCCTTGGTGAGAGCGTCGGGCTCGTCACCGACGGACGATTCTCCGGCGGGACCTACGGCATGGTGGTGGGACACGTGTCCCCGGAAGCAGCGGTGGGGGGGCCGATCGGACTGGTGCGGGAGGGCGACATCATCACGATCGACGCGCCAGCGCGCACCTTGTCACTCGAGGTCGACGAGAAACTTCTTGCAGCACGTCGTGCAGCTTGGAAAAAGCCAGCACCCCGCTACACACGCGGAGTGCTGGCCAAATACGCTCGACTGGTTTCCAGCGCCAGCCTGGGCGCCGTGACCGACCGCGATGATCCGGCTACTTCGAACCCATCCGGGTGATCTTGAGCGTCACGTGGGCACCCTGATTGGACGAGGCGGCACTGATCTCATACATGCCGTCCGCGTAGGCCAGCAGCTTGAACAGTTCGCCACCACCGTTGCTGCTGGATCCGCCGCTCAGGATCGACGTGAAGCGTGGAGACTGCACACCTGGCAGCATCGACTTGGCACTGAGACGCACGCCACCCGTGTTCGTCTCGGCGCGATAGGTGACGCCGGTGCAGAGGAGGACCCGGGCAAAATCTCCGGGGCCCGAAAAGGGGGCGGTAAGGATCACGCCATCCTTCTGGCTGGCGCACGCGGCTGCCGCATTGCCAGCGTCGTTCTGGGCCGCTAGTCGGGGGGCAACGCCGAGGAGCAGCAATAGGGACCACAGGGCTCGATTTCTCATGCTTGAAAAGTACCCCCCGGCCCGCGTTAGCGCGAGAAGGGCCCTACCTCGACGCCAGCGCACCCTCCCCGTGCAGCACCAGGTCGAGGACCCGGTCACCCATCTCCGCCGTCGATAGTGGCCGTTCACCTGGCCGGGCGATGTCGGCGGTGTGAAAGCCTCGCTCGGCGACCGAATCGACCGCGTGTTCGATGAGCTCGGCCGCCTGGGCCTGCTTGAGCCCGAACCGCAGCAGCATGGCGACCGAGAGGATTGCACCGAGCGGGTTGGCGATGCCACGGCCGGCGATGTCAGGCGCCGATCCATGCACCGGCTCGAAGAGACCGGGACCCTTGCCCAGCGAAGCGGAGGGCAAGAGGCCGAGCGAGCCCACCAGGACGGCGGCTTCGTCGCTGAGAATGTCGCCGAACATGTTCTCGGCAAGCACGACGTCGAACGCCGACGGGGATGCGATCAGGCGCATGGCGGTGGTGTCGACCAGCTGGTGGTCGAGTCGCACCGTCGGGTACTCCTTGCCGATCCGCGTCACGGTTTCACGCCAGAGCTGCGACACCTCCAGCACATTGGCCTTGTCCACGGACGTGACCAGTCCGCCGCGGCTCCGTGCCGCCTCGAACGCGACCCGCGCCACCCGCTCGATCTCGCTCGCATCGTAGGTGAGCGTATTGACTGCGCGGTTGCCGTACCGACCGCGCGGTTCCCCATAGTAGAGGCCGCCCGTCAGTTCGCGCACGATCAGGACGTCGACTCCGTGCAGCACCTCGGGCCGAAGCGGCGAGTTGGTCGCGAGCGCGGGGCGCACGCGGACCGGTCGAAGGTTGGCAAACACCGCCAGGTGCTTCCGCAGCGCGAGGAGTCCCGCCTCCGGACGGAGCTCGCGCGGCTCCGAGTCCATTGCGGGATCGCCGACCGCGCCGAGAAAAACGGCATCCGCGTCGAGCGCGGCCGCGCGCGTATCGGGTGGGAGCGGCGTGCCGGTGGCGCGAAGCGCCGCCGCCCCGATGACATGGGGTGAAAGTTCGAGCTGCCACCCGAACCGGTCAGCCACCGCCCCCAGTACCCGCACCGCCTGCAGCGTGACCTCGGGGCCGATACCGTCGCCACCAAGCACCACGATTCGATAGTTCGTCATGAAACCCTCCCCAGTGCATCAACTCGTCGCTCGAAGGCGGCGATCTTGAGTTCGTGCCGCAATGTCTCGCTGATTTCGTCCGTGCCCTCCAGCAGCATCTGCCGGCGATACGGATCCATTTCGAACGTCGCCTCGAACCTGTCCGGTCCGCTGACTCGATTGTAACGCAGGTCCACCGTCAGCTCGATCGGGCGTTCGGGACGGCTCATGTCCATCAATACCCCGATCACCGGCGCCGGAAGCCGCACTGCCAGCAACCCGTTCTGGCAGCAGTTGTTATAGAAAATGTCGGCAAAGGAGGGCGCCAGCACCACCCGGAACCCATAGTCGCCGAGAGCCCAGGGCGCATGCTCCCGTGACGACCCGCATCCGAAGTTAGCCCCGGCCACCAGGATGCTCGCCCTCCGAAGCTCCGGTGCATTGAGTTCGAAGGCAGGATCGGGCGAGCCGTCCGGCAGGAACCGCCAGTCATGGAAGAGGTGCTTCCCGAAACCGGTACGCTCGATCCGCTTCAGGAACTGCTTCGGGATGATCTGGTCGGTGTCGACGTTGACCCGCCGAAGGCTTGCCACGATACCCGTGTGCACGATGAATGGTTGCATGGTCGTTCAGAGCATCTGCCGGACGTCGACCAGGCGGCCCGCGATGGCCGCCGCGGCCGCCATGACCGGACTGACCAGGTGCGTCCGGCCGCCCTTGCCCTGCCGACCCTCGAAGTTCCGGTTGGACGTGGACGCACAGCGCTCGCCGCTCGCGAGCACATCGTCGTTCATGCCCAGGCACATGGAGCAGCCGCTGTTACGCCACTCGAAGCCGGCCGTGCGGAAGACCTCGTCGAGGCCTTCCGCCTCCGCCGCCGCCTTGACCCGTTGCGAGCCGGGCACCACCATCGCCCGGACGCCGGCCGCCACACGATGCCCGCGCACCACGCCGGCCGCCTCGCGCAGGTCTTCCAGCCGCGCGTTGGTGCACGACCCGAGAAAGACGCGCTGCACCGGCAGTCCCTCGAGTGGTTCACCGGCCCTGAGGCCCATGTAGGCCAGCGCACGCTCTACCGCCGCGCGATCGTCCGCCGATGCGAGGCTCTGCAAGTCGGGCGTCCGGCCGGTGATGTCACCGACCATGCCGGGATTGGTACCCCAGGTGACCTGGGGTGCGAGGGCCGAGACATCGATGACGATCGAGCGGTCGAAGCTCGCGCCCGGATCGCTACCGAGGCTGTGCCAGCGCTGGACGGCCTCCTGCCAGGCGGCACCCCGGGGAGCACGTGGCCGCCCCTCAAGGTAGGCGAAGGTGGTTGCGTCGGGCGCGATGAGCCCGGCGCGGGCGCCGGCCTCGATGGACATGTTGCAGATGGTCATGCGCCCTTCCATCGACAGCGCGCGGATGGTGCTCCCGCGATACTCGATGACATGTCCCGCCGCGCCACCGGTGCCGATCCGCCCGATGAGCGCCAGGATCATGTCCTTGGGGCCCACCCCGCGCGGCAGTTCACCATCGAACCGGACTTCCATGGTCAGCGGCAACTGCTGCACGAGGCACTGTGTCGCGAGCACGTGTTCCACTTCGCTCGTGCCGATCCCGAATGCGAGTGCCCCGAACGCGCCGTGCGTCGACGTATGGGAATCGCCGCAGACGATGGTCATCCCCGGCTGTGTCGCGCCGAGCTCGGGACCAATGACATGCACGATTCCCTGGTCGGGCGAATCGAGATCGAGCAGCGGAATCCCGAACTCCCGGGCATTCTCGCGCAACGTGCGCACCTGCTGCGCCGCGATCGGGTCGGCGATGGGGAGGCGCCGGTCGCCGGTCGGC
Source organism: uncultured Gemmatimonadales bacterium (assembly GCA_963846945.1). Lineage (GTDB taxonomy): Bacteria > Gemmatimonadota > Gemmatimonadetes > Gemmatimonadales > GWC2-71-9 > JAGGAG01. The sequence goes on along the minus strand of CAWJXX010000011.1, from coordinate 106,764 downwards.
ACGTTGTGATCCACGGTGGCGAGGCGTTCGGGCCACCTGTCGCGGTTGCCGCTGCGCGAGCCGAAGTCCCTCGAAGGCCTGGGGAGAGGTGACCTCGTGCACCAGGTGCAGGTCGATGTACAGCAGCGCAGGCCCCTCCGGCGTCGCGTGCACGACGTGGGCATCCCACAACTTCCGGAAGAGGGTGCGCGGCGTTCCCATCAGACGACCGCCGGCTCCCGGGCCGCCGCGGCGGCAGCCCTTCCCTCTTCGCTCCATGGCATCATGACGCGCAGCGCACGGCCAGTCCGTTCCAGCAGATGATCGTGGTCGACCGTTCGCATGCGCGCGAAGTTCCTGCCACCCGAGCGATTCTCCGCCAGCCATTCCCGCGCGAAGGCACCGCTCCGGATCTCGTCGAGGATGCGCTGCATCTCCCGGCGTGTTTCCTCGGTGACGATGCGCGGGCCCCGGGTATAGTCGCCATACTCCGCGGTGTCACTGATGGAGTGGCGCATGAAGCTCATGCCCCCACGGTACATCAGGTCCACGATGAGCTTGAGCTCGTGCAGGCACTCGAAGTACGCCATCTCGGGCGAATAGCCGTTCTGTACCAGCGTATCGAAGCCGGCCTTCACCAGCGCGGTCGCGCCGCCGCAGAGCACCGCCTGTTCGCCGAACAGGTCCGTCTCGGTCTCTTCCCGGAAGGTCGTCTGGATCACGCCCGCCCTGGTGCAGCCGATCCCGGCGGCATACGCGAGCGCCGTGTCGAGGGCGTGGCCGCTGGCATCCTGGTGAATGGCGACCAGCGCCGGCACGCCACGACCCGCCTCGAACTCGCTCCGCACCAGGTGGCCCGGCGACTTGGGCGCGATCATCGCGACATCCACCTCAGCCGGTGGCGTGATCTCACCGAAGTGAATGTTGAACCCATGCGCGAAGAGGAGGGTGTTGCCGGCGGCGAGACCCGGCGCCACGTCGCGCTCGTAGATGTCGCGCATGTCCTGGTCCGGCACCAGCAGCATGATGATGTCGGCGGCCCGGGTCGCATCGGCCACCGACAGGACATCGAGTCCCGCTGCTGCCGCCCTGGCCCAGCCCGCGCCACCGCGCCGCAGGCCGACCACGACACGCTGGCCCGATTCCTTCAGGTTGAGCGCGTGCGCGTGGCCCTGGCTGCCGTAGCCGATCACCGCGATGGTGCGGCCAAGCAGCCGGTCGATATTGGCATCAGCGTCATAGAAGACCCGCAGCGTGGAGCTCATGGGACCGGTGCCTCACTGGTTGTGGTGTTGGTGCGCGCCGCCTCCACGGGGCGATCCACCGCCACCGCGCCGCTGCGCGCGACGTCGATGATCCCGAACCGTTCGATGGCGCGCAGGCACGACAGCACGAAGCTGTCCGGCCCGCTCACCTCGACGACGATGCTGTCGCTGCCCTCTTCCACGACGGTCGCGTGATACAGGCCCAGCACATCGAGCAGCTCGCCGTAGTCGTCCTCCTGGCTCCGGAGCCGTATCAGCGCAAACTCCCGCCCCACCGTGTCGCCTGCACCGGTGCTGCGCGCCTGCTCCACCCCGACCAGTTTCTCGAACAGCAGGGCCACCCGCTGAGCTGCCGCCGCATCCGATTCGATCATTGCCTGAAGCCTCCAGCGACCATCGGCCAGGTGCGGGCCGAGGGTCACGCTGCGTATGGGAAGGTTGCGGCGCCGGAGCAGCCCGACCGCCGCGTTGAGGGTCACGATCCGGTCGTCCAGGATGACCGTGATCAGGTGCAGTTCGCTCATGCCGATGCGGTCTCGGGCGCGGTCTCGATGATTTCAGAGAGCGATGCGCCGGGTGGGATCATCGGGTACACGTTGGCCTCCTGCTCGATGACGAACTCGACCAGGGCCGGCCCGGGGTTCCGGAGCGCCGCCGCGACGGCATCCGATACCTGGTCGGCGCGGTCCACCCGGTAGCCCGCGATGCCATAGGCCTCCGCGAGCTTGACGTAGTCCGGGCTCCAGATTGGCGTGGCCGAGTATCGGCGTCCATGGAAGAACTGCTGCCACTGTCGTACCATGCCGAGGTAACCATTGTTGAAGATGGCGAGCTTCACGGGCAGCCCCTCCTGCACCATTGTCGCCATTTCCTGCATGTTCATCTGGAAGCCACCATCACCGGAGATGGCCCAGACCGGTTCGTCCGGTCGCGCGAGATGCACGCCCATGGCCGCGGGCACGGCGAACCCCATTGCCCCGAGTCCGCCTGAAGAAAAGTGCGTGTTGAGTCGCCGATAGGGGAACAGCTTGGCCACCCACATCTGATGCTGGCCAACGTCCGCGACCACGTTGCACCGCCCGTCGCTGGCATCGTGCATGGCCCGGAGGATCGCTTCCGGTGCGAGCCCTCCGCGAAACTGCTCGTGCGGCGGACGCCGGCTGTCGTTGATCTCCTCCCACCAGGCCTCGCAGGACCGGGGTACCACCGCACGCGTGAGCGCGCCCAGCACCGGGCCGGCGTCACCCACGATCGGCACGTCCGCCGGGACGTTCTTGCCGATCTCCGACGGGTCAAGTTCGATGTGCACAACCTTGGCCTGCCTCGCGAAGCCTGCCGTGTTCCCGGTCACGCGATCGTCGAATCGCATGCCGACCGCGATGAGCAGGTCGGCCCGCTGGATCGCGCGATTCACGTGCACCTCGCCGTGCATCCCCGGCATTCCCAGGTGCAGCGGGTGATCCTCCGGAAATGCGCTGATGCCAAGCAGTGTCGTGATCACCGGGATGCCGGTGTACTCGGCGAAAATCCGGAGATCCTCGCTCGCATTGCCAAGGATGATCCCGTGTCCGGCCAGGATGAGCGGTCGCTCGGCCTCGTCGATGAGTCGCGCCGCACTCCGGATGCCGCCGTGCTCCGCCACGGGCAACGCCCCCGCCCTCGGGGCGCGCGAGGGGCCGGTATATGCGCACCGCTCGTTCTGCACATCCTTCGGGACATCCACCAGCACCGGCCCGGGACGCCCCGCCCGCGACGTCGCGAACGCGCGGCGCAGCGTGTCGGCGAGATCGGCGATGTCCTCCACCAGCACGCTCCATTTCGTGATCGGGAGCGTCACACCGATGATGTCCGTCTCCTGGAATGCGTCACGACCCATCATGGGGCGCGAGACCTGGCCGGTGATGGCCACCACCGGCGAGTTGTCCATGAAGGCGCACGCGAGGCCCGTCACCAGGTTGGTTGCGCCGGGCCCCGAGGTCGCCACGCACACGCCGACGCGGCCCGACGCGCGGGCATAGCCGTCGGCCGCATGGGCGGCGGCCTGCTCGTGGCGCACCAGGATGTGCCGCAGCGCCGGGTACTCGGGCAACGCGTGGTACAGCGGCATGATGGCGCCACCGGGATAGCCGAAGAGCACGTCGACGCCCTCCTCCAGGAGGACGCGACAGATGATCTGGGCTCCAGTCAACAACTCGGCCATGCGCACCCTTCCTTTGGAGTGAGAAGTGAGAAGTGAGAAGTGAGAGGCAACGTCAATCCATGCCCCTCTTACCTCTTACCTCTTACCTCTTTTCTCACACCCCCCAATAGCTGTTGCTGTCGATCGCCGCCGCCTCGAGCGACTCGGCATGCCGCGACTTGTTCAGGGCATTCACCATGGCGCGGGCACTCGCCTCGACGATGTCCGTGGACGCGCTGTGCGCGCTGAACGTGCGGCCGTCGACCTTCACCTGGAGGAAGACCTGCCCCACGCTGTCGCGGCCTGGCGTCACCGAACGGAGGTTGAGGCTCTCGACCTCGATGACCTTGCCGACGATCTCGCTCACGGCTGCAAACGCCGCCGCGATCGGGCCGTCGCCCTGCCCGATCGCGCTGCGCTCGCCGCTCCATGGGCCCTCCACTGTCGCCTCGGCCGTCGCGGTGCCGCTGCCGCAGACGACCTGCAGGTGGACGAGCCGAAACTCCTCGGGCGCGTCGTGAAAGCTCTCGTGCACCAGGGCCAGCAGGTCCTCGTCCAGGATCTGCCGCTTTCGTTCCGCCAGTTGCAGGAAGGCCTGATAGATCCCGCTCAGCTGCGCATCGCCCACTTCGTAGCCCAGTTCACTGAGCCGGCGGACCAGTGCATGCCGCCCGGAGTGCCGGCCGAGCACCAGCGAGGAGCGGGCGATGCCGACCGTCTCGGGCTCGATGATCTCGTAGGTCTGGCCGTTCTGCAGCACGCCGTGCTGGTGAATGCCGGCCTCGTGCGCGAAGGCATTCCGCCCCACGATCGCCTTGTTGGGCTGCGGGAAGACGCCGGTGAGGTGCGAGAGGAGCTGGCTGGTGCGGTACAGTTCGCGCGACTCGATGCCGCAGACGAAGCCGAACTGGGCCGAACGCACCCGTCCGGCCATCACGATCTCTTCCAGGGCAGCGTTGCCTGCCCGCTCGCCGATGCCGTTGATGGTGCACTCGACCTGGCCGGCGCCGGCCCCGATCGCCGCAAGCGAGTTGGCCACGGCCAGGCCCAGGTCATCGTGACAATGCGCACTGAGGATCACGCGGTCGGCGGCCGGCACCCGCTTTCGTACCGCGTCGAACATCGCGGCGTATTCGGCCGGGGTGGCAAATCCCACGGTGTCCGGCAGGTTGACCGTGGTCGCTCCTTCGGCGATGGCCACCTCCACGCACTGGCACAGGAAGTCGAGCCCGGTGCGGCTCGCATCCTCCGCGCTCCACTCCACGTCGTCGGTGAAGCCCTTCGCCTGTCGCACGCTCACGCGGATCCGCTCCAGCGCCTCCGCGTGCGTCATCCGGAGCTTGGCGCACAGGTGGAGGTCGGAAGTGGAGAGGAAGACGTGAATGCGACCGCGGGCGGCGCCGCGCAGGGAGTCCCCGGCCAGGTCGATATCCCGCTCAGTGCACCGGGCCAGTGCCGCGATGACCGGGCGCCGCACCTGTGCCGCGATCTCCTGCACGCTGCGGAAATCGGTCTCCGATGACGCCGGGAATCCCGCCTCGATGATGTCCACGCCGAGCACCTCGAGCTGCCGGGCAACGCGAACCTTCTCCTCGACCGAGAGACTGTTTCCCGGTGCCTGCTCTCCATCCCGCAACGTGGTGTCGAAAACCATGACCCGGCGACTCATGCATCCTCCACTGGGGTGAAAACGAGAGCGCCGCGAACCTCGAGGTCCGCGGCGCTGCTGGATTGAGCGAGCCTGCTATCAGCTCATTTTCTCGTTACCGGCACGCCGCGAACCCCATCCCGTCCAATAAGAAGGACCGGAAGGAGGCTGAGCAGTACGAGAACGAGCGTCATGCTGGTCATTGGTTCCGTGTCAGCTGGCTGACCGCGAGGGCCGCCGGGGTTGTCCCGCCTGCATAAAATCTCCCAAGCGGCGGTCTCTCAGGGTACCCAGTCGCCCAGCGGGGTGTCAAGTCCGGGTTTTTCCCCAGCAGGGTATCCGAAGTCGCCGTCCGCGCAGCGCCGGGTCACCACTTGACCCATGCACGCCACGGTATAACTATGCAACATGCTCGACGTTCGACTTCAGGTCGCCAAGGCGATTCTCGCCAATACTCCGCGCTCGCCGGGAGCGACCGGGTAGTTGCGCATATGGTGGCGCGCTCCGGACCCCGCTCCCGCACGAGCGGGGTTCTTGTTTTTCAGGCTGGCCTCTCCGGCCAGCCTCCACGACTGCGAAGGAGGGAAGCATGGCCGCACCTGGGCAGCGGATCCGCTCGGCCAGTCCCTGAACCGGACCCGCACGCGCGTGTCGTCGAGTCGGCTGGACTCGATGCCTTCCGGGAGCACGATGCCTGTGGTGTCGGCTTCGTGGCCCAGTCGTCCGGGAGCCGCTCCCACGAGGTCGTGCAGATGGCCCTCGAGGCGGTGGCGCGCGTGGCCCATCGCGGCGCCGCGTCCACCGACAACTCGGGCGATGGCGCGGGGCTGCTGACCCAGATACCCCATCGACTGTTCTACCGCGATGCCTACCGCCTGGGACTGCGCCTCGAGGCCGGCAAGCCGTTCGCGGTTGGCGTCTACTTCCTGCCGGTCGACCCGGACGCGCTGGCACAGTCCGTCGCCCTGGTCGAGCGCGTGCTGGCGGGGGACGGACTTCCGCTCATTGGCTGGCGCGACGTGCCGGTCAACCCGGCGGCACTCGGCGCCAGTGCGCGCCAGAGCCAGCCGGTGATCCGGCAGGTGCTGATCGGGCGGCCGGAGGCCGCGACCGACGACGACGCATGGGAGCGTGCCCTGTTCCTCGCGCGGCGCGCCATGGAGCAGCAGGCGGACGCGATCGGGCTGCCCGGCTTCTACGTGCCCTCGATGTCCTGCCGCACGATCGTGTACAAGGCGCTGCTGCAGGGTACGCAGCTTCCCGCCTTCTATCCGGACTTCCGCTTCCCCGAGTTCGAGAGCGCCGTCGCGCTCTTTCACCAGCGGTACTCGACCAATACGCTGCCCAGCTGGCCGCTGGCCCAGCCATTTCGCCTGCTGGCGCACAACGGCGAGATCAACACGCTGTGGGGCAACCGCAATGCCATGACGATGCGGACGCCCATGCTGAAGTCACCATTGTGGGAAGGACGCGAGGACCGGCTCAAGGACGTCGTCTGGCCGCATGGCAGCGACTCCGCGAGCCTGGACAACGCCATGGAGCTCTTTGTGCGCTCGGGCCGCGATCCGGTGCACACCAGCATGATGATGATCCCGCAGGCATGGGAGAAGTATCCCGACGTGGATCCGGCGGTCCGCGCCTTCTACGAGTACCACCAGTGCCTGCATGAACCGTGGGATGGGCCCGCTGCACTGGCATACACCGACGGCCGCTTCGCCGGTGCCGCCGTCGATCGCAACGGCCTGCGTCCGTGCCGCTACAAGATCCTCCACGATGGACTCGTCGTGGTCGGCTCCGAGGTGGGCCTGGTCGACCTCGAACCGGAAGAAGTGATCGAGACCGGCAAGGTCGGGCCGGGCGAAGTACTGGTGACGGACCTGGTGCGCGGGCAGATCATCCGAAACCTCGACGCCAAGCGCGACGTGGCAGGGCGCCACCCGTACGAGACCTGGGTGCGACGCTACATGGCGGTGCTGGTGCCGGACCCGATCCGTACGCTGCCCGCACCGGCCGGGGATGAACTGATCGTGCGCCAGCGTCTCTTCGGCTATGGCTTCGAGGACCTTCGCCTGGTGCTCGAGCCCATGGCGACCACCGGGGTCGATGCGGTGTGGAGCATGGGCGACGACACGCCCATTGCGCCCCTGGCCCGCACGCCGCAGAGCGTGTACGCCTATTTCCGCCAGCGGTTCGCCCAGGTCACCAATCCGCCGATCGACTCGCTGCGCGAGGCCATGGTGATGTCGCTGCGCATGCATCTCGGCCGCCGCGGTTCACCGCTGGTGGAACGGCCCAATGCCGCCCACATGCTTCGCGTGGAGCACCCGGTACTGCTGGCGACGGAAATGGCAGGCCTTCTCAACGTGCGCGGGTTCCCGGCCGAGATCATCGACGCCATCTGGGACCCGGCCACCGGCACGGAGGGGCTGCGGCCCGCCCTCGACCTGCTCGCCGGCCAGGCGGTGCATGCCGTGCGAGCAGGCGCGAGACTGCTCGTCGTGAGCGATCGCGCGGCCGGCCCAACCCGCGCTCCGATCCCGATGCTGCTTGCCGTGGGTACCGTGCGCCAGGCGCTGGTGCGCGCCGGGCTGCGCGCGCGCGTCGGCCTCGTCGCCGAAACCGGTGACGCATTCGACATCCACCACTTCGCCTGCCTCATCGGCTATGGCGCCGAGGCCGTGCATCCGTGGCTGGCACTCGCCAGCGTGGAGTCGATCTTCGGCGAGGCCGAGCCGCCGAAGAAGGCGGGCGATGTGCCACGCCCCGCGCCGGCCGACGCCGTAAACCTGTATCGCGCAGCGGCCGAAAAGGGCCTGCTCAAGATCCTGTCGAAAATGGGCATTTCGACGCTGTCGTCCTATTGCGGTGCACAGATCTTCGAGGCCCTCGGTCTCGGGCGCGAGGTGATCGATGCGGCGTTCTCCGGGACGATCTCCCCCATCGGCGGCGTCGGATTCCGCGAGCTCGCCGAAGACGTGACAGCCCGGCATGCGGGAGCGTACGCCGCGACGGTCGACGGATCAGGCCTCCCAGATTTCGGGCGCGTGCGGTTTCGCAAGGAGGGCGAGGAACACAGCTGGTCACCGCCGGTGGTGGTCGCGCTGCAACAGGCCGTGAAGGGTGGCGCGGGCAATGACGAGGCGTACGACTCCTTCCTGGCCACGGCACCGCGGTCGGCGTCCCTCGAGCCCCCGCGACCTGCTCGGCATGCGTGCGGGCACGCCGGTGCCCCTGGCAGAAGTGGAGCCCGCGGAAACCATCCGGCGCCGGTTCGTGTCATCCGCCATGTCCCTCGGCGCACTATCGCCCGAAGCGCATGCGGCCCTGACAATCGCCATGAATCGCATGAACGCGAAGTCGAATTCGGGCGAGGGTGGGGAGGATCCGGCGCTCTTCCGCACGCTGCCGAACGGCGACCGGCTCGACAACCGGATCAAGCAGGTGGCGTCGGCGCGGTTTGGCGTGACGACCGAGTACCTCGTGCGCGCAGAGGAGCTCGAGATCAAGATCGTGCAGGGTGCCAAGCCGGGAGAGGGCGGACAGCTGCCGGGGCACAAGGTGACCGAACTCATCGCGCGCCTGCGCCATGCCGTGCCGGGCATTCCCCTGATCTCGCCGCCGCCGCACCACGACATCTACTCGATCGAGGACCTGGCGCAGCTCATCACCGACCTCAAGACGGTCAATCCGCGCGCCCGGGTCGGGGTGAAGCTCGTGGCCGAGTCCGGGGTGGGCACCGTGGCCGCCGGAGTATGCAAGGCATATGCGGACTATGTGCTGATCGCCGGGCACAATGGCGGCACGGGCGCGTCGCCGCTGTCATCCATCAAGCACGCCGGATCACCCTGGGAGCTCGGCCTTGCCGAGACCCAGGCGACGCTGGTGCGGAACGGCCTGCGCCATCGCATCGAAGTGCGCACGGACGGCGGGTTCAAGACCGGTCGGGATGTGGTCATCGCCGCCATGCTCGGCGCCGAGTCGTACGGATTCGGCACTGCGCCGCTGGTGGCACTTGGCTGTGCCATGGCGCGCCAGTGCCACGGCAATACCTGTCCCACTGGCATCGCGACCCAGCGGGACGACCTGCGCGCCAAGTTCAAGGGCACGCCGGAACAGGTGATCGCGTACTTCACCCTGGTCGCCGAGGAGGTGCGCGAAATCCTCGCCACGCTCGGCGCGCGAACCATCGATGAAATCATCGGGCGCAACGACCTTCTGGTGCGAGTGGAGCACCCGGAGGTGCCGCGCGCACAGCTGCTCGACCTGTCCATGCTGCTGGCACCGCCCAAGGGAGGCGCTGCGGTCGATCCGCCGGCGCACCGAGGCGCGGAACAATCGCCCGGGCCTCGTCTCCCTCGACCGGGAGATCATCGAGGAACTGGCGCCGTACCTGGAAAGTGGCCTGCCCTTCTCCAGTCACTATCCGATCCGCAACCATCATCTCGCCGTGGGGGCGGGCGTGTCGGGTGAGATCGCGCGTCAACTGGGCGACGCCGGCCTGCCCGATGGTCGCATCCGCCTGCGGTTTACCGGCAGTGCGGGACAGAGTTTCGGCGCGTTTGTCACCCGCGGCGTGCACCTCGAACTCGAGGGCGAGGCCAACGACTATGTGGGCAAGGGACTCTCCGGCGGAGAGATCACCATCCGCCCGTTCCGCCGGGCGGCCTACGCGGCGCAGTCACACCAGCACCTCGTGCTCGGGAATACGGCACTGTACGGCGCCACCAGCGGGCTGCTGTTCGCGGCCGGCCAGGCTGGGGATCGTTTCGCGGTGCGCAACTCCGGCGCGACGGCGGTCATCGAGGGAGCGGGCAACCATTGCTGCGAGTACATGACCGGTGGTGTCGTGGTGGTGCTTGGCCGCGCGGGACGGAACTTCGGCGCGGGCATGTCGAACGGCATTGCGTACGTGCTGGACGAAGCCGGGACGCTGCATTCGCGCGTCAATGGCGACATGGTGGCGCTCGAGATCCTGGAGGCGGAAGACGAGCAGGTCCTGCATCGGCTCATCCACGCCCACGAGGAGAAGACTGCCAGTCCTCGCGCTCGTGCCCTGCTGGTGGACTGGGAGGGCGTGCGCCCGCTCTTCCGGCGCGTGGCTCCCAGGGGGGCGCAGGCCCTCATCGCCGCGACGCGATCGGCGTTTCTTCGTCAGGCGCTGCTCGAACCCGAGCTTCGCCAGGAGATACGGCGGAGCGCCTGACTGGCGTCAAGGCGGCAAGGCGGCAGGTGAAAAGGCGACGCCCCTGTTGCCGCTTTCTTGGCGCCCTGCCGCCCTGCGCCTTGCCGCGTCTACCTGTGATACCCCAGCATCCAGGCGTAAATGTCGTGGCCCGCGCTGCCGTCGTACGTGCGGCTCCATGAATCGTGCCCCACACCCGGATAGATCGTGAGCAACGCTGCCACGGGCGGCGGCGGCGCGCACGCATTGATCGCCGTCACCATGTTCACCGAACCGGATACGTTCACGGTGCCGTCGGCGTCACCGTGGAACGCCCAGGTGGGCACATCCTTCATCTGGCATGCCTGCCCGGTGCTGCCCGCCCCGGCAATGGGCACGACGGCCGCGAGACGCCCGGGCTTCGCGACGGCATACGCCCATGTGCCGTACCCGCCCATGCTCAACCCCGTCAGGTAGATCCTCGTCGTATCGACGTGGTAGTCTGCGATTGCCTTGTTGATCAATTCATCGACCAGGCCGACCGGCCATCCGCCCTGGGTCGTGGGCAGCTGGGGGGAGATGATGATGAAGGGAAAATCGCGGCCGCCGTTCACCAGCCTGGGCGGGCCGTTGACCAGCACCTTCGAGAGCTCGGTCGTGCCATTTCCCTTCTCGCCCGCCCCGTGCAGGAACACCATCAGCGGAAAGGTCTGGCCTGGCCTGAGATAGTGATCCTCCGGCAGGTAGGTGTAGTAGCCAACGGCGGCATTCAGCGTCGGGCTCTGCATGGTGGTCGGTGGCTGGCGTTGCGCCAGCGTCACGCTGAGCGTCTTGAGCGCATCGGCATCCGATGGCGCCGGATCGCTGGTCGCGGCCGTGGCGGCGAGATAGAAATAGAGCGCCTGCCCTGCTGCGAGCCCTTGCTGCAGCGCCGTGACCGTATCGTTGATGAAGGCCGGCGTGACAGTCACGGCCCCGGCGCGCAGCGGCGAGCGACCGCCGGTTCCCGCGACGTCCTCGTGAACCTGCGTCGCGGTGAGCGAGGCCTGCGGAGCGGAATAGATGGCGTAGTCGACCGTGCCCGCACGCGCGAGCACGACATGCAGTGCCACCGACGAGGCGCCCGCGACCACGGACGGCTGCGTGGCAGACCACAGCTCGGGCGAAAGCGGATCGGTGGTGCTGCTCGAGCTGCAGGCACTCGCCAGCAGTGCGCAGAGCGCCCAGCGCGCAAGTCTTGGCATCCCGTCTCCTGTGAGGAAAAGCCTCACGAGAGCAGGGATGATGCCTGTGGTGATTCTGTTGTGCGTTCGGAGGTTACGCCCGGACGGCAAGATGGCAGGGCGCCAAGGCGCCAAGCCGTGCTGCAATCTGACTGTGTTTTTTTCCTGGCGATCCTGTCGGCCGGCGACCTGGCCTCAGGGCACAGCGGTGCTCTTGAACCAGATGTTTGCACCAGTGGTGGCGCTGACCGTCACGGTGTCAAAGACAGCCCCCGTCGTCCAGTTTGGCTCGAACGTCTGCGCGTGAGTCCAGCCGGCGACGCAGTTGACGACCAGACAGGGGTTCGCATAGGCAAAGATCTTCGCAATGCCAGTTCCAGGACGGTTCGGCAGGACATCGATCCGGACAAGCTCAGTGCCCACCATCCCGCTGGGTGCCTGCCAGACTTGCGAGCATTGCACCGCAACCCAGCCGGTGCCATCCGGATCCACCAGCGGCGCACTGATAGTTGTGTAGGCTCGCGTCGAAGGCCCGACGACTCCGCTCGCAGCGGAGGTGGTCGCGACGCCACCCAGCCTCGCCATCGTCGGTAAAATGATTGCTGGTACACAAGTAGACGGCACCAGCGACTGGCGCCCAGAACAGCGGCGGGCCGCCCACGGTCTTGCCAGCCGTCTCATGCACAGTCCCCGCGGCGGTGCCGCTCAGGGTCCCGCCCTGCAGTGTGGCCGTAACCACGAACCCCCCGATCGGAACGCCAGCCCGGAACTCGCCATCGGCCCGAATGGAGTTCATGGCAACACCAGATGGCAGCGTCGTGGTGGACCACGTCACCGCAACAGCCATGGTACCTCCGTCGCTCAGGCGACCGATGGCAGAGAATCGCAACGAATCGTAGGGCTTGATGCGGACGTTTGTCGGCGACACCTCGATCGCGACCAGGTTGGGCGGCGCCGTCGAAATCGTCACGTCAGCATGCCCGGCGATGGCACTGCTGGTCGACGTGGCCGTGACCTGATAGTTCCCGTCGGTCGTGCCGGCCGTGTACAACCCGGTGGCATCCACGGTGCCACCCGTCGCCGTCCAGGTTACCGCGACGCCACCGGTACTTCCGTCGCTGAAGTGACCCGTCGCTGCGAACTGCTTCGTCGTCGATGACGCGATCGTGACCGGTGTGGGCGCGACCGTGATCGACGTGAGTGTTGGCGGCGCCACGCTCAACGTGACGGCAGCCGTTCCCGCAATGCTGCCGCCATGCTCTGTCGCCGTCACCACGAAGTCACCCGCCGTCGTGCCTGCCGTGTAGAGGCCGGAACTGTTCACCGTCCCGCCAGTCGCGGTCCAGTCGACGGTCACGCTTCCCGTACCGCCGCCGGTGAAGTGCCCGGTCGCGGTGAACTGCTGGGTGCCGCCAGTCGCGACGGTGATTGGATCGGGCGTGACGACAATTGTGGCGAGAACCGGCGTCGTACTGGTGACGGTAACCGTGGCTGACTGCGCCATGGTGCTGCCATGCGCGGTCGCAGTCACCGCAAAGCTGCCGCCCGTGGTACCGGCCGTATACAGGCCGCCGTTGTTCACGGTACCGCCCGTCGCGGTCCAATCCACGGAGACCGCGGCCGTCGAGCCGTCGCTGAAGTGCCCGGTCGCGATGAACTGCTGGGTCGCACCGGCTTCGATCGTTGCGCTGGGCGGCGTGAGTGAGATGGAGGTGAGCGCTCGGCGACGGCGGCCCGTTGTCACTCGAGCAGGCCGCAATGGCCATCACGAGCATCAGGACGATGGCATGAAGGCATGCGCGAACCGCGCGCTGCTCTCGAAGCGCACTCAAGGGGCCGTGGCCACAAACGAGCAACCTGCCGACTCACGCGAAGATGCCTCTTTCGACCGTGCCCCAGGAGACGCCAGTCCGTCCACAATCAACTTCTGCGCGTCGATTGTGCCACTCAAGAAGCCGCTCGGTGCCGTTCCAAGGTAGCGCCAGCATTGAGGGTACAACAGATCCCATCTGCTTTACCAACAACATATTAGGCTGAGATCCGCCTCTACCTCGCCGGCGGCGCGATCGAGGCCAGCCCAGGCATGTCATGACACTAATCTTGTGGTAAACCGACATCAATTGTAACTTGCTATACAACAAGCAACCATGAGGCCGATCCGTGGCTGACCCGAATCCCGACCGACGCAGGGACGCCAACCGCAGCCGGGAAATCATTCTCGATTCCGCCGAGAAGCTGTTTGCGCGCAAGGGCTACGATGCGACCTCGTTGCAGGAGGTCGGGGCCGCCGTCGGCCTCTCCCGCGGCACTCCTTCATACTTCTTTCGCAGCAAGGCGGATCTCTACCGCGCCGTGCTCGAGCGCTCTTTCGGCCAGGTGCGTGACGCAGTACGGAGCGGTCGCGATCGCGCGGCCCGGAGCGGCGAGTCGCCGGCCGTCGTGCTCGCTGGCGCCGTTGGGGAGTACTTCGACTTCATCGTTGCGCACCAGGACTTCGTCCGGTTGCTCGAATGGGAAGCGCTGGCGCGCGAGAGTGAGGCTGGTGACCTCGCGCCGCATCTCGTGGCCGTTCAGGAAGCGATTGCGGCGATCGCCGACGAGCTGGGGTTCGGGCTTGAAGACCGGGAGGAAGCGGCGCAACTCGTCCTCTCCATTCTCGCGCTCTGCTGGTTCCCCCTGGTGCATTCCCGCACGGTGCTCCGCGGCATGGGCGGTGAGGTTGACGACGCCGACTTCATGGCGCGTCGCCGGCAGCACGTCATCGACCTCGTCCTCCATGGCATGCGTCGCCGCCTGGTCAGCGATACGCACACGCCGCGTCATGCGGAGGCATCATGACCAGCGTCCTTCCGGAGGTCCCCGCCGCGACGCGCACGCCGCTCGCCACCGAGCAGGAGGCACGCGAGGTCGCCGAGGCCGCGCGCGAGAAGGAGTGGGCCAAGCCGAGTTTCGTCCGGCAACTGTTCGAGGGAAGGTTGCGGCTCGACCTCATTCATCCCTATCCGGTGCAGGACCCCGGCGAGGTCGCCCGTGCCCGACCCTTCATGGAGAAGCTCGAGCGCTTCCTGCGCGAGAAGGTCGACAGCGACCGGATCGACCGGGAATCGAAGATCCCGCCCGAGGTGATCGACGGATTGCGCGAGCTTGGGGCGTTCGGCATCAAGATCCCCACTGAGTACGGCGGACTGGGCCTCAGCCAGACGAGCTACACCCACGCCATCGGTCTCGTGACCAGCGTCGATGGCAGCCTGACGTGCCTGCTGAGCGCGGCCCAGTCGATCGGGGTGCCGCAACCCCTCAAGCTGTTCGGCACCGCCGACCAGAAGAAGCGGTACCTGCCCCGCCTGGCGCGTGGCGCGATTTCGGCCTTCGCGCTCACCGAGCCGAATGTCGGTTCCGATCCCGCCGCCATGAGCACGACGGCGACGCTGTCGAGTGACGGATCGTTCTGGACACTCAGCGGCGAAAAGCTCTGGTGCACCAATGGAACCGTCGCCGAGCTGATGGTCGTCATGGCGCGCACCGGCCCAAAAAAGATTTCCGCATTCATTGTCGAAACCTCGTGGCCCGGCGTCGAGGTGGTGCAGCGCCTTCATTTCATGGGGCTCAAGGGAATCGAGAACGGCGTCATCCGGTTCACGAACGTGCGCGTGCCTGCCGAGAACCTGCTGTGGGGCGAGGGCAAGGGACTCAAGCTCGCACTGGTGACCCTCAACACCGGCCGCCTGACGCTGCCGGCCAGCTGTGTCGCAGGATCGAAGCGCTGCCTCGAGATCGTTCGTGAGTGGGCGTCGACGCGCGTGCAGTGGGGCCAGCCGGTCGGGAAGCACGATGCCATTGCGCAGAAGATCGGGCGCATGGCAGCCGAGACGTACGCCATGGAAGCGGTGAGCGACCTGGCCTCGTTGATGGCCGACGCCGGCGACGTGGACATCAGGCTGGAGGCGGCCCTGGCCAAGATGTGGAATACGGAAAACGGCTGGCGCGTCATCGACGATACGCTGCAGATCAAGGGCGGTCGCGGCTATGAGACGGCGGACAGCTTGCGCTCGCGGGGGGAAAAACCCGACCCCGTGGAGCGGATGATGCGCGATTTCCGCATCAACCTGATCTTCGAGGGCTCGAGCGAGATCATGCGGCTGTTCATCGCGCGCGAGGCCGTGGATACCCACTTCCGCCTTGCGGGCGCCCTGATCGATCCCAAGGCGCCGCTCGATGCGAAACTCACGGCACTGCTTCGTTCAGCTGCCTTCTACGCCACCTGGTATCCCCGGCTCTGGCTGCCATTTCGTGGCTGGTTCGGATATGGAGAGTTTGGCGCACTCGCGCGTCACATGCGCTTCGTGGAACGGAACAGCCGCAAGCTGGCTCGCACCATTTTTCACTGCATGGTGCGGTTCGGCCCGAGGCTCGAGAAGCGGCAGGCCGTGCTGGGGCGGATTGTCGAGATCGGCGCGGAGCTGTTCGCGATGTCTGCGACCTGTTCACGGGCCCTGGCCATGGACCGCCAGGGCGACAAGGCGCCAGACAATGTCATCGATCTGGCAGATGTGTTCTGCCGCCAGTCCCGCAGGCGCGTGGAAGAGAAGTTCCACGCGGTCTGGCACAACGACGATGTCGCGACCTACGCGGTAGCCCGGAAGACGCTCGATGGTGGGTACGCGTGGCTCGAGGAAGGCATGGTGGGACGGTCATGAACCGTCCCGCGTCACCGCGCCTTCGTTCCTGACGTAAGTGGGGCTCGTGCGCTGCCGGAGTTGGACTGCTCCGGGTCCACCGCGCCGAACGGGCTGAACTTCCGTACCCTCCCGCCAATACCTCCCGCGCGAGCAGTCAGGGCCGCGATGCGGCCACCGGTCCGGATGGCATTCGCGGTCGCACCGGTGCAATTCAGGAAGGTCGGATCCACCCGATCCAGCAACTCGATCGACCCGGGGTTTGCTGGATCGGTGTGCGCCAGCTGAAGCCGCGCATAGGCGTCGTCCGGGGCGTAATACGGACTCGCCGGATCAGTGACCTGGCAAGTGCCGAGAGTGGCATCGGCGCTGCAGAGTCGCTTCCGGTGTGGTCGTGAATTCGTAAGTACAGCGGGTACTGCGTGAGGCTGGTGGGCAGCGGGCCCGCGCCCTGGGCCCACGCCGACGCGTCCGGGAGGCGATCAGCGACCAGCAGCGTCGGCTCCGTCAGCGCTCCGTCCGGAATGGCAATGCCGGCGCGCAGCGAACTGTTGATGAAGGTGCCGCCTGCAGGCCGGACCACCGCCACGATCCCTTCCGGCCCGAAACTGGAGGCACCCAGGGGTGGTGCACCGAGCGACGCCTTGCTGAAGATGTCGGTGATGTAGGTGTCGAGGCGGTCCGGCAGCGTGCTGGCCGGATCGCTCAGGTGACCGGCGGCATACTCGCTCAGGGTCAGTTCCGTCAGGGAGAATGCCTTGGACCTGGCCGTGGCCAGGTCACCTGTATTCGCTGCGGTAACGAGGTCCGTCGCCAGCGCCGTGGCCTGCGTTCCCGTCGTGCCAGACGGAAACAGGTCCTCCGTCTGGGTCACCAGGGGATCGGACGCGGGACCGTTGTCGCTGGAGGAGCATGCCGTGGATGCAAACACCACGGCGAGGACAAGGGCACATAGAGCATGTCGGGCTGGCATCGGCTGGCTCCCAGAAGGTGCTGATCGGGCAGGCCTATGGAGATTCTACCCCGCGCCCGGCCGTCGTGCCATTTGGTGTCGCGCGGTCACAACCAGCATGGACGTCCCGGTATATTCCGCCTGAGCCCAAACCCAGAGCAGTCACCATGGCCATTGCCGAAGGCAGGACCATTCCGTTCACCGGTCCCGAGGCGATCGATGTCGCGATCCTCGAGACCTTCCCGTATCAGGGACCGGACCAGGAAATTGTCACTGAGACCCGCGAGTTCAGCGCGGTGTGCCCATATAGCGGCCTGCCGGATTTCGCCCTGCTCCGGATCAGCTACGTGCCGTCCGACCGATGTGTCGAGTTGAAGAGCCTCAAGTACTACATCACGAGCTACCGCAGCGTCGGGATTTTCCAGGAGCATGCCACCGCGCGCGTCGCGGAGGACATGTTCCGGTTGCTGGCCCCGCAGCGGCTGGTCGTCACCACCGTGTACAACACGCGCGGCGGGTTCGATACCACGTGCACGGTGACGTTGCCGGGGTGAGGGGTAGGGTGAGAGGTGAGCGGTAAGCGGGCAGTCGTGAGTCGTGAGTCGTGAGATAATCGCAAAGAACTCGAGAGGCATACCTGGCGGAACTTCGGGAGCAGCTGCAGGCGGCATTGGGCAACACCTACAGCATCGAGCGGGAGCTCGGTGGCGGTGGCATGTCCCGGGTCTTCGTCGCCACCGAGACGGCACTGGGCCGGCGAGTGGTGATCAAGGTGCTGGCGCCGGAACTGGCGCTCGGCATCAGTACCGACCGCTTCCGCAGGGAAATCCAGCTCGCCGCACGACTGCAGCATCCCCACATCGTCCCGCTGCTCGCCGCTGGCGAGGTGAAACTCTCGGGCAACGAGGCGCCCGGTCCTCTACTTCACGATGCCGTTCATCGAGGGCGAATCGCTTCGCTCCCGGTTGTCGCGTGGGCCGCTGCCGCGGCGCGAGGCGTCGCGCATCCTGCGCGAAGTGGCCGATGCCCTCGACTACGCGCACCGGCAGAACATCGTTCATCGCGACATCAAGCCCGACAACATCCTGGTGTCCAACGGTCATGCGCGTGGTCACCGACTTCGGCGTCGCCAAGGCATTGAGCAGTGCCACCTCCATGGACGCCGGCGTCAATGCAACGAGCGTCGGGACGGTGATCGGGACCCCGGCGTACATGGCGCCGGAACAGGGCGCAGGCGAACCGGATGTCGGGCCCGCCGCCGACCTCTACGCACTCGGCGTCACCGGGTTCGAGATCGTCACCGGGGCTACTCCATTCAAGGGCACGACGCCCCGCGCAATCCTCGCGGCCCAGCTCACGTCGGAGCCGCCAACGCTGGAGACGGTGCGGCCGGACATTCCCCCGGCGTACGCGTCGCTGATCCGGCGACTCCTGGCCCGCGATCCGGCCGACCGACCGGCGGCCGCCGAGCTGCGCGGCCTCATGGAGCAGGTGGGGACGCCACCCCCGGGAACGCTGATCACGCCGCCATTGGCAGTCGTCCCGAGGAAGGGACGCACGCTCCGGCTGGCACTTGGTGTCGCCGCAGGAGTCGCAGTGCTGCTACTGGCCCTGCAGGCCTTGGGATTGCTGCCGACCCGCACCCTGCTTGCCGAAGGCAAGTTCGCGACGCGCGATCCGGTTGTACTGGCAGACGTCGACGTGGCCGGCGATTCCAGTCTTGGCTCGGCGCTGACCGAAGCATTGCGCGTGGATCTTTCCCAGTCCGACGTGCTGCAGCTGCTTTCATCGTCGCAGGTGCGCTCCACCCTTCGGCTCATGCAGCAGCCGGAGGATCGTGCGCTCGGGCCCACGCTGGCGCGCGAGGTCGCAGTACGCAGTGGCGCCAAGGGGGTAGTCGTCGGGAAGGTGGAGCGGATAGGCGGGCAGATGATCGTGACGCTCCGGCTGGTCTCCCCTGAGTCGGGTGACGACCTCGCGGCGTTCCGGGAGACGGCGAAGGACTCGACCGTGCTGCTCAATGCGCTCGACGCAGTGACCAAGCAGATGCGCCGGCGAATCGGCGAGTCGCTGAGCAAGGTTCGCGCGAGCCAGCCGCTGGAGGCGGTAACCACGTCGTCCCTTGTGGCGTTGCAGAAGTATTCACAGGCAGTCAAGGCCTCGGATCGGGGGGACTACGCGCAGGCGCAGCAGCTGCTGCAGGAAGCGGTCACGATCGACACCGCGTTTGCCTCCGCGTGGCGCAAGCTCGGCGTCTCGATGGCGAACCAGGGCAATTCCGAGGAGTCCAAGAAGCCCATTACGCGGGCGTTTCAGTTCCGGGACCGGCTGCCCGATCGCGAACGGTATCTCACCATGGGGAGCTACTACACCACGGTGGGATACGACAACAACAAAGCCGCCGCCGCCTACCGCGCCGTCCTGGAGGTGGACTCGCTCGATCCGATCGCAACGAACAACCTTGCGCTCGTGCTCGGAACGCAGGGCGATTCCCTCGGCTCCCTCAGGTACTATCAGCGCTCCACGCTCGCCCGGGACTCGAGCCTGGTTGCACTGAATAACCTGGCTGCCGCCTTCGATGCCGCGGGCTTCCCCGACAGCGCCTTGGCGATACTCCGGCTCGCCGACAAGCGCGACCCGGGCAACATCCGGGTCCAGGGCATGGTGGCCAGCGTTGCCTATGGGCGAGGCGACTACGCCACCGCCGAGCAGATCGCGCGGAAAGCCCTGACCGATCCAAAGCTTCCGATGGACCTGCGGTTCCAGGCGCTTGATGGAACGCGGGGCATGGCCCTCATGCAGGGGCGTGTCAAGCTTGCGGCGGAGGACACCAAGCCCCTCACCGAACTCGCGAGCAGCGCGGGGCAACAGGGCAGCTACTACAATCCCCTGGAGGACATCGCTGCAGCGCGTGCAGTCTTTTTCTCCGACGCGCCGGGCGGACGTCGCCTCCTCGATTCCGTCCTCACGGCTCGGCCCCTGTCCTCGATTCCCGCGGGGCAGCGGCCCTATCTCTCCATAGCATACACGTACGCGCAGATCGGGGACCCGGCCAAGGCCAGGTCGTACCTCGCGCAAGCGCAGGCGAATACCGATACGGCTGAATGGCGTGGCTCCCTGCCCTTCCGGCATTTTGTGCAGGCAGAGATCGCGATGGCCGAGAAGCGGCCCGCTGATGCGATCCGCGAGCTGACCGCAATCAATCTCCAGGAAGGAACCTGCCGGGCCTGCTGGAACGCATCTCTCGCCCAGGCCTACGATGCACTGGGACAGCCTGACTCCGTGATCATCTACAGTGAGCGTTATCTCGGCAGCGCGGAGGCGCTCCGCGGATATGAAGACATCCTGGGACTGGCCCCCACCTACCGTCGCCTAGGGGAGCTGTACGAGGAGAAGGGTAACCGCACGAAGGCAGCGAACTACTACCAGAAATTTGTCGACCTCTGGCGCAACGCAGATCCGGAATTGCAGCCCCAGGTGACCGACGTGAAGAAAAAGCTGGCGAGGGTGGTGGGGGAGAAGTAAAGCGGTGAGCGGTGAGCGGTGACCGGTCCGATTTGTAAGGGAGGCCATGCCAGAACTCCAGGAGCAACTGCAATCCGCATTGGGAAATGCCTACCAGCTCGAACGAGAGCTCGGCGGGGGCGGCATGAGCCGCGTCTTCGTGGCCACCGAAACGGCGCTCAACCGGAAAGTCGTGATCAAGTTCCTGGCGCCCGAGCTTGCCGCGAGCGTCAGTGCCGATCGCTTTCGCCGCGAGGTCCAGCTTGCCGCGCGACTGCATCATCCGCACATCGTGCCGCTCCTTGCCGCCGGCGAAGTGACCGTTGACGAGCATCAGCTGCTGTACTACACCATGCCGCTGGTGGACGGGGAATCGCTGCGGGCCCGGCTCGCGCGCGACGGACAGCTCCGGCCCGACGAAGCCATTCGAATCTTCCGCGAAGTCACGGACGCGCTGGCCTACGCACACGGCCAGGGCGTCGTGCATCGCGACATCAAGCCCGACAACATCCTGCTTTCCGGTGGCCACGCCGAGGTGGCCGACTTTGGCGTCGCCAAGGCACTCAGCTCGGCCAACGCGAACGACCCAGCCCTTACGGCCACGAGCATCGGCATGGTCATTGGTACACCCGCGTATATGGCCCCGGAACAGGTGACCGGCGATCCCAATGTCGGGCCGCTGGCCGACATCTACGCCCTCGGCGTCACCACGTTCGAGATGCTGGGTGGCAAGGCTCCCTTTACCGGTCCCACGTCGCAAGCCGTGCTGGCGGCACACCTCACGCAGGAAGCACCGTCGCTCGATACGCTTCGCGCCGACTTGCCCCCCGCGCTGGCGCCCCTGGTGCGCCGCTGTCTCGCAAAGGATCCCGCTGGCCGGCCGGTGAGCGCCGCCGACCTGCTCCGCCAGCTCGAGGCGGTGGTCACCCCGACGCCACACCCCGGTACGCTGGTGAGCGGCGCCCATCCGGCCAAACGCGCACGACGCTGGGTGCCCGTTGCCGTTGGTGCCGCGACGGTCGCGCTGCTGCTGCTGGCGCTGCGCTTTACGGGCATCCTTGGTCCGCGCTCGCTGCTCGCCGAGGGGAAATTCGCGTCGAAGGACGCGGTGATGCTCGCCCGCGTGGATGTCGTGGGCGACTCGGCGATGAGTGGTGCCCTCACGGAAGCGTTGCGGATCGACCTGGGGCAGTCGGGCGTGCTGCAGCTGGTGCCGACGTCCCAGGTGCGCAATGCGCTGACCATGATGCGCCGCCCGGTGGAATCGGATCCGAACGCAGAAGTCGCGCGCGAGGTGGCCATTCGCACCGGCGCCAAGGCCGTCGTCGTCGGCCGCGCCGAGCCGCTGGCGGGGCAGTACGTCGTCACGCTGCGCCTCGTTTCTGCCGAGACGGGCGACGACCTCGCGGCGTTCCGCGAATCGGCGGCCAATGCGAACGAGCTGCTGCCGGCCCTCGATCGCGCCTCCAAGGACCTGCGACGTCGCATTGGTGAGTCGCTCAGGAAAGTGCGTGCCAGTCCGCCGGTGGAACAGGTCACCACCTCATCCATGCCGGCACTGCAGAAGTACTCGCAGGCGATCAGCGCCTTTGAACGGGAGGATTACGACCGGGCGCACGTGCTGCTCAAGGAGGCGGTCGTACTGGATTCCAGTTTTGCCATGGCGTGGCGCAAGATCGGAATAGCCGCCAGCAACAGCGGCTACCGGGCCGTCGCCGTAGAGGCGCTGCGGCGCGCCTTCGCCCACCGCGACCGGCTCACCGAGACTGAGCGCTACATCACGGAGGGCAGCTACTACGCCGAGGCGGAAAGCGACATCCCGCGAGCCATCGCGGCCTATCGCTCCGTCCTGGACCTCGATTCGATGAATGCGACGGCAAACAACAATCTCGCGCTTCTCCTGGAAAAGAAGGGCCAGTACAAGGACGCTGCGACCCTCATGCCCCGCGTAGTGCGCGACACCCTTGGCGGCGGCCTCGGGCCGGGCGGCTATCGCAATGCCGTCCTGTCTTACATCTCGGCCGGACAACTCGATTCGGCGCGGGCCATGCTGGCCGCCGGGGTTGCCCGCTACCCGGGCGAACGGTCCCTCAAGAGTGCAGAGACAGTCCTCGACTACAGCACAGGCAAGCGTGCGGACGCCCAGCAACTGGCGCTGGCGATCGGGCAGGACGCTCAGGCGCCCGGGCCCATGCGGTCGGTCGCGCTCTCCGCGGCGGCGCGGATACCGGCGACGGAGGGGCATCTTCGTGAGGCAAGCGAACTGGCGCGGCAGAATGTGGTGTTCGAGACCACGCAGGATCGCCCATTAGACTACTACCGGGCGGTGGGATTCCTGAGCGAGCTCGAGGCGAGCATGAGCGGCGACCCGAGGCGAGGACGCGCGCTGCTCGACTCTGCGGTTTCGAGCGGGCCGCTCCGTTCGGCGCCGGCCGAGGACCGCCCCTACGCCGATGTTGCGGTCCGCTATGCGCGGCTCGGTGATGTCGCCCGGGCGCGGGCCCTTCTCGCCGAGGAGTCCACCGCACTGGACTCGATTCAGCGTCGCGCGAGCGCGAGCAGTCGCGCCACGGCACTGGGCGAGATCGCACTCGACGAATCGAAGCCGACAGAGGCGATCGCGCAGTTCAAGGCCGGCCTTGCAGCCGACGCCACCTGCTTCACCTGCTTTGCTGCCCAGCTCGCGCGTGCCTATGACGCGGCCGGCATGACCGATTCCGCGACTGCCTGGGGGGACCGTTATCTGGCCAGCACCGATCGCATGCGTCTTACCGTCGATTGGCGTGAGATGCCGGCGCTGCTGGTTCGCCTCGGCGACATCTCCGCAGAAAAGGGTGATCGCCAGAAGGCTGCGAACTACTATCAGCAGTACGTGGACCTGCGACGTTCAGCGGACCCGTCCCTGCAACCGCAGGTCGCGGAGGTAAAGAAGAAGCTGGCTGCGGTTGACGGGCGAGACCGGCAAATAAAGCGGGGGCGACCACCCGGTCGCCCCCGCTTCACTTGACCTGCAATGCCTACTTCGATGCGACGCCGGGCGACGGCTGCATCGGCGTCGGCGGCGTGACATCCTTCTTTGGCCCCCGTGCGAGGAGATCCTGCAGGTTGGCCAGTTCCAGCGCCGTGACCGCCATGACGGCAGAGGCCTGGATCAGGTCGCTGCCCACTGCGTGATCGTAGGTGTCCACCTGCGAGTGATGCGTATGGTTGTAGCCGCGAGTTTCCTGGTCAAAGTTGAATCCGGGAACGCCATACGGCAGGAACGAGAGATGGTCGGTCCCACCCTTGTTCGCGTCACGGACCGTCTTGGCTCCGAGTGACGTTACCGGCGCCAGCAGGTCGATCCACAGCTGCTCGAATTCCTTCCGCCCCTGCAGCGCCTGCCCCGTGATCATGCCGGTCCCGTTGTCGAGCACCAGCACCGCCTGGATCTTGTCCGCCTCGGCCGCGTGCTGGGCCGCGTATGCCGTCGAGCCAAGCAGGCCTTCCTCTTCACCGCTGAAGAGAATGAAGCGGATGGTCCGCTTCGGCTTCACGCCCGACTGAGCGATGGCACGCGCCGCCTCGAGCACCACCATCGAGCCCGTACCATTGTCGGTGACGCCGGTGCCGAGGTCCCAGCTGTCGAGATGCGCGCCAAGAATCACCACCTCGTCCGCCTTCTCGCTGCCCTTGATCTCCGCCACCGTGTTGTATTGCTCCACCGGCTTGCTGCCCATCGTGTTCGTCACGTTGCCGGCGACCACCGGCGGCGTGCCGGCCTTGATGAGCCGGTCGAGCGTCGCATAGTCCTCGTGCGAAATGACGAGGTTGGGCAGCGGGCTCACCGAATTGGGCGAACCGCTCATGTTCATCAGTCCCTGCTCCTTGGATCCGTCGGTCAGGACGCCAAGCGCACCAGCAGCCTTGAGCCTGTAGGCACGATCGTAGTTCGCCTGGCGGAATTCCTTCATTGCCTTCTCGTCGCCCTGGATCCGCGCGAACACGGCACCACGGGCAGCCTGCGCCGCCTTCATGTCGGCCGAATCGGCCGCCGTCATCGGCGGGCCATCCGGGTTCCAGATCAGTGCCGGATCACCAAGCGTTACCCACTTGCCCTTCACCTTCGGCAGGTAGGCGGCAAGGCTGTCCGGGCTTCCGTTGATCCGCACCACTTCACCGGTGAGCGTCTTGCCGCCGGTGCCCGCGGTCCAGGCCCAGCTCTGGGCGGTGATGTTGCGCGGGAAGGGGGAGATGAGCTTGAGGCTCGCGTCTCCGCGCTCCCATGACACCCCGAACACATAGGACTCGAGATGCGAGGAGAGCCCGTACGCCTTGAACCGCTCCATGGTCCAGTCGTTGGCCTTCTTCATGGCCGCCGAGCTGCTGAGACGCGGGCCGATCATGTCGGAGAGATACTGCAGGTTCTTCATCACCTCGGAGTGGTTCAAGGCCTGATCGAGGACAGCACCGGTCCCGGCGGTGTCCACGGTGATGGTCGTCTGGGCCTGGAGCGGCAGGGCCGCACTGGCGATGAGCAGGGCAAGAAGGGCGCGTGTCTTCATGGGTCCGTGGAGGTGAGGGAACGGGAAAAACATCCGGGCAGAATCTACTCCGGGAACGCCGCCGGTGCGCCAGTCCACCCGTGGAGCCGCCAAAGCCGGCGCTGGGCCACGACCTGGACGCCACGGCGCATGGCGACGAGGGGGCCGCGTGTCACTGATTCGAATGCCGGGCGCAACGTCTCGACCACGGGATCGTCGACCGAATCAGCGAGCTGGGTCCGTACCAGGACCATGTCATCGCCCGCCTTCGCGCGATCGGGAAAGCGCGGCCAGAACTGGTACTGGTTGGTCCGGACCTGCAGGTTGAGGGAAAACACCTGCGGCTGCCCCGGCAGCAGGAGCGCAAGCTCGGCGGCATCCTGGTAGCGATTGGCTGCGATCCACGTGGGTGTGCCCGTGTCGCTCCCGAACATGGCCACCGCGGCGGCGAGATCGTCCCAGCCGTAACCCTGCGATGTCGGATCCCGGTCCGGGCGCACCCGCACGATCGGCACGATCGACTGCCCGTACAGGCCGATCGACATTGCCAGTGCGAGCCAGGTTCCGGCCCGGCGCCACTTCTCCGCGCGAATCCCCAGGGGCGCGACCGTCAGGACGAGGACTGCCGGGATCCAGGCCGGCGCGGGCCAGTTGGCCTCCACCCTGTTGCGCGACGCACTCCAGACGAACACCAACCCGGTCACGACGGCTGCCGTGGCCCAGACACGGCTCACCGCTTCACCGCGAATGGCTCGCGCGACGGCCACGATGGCAAGGACAAACAGGATGGGCGACAGCATGAGCGCCTGTCCTCCCAGCAGTTCGAGTTCGCGCTTCCAGATCTGCTGGAAGCGTTCCGCCTCCGAGCCCATGCGCGAGCTGGAAGCGGAACGACGTCCAGTCGTGTTGCGCGTTCCACCGGATGACGGGATAGAACATGAGGCCGGCCACGGCGACGGCGAGCCAGGGACCGGGCTTCCGCAGCTCGGTGCGCAGCGCCGGCGTCACAACAAAGGCCGCCAGCACACCCAGTGGAAGCAGCACCGCGGTGTACTTCGATGCCAGGGCGGCTCCGGTCAGGGCACCGGCGCCCAGCCACCACCCCAGGGACGTTCGTCGATTGGATTCGAGCAGTGCCTGGGTGATGCACAACGCGGCGAGGGCAAGAAAGGCGAGCAACGGCGCATCCGGTGTCGCGAGCACGAACGCACCCGCGAGTATCGGGAGGACCGAAAAGGTGACGGCCGCCACGTCACCGGCAACCCGCCCCGCCATGAGTCGCGCGGTCAGCATGGCGGCCCATGCCGTGACCGCCCCGCAGAGGACGGGCAGCAGTCGTACGCCAAGCGGCGTCGGCCCCAGCAGCGTGGTCCCAGCCCGGATGAAAAAAGCAATGAGCGGAGGATGATCGAAGTAGCCTGCGGCCAGGCGCCGGGACCACTCCCAGTAGTACGCCTCGTCGGGGTAGAGCGGCACGACGGCCGCGACGCCGAGGCGGACGACCAGCGCGGTGAGGATGATCCAGGCGCCGGTTGCGCGCTGCATCAGCCGACGCGCGCGAGCCGGGCTGCGAGACGTTCGATCGCGGGCCAGTCGCTCGCCCGTGACTTCCAGGCGTCGGGCAGTGCCTCGACGCCGTCGCGCGCGCCCACCAGGCCGGCCGCGACCGGCGCGAGTGAACCGGAATCGTCCGGCGCACCGATCAGCCAGACCAGCGCCGCCCCCGGGCGCGCCTCCGAATGCAGGATCCAGAGCGCCGAGCACGCTGCCGACACGGCAGGCGAGGTGGAACCCTGGAGTGCCTCGATGTTTTCGCGTCGCAGCAGGGGCAGTCGGCGCACCGTCTCGAGCAGCAGCGACGGCGCGTCGTTGTTCCGGAGCGCCTCGATGACATCGGGCACGAAGTCACGATGGCCCTGCAGAAGCCGTGCGGCCGCGACATTGATCGCCACCGCCGCCCAGGTGGAGTCGGGCTCGGGGTGAGTCAGGGCCGCGAGGTGCCAGGTGAGTCCGACCAGCGTTCGTGGATTGTCGAATGCGAGGAGGGCGACAGGCAGCAGGTGCCGCGGCAGCGTCGGGCGCTCGGTCCGTACGCCGGCCGGCCGCGGCACGCCGGTATCCCTCAAGTGTGCGAAGCCTGCCAGGGCGTGCGAGTCGAGCGGCGTGTCCTCGGTCGCGGACTGGGCCCAGCGCCGCGCAAGTGACGCGATGTCGGGCTCCGGCACCAGCAGTTCGTCGGCCAGCGCAACCGTCATCTCCACCAGTGCCGGCGCGAGGGGTGAGGCCGAAGACGGCGCGCCACCCGCGAGGTTGCCAAGCAGCAGCCCGGTGGCCCGGGAAGAAATCGATGGTGGCAAGGTCTATTATCTTATCACCATTCACCCAGCCGTGAGGACTGCTCGTGCCCAAGGACAGCCTTTCCATCATCGACAATCGCACCGGCAAGAACTACGAGCTGCCGGTCGCGGAAGGCACCATCCGGGCCATGGACCTGCGCCAGATCAAGGTGGCCGACGACGACTTCGGCCTGATGACCTACGATCCGGCCTTCATGAACACCGCCGCGTGCCGCAGCTCCATCACCTTCATCGATGGCGACAGGGGAATCCTTCGCTACCGTGGATATCCCATCGAGCAGCTCGCCGAGACCTGCTCCTTTCTCGAGGTGGCTTACCTCCTGTGCGAGGGTGAGCTGCCCAACAAGGCCCAGCTCGAGGCGTGGGAAGAAAAGGTGCGCTATCACACCTACGTGCACACGAACATCATCAAGTTCCTGGAGGGCTATCGCTACGACGCACACCCGATGGGGATGCTCCTGGGCGCGGTCGGCGCGCTGTCGACCTTCTATCCCGATGCGAAAGACATCGGGGACAGGGAAAATCGCTACCTGCAGCGGATCCGGCTCATCGCCAAGATGCCGACGATCGCGGCCTTCGCGTTCCGGCATTCGCGCGGGCTGCCGTTTGTCTTTCCGCGGAACGACCTGGGCTACATCGGCAATTTCGTGAACATGACCTTCGAGATCGGCGGCAAGCTGGAGCCGAACCCCGTGCTGCAGCGTGCGCTGGAGATTCTCTTCATCCTGCATGCCGATCACGAGCAGAACTGCTCCACCAGCGCGGTCCGTGCAGTTGGCTCCTCCGAGGTCGACCCGTTCTCCGCCGTGTCCGCCGGCATCGCGGCGCTCTACGGCCCGCTCCACGGCGGCGCCAACGAGGCGGTGCTCCGCATGCTGGACGAGATCGGCACCAAGGCCGACATCCCCTCGTTCATCGAGAAGGCGAAGAGCGGCCAGGGCGAGCGCCTGATGGGCTTCGGGCACCGGGTGTACAAGTCGTACGATCCCCGCGCGAAGCTGATCAAGAAGGTCGCGTACGACGTGTTCTCCCAGACGGGACTCAACCCCAAGCTCGAGATCGCCCTGGAACTCGAGCGCATCGCGCTCGAGGATGAGTACTTCATCAAGCGGAAGCTCTACCCCAACGTCGACTTCTATTCCGGCCTGATCTACCAGGCCATGGGCTATCCCACCGACTACTTCACGGTGCTGTTTGCGCTGGGACGGCTGCCTGGCTGGGTGGCGCAGTGGGAAGAAATGCTGCTGGACAAGGAGCAGAAGATCGCCCGGCCGCGCCAGATCTACGTCGGTGCCGCCGAGCGGAACTTCGTGCCGATGGACAAGCGCTGACAGTTGCTCAGCGGTTGCGGCAGGAGACGATGTCGGGTTGGCCCCGCGACGGCGCGAACGCGAGGGCCTCGTCGGGTCAGCCCCACTCGGGCGCTCTCGACGCCCTTCCACACCACCCCGCCCAACCCCTCGCGCTCGCGCCCTCGTGAGGCCGACCCGACATCGGCCACCCGCTGTTCCTGCCGCTCGTGCCGCCCTTGCCGCTCTTGCCGCTCTTGCCGCTCTTGCCGCCTTGCCGCCTTGCCGCCTGGCCTCCTGCCGCCCTGAGTAAGGCACAAGCCGCGAGCCGCGTGCAGTGGAAGTCACGAGGGTATTCCGGAAGCGACCATCTGGTACGCCCCCACTCACGGCTTGCACCCCACTGGGCCGATGCGGTGCGGTTCCATCCTTCCCTGCCCGACACAGTTACGCTCCAATTGCCGCTACCGGATGTACCAGCTTGCCGCGTGAGCCTCGCCTCGTAGCTTTGGCGCCATGCCACCCGACATCGGCGAGCTGGACCCGCCCGATTCTCCCCGCGCCCGACTCGAGCAGGCCGTAACCGGCCGGTATCGCATCGGGCGTGAACTCGGGCGGGGCGGCATGGCCCTCGTCTTTGCCGCCGACGACCTGCGGCACTCGCGAAAGGTCGCCATCAAGGTGCTGCGCCCCGATCTCGCGTCGGTCATCGGCGCGGATCGCTTCCTGCGCGAAATCGAAGTCTCCGCCCGGCTCCGCCACCCGCACATCGTTCCGCTTTTCGATTCCGGTCGCATGGAGCTCGGCAATGGCCTGGTCGGCGCATGGTACGCCATGCCCCTGGTGGACGGGCCCACCCTGCGCCAACGGCTCGCGACGGAGGGTCGCCTGTCGGAGCGCGAGGCGGTGCGCATCGCCCGGGAGATTGCCGACGCGCTCGCGCATGCGCACGAGAGCGGTGCGGTGCACCGGGACATCAAGCCGGAGAACATCCTGCTCGAGGGCGGGCATGCAACCGTCGCCGATTTCGGTATCGCCCGCGTGCGCGATGACACGACAGGCTCGCACACGACCGCCGGCACGATCATCGGCACGCCGGCGTACATGAGCCCCGAACAGGCGACCGGCGAGGCGGTCGATGGCAAGACCGATGTCTACGCGCTGGGCTGCGTTCTCTTCGAAATGCTCGCCGGCAAGCCGCCGTTCGCCGTATCGGGGCCCGCTGGGGTGATCCGGGCGCACCTCACCAAGGATGCGCCCAGTCTCGCGACCGTGCGGAGTGGGCTTTCGCCCAGCGTGGTGGCTCTCGTTGCCCACTGCCTGGCGAAGGACCCGGCCGCGCGTCCCGACGCGGCCACCGTCATGGTTGCACTCGAGGACAGTTCCCCCTCCATCTCGTTTGTCGACAGTCCGGAGCCCGTGAAACGGCCGCGCGTGGCGCTGTGGGCCGGCGGCGCGATGCTTGTGCTGGCACTCGCCGCCGCGTTCCTCATATCAAGGCGGCGGGCGCCCGCGCCTTCGGGTGATCCGGCCACGGTGACCGGACTCGCCGTTCTTCCCTTTGCCGTGTCGGGTGGCGACAGCCTCGGCCTTCGCGACGGGCTGGTGAACCTGCTCAGCACCAAGCTCGACGGAGCGGGCCCCATCCGCGCTGTTGATCCGCGCGCCGTCCTGGGGCAGGTGTCCCGCTCCGGAAACACAACGCTCGACCCCGAGGGCGGCGCCGCAGTGGCCCGGCGATTCGGCGCGCCGCTCTACGTCCTGGGAGGTATCACCGAGGTGGGCGGGCACCTGCAGGTATCGGCAGGCCTGTACGACAGCCGGCGCGGGCTCGCGCCAGTGGCACAGGCCGCGGCGGAGGGGCCGTCGACCGAGCTATTTGCCCTCGTGGACTCGGTCGCGACGCAATTGCTCGGTGGCTACTCCGGACGGGCATCGCGCCTTGCCGGCCTGGCAAGCGTCACCACGACCTCGTTGCCGGCTCTCAAGGCCTATCTCGACGGCGACGCGGCGCAACGCAACCTGCGGGGCGAAGCCTCGCTTGATGCCTTTCAGCGCGCGGTCGCGCTGGACAGCACCTTCGCCCTCGCCTGGTATCGGCTGAGCGTTGCGGCCGAGTGGCTTACCCTGGAGGGCGTGATGCGCGACGCGGCGCAGAAGGCGGAGCGATACGCCGACCGGCTTCCGCCCCGCGAGCGCACGCTGCTGGCGGCGATGCAGGAAGGGCGCACCGGTGACGACGCGCGTGCCGTCGAGCTGTTCCGCGGCCTCGTGCAGGACTATCCCGATGACATCGAGGCCTGGACCCAGCTCGCCGAGCTCGAGTTTCACATGGGGCCGCGCCACGGGAAGTCGATCTCCGATTCCAAGGCAAGCTGGGAGCGGGTACTGACGCTGGCTCCCGAGACGCCGCAGCCGCTGATTCACCTCATTCGCATCGCCGCATTGCTGCGCGATCGCCCGGCCCTCGATTCCCTGCTGCGCATCGCCACGTCGCTCCCGAGCAGCAACGATGCGACCCGCTCGGAGATCACCGAGGAGCAGGCGACCCAGGCGTGGGCAGTCCGTGACACGGCGCAGATGCGTGCCGTACTCGACAGCCTGGCGCATGGCGCCGACCTCACGCTGACGCTGTCGACCTGGTCGATCGCCATGACGTCGGCCGACCCGATGAACGCCTGGCAAGTCGCGGAACTGCTGACCGCACCGAGCCGTACGGCGCGCACGCGCGGCGTGGGACAACGCTATCTCTCCTTCATTGCCGCAAGCCATGGCCGGTTTGGCGAGGCGGACCGGCGGATGGAGCAGGCCGTCAGGGCCGACCCGGTCATCGGCACCGAGTTCGCGGCACTGCTCGCCTCGATTCCCTTCCGTCCTGCCGTCCCGTCATCGCAATGGACTGCCTGGCGATCCCGGCTGACGACACTCGACCTTCGGCGTGTCGATTCCTCCGGAGCACTGGCCTCCAACCTGGTCCCGCACCCGGCCCAGCATCCGGCCGTGCGTGAGTACCTGCTCGGCCTCGCGAGCCTCGGCGCTGGCGACACGAGCGGCGCGCTGCGGCACGCCGCGGAGCTGGAGCGCCTGCCCGATCCCGCCAGTGACTCCATCGCGCGCGACCTGGCGCATGGGCTGCGCGCGGAGGTCGCGTGGAAGTCCGGTGACACCCGTGCAGCCGAGTCCAGTCTCAGGCAGCGTGCCGAGCGAAGCGGCTACATCGGCATGATCTCCTCGCCCTTCCTGTCTGGTACGCGGGAGCGGTGGCGCCTGGCGCAGGCGGCCGAGGCCAATGGCCAGCTGGAGAATGCCATCGAGCTGTACAAGGTGTTCGGGCAATTCTCCGTCTACGATGAGGTCTATCGCGCGCCGGCGGCGCTGCGGAGGGGTGCGCTGCTCGAGAAGCTGGGCCGCCCCGCGGAGGCGAAGGCTGCGTATGAGGAGGGGATTGCACTCTGGAGCGATGCGGATCCGGCGCTCCAGCCGGTGGTAACCCAGGCCCGCGCTCGCCTGCGGGCCCTGGGCGATTCGCCGTGACTCAGGCCGGCGCGCTGTCCCGCGGCACCAGCATGTCTCCCTCCAGGTAGGTATAGCCTTCCAGGCCCGCGACATAATCCGCGATGAACGAGTTGGATTCGTGGCGTGACAGGTCCTTCGCCGCGCTCACCTTGCGCCGGAAGGTCGCCAGCAGGTCAGGCGCGTGGAACTGCACGTAGTTGAGCACCTCGGTCACGGTGTCGCCGTGTACCAGGTCGGTGATTTCGTAGCCGCCATTCTTGAGCCGCACGTGGACCGCATTCGTGTCCCCGAACAGGTTGTGCAGGTCGCCCAGGATCTCCTGGTAGGCTCCGGTCAGGAAGATGCCGAGGATGTACGGCTCCGATTCGCGCCAGCGATGCAGCTCCAGGCTTGGCTTGCCCTTCCGTCCCCCGGCGAACCGGTCGATGACGCCGTCGGAATCGCAGGTCACGTCCTGGATGGTGCCGCGCCGCGTCGGGCGCTCCAGCAGGCGGTGGATCGGCATGATGGGAAAGAGCTGGTCGATGGCCCAGTTGTCCGGCAATGACTGGAACACGGAGAAATTGCAGAAGTACCGGTCGACCAGCGCTCCCTCGAGGTGGCTCGCAATCTCGGGATAGGCGGTCGGGTCCTCGGCGATCACCTCCGACAGCCGGCCCAGCGTGCTCAGGTAGAACTGCTCGGCGTGCGCGCGGTCGCGCAGCGAGAAGACCCCGTTCGCGAAATACTCCTGCGAGCGCTCCTTCGCGAAGACCGCGTCGTGAAAGACCTCCTCGACCCGCTCGAGCGTGAGCGACTCGAGGCTCTCCTTCATGTCGATCAGGAGCTGGTGCGGATCGCTGTCAAGGTCGGGGGCATTCGTCTCGTGCGGCGTCTCGACGTCGATGACGTTGATGAGCAGCAGGGCATGGTGCGCCGTGATTGCCCGGCCCGACTCGGAGATCACGTCCGGCATCGGGACTTCCTCATTCCGGCAGGCCGTGCCCAGCGTGTAGATGACGTCGTTGGCGTACTCGCGCATGGTGTAGTTCATGCTGGCGGTACGGGTGGACCGTGATCCGTCGTAGTCCACGCCGAGACCGCCGCCCACGTCCACGTACCGGACCTCGAAGCCCATGCGCCGCAGTTCCACGTAGTAGCGGCACACCTCGTCGAGACCGCCCTTCACATAGCGGATGTCGGTGATCTGGCTGCCCAGGTGGAAGTGCACCAGCTTGAGGATGCTCATCCGGTTGCTGGCGCGAAGGCGGTCGAGGAGCTGCACCAGTTCCACCGGCGACAACCCGAACTTCGACTTCTCCCCGCCGCTCTTGGCCCACCGGCCGGAGCCCTCGCTCGACAGCTTGATGCGCACCCCGATCGTCGGCTCGACGTCCAGGTCCGCCGCGACCTTGAGCAGCACATCGAGCTCGTTGAGCTGCTCCATCACGATGATGACGGTGTGCCCGAGCTTCTGGCCCATGAGGGCCAGCCGCATGAACTCCTCATCCTTGTACCCGTTGCAGACGATCAGGTGGTGGGCATGATCGCTCAGGCCGAGAATCGCCATCAGTTCGGGCTTGCTGCCGCATTCCAGCCCCACGCCAAACTCATTCCCGAACTCGACGACTTCCTGCACGACGTGCCGCTGCTGGTTGACCTTGATCGGGTAGACGGTCGTGTAGTTGCCCTCGTAGCCGGATTCCTTGATCGCGTGCGCGAAGTGTCCCGCGAGCGTGGCGATG
Organism: uncultured Gemmatimonadales bacterium; assembly: GCA_963846945.1. Lineage (GTDB taxonomy): Bacteria > Gemmatimonadota > Gemmatimonadetes > Gemmatimonadales > GWC2-71-9 > JAGGAG01. The sequence continues at coordinate 72,768 of CAWJXX010000011.1, read as the reverse complement.
CGTGACTTGAGGATGTCGGAGAACCGCAGGAGGAGCGGGAGCCCCACGCCCTGGGCATCGAGATCGGTGGCGAGCTGGAAGAGATCGAGGCCGCGCTTGGGGTCGCCGTCCGGATGCACCGTGACGTGTCCCTCCGCGTTTACCCGGAAGAAACCCAGGCCCCAGCCACCCGTGTTGTAGAGCTTCTCGGCGTCCCGCGGCGTCCAGGCCGGCGCTGTAACAGTCGTGGTAATGGTCATCTCCCGGGCCGGCGTACTGAAGTGCGACTGCGCGAAGCGGAAAACTTACACCGTACCGTCGGCGCAAGAAACCGAGCGCCTGGCGGCGGGTATAGTTACGCACCGCATGCCACAGACACTCATCGTCGAACATTCCAGCCGCCTGTCGGCCTCGGCAGACGAGGTCTGGGCCTGGTTCGCGCGCCCGGGAGCCCTGGAGCGGCTGACGCCACCATGGGAGCATGTCCGGGTGCTGTCACCCACCGGCGGCCTCGAGGTCGGCGCCCAGGTCGTCATCGAGGCCCGGATTGGCCCGATGCCGGTACGCTGGATCACCCGTTATCGCGAGGTCGTGCGCGGGCGGCGGTTTGTCGACGAACAGGTCGAGGGGCCGTTCGAGAGCTGGGTGCACGAGCACGAGATGCTGCCCGACGGTGCCGGCGGATGCGTCGTCCACGACCGCATATCGTGCGCACCGCCGCTCGGGGCGATCGGCGCCATCCTGGCCGCCGGGAGACTCCGCACGCGACTCGAGCGGCTGCTGCAATACCGGCACGAGACGCTGACCGCCGACCTGGCCGCACACGCTGGCGTGACGCCACGGCGGTTCGTGGTAGCCGGCTCGAGTGGAATGATCGGCTCGGCGCTGGTGCCATTCCTCACGACCGGCGGCCATGAGGTGGTCCGGCTGGTGCGACGGCCCCCGGGCCCGGGCGAAGCGCGCTGGGATCCCGACGCAGGCACCATCGACCCGGCCACCCTGTCCGGCGCCGATGTGGTCATCAACCTGGCCGGCGTCAATATCGCCGGCGGCCGCTGGACCACCGCACGCAAGCAGGAACTCATCGACAGCCGCGTCCGCGCCACGTCGCTGCTCGCCTCGACCATGGCCGGCATGACGTCACCACCCCCGGCGATGGTGTCCGTCTCCGGCACAGGCTTCTATGGTGACCGGGGCGACGAGGTACTGACGGACAAGAGTGGCCCGGGCACCGGCTTCTTCCCGATGCTGGTGCAGGCATGGGAAGGCGCCACGCTGCCGGCGTCCAAGGCGGGGGTCCGTCTCGCATTCCCCAGGTTCAGTATCGTCCTCAGCCCTGCCGGCGGCGCGCTGCAGAAACTCCTGCCCCCCTTCCTGGCCGGCGTCGGCGGCCCGGTCGGGTCGGGTCGCCAATGGATGGGCTGGTGCTCGATCGACGATGCGATTGGCCTGCTCTACTTCGCCTCGCTGGACGTCCGCGCCGTGAACTCCTTCAATGCCGTGGCACCGGTCCCCGTCCGCAATGCGAACTTTGCCCGCGCCCTTGGCCACGTGCTCGAGCGCCCAGCCATCCTGCCGGTGCCCGCAATCGCCCTGCAAATGCTCTTCGGGGAAATGGCCGATGCGACCCTGCTGGCCAGCGCCCGCGCCATCCCGGAGCGGCTCGCCACGTGGGAATTCCGCTATCGAGACCCGCACCTCGAAGGCGCACTGCGACGGGTCCTCGGGCGTTAGACTTCCCCGCATGACCATGCGTCGTGCGGTCGTGCTCCTCTCCGGGGGCATGGACTCCGCCACCACTGCCGCGATTGCGCGGGAAGACGGGTTTGCCGTCCAGGCCCTCAGCTTCCGCTACGGCCAGCGACACGTCCTCGAGCTCGAGGCCGCACAACGGGTCGCTGCCTCGCTCGGCGTCGAGCGTCATGTCATCATCGACATTGACCTGCGTGCCTTCGGCGGGTCCGCCCTCACCGACAGCATTGACGTGCCCAAGGACCGGTCAGTCGAACAGATGGGCGCCGACGTGCCGGTCACGTACGTGCCGGCACGGAATACGATTTTCCTGGCCTTCGGGCTGGCCTGGGCCGAGACGCTGGACACCGCGGACATCTTCATCGGCGCCAACGCCGTCGACTACAGCGGCTACCCGGACTGCCGCCCGGAATTCCTCCAGGCTTTCGAGGCCATGGCGCGGCTCGGCACGAAGATGGGTACCTCTGGCCGGGCCATCAGCATTCACTCGCCGCTCATCGCCATGACGAAGGGCGAGATCATCGAACGAGGCCGTGCGCTGGGCGTGGATTTCAGCCTCACCCGCAGCTGCTATGATCCCGATGCTGCCGGCAATGCGTGCGGGCGCTGCGATGCCTGCCAGTTGCGTCTCAAGGGCTACGCGTCGCTTGGCCTTCGTGATCCCGCGCCCTATGTCGAGGGCCTCGCGAGATGAGCTACGCGGTCAAGGAGTTGTTCTACACGCTCCAGGGCGAAGGCGCCCAGACCGGGCGGCCTGCCGTCTTCTGCCGCTTTGCCGGCTGCAACCTCTGGACCGGCCGCGAGGAAGACCGGGGAATCGCCGTGTGCACGTTCTGCGACACGGACTTCGTCGGCACCGATGGACCAGGTGGCGGACGCTTCGCCACCGCCGTCGCGCTGGCGGACGCCGTACACGCGACCTGGCCCGCAGATGCCGGCAGTGACCCCTTCGTTGTCTGCACCGGTGGTGAGCCGCTTCTGCAACTGGATGCGGAACTGGTGGACGCACTGCACCAGCGCGGGATCGAGGTGGCGGTGGAAACGAACGGCACGCAGGAGGCACCCGCAGGAATCGACTGGATCTGCGTGAGCCCCAAGGCAACGGCGCCCCTGGTGCTCGCCAGTGGCCATGAACTCAAGCTCGTCTTTCCCCAGGCGGATGCGCGTCCCGAGCAGTTCGAGCACCTGGCGTTCGAGCACTTCTACCTGCAGCCCATGGATGGCCTGGACCGGGAAGCCAACACCGTGGCCGCGGTACGCTATTGCCTCGACCATCCCCGCTGGAAGCTGAGCCTCCAGACCCACAAGCTGCTCGGCATACCCTGAGCCGTACCTCCTAGTATCTTGCCGGGTCGCTGTCCAACCGGCCGTCTGACAGTCCGACCGACCCCGAGATGCACGGTTACTCAGATCGCGTTCACCATGCCTTCGCCTTCACGGCGAAGCACTACGTTCCGCGGGCGCCCGTCACGGGGAGCGCGGATTTTGTCGCGCACCCCGGCAACCTGGCGGTCATCCTGAGCCGTTACGGCGCTGATCAGGCTACGGTGGTGGCCGGCATTCTCCATCTGGTGCTGGAGGAGACGGTGCCCGAGCGTCGGGACGCGATGGAGCAGAATATCGGGCTCAAGTTCGGCCCGGTCGTGCTCGCCATTGCCCGGGATGCCGCCGAGGGGCGATTTGACGGGAGGGGAACCGAGCTGCCGTGGCGTGCCGTCAAGCACGGCTACCTGTCCCATCTTGGCCTGGCCGAGCCGCGGGCAATCGACATCTGCGTGGCCGATGAGATTCACACGGCAGGGCTGACGCTCACGGCCCTCCGGCGCCTCGGCGCCGAGTATGTGCGTACGGTGTCGTCTGCATCGTCTGAACAGACAATCTGGTGGTACCGCTCCCTGCTCGAACTGCTCGAAGACCGACCCGACTGGCAACGATCGGACATGCTCGACGAACTGCGAATGCTCAGCAGCGATGTCGTGCGCGCGCTCCGCGCACATGAGGACTGAGCCGCACCACCGAGGGACTCCGTTGCGCCGTCTTGCACTGCTCCTCCCGGTCCTGCTCACCACGGGCTGCGTCAGCGGCGTCCCCAAGGCGCCCGCGCCGACCAACCCGGTGCGCTTCCTCTCGATCAATGACATCTACACTGCCGACACCCTGCCCGACGGCAACGGCAGCCTGGCCCGTCTCGCGACGCTCAAGAACCGGATCTCCGCCGAAGGGCCGGTGCTCTTCGTCCTGGCAGGCGACTTTCTCAGCCCGAGCCTCCTGAGCCGCTGGTACAACGGCGCCCAGATGGTGCAGGCGCTCAACGCGTCGGGCCTCGACTACGCCACGTTCGGCAATCACGAGTTCGACCTGCCCTTCGACACGCTGCTGGCGCGGATCAGCGAGTCCAAGTTCAAGTGGATCTCGAGCAACTGCGTGCAGAAGAATGGTGAACGCTTTCCCAACGTGCTTCCCTGGGACATTGTGCGAGTCTACGGCAAGCGCGTCGGTATTTTCGCGCTTACGCTCCCTTCACCCGACTATCCGTCGTACGTGCGGTGCGGCGCTCCTGACAGCGCCGCGACCGACGCCATCGACTCGCTCACCACGATGGGCGCCGACCTGATCGTGGCCATCACCCACCAGCCGCTGGCGGCCGACGAAGCACTGCTGAATCGCGAGGGCCAGGTGGAACTGGTGCTGGGGGGTCATGAGCACCAGGCCCACACTGTCGCCGTCGGCACCCGCTATGTGCTGAAGGCCGACGCGAATGCCGTCTCCACCCAGTTCATGACCATCTGGGGCACGAAGAACGACTGGAAATCAGCGCCGCGGCTGCTCGATGTACGCCCCAACCTCCCGTCCGACACCGTCGTGCAGCGCGTCATCGACGCCTGGCAGGACAGCATTCAGGCGAAGCTGGGGCCCAACTACGTCGTCGGCACGGTGGTGCAGCCCATAGACGCACTCGACGGGCCGCAGCGGCAGCAGGAAACCGGCTTTGGAGACCTGATCGCTGACGCCGTTCGCCTCGGCACCGGAGGTGACGTCGGTGTCATCAATGCCGGCGCACTGCGGCTCGACCAGGTACTCCTGCCGGGGCCGCTCGGGTACTACACGGTGCAGTCGATCTTCCCTTTCGCGGATGAGACACGGATCGTGACGGTCCCGGTGTCGGGGCAGCGACTGCGCGATATCCTCGAGAATGGCGTCTCCGACCGAAATCTCGGCGCGGGCGGGTTCCTGCAGGTCTCAGGCATCAAGTTCACGGTCGACCGTTCACGTCCGTCCGGGTCGCGAATCGGAGGCCCGATCACCACGCCCACCGGCAACGGGATCTTCGCCGATCAGGTGATCCTGTTGAGCCTCCCCAGCTACATGGCCTGCCGGGGCGGCGACGGCTATCGCGTTCCGGAAGCTGCCTCAGCCTGTGCCGCGGTCCAATCCGCGCCACGCGTCACGGATCTGGTCGTCACCCATTTCAGCCAGCGCCTGGGTGGGCGTATTGCGCCCCCGCCAGGCATGCGCATCCTCATGCGGTAACCAAGCGTGCGCCAAGGAGTTGTACTCCCCTTGCGGGGAGTATCGATAGCGAATTTCCGTGATACCGTCCGCCGGCAGGTCGGTGTACCTTCCTTGTAATGGCCGTGCCCCCATCGACTTCCCTGTTGTCACACTTGCCGTCCGCGTTCGCCGCTGCCTGCCGCAGTGCGCGGACGGACGGTGAGTTGTTCGAGCGCTGCCGCGCGTTTTTGGTGCAACGGTTCCTTTCCGAGAAGATCTGGTTCGTGATCACGGGCCCGGCATCACCAATTCCCCGGGTGGGCCCCGAGTCGGGATACGAGCAGTCGGTGCAGGTCGCCAAGCTTGCCAGTGGCGCCACCGAAGTCGCGGTCATGGCCGATCCGACGATCGCGACCGACCTGCGAGGCGTCGCACTGCCGCTGGTGATGGCGCTGTCGGTGGTCATCGAGTTGCGCACCATCCTCATCGAACGCCAGGCCGCGCTTGACGATGCGGGCTTCCAGCTGCGCGCGCTGCGACAGGTCGCGCGATTGCTGAGTTCGGTGCATTCGACCGAGGAGACCGAGCAGCTGGTCCTCGACTTCATGGCCGAAGTCTTCTTCGCCTGGTGGGCCTGCCTCTACCGTCCCGATGGAGCGCACTACCATCCGAAGGTGTACCGCTCGCTCAACGAGCGTCGGCGCCCGTCACCCATCGAGCGCACGACCCTCGACGGCAAGATTCCGGCGGGGAGTGCAGCGCTCGGGGCCCATGAAGTGGGCGTGGCGCAACTGGTGGGGCCCGGGGCGGAACTGGTGGTGCCGCTCGACGCCGGTTCGGAACGGATGGCCGTGCTGGTGCTCGGACCGCGAATCAGCGACAAGCCCTACGCGCGCGCCGAGCTCGAGCTGGCCGGAACGCTCTCCTTTGCCGCCGCCATCGCGCTCAAGAACAGCGAACTCGTCGAGCAGCTCCAGAGCGCGGCTTCCACCGACGAGTTGACCGGACTCTACAATCGCCGCGCGCTCGAGGAACGACTCGCCGCGGAGATTTCGCGCAGCCTCCGCCACCAGCTGAATACCACCGCCCTCCTGCTCGACCTCGACTTCTTCAAGAAGGTCAATGATGACATGGGACACGCGGCCGGCGATCGCATGCTGGTCGAGGTGGCCGATGTCCTGAGACGTGAGTGCCGGACGCTCGATGTCTGCGGGCGGCTCGGAGGCGACGAGTTCCTCGTCATCCTCCCCATGACCCGCCCGGAAGAAGCGATGGTTTTCGTCTCGCGCGTCCAGTCCGGCCTCGCACGCCTCGAGGAACTGCATCCCGACTTCGGGCGGTGCACCGCGAGCTTCGGCCTGGCCGAATGCCCGCGGCTCGGCACCTCGGTGACGAGCGTGCTCGCGGCAGCAGACGCGGCGCTGTACCGGGCCAAGCGGAGTGGCCGGAACGCCGTCGCGATCGCCGAGGACTGAGGCCGTGCGGGGGGAGCCGTTCATCCTCCTGGGCGACGCCGTCTGGCTGGACCTCGTCAATACCGCGCGCGGGCGCGTGGAGCAGCCGGCGGACGGGCTTCCTGATGTCGGCGCGTGGCAGGCCTGGACCGGTGCGCTCCAGTTGCCGGCGTCCGACGCCGCCCTGGATGCGGTGCACGCACTGCGTCGCCACCTGACCGAGCTTGCAACGGCACTCGCAGCGGGCCAGCCATCACCCTCGGCCAGCATGCGCGCGGTGAACGACCTCCTCGCCACCTCACCTGGCCATCAGCGGCTCGTGCGGGTCGCGGGGCGCTGGCAGCTCTCGTTCGCCCCGGCAGCTCCGCCTGTCGTTCTGCCCCTCATAGCACGCAGCGTGGCAGAGACGCTTTCACTTCCCCTGGCGACCGTGCGCGTCTGCGCCGGTCCAAGCTGCAATCTCTTCATCCTCGATCGCTCGTCCACCCAGATTCGCCGGTGGTGCAGCCTCGACCACTGCGGCCGCGGCATGCAAGTCGAGCGACGGCGCGCGGGCCACGGCGGCTGACGCACCCCGGCGAATGACCGGCACCGCCGATTCCTTCAGCGCGGTCGAACGCGCCCTCGGCACCCGGTATCAACTCGAGCGGGCCCTGGCCGAGAATGCGGAACGCATCCTCTTCGTGGCACAGGATCGCGTGCTCAACCGGCGCGTGAGCATTCGCGTCAACATCTTCACTGACCAGCTGACCCGGGCCTGGTTCCTCCGCGAAGCGGAAGCACTGGCGCAGCTCGACCATCCAGCCATCCGGCATGTGTACGACGTCGGTGTGGTCGGCGATGTCGCGTGGCGGGTGGGCAACTGGATCGAGGGTGAAAGCCTGGAGCAGGCCGCGACCCGCGGGCCCCGGCTCATTCCGCATGTGCACAGCCTCGCACGCGACCTCCTGAGCGCTCTGGAGCACGCGCATACCCAGGGCATCCTCATCCGGCGCATCGTGCCGGCCAGCATTGTGCTCAGTCATGCGGGCGGAGGCACGGTGACGGATGTGCGCTTCTGCAGCTGGGCACTTCCGGCCGTCCCGCCGGGCATCACGCCGACCGGGCTCAACTTCATGGCCCCTGAAGTACGCGACGGTGCGCCAGGCGAACCGGCGAGCGATGTGTATACCGCAGGGGCGGTGCTCTACTATGCCGTCACTGGTGTCGAGCCCGCACTCGACCCCGATGAGATCCGGCGCGCATCCGAGTTTCGTCCCACCACACCGCGCTCGCTGGAACGGATGATTACCCGCGCGCTCCGGGCGGACCCCGACCGCAGGTATCTCTCGGCCGGCGAAATGCTGGAGCAATTCGCCTCCGAGGCCGGGGCGCTGGAAGCGGTGCCCGTGCGGCCCGCCGGCGCGCAGCTGGATGCAGCCGGTGGCGAACGGCCGCAGGAATGGGAAAAGCTGCTTCGGCGCGCCCTGGGCGATGACTACGAACTGCTCGACAGCATCGGCTCCGGTGGATTCGGCACCGTCTACCGTGCGCGCGACCTGCACCTCGAGCGCGAGGTGGCGCTCAAGATCCTCCACCCGGCGCTCACCCGGGATCCCGCCGGAGTGGAACGCTTCCGCCGCGAGGCACAGCTCGCCGCCAAGCTCAAGCATCCCAACGTGGTGGACATTTACGACATCCAGTCCCGCTCGGGGCTGCTGTGGTACACCATGGAACTCGTGCGCGGGCCCAACCTGGCCCAGCTGGTCGAGCGGGACGGAGCGCTCGGGGTCGCCCGGGTCGTGCGGCTGCTCCGGCAGGCGCTCAGCGCACTTACCCAGGCCCATGCCCTGGGCCTTGTGCATCGCGACCTCAAGCCCGAGAACATGCTCATGGCGCCGGGCGGCAACCTCAAGATCACCGATTTCGGGCTCGCCCTCGCCTTGCGAGGCGGACGCTTCGGCGGCGCCACCAGCCAGAGCGGGACACCCCAGTTCGCGAGTCCGGAACAACTGCTGGGCGAGAAGGTGGATCAGCGGAGCGACCTCTACAGCCTGGCGGCCGTGGCGTATTTCACCCTCCTCGGACACCCTCCCTTCGAGGGCTCCACTCCCGAGCAGATCCTCGCCCGCCAGGCGACCGACCAGTCGCCCGACCTCCGCACCGCCGTACCCGAGCTGGGACCGCGCCTCGCCCGTGTGCTCAGCAGGGCGCTGCAGAGCGTGCCGGACCGGCGCTACGCCTCGGCGCCCGACTTCCTGCTGGCGCTCAATCGAGCCACCCGGCGGGGGCCGCTCGAGCGGGCCTGGGACGTGGCCCGGTGGCGGCTGGGAGGCTTCTGGCCGGGATCCTCTTGACTAACCCTGCACCAGCACGAACTTTCTGGTGTGGCCGGGCGGCGCCCGTCCATCCTCAACGACAATTCTGCGGGGCCGGTAGCGCCCCTTGAAGCTTCATGACACGGGACTGGCCCGTGCTCATGACGAAACGGAACGATGGTACGCCATCGTCTCCGCGTCACACCACAACGAGGTAGCTCCGATGGCTCGCGTTTCTGGCACGGTCAAGTGGTTCAACGATGCAAAGGGATTCGGCTTCATCACCCCGGAGAACGGAGAGAAGGACTGCTTCGTTCATCACACCGCCATCGAGTCCGATGGCTTCCGCAGCCTTGCCGAGGGTGAGCGGGTCGAATTCGAGATCGTTCAGGGCCAGAAGGGCCCGGCTGCCGAGAAGGTGAAGAAGCTCGGGAAGTAGCAGGATCATTCCGGCAGGAAAAAGGGACGGCCCTCCACGAGAGCCGTCCCTTTCAATTGCCGTTCCCCACGTGCACCGCGCGTTACTTGTGCCGGTACGTCACCCGTCCGCGCGTCAGGTCATACGGCGACAGGACCACGCTTACCCGATCGCCTTCCAGCACCCGAATCTTGAACTTGCTCATCTTGCCGGCGGCATAGGCCAGGATCTCATGACCATTGTCCAGCAGCACCCGATAGTTGCGGTCGGGGAGGACTTCGGTCACCACGCCCTCCATTTCGATCCCTTCTTCTTTCGCCATCCGGACTCCGATAAGACGTTGGATACGTGACGACTGGGCGACGAACTGTCCCCGGGGTGCCGTCAAGCCGCGGGGAATCTTGCCTCCAGCGGCCCGGGGCGCAACTCCGGGCCGTCTCAGGCGGCGGCGGGGATTTCCGCGCGCAGCCGCTCGATCTGATCCTCGACCAGCTGCACCAGTTCCCCGATCGTGGCCCCGTCGAAGGCGAGCCGTGCGCCCGCGGCGGCAAAAATTTCCGGCAGGGGTCGTGTGGCGCCCAGGGCCAGGGCATCGCGATACCGCCGCACCGCGTCCACCGGGTCCGTCAGGCTGTTCCGCCATACCTGCAGGGCGCCGAGCTGCGCGATACCGTACTCGATGTAGTAGAACGGGTACAGGAAGACGTGCAGTTGGCGGAACCAGCGGGCGACGCGCTCCTGTTCCAGGCCGCTCCAGTCGACGCCCACATCGAACCGGCTCCGGATGCGAAGCCACGCCGCATCGCGAGCCGCCGCATCGGCCCCCGCGGGATCGGTGTAGATCCAGTGCTGAAAGGCGTCGATTGACGCGACGTGGGCCAGGACGATGATGATGTCCTCCAGGTGCTCGAGACGCGCGCGACGCAGGTCCGGCCCCGAGAAATAGCCGAGCGGGCGCTCGAGGTGCGGCGTCGCAAGCAATTCCATGGACATGGACGCCAATTCACACGCCTCCGATCCGGGCTGGCGCTGCCAGACGAGTGGCAGGCGAACGACCGAGAAGGCGTGGAAGGCATGCCCCGCCTCGTGCAGCAGCGTCATGACGTCATCCACCATGCCGGCGGCATTCATGAAAATGAATGGCCGGCCACTCCAGTGAAGCGTGTCGCAGTATCCGCCCGGCGCCTTCCCCGCCCTGCTGTCCAGGTCGAGCAACTGCTCGTCGATCATGGTGCCGAACTGACCGCCCAGTGCCGGATCGACCCGGTTGAAGACGCCCTGCGCGCGCGCGGCGAGCTCGACACCGTCGGCGAACGGCTTGAGTGGCTTCGCTCCGTACAGGTCCACATTGAGGTCCCACGGGCGAAGCGTGTCCACGCCCAGTTTCTGGCGGCGGGCCGTCATGAGGCGTGCGTACGCCGGCATGACGTGCTCCTCCACGGCATCGTGGAAGCGCACGCAATCTGCCGGGCCATAGTCGAAGCGGCACTTGGCCTTGAAGACGTAGTCGCGAAACGACGTGAATCCCGCGTTGCGGGCCACCCGCTGGCGGAGTTCATGCATGCCGTCGAACAGCCGGGCGAGTTCCTCGTGCGCCGCGACGTAAGGTGCGGTCGTCAGCCGGAACGCCCGTTCGCGCACGGCGCGATCGGGCTCCTTCAGGAACGGGGCGAGCTGCGGAAGGGGCAACTCCTTCCCTTCCCATGGAGCGGTCATGCCACCGGTGGTGCGCTGGTAGGAGGCGGCGCGCTCCTCCAGTTCGCTCATGAGCGGCACGTTTTCCGCCCGGAAGATCTCGATGGACGTGCGAAACGTGCGCAGCGTCGTCTCCAGCGCCGGGGACGTGTAGCCCGTCGCCACCAGCCGCTTCTGCAGGATGACACTCTGTTCCTCCGCCTGCGGCAGGATCTCCGTGGAGAAGCGCAGGTGGTCCGCCTCGGCCTCGGCGTCGCGCGTGTCCACCGTGTAGCGGATCATGGCTCGGCTTGCGGCCTCGTTGAGCAGCGACTCGAGCCGGGACCAGTCGGCCAGCCAGGACTCCATCAGGTTGGCATCGAGCGGTCGCTCGGCCAGCGCGGCGTAGTACGGGCGAATGTCGTCCCAGCTCGCCTTCGCGAGTGCCGTCGGTGAGGCGGGCAAGGCAAGTGTCATGCGGGTGTCGTTTCCTCAGGCCGTTGACTTGAGCACGGAGCGCCCACGGCGCGGTGGCACCATGGGAACCCGGAAGGCCAGCACCATCACGATGCCAACGATGGCGGCAGCAAGCACGAAAGGGAACCAGATGTGGATCTCGAAGGCCGCGGTCGCCATGAGGGGCGCCGCGACGCGTGAGATCCCGCCGAAGGTCTGCGCGACGCCCATGACCGTCCCGGTCTCGGCGCGGTTGGCGCTCGTCGTCATCAGGGCGGTAGTGGACGGGAAAAGCAGTGCGGTTCCGATCGGGACCAGGGGCATGATGAGTGCCAGCACCAGGATCGAGTTTGCGACGGGATACAGGAGCAACCCCACGATCAGCAGCATGGCGCCGATGCGCATGGCCCACGTCTCACCGATCCGGTCCACGATGGGCCCGAGGAACACGGTGCGCATGACGACCGACAGGCCGCCGATGTACAGGAAGAATGGCCCGATGGTCGTGGCCGTGACGCCGAACCGCGCGCCGAGAAAGAGGGCGAGGATCGAGGTGAGGGAAGCAAACGCGAGCATGCCGACCGCATAGATCCACACCAGCTGGGGCACCGGCAAGGTCGGGTGCCGCACCACCTGCCAGGCCGCTTGCCAGACCGGAGGCCGGGCCTTGCGCTCCAGGGTATTGAGCGGCTGCCGCGACTCCGGCAGCAGTCGCCAGGCGAAGGCGAAATTCACGACGCAGAGCGCCGCCGCGACGAACCCGGGCATGGCCCGGCCCCAGTGCGCCGCGGCCGACCCGATGACCGGGCCGAACATCACGCCGGCGGAGGTCGCCGCCGAGAGCCAGCCCAGCGCACGCGCCCGGTCGGTCGGCTCGACCGAGTCGGCGATGTAGGCGTTCGCCACGCCGGTCGTGCCGCCGCCCGCACCCTGGATCAGCCGCGACAGGAACAGCAGCCAGAGCGTGTGCGCGAGCCCGAAGACGACGTAGGCCGCGGCGGACGCGGCGAGCCCGATCAGCAGCGCCGGTCGCCGCCCGTAGCGATCGGAGACCCGTCCCCAGAGCGGGGCCGACAGGATCTGCGCTGCCGAGAACGCCGCCGTGATCACGCCGACCGCAAAGGGAGAGGCCTTGAGGTCGAGGGCATAGAACGGCAGGATCGGCAGCACCATCGCGAAGCCGATCATGTCGATGAAGCAGGTGGCGATGAGGATCGAGAGGCGCTTGAACTGTTCGCGCGCCGTCGACCCCGCTGCAGCGCCGGTTGACTCGGTCATGTCGCCACTTCCCTCTCGACCGTCGCGAGGAAGACGGCGGCACTGACGCACATGAGCACCACGCCGTAGGCTGCCGCGACCCCGACGTCGCTGGAGCGCAGGCTGCCCAGGATCTCGAGCGAGATCGGCCGCGTGGCGTACGTATACAGCAGGATGCTGGTCACGAAGTCTCCAAACGCAGCGACGAACGCCAGAGTCGCCCCCGCAACGAGGGATGAACGAAGCAGCGGGAGGATCACGCGACGAAGAGTGCGTGCCCCATGTGCCCCGAGCGACGCCGAGGCTTCTTCGTAGGACGGATCGAGGCGGCGATACCCGGCGAGGAGCGCGCGGCCGGCCAGCGGCAGGTTCCGCACGAGGTAAGCAAGCGGGAGGATGAGCGGCGTGCCGACGAGAATTACGCGCAGCCGCAGTGGCGCGTTGATGCTGAAGGCGGTCGCCAGGGCAATGGCAAACACGGTTCCGGGAACCGCCCAGGGCAACGCCACCAGCCACTCGAGCAGGCGCCCGCTTGGCACGCGACGGCGCACCACCAGTCCGGCCACGGCCAGTCCGATGAGAACCGCCCCGATGGTCGCGACCGTGGCCATCCACAGGCTCGTCACCAGCGGCCGCGCGCGCACCGGATCCAGCAGCAGCGCCACGTAGTTCTGCAGCGTATATGCCGGCGGCAGGGCCTCCGTGGTCCAGCTCCCCAGTGGCACCAGCGACACCAGGAGCAGTGTTGCATGCGGCAGCAGCAGGATGATGGCGAGCGTCCAGCCAGCAACGGAGCAGGCCACTCGCCAACCCGGCGAGCCAAGCCGGCGCGCGGCGGGCGGCGCCCCCTTGGACCCGCCAACCTGTCCGTCCGCGTCCACCCGTCGCACGAGCACCAGTCCCGCCAGCGCAATCAGCGTGAGGGCGAGCGTCTCCACCATGGCCAGCCGGTCGTCACCATTGAGCCGCGTGCTCACGATCTGTGTGGTCATGACCCGGAAGCCGCCGCCGAACAGGTACGGCGCGCTGAATGAGGCAAGTGAGGTGAGGAACACCAGGAGTGCCGCGCCCGCAATGGAGGGCCGGAGCAGCGGAAGCACCACGCGGGTGAACGTCCGCCATGGTGAGGCCCCGAGACTCTCGGCCGCTTCGTACGCTGAGGCGTCGATGCTGCGCAACCCTGCACGGACGAAAAGGTAGAAATACACGTACATCGAGTACGCGTGCACGAAGAGGATGGCGCCAGCGCCCTGCAGGCGCCACGGTGGATCACTGCTCCCGGTGAGCTGCTGCACCAGCCGCGCCACGAATCCCGTTTCGCCCCACAGGAACAGGAAGGACAGCACCCCGACGAGCGGGGGGAGGACCGCAGGAAGGGCCACCAGCTGCGCCAGCACGCGCCGCCCCGGGAAGTCGTAGCGGGTAAAGAACACGGCCAGCGGAACGCCGATCAATGCCGAGAGCAGCACGGTGGCAAGGGAAATCCACAGGCTGCCCCACAGCGCCTGCCATTCATTGCGCCGCGCAAGAAAATCACGGACGCCGTCCAGCGTATATCCGCCGGTACCCCGGAACGCGTCGAGCGCCACGATCGTCACCGGATACGCCACGAGCCACACCAGCAACGCGGCCAGCGCCCATCCGCCAAGGACGGAACCCCGCGTGCGCATCAAGGCCGGTCCGGTGGAAAGAGGTGCATGCCGCCGTGTCCCCGGCGGCTCGGCAGCACCCCGACGGACTCGCCCACCTGTGCCGACCCGAGCGGTGCCGCCACCTCGACCTCGTGACCATCGCCCAGGCGCACACCGAACAGCGATGATGCGCCGGCAAATCGCAGGAACGTGATGATCCCCGGTGCCGCACCATCACTGCCGGTGGCAAAGCGGAGGGCCTCGGGACGCACGTACAATGTGGCCGGCCCCTCCGGCTCGTGACCGGTTTCCTGGTCCGGCGACAAGGTCCAGAGCCCACCACCCGCCACGCGGAGCCGGAGCACGCCGGTGACGCCGCGCTCCACCAGCACGGGCAGCGGGCTCGCCCGTCCGATGAAGGTGGCGACGAACGGGGTTGCTGGACGGCCGTACAACTCCGCCGGCGTGCCGACCTGCTCCAGTCGACCGCTGCGCAGGAGTGCCACGCTGTCGCCCAGCTCGAACGCCTCGTCCTGCTCGTGCGTCACGAGCACCGTGGTGATCCCGATGCGCCGGATGACCTCGCGCAGCTCGCGCCGGGTGCGCTCGCGCAGCGCCGGATCGAGGTTGGACAATGGTTCATCGAGCAGCAGGACACGCGGCTCCGGTGCCAGTGCCCGCGCCAGTGCCACGCGCTGCTGCTGGCCACCGGACAATTCACCAATGCGACGGCGCTCCAGCCCGGCGAGGTCCACCTGCCCCAGCGCCTCGCCCACGCGACGGTCCGACTCTGCCCGCGGTGTACCCATGGCCTCGAGACCGAACGCCACATTCTGGCCGACATCGAGGTGCGGAAACAGCGCGTAGTGCTGGAACACCATCCCGAAGCGGCGCCGTGCGGCCGGCAGCGGAGTCACGTCCACGCCATCGACGATGACCTGCCCGGCGTCGGGCGACTCGAAACCCGCCAGCAGCCGGAGCGCCGTCGTCTTGCCGCTGCCACTGGGGCCGAGGAGCGACAGGACCTTGCCACGCCCGAGCGCCAGCGTCAGGGACGAGACCGCCTGCTGTTCGCCGAACCGCTTGCTCAGTCCGTCGAGGCGAAGGAACTCGGTCGACGAATTCACGTCCTGTGCCTCCGGCCGGTGCCGCGCACGTGCTGGTCCCAGTAGGCCATCCACGCGCTGCCGTCGCGCGCGAGGAGCGCCCAGTCGACCGGTGCCACGACCATCTGCTGCATGACGTCGTTCAGCCACACCGGAATCTCGGCGGCGGGAAGGTCGGTGCGTGCCGGAATGCGAAAGACCTTCCGGGCCGCGAGCAGCTGCGCCTCGGTGCTCCCGACGTACTCGATGAATTCCCGCGCGGCGGCTTCGTGGCGGCTGCCACGCACCAGGCCGACGGCGTCCTCGATCACCACGGTGCCGCTCGCCGGAAACACGTAGCCGAACGCCATGCCCTTGTGCTGGCTGATCAGGACGTCGGGCAGGTCCCAGAGCGTCACCAGCCCTTCGCGCCGGGCCAGCTTGGCGTCCAGGATCGCGGGATTGAGCGCGTAGGCACGCGTCTGGCCGTCGAGCCGCCGCAGCCAGGCCATGCCCTGCGTCGTATCGCCCGTGCGCTGGATGCTCCGCTGCAGGATGAGCCCCCAGATCGCCCGCATCGTCCCGCTCGCCATCGGATCGCGTATCAGTACCTCATCATGCCAGCGGGGCTCGAGGACGTCGTCCCAGTCGTGTGGCGCTTCCGTCGCGGTGACGGCCGAACTGTTGTACGCGATGACCGCCGGCGTGCGATACACCCCGAAGTACAGGTCGCCCGGTCCCCACGCGCTCGAATCAACGTGCGGTGCCCAGGATGGCCGGAAGGGCGCCAGCAACGAGTCCTGCACGCCACGATCAAACACCGTTGTCGGTCCGCCGAACCAGACATCGGCCTGCGGGTTGACCCGCTCGAACCGGAGGCGATCGAGGATCTCCTGGCTCCCAAGGTCGAGCCAGCGTATGTCGATATCGGGATGCAGTCGCTCGAAATCGTGCTCCAGCAGGGTGAGCTGGTCGCGACCGTGCGGCGAGTACACCAATACGGGCGTGCGGCTGTCCGTGTTGCATGCAGCCGCCAGGATGCAGCCGGAGACGACCGTCAACCACACTCCGGGGACGTTGCGCCAGCCTCACCGCTTGCCGGCCGCCGGCGCCGCGTGATCGATCGACAGGAGGTTGGCGAAGAGCCGAAACGCGCCGGGCACACCGGCGGGAAGCTGCCGGAAGAAGCTCAGGCCGGTGTAGACCCATGTGCCCTTGCCGACCTTCGCAATCAGCAGGCCTCCCTCGAGCGCGGACTCGCCGGGGTCATGCATCTCGAGCACCGTGCGGTACTCCTTCGACCACGCATGGGCAAAGTAGAGCCCCCGCTCCTGGATCCAGCCATCCCAGTCCGCCGGCCCGATGCGATTGGGTGTGCGCAGCACGGGCGATGTGGAGTCGATCACCGTCACGATCGCGTGCTCGTCAGTGACCCGGTCGTGGCCGCCCAGCAACGCCGGTGCCGCCGCGCCAGGCACCGGCTTCGATGTCACCGCCTGATCGGTGGTGCCCGGGGGTCGGCTCGCGACATAGAGGGCATAGGGCGCGTAGTTGCCGAAATAGAAGCCATACTGCTGGTACTGCACGATCACGAGTCCGCCCTGCCTGGCATACTCGATCAGTCGGGCGTTCTGGTTGACCAGCGTAGTGTCGGTCTCGTAGGCGCGCGGTCCGATCACGATCGCGTCGAAACGGGCGAGATTCGACGACGACAGCACGCTGCCATCCACCACGTCGATCGGCATGCCGGCACCGATGAGCGCTTCGGGCACGTGGTCCGCCGCACCGCGGATGTACGCCACATGCCTGGCCGACGGGAGCGCCAGGTCGAGTACGGTGATCCGTGATTCGGCAGGAACCAGGTAGCTCCGCGGATGGATGTGCGGATAGTTGATGGTCACCCGACCCTGTGCATATCGCACCTGCCGCGCGTCCTCCACGATGGCCCGGGCCGTATAGGAGCCCGGCACGAGTCGCGACGGCGGGCGCACGGTGAAGCGCAGTTCCCGGCGATCGTCCGCGTGGGTCAGCGTGAACGACTGTGGCGGCACCGCGGGCCAGCCCTCGGGCAGTTCGAGACGCGCGGTGCCGGTCGTGCTGTCATGCGCGCCGTTGATCACCACCACCGTGAGGACCTCGTCGCCCCGGTCGCTGGTCCGCCACGGCAGCTCAGCCGGCGACAGCGTCACGTCTATCCGGGGAACGATGTCGAGCGGCTCCCGGATCTCGCCCCGCCCCTGGTCATTCCACCGATAGGTGCCCTCGCGCGCCATCCAGTCCGACGGAAGCGGGCGGGTCGTGAGACCGCCCTGCAATTGCGGGCGCTCGAAAGGCAGTCCCGCGGTCGGCCACCGGTGCCGCGGACCAGTCGTACAGGTTTTCGGGTGGAGCGGCTCGCAGGAAGTAAGGCTGCGTGAGTGGAGCGCCTGCCGGCACTCGTCCCCCGAAGTGCCATGAGGCTCCCGGCCGGCCACCGGCAGTGAACGGCTGCGGCGTGGGACGCGAGCGCGACGGAGCGCCGAGCGGAGATGTCCGGAGCACGGGCCCACCATCACTTGAGGCAAACCCGACCGCCTCGGCGACGATATCGATCGAGTCGCCCGGCGCTGCCCGCGCGACGTTGCTCCGCAAGTCGAACAGCGTGCCGGACGCCGCCTGATAGGCCGCGCTCAGGTGCTCGAGCTGGTCGGCTGAGTTCGGCAACCGGTCGTCCCGAACCCCACGGCGGGCCGGCGAACGGCGCGAGCAGCTGCGCGGCTCGCAGCAATCGCGATGGCACCAGCGAGTCCTCGCCGCGCACATGCTGCCGGACGCTGTCGATGAGTGAGGCGTAGCTCACGAACCGCATCCCCCCGCCATTCGGCGACCGGATTCCCGAAAGCGAGGTATCGACCCCGGCCCACAGGCCGAATGCGCCTCGCCCGGTGCGATCGGTCACCAGTGACAGCCGGACGAGGCTGGGACCGATCGTCTGCAACTGGCCCATGTCCTGTGATCGATGCAGGCTCCGCCCGGCCATGGCGATCTGGTGGAAGGTCTTCCCCACCGCGCTGTCGAGTGCTGCACCATCGAGTGTCAGCGTCGTGGCCGCGCTGTCAAACCGGGCGCTGCGATAGAACTTGAGCGGCGTCCACGCCGCGAGGCCCTCCTCGGTCCCGAGTTCCGGAAAGACGCTGGAGTCCCCGGCAACCCGGAATGCCTCCTGCGCCGCCCAGCCGGCGGCCTGATGCTGTCCATGGCCGTCGCGCGGCGTGCCGCTGAAGATCGAGACGATGATCTGGGGACGGAACCGCCGGACGATTCGCACCACATCCTTGAGCACCGTGTCGCGCGGCCAGTGCGCCCAGGTGTCGTCGAGCGTCTTGGAGAACCCGAAGTCATAGGCACGGGTGAAGTACTGCCCCGCGCCGTCAAGGCGACGGGCCGCCAGCAGTTCCTCCGTCCGGAGCATGCCCAGGGCCTGCCCCAGTTCCGGACCGATCAGGTTCTGGCCCCCTTCACCGCGATTGAGCGACAGGTACGCGGCCTCTGCCCCCTGGCCACGCGTCAGCAGGGTCAGCAGCTCCGTGTCCTCATCGTCGGGATGGGCCCCGATCACCAGGACCCGCTTGTAGTGCGCGAGGAAACGAAGTGACTGCTCCAGGGCAACGCTGCCGCCCGTGGCGGGCGGGCCAAGCTGCGCGACTGCGGGAGCAGGCCACGCGATCAGGAAGGCGATGAGGCAACGACGGGCGCGGCGCAGACAACCCCCTTGGGGAGTGGAAGCGCCGGGAAACTAACGGGGATCGGGGAGGAGCGAGGAGGTCAGTTGACCGGTGCTGCGCCCAGCGGAGTCTGCCGGAGCGATTCCCGCAAGTCGGGATGGTGCCGCCAGAGGTAGAACCCGATGGCCAGGGCGGCGAGGGTATTCGCGATCAGGACGCTCGACAGCGGAAAGAGCGAACGGGTTTCTTCGCGGAACACGAGCAGCACGACGCAGAAAAACAGCTCGAACGCCAGGAACACCTGCAACAGGGCGTAGCGCACAATGTGATTCTGGATTGACCAGCGGACCAACCTGGCGAGGGCCAGCCCGATGAGCAGAAACACGAACACATGCGCCGCGGTATAGAGAATGATTCCGGTGAAGTCGAGCTGATCCACGTCGGGCGTCGACTTCCCCATGATGAGGACCTGACCGAGGACGCTTGGCGTTCGCAGCGGATGCCCTGCGATGATGTCCCGGATGAGGAACCAGATGGCGACCACACCGGCCCCGATGAGGCCGATCCAGGTCCCTTCCTCGCCAACCGATTCGTTCACATCGACCGTCTGAGCCACGGTACCCTCCCGCAGGACGCTATCCCTAGGATAGGCCCTGCAGTCGGGGCGTCAAGAGAAGCGGGCCCGGGCCACGCCTTCACCGCGTACCAGCCGCAGCGATGGACGCTTCAGGCGACTTCCCTGGAGGAACGCCACCACGAACGCAGCGGTCGCCACCGCCACGAGGGCGACACCGGGAATAAGCGCTGTACCATGTAGGAGGAGGAGCATTCCAACGGAGAGAAGAATCGTCCCGCAACAGCGAACCACCTCGTCCCTGTTTCGCCAGCCCGTCCGCCTTCCCCAGGCCCAGGCCCCAAGAAGGCCGAGCGTCCCGACCAGCAGGATCACGTACCAGGCAAAAATCCAGAAGCGCAAACCAAGAATCTGTACTTGCCCACCTGCGGCCGCGGATAGGTCCATGGGCCACTCCAGGCATGTGTGACGGGGCTGTGACAGGGAACGGGACGCCTTGATGCTAAGGGAGTGCAGGAAGTTGCACCAGCCCCCTCCGTTCGGCCTGACAGCGGGGGCAGGGACAGACCTTCCGGAGGTGCTCGAAGGTGTAGATCCCGGTGCTGTGGCCATCGCTCCATTGGACCTTGAGACCGTACGCGCCCACCAGGTTGATCGATGCGGGGCGGACGTCCGCTGGCACCGTGTCCGGGTCGAGCAGCGGCCGGCCGCTCATCTCCTCCATGCACTCCGCACAGGGGCACGCGAGCCGCAGGTCGCGCGCTGGATAGAAGCCGACGTGCCCGGCCTGGTCCCATTCCAGCGTCAGGCCATCATCAGCCCGGGTGATGCGATACGGCATGATCGGCGTCTTCACGGCAGCGACTCCCGTTCTGCCGGGGGACGGTCCCGGCGGGTGTTATCTTCGACTCCCAGACAGGCTCCAGACACCTTCGCCCGACGCAGGTCTCTCGATGAGTTCCAGACCCAATCCCTTCGGCTCGCGCGGCACCCTGGCCATCGACGGACAAAGTGCCGTCATCTACCGCCTTACCGAATTGGAGAAGCAGGGACTCGGCCGGCTGGACCGGCTGCCGTTCTCCATCCGGATCCTGGTGGAGAATGCGCTGCGCTTCGCCGGCAATGGCATCGTAACCGAGCAGCACGTCCGGGACCTCATGAACTGGAGCCCGGCGGACGCCGCGCGACACGAGATCCCGCTCATGCCCGCCCGCGTGGTCCTTCAGGACTTTACCGGCGTGCCGTGCGTCGTGGACCTCGCAGCAATGCGCGATGCCGTAGTGCGCATGAAGGGCGACCCCGCCCGGATCAATCCCGCTCGTCCCCTGTGACCTGGTGATCGACCACTCCGTGCAGGTGGACTATTTCGGGAGCGACCAGGCGCTGGAGCTGAACGTCGGGCTCGAATACGATCGCAACCGGGAACGGTACCAGCTGCTCAAGTTCGCCCAGCGGGCATTCGAGAACTTCCGCGCGGTGCCTCCCGGAACCGGCATCGTCCACCAGGTCAACCTCGAGTACCTGGCGCCCGGTGGTCCAGTGGCGCGAACAGAACGGTGAATTGACGGCCTACCCCGACAGCTGCGTCGGCACGGATTCGCACACCACCATGATCAATGGCCTTGGCGTGCTGGGCTGGGGTGTCGGCGGCATCGAGGCCGAGGCCGTGATGCTGGGCCAGCCCTATTTCATGCTCATTCCCGACGTCATCGGAATGAAGCTGACGGGAGAGCTGCCCGTCGGGACCACCGCAACGGACCTCGTGCTCACGGCCACGCAGATGCTCCGCAAGAAGGGCGTGGTGGACAAGTTCGTCGAGTTCTACGGACCGGGGCTCTCGAGCCTCGGACTCGCCGACCGCGCAACGATCGCCAACATGGCCCCGGAATATGGGGCCACGATGGGATTCTTCCCGGTGGACGCGGAGACACTCCGCTACCTGGAGCGGACCGGACGCGACGCGCGGACGCTGAAGCTGGTCGAGTCCTATGCCAGGGCGCAGGGGCTCTTTCGCACCGACACGACGCCGGATCCGGAGTTCACCGCGACGCTCCACCTGGACCTGGCCTCGGTCAAGCCGAGCATGGCCGGCCCCAAGCGGCCGCAGGACCTGGTGCCGCTCGATTCGCTCAAGCGCAATTTCTACGTCAACCTCCCGTCGCTCATGAGCCCCAAGACGTCGCCCGCGCGGCGAGAAGTGGCCGAGGCGGCGTATTCGCGCTGGATCGGGGAGGGCGGCGGCAATGTGATGCTTGGGCGTCCCGAGACCGCCGTGGAGGACCTGCCGCCGCAGGTCTCGTGTGAGCACGGCGGGCAGGTGTTCAAGCTGCAGGACGGCTCTGTCGTCATCGCGGCGATCACCAGCTGCACCAATACCTCCAATCCATCGGTCATGATCGGGGCGGGCCTCCTGGCGAAGAAGGCCGTGGAGAAGGGCCTTTCCACCAGGCCATGGGTCAAGACCAGCCTGGCACCCGGTTCACGCGTCGTCACCGACTACCTCGAGGGCTCCGGACTCCAGCCGTTCCTGAACCAGTTGGGCTTCCAGACGGTCGGCTATGGCTGCACTACCTGCATCGGCAACAGTGGCCCGCTTCCGGAGGCGATCGGCAAGGCGATCGAGGACCATGGCCTCGTGGCGGCGGCGGTGCTGAGCGGCAACCGGAACTTCGAGGCACGCGTACACCCGTTGGTCCGGGCGAACTATCTCGCCTCACCCGTCCTCGTGGTGGCGTTCGCCCTCGCCGGGCGGATCGATCTCGACGTGGAGCGCGAGCCGATTGGACAGGGCCGGGACGGAAAGCCGGTGTTCCTGCGCGACATCTGGCCCACCCCCGTGGAAATCAGGGACGCCATGGCCGCGGCCCTCAAGCCATCGCTGTTTACCAATCGGTACGGCAAGGTGTTCGATGGCGACGCGACCTGGCAGGGGCTGCCCGTGCCCCAGGGAAGCCGCTACGCCTGGGATGCCTCATCGACCTACGTGCAGGAGCCTCCGTTCTTCCAGGGCCTTTCCCCGGAGCCGGCGCCGCTGCGGGACATCACGGGCGCGCGGGTGCTCGCGGTGCTGGGCGATTCGGTGACGACCGATCACATCTCCCCTGCCGGCGCCATCCCCAAGAACGGACCCGCCGCGAAGTACCTGCTGGAGCACGGTGTGGCGCAGGAAGACTGGAACACCTTCGGATCCCGCCGCGGCAACCACGAAGTCATGATGCGCGGCACCTTCGGGAACGTGCGCATCAAGAACGCGCTGGTGCCCGACAGTGAGGGCAACTGGACCGTGCACTTTGCCACCGGCGAGGTGCTGTCGATCTACGATGCCGCGATGCGGTACATCGACGGGGGCACGCCGCTGGTGCTGCTGGTCGGCAAGGAATACGGCACCGGCTCCAGCCGGGACTGGGCCGCGAAGGGCACGGCCCTGCTCGGCGTGAAGGCGGTGATTGCCGAAAGCTACGAGCGCATCCACCGGGGCAACCTGGTCGGGATGGGCGTCCTGCCGCTGGGCTATGAGGAAGGCGTGACCCGGCAGTCGCTCGGGCTCACGGGGCGCGAGACGTTCAGCATCAGCGGGATCGCGACCGGTCTCGTGCCCGGTGGAAGGGTCACCGTTACGGCGCGGGATGATGCTGGCAAGGACGACGACGTTCCAGGCGGTGGTGCGGCTCAACTCGGCGGTGGAGATCGACTACCTCCGCCACGGGGGCATCCTGCATCGCGTACTGCGCCAGTTCGCGGCGGAGTAGGCGCTGACGACAGGAGGCCAAGAGGCCAGGAGGCCAGAAGGCCGGAAAAGAACGGGAGCACCAATGCAGTGCCCCCGTTTGTTCCTTGCCGGCGTTGGCCTCTTGGCGCCCTGCCGCCTTGCTACGCCACCAGATCCTTCAGCCGATCGCCGGTCTCGCCTTCGCGCAGGCGCAGGAGCGCGCGGTCACGCAGCTGACGGATCCGCTCGCGGGTGACGCCCATCATGCGGCCGATCTCCTCGAGCGTCCGGCTGTTGCCATCGTCCAGCCCGAAGTACAGGCGCAGCACCTTGGCATCGCGCGGCGGCAGTGCGGCCAGTGCCGCCTCGATGTCGTGAGTCTGGCTGTTCGCCATGGTGGCGCGTGTCGGTCCCTTCCTGCTCGGCCGCGGCGAACCGCTCGATCCGCTCGTTGCCGTCACCATCGCGGGTCGGGTGGTCGAGCCGAACCGCCTCGGAGTTGAGCGCCGAGAGCTACCGCACCGCCTCGACCGTGAGGCCGGTGGCCCGCGCCAGCTCCTCGGTGGTCGGCATGCGGCCCAGCCGCTCCTTGAGCAGCGTGGTGGTACGACCCAGCCGGCTCAGGTCGGCGGTACGGTTGAGCGGCACCCGAACCGGACGGCCGTGGCGCGCGATGGCCGCCTGCACCGCCTGGCGAATCCACCACACGGCGTACGAAATGAACTTGACGCCACGATCCGGATCGAACTTCCGGGCGGCCGTCATCAGCCCGAGGTTGCCCTCGCCGATCAGGTCGACCAGCGGCACGCCACGATTCTGGAACTTCTTTGCGACCGAGACGACGAAGCGCACGTTGTGGCGAGCCAGCCGCTCCTGGGCGACAATGCTCGCCCTTGAACGCCTTCCGCGCGAGCTCCATCTCCTCCTCGCGGTTGAGCAGCGGAACCCGGCTGATCTCGTCGAGGTACAGGTCCAGGCTTTCCCGGCCCTCATCGACGGCACGTGCGATCTGTGCTGGACGGACGGCCCGACGCTTCTTCTTCGGCTTTTCTTTCACGATCATTCATCTCCCTGGACTAGGGTATTGCCTTCTGGTACACCAGATCGATACGCATGATCAGGCGCCATTTCTTGGCAGCGGTCAAAATAACGGCTAAAGCTAGAAAAATCAATACCTTAGCTAAACTAATGCAACTCTGTCACTTGGGCGGGCCACCGTCGTCAAGGCTGCTCAGCCTGCCAACGGCCTGCCAATTTTGCAGGCCGATGGCTCGTTCGACAGTGTCACTTCGGAGGGATGCTCCCGCAACCACTTCCAGTGACTACGGGAGACGCACAGGCTGGGTTACGAATGCACGGAGGGTGCCGGCTATACGGCCTTCATTTCGTTCACCAGCTTGGTGAGGGTGCCCTTGGCATCGCCGAACAGCATGCGAGTCTTGTCGTCGAAGAACAGCGCGTTCTCGATCCCGGCGAAGCCCGGCCCTCATGCCGCGCTTGAGGACGAAGACCGACTTGGCCTTGTCGACATCGAGGATCGGCATGCCGTAGATCGGGCTCGCCTTGTCGGTGCGCGCGGCGGGATTGACCACGTCGTTCGCGCCGATGACCAGCGGCGACGTCGGCGCTCGGAAACTCGGGGTTGATCTCCTCCATGTCGAGCAGCTTCTCGTACGGAATGTTCGCTTCGGCCAGGAGCACGTTCATGTGCCCGGGCATCCGTCCCGCCACCGGGTGAATGGCGTACTTCACCTCGCCACCCCGCTTCTCGACCTGCGTGCGCCAGCTCCCGCACCACGTGCTGGGCCTGGGCCACCGCCAGGCCATACCCGGGCACCACGATCACGCGCTGGGCATACGCCAGCTGCATCGCCGCATCCTCGGTGGAGATGTGCTCATCTCGCCGGTGACGGCGGTGCCGGCCGATTGCCGCCGGCGCACCGAACGCGCCGAAGAGGATGTTGCCGAAGGAGCGGTTCATCGCCTTGCTCATGATGACCGACAGGATGAACCCCGACGCGCCGTCGAGCGCACCCGCGATGATGAGCAGGCTGTTGTCGATGGCGAACCCGGTCGCCGATGCCGCGAGGCCCGCGTACGAGTTGAGCAGCGAGATGACGACCGGCATGTCGCCGCCACCGATCGGCAGCACCAGGCTGATGCCGATGACAGAAGGCGATGCCCACCATGGCGTAGAACACCGGCTGCGCGTTCGGGACGGACGATGAGGTAGCCGAACATCAGCAGCGTCGACACGAAGACGACCAGGTTGACCGCGTTCTGGCCCTTGTACGTGATCGGGCGACCCGGGAGGATCTCCTGCAGCTTGCCGAAGGCCATGAAGCTGCCGGTCACCGTGAGGGAGCCGAAGAGCACCTCGAACCCGAGCGCCGCCATGATCGGCCGCGGTATCGGAATGCCGCTCTGGATGTGGGTGTAGTACTCGGCCACGCCCACCAGTGTCGCGGCGAGCGCGCCGAACATGTGCGAGATCGCGATTCGCTGCGGCATCGCCGTCATCGGCACCTGGGTGCCGAGCGGCCACCCGATCACGGTGCCGATGACGAGCCCCGCGATGATCCAGGTGTAGCTGACGATCTCCTGCTTGATGAGCGTCCCCACGATGGCGAGCAGCATGCCGATCGCCGCGTACTGCATGCCGCGCCGGGCCGTCTCCGCCTTGGTGAGGCCCTTGAGCCCGAGAATGAAGAGCACCGACGCGGTCAGGTAGGTGGCCAGCGTCACCGCCTCGCGGGCCAGCCCACCGCCGCCTTCCATGTCCATGATCACTTCCGTCCTCCATCGCCCTTGAACATCCGGAGCATCCGGTCGGTGATGATGAAGCCGCCCACCACGTTGATCGAGGCGCAGATGACGGCGATGAAACCGAGGATGGTCGAGACCCGGTTGTGATCGCGTCCGGCGGCCACGAGGGCCCCGACGATCGAGATCGCCGAGATGGCGTTCGTGGCCGACATGAGCGGGGTGTGCAGGAGCGGCGGCACCCGGGTAATGACCAGGAACCCGACGAAACCTGCGAGGACGAAGACAAAGAGCTTGAGGAACTGGTTCGCCAGGGCGAGCCGCTCCGGAGACAGCAGTTCAGCAGCCGGGTCGATCGTCATCAGTTCCTCCGCTCAGGTCGTACCGAAGCGCACGGCACCGCCGTGCGTCACGGCCATGGGACCGGTGATTTCGTCCGCGATGTCGAGCGCCAGCTCCGGCCCGGGGCCAGGTGCTGCAGCAGCGTGTAGACGTTGCGGCCGAACATCTGGCTGGCATGCAGGGGAACGCTGGCGGGAGGTTCAGGGGACCGATGACCGTGACACCGTGCACCGTGACAGTCTCGCCGGCGCGGGTCGCCTCGCAATTGCCACCGGTCTCCGCGGCGAGGTCGACGACGACCGAACCGGGCTGGCATGGTCGCCAGCATCGCGTCGGTGATGAGCCGCGGCGCCGGGCGGCCGGGGATCTGGGCGGTGGTGATGACCAGGTCGGTCGTCGGGAGCACCTTGCCGACCGCCTCCAGCACCTTCTGCTGCTGTTCGTCGGCGAGCTCGCGCGCATAGCCGCCCGCGCCCTCCGCTGCCGCGCTCACCGCTTCGGCCTCCACGAAGGTGGCGCCAAGGCTCTGTACCTGTTCGCGCACCGCGGGTCGCACGTCGAACGCCGAGACGATGGCGCCCAGCCGTCGCGCAGTGGCGATTGCCTGCAGACCCGCCACCCCGGCGCCCAGTACGAACACGCGGCTGGGTGCAAGCGTGCCGGCGGCGGTGGTGAGCATGGGGAGCAGCTTGTTCAGGTGGGATGCGCCCAGCAGCACCGCCTTGTAGCCGGCGACGGTGGCCTGCGAGGACAGGACGTCCATGGACTGCGCGCGGGTCGTGCGCGGTACCAGTTCCATGGCGAGGGCCGTGATGCGCCGCGCGGCGAGGGCCTCGAGTGTCGTCCGCTGCGCCGCGGGCTGCAGGAGCGCCACCAGCACGGAGCCCTCGGGAAGCAGCGCGATCTCCGCCTCGGTCGGCCGCTGCACCTTTGCCACCACATTCGCGCCGGCCAGGGTGGCCGCGATGCCGTCGGCCAGTGTGGCGCCGGCTTTTTCATAGGCGGCATCGGGTGCGCCTGCTCCCTCGCCCGCGCCGCGCTGCACGATCACCGTATGACCCGCCTTGACCAGCCGCGCCACGCCATCGGGCACAAGACCGACGCGCCGCTCACCGGCAGCGGATTCTGCAGGAACTGCAATGCGCATGGTGCTGCTCCGCCAGAATGGGGACTGCGAGACCAAGCAGACTAGCGATCCGTCCCGTCCTGCGCCAGACGGCGCCCTCGTCGAATCAGAGGCCACCTCGCGTCGTCGATGGACAATCACCGGGGCGCAGGGTATCGTCGCGGGCTATGATCGGAACCCGACGTCTCCCGACCGTACACAAGTTTGGTGGCGCCTCCCTCGCGGACGCCGACGCCATGCATCACGCCGTCGCCGTGATCCAGGACCTGCCGCATGGGCCCGCCGCCATCGTGGTGTCGGCGATGGCCGGCGTCACCGACCGCCTGCTGATGCTGGGCCGCGCCGCGGCGGCCGGAGAGGACATCGACGCCCGGGCGATGACGGCACTGCGGCGCCAGCATGTCGACGCCGCCCGCCTCATCGTACGCTCGGCGGGCACCCGCCGCGTAGTCCTCACGGCGATCGAGACTTCCCTCGGCGAATTGCGCGCGCTGCTCGAGGGGCTCCGTGTGGTGCGCGAGTTGACGGCACGCACCAGCGACTACATCGCGGCGCGGGGCGAGCGCCTCAGCGCGATGCTCCTGGCGGCGGCGCTGGCCGACACCCGTCGCAGGGTGCGCCTGATCGATGCGGTCGAGCTCATCATGACGGATGGCACGTTCGGCGCCGCCGCGCCGGACTACGCTGCAACGGATCGCCGGATTCGCACCCTGGTGACCCCGCTGCTGCGGCGTGGCGTGCTGCCGGTGGTGCCCGGGTTCATCGGGGCCGGGCCCACCGGCGACCTGGTGACCCTCGGGCGCGGCGGCAGCGACCTGACCGCCACCCTGCTCGCACGCGGCCTTCGCGCGGCGTCCGTCTCGCTCTGGAAGGATGTGCCCGGGTTCCTGACCGGCGACCCGCGCGTGGTCGCCGATGCGCGGGTGATCCCCGACCTGCACGTACGGGAAGCCGCAGAACTCGCGTACTACGGCGCGAAGGTGCTGCATCCCCGCGCGCTGGTGCCGCTCGCCCGCCGGCGCATCCCCGTGCATGTGCGCCCCTTTGCCGATCCCCAGTCGCAGGGGACGGAAGTATCGCAGCGTCGCGCGCGCACGCCGTCACCGGTGCGGGCGGTATCCGGCATTGGTGCCCAGGCTCTTGTCACTGTCACGGGCAACGGCATGCTCGGTGTCCCGGGCGTCACGGCGCGGACCTTCAAGACCCTGCAGCAAGCGGGCTTTCCCGTGTCGCTGGTCACCCAGGGGTCGTCGGAGGCCTCGCTGACATTCAGTGTGCCCGAGGCGCAGGCGACCGCGGTGGAAAAGGCGCTGCGCCAGGAGTTCCACGAAGAGATTGCCCGCGAGGACATCGATGGCGTCGAGGTGCGGCGTGGCATGGCGACGGTTGCGGTGGTTGGCCGCGGCATGGCCGGCGCCCGCGGCGTCGCGGCGCGCGTCTTCGGTGCCCTGGCGCACGCAGGAATCAACATCGTCGCCATCGCGCAGGGCTCGTCCGAGCTCAACATTTCCTTCGTCATCGAGGAGCGCGACGCCGGCGAGGCACAGCGCCGCATTCACGACGCCTTCCAGCTCGCCAAGATCGGTGGTGGCACGGTCAACCCGCCGGAGCGGGTCGCCGTCGTGCTGCTGGGGTTCGGCCAGGTGGGCCGCACCCTCGCGCGGCTCATCCCCCGGGCGCGACGCCCCGGCATTCAGCTGGAAGTGGCCGCCGTGATCGATCGCACCGGCTTCGTATTCGATCCATCCGGGCTCACGCCTCGCCGGTTGGCTCAACTGGCGGAGGCCAAGGCCGGCGGTCAGCCCCTGGCCCGCGCGCGCGGGGGCGTGGCCACCACGTCGACCGATGCCCTCGCCTTCATCGCGCGACATGCCCTGCCCCGGCCGGTCGTGGTGGACGTCACCGCCAATGACACCGCCGCAATCCTGCACCATGTGCTCGACAGCGGCATGGATATCGTGCTGGCGAACAAGCGGCCACTCACCGACCGCCGCGCCGATGCCGATGCGCTGCAGGCGACCGCCCGGGCGCGGGGACGACGGCTTCTCTTCGAGGCGACCGTCGGTGCCGGACTGCCGGTGGTCGACACCGCCTCGAAGCTGCTCGAATCGGGAGACAGGATCCGTCGCATCGATGGCTGCCTCTCGGGCACACTGGGCTTCCTCCTGAGTGAGGTGGGGGCCGGGCGGCGATTTTCACTGACCGTCAGGGAGGCCATGCGCCGCGGTTACGCCGAGCCGGATCCGCGCGAGGACCTTTCCGGCATGGACGTCGCGCGCAAGGCGCTCATTCTCGGCCGGTTGCTTGGATTTGCCGGCGGCATCGACGAGGTGACGGTGGAGTCACTCGTGCCGCGACGTGTGCGGGGCATCGCGTTGCCGGAATTCCTGGCCTCGCTCGACCACTTCGACGCGGAGTGGATCAGCCGGGTCGCCGAGGCGAAGCGTCGCGGACAGGCGCTCCGCTATGTCGCCGCCGTGACGCGCAGGCGCATTCGCGTCGGGCTGGCCTCGGTACCGATCGAGAGTGCGCTCGGCGCGCTGCGCGGCACCGACAACCAGGTGGTGTTCACGACCGACCGCTACCGGGTCAATCCCCTGGTCATCACCGGCCCCGGCGCAGGTCTCGACGTCACCGCCGCCGGCGTGATGAACGACATCCTCAAGCTTGCGCCTGCGTGATGCGAATCACGGCGTTCGCTCCCGGCTCCGTGGGGAACGTGGGTCCCGGTCTCGACGTGCTGGGACTCGCCATTGGTGGCGCCGGCGACTGGGTCACGGCTGAGTTGCTCGACGTGCGCGGCATCGAGCTGCGCGATCCGGGGCATCCGGACCTGCCCAGCGACCCCGCACGGCACTCGGCGGCGCTCGCGGCGGCTGCCGTGCTGCAACGTGCCGGCGGACATCGTGGCCTGGCCCTGTGGGTCCTCAAGGGACTGCCGCTCTCCGGCGGACAGGGCGGAAGCGCCGCGTCGGCGGTCGCCGGGGCCTTCGTTGCGAATGAATGCCTCGGCCGCCCGCTCGGCGTCCGCGCGCTGCTCGATGCCTGCCTGGAAGCGGAGGCCACGGTCGCGGGTCGCCATGGTGACAATGTTGCCCCCTCGCTGCTCGGCGGCGTGGCACTGATCCGGTCACTCGATCCCGTGGATGTCGTGCGACTCCCATCGCCGGCCGGACTCCATGTGGTACTGGCACATCCCGCCCAGCTGCTGCGCACCGCCGACTCGCGCCTGGCACTGCCGCCGCTGGTGACGCGCGAGATCGCGATTCACCAGATGGCGCAGGTCGGCAGCATGGTCGCGGCCCTCTATGCAGGCGATCTCGCGCTGCTGGGCCGCGCGCTGGACGATCGCATCGCGGAGCCGGCCCGGGCGCCCCTGATTCCGGGGTTCACCGCGGCAAAACGCGCGCGCACTCGAGGCCGGTGCCCTCGGCGCGTCGATCTCCGGCAGTGGCCCCACGGCATTCGCGCTCACGAACGGCCGTAGCGCGGCCGAACGCGTGAGCGCGGCGATGGCCGACGCCTACCGCGCGCTCGGGATCGAGTGCGCCATGCGGATCGCGCTGCCTGACGCAGCCGGCGCGCGGGTCGTGACCGAGCCCGGAGCGTTCGCGTGAGCGCGGCGCGGCAGCTCACCTGGCAGCGGTGCCCATCCTGCGGGCACGAGGTGGATGAACTGTCGACCGCAACGCGCTGTCCCCAGTGCCAGGGCCTGCTCGAGGTGGTTCACGCCCGCCCCTCACTCAGTGCGGCGGCGCTGAAGGCCGAGTTTGCCCTGCGCCTGGATACCGCACGAGGGGCCGATGCATCGGGGGTGTGGCGCTTCCGCGAGCTGGTGCTCCCCAGCGCCGTTCGCCCCGTGTCGTGGCCCGAGGGGAACACGCCCCTCCTCGAGCGCGAGTCGCTGCGACAGTGGACCGGCTGCAGCACCCTGCGACTCAAGCACGAAGGCATGAACCCGACAGGGTCATTCAAGGATCGAGGCATGACGGTCGGCGTCACACAGGCCCGGCGTGTCGGCGCCACGGCCGTGGCGTGCGCTTCCACCGGAAACACGTCGGCATCACTCGCCGCATATGCGGCGCAGGCGGGTCTCCCCGCCCTGGTGTTCGTGCCGCGCGGTGGCATTGCCGTGGGCAAGCTGGCGCAATCGCTCGGGTTCGGCGCCCGCACCCTGCTCGTGCGGGGCGACTTCGATGCCTGCCTGCGGCTCGCCGAACAGGCGCAACGTGAGCTCGGTGTCTACCTGCTCAACTCCATCAATCCGTTCCGGCTCGAGGGGCAGAAGACCATCGTGCTCGAGATGCTGCTGCAGCTCGGATGGAATGCGCCCGACTGGATCGTCGTCCCGGCGGGCAACCTCGGAAATACGGCGGCCTTCGGGAAGGCACTCCGTGAGGCCGTGGCGCTGGGGCTCATCGACCGCATGCCCCGCCTCGCCGCAGTCCAGGCCGCGGGTGCCGCCCCCTTTGCCGCGGCGTTCGCTGAAGGCTTCGCCACGCGCCGGCGAGTGCAGGCGGAGACCGTCGCGACGGCCATCAAGATCGGCGATCCCGCCTCGTGGGATCGGGGCGTGCAGGCCATCCGGGAAACCAATGGCGTCGTGCTCGCAGTGAGCGATGACCAGATTCTCGAGGCAAAGGCGCACGTCGATGCGAGCGGGGTGGGCTGCGAACCAGCGAGTGCGGCGAGCGTGGCCGGGGTGAAGCAGCTGGTGGAGAGCGGCATCATTCACCGCGGGGACAATGTCGTCGCGGTCCTGACCGGCCACATGCTGAAGGACCCGGCCATCCTCCTCGCCTACCATCAGGACACGAACCCTCCGCCGTCCGGCGCCAACCGGCCGATCGAAGTCGATGCGGATGTGCGGGAGGTGGAGCGGGCGCTGAAGCGGGAGACGGAAAACGGGAGACGGTAGACGACTTTCCGTCCTCCCCGTCTCCCGTCTCCCGTTCCGCTTACTTCTTTCCCGTCATCGTCTTCTGGATCGCGGCTCCCAGTGCGGTGTAGGACGTCGGGTCCACTTCCTGGAACGGCGCCGCCACGTAGCTGATCTTGCCATCCGGACCGATCACGAACACCGAGCGATTATCCAGTCCGTACTTCGCGTTGAATGCCCCATACAGCTTGCCGACGGTGCCACCCGAGTCACTGAGGAACGTGAACGGGTACTTCTTCTCGCCCGCCCACGCCGCGAGCATCGTGTCTGGATCGGTGCTGATGGCGAGGAGCGTTACGTCCTTGCCGCCATTGAAGAGCGTCGCGTACTGATCACGGTACGCGTCCATTTGCACCGTTCAGCCAGAGGTCCGCGCCTTGAAGAAGAAGGCGAGCACGACGGTTCGTCCGCGCAGCTCGCTCAATGCGAATTTCCTGGGCAGCACACCTGTCTGGGTGGCGGCCGGCAGCGTGAACTCCGGTGCCACGGTGCCCACCGCGAGCGGCGTGTATTGCGCCGATAGCGGGGCCGCTCCCAGCAGCAGTGCGGCTGCCAGTACCCTGCTTGTTCTCATGTCGCCTCCCTTTCCCGAGCGTACTACCTGTCGCGAATGATCTTCCAGATCATACCGCGATTGTCGGCCGAAATGTATACCGCGCCGTCCGGGGCGACGGCCACGCCACTCGGCCGCAGCCAGGTCGAGTCCGCCGTGCCGATGGCGAAGGTACTGAAGGTGCCCACCGGTTTCCCGTCGGCAAACGGCGCAAAAACGACACGATAGCCCTGCTGCGGAAGCGGCGCCCTGTTCCAGGATCCGTGGAAGGCGACGAACATCCCGTCGCGGTACACGTCGGTCATCGCCGTCCCATTGGAGAACGCGAGGGCCAGCGGTGCCCAGTGCGCCGGGAAGGTGATCACCGGCTTCGCCAGCGCGGCGCAGCGACCCACCTCGGTTCCGTCGCCGCCATACTCGGGTGCCAGCACCAGGGACCTGGTCACGCCGCTGTAGTAGCAATACGGCCAGCCGTAGTCCGCCCCCTTCTGCACCAGCAACACTTCCTCCAGGGGATTCTCCGCACTGTAGGCGTCGGGAAAGCCCCAGTTGTCGCCCAGCTGATCGCGGCCATTGGTACCGGCATACAGCTCCGTGGTCCCCGGCCGCACGCCGAGCGCGGTGGCGTTGCGAATGCCCGTGGCGAAGCGGGTGCCCTCCGAGCTGACGCTGCCCTGTCCGCGAGGCCGAGAAGGTCCAGATGCCGGCGCGCGTGGCGAGGTCGGGGCATGGGTCGATGCCCTTCGATCCCTTCGAGCGATCCCGCTCCTGGCAGCTGTTCGTCGGGGAACCGACGTTGACGTACAGCACGTCCCCTATGAAGGCGATGCTTTTCGCCGCATGACTCCGGTCGCTCGGCAAGCCACCGACGATCGTCTCGGCGCTGTCGCCGGGCTCGAGCGCGCCCGGCGGCATGCGCCAGCGGATGATGCGATCGGGCAGGGCGGCATAGAGGTAGCCATCGTGCATCCGGACATCGTTCGCCCCGGGCGGCCCGAACTTTCGCTGCAGATCGGCATGGCCATCGCCGTCGCTGTCGCGCAGGGCCACGATCCCGTTGTCGCCCCTCGCCAGGGCGGCAAACACGATTCCCTCGGCGGTGACCGTGACCTGTCGCACACTCTTGAGGCTGTCCATCAGCACCGTGCCGCAGAAGCCCGGGGCGAGAGTCAGGCCGCCATTGTCCGCGGCGCATCCGGGAGCGAGCGCCGGATGACCATCGTTTCCATAGGGGAAAAGGGTGAGGAGAAGCGGAAGAAGCGTGACGCGCATGCAGTCGTTTCCCAGTGAGAATCGCCGGTTTTCCGGTGCGCCTGCTGTGAAGGTACCCCGGGAGGCGCCCGGAGGATTCAGCAGCCGTCCGGGGTGCGAGGCGGCATTCCGGAGGGGAAAATCCGGATTTCCCGGGGGAAATCCCTATTGCAACTCTGTGACAAGGTGATACCTTGAACCGCGAAGTGTGTGTGCCGGTGCAGTGAGAACATCCACTTTTACAGGGAGAAGGCGATGGCAGCCAAGAAGAAGGCGGCGAAGAAGGGCGCGAAGAAGTCCGCGAAGAAGGCGGCGAAGAAGTCCGCCCGGAAGCCGAATGCGGCATTCATGAAGCCGATGAAGCCGAGCGCGGCGCTCGCTGAGGTCGTCGGCGACAAGCCGCTTCCCCGTACCGAAGTGACCAAGAAGCTGTGGGGCTACATCAAGCGGAAGGACCTGCAGGACAAGAAGAACCGGCGCAACATCCACGCGGATGCGAAGCTCAAGCCGATCTTCAAGAAGGATGTCGTCAACATGTTCGAGATGACGAAGCTGGTCAACAAGCACCTGAGCTGATCCGTCATTCGCACCTGCACTGCAAGGGCGTCCCCGTTGGGACGCCCTTTGGCGTTCCGGGTGTCCCGCCTATCTTTGCCGCCCTATGGCCGGCGAATACATCTTCACGATGCGCGACCTGCGAAAGGTCGTGCCCCCCTCCCGAGAGATTCTCAAGGGCATTCATCTCGCGTTCTATCCCGGCGCCAAGATCGGCGTCATCGGGTCGAACGGCTCGGGCAAGTCGACGCTCCTGCGCATCATGGCGGGCGTCGACACCGATTTCCTCGGCGATGCGCGCCCGCTGCCCGGCACCCGGATCGGCTACCTGCCGCAGGAGCCCCAGCTCGACCCGGCGAAGGACGTGCGCGGCAACGTCGAGGACGGCGTGGCCCACCTGCGGAAGCTGCTGGACGACTTCAACACCATTTCGATGAAGTTCGCCGAGCCGATGGACGACAACGAGATGAACAAGCTGCTGGAGCAGCCAGGGGCGCCTGCAGGAGCAGATCGACCATCTCGGCCTGTGGGAGCTCGATCACAAGCTCGACCTCGCCATGGACGCCCTCCGCCTGCCGCCGGGGGATGCCGATGTCGCGACGCTCTCGGGCGGCGAGCGACGGCGGGTGGCGCTCTGCCGCCTGCTGCTCTCGGAGCCGGACATGCTGCTGCTGGACGAGCCGACCAACCACCTCGACGCCGAGAGCGTCGCCTGGCTCGAGCGCTACCTCGAGGACTTCAAGGGCACGGTCGTCGCCATCACGCACGACCGCTACTTCCTCGACAACGTGGCCAAGTGGATCCTGGAACTGGATCGCGGCGCCGGCATTCCCTGGGAGGGCAACTACTCCAGCTGGCTGGACCAGAAGCAGAAGCGGCTCGCCGTGGAGGAGAAGCAGGCCTCGGCACGGCAGCGCACCCTGGAGCACGAGCTCGAGTGGGTGCGGATGTCGCCCAAGGCCCGGCAGGCGAAGAGCAAGGCGCGACTCGGCGCGCTACGAGGAGCTGCGCGCCGAGGCCGAACGGCAGAGCGAGGGGTCGGTCGAGATCCTCATCCCGGTGCCCGGAACGCCTGGGCGAGGAAGTCGTGGTGGCGAAGGCCGTGGCCAAGGGCTACGGCGACCGGCTGCTCTTCGAGGACCTGGAGTTCGCGCTTCCGCGGGGCGGGATCGTCGGGATCATCGGCCCCAACGGCGCGGGCAAGACCACGCTCTTCCGGATGATCGCCGGCCAGGAGCAGCCGGATGCCGGCGACCTCGTCGTCGGCAAGACGGTCAAGCTCGCGTACGTCGACCAGAGCCGCGACGCGCTCGACGGCAGCAAGACGGTGTACGAGGAGATCTCGGGCGGCCAGGATGAACTCCTGTTCGGCACCCGCAAGGTCAACGCGCGGTCCTACTGCGCCGGGTTCAACTTCCGCGGGTCGCGACCAGCAGAAGAAGGTGAAGGACCTCTCCGGCGGTGAGCGCAACCGGGTCCACATGGCCAAGCTGCTCAAGAGCGGCGGCAACCTGCTGCTGCTGGACGAGCCCACCAACGACCTCGACGTGGACACGCTGCGTGCGCTCGAGGATGCCCTGCTGGGCTTCGCCGGCTGCGCCGTGGTCATCAGCCACGACCGCTGGTTCCTCGACCGCGTCGCGACCCACATCCTGGCCTTCGAGGGCGACAGCCAGGCCGTACTGGTTCGAGGGCAACTATCAGGACTACGCCGCCGACTTCAAGCGCCGCACCGGCCAGGCGGTGGACCAGCCGCATCGCAGTGCGGTTCAAGAAACTGATTCACTGATCATGGGCGAACTCGACCACCGCATTCCCTACCTCCCGACGCGCATCGAAGGCCTGAGCCGCCTCGCCACGAACCTCTGGTGGAGCTGGAGTCCGCGATGCGCGCGCGCTGTTCCGCCACGCATCGATCCGCGCCGGTGGCACCAGATCCGCCACAACCCGCTGGTCCTGCTGCAGCAGGTCGATCCCGCCCGGATCGCCGCCTGCGCCAGCGATTCCAGCTTCCTGCGCCGCTACGACAGCGTCATGGCGACGTTCCAGCGGCACCTCACCACCAGCGACACCTGGCTCGCGCAGCACCGGCCCGAGCTGTCCGACAAGCCGATCGCCTACTTCTGCGCCGAGTTCGGCCTGCACAACTCGGTGCCGATCTACTCCGGCGGCCTCGGCGTGCTGGCGGGCGATCACCTGCAAGGCCGCGTCCGACATGGGCGTCCCGCTCGTGGGCGTCGGGCTCTTCTACACCAAGGGCTACTTCGACCAGAAGGCTGAACCTCGACGGGTGGCAGACGGACAGCGACGAGGTCTACGACCTCGGCCGGCACGCCGCTGGAGCCGCTCAGCGGGCCGGACGGCGAGCCCTGGCTCACCGTGGTGGAGACCTCCGGGCGCCCGGTGCACGTGCGCGCGTGGCGCCTCATGGTCGGCCGGGTCCCGGTCTACCTGCTCGATACCAACCTGCCGGTCAATCATCCCGCCGATCGCACGCTGATGAACAAGCTCTATGCCGGCGGCCCCGAGCTCCGCATGCGGCAGGAGTGGATCCTGGGCGTCGGCGGCGTGCGGGTCCTGCGCGCGCTGGGCATCGAGCCCGCCGTGTGGCATGCCAACGAAGGGCACGCCGCGTTCATGTTGATCGAGCGGCTGCGCGAGCAGGTGCAGGACGGCAAGAGCTTCACGGACGCCATTGCCGCAGGTCCGCGCCCGGAGCGTGTTCACCACGCACACGCCGGTGCCGGCCGGGCATGACTCCTTTTCGCGTCGAGCATGCTGCAGCGCGTCAGTGGCCCGGTCTGGGAATCGCTGCGGCATTGATCGCGAGCAGTTCTTCGCGCTGGGCGCGCATGCCCGGCGACCCGACCGATTTCCACATGACGGTCTGCGGCATCAGGCTGCTCGCGCACGGGTGAACGGCGTCTCCCGCCCCCACGGCCAGGTATCGCGCCACCTCTGGCGCGAGCCTGTGGCCCGGATCGTCCCTGGGAGACGGTGCCGATCGGGCACGTCACCAACGGCGTGCACCTCCCCACCTGGATGGCGGGACCGGTGCAGGTTCTGCTGACCGACACCTGGGTCGAGGGCTGGCCCGAGCACATGTACGAGCAACGGCCTCTGGGACCGGGTGCTGTCGCTCGACCACGAACGCCTGTGGACGGCGCACTGCGCGCTCAAGCACGTCCTCAACGAGTTCATCCGGGAGGACGCGCGGCGGCGCTTCGCCCAGCAGATGAAGGAAGCGGCCGCGGTCGTGGGTGCCGGCACGCTGCTCGACCCGGACGCGCTCACCATCGGCTTCGCGCGGCGCTTCGCCACCTACAAGCGCGCCGACCTCATCTTCCGCGACATCGACCGGCTGCGCCGGCTGCTGCACCAATCGCGCGGCGCCCGGTGCAGATCATTTTCGCCGGCAAGGCCCATCCGGCCGATGACGCCGGGCAAGGAAGTCCTGCAGAGTGTCTACCAGTTACACCCGCGATCCCAGTTCGAGGGCCGCATTGCATTCGTCGAGGACTACGACATGCACATCGCCCACCTGCTGGTGCAGGGCGTGGACCTGTGGCTCAACCTGCCGCGGGTGCCCGCTCGAGGCCTCCGGCACCAGCGGAATGAAGGCCGGCGCTCAACGGCGTTCCGCAGCTGAGCACGCTGGATGGCTGGTGGCAGGAGGGGTATGACGGGCTGGCGGCTGGGCCATCCCCCCCAGCGCCGAGGGGACGGATAGTCGACGCGGCCGATGCCGAGCATGTCTACCGTCTGCTGGAGGAACAGGTGGTCCCGCTGTTCTACACGCGCGACAGCCGGGAAATTCCCCTCGGCTGGGTCGGAGCGGATGCGCCATGCGCTTCGCCTCGGCGGGTCGCCGCTTTACCGCCCGTCGCATGGTCAGCGACTACGTCCAGGAGTACTACCTGCCAGCCTCCCGCGCCGACCTGGCGGGAGACGCGCCACCCACGGATTGAGATAGCCGGAGCCAGCGGGCCTCGTCCGCAGTCGGGCCGTTCGTCCCTCCCAGCGGTCGTCCACCTCGCGGCGGAATACTTTCCCTAGCGCGGACGGGCGGCCTGGCCGAGGCCGTCGCGGGCTCGCCAGCTTCCAGCACCGCGCCGGGCACCGGGTCATTGCGATGCTGCCGCTGTACCGCTCGGTCCGCGACTCGCAGCCCGGCCTCGTGCCCGCGGGCGACCCGTACATGGTGCAGGTCGGTGCCCAGGCCGAACGGGCGCAGCTGTTCCGCGTGACCGGCGCCGGCCCCGGCCCCGAGGTGTACGCCATCGAGCACCCCGATTTCTACGATCGCCCCGGCATCTACGGCGAGCCAACGGTCGACTACCCGGACAACGCGCGGCGCTTCGCGTTCTTCTGCTCGCGGCGCTGGAGGCGCTGCCCGCGTTTCGTCGCCGGTCCCGACGATCCTGCACGCACACGACTGGCACACGGCGCTGGCCCCGGTCTACCTGCGGACCATGCACGCCGAGCGCCCGGTCACGTCGCAGGTGGGCACCGTGCTCGTCGGTGCACAACCCCGGGTATCAGGGCCACTTCCCCGCGTCGATCGTGCCGGAGATCGGCCTGCCGTGGAGCGTCTACACCCACCAGCAGCTCGAGTGGTACGGGCAAGCGCCAACCTGCTGAAGGGGGGCTGACGCACCGCCGACCTCGTGACGACGGTCAGCCCGACCCACGCGCGAGGAGCTCAGGACCGCCGGGGCGGCTTCGGGCTGCAGGAGGTGTTCGTCGCGCTCGGGCGACCGCCTCGTCGGCATCACTCAACGGGATCGACCAGTCGCGCCTGGGATCCCGCCGACCGATCCGCAGATCACGGCCACGTACTCGGCCGGACGACTTCGAGGGCAAGGAGCGCTGCAAGGCGGCGCTGCAGCGGGCGTTCGGGCTGCCGCAGCGGAAGCGGACGTCCCGATCTTCGGTTTGACCGGGCGGCTGGCGCACGCAGAAGGGCCTCGACCTCATCTTCGCGAGCCGATCACCTGCTGAGCCAGGACGCGCAGTTCGTCTTCCTGGGCGGCGGCGAGCGGCGCTACGAGCGACGCGCTGCTCGAGCTTGCGCCGCGCGCTGCCCGACCGCGTCGGCGTCGAGCTCAACTTCACCGATCGCCTGGAGCACCGGCTCATGGCCGGCGCGGACATGTTCCTGATGCCGTCGCTGTACGAGCCGTGCGGCCTCACCCAGATGCGCGCCCAGCGCTACGGCGACGCTGCCGGTCGGCCGCCGGGTGGGCGGCCTCGCCGACACGGTCGAGGACGGAGTCACCGGCTTCCTGTTCGACAAGTACAACGCCGGAGGCCTTTCAGGAGGCCGCCTTCCGCGCCCTGGCGCCGCACGCAGAATCGCGACAGCTGGAGGCGATGATGCGGACGGCCATGGCACCGGGACTTCGGCTGGGATCGCGCCGGCGAGCGATACCTCGACGGTCTACCGGTCCGTGCCTGGCCTACGCGGCTGATGCGGGGCCGCGATGGACTTCGTCCTGGCGCTGCACAGCCATCTGCCGTGGGTGTTGAACCATGGCCGCTGGCCGCACGGCAGCGACTGGCTCTGCGAGGCGGCGCTCGACACCTACCTGCCGCTGCTCGAGACGCTGCGCGCGCTGGAGACGAGGATGGCATCGCCGCCCCGGTCACCATCGGGATCACGCCGGTCCTGGCGAACCAGCTGGCGCACCCGCTGTTCGTCGCCGAGCTGGAGGCCTTCTTCGAGCAGCGTCTCGAGGCCTGCGACGAGGCGCCCGAGTCGCTCGCCGCGACCGGCGACGGGCACCTGCTCCCGCTGGTCGACGTTCTGGCGCGAGCGGCTACAGCCGGCTCCGCCGGCTCTTCCACGACGCTCGACGGCGACCTGTCGCGGCGTTCCGCGGCCTGGAGGCGCGCGGGCGGATCGAGATCATCAGCTCGGCGGCGACGCACGGCTTCCTGCCGCTGCTGGCGCGCGACGAGAGCATCCGGCTCCAGCTCGCCGTCGGCGTGCGCCGAGCACCGCCGGCTGTTCGGCCGCTCGCCCGCGGGCTGCTGGGTGCCGGAATGCGCCTACCGCCCGCGGGGCGCATGGCCCCTGGCCGCACGCGCGCCCGCGCGCCGGCATCCGTCGCGGTATCGACGAGCACCTGGCCGACGCCGGCTACCAGCTACTTCTTCGTCGACGCCCACCTCGCGCCGGCCGGCCGGCCCGCTCAGCATCTACGAGCGATCCGGCGCACGCGGTGCCGTCGTCCACCGACGGCCACCGGACGGCCGGCTGGTGCCATGCGCTCGCCCTACCGCGCCTAGCGCGATCTCGCACCAGGCGCCGGCCGCAGCGTCGCCGCCTTTGTCCGCGATCCCGCGCTCGTCCATGCAGGTCTGGAGCCGCCACGGGGGCTATCCCGGCGACGGCGCCTACCTCGAGTTCCACAAGATTCGCTGGCCCGGCGGGCTCAAGTTCTGGCGGGTGACCGGTCCGGACGTGGACCTCGGCCACAAGGCGCCCTACGAGCCGGCCATGGCCGCGCAGCACGCGCGAGGCGCATGCGGCCACTTCGCCCGGCTGCTTGCGATGCATCTCGCCGCCGAGCAGCCGAAGCGCGGGCCGGCCGTGCTCGTCGCGCCATTCGATACCGAGCTGTTCGGGCACTGGTGGTTCGAGGGGCCGGACTTCCTGGAAGAGACCTACCGCGCGCTGCCGCGAGCAGCCCGAGGTGCGTCCGAGCACCGCGTCGGCGCACCTGCAGGCCCACCCGCCGACCGGCGCCCTGCGCCTGCCCGCGGGCTCCTGGGGCGCCAACGGCGACTTCAGCATGTGGCTCAACAATGAGACGGCCTGGACCTGGGAACGGCTCTGGCCGCTCGAGGAATCGTTCTGGGACGGGTCGCCCGTCCGCGCTGAAGCGCGCCGAGGCGCGCCCGGTCCTGGCGCAGGCGGCGCGGGAGCTGCTGCTGGCCCAGTCGTCCGACTGGCAGTTCATCATCTCCACCGGCGCCGTCAGCGGACTACGCCGATCCGCCGCTTCAACCAGCATTGCGAGGACGCCGAGCGCCTGGTGGCGTCACTGCGACCGGCGCGAAGGCGACCTTGGCCGCGGCGCAGCAGCTGGCCGAGGAGATCCGCCAGCGGGACGACCTCTTCCCGGATCCCCTTCCTGCCGTCGAGGCCGCCCTCGCGGGTTCCCGCGCGCTCGCGCTCGACTGACACCCGATGCCGCCGCTTCGCTTCGTCATCGGGCTGCACCTGCACCAGCCCGTCGGCAACTTCGATCGCGTCTTCGCGCAGCACCTCGACGACGTGTATCGCCCGCTGCTCGACCAGCTGGAGCGATCCAACCTCTTTCCGGCCGTGCTGCACCTCTCGGGGCCGCTGCTGGAGTGGCTGGAGGCGCACGAGCCGGCGTACCTCGACCGGCTTGCGCGCTCGCGCAGTCGGGCAAGCTGGAGTTGCTGCTCGTCCGGTTTCTACGAGCCCATCCTGGCGTCGCTCCCGCGGGTGGACCGGGTCGAGCAGGTGCGCTGGATGCGGGACGCGATCAAGCGCCGCTTCGGTGTCGAGGCGACGAGCGCGTGGCTCACCGAACGAGTCTGGGAACCGGAACTCGCCGCCGACCTTGCCGCCGCCGGCGTCCAGGCGGTCCTGGTCGATGACCGGCATTTTCTCGTCGCCGGATTCAACCGCGACCAGTTGCATACCTGGTACCTGACCGAGAGTGACGGCCAGCGAGTGGGACTCCTTCCGATCGACGAGCGACTCCGGTACCTGATCCCGTTCCGCCCGCCCGAGGAGACGGCGGACTACCTTCGCGAGCTGCACCGGACTGGTCACGCGATGGCGCTGCTGGCCGATGATGGCGAGAAGTTCGGCGGCTGGCCTGGTACCCGCGAGTGGGTCTACGAGAAGGGCTGGTTCGATCGCTTCGGGCACGCGGTTCGCGGCGCTGGTGGACGAGGGCACCGTCGTCCTGAGCACGCTGGCCACGATCCTGCGCGAGGTGCCGTGTGGCGGCCTCGCCTACCTGCCGACCGCGTCATACCGGGAGATGGAGGGGTGGTCGCTCCCGGCCGATCCGCAGCTCGCCCTGGCGGCGCTGGAGAAGGAGCTCGGCGTCGCACGGATCGAGGGTGCCGACGGCGCCCTCGTCCGCGGATCGCACTGGCGCAATTTCCTCGTCAAGTATCCCGAGTCGAACCGGCTGCAGAAACTGATGGTGGCCCTCTCTGCGCTCGCACGCCAGCGCGGCGATCCCCCCGAGGCACGCCGTGCCATTGCGCGGGCCCAGTGCAACGACGCGTACTGGCATGGCGTGTTCGGTGGCCTCTACCTGCCGCACCTCCGGAATGCGCTCTGGAACGAGCTGGTGCACGCGGAGCGGATCCTGCGGACGGGCGAGGCGCTGGCCTGGGAGGAGCACGACCTGGATGGTGACGGCGCGCCGGAGATCTGGGTCCACGGTGCACGCTGTTCCGTGGTCGTGGCGCCGGCGCGCGGCGGAGCGATCGAGGTGCTCTCGCACCTGCAGGCGGGCATCAACTACGCCGACGTGCTGACGCGACGTCGCGAAGCGTACCACGACGAAGCCCTTGCCCGGGGCGCGGACGACTCGCACCGGGCCGGGGACGGGACGGCGAGCATTCACGACATCGAGCAGTCGCTGCGACTCGAACGGCGGCCGCCGGTGGATCCGCACGACCGGGCGGTAGGTGTCGACCGGCTGCTCGCTTCGACCATGTCCGACGCTGCACTCGAGGCCGGCACCGAGCCCGCGACGCGAAGCTGGGCACGGGAACGCATGGCGACCACGGTCTCGAGCGGCACCGGCGTGGTGCACGTGACGCTCACCGCCACGGATGATTCGCTGGTCAAGGAACTGCGCATTTCCGAGGACGGCAGCATCGAGATTCACTGGCGCTGGAAACCCACCGGCGGGTGGTTTGCCACCGAGATCTCGCTGGCGGCACCCCTCCCGATTGTCGCGGAGCCGGTGGCCCGGCTGGTGTCCACACCCATCGAGACCGTGAGCAAGTCGGAGAAGGGCTTCGACCGCACCCGACAGGGCGAGTCGCTGACGTTCATCTGGCCTGCGGCGCTGGGCGCCGCGCGACTCATCATCTCACCCGCGCCCTGATTCACCCTGCATGATCGCTGAACGCCTGCGGCGCCTCCGGCGCGCCGTGGCCCTGGACCTGACACCACTCCGGACCAGCCGAGACTATCGACTGCTGTACATCGGGCGCATGGTCTCGCAGGCCGGGTCGATGCTCACCACGGTTGCGTTCCCCTACCAGGTGTACCAGCGCACGCACTCGACGCTGGCCGTGGGACTGCTTGGAGCCGTCGAGCTGGTGCCGCTGCTAGGGCGCCCGATACCACCGTTGCCAGCGCCGCGCGCGTTCTCGTAAATGTACCGTCCGGGGACCAGAGCAGCGCCAAATATATGAGGCCGAGGCTGACGCCGACGTGAAAATTGAGGTTTCCCTTGAGGAGAAAGTAACTGCCGGCCAGGTGCATCGCGATCAGTCCACCGAGCACATTGCCCCCGAACGTCACCAGATACATCCAGATCGCAAGACCCGCCGCGGCAACTTGAGTGCACAGCAGTATCTTCCCGGCCAGCCGCAGCGGAAACCAGTGCGCCAGGGCGCCGAGATACCAGTCCGTCAGCAAATTGGGACGGAAGCCGTCGTCGGCCGCGAGGTGACTGGCATAGATGGGAACGTCTGCCAGAGTCGCATGGACATGCGCACGCAACAGGTGATTCGGATAGTCTTGCACGGGGGGAAACTCGAATGCCGCAATGCTCGCGATCTGGGCCGCGCAGGCGACGAAGACCGCGACGGCGATCCATCGGGGATTTCCGAATCGAGAAG
This sequence comes from uncultured Gemmatimonadales bacterium, assembly GCA_963846945.1. Taxonomy (GTDB): domain Bacteria; phylum Gemmatimonadota; class Gemmatimonadetes; order Gemmatimonadales; family GWC2-71-9; genus JAGGAG01. The sequence continues at coordinate 27,902 of CAWJXX010000011.1, read as the reverse complement.
AGGGCCCGTGTACGCGGCGCATTCTGTACAAGTCGGTCGCGGTTCGCTAGTGTTCTGGCGCTAGGAGCTGCCGGTCGCTCAGGGAAGAGCCGCGGCGTGAGATCGCACGGCTGGGCACGGTTCTTGGGAGGCCGTTTGGTGAAGTCGACTTCGATGCGCCGCGCGCTCACATCTGCTGTGCGATCCCTGCTGCTCCTGCTTCCGGTCTTGACCGCGGCCGCAGGTCCGGCGCTGTCGGCGACCTATTTCGTCGACGGCGCGTGCGCCACCAGCGGCACCGGCGCCACCCTGACCTGCGGGACGACGGGGCCGTTCAAGACGATTTCCGAGGGCGTCGGCGCCATGCACGCCGGCGACACGCTGAACATCCGTGGCGCACACGGAGCGTTCGACGGCACCTATCTCGAGTACGTCGGCGTGTGGGGCACTGGGAGTGCGCATGCTGGGCATGCGCTGTCCTGTACCGCTGGGAGTCCCTGCGTCGTACAGGGATGCCCCGCCGCGAGCTGCGGCGCTGATGAGACCCGACGATCACCTCCCTGGTGCAGCGCACCGACTGGGCGAATCTCGGTGGCGGCGTCTGGTCGCGCCCGATGGAGTCGAACAACGACTACAATGAAGTCGGTGCCGGTGAGCCGCGCGGACACCTATGACCCCGGCATCATCCTGCAGGGCAGCAGTTGGGCGGCCAAGGCCCCGATGCAGTACGCCGGCGACAGCAACGCGCAGCCCACGGCGGGCTTCTGGTCCTACAATCCGTCTACTCACGTCATCTATGTGAGCCCTCCGGGCGGCGCGAATCCCAACACGACCGTGTGGGTCCCGCGCAGCAAAGGGCTTCTGATCGTCGATGGTAATGCGAGCGGCGATTGCCCCGAGGGGACCTGCCCGGCAAACAACTACGTCACCTTCCGACGCCTCACTCTCGACGGCTCTCGCTGGACGGCGATGTTCCTGCGGCCCGATTGGGCGAACCACGCGAACGGGATTCAGTTGGACCAGATCGCCATCATGAACGCCCCGCGCTTCGGCATCCTGGGCGCGCTCATGGTCAATCCGACCTTCACCAACGTCACGGTCTCGAACATCGGACGGGGCGTCTCGAACGTCCCATCGGGGACGGGCGGCGGGTTCGGCTTGCGATTCTTCAATTTGTACGGGGGGACGTTCACGAACATCGCCACGAGCCACATGGGCTCTGCCGGTCCCATCGTCGACTGCCCATGGTGCGATGCGCCGTGGAATTCGTTCTCGAACCAGGATGACAATGGCGAGGGGTTTCAGATCAAGGCCTCGAACAATGTGACCGTGCGAAATTTCGTCGCAACCGATCTCTCCTGGGGCGCGTTCACGATCGACGCGTCGCACGATTGCGTGCTCGACGGTTTCTCGATCAGCCGATCGCGCTACGGGGTCACAACCGAGGAGTATACGCCGGATCCCGGCAAGGGCTTTACGCGAACCTACAACATCACGATCCGCAATGGCCGAGTGGACAATGTGGGCTTCTCCGACGGCGCCTGTCTGCTGCTTGGCGCGATGTCCACGTTGGGCGCCGGAGAATACGGGGTTCGCGTCTACAACAACAACTTCAGCCGATGCGCGCGCGCGGGAGTGCTCTTCACGATACACAATAGTAGTACGGGGGCGACGGCCGTGAACAAGGTGAGCCTCTTCAACAACTCGCTCTGGAGCAGCCGCACCTCGGTCGGGTACACGGGCTGCCAAACTGCGCGAACTGTGCGTGCAACGCCCTCTATCCTGCTGCGGGAGTCGAAGTGGATGCCGGGGTCACGGCGGTGAACACCCTCGACATGCGCAACAACATCATCCAGGGATTCAACAATGGCGGCCTGCGCATGCCGAACATCGCGACGACCGGCGCCGTGATCGACTACAATCTGTACTTCGGCAACAGTGGACCCGCGGTCGCCAGTTGGAAGGCGGCGACCTACGCGACGACCGCTGCGTTCTTTGCCGCTCAGGCGTTCGAACAACATGGGCAGGCTGGGGATCCGGGGTTCACTGACGTCACGGTGAGTCCGCCCAATCTCCGCATCCAGACCGGCAGCGCCGCAATGGATGTTGGCGTCGACCTGAGCGCCACCTTCACCACCGACATGGATGGCGACCCGAGGCCGTATGGGCCGGCGTGGGACATCGGGGCAGATGAATACCGGGCGGCCGGGACGCCGCTCGCCGCGCCGACGTTGATCGAAGTGGTCCCGGTCGCTCCCTGAGCCAGGCGTCTCGACCTGGCTCTGTCCCGGCGTGACGCCGGTTGCCGACAGCGTGAGGACCGTCACTCCGGGCGACCGCGCGCCGGGGCGGTTGCCGACGCAATCACACCGAGCACGGTCTTGATCTGACACATCGAGAGAGCCTGCTCGACGCGGCGCATCCAGCCAACCGGCCAGCGACGCGCGCGATCGCCGACGAATCGGTAAGGCCGGAGGCCCTCGTGGACCTCCCGCACCTGAAAGCCGCCATCGGACAGCAGCCGCGTCAGGCTGCGCCGGTTGAAGTAGAACAGGTGCGAGTCGTCCATGGTCGACCCACGCCGCATGCGCTCACGGCTGTCTGAGAGGTTCGGCACCTCGATCAGGATCAAGCCGCCCGGATTGAGATGCGTGCGCAAGTCGGCGAGCGTCTGGCGTGGATCGAGCAGATGCTCGAAGACCTGCGATGACGTGATGACGTCGAATCGCTCGCCGTCGAAGGCGGGGTCGCCAATCGCTCCCTGGTGAACTGGCATCTCCCAGGGTGTCGGCACATGGGTCGCGAGATCGCGGCTCAGCTCGAGCCCCATCTGGGTCGAAGCCCGCCGCCCTCGCTTCGAGCAGCAGCCCACCAGCGCCGCAGCCGAAATCCAGAAGCCGCCGCCCCGCCCCACCCGGCGTCAGCCGCTTGATGACCTGCATCATGAACCAATAGTGCAGCTGGCTCTTCGGGTCGGGTCCCTTCTGGTCGGCTGAGTATCGTTGTTCTTCGTACTGATCCAACCGGTAGGCCGCTGGCAACCGGATGCGCAGCACCACGCCGCAGCGTGCGCAGCGCTCGTACCGAAGTAACTCGCCAGCGACTAACCGCGACGGGACCCGGCAGTAGTGCTGCACGTCGGCCCCCTCACAGATCGGACAAGCGTGCAGGTATTCCAACGGCGAGGCTGGCACCCCGGCACTCCGCTGTGCCTCGCCGCAGGTTCGCCGCTCGCTCCGCGCCACCCTCTCATGCGCTCGTACCGGCTCGACCCCATCGCCGGCTTCCCGACCCAGGGTCATGAGGCTCATCCGCTTCATCCGGCCTGTCCCCATCCGGCCAGCGGCGCGTAACGTCGCACGAGCGCACCAAGACGCCCTCGCTCGCCGTCGTCGAGGAAACGAGTGGCCCAGAGGAGCACGGGGAACGCCACCAGCGGCATCCCGAGGCTCCATCCCACGGCAAGCGGGCGTTGCTCCGGCATGGCGGCGCTCGCCGCCGCGTAGACCAGCACACCGGCGACGATCACCTTCGCCAACCTGCCGTACTCGTACCGTATGGGGTAGACGCGCTGGGAGACCGCCGCCGTGGTCAGCGCGAGGAACAGGAACGCCAGCGCCGTCGACCATGCGGCGCCCATCATTCCGAAGCGCGGAATCAAAACGAGATTCAGCCCGACGTTGGCCACCGCTGCCAACAGCGCCAGCCCCGACAGGTACTTGGTGCGTCCGGCGAGGTGGACGCCGGGCGACACGCAGTACTGCACGCCGTTGAAGGCGTACGCGAGCGCCACGACGGGAATGACGGGATACGCATCGCGAAACGCCTCCCCGACCAGCGTCGGGAGCGCTGCACGCGCGCCGAGGGACAGCACCAGCAGGGCAAAGACCGATACCGCCGTGAGGTACGTGAGCGTTCGGGCGTACGTCTCCCGGTGGCCCGGTTGCCGGCTGATCGCGAAGGAGAACGCCGGCCACGCAAGCTGGAACGGCCACACCACCGCGACCTGCAGAACCATCCCGAACTTGTAGCCCACGCCATACACCGCCACTTCGCCCAATCCGCGGAACAGACGCAGGATGTAGCGGTCGGACAGGTCCATCGCCCACCCGGCGAGCATCACCGGTACCAGAAAGTCCGAAGCTCAACAGGGGCCGCACCAGCCGCGGATTGAACGTCAGCGCCGCTCCGCTCCGCGCGACGGCGATCGCCAGCGGCAGCAACAGCGCGTTCGACAGCAGGTTCCCCCAGAACACCCCGCGCACGCCGAGGCCGTAGCCGACCACGAACAGGAGGTTCAGCCCAAGGGCGGTCATGAATTGCACGAGCGTCAGCACGCTGAACGCGACCGCTCTCTCCTGGGCACGCAGTCCCGCCAGGACCAGTGTCGTCACGCTGTAGAAGAACCCCGACCCGACCACGAGCGGGATGAGATCCTGAGCATCGCGGCTCCCGGTCAGCCACTCGCTGATGGGGCCGCCGAAGGCGAGGATCAACAGCGCAGCCGCCAGGAGCACGGGGAGGTCGAGCAGGATCGCCGTCGGGAGGACGCTCGCCTGCTCTCCGCCGGTGGCGCAATCGCGGTGATAGGACTTGTTGATCGCCGAGGTGAGGCCCATCGTCAGCAGCGCAAAGCCGATCGACGCGAAGGCGCTGAAGAGCTCGAGCACGCCGTACTGCTTCGGGTCGATGAAGCGCGTGTAAACCGGAATCAGCAGGAAACCGCCTCCCTGCTGGGCCAACCCGGCGACCGCGTAGATTCCCGTCGATGATACGAGGCGTTTCAGGTCGCTCATGATGAAGGGAACGCCGAACGGGAATGAGAAGAAGCGCGACTCACGTTCCGGTCAATGCGATGCGCAGCCAGGGAGAGCGGACCGACTCATCGATTGGTCTGCACGCCGCTGTTGAGGTTTGCCTGCTCGGATGACGTGAACGCGTAGCCTTGCTCCCGCCTTCTGCCCATCGACGTCTGCCGATCCAGCAGGTCGTGGTACAGCTCTTCGGTGAGCCGCGCGACGTCGTCCCAGTCGGGCTGCGCGCTCGCGCGCAGCCCGGCGCGTCGGCGGCAGTCCCGGGCCAGATCGGGATCGTCCAGGATCTTCTGCAGACAGCCTCGCAGCGCTTCGACATCGCCCGGCGGGAAGGACAGCCCCGCGTCGCCGACGACCTCCAGGTTTTCGGGGATGTTCGTGGTGACGATGCACGCGCCGTGACTCAGGGCCTCGAGCAATCCGACGGACAGTCCTTCCATCGCCGACGGCAACACGTATGCGTAACAGTTGCTGTACAGCTCGGCCATCATGTCGTGGTCGACGTTGCCGAGGAACCGGACGTTCCCTCCCGCTGCCGAGCGAAGGTGCTCGATGTATCCGTCCGAGTAGCTGCTGCCCCCGGCAATGGCGAGCGTCATGCGGTCGCCGAGCGGGCGCATCGCCTCGAGCAGCGTGTGCACCCCTTTCTCCGGGGACAAGCGGCCGGCGAACAGGATGAAGTCGCCCTTGCCCAGGCCAAGCGCCGTGATGCGCTCCGCCTTCCGCTGCGCGCACGGAACGACGGCATTCGGGATGCAGTACGGGATCTGCCGGTGCTCCCTGGCATAGTGCCGTTGCAGTGTTCGCGACACCACCACCGTCGCGGTCGGGCAGCGCACCGATGCCCACTCGCCGAACCTGAGAACGCTGCGGGCGAACCCGCCCCACTTCGCGCGCTGCCAATCGAGTCCACGCACGGAGAGGATGGTCGTGCCCCCGAAGAGGGGCGGCAGGAACGAGAGCGGGGCGGAGCCGATGGCGTGGTATTGGACGATGTCAAAGCGTCGGCGGAGCGCGTCCACCGTCGACAGCAGGCTGTGCGAGAAGGTGTCGAGGTGCTTGCTTCGGATCGACGGCATGCGGCGCACCTGGATGCCGCGATAGCTGGGGACGTCGGGCGTGAAATAGCTCCGGCAGTAGGCCGTCACCTCGTGGCCGCGCGCCGCCAGACGCGACCCGAGCTCTTCGTAGTACGTCTCGATGCCGCTGTACGTCCCGCCCACGCCACGGGCACCGATGAACGCGATCCGCAGCTTCCGTCCGCTCATCGCCCCACTCCAACGACCCTGAGCCGGACTGTCGCGGCCCTGGGCACGGTCTGCCCAGCCGGCACCGGAGCGGGCAGGAACGCATTCGCCCTTCTGGCCAGCATGGCGGTCGCCGCGGTCAGCAGCCAGAAGGCGTTCATCGCAAACGGCAGCCGAAACGTCTCGTCGACCATGTTGTGGATCATGACCCCGATGATCGCCGCCGCGACCGCAAGACCAACCTGGCGCTGCCAGGCATCCGGTCCGCGCCGAAAGGCGCGCACCCCATTCCTGATGCCCAGCACCGCAAAGCCAGATGAGAGCGATCAACGAGGGCATGCCACTGATGACCGCCACGCCGAGATAGCCGTTGTGCGGAGTCGGGCATTCCTCGAAGTTGGCGTCGACGTCCGTTCCCGTTCCCAGCCAGAAATTGTCCATGGCGATCCGCCAGAAGTGCGGCCAGCGGTCCTGCATGCGCCACTGCATGTTCTCCTCTTTCGTGCCCTGGTGGCCGTGAGGATGTGCTTCACGGTCGGCCGCTCGAAGACGTCCGGCTTTGCGGCGATCACCAGAAGGCCCAACGCTCCTCCAGCGAGAGCGAACCGAAGCACCTTCGACCTTCCCCGCCGGTTGGCGAGGAGCTGGGCGAAGAACCGGCGATCCCGCCCACCACCGCCATGAACGCCCCACGGGAGCCGGCGAAGAGGAACCCTCGCCCGATGACGAGAATGCTCACGGCATAGAAGCGCCAGAGCCACCGGCCTCGCGCGGAAGCACGGCGGCCACTGCCAGTGATGAGCGGGATGATCAGTGCGCCGCCGAGCGCGTTCTTCGACAGGAACGGCCCGGTGGCTTCGTCGCCCGAGTAGCCCTGCTGGAAGGCCATGAGCGAGCACGCGCCCCGATCGCCACGATGATGAACAGCGTGCTCTCGAGCTTGCGGCGGTCGTCGATCAGCCACGCGGCCAGCGGGTAGAAGAGAATCGGCCGCCAGGAATACCGGTAGAGCTGGTAGGCGATCGCGCCGGGGCTGGTGAGATGCTCCTGGTTCATCGGCGCCGCGAGGTATGCTGCGGACTCAGCACGCCCAATGCGATCCAGAGGCCCGCGTACGGCAGCCCCGGCGCCGCGCCCGGCGGAGCAGTCGCGGGTGCACGACAGCAGGCTCAGCGCGATGCCCCCGAGCGCCAGGTCGACGATGTCGAGGTGCGCGTTGTTAGGATCTTCCACTCGGCGGGATACAGGGCCGTCACCAGCGTCAGGAGCAACATCGCGTACGGCGGCACCCGACCGCCAGCACTGCGATGAGCGGCACGAACAGCGCGAGGAGGCTGAGCGAGTACTCAGAGCTGCATTCTGCGCACACCGGGGAAGCTGGTCGTCCGTCACCGACGCCGACGTCTCCGCCGACCGAGCGCTCGGGCCACCGCGGCGACGACCGTGTCCTCGCCGATGTTCTCCAGGCAGAAGCGCCGCTCGCGGCTGCAGGTGATCGGCGCGCCGGCGTAGCACGGCCGACACGGAACGTCCGCGGCCGTCAGGAGCGTCGCCTGCCCGACGGGGGCGTTCTTGACGGTATCCGTCGGCCCGAAGATCGCCACGACCGGCACGCCACGCGCGGCCGCCACGTGCATGAGCCCGAGTCGTTGCTGAGGAACGCCTGGCACTGACCGATCAGCGCCGACACGCTCCTCGAGTCTGCCGGCATGGACGATCTGTAGGCGGATTCCGCTGCGGCGAATCCCTCGCTCAACTCAGCCTCGTCCGGACCCAGGAAGACGGCGACATCGGCCCACCCAGCGCCGACGACCCGCCTCGCGACCGCCGCAAAGCGCTCGACCGGCCAGCGCTTCAACGCGTTCACTCGGTCGCATCCCGGGTGGATTCCCAGCAGCGGCCGGCTGATCCCCAGCCCGCGTCGCTCGAGGAACTCCCGGGCAGCGCCGGTGGCCTCGACTGAACCACGCACGGCGATCGAGCGTTCGAGGCTCTGGCCGGTGAACTCGAGCAGGCGCAGATGGCGTTCGAGCTCGGGGCCACCCTGGTCGAGCACCGTCAGCGTGTTCAGCACCCCGCGCGTCGCGGTCTCGGCGAAGGCGATGCGATAGCGGCACCCGGCCAGCGCCGACACGCACGACGTCAGCAGCGTCGGAGAGAAGAAGGTGGCCAGCCCGAGGTCGAAGCGTCGCGGACGCAGAACCCGCCGCGCAAACGCGAGCAGGGAGCTCCGCGCTCGTAACCGGGGGATCGAAGAACAGAAACTCGTCGACCAGCTCCGGTCCGAGCAGCGACTGGGCGAGCGGGGACGATGGCATGGCGAGGGCGATGCTGGCCTCGGGGTAGGATCGCCGCAGGTTTCGCAGGAGGCCAGAGAGCAGCACGGTGTTGCCCAGCCCACGAACCTCGTGGAGGACGAGGATCCTTCGCAGCGGAGCCCCCGCGCGCAGCTGCGCCACGCGCCGGCGTCGCAGCGGAGCCCACGCGCTCCAGCCGATCAGGCATGCTGCATCGGTCAACGTTCGCCAGCCGGTACTCAACTCACTCATGGGATCGCTACGATCGGCGGCACGCGACGCGACGAAGTGACCGGTGAGAGAATGCCACGGACGAGAGTGTCCCGACGCAGCAGTGGTGTGGCTCGTTCCTCATTCCCCGCGCTGCAGTTGGGCGACGCTCTCGTTGATCGCGCGGGCGACGTGAGCGACGTGCTGCGTCGGTGTAGAACTCGTTCCACGGCAGCACGACGACGCGCTCGAGGCCGCGCACCGTGCCCGGGTACTCGGCCGCGTCGTAGACGATCTTGGTGCCGTCCTCGCGCTCGCGGCAGGAGTAGGGGAACTGGCTCTTGCCGAACGTCTTGCGCTCGGTGAAGACCTCGCACTCGAAGGCCGGCTTCTGGATGTAGCGCGGCGCGCAGAAGACGCCGTTCGCCTTGAGCGCGCGCGCCGAGCGCGTCGGAGCCGCCGGGGATCACCGTCGGGATCGACGATCAGCGGGTACTTCCAGTAGACGTGCGTCGCGCCCGGCAGCGGCGCCGGCAGCGTGAGGCCCGGCGTGCTCGGCAGGCGCTCGGTGAGCTGCTCGCGCCGTGCGCCGGCGGCGCTCGACGACGCCGTCGAGCTTCGCGAGCTGCGCGCGCGCGACGGCGCCCTGCAGGTCGGTCATGCGGTAGTTGAGCGCGAGGAAGTAGTGGTCCGGGCTTCGGATCGCCGTAGCCCCACGCCTTGTCGCTGAAGAGCGTCATCCAGCGCGCGTAGCGCTGGATCGGTGGTGACGACGATGCCGCCCTCGCCGGTCGTCATGTGCTTGCCCTGCTGCAGGCTGAAGGCGCCGATCGCGCCGATCGTGCCGACCAGCTTGCCGTCCTGCGTGGCGAGGAAGGCCTGCGCGCAGTCCTCGATCACCGGGATGCCGCGCGCGTCGGCGACCGCCTTGATGCCGATCGACGTCGCAGGGGTTGCCGAAGAGGTGGGTCGCGATGATCGCGCGCGTGCGCGGCGTGATGCGCGCCGCGACCGCTCTCGGGCGTGACGTTCAGGGTCACCGGATCGACGTCGGCGAAGATCGGGATCGCGCCGCTGGTAGAGGATCGGCGCGATGCCGCCCATGTCGGTGATCGAGGTGGTGATGATCTCGTCGCCGGGCTCGGGGTCGATCGCGGCGACGGCGGTGTGGACCGCCGCCGTGCCGGAGGTGACGGCGCGCGAGTGCGGCACGCCGTAGCGCGCGGCGAAGGCGCTTCTCGAAGCTCCTTCACCTGCGTGCCCTTGGTGCAGTTGAGGGTGCCGGAGTCGATCACCTCGCGGAGGAGCGCGAGCTCCTCGTCTCCGAAGTCGCGGCCGGTGTGGTCGGCGTCGCGAGGGCGAGCGGCAGGTGGTTCGGGCGGTTCAGTCACGATTGCTCCTCCGATAGACTGGTGGTCTCCGCGGGGTGGACGTTGCATGCGGCGCCGCCGCCGTCGCCCGCAGGCCGAGGCGGCTGCGGTCGACGGTCTCGCGCGCGAGGCCGACGCTGGTGTTCCAGGCCGTGACGCGCGGATAGGCCTGCGCGGTCGTGCTGAGGTAGACGCGGCTGTCGCCGACGCGCGGCGCCGGGCGCTTGCGCAGGTAGCCGACGGTCCAGACCGGCTCGACGTGCGGCGCGCGGAACACGTACACGTCCTCGACGTCGGCCGGGCGGAAGTCCGGGTACAGAGCGCGCAAGCCCGTCGAGCGCCTGGCGCTTCACGAGCTCGTCGGAGCGCTCGTAGGGCTCGGAGCCGGGCTCGCAGTAGTTCATGCAGTAGATGAGGTGGCGGTCGCCGATCCACTCGCTCGGGATGACGTGCGTGGTCTCGACGACGCCCTGGAACGGGAACGCGGATCGACGACGATCGTCCAGTAGAAGCGCTCGAGCCGGCGCCGCGACACGACGATCGCGTTGACGCAGCCCTGGTACTTCGAGATCCGGCAGCGGCACGTCGGGCGCGAGCGCGCCGCGCGCGACCGCGCGCGAGCAGCGGCATCGGCAAGCGTCGAGATCGACCGCGTCGAAGCGCTCGTCGCGCGCCGCGCGATGTCGGCGTGCGACCGCCGCGCCGTTCGACTCGACGCGCGCGACCGGGCTCGCAGGCGCACCTCGCCGCCGCGCGCGACGATCGCGTCGCGCAGCGTCTCGGCGAAGCCCTCGTAGCCGCCGCGCAGATAGCCCTTCACCTCCTGGCTCGCCGTTCTTCTCGCGGTTGAGCGTGTTCCACACCCAGTACGCGGGAACCGTGTCGACGCGCTCGCCGAACTTGGCGCGCAGCAGCGGCTCCCAGATGCGCGCGAAGACGCGCGGGCCGAAGATGCGGCGCAGCCAGTCGCACGCGTAGACGTCGTCGAGGTCGAGGCCGTGCTTCTTGATCTTGGTGATGTAGGCGGCGCCGAGGCCGGTGCGGATGCGGTCGGGAAGCGACAGCGCGCGGAAGCGCAGCAGGTCGAGCGGGCGAGTTGAAGCCGTAGAGCTGCGCCGCCGAGCCGGAAGCCCATGCCGGTCTCGCGCCAGACCAGGCGGTCGGCGATGCCGAGCTCGTGCGAGCAGGGCGCACAGCTCGGCGTCGGAGTCGAGGATGACGTGGTAGTAGCGGTCGAGGTGCACGCCCCGTGCTCGAACCACGTGCCGAGGCCGCCGAGCCGATCGCGCGCCTCGAGCACCACCGGCGGGAAGCCCGCCTGCAAGAGGAAGTAGGCGCTGGCGAGCCCGCCGATGCCGCCGCCGATGACGGCGACGCTTGCAGGCTTGCCATGCGCGTCCAGCGCGGTCCTGACGGCATGTCGCCGGCCGCGGCGCCGGCGACACGCTGATCACAGATCGGCGCGCCGCGGCTGCGAGCGACCGGCGAACGCGATGGCGTGGCGTCGACGCGTCGGTCGTCGCTCGACGACGCACACACGGCGCCCGCGCACGCGGCACGCGGAGCCGCGATTGCGCGACGCGCACGGCGCTCGCCGACGTTCGACCACGCTCGAGTCGCCTCGCGCGCGCCACCACCAGTCGCCGCGATGTCGGCTGAGTGCCCGCGCAGCCAGACGTCGCGGCGCGGCGCAGCTGCGCGGCGACGAACTCGAGATGCGCCTCGCGCCGCGCCGCGTCGTCGGGACCGAAGACGCCGCCGTGGACGAGCGCGACGTACAGTCCGCCGGTGGCGCGCGAGGAACGCGGCCTTGCTCTCGACCGGTCTGCGCGCAGCGCTCGCGGCTCTCGCCGGCGAAGAGCGGCTGGATGCAATCCGGCGCGGTGAGCGGCAGCTCGAGGCAGCGGCTCGGGCGCAGCGTCCGTCGCCGTCGTCGAGCAGCGGGCGGAACGGCACGTTCAGCCGCACGCCGCGGCCGAAGTTCGCGCATGTTCTCGCGGTCGACGTCCGGATACGACGAGTCGTAGCGGAAGCCGGCGCGATCGAGCGCCCAGGCGAGGTCGGGCGAGCGGTCGAGGCGCGGGCTGCGATAGCCGACGACCGAGCGGCCGAGCCGGCGCTCGAGCCGGACGCGCGCGCGCTCGAGCGTCGGCGCGCGACGCGCGTCGCGGCCCCACACGCTGCTCGCCGCGGTGCTCGAGGCCGTGGCAGAGCACGCGGCGCGGCGGCGACGCCGCGCACGCGTCGTCGCGCAGATAGCGCGTCGCTCGGGCCGGCGACGAGCGCCGAAGCGTCGCCGGGTGGCCCGTCGCTCTCGATCGTCGTCGAGCAGGCGGTCCATGCCGCGCGTGTACGCGTAGCGGCGCGGCTCGACGTCGTGCGTCAGCTCGCCGCGGCCTGATACGGCGCCGGCCAGCGCGCGACGCGCACCAGCGATCCGGCGGCGAGCTCGATGAGGTGCTTCACCAGCTCGACGAGCAGCCAGCCGGTCGCGTCGATCGGATACTCGGAGGCGCGCTCGCCGAGCGCCGCGAGGCGCCGGTCGAGGCGTCGCGTAGGTCGCGGCGCTGCACCCAGCGCGCGGAGCGCCGTCGGCGCCGCGTAGTAGACGCGTCTCCGCGGCACTGCGCGCCGCGACGTACCAGGCGCGCGCGGTCGCGCGGCGCGCCGGGCGCGCCGTCGTCCTCGTGCATCAGGTTCGCGAACGCGGTGCCGAGGTCGACGAGCGACCAGATGCAGCGATTGCGGCGCGCGACCGCCGGCCGAGCGACGCGGTCCCGGCTCGGCGCAGCAGCGTCGCGAGCGACGTCGCCTTTGCGTCAGCTCGGTCGTGTCGCAGAACGGCGCGACGCGGCAGCGCGCAGCGTCGCGCTTGCCGTGCAGGCGCGCGAGCGCGACAGCGCCGCTCGGCCACACCGGCTGCGTCGAGCGCGATCGCGCAGCGGCCGTCTTCGGCGCGCGGCGCGTCGCGCCGAACACCTGGCGCGCGAACAGCGTCGCCGCCGCCGAGCACCAGCGACGGCGTGCGCGGTCGACGACCGCGATCTCCGCGGCGTCGAGCTCGGCGCCGGCGACGACCAGCAGCGCGCGCTCGTCTCTCGGCAGTCGCGCGATGCGCCGGTACGGGATCTTCTCGAGTTCGAGCGATCGCCGCCGAGGCCCGAGCGCGCGCGAGCCGTCGTCGTGCGACGAGCGAGGATCGATCATCCGCGTGACGGCGCGCGCGAAGCGGCGCGTGCCAGGCGCGCCTGACGGCAGCGGACGCGCCGCCGCGTCGCCTGGTCCGCCGTTGGCGCATCGGCGATGCGCCGCAGACGCAGACGTAGCCGCGCAGGCGCGCCGGATTGCCGAACACGAGCGCGTGCGGCGGGACGTCGCGCGGTGACGACCGCGCCCATGCCGACCATCGCGTAGGCGCCGATCGTGAGCCCGGGGCCGATGACGCGCGCCGGCGCCGATCGTCGCGCCTTCGCCGACGATCGTGCGTCAGCGTGTCCTCGTTCGGTCCGGAGTCGGCGAGCCCGCCGCCGTCCGGGGTCGAAGGCGCGCGGATAGCGGTCGTTGGTGAAGATGACGCCGGCCGCGATCATGACGCGGTCGGCGATCGTGACGCCGGTGCAGACGTAGACCTGCGCGTTGATCTTCACGCAGTCGCCGATCGTGCACGCCGTAGGCGATGTAGGTCTTCTCGCCGACGATGCAGTCGCGGCCGATGCGCGCCGGGCCGCGGATGTGGACGTTGTCCCAGACCGACGTGCCCTCGCCGAGCTCGACGCCGGGCTCGACGAGGGCGGTCGGATGGATGCGCGGGGACGCGCGTCGCGTGTCGAGTGAGCGTGCGTGCGACATGGCGGCGGCGCCTCGGCGCTCAGGTCGCCTGCGGCCGCGCGCCGGCGCGACGGCCGGGTCGACGCTGGCGCATGCCCTTCATGTCGACCCACTCCCAGCCGCCGGAATGCGATCGAGCGGTACGCGGCCTCGACGGCGGCGACCGTCCGCAGACACTCGACGGCGCTGATCCAGCGGCGTCGCGCCGTTGCTCTATCGACGTCTCGACGAAGCGACTGCTGCATGCGGCGGTGGGCGTCGATCTTGTCGTACGCGCCGCCGATCTTCTCCCAGTCCTGGCCGAGGTACTTCGACGCGGGTCTCCTGCCAGCCGACCTCGATCGTGCCCCGCGAGCCGTGCACCTTCACGTAGCTGTCGCGCGCCGGTCGACAGGCTCCAGCTGACGTCGGCCTTGCCGATGACGCCGTCGCCGGCGCGCACCTGGATCGTCGCGCCGTCCTCGACGCCGATCCGCTGCAGCGGCTTGTGCAGGTTCGCCTGCACGCGCGTCACCGAGCCGAACAGGTACGACATGATGTCGAACGCGTGGCAGCCGTTGTCGATGATCACGCCGCCGCCGGCGAGCGGCGCTGCGCGTTCCAGCGCTTGCGACATGTCGACGGGGCTGCAGAAGCTCACCTCGAACGCGACCGGGTCGCCGAGCTTGCCGGCGGCGATCAGCTCGCGCGCCGTCGCGCAGCTCCGGGCACGTGCCGGAACTTGGTCGCGAGCAGCAGTCGTGCGCCGTGTCGCGGCTCGCCGCCTGCAGCATCGAGAGCGCGTCCCACGTGGTGAGCGCGAGCGGCTTCTCGCAGAGCACGTGCAGGCCGCGGTCGAGGCACGCGATCGCGAGCTCCGCGTGATCGGCCGGCGGCGTCGCGATCGTCACGCCGTCGAGCTTCGCGGTCTCCAGCATCAGCGTCGAGAGTCGCGATAGGCCGCGATGCCGAGCTCCACGGCGCGCTTCCGCGCGGCGGGAGACGGATCGCAGACGGCGACGACTTCCGCGCCCGCGACGTGCTGCAAGGCTCGAGGTGGACGCTGCCGGCGCGTCCGAGTCCGATGATTCCGATTCGCATGGTCATGTGGTCGGTCCTTCGTTGCGGACATCGGTTCTCGGGCAGTCGTGTCAGCCGACCAGTCTGCTGCCGACGGCAGCGCGCTCTGCGCGTGCGCCGACCATGAACGCGCGTCGAGGAGTGAGCAAGAGCGCATGTGCGCCATGACGGCGTCGCCCACCTTGAGCTTCGATTCGCCGAAGCGCCGGCTCTCGAGCGCGCATCGGCACCTCGCGGACGCGTAGCCGCTCAGCATCGCGCGCAGCATGATCTCCGCGACCGCCGCGAAGCCGTCGACCGCGAAAGCGATGCGCTCGGACGGTCTCGCGCCGGTAGGCGCGGAACAGGCACGTGAACGTGTAGACGTCCTGTCCGATCAGCAGCTTGTAGAGGCCCGACACCATGCGGCTCAGCCAGCAGACGCAGGCGGCTGCCCTCGGCGCGCGGCGCTCTCCGGGATGCCACGCCGAGGCGGTCACGATCTCGGCGCCCTGCTCGACCAGCGCGGCGAGCTCGGGCAGCCGCTCGGGCGGATACGTGCAGTCGCTGTCGATCGTGCAGACGATCGGCGAGCGCGCGTGCTCGAAGCCGGTGCGCAGCGCCGCGCCGAGGCCGAGGTTCTCGTGATGGCGCACGACCTCGACCCACGGTTCGTCGCGCGCGGCGCGCAGCAGCGCGCCGAAGGTGTCGTCGGTGCTGCCGTCGTCGACGAACAGGAAGTGCCAGTCGCTCGGCGCGCGCCGGTCGCGCATCGTGCGCAGCCGCGCGAGCAGGGACGGAAGACCGTCCTCCTCGTTGTAGCAGGGGACGATGACGGTGACGGGTCAGGGTGTCGGGGTCGCAGTGCGGCGTCCTTCCGGGACAGTCAGTGTCGGCGTGCGCCTTGACCGCGAGAGCACGGCGGGAATCGTCTTGGCGAGGATCTTGAGTCGAGCGCCAGCGACCAGTTGTCGATGTACTCCATGTCGAGACGGATCCACTCGTCGAACTTCGGCTCGCGGCTGTTGATCTGCCAGAGGCAGGTGATGCCGGGCTTCACGCTGAAGCGGCGCCGGTGCCAGCGCACGTCGATGCGGTCGACGTCGCGCACCGGCAGCGGGCGCGGGCCGACCAGGCTCATGTCGCCGATGCAGGACGTTGATGAGCTGCGGCAGCTCGTCGAGGCTCAGTGCGGCGCAGCCAGCGGCCGAGGCGGGTGACGCGCGGGTCGTCCTCGATCTTGAACACCGGACCGCTCGGCCTCGTTCAGCGGCTCGAGCGTCGGCCTGCAGCGCCTCGGCGTCGACCACCATCGTGCGGAACTTGTACGCGGGGAAGCGGCGGCGGTTCAGGCCGACGCGCTCCTGGACGAAGAAGATCGGGCCCGCGGAGTCGAGCTTGATGGCGATCGCGATCAGACAGCAGCAGCGGCGAAGAGCACGACCAGGCCGACGGCCGGCGCCGACGATGTCGATCATGCGCTTCGACCAGCAGGCGCAGCGTGTCGCGGCGGGCCGCTGAGATCGTGATGACGGCTGCCCGCCGAGCGTGTCGATCGCGGCGCGCGCGCCCAGTCGAGCGCGGCGAGCTGCGCGCCGACGCGCACGGTGATGCCCTGCTCCTCGCAGAGCGTGACGATGCGGCCGGATGAGCGGCTGCGAGCCGTCGAGCGGCAGCGCCAGGAACACCTCGTCGATCGGACGCGTCGAGCAGCGCTCCGACCAGCTGCAGCGCCGTCTGCCGCGGGCTGCTGCGCCGCCGCCCGTCCCGCAGTCGATGACGTCGACGACGCTGTAGCCGAAGTCGTTGCGGCGGGCGATGCGCGCGGTCGAGTTCGAGCGCCGCGTTCGCCGGTGCCGACGACCACGACGTTGCGCAGATTGCGGCCGGCCAGGCGGAGCCGCCGGCCGACAGCGCGCAGCATGCGCCGCTCGATGGCCAGACCGACGAAGGCCGCAGGCGCGAAGAGCCAGGACGAACGGCGGTTTGACATGGACTGACTGCGCTCGAGCGGGCATGAGTACGACCAGCGGCAGGACCGCGAGGCCGACCGCCATGGCGATGTCGCGCAGCTCGCGCGACGCCGCCGACAGTCGATACGACCGTACAGTCCGGCGCTGCGCAGGACGCAGTGCCAGAGCGCGAGATACGCGAGCAGCGCGAAAAGGTTGCGGACCGGACACGCGCATCTCGAGCACGTTCCGCCAGCCGGCCAGGGTCGGGCCCGGGCGGCGGTCGCCATGGCCACCACGAAGGCGATGGCTGACGACGGCCAGGTCGGCGAACTTGAGCAGGGTGAGGAGGCGCGGCGATTGGGGTTCATAGGCGATACCTCTTTCGGATCGAGGGTCACCCGCTCGCGAAGGTGGCGTTGCGCTGCCAGGGAGGAATTGCGCGTCGGGTCGAACTGCATGACGATGCCGAGGGTGCGGCAGCCGACCGCGCGCGGCGCGCTCGGCCGGCGACGCGCAGCGCTTCGCGGCCGTCACCTGCGCACGCACGACGATCAGCAGGCCGTCGCAGCCGCAGGCGAGCAGCGCCGGGTCGAGCGACACCGCCAGCGCGCCGCCGTCGATAGCGTCAGGTCGGCCTGCGCCACTCCGCGCCAGCCAGCCGCGCACATCGTCGGCGCTGGCGTGGCTGCGCAGGTCGAGGGGCAGGGTGCTACCGGTGACGCGGCCGGGGTCGCCCGGCTCCGGGCGCACGCGCAGCAACGGCAGGCCGGCGGACTCGACCACCTCGGCGAGACACACGCGCTGGCCGAGGCGGCGCACGTAGGCCGCCAGGCCGTCGATGATCGCCCGCGCGGAGCCGTCGGCTTCGGCGCTCGGCGAAGACCAGCGAGCGGGTCGCGATCGCCGTTGGCGGTCGCGCGCAGGTTGTCGTACAGCGCGGCGAACTGGAGCCGCGGGCTCGCCACCGGCGCCGCACGGTGCGACCGCGCGCCGCTGGACGGCCCGTCGTGCCGGGAAGCCCGCTCACGGCGGCGCCATCGCGCGGACCTCTCGGCTTGGACGCTGCCGATGCGCGCTCGAGCTCTCGTCAGGACGCGGAGATACTCGCTCATCGGCAGGTCTTCCTTCCTGTCGCCGGGTCTGCCGGCCCATCGCCGGGAAAGTGCAGGACGTCGCCGGCAAGGATGCGTCTGGGTCGACCATCTGGCGGATTGGCGCTCTGGATGCGTCGGATGACGTCCGAGTCGTCGTAGCCGTAGACCTGGCGCGCGAGCGCGGCGAGCGTCTGTCCCGATCGCACGCGCACGATCCGTCCATGGACGGTGCGGCGTCGTTCTCGCGCGGATCGGGTGACGGAGGGTCGGCCGGCGGCGCGTTCGGTGGTCTCGACAGCGGCCGCCCCGTGCACCGGCGGCGGAGCCGGCGCAACGAGGGTCGCGGCGTCCGCGACCGGCGCGCTGGCGAGCTGCGACCCGCCTTCGTCGTTGGCGGAGGTCACCGCAGCCGCGGCGGCGGCGGTTGCGGGGTGCGCCACGGCAGGTCTCGTCGGTGACGGCAGCGGCCGGGCAACCGGGTCGACGGCGGGCACGACCTGCGGCGCAGCCGCGACCGGGGCCGCAGCCGCCGGCCGATCCGGGCGGGAGCCGTCAGCGGGGCCGGCTCGGACCGCGGCGCGAGAGCCGCCGCCGCGCCAGCCACGCCGACCAGCGCAGCGACGGTCGCCGCCGCGATCATGCGGCCGCGCCGGGCGCGCCGCGCAACCCAACGCCGCGGCGGCCGAGAGGTCGGGCAGTTCCATCAGGGCGCGCGCGCGCCTCGACTGGCGGCTCGGCGACCTGGACACCGTCACCCGCGCGTCGCCGCGCCCGTAGGCGAACAGCAGGGCGTTGTGGAAGAGGATGTTGATTCGGCGCGGCACCCCTTGGGCCGCGCGGAGAAGCAGATCGCGCGCCGCCGGCTCGAACAGCCGGGTGGTCCCGCCGACGCGCAGCAGGCGATAGTCGAGATAGGCGCGGCTCTCGCAGTCGTCCGAGCGGCGCAACGGCAGTGCACGGCGACGCGTTCGGCCAGGGCGCGCAGCGCGGCTGCGCAGGCGCGCCTCGAGCTCGGGCTGGCCGACCAGCACGATCTGCAACAGCTTGTCGGTGAAGGTCTCGAAGTTGGACAGCAAGCGCAGCTGCTCGAATCGCTCGTCCGTCGAGGTTCTGGGCCTCGTCGACGATCAGCGTCGCGGTCGGCCGTGCTCGGCGCACTCGCGCAGCAGCGGTTCAGCGCGGCGAGCGATGTCGAAGCGCGACGGGCTCGGGCTGGTGACGCCGAAGTCCGCGAGCGCCAGGCGCAGCAGGCCGTCGAAGCCGAGCGCCGGTGTTCGAGACGTACGCCGTGCGCATCCCGTTGCCGAGGCGCGCAGGCAGCGAGTAGAGCAGGGTGGTCTTGCCCGTGCCGACCTCGCCGGTCATCACCATCAGCCGCGCGGCCGAGTCACGCCGACCTTCAGCGCCGCGAGCGCCTCGGCGTGTGCCGGGCTCAGGTACAGGAAGTCCGGATCCGGCGTCAGCGAGAACGGCTCGGCGGTGAGTTTGAAATGATCGAGATAGAGGTCGAACGAAGATGCGAGCACTTTGCGTCTGACTCCGCTCTTGCCGTCGGCAGTCCGGTGAAGTGTGATAGGGCTTTTCATGAGTGCGGAGGCTGACGTGTGAGTGGTCCTCAGGAAGCGATGTGGGCGATCACCGGCAGCCCGGTGATCTGGTGGCTTCCGCCGCGCTCTTCACGGAAGGGTCGAACCGGTCGCGGAGGTACGCCAGCCCGAATCCGGCCAGCAGGCTCAGCAGCGTTCCGGCGATGAAGCGTCATCGCCGCTCGCGACGGCATCGGCGCTGCGGGGACTCGGCGCGGCTCGACGATGCTCGACGTTGACGATGCGCGACTCGTCGAGCGCGGCCGAGAAGCGCGCCTGCTCTTCTTTCTTCTGGTAGTTCAGGAACGCCGCGCGCGCCGTCGCCGTCTCCTGGTCGAGCCGCTCGTACTCGGGACCGATCTCGTCGAGATGAGCGACGGCAGCCCGACGACGCCGTGAGCTGTGCACGCAGTGCGTCGATGCGCGCCGTCAGGGCGGCGACTTGGGCTCCCGTCTGGGTGAGCTCCGTCGCCAACGCCTGGTAGGCCGGGTTGGCGCTCGAGCCCGTCGCGACGCGCTCGCTCGCCAGCAGGCGCTCAGCCTCGGCGATCTGACGATCCACGTCGCGCACCTTGATGCTCGTCGGCGCGAACTGGGCGAGCAGCTGACTGCGCTGCAGTTGCAGATCCAGCAGCCGGGTGTGCACCAGGGCGCGGCCATCGGTCGGGCCCGCCCCCGTGGACGGCTGCGTGCTGACATCCTTCGGCAGCTCGCGGACCGCGTTGGTGAGAAAGTCCGCCCGGGCTCGATTCTCGGCCAGCTCGCGATCGGCGGTCGCCATGGCCGTCTCGAGCTCATGGAGTTGCTCGGCCTGTGCCGCGCGCGCCGTCGGCACCGAATCCACCCCTTCGCGCTGCGCAAACGCCTGCATCGCGCTTTCCGCGACGCGCAACCGCTCGCTCAGTAGCTCGCGTTGGCTGCCCATGAACTCGAAGGCCTGTTCCTGGCGGAACATGCGCGTGTGACGGTCGACATGCTGCGAGACCAGCGCATTGACGAACTCGGCAGCGCGAACGGGGTCGGATGATTCGTAGGCCACCTCGATCAGGTTGGTGCGGGGGAGCACCGTCACCTGGGTCGCGGCGGCTACCCTCCGGACGCGCAGCTCGAGTTGCGTCAGCGGGGTGACGCCATGCGCGCGCTCGTAGAGCTCGGCCAGCGCGTCGAGCGGATGACGGCCGGCTCTCATGACGTCCGCGAACCAGGAGTCGGGCTGGTCCGCCTCGGGGCTCGGCCGAGCTCCAGCGGCCGCCTGGTCGTTCTGCAGCACGGCTCGGATCGCGCTCGGGCTGCTCAGGATCGCCGCCTCGGAGTTGAGGTCCTGGTCCGTCGAGTGGTCGGCGGAAGTCGAGTCGCCCGGGTCGGGCGAGAGCTTGATGCGGCCGCGATCGGCGGTCACCATGATCTTTGCCGCCGCCCGGTAGGTCGGGCTCGGCAACATCGCCATCAGACCCGACAGCACGGCACCGACGCCGGCGAACGCGACGATGATGCGCCAGCGCCGGTAGGCCATGGCGAGAAGCTCGCCCCAGTTGATGCGCAGCCCGCCGTCGTCGGCTGCCGACGACTCGGTCTGGTCCTCTTGATCTCTCATGCTTGCCACCTGACGCTCACACGATCTGCTTCTCGCTCCGTTCCCCTCAGAAGACGGGCAGGGCAATCGGGATCGTCGGCAGATTGTTCGAGATGTATTGCTTCACCCAGAGATTGACGTCGGCGATCTTCGAGCGCGGCACGTACGCGAGGTCGAAGGGTTGCAGCGGGACGTCCTTGCTTGGCTCGAGGCCGCCGATGATCGGCCGGACGTCCACCGCGCGGCCGACCAACTGTCCCGCCGCGTCCCGACGGATGAGCACGACCTGGCTCAGATGCGCGCTGTCCAGAAAGCCGCCCGCTCGCTGCACGGCCTCGACCAGGGTCAGATTGGCGGTGAGGGGGATCGCGCCAGGCGTTTTGACCTCGCCGCCGACGTAGACCTGCGCGCCGAGCTCGCGCACCAACACCACCACCCGCGGCGTCGCCAGCTCGCCCTGATAGGCGTGCTCGATCTGCGCCTGCAACGTCCCGGGCTCGACGCCCGCAGCCTGGACCTCGCCGATCAGCTGTAGGGAGATCTTACCGTCCGGGCGGACGACCACTTCCTCGTTTAGATCCGGGCTCTGGTAGAATTTGACGCCCAGGTGGTCGCCGATCTGGATGGTGTACGGGACAGGGCCGGTCGGCGCGGCGGCGGATCGATCGGCGGACGGCAGCTTGTCCGTGGTCACCGTATAGTAGCAGCCGGCGATCGAGCCGAGCCCAACGCAGAGCGCGAGCAACCCCACCAGCCCACGAATCCATCGTGCGCCGCGGTGCATCAGGCTCATGCCTGCCGTACCCACCGCTCCGGCAGCTCGACCGGGGTCTCCGTCCGCAGGATCTGCAGCAGCACCCGCACCCGTTCGCGGGCCGGCAGCCGGCGCTCGATGATGGCGGTCAGACCCCGCAACGGCCCGTGCACGATCCGCACCTGTGCGCCGCCATCCGGTGCGCAACAATGGATGACGCCATCCGCCCCCTCGCGCGACCGCAGCAACTCGATCGCATCGACGCCGATGGAGGCCACATATCCACCGAAGCTGACGAACCCCCTCACCCCCGGCGTCCACGACACCCGGGCGCCCAGATCGGCACCCATGTGGACGAACAGATAGCCCGGGAACAGCGGGGCAACGGCGCTGCCCACTGCTGGCCGCGGCCACTGCTCCACGCGCGGCAGATAGGTCTCGATGCCGCGCTGTCCCAGCGCGACGGCTGCCACGCGTTCCCTATGGCGATTTGTCTGCAGCACAGACCAGAAGTCGTGCATAGCTCCGCCCGACGATGCCGCGTCGTCTCCCGCTCGTGTCATTTCCGTCGTCTCGTAATCTTCGTTCACCCACCACCTCAACCGCCGCCGCCCGCCCTCCGAGCGTGCGACCCGGCGCGCCCGCGCCGGCCAGATGCGCTCCGCTACGTCGCGCGCATCGTCATGGTCGTGCCGTGTTCCAGCTTCTCGGCGACTCCGCCGGCGTCGGCCGTCGGAGCCGGCGCACCGAGCAGATCGCACTCGCCGCCCTCGTCGATTCGGATCGGGACGTCGCCGCCGTCCGCCAACGCAGCGAGCGCCGACAGCGGAACAGTCACCGTCAGGTAGCCCTCGTGCCTCACCAACACGCCGGCCTGAATCAGGTCCTGCACGTGCCTGGTGACGATCGGCCGCGAGGCTCCGATCAGCGACGCCAGATCACCGTCCGAGAGGCGCAGACCGATCCGGCAGCCCTGCGGACCGTCGGAGCCGAAACGCTCTGCGATCTGCCCGATGACCGACACCAGGCGCTGGCGCACGTTCATCGTCAGGTAGCCGAGCATGCGGCTGGAGAGATCCATCCACTGCCGCCGGCCGCGCTCCAGGACCGCGATCACCTGCACCGCGCTCAGCCGACTCAACTCGTCGATCATGCGCGCCGTCGGCAGGATCGCCACGATACAGCGCGACATCGCCCGGGCGGTGAAGAGCTGCTCGGGAAGCGCCGCCGGCGCCACTGGCGACGGCGCAAACACCCCCAGCATCGAGCCGCTCTCGGCGATGGAGACTAGGAGCGCGCCATTGGTGCCGGTGCCGAACTCGATCCGCGCCTGGCCATCCAGCAGGATGTATGCGAGATCGGCGACTTCACCGGCGCTGAACACCGTGATGCGCCGATGTACCGGACCACGTGCGCGCCGCGCGCCAGTTGGATGGCGGTCGGGTGCGGCCATCCGAGCTTCTCGAGGGCCGCAGTGAGCGCAGTTTGTTTGGTCGGCATCTGAATTCCGCGCACGGACGAGTCGCGATCACCGCCTGCGGTCGAGAATTGCGGTAACTCCGCACCGAATTCCCGGGCCACAAGAGCGTCGCCAGACTTCCGCGAATTCCATGTACTATGCTGCGTAACTTGCTGCAGAGCAGTATTGCAACAGGGGACTATCCCTTAAGCGACTACGGGAATTCCCGTAGGAACTTCTCCATAATCGCTGGTAATCCAGCCCATTAGACGATAGCGGTCGGAGTACAATTTGGGGGTTTTAAAGCTCGGCTGAGGAACCAGTCGCAGGCTGATCCGGCTCAGAAGCTGTGGAGAAATCACTGTCTACGCATCGCGCAGCCAGCTCGCCTGAATGGTGCGAAAATTCGGGACCCAGGGTGTGGCGGTGAATCAGCTGCCGTTCCTTGTGACTCATATCGACGGATCCTCGTACCACTCACCGTCGATCAGCTGGCTCGTTCGACTCAAAATGAATGTCTTTGAGCCGAAACCTGGACCGCGATGGTGCTCTGCTGCAGAAACGCGAATTCTTTGTGGGATTCTGTGTATCTTGCCTTGCAGAAGTTACGCAACCGCAAATTTCTATTTATTCCGAGAAAAATTGCTTGCTGCCGGGGTCCGGCGAGAACTGCGCCGACCTTCCGAGCGCAAGGGCCGAAACCTCGCGCCTTGGTGCCTTTCTACCGAAAATCAGCGGAAGTCATGGTCAATCGTGGACATGGAGCCACACGAGACCTCCCGCCGCCGGTCTGTCGATAAGCTGGGGAGAACTGGTCCTGTTGAAAGTTGAATGGGTTGAAAAACGCGACGTGCGGCCTCGGCGGGCCTCGATCCTCGCGGCCGTCCGTTGTAGCGAAAGCCCCATGGCGTCCGCGGATTCCTGCATCTTCTGCCGCATCGTCGCGGGCGAGATGCCCTGCCATCGGGTCTACGAGGACGCGCACACGCTGGTCTTCATGGACATCTTCCCGGTCGCCGACGGCCACGCGCTGGTGATCACCAAGGAGCACGCCGCGACCATCTTCGACGCCGACGAGGAGGCGCTGACGGCGGTGGCGGCGACGGCGCGGAGGGTGGCCCACGCGATCCGCACGGTGCTGGCGCCGGACGGCTTGATGGTCTTCCAGCTCAACGGCGCCGCGGCGATGCAGACCGTGTTCCACTACCACATGCATCTGCTGCCCCGCCGCGACGGCGAGCCCCTGGCCCTGCACACGCGCGTCCCCGGCGATCCGGCGCGCCTGGCCGACGTCGCGGGCGCAGTTGGCGGCGGCGCTGTAGCGCGGGTCTCCCGACCCACGGACGCACCGCTCCGGCGGAGCGCGGGTCGCCAGACCCGCCGCCGTCCGCGCGCGGGCGGCGGAGCGCGCTCCGGCGCGCTGACGCGCGCCAGCGGGTCCCTGGAGACCCGCGCTCAGCGGACCGCGAGATGGCCGCGGAGCGTGCGCCTCGAGAAGCGCTGGCGCGCAGCGAGCAGCGGGCGCGCTCCGCGCGCTGACGCGCGCCAGCGGGTCTAGCCCGCGCCCGAGCCCCTACCCCGGATCCTGCTCCGACCCGGCGGCGACGCGCAGCAGGCCGCTGTACGCCTGCGCCGGCGTGCTGCCCTCGTGGACGACGCGGTACACCTCGCGCGCGATCGGCATCTCGACGCTCGTAACTTCTCGGCCAGCTCCATCACGACGCGCGAGGTCTTCACGCCCTCGGCGACCATGTGCATCTCGGCGATGATCTCGCTCGATCGTCCGGCCCTTGCCGAGCTGCTCGCCGACGTAGCGGTTGCGGCTCTGCGGGCTCATGCAGGTCGCGACCAGGTCGCCCATGCCGGCGAGGCCGGCGAAGGTCTGCAGCTGGCCGCCCATCGCCACGCCGAGGCGCGTGAGCTCGGCGAGGCCGCGCGTGATCACCGCCGCCTTGGTGTTGTCGCCGACGCCGAGGCCGTCGCCCATGCCGGCGGCGATCGCGATGACGTTCTTCAGCGCGCCGCCGACCTCGCAGCCGATCACGTCCTGATTCGTGTAGACGCGGAACAGGCGCGACTTGAACACGCGCTGCAGCTCGCGGACGATCGTCTCGTCCTCCATCGCCACGACGCTCGCGGCGGCGAAGCCGCGCCATGATCTCGCGCGCCAGGTTCGGGCCGCTGAGCACGCCGGCGGGATGCCCGGGCAGCACGTCGCCGATCACCTGGTCATGCGCAGCAGCGTGTCCTGCTCGAGGCCCTTGGCCAGGCTGATGACCGGCACCCAGGCGCGGATGTGCTGCGCGCACCTGCTCGAGCGTGGCGCGAAAGCCGTGCGACGGCACGCCCATGCACGACGACGTCGGCGTCGCGCACCGCCTCGGCCATCGACGCCGTGGCGCGCAGGTCGCGGCCAGCCGCGCAGGTGCCGAGATAGCGCGTAGTTGGTGCGCTGGTCGTTGATCTCCTCGGCGATCTCCGGGTTGCGCGCCCACAGCACGGTCGGACAGTTGTGGCTGGCGACCGACGCGACCGTCGTGCCCCACGAGCCGGCGCCGATGACGGCGACTGTCAGCCGCATGCGGCTCACCTCCTGCGATCCCCAACGCGTTCCATCGCCACCTGCCTTGGTGCGCTTGAAGTCGGCCTTGCCGGACGGGCTGCGGTAGACCTCGTCGACGAAGCACGACGTGCTTGGGCGCCTTGTAGCCGGCGAGGTGCTGCTTGACGAAGTGCCTTCAGCGCCTCGCCGTCGAGCGGCGGCCGTCGCTCGAGACGACGGCGGTGATCGCTTCGCCGAAGCGCTCGTCCGGCACGCCGACGACGACGCAGTCGCTGCACGCCGGCGTAGCGCTTCACGACCTCCTCGACCTCTTCGGGGAAGACCTTCTCGCCGCCGGTGTTGATGCACACCGAGCCGCGGCCGAGCAGCGTCAGCGTCTGGCCGTCCTCGTTCACCACGCGCCCAGTCGCCGGGCACCGAGAAGCGGCCGTGCGGCGTCTCGACGAAGGTGCGCGCGCTCTTCTCCGGATCCTTGTAGTAGCCGACCGGCTGCGGCCCGCCGACGCCGACCAGCCCCTTCGCGCCCGGGCTTGGCGTCGAGCAGCTGCAGCGTTCTCGTCGAACAGCCGCGTCGTGTCGGAGAGCTGGAACTTGCCGGTCTGCACCACGCCGGCCGCGGTGGTGATCGACAGCCCCATGCCGACCGCCTCCGACGAGCTGAACGAGTCGATCAGCATGAGCTGCGGCGCGTGCTCGAGCAGCGCCTGCTTCGTCTCCTGGCTCCACATCACGCCCGACGAGGAGATCATCGTCAGCGACGACAGATCGTAGCGGCGCCTGCCGCTTCGCGAGCGCGCGCAGCATCGGCTTGGCGAACGAGTCGCCGACGATGGTGATCGCGGTCGGCTTCTCGCGCTCGACGATCTGCCAACAGCTCGCGCGGCGTCGAAGCGCTTCGGATCGTCGAGCAGGATCACCGTGCCGCCGGCGAGCCAGGCGATCACGGCGGTGAACCAGCCGGTGCCGTGCATGAGCGGCGGCCCGATCAGCGCGCGCATGCGGCATCGGCGGATTGGCGACGACTGCGCGCAGCTCGTCGAGCGTCGCCGGCGGCGGCATCGAGGCCGCCGCCGGCGAGGCGCAGGTAGAGATCGGCCTGCCGCCACATCACGCCCTTCGGCATGCCGGTGGTGCCGCCGGTGTAGAGGAAGAGATGATCGTCGGCGCGAGCGCGTGCACCGCGCGGCGCCGGTCGGTCGCTGCTCGGCGACCGCTTCGTAGACTCGGCGTTGCGGCAGGCCGCCGGTCGCCGGCGACGTCGCCGTCGCCGACGACCAGCACGCCGCGCAGCCGCGGCAGCTGCGCCGACCACCGTCGCCAGCAGCGGCACGAACTCCTCGTGCACGACGACGATCTCGGCGTCGGCGTTGTCGAGCAGGTAGCGCAGCTCCTCCTCGCGGTAGCGGTAGTTGACGTTCAC
This sequence comes from uncultured Gemmatimonadales bacterium, assembly GCA_963846945.1. Taxonomy (GTDB): domain Bacteria; phylum Gemmatimonadota; class Gemmatimonadetes; order Gemmatimonadales; family GWC2-71-9; genus JAGGAG01. The sequence goes on along the minus strand of CAWJXX010000011.1, from coordinate 715 downwards.
CGGCACCAGCGCCGCCTTCATCGCGGCGTACACGCCCTCCATGTAGGCGGGATGGTTGTAGGTGTAGATCGCGACCTTGCCCTGGTGCGTCGCGCCGCGCGCCGAGCATCCAGGCGCTGACGTTGCGGGCGCGGCGCTCGAGCGCCTGCCAGGTCAGGCGCCGCGCGCCCTGGACCAGCGCCTCGCGCTCGGCGACAGGTCGTCGGCGACGACGTCGAAGCAGTCGGCGAGGTTGAAACCGGTCATGCGTGCTCCATCGCCGGCGCGGCGTTGCCGCCGGCGGCGCGGAACGCGGCGCGCGCCGCGAGGCTGGCGCGCACGTCGTAGATGTCCTCCTCGCGACACCACAGGCCGTCGCGGTACTTCAGGTAGGTGACGGTCGGGAACGCGATCGGCGGTCCGCTTCGGATCCTTCGGATTCGGGTAGGCGTTGTCGATGCAGAAGCAGACCTGGTCGCCGTCGATGAGCCGCCAGGTCGGCGGCGGGAAGTACATGTCGGGCACGCCGGCCATCACGGTGGTGATCCAGTTGCGGATCGCCTCGCGGCCGTGAAACGTCCCGTACTGCACCTCGATGTAGACCGCGTCCTCGGTGAACAGATCCGCCCAGGCGTTCCAGTCGCGGCGGTAGGCGCCGACGTCGAGGTATTTCTCGAACGCCGCCTCGACCTCGGCGCGGCTCGGCATCGCCATCGATTGGTTTCCTCGCTGGTGC
>CAWJXX010000010.1:0-546297 GCA_963846945.1 uncultured Gemmatimonadales bacterium | reverse complement strand
TGCCCAGGGCACCGGTGTTTCCACACTCCCGCCTGTCGACCCTCCCGATCTTTCACGCCTGGTTCCACGTCGTCTCGTGTACCAGTACAGCGACGGGGCGGACGGAATCATCGTGCAGCAATCGGGAACTGACACACTTTGGATCGGGCGCGATGCGGTTGGCGGAGTCGGTCGCGTCGTGCTGGTGCGGACGGAGGGCCATGGAAACAAGTATGGAGGAACGAGTGGATTGCGCTGGACCGACTCAGTCGCGGTTGGTCTCGATGGCCACCTGATTTTCTGGCGCTGGCAGATGCCGATCTGCAGGTGCCTGCGCACAGCATCACCATGGCCACCACTTTCCTGTCCGATAGCGTACGGTACACGTACCAGCGACAGGATGACACTGCTCCCAAGAGCCACGTACGAAGTGCCGGCTACGAGTATCCTGGACGGGATGTCCTGCTCGCCATGCTCCCGCCCTACCCTTAAGGCCGGGTTACGCGCGGTCGGTGAGCGTTCTCGATCTGTTGGGCGGCGAGACGACACCTGGCTTTGCGCGCTCCATCGAGATACGTGTCACGGGAAGGGAATGGGTCACGGTCCCGGCAGGTCGATTCCACTGCTGGGTGGTCGAATACTCGCTCGCTCCCGAGCCGGGTGAGCATCGGCACACGAGTTCGTTGTATGTGGAAATGACGTCCGGCGTGCTGGTCCGCGCCGAATGGCGTCCAGGGTTGACGTTCTATGGGGAGCAAGTCCTGATAGACTCGCAGGTCACGAGGTAACCAACGGAGGTTTGCATGCGTGTTGTCGCAGCAGCAGCCATCGCAGGTGTTGCACTGTTTCTGGGCTCCACCACGGCGCGCGCGCAGGCTCCGGCCTCGCCCGTCCAGCAGTCCATGCGCCAGCTCATGTCGGCCGAAGAGGCGTACTACTACGACCACGGCACCTACACCACCGATCTCTCCGCCCTCGGACTCATGAGCAAGCTCGACCGCAAGAAACCCCAGGTCTGGCTCCGCGTCTACCATGCCGGCGGTGCCGGCTGGATCGCGGATGCCCAGGGCAACAATGGGATGGTCGGCAGCTGCGTCGCCTTCGTCGGCGACCTCTCCAACTTTGCCTCCGTGCCCAGCACCCAGGCCAGGCATCTAAAGCCGACCGAAGAGGGCGTCATTACCTGCGATCCCTGACTGATTCGGAGAACCAGGGCGGGGAACGCCCCGCCCGCGGTTTCTCCCATCTCGCTCCACAGTTTGGGCCCGTTTACCGCTCACCACCTACTCACCTCCTACTACCGCTTACCGCTCGTCACCGCTTCCGCTGTCCCGACTAACTTCCCGCATGACTAGAACTGGCCACGTCGCCCTTGCCGGCGCCCCCAACGTCGGCAAGTCGACACTGCTCAATCGCCTGGTCGGCGTGCACCTTGCCATCGTGAGCCCGAAGCCGCAGGCCACGCGCCTCCCGGTGGTCGGGCTCCGGACGGAAGGCGACATCCAGTACATCTGGCATGACCTGCCCGGCCTGCTCGACCCGAGCTACCTGATGCAGGAGCGGATGCGCGAGCTCGCCCTCGCCGCGTTGCCACGCATGGATGTCATTCTTCAGCTCCATCCCGCGGCCGACGCACCGGCGCCGCTTTTCGCGATCTCGTGGGGCCCGACGCAAGGTTCACGGCGCCGGTTCTCGTTGTCTACACCAAGGTCGATCTGGTCCACGCGGATCGGCGCCGCGAACTTGCCCGCGAAGCCCTGGCGGTGTCCTCCGAATCGGGCGACGGCATCGAGCATCTCCTCGCTCGTGTCGGGAACCTGCTGCCCGAAGCGCCGTTCGAGTTCAACCCCGACGACGTCGGGACCCAGCCGATGCGCTTCTTCGTGGTCGAGTACCTCCGCGAAGCGGCCTTCGAACTCCTTGGAGATGAACTGCCGTATTCCTTTACAGCAGAGGTCGAGGAGTTCCGCGAGGCGGCCGAGCCGGTGTACATTCGGGCATCTCTGTTCGTCGAGCGCGAGTCCCAGAAGGGCATGATCATCGGGAAGAGTGGTGCGATGATCAGGCAGATCGGTACCCATGCCCGGGAGCGCCTGGAGGCGTTGCTGGGGCAGAAGGTGTACCTGGAATGTCGAGTGAAGGTGGCGCTACGCTGGCGCAAGAACGAGGCGCAATTGCAGCGCTTCGGCTTTCCACCCGCTGATCGGAAAAAATGAGCCTTCCGAAAGAATTGCTGGACATCCTGGTGTGCCCCAAGAGCAAGGGCGCCCTCGAAGTATTTCGAGGGACCGCCCGAGGTCCTGGTATGTCGCGAGTCGAAGCTCGTCTACCGGGTGGAAGACGGCATCCCCATCATGCTCATCGAAGAAGCTCAGCCCCTCGACGAGACGCTCTACCCCTCATCAATCCGGTGAGCCGCGCCCATTTCGCGCGGCATACCGCGATCATTCCGGCTGCCGCTATCCATGCCTGACATTCCTCTCTCCGAGGCCGCCGAGCGCGTTGTCGGTGAGGCGCGTTCCGAGGCGCAGCGACTCGGCCACGAGTTCATCGGCTCCGAGCACCTGCTGCTTGGCCTGCTTCGCTCGAGCGACCTGGCCCAGGCCTCGCTCGATGCGGTGGCCGTCGATCGCGGGGCATTGATCACCGTGCTCGAGCAGGGCCAGCGGCGGGTTCGCGTTCGCGACGACGCGCCGCAGGCCGAAGGAGTGCCGCTCTCCTCGCATGCCCGGCGCCTGCTCGATGCGGGCAGCGCGGGAGCAGGACCGGTCGAGGCGCAATTGCTCCTTGCGGCGCTTGCGGACCGGCGCAGCACCCTCACGCGACATCTGGCCGACAAGGGAATCGAGCCCGGCCGCGTCATGGAAGAGGTTGCCCGCAGGGCCGGCGTGCCGGTGCCCACCATCAGCGCTGCGCCGACACCGCGGCGCGAGCGACAGCCGGTGCAGAAGACTGTTCCGCCGCCCGATGCTGACGAGGACGATGTCGCGCCCTCGCCATCGCTTGCGCAGGAACCGAGGGCGCGACGCGAAAAACCTTCGTCACAGCAGCGTGCGACACAGGAAAAGCCGCAGCAGCCGGAGCGGCCCGCCCGGGAAAGACCGCCGCGGCCGGAGCGCGGGCGTGACAGGGAACGCGGGGAGGCGCGTGCGTCCAGAAACGAACGGCGCGCCGACGTACCGGACCGCGAGGTTGCCGTCGAGCGGCGTGCGCCTTCGGTCGGCAAGCTCGCGCCCAGGCCCAAGCCCCGGATTCCGTGGCTCCGGCTCGCACTGCTCCTGGCATTGCCCCTCGAGCATCGCGTTCAACCAGCTGGGGATGTCGCCCACGCTCATCTTCATCACCGCCTGTCTCGGCGTGCTTCCGCTCGCGGGCTACATGGGCGAGGCGACAGAACAGATTTCCAGCCGTACCGGGCCAACCCTGGGTGGCCTCCTCAACGCGACATTCGGCAACGCCGCCGAGCTCATCATCGCGGTGATCGCCCTGCGCGCTGGACTGATCGACCTGGTGAAGGCCTCGATCATCGGCAGCATCATGGGCAACCTGCTGCTCATTCTCGGTCTTTCCATCGTGGCCGGCGGGATCAGCCGCGAGCAGCTCAAGTTCAATCGTACGTCAGCGGGCGTGAGCGCCGGCATGCTCTGCCTCGCCATCGTGAGCCTCGTGCTGCCGGCACTCTTCAAGTACTCGCATCCGGAGCCCACCAGCCGCATCGATGGACTGCATCTCGCCGAGGGCGTCGCGGTCGTCCTGCTGGTCACCTACGCGGCATCGCTCCTGTTTACGCTCAAGACCCATCGGCGTGTCATGGGTGGCGAGGCGCACCCGGTCGAGGGGGAGCGCTGGAGCATGGGACGCTCGCTGCTGATCCTGGCACTGGCGACCGTCGGCGTGGCAGTAGAATCCGAGATTCTCGTGCATTCCACCGAGGCCGTGACGGCCAGCCTTGGTCTCTCGCAGCTCTTCCTCGGCCTGATCATCATTCCGTTGATCGGCAACGCGGCCGAGCATGCGACGGCGATCCTCGTTGCCCGCAAGGGACAGATGGATCTGGCCCTCCAGATTGCCCTCGGTTCGAGCACACAGATTGCACTGCTGGTCGCTCCTTTGCTCGTGTTTATCGGGCTGGGGCTGGGGCAGGCGATGAACCTGGTTTTCACGCCGTTCGAGGTGGCAATTCTCTTCCTGGCTACGCTGGTCACGTCGATCCTGACACTCGACGGGGAGTCGCACTGGTTCGAGGGCGTGCAGTTGCTTGCAGTGTACGCGATGATCGGGGTGGCGGCGTACTTCATCTGACGCCATCAAGCGGCAGCCTGTTGGGGGAGTCCCGGTTTGACTCCCCCGTTCCATACGCGTAAGTTGCTATTACATATTAGTTTACGAGGCCAGTAGGGTGCGAACCAGACCGACAATCCTCTTTTACGCACCCGACGGTGCTCCAGTGCCGAGCCTTGTGCGGCACTGGGCACAGGAGCATTCATATCCGCTCCTGACGCTCGCGGTGGCGGAAGAGATCGAGTCGATCGTGTTGCGCGGACATCCCTGCGTGCTCTTCGTGGACGCCGAGCGTGCGCGTGAGCAGGGGCTCGGGCTGGTCCGCCGGCTCAAGAGCGATGCCTTTACGGCCATCGTGCCGGTTGTAGCCCTCGCGGGCGATCACAAGAGTGACCTGGTCCGCGAGTGGTTTGCTGCCGGGAGCGACGAAGTGCTCACCGGCTATTTTTCGGTCGAGGAGCAGCGGGCCCGTATCGAGGCGATGCGTGCGCGGACCGAACGGGATGTCTCGGTGCACCCGTCCACCAGGTTGCCGGGCACGACGGAGATCGAGCGCGACGTTCGGCGGCGGCTGGAGACGGGAGAGGAGTTCGCGGTCTGCTACGCCGACCTCGATCACTTCAAGGAGTACAATGACCGCTACAGCTACTACGACGGCGATCGTGTTATCTACCTGCTGTCGCGGCTGCTGCATGACGTGGTCAAGGGACTGCTGGGCGCCCGGGGCTTCGTGGGACACATCGGCGGCGATGACTTCATCTTCATCGTTCCCGCTCCTGAGATCAGCCAGGTGTGCAGTGAAATCCTTCAGGTGTTCGACACACTGATCCCGTTGCAGTACAGCGAGCAGGACCGGCGCGCAGGCTACTTTTTCGGCAAGGACCGGCGGGGCCAGTTGCACCGGGTTCCCCTGATGACGCTATCCATCGGCATTGTGACCAACCGGAACCGGAAATTCACGCACCCGGCACAAGTGAGCGAGCTGGCGACCGAAATGAAGAGCTACGCGAAGACGCTGCCCGGATCGGTGTTCGTGGTCGATCGCCGGCGAGGCCCGTCTGCTGAGGAGGGCGCATGAACGTCCAGTGCCCGAGCTGTTCCACCACGTTCAGGGTGGATCCGGCGAAGGTTCCAGCTGCTGGAGTCCGGGCCCGCTGCTCGGTGTGCTCCGCGGTATTCGCGGTCGCTGCCGCTCCGGTCCCCGCGGCGCGACCCGTCGAAGCGCGCGCCGCGTCACCAGCCGGAGCCGCCACGAGTCACGCCGCCGCCGCCGCCCACGCCCCCGGCGGCAGCGCCTGTCGCGCGGGCCGAACCCGTGGCGCCACGCGTCGAGCCCCAGGTCGTGCCACCGGTGGCGACGCCAGTGACGCCGCGACCGATGCCGGCAGCCGGCTCCATGATGCCCCCGGCGATCCCGGGCGCGCGGCCGCCGCAAACCCGGACGGGTACCACGCCGCTGCCCACACCGGTGGTGCCACCGCGCCCTGCCGCCGGTGGCCGGCCCCTCAATCCGTTCCTTTCGCAGGATCCCGCCCTCAAGGCGCGCCGGCTGGCCCGTGCGCTGGTCTCCGACATGGTGGTGTATCACCCGGCCAAGCGGCGCGATGCGCTCAAGGCGGGGAACATCAAGGACGCGTTCAAGGAGGAGATCGGAAAGAGCTGGGAAGAGTATGTCGAACAGGTGGGCCGCGAGCTCGCCGACTCGACGCCTTACTTCAGGGAAGCGCTGAACGAGATCCTGGGTGATGGCAGCCCGATTTTCTAGCTGCGTAAGAGGTAAGCGGTGAGAGGTAAGCGGGGGCTCCGGGAAGGGGCCCCGCTCGTCGTTTATGCAGCCTTCTCACTCCTCACCTCTTACCTTTCACGCTGTTAACTTTCCGGCCGACCATCACTCAGGAAAAAAATGTCCGACTTGCGGGATCGCCTCGCGGAGCTTTCGAGCAGGTTGCGTGAACTACGAGGTTTTCTTTGACCTCGACAACAAGCGCGAGCGCCTGAGCACCCTCGAGTCACAGCAGACGGACGCCGGGTTCTGGGCCAACCAGGAGCGGGCGCGGACGGTCGTGCAGGAAGTGAAGCAGCTGAAGGCCTGGGTGGTGCCCTTCGATGACCTGGACCAGCGGACGGCCGAGGCGAACGGTCTTGCCGAATTGCTCGAGTCCGAGACCGATCCCGCACTGGAGACGGAACTGGAGACCGAGGCGGGGCGGCTCGAGGGCGGCGTCAGGGATTTCGAGCTCAAGGCCATGCTGCAGGGACCCGATGACATCCGGGGTGCCATTCTCACCATTCATCCCGGCGCGGGCGGCACCGAGTCGCAGGACTGGGCCGAGATGCTGATGCGCATGTACCACCGCTGGGCCGAGCGCCATGGATTCGAGGTGCTGCTGCTCGACCTGCTGCCCGGAGAAGAGGCTGGCATCAAGTCGGCCACCCTCGAGATCAAGGGTGACTACGCCTATGGCTTCCTCAAGGCCGAGAAGGGCGTGCACCGGCTGGTGCGCATTTCCCCGTTCGACTCGCAGGCGCGGCGGCACACGTCATTTGCGTCGGTGTTCATCTATCCCGACATCGATGACACCATCGAGGTGGACCTGCGCGACGAGGACATCAAGATGGATGTCTACCGCGCTTCCGGCGCCGGCGGACAGCACGTCAACAAGACATCCTCGGCGGTCCGGCTGACGCACATTCCCACCGGCATCGTGGTGGCCTGCCAGCAGGAGCGGAGCCAGGGCAAGAACAAGGCGATGGCCATGAAGATGCTTCGCGCTGCGCTGTACCAGAAGAAGCTGGAAGAGCAGGAAGCGGCGCGCGCACTGGTCGAGGCCACCAAGACCGACAATTCCTGGGGCAACCAGATCCGGTCATATGTCTTCCAGCCCTACACGATGGTGAACGACCATCGGACCGAGCTCAAGCTGACCGACGTGCACAAGGTGATGGACGGCGACCTGGATGCATTCATCCAGTCCTATCTCAAGCGGTTCGGGGGCAAGGCGGCGTGACCGGTACCGACGTGAACTATGTGGAGGCGGCGCGCAGGCAGGCGCGTGCCGCGATCGAGGCGCTGGGGATCGCGCCCTACGCATATCGCTTCGCGCGGACCCACACGGCCACGGAGGCGCTCGCCGCGTACGATCCTGCGATGGGCGACGATGGACCGTCAGCCGCCGTGGCCGGGCGCATCGTGGCGCTGAGGTCACAGGGCAAGACGGCATTTGCCCATGTGGAGGACGGCAGCGGACGGCTGCAGCTGTACTTCCGGCAGGATGCGCTCGCTGCGGGCTTCGAGCTGGTGAAGCTGCTTGACCTCGATGACCACATTGGCGCTACCGGCCGGCTGTTTCGCACCCGCACCGGCGAGACGACACTGCGCGTTGATTCCGTGACGCTGCTTGCCAAGAGCCTGCGGCCGTTGCCGCGCGGCAAGGTGCAGCAGACGGATGACGGCACCCGCGTCTTCGGCGGGCTGGAGGATCCCGAGATTCGCTTCCGCCAGCGTTACGCGGACCTGGCGGTGCATCCCGAGGTGCGCGAAGTGTTCCGCACCCGGGCGCGCATCGTGAGCCACATTCGCCGCTTCCTGGACGAGCGTGGTTTTCTCGAGGTGGAAACACCGGTGCTCCAGCCGATCTACGGTGGTGCCGCAGCCCGGCCGTTCGTGACGCAACACAACGCTCTCGACCAGCAGCTCTTCCTGCGCATCGCGGACGAGCTGTACCTGAAGCGCCTGCTGGTGGGTGGGCTCGAACGGGTGTACGAGATCGGCCACAACTTCCGGAACGAGGGGATGGACCGGACGCACAATCCCGAGTTCACCATGGTCGAGTGGTATCAGGCATATGCCGACTATCAGGACATGATGCGGCTCGTCGAGGAGCTCGTGAGTGGGCTCGTGCAGGAGGTGGCCGGGGGCGATCACCTCGAAAGCGAAGGCGAGACCTACGACTTCACCCGGCCGTGGCGACGGGTCGAGTTCGTCGCGGGGATCCGGGAAGCCTCCGGGCTCGACGTGCGGACCGCCTCGGAACCCGAGATGCGAGCCGCGCTCGGCCGAAAGGGGATCTCGCGGGACGAGGCGGCAGGCTGGAGTGGCGGGAAGTTGCTGGACGAGATGTTCAAGGCCTTCCTCGAGCCGTCGCTGCAGCAGCCGACGTTCGTGGTGGACTATCCGCGGGTTCTCTCGCCACTGGCCAAGCCGCATCGTGGGGACCCGACGCTGACCGAGCGGTTCGAGCTCTTCATCGGCGGTCGCGAGATTGCCAATGCCTTCAGCGAGTTGAATGACCCGGACGACCAGCGCGCGCGTTTCACCGACCAGGTGGCCCAGCGCGCCGCCGGGGATGAGGAGGCGCATGTCTACGATGCCGACTATGTCCGGGCGCTCGAGTATGGCATGCCGCCGGCGGGCGGCGTAGGACTCGGCATCGATCGGCTGGTGATGCTCCTGACCGGGCAACCATCCATTCGCGACGTGATCCTCTTCCCGGCGCTGCGGCCCGAGGTGGAGAGTGGTGACGCGAGGCCGGACCCATGAGCCGCACGGACGAACGACCGCGCGCCTACTCCGCCTCCCGCCTGGAGTGGTCCATCGCCCGCCGCTATCTCCAGTCCCGCCGCAAGGGGCGGTTTCTCTCCCTCAACACCCTCATCGCAACCGGCGGCGTCACCGTGGGCGTGGCCGCGCTCGTGGTGGTGCTGGGCGTGATGAATGGCCTCCGGGACGACCTGCGCGAGCGGATACTGGTGGCCAATCCACATCTTCGCGTGCTGACGTATGGATCGGGGCTCCGGATCGACAACTGGCGCAAGGCGCTGGAGATCATCCTCCGCGACTCGTCGGTCGTGGCCGCGGCACCCGAGGTTATTTCCCAGTCGATCCTCACGGCCGGGCGCGACTATGCCGAGGCGGTGAATATCCTTGGCTTCGAGGCGGACACCGGGACCATGGCCGTGACCACCCTGCCGCAGAAGATCGTGCACGGTGACCTCCGGTTCGCGACGACGAACAGTTCGGTCGACGGCGGCATCATCCTGGGCGAGCGCCTGGCGGACCGCTTCGGGATCGCCGTCGGCGACGTGGTGACCCTCATCCCGCCCCGCCCCCCGAAGGTGAATGCCGCGCTCGGCATCGCGGTGCCGCGCCTCTGGCAGTATGAGGTGACTGGCGTCTTCAACACCGGGATGTTCCAGTACGACAACCAGTTCGTCCTCATGTCCCTGCCGGCGTCCCAGCAGTTTGCGGGACTCGACAGTGCCGTTTCGGGCATCGAGATCCGCCTGCGCAATCCGGACGAGGCGCCGGCAGTGGGCCGCCGGCTCGAGGAACAGCTGGGGTTTCCCTACCGGTCGCTCGACTGGCAGGACCAGAATCGCGGACTCTTCAGTGCGCTCAAGCTGGAGAAACTGGCCATGGGCCTGGTCATCTTCTTCATCATGATCGTCGCGGCGTTCAACATCGTCGGCACCCTCACGATGGTGGTGACCGACAAGACTCGCGAGATCGGCATCCTGCAGGCCATGGGCGTACGGGGCCGGTCGATCGGCCGGATCTTCCTGCTCCAGGGCGCATTGATCGGCGCGGTCGGCACGTTCATTGGCCTGGTGCTCGGGCTTGGCATTGCCTACGTGGTCGACCGGTCCGGTCTCGTGCGCATCGATCCCGCGGTTTACTTCATCGACAAGCTGCCGGTGCACGTGCAGCCGCTCGATGTGCTCGTGGTGGTGGTGGCGAGTTTTCTCCTGGCCGTGGTGGCCACCATCTTCCCGGCGCGCGCCGCGGCGCGGCTCACGCCGGTCGAAGCGATCCGGCACGAGTGATGGCATTGCTCCAGGCGCGCGGTGTCCGGAAGCAGTATGAGGGTGGCGACGGCCAGCCGATCGACGTGCTGGCGGGCGTGGACCTCGACGTCTCCCGGGGTGAGTTCGTCTCCATCATGGGCGCCAGCGGCGCGGGGAAGAGCACGCTGCTGCACCTGCTCGGTGCGCTCGATCGACCGAGCGGCGGCACCATCTCGCTCGACGGTGCCGAGTACCACGCACTTTCCGGGGACCAGCTGGCAGAACTCCGGAGCCGGAAAGTCGGCTTCGTATTCCAGTTTCATCACCTGCTGCGCGAGTTCACCGCGCTGGAAAACGTCATGCTGCCCCAGCTCATCGCCGGCGTTGTCCCGGACGGCGCCCGTGCCCGGGCAGAAGAACTGCTCGCGGCGGTGGGGCTCGCGGGACGCATGACCCATGAACCGGGCCGGCTCTCGGGTGGCGAGCAGCAGCGCGTCGCGGTGGCGCGCGCACTGGCGAATGACCCGGTGCTCCTGCTGGCCGACGAGCCGTCCGGCAATCTCGACGCGCACAACGCGGAGCGCCTGCACGACCTGTTTGCCGGGCTGGCGCGGCGCTACGAGACCGCCGTCGTGGTGGTGACGCACAACATGCAGCTCTCCCAGCGGGCCGACCGTATTCTGAGCCTCACCGACGGACGGCTGGTGCCACTCGATGCCAGCAGGGCGGTGCACTGATGCTCTGCGACCAGTGCAGGGAGCGTGAGGCGGTCATGCACCTCACGCAGATCGTGGAAGAGAAGGTGACGACGCAGCACCTGTGCGAGCGCTGCGCTGCAGAGCGCGGCGTGGAATCGGCGCCCGCCACCCCCAAGACGCCGCTGGGCAGCTTCCTCGCGGCGATGGGGAAGTCCAGCAGTGGAACCGGCCCTCGCACGGCGTGCGAGGGCTGCGGCGCCACATTGCAGGACTTCCGTGAAGTGGGCCGCCTGGGCTGCCCGGCCTGCTACACGACCTTCGGCGCCGAGCTGCGCGACCTGCTGCGCCGGCTGCATGGATCGACCACGCACGTGGGGGACCGCTACGAACTGCCCGGGGCCTCGCCAGAGGTGCATGAGGGCGTTCCTGCCGTCGATCCGCTGGCCCAGATGCGTGATCGCCTGCAGGAGGCGGTCGTCGCGGAGAACTTCGAGCTGGCGGCGGAACTGCGGGACCGCCTGCGCGGGCTGGAGGGGCCGGAATGATCGACCTGTCCCTGGTGCCCGACGGGGGGATCGGCTGGCTGGATGCCAGCGGGCCCTCGAGCCACATGGTCCTGAGTACGCGCGTCCGCCTCGCCCGCAACCTCGCCGGACGCACCTTCACCAATCGCAACAGCGAGCGCGACCGGGAGCAGGTACTGCGCGAGCTGGAGGCAGCGGCCTCGGCGTCTCCGATCCTGCACGATGCCGCCCGGTTCCGCCTCGACCGGCTCGAGCACGCGGATCGCCTGCTGCTGCACGAACGGCACCTCGTGAGCCGGGAATTGGCCGGCCTGGACGGCGACGGACGGGTCAGAAGTGGCGCGAGCCTGGTGCTCCAGGGCCAACTTGGCGTGATGGTCAACGAGGAGGATCACCTGCGGCTGCAGGGGTTTTCTTCGGGGTTCAATCTGGGGGCAGTCTACGACGAGGTGAAACGTCTGGACACCGAACTGGGACAACGACTTCCCTTCGCATTTCATGGTGAGTTCGGTTACCTTACCTCGTGTCCGACCAACGTCGGAACTGGTCTGCGCGCCTCGGTCCTGATCCACCTCCCGGGACTCGTGCTGACCAAGGAAATCTCGAAGGTGCTGCAGGGCCTGGCACAGGTCGGCCTGACGTACCGAGGTCTGTACGGCGAGGGCAGCGAAGTCGTCGGCAACTTTTTCCAGTTGTCCAACCAGACGACGCTCGGGAAGTCGGAGCATGAGCTCCTCGATCACCTCGCCAAGATGGTCCGGCAGGTGATGGCCTACGAGGAACAGGCGCGCGAGGTCCTGCTGCGCAATGCACCGACCGTCACGGAAGACAAGGTATGGCGCGCGTTCGGCCTGTTACGCTACGGCCGCACGCTCTCGTTCGAGGAGGCGATGAACCTCCTGAGCGGTGTGCGACTCGGGGTGGGCATGGGCATCATACCTGGTGTCGGCATGTACACGCTGAACAAGTTGTTGATTAATACCCAGCCGGCTCATCTCGCCCAGTTGGAGGGCGTCGAGCCCGGTGATCCCGACCTTCCGGTGCGACGAGCCGCGCACGTCCGCCGGGTTCTCGAGGAAGAGGCGGGTCGGCGGCGATAGCGGCAAGACCATACGGCAGGAACAGGCAAATGAACGGCTACAATTTCACGGATCGAGTTCGGAAGGTGCTGCAGATGGCCCGCGAGGAAGCGGCGCGCCTGCACCATGAGTATGTCGGCACCGAACACATCCTGCTCGGCCTCATTCGCGAGGGCGAGGGCGTTGCCGCCGCCGTGCTGCAGAACCTCAATGTCGATCTCGAGGAAATCCAGCAGAAAATCGAGGAGACGGTCAAGAAGGGCAAAGCCGCCGCGGCGGCCGGCCCCGACCTGCCGTATACCTCGCGCGCCAAGAAGGTGCTCGAGCTGGCCATGACCGAGGCGCGTGAGCTCAACCACTCGTACGTCGGCACCGAGCACCTGCTGCTCGGCCTGCTGCGCGAGGAGAAGGGCATCGCGGCGCAGGTGCTGACCGACAATGGCGTCAACCTGGAGCAGTCGCGCGCCGAGACGCTGCGCCTCCTCGGCAGCGACATGCCCGCCAGTGCCCCGGCCGCCTCGCAGGCGTCCACGGCCGCGCCCAAGTCCGAGAAGAAGTCCAAGACGCCGGCGCTCGATCATTTCTGCCGCGACCTCACGCTGCTCGCGGCCGAGGGCCAGCTGGATCCCACCATCGGCCGCGCGAAGGAAATCGAGCGCGTCATGGAGATCCTCGCGCGCCGCAAGAAGAACAACCCGGTGCTCATCGGCGAGCCGGGCGTGGGCAAGACCGCCATCGTCGAGGGCCTGGCCCTGATGATCGCCAACGCCCTTTGCCCTGACGTGCTGCGCGATCATCGCGTGCTGTCGCTCGACATGGCCGCCGTCATCGCCGGCACCAAGTATCGCGGCCAGTTCGAGGAGCGGCTCAAGGCGGTCATGAACGAGATCGCCCAGAACAAGAACATCATCCTGTTCATCGACGAGCTCCACACGCTGGTGGGCGCCGGTGCCGCCGAGGGCGCCATCGACGCCTCCAACATGCTCAAGCCCGCGCTGGCCCGGGGCGAGCTGCAGTGCGTGGGTGCCTCGACGCTCAACGAGTACCGCAAGTACATCGAGAAGGACGGCGCGCTCGAGCGCCGCTTCCAGACCGTCGTGGTCGAGCCCCCCTCCATTCCGGAGACGGTGGAGATCCTGCGCGGCCTGCGGAAGAAGTACGAGGATCATCACCGGGTCAGCATTCCCGACCCGACGCTGACGGCCGCTGCGGAACTCTCCGAGCGCTACATCACCGACCGGTTCCTGCCGGACAAGGCCATCGACGTGATCGACGAGGCGGGCGCCCGGGCGCGGCTGGCATCACAGGTGCCGCCGGCCGAGGTGTCCGACCTCAAGGCCCAGCTCGAGAAGGTGAACGTGCAGAAGGAAGAAGCGGTGCGCGACCAGAACTTCGAGCGCGCGGCCGCCCTTCGCGACCAGGAGCGCGACCTGCAGAACCAGATCCGGCTCAAGCAGGAAGAGTGGGAGCGCGAACGGCAGACTCGTCGCCCGGTCATCGATGAAGAGGCGATCGCGTTCATCGTGTCGCGCTGGACCGGCATTCCCGTCACCCGCCTGCAGGAAGCCGAGGCGACCCGGCTCCTCCGGATGGAGGACGAACTGCACGCATCGGTGGTGGGACAGCACGAGGCCATCAAGGCGGTGTCGCGCGCCATTCGCCGCTCGCGTGCGGGCCTCAAGGACCCGAACCGGCCGATCGGCTCGTTCATCTTCAGCGGGCCCACCGGTGTCGGCAAGACCGAACTGGCGCGCTCGCTGGCCAAGTTCCTCTTTGCCGACACGTCGGCGCTCATTCGCGTCGACATGTCGGAGTACATGGAGAAGTTCTCGGTGTCGCGCCTCATCGGTGCGCCGCCGGGATACGTCGGCTACGAGGATTCGGGCACGCTGACCAAGACCGTGCGCCGCAAGCCGTACTCGGTGGTGCTGCTCGACGAAATCGAGAAGGCGCACCCGGACGTCTTCAACATCCTGCTGCAGGTGCTCGACGAGGGCCACCTCACCGACAACTATGGCCGGGTCATCGACTTCAAGAATACGGTCGTGATCATGACGTCGAACGTGGGTGCGCGCGACATCATGTCCAACCGGTCACTCGGATTCCACGGCGCGTCGGCCGGGAGCGGGTTCGACCGGATGCAGGAGACCGTGCGGGAGGAGATGCAGAAGACGTTCAATCCCGAGTTCCTCAACCGGCTCGACGACGTGATCGTGTTCCATCCGCTGGAAAAGGAGCACATCGCGGAAATCGTGAAGATCCTCATGCGCGAAGTCCAGCGCCGCCTGGGCGACGAAGTTCGCCTGACCCAGCCCGCGCTCGACTTCCTTGTGGAGCATGGATTCGACAAGAATTATGGGGCGCGGCCCCTTCGCCGGGCGATCCAGCGCTACATCGAGGATCCGCTCAGCGAGCGAATCCTCCTGGGCGAACTCGGCCGCGGGGACGAAATTGAAGTGGACGTAGCTCCCGAGGGCGACAAACTCGCCTTCCGCGCCCTGACGGGCTCGGGCAGCCAGGCTTGACGTCCTGCCGGCGGCGTCCCCTCCGGGACGCCGCCGTCTGCCTGTCGCGGATGCGCCGTTCCCTCCTCCTGATGGTCGCGCTGCTGCCTGTCCTGGCAGCAGCCCCCCTTCTTGCCCAGCAGCCGACACCGGCCCCAGCCGCCCCGGCACCGAAGGCCGACACGGTAGCGGTCCCGCTGCCGGCGCCGATCGACAGCTTCCAGGTCATCGGTGCCACCCGCACGCCGCCGGCCTACATCATCTCCGCGACCGGGCTGGTCCTGAAGCAGCGCCCGAGCTCCCGCGAAATCCAGCACGCCATCGCCAACATCTATCGTTCGGGCGGGTTCGATGACGTCCGCATCGATGCCAAGCTGGTCGATGGCAAGAATATCCTCGTCATCTCGGTGGTCGAGCGCCCGCTGCTGGCGAGCTGGACGGTGCAGGGCGTCTCCAAGGTGCCGCTGGGCACGGTGCGCGAGCAGGTGAAGCTGCTCGTGGGACGGCCGATCGACCGCGTTGCGATCGCGCATGGCCAGTATGCCATCGACTCGCTGTACCGGAGCCGGGGCTTCTACAGTGCGGTGATCACGGTTCAGGCGGTGACGGCACTCGATGGCCGGGTCGACGTCACCTACAACGTGCAGGAAGGCGAGCGCGTCGCCATCTCCGAGATCGACATCGAGGGACAGAAGGGCCGCTACACCGATGCCGACATCGTGAAGCACATGGCCACGCAGCCGGAAGGCTTCTGGTGGTGGGAGAAGGGTGCGTACGACGAGGAACTGCTCGACGGCGACATGCGCGAGCGACTGCCCGCGTGGTATGCCTCGCGCGGGTACATCGATTTCCAGGTGGTGGGTGATACGCTCATTCCGGACACGACCCGGGCCAAGGCCACACTCCGCCTGACCGTGGACGAGGGGCGGCAGTACACCGTTGGCACGTTCGACATCATCGGCAACCGGCAGTATTCCACCGATGAGCTGATGAATTACTACCCGTTCGGCCAGGTACAGCCTGGTGCGACACCCAGGGTGCGGCAGCCGTTCAACCGGTCGGCCTGGGACAAGGCCACCGAGGCGGTCCAGTCGCTCTATGCCAACACCGGCTACATCTACGCCCAGGTGGTGCCCGAGGAGATCCGCAAGGCCGGGGCGGACAGCCAGCCCGTCGTGGAGCTCCGGTGGAACATCCGCGAGGGCAACGTCGTCACCGTCAATCGCATCAACATCGTGGGCAACGACGTCACCCACGAGCGCGTCATCCGGGAGGCCATCGTGCTATATCCCGGCCAGGTATTCAGCCGGGATGCCCTGATCCGGTCGTGGCAGAACATCCAGAATCTCGGGTTCTTCCAGCAGCCGATGGCCGTGCCGGACGTCGTGCCGTCCGAGACGCATACCGAGGTTGACATCACCTTCCGCGTCGAGGAGAAGCACACCGGCAACATCAATTTCGGCGCGTCGCTGGGGCAGGGCACCGGCATTGGCGGGTTCATCGGGCTGGAGGAGCCCAACCTGTTCGGCCAGGGCAAGCGGGGCAAGCTCCAATGGCAGTTCGGCCAGAACATTCAGGACCTCAACCTGTCGTACACCGACCCGAACATCCGCGAGAGCCGGATTTCGGGCACCTTGTCGATCTTCGATTCGCGGGCCCAGTACGTGGTGGGCGACCTCGGTCGCCGACAGCAGGCCGGTGGGCTGATCCAGTTCGGCTTCCCGCTGCCCCGGTCGCGCTACACCCGGCTGTTCCTGAATTATGGCCTGCAGCGTATCTCCTATAGCGGCGGATCGGTGGACTTCCGGCTCCGATACCAGTGTTTCGAGTGTGCCCGGTCCACCCTTGGCGCGTCCATCCTCAGGGATACCCGTGTGGGGCTGCCGTTCGCGACGGCAGGCACCTACCTCAACTTCGCCGGCGAGATCAACGGCGGCATCCTGGGCGGAACAGGCGACTACCAGAAGTTCGACCTGGAAGGGCGGTTCTACGCGCCGCTCGGGGTCCTGGGCGGCACCCCGGGCCAGCTGGGCAGCGGCGTCCAGCTCGTCCTCGCGTTCGTCGCCCGCTCGGGTTTCATTTTTGGCGACGCCGGACCTTTCTTTACGGAGCTCTACTCCATGGGCGGCGTGCAGTTCGGCATTCCGCTGCGCGGCTATCCGGAATTCTCGGTGACGCCCAACGGATACGACCCGCTGGCGGCCACCAACCGGGCCAGCCCCAACGCCTTCGGCAAGTCGGCGGCCGCGTTCAGCGTCCAGTTGGGCGCACGCGTCAGCCAGTTCCTCTACGTCGACGTCTTCGGTGACGCCGGCAACAACTATCGATCGGTCGCGCAGTGGGACCCGACGCGGCTGCTGCGCGGTGCCGGATTCGGGGTGGCGGTGGTTTCGCCGCTGGGTCCGATCGGCATCGACCTCGGTTATGGCTTTGACAGGACCAACCTGCTGGGGCAGCCGGCGCCCGGTTGGCAGCTGCACTTCCGGCTTGGCAACTTCTTCTAGTGGTTGAAACCCTTACTCAGGAGCATGACATGCGGTTCGCAGGTGTGGTGACACGCAGCATCGGGACGTTAGCCCTGGCGGCGATGGTGAGCATTCCTGCGGCGGCGCAGGGTAAGCCGGCCCCGACGAAGCCCACGACGCCCCCGGCCGCCGCGGCGCCGACGGGACCCGCCCCGACGAAGGTCGCCTTCGTCAACGCGCGGAAGGTGCTGCAGTCCACCCCGGGCTGGTCGGCCGCGGAGCAGACCTTCACCAAGGAGAGCGACGGCTATCGGGTCGAACTGCAGAAGCTGCAGGCGACGCTCGATTCCGCGGCATCCGACTTCGAGCAGCAGTCGGTGGTGCTGAGCCCGACGCAGCGCCAGGCCAAGCGCACCGAACTGGACCAGAAGCGACAGGCCCTGGAGCAGAAGGCCCAGGACCTCCAGCAGAAGGCCCAGCAGCGCGAAACCGAGTTGCTCGCGCCGCTCCAGGCCAAGGTGAACACGGTCATCGAGGCGATGCGGGCCGAGGGTAACTACGCGATGATCTTCGACGTCAGCGCGCAGGGGGGGAACATCGTGGCCGCCGATCGGTCGCTCGACCTGACCGACAAGGTGATTGAGAAGTTGAAGGCCACAAACTGATTCCCATGGCCACCACCAGCCTTACCGCGCAGGCGGTCGCCGAGCTCGTCGGCGGCCGCCTGCTTGGCAATGGATCAGTGATGATCCGGTCGGTGGCCCCGCTGGACCGGGCCGGCCCGGCAGACCTCTCGCTGTTCACCGGACGGGCATACAGCGAGGACCTGCTCCACTCGAATGCCGCGGCCGTGCTGGTGACCGAACGGCTGTCGGCCGAAGCGGCGGCTCGCACCACCTGCATCATCGTCGACGACCCGGCGCGAGCCATGAGCGAGGTCGTTCGCCATTTCATGCCGGTGCCCGTGGTGCTGCCGGGCATCCACCCCTCGGCGCAACTCGGTCGCGGGGTGGTGCTCGGGCGCGACGTCTCGCTCGGGGCCTTCGTCGTGCTTCATGCCGGCGTACGCCTCGGTGCCGGATGCGCCGTGGCTTCGGGCAGCGTCCTGCATGACGATGTCGTGCTCGGCGACGGATGCCGCCTGGCGGAGAACGTGATTTGCGGACCGGGTGTGCGGCTGGGCGCGCGCGTCATCGATCAAGGCGAATACGGTGCTCGGTGGTGTCGGATTCGGCTTTCACACCGATGCCTCGGGGCACCAGCGCATTCCCCACATTGGCGCCGTGGAAGTCGGTGACGACGTGGAGATAGGCTCGCTGCTGCACCGTCGACCGGGGGAGCCTTGGTGACACGATGATCGGGCGGGGTACGAAGATCGACAACATGGTGCATCTCGCGCACAACGTTCGTGTGGGCGAGCATTGCGTGCTGGCCGGTGGCACCCTGGTGGCCGGCAGCACGCGCATCGGCAACTTCGTGATGATCGGCGGCGGCTGCGGCATCGCCGAACATGTCACGATTGGGGATCGCGCGATGCTGGCGGCACGGACCGGACTCGACGTCGACGTGCCGGCCGGCGCCGTCTTCGGCGGCTACAATGGACGCGACCACAGGAAGGCGCTTCGGATGGAGGCTGCCGCCATGCGGCTGCCCGCCATCCTCAGGACCCTCGAGCGCATCGTTCGCGAGCGTGACGATGGCTAGGCGGACCATCGGGCGCGAGCTGACCATTGCCGGCATCGCCCTGCACTCGGGCCAGCTCACCACGGTCGTCTGCCGCCCGGCACCGTCGGGGCACGGCATTGCGTTCGTGCGGCTCGACGCCGAGGCATCGCGCGTCACGGCACGGCCCCATCGCGTGGGCGCCACTGAACGGCGCACCGGGCTCGGCGACGGAGCCGCCGCCATTCACACCGTGGAGCATCTGCTGGCGGCGGTGGGCGCGCTCGGCATCGACGACCTCACGGTGGAGGTCGACGGCTCCGAGCTGCCCATTCTCGACGGATCGTTCAGGCCATGGCTCGAGGCCCTGTCGGAAGCCGGGGTGACGCCGCATCCAGGGGAGCCCCTCACCTATACGGTGCGCACCCCCTTCGCGCTGACTGAAGGGGGTGCATCTTACCGGGTCGAGCCGGCGGACGGACTTCCGGCTTACCGTTACGGTGGAGTGGGATCACCCCGTGATCGGCCGGCAAACCGGACACTGGCGCCGTGGATGCCGATACCTTTGGGCGGGAGATCGCCGGCGCCCGCACCTTCGGGTTCGCTCACGAGGTCGAGGAATTGCGGGCGCGGGGCTTTGCGCTGGGAGGCGCGGTCGACAACGTCATCGTGCTGTCGGACCGCGAAGTGGTTGGAACGGCATTGCGCTGGCCCGATGAATTCGTCCGGCACAAGGCGGGTGACATCATTGGCGACCTTGCACTCATCGGCGGGCGGCTCAAGGCGCACATCATCGCCGAGCGCCCGAGTCACCAGGGGAACGTCGCATTGGCCCAGCGCCTGATCCGGACCGCCGAACGTCAGGGAGGTCACGTGCTCGAGATCGGCAAGATCATGGAGATACTGCCGCACCGGTATCCGTTCCTGCTCGTCGATCGCATCATCGACGTGGAGGAGGACCGCCGCGTCGTGGGCATCAAGAACGTCACCATCAACGAGCCCTTCTTTCAGGGGCACTTTCCGGGACATCCGATCATGCCGGGAGTGCTCATCGTCGAGGCGCTGGCGCAGGCGGGCTGCGTGCTGCTCATGGACAAGCAGATCGATCCCGCCAAGCACATCGCCTACTTCATGGCCCTCGACAACGTGAAGTTCCGTCGCCCGGTCGTGCCGGGCGACCAGCTGCGACTCGAGGTCACCCTGCTGCAGGGACGCGGCCGTACCCGCCGGCTCAAGGGTGAGGCCTACGTCGAGGGCCAGCTCGCCTGTGAAGCGGAAATGCTGGCGCGCGTGGTCGACCGGTGACCGAGCCGACGCGCATTCATCCGACCGCCATCGTCGACCCGACGGCAGAGCTCGGCATCGGCGTCACCGTGGGACCCTGGGCGCTTCTCGGGCCCGGCGTCGAGGTGGGCGACCACTGCGTCATCGGCACCCGCACGACACTGCAGCAGCAGGTGCGGCTGGCCGCCTCGGTGCGCCTGGGCGAGGGCGTCCTGCTTGGCGGCGATCCGCAGGACACCAAGTACCGCGGCGAGGAGACCTGGGTGGAGATCGGCGAGGACACGATCATCCGCGACTACAGCACGGTAAACCGCGGGACGACGGCGACCGGACGCACCGTCGTGGGCGCGCAGTGCTTCCTCATGACCTACGTGCACGTCGCGCATGACTGCCGGGTCGGCGACCATGTGACGATCGCGAACGCCACGCAGATGGCCGGGCACGTCACCGTGCAGGATCACGCGGTCATCAGCGGGCTCAACGCCATTCACCAGTTCGTCACCATCGGCGAGTACGCCTTCGTCGGCGGCGGGTCCCGGGTCAACCAGGACGTGCCGCCGTTCACCAAGGCGGTGGGCAGCCCGATCGAGCTGTACGGGCTGAACACCATCGGCCTGCAGCGTGCCGGCGTGGGACCGGATGTCGTGAGCGCGCTCAAGCGCGCGTATCGCATCGTCTTCAACTCGGACTTGAGTGTCGGTCGCGCCATTGCACGGGCGCGCGACGAGGTATCCGCCTTTCCCGAGGTGGAACGATTCCTCTCCTTCGTGGCGTCATCGGGGCGCGGCGTGCCGGCGTGAGCGCGCCGCTTGCGGTCGGCGTCATCGGAGTCGGTGCGCTTGGCCGCCATCACGCCCGCCACCTCGCGGCATCACCTGAGGCCAGGCTCGTCGGTGTCTTCGACGTCGACATGGAGCGGGCGGCGGAAGTCGCGACCGCCACGGAGTGCCGCGCCTTTGCCACGCTGGACGAATTGCTCGACAAGGTGCGTGCCGTCACCGTGGCCGTTCCGACGCCGTTTCATGCCGAGGTCGGGCTCGCGGTATTGCGCCGGGGGGTGCCGCTGCTCATGGAGAAACCGCTCGCGGCGAGCCTGCCCGAGGCGGACGAACTGATTGCCGAGGCCGCGCGCCAGCGAATCCAGCTGCAGGTCGGGCACATCGAGCGATTCAATCAGGCGCTGCGCGCGGCGGAACCCTGGCTCCACCAGCCGCTGTACGTCGAGAGTCACCGCCTCGCTTCCTTCCAGCCCCGCGGCACCGATGTCGCCGTCGTCCTCGACCTCATGATCCACGACCTCGACCTCATCCTCCACCTCACTGGTGGCATGGAAGCGGTGGATGTACGCGCCAGCGGCGTGGCGGTGCTTTCCCCCCACCTCGACATGGCCAATGCCCGCGTGGAGTTCGAGGGTGGGGTCGTGGCGAACGTCACCGCGTCCCGCGTGGCGCGCGACCGGGTGCGGCGCCTCCGGATCTTCCAGGCTAACGGGTACCTCTCGCTGGACCTCGCGACCGGTCGCGGAGACTTCATGCGGCTGCGCGACGGTTGGCGCCCCGGCGTGGACCAGGGACTCGCGACATCGTGGAAATGATCTCGCTCCGCGCCGAGGAAGCCGACGCGCTCTCCCTCGAGCTGCACAGCTTCATTCACGCCGTGCGGGGGGATCGCGAGGCCGTCATCACCGGCGAGGAGGGCCGGGCCGCGCTGGCCCTGGCGCTCCGTGTCGCCGCTGCCGTCAATACCGCACCGCTCCCGCTGCACCGAGGCGCATGAGCGTCGGCGCCGCGCGAATTTTTCTTTCCGCCGGTGAGCCGTCGGGAGATCTTCATGGGGCCGGCGGTGATCGAGGCGCTGAAGGCGCGGCTGCCCACCGCCACCCTGGAGGCCTTTGGCGGACCCCGCATGGCGGCAGCCGGGGCGCAGGTGCGATTCCCCATGGAGGGTCTCACCGCATTCGGCATGATCGAGATCGTCGGCAAGATCCCCGCACACATGGCGCTGCTGCGCCGTCTCGAACGCCTCTTTACCAGCGCCGCGTACGATCTCGTCATCCTCATCGACTATCCCGGCTTTCACCTGCACGTGGCGGAGGCGGCCCGCCGGGCGGGCATCCCGGTGCTCTACTACATCGCACCGCAACTCTGGGCCTGGCGACCGCAGCGTGCCCGTCGTCTGGCCCGCGCCTGCAGCCAGCTCGCCGTGATCCTGCCATTCGAGGAAGCCTTCTTCCGGGGCGTCGGCATTGAGGCGCACTACGTTGGCCATCCGCTGCTGGATCGCGGCGTACCGCCCGCCCGGGCCACCGCGCGCCGTGCACTCGGCGTCGGCACGGACGAACGTGTGCTGACGCTGTTTCCGGGCAGCCGTGCCGGTGAACTGAGGCGACTGTGGCGCCCCTTCCGCGACGCGGCGATCCAGCTGCTCGAGCGCGGCGTGATCTCGCGCGCGCTGGTTGCCGCCACCGGTCATGGCAGTTATCCGTCGCCCGGCCCGCTGACGCTGGTGCATGACGACCCGGTCACGGTTCTGGCCGCCGCGGATGCGGCCATCATCAAGTCCGGTACCTCCACGCTCGAGGCTGCACTCACCGACACACCGATGGTGGTCGCCTATCAGGTCCACCCGGTCTCGTTCGCCATTTCGCGGCGACTGGTGACGATCAAGTGGGTCAGCCTGGTGAACCTCGTGGCCGATCGCCCGGTGGTGCCGGAACTTCTGCAGGAGCGAGTCAGCGCCGACGCACTCGCGACCGCCGTTACGCCGCTGCTTCGCGCCGATGATCCGGCGACGCGCGCGCAGCACGCCGGCCTCGCACTTGTCCGGGAGCGACTGGGCACGCCTGGCGCGGCAGCTCGTGTCGCCGATATCGCCGTCACGCTGCTCGCCGCATGAAACTCCGCCTGTCGCCCCGGGGCCTCCGGCTCATCGCCAAGCCGGTCATCAGCTCGGTCGCATGCACCTGGCGCATGGACCTTCCCGAGCAAAACGACCTGGAAATCGAGGTCCGCGCCGGTCGCGCCAACGTCGTGCTCGCGTGCTGGCATGAGGACCTGCTGCCGCTCCTGTGGCTGGGGCGCGGAATGGGCCTGGCCGTCGTCGTCAGCAAGTCACGCGATGGGGAGTATGCGGCTCAGGTGGCCGAGTCGTTTGGATTCCAGCCCATTCGCGGCTCGAGCAGCCGGCGGGCGGTCGAGGTCCTGATGAGCGCCCTGCGCGTGCTCGAAAGCGGTACCACCGTCGCGTTCACGCCCGACGGACCGCGCGGGCCCCGAAATGTCTTCAAGCCCGGAGCAGCCTTGGCGGCGCAGCGCGCCGGGGTCCCCCTCGTGCCGATACGGGCGGCGTCCAGCCGATCGTGGCGCCTTCGTTCCTGGGACCAGTTCATGATCCCCAAGCCGTTTGCCCAGGTGCGGGTTCGGTACGGCGACCCCATTCACGTCGGGGCAGGCGACAACGCCATTCCCGAGGCTGTGGCGGCCGCCCAGCAGGCACTGAACCTGCTTGGAGCCGCGGCATGATGGGCGGGCGGCGAGGCGACTCCCACCGTTTTCTGCGCTGGCTCTGGACCAGCAGGCGCCCGGAGGCCCGGCTGGCCCGGTTGCCACTGATCCCGGCTTCGGCCCTCTGGCGTACCACCATGCGCGTCAGGGAGGCCGTCTATCGGCGCGGGTGGGTCACCACGCATGACCTGCCACTCCCGACCGTCGCCGTTGGCAACCTGACCGTGGGTGGGTCGGGCAAGACGCCGATCGCGATCTGGATCGCGCGACATTATGTCGCCCGGGGGCTTCGCCCCGGCATCCTGCTGCGTGGCTACGGCGGGGACGAGGCACTGGTGCATCGGCGGTCGGTGCCCGAGGCCATCGTGGTGGCGAATCCCGACCGGGTTGCCGGGGCGGAGGCCGCGCTGGCGCAGGGGGCGCAAGTGCTGGTGCTGGACGATGCGTACCAGCGCCTCGATGTGCGGCGCGACCTCAATCTGGCGGTCGTGGCCGCCGAGACCACGCGAGCCGTCCGATGGGCGGTGCCGGCCGGTCCCTGGCGCGAAGGTTTCGATGCGCTCGACCGGGCCGATGCACTGATCATCACGCGCAAGCGCGCGACGGGTGAAGCGGCTGAACTGCTGGCCGATGAGCTGGCGAGCCGTGTGGCCGGCCCGGTTGCCATCGCCCACCTGGGGCTGCGGCATCTCGAGGGGCTGGTCTCGGGTCGCAGGGTGCCGGCGACGGAGCTGGCTGGACGCCGCGTGGTGGCGGCCGCCGGGATTGCCGATCCCGATGCGTTCGTGGCGCAGGTGAAGTCGATCGGGGCGCAGGTGCAGGTCGCGACCTGGAAGGATCATCACGAGTACCGCGACGAGGACCTCGCCTGGCTCGCCCACGCGGCGCGACGCGCGGATCACGTGGTGATGACAGAGAAGGATGCGGTGAAGTTGCGCGATCGCTGGCCCGCCAGCGTGCCCGAGCCCCTCGTCGCGGTGCTGGGGCTCGAGTGGGAGCGGGGTGGCGACCGGATCGTGGCGGCGCTCGATGCCGTCGTATCGCCCGTGGACCCTATCTAACCCTGCCGCGCGCACCGCGGCGCCGGAGTGACCATGACCAGTATCGCGACCCACCAGGGTCAGCCGATCATCTCGCCCGACAAGGACCGCTTCCTCGCCGAGGACAATCCGTTCGAGGCGATGATGTCGCGCTTCGACTATGCCGCCCAGCGGCTGAGCCTGGACCCCGGCCTCTACAAGGTGCTGCGCCACCCCGAAAAGCAGATCATCGTGTCGGTGCCGATCCATCGCGACAATGGCGAGGTCGAGGTCTTCACCGGCTATCGCGTCATCCACAACTCATCGCGCGGGCCGGCCAAGGGCGGCATCCGGTTCGACATGAACGTGAACCTCGATGAAGTGAAGGCGCTGGCTGCGTGGATGACCTGGAAATGCGCCGTCGTGAATATTCCGTTCGGCGGCGCCAAGGGTGGCGTCATTTGCGATCCGGCCCACATGTCGATGCCCGAGGTCGAACGCCTCACCCGCCGCTACACCTCCGCCATCATCGATACGCTGGGCCCCGACTCCGACGTGCCGGCGCCGGACGTGAACACGAATGAGCGCGTCATGGCCTGGGTGATGGACACCTACTCGATGCACAAGCGGCACACCGTCACAGCCGTGGTGACGGGCAAGCCGATCGAGATGGGTGGCTCGCTCGGGCGCCGGGAGGCGACCGGTCGCGGATGCATGCTCGTCACGATGAAAGCGCTCGAGCGGCTCGGCATGCAGGCGCGGGGGGCTCGCGTGGCCGTACAGGGGTTCGGCAATGTCGGGTCGATCACCGCCCAGCTTCTGTCGGCTGCCGGCACGACCGTCGTCGCCGTGAGCGACAAGTCCGGCGGCATCTACAACGCGAAGGGGCTCGATATCGCCGACGTGCTGGCCTGGGTGCGGCAGAACAAGTTCCTCGCGGGCTATGCAAAGGCCGACGCAATGACGAACGAGCAGCTGCTCACCGTGGACTGTGACGTCCTGGTGCCGGCGGCAATGGAAAACGTCATTACCAGCAAGAATGCCGGGAACATCCGGGCCCGGATCATCTGCGAGGGCGCCAACGGGCCCACGACGGCCAACGCGGATCGCATCTTGGAGGAGAAGGGCGTCTTTGTCATCCCGGACATCCTCGCGAACGCCGGCGGCGTCACGGTCAGCTACTTCGAGTGGGTGCAGGACCGGGGCGGCTACTTCTGGGACGAGGAGACGGTGAACCAGCGCCTCGAGCGGATCATGGTCCGGTCGTTCGATGAAGTCGCGAGCATGTCGGACACGCACAACGTCAACATGCGGACCGGCGCCTACATGCTCGCCATCGAGCGGGTGGCCGCCGTTCACCGCCTGCGGGGTATGTACGCGTAGGGCCGGTCCCGCGACGAGGCGCGCATGAAACTGAGCCTGGTTGCGGTCGGCAAGCTACGACCTGCGTTCCGCACCATGGCGGATGAGTACGTGAAGCGCGTGGAACGCTATACCGGGTTCCAGGAGATCGAGGTCCGCGAAGCCTCACGTGCCGCGAACGAGGGGGCGCAGCGGCGCGAGGAGGCCACCCGCCTGCGGGAGCGGCTGGCGCCGGCCGGGCGCACGGTCGTCCTCGATCGCGGCGGCAAGCCATTCTCGAGCGAGGCGCTGGCCGGCCAGCTCGATCGCTGGCGACTCGATGCCCGACCGGTGAGCCTGGTCATCGGCGGATCACACGGTCTCGACCCGACCCTTCTCGCTGGCGCCGACCTTTCCTGGAGCCTCGGTCCGCTTACCCTTCCTCACGAATTGTGCAGGGTCGTGGTGCTGGAGCAGGTCTACCGCGCCTGGACGATCCTGAAGGGAGAGCCGTATCACAAGTGAGTCGTCAGTCGTCAGTCGTGAGCTGTCAGTCCACGGTGGTAAGCCTCTATGGTTCATTTGCGGGAAAGCGCTATCCGAACATCTGACGACTGACGACTGTCGACTCATCCCATGACTGAATGGTTCGCCCAGTGGTTCGGCGAGGAGTACCTGGCACTCTATCCGCACCGCGATGCGGCTGAGGCGCGCCAGCTGGTGCAGCTGGTGGGGCGCTGCGTCGGCTGGGGCCCGGCATCGCGGGTGCTGGATATCGCCTGCGGACCAGGGCGCCATGCCGCCGCGCTGGAAGGGGAGGGAATCACGCCGGTCGGGCTCGATCTTTCGATGGTCCTGCTTCGCCGCGCACGCGCGGTAACCCATGCTCCCCTCCTTCGCGCCGACCTGCGGCACCTCCCGATCCGCGACCGGGCCGTCGATGTCGCGCTCAGCCTCTTCACCAGCTTCGGCTATTTCGACACC
The DNA here is from genome assembly GCA_963846945.1 of uncultured Gemmatimonadales bacterium. Taxonomy (GTDB): domain Bacteria; phylum Gemmatimonadota; class Gemmatimonadetes; order Gemmatimonadales; family GWC2-71-9; genus JAGGAG01. Next base: position 519,190 of record CAWJXX010000010.1, on the reverse strand, counting down.
GATGCCGAGCATGCCAGCGCACTCACCGGCATGGCGCACACGGTCCGGCTCGGCGGCTGGTTCGTGCTGGACTTCCTCAATGCCGGCATGGTGCGCGAGGGTGTCCGCGCCGCCCACGCCGTGGAGACGCTCGAGCGGGATGTGCGGGTGCGTCGGTACCTTTCGGACGACATGCGCTTCGTGATCAAGGAAATCCGGCTGGCGGATGCCCGGGAGTTCACCGAGCGCGTTCGCCTCTTCAATGTGGACGAGTTGCTCCAGTTGCTCGACGGGGCAGGCGTCGATGTGCGTTTCCAGTTCGGTGACTACGCCGGCGCTCCGCTCTCGGAGCGATGTCCGCGGGTCCTGCTCCTGGGGCAGGTCAGATGAACGCCCGCCTCGTCACGACGCCGCTCCGCCCGGTTGTTCCAGCACCCGTCGCCCGGGCCGGCGGCGTGGATCCTCGCCTGCTCGAGGCAATCGTCGTGACGCCCGGCATGACCGATCGACGCGCAGCCCTCCTCGCGCCCGATACCATCGTGGTGACCACGGGCCAGCAGCCGGGCCTCTTCACCGGCCCGCTCTACACGATCTACAAGGCACTCTCGGTGGTGGCGCTCGCCCGGCACCTCGAGACGCAGTGGCAGCGCCCGGTGCTGCCGGTGTTCTGGCTCGCCACTGATGATCACGATGCGGCGGAGGCCAATCGCGCGGCGTGGCCGACGGCAGACGCGAGCATCCGTCATGCGTCGCTGCCGGCGCGGGCCGGCGATGCCGCCATGACCCCCATGTACCGGGAGCCACTTGGCGCCGGGGTCGTCGCTCTCCTGGAGCAGTTGCAGGCTGACCTGCCGGGCGATGGCTCCGCGCAGGAGACGATGGCATGGCTGCGGCGCCATTACATCCCTCGGCCACCGTCGGAGACGCGTACGCGGGTGCCCTCGCGGAACTGCTCGCACCATTCGGCGTGTTCTGCATCGATGCGGGACGCCGCGCGCTCAAGCAACTGGCCGCGCCGGTCATGATGCAGGCGCTGGAACACTGCGGGAAGATCGAACCGCCGCTCATACCGCTGGCGGCCCGGCTGGCAGCCCAGGGTGCGGATCCGGCTGTCGCAGTGGGTGACGGCGCCACGCTGGTGTTTCTCGAAGGCCGCGAGGGACGCGATCGTCTCGTGCGCGTCGACAATGGTTTTCGCACGCGTCGGGGCGGCGAGAGCTACTCGATGGCCGAGCTCTCTGCCATTGCCGCCTCCGAGCCCGAGCGACTCTCACCCAACGTCCTGCTCCGCCCCGTGGTGGAGAGCGCGGTCCTGCCCACCGTCGCCTACGTGGCCGGTCCCGGCGAACTTCGCTATCTCGCGCTCACGCCGCCGGTCTACGATGTGCTTGGCGTTGCCCAGCAGCTTCCAGTGCCTCGCTGGTCGGGCATCGTGGTCGAGGCGAAGGTCGATCGCGTCCTCGGCAAGTTCAGCCTGACAATCGACGACCTGCTTGCCCCTGACGGTGGGCTCGAAACGCGCATCGCGAGGTCGCAGCTGCCCGACGCCGTCACGGCGACGTTGCAGCGCCTGCGCGACGCCATGGAGTCCGAGTACGCGGCGCTGGCCAGGGCCACGCTCGACATCGACCCGACCCTGGAGAAGACCGTCCAGGGTGTCCGGAACAATGCGCTTCAGGGAACGAGCGACATCGAGAAGAAACTGGTGCACCACCTCAAGAAGCGCAGCGAAACGGAACTGGGGCAGGTGACGCGCGCGCGCGCGCTGGTCCGGCCCGATGGCAAGCCCCAGGAGCGCGTGTTCACCGTCGCGCCGTTCCTGGCGCGGCATGGTCGTGGATTTCTCGACGCGGTGCTCGCGGAAGCGGGTTCCTGGTATGCCGGCGCCCTTGAGGGCGTCCGGGTGGGCTCGTAGGTTCGGTGACCATGGGCATCATTGCGCTCGTCCTGCTCGTTGCGCTGCTGATCCCGATCATGGGAATCCTCTTTGATTCCCCGCTCGGTCGAGCGCTGGCACGCCGCGTCGAAGGGCCGCCCCCGCCCGCCACGGACCTGACGCAGCTCACGAAGAAGGTCGACCTGCTCGAGAGCGATGTCGACGACCTCTCGCGGGCGGTGCAGGAGCTGAAGGAAGAAAACCAGTTCCTGCAACGGCTGATCGAGGACACGCCGCACCGCACCCTTCCGCCCTCAAGCGGCAACTGACCACCCCCACTCCAGCTCCAGCTCCATCTCCGGCACCACGCCGCGGCGCCGCCCTGATGGTGGCGCTCGGCATCCTGCTGAGCCGCCTCGTCGGCCTCGTGAGGCTCCGCGTCTTCGGGCATTTTCTCGGCACCAGCGACCCCGCTGACGCCTTCGCTGCTGCGTTCCGGATTCCCAATCTGCTGCAGAATCTCTTTGGCGAGGGCGCACTCTCGGCCTCGTTCATTCCGGTCTATTCCCGGCTCCTGGGCGCAGGCGACGAGGCGGAGGCCCGTCGCGTGGCGCGCGCGATCGGTGCGCTGCTCATGCTGGTTGTGGGCGTGCTGGTGCTGCTCGGCGTCCTGGCGGCACCGGTGCTCATCAACGTCATCGCACCCGGCTTCGAGGGCGAGAAGCGCGAGCTCACCATCCGACTGGTGCGCATCCTGTTTCCGGGCGCGGGCCTCCTGGTCCTCTCGGCCTGGTGCCTGGGAGTGCTCAACAGTCACGGCCGGTTCTTCCTGTCGTACGCGGCTCCGGTCGCCTGGAACATGGCCATGATCGTGGCCCTCGTCTTCTGGGGCCGCCGGGTGGGCGAAACCGACCTTGTCGCCATCGCGGCCTGGGCATCGGTGGCCGGCAGCGCGCTGCAGGTCCTGGTGCAGTTGCCAACCGTCGCCAAGGTGCTCCACGGCCTCTCCGGTCAGCTGACCGAGGCGTCGGGGCACATCCGCACGGTGCTGCGGAACTTCGTGCCTGCACTGACGAGCCGTGGCGTGGTGCAGATCAGTGCGTATGTCGACACGCTCATCGCCACGCTGCTGCCCGGCGGGGCGGTGGCGGCACTCTCCTACGCCCAGAATCTCTACAGCCTGCCGATCAGCCTTTTCGGCATGTCGGTGTCGGCGGCGGAGCTCCCGCGCATGGCCGGCGCGTCGGGAAACGTGGAGCAGCGCGACGCGCACCTGCGCAAGCGACTCGAGGCCGGCCTTCGACAGATCTGCTACTTCGTGATCCCGACTTGCGTGATCTTCCTGACCCTTGGCGAGGTGGTCGCGGCCGCCCTGTTCCAGACCGGCCGCTTCTCCCGGGACGACAGCTTCTTTGTCTGGCACATCCTCGCGGGCGCCGGGGTCGGGCTGCTGCCGGGGACCCTTGGTCGTCTCTACGCATCGACGTTCTGGGCCATCCAGGACACGCGCACACCGATGCGCTTTGCACTCATTCGGGTCGGCACCGGGGTCGCACTGGGATTCCTCCTGGCCGTCTGGCTTCCGCGACAATTCGGCATCGAGGCCACCTGGGGCGCACCCGGCCTCGCACTCGCGGGCAGCCTGGCGGGCTGGCTCGAGTTCTCGCTCCTGCGACGCTCGCTCGGCATTGCGATTGGGGGTCGCCCCGCGACCAACACCGGCCTGCTTCTCCGGCTCTGGGGGTCCGCCACCCTGGCGGCGGCGGCCGCCTGGGCCGTGCTCCAGGTCACGATGCATCACGGGCCACTGCTTGTCGCCATCCTGGTGATGGGCACATTCGGAATCGTGTACGTGGGCTGCACGCACCTGCTGGGCGTGCATGAGGCGCGCGCGTTTGTCGCCCGGTTCACCCGTGGCCGCGGATACGCCGTCTGATCGGGTAGCGCAGCACCGGCAATCCCGCCAATTTTCCCTTCATGACGGTGAAGGATGGATCCAGGGGCGACCCGGACGGTTTCCAGCGCAAGCTCGAGACACTGCCGGATGGGCCGGGTGTGTATCTGTGGAAGGATGCGGAGGGGCAGGTCCTCTATGTAGGGAAGGCCAAGCGCCTCAGCTCGCGCGTGCGCAGCTATTTCGCACCTGATACCGAGCTCGCGCCGAAGGATGTGCTGTTGCGGAGGCTGATCGCGGACGTGGAGACAGTGGTGACGGCCACCGAGGCCCAGTCATTGCTTCTCGAGAACAACCTCATCAAGGAGTATCGCCCGCGATTCAACGTCCGGCTCAAGGACGACAAGAGCTACCCCTCCATCGCCGTCACGATTGGCGAACCGTTCCCCCGCGTGCTGGTGACCCGTCGCCGTGACCTTCAGGGGGCCCGCTACTACGGCCCCTTTACCGATGTTTCCCAGCTTCGCCGCGCCCTGGCCATCATCCGGCGGATCTACACGGTCCGCAGCTGCTCCGACGACCTGCCACGCGAGCGCCGTGAACGCCCCTGCCTCGACTATCACATCGGCCGGTGCAAGGCGCCGTGCGTGGGATGGCAGACCGAGGCGGACTACCGTGCGATGATCGACGAGGTACTTGCCTTCCTCGAGGGCCGGACCCAGGACATCCGGCTCCGGGTGCGCGAGTTGATGAGCGACGGCCGCGGGCCGGGAGGATTTCGAGCGGGCCGGTGAACATCGTGATGCACTCCGCTGGCTGGAGAAGCTGGAAGAGAGCTCCACAGTGGAGATCATGGGTAGCGGAGAAGCGGACGCGATCGGCTACGCTCGCGATGGGGATGATGCAGTCGCGGTCCTGCTGCGCGTGCGTGAGGGCAAGGTCGTGGGCAGGGAACACCGGTTCCTCGAGAACGTGGAGGGTGAGAGCGACGCCGTAATCCTCAACGCCTTCCTGGTACGGTACTACCTGCCGGCCGAAGCACGGGCGCTGCGGGTCGGGCTGCCATTCCCGCCCGCCGAGCTGGACCTGCTCGCGGAGCTCGAGCCGGCGCTCGAGTGGCTTGTTCCGCAGCGCGGCATCCTGCATCGCTGGCTGCTCCTGGCGGAGCAGAACGCGCGGCACCTGCTGGAAAGCCTGCGCATTGAGTCCTTCGAGACCGAGGAGCGCGCCGAAGATCCCGTCTACGCGCTCGGTCGCGATCTGGGCCTCCAGCGCGTGCCGCGCAGCCTCGTCTGCGTCGACATCTCCCACAATGCCGGGCGCGACACCGTAGGCTCCCTTGTCTGGTTCGAGGGCGGCCGACCGAAGAAGAGCGAATACCGGAAATTCCGAATCGGCGATCCCGGAATGCAGGACGACTTCGCCGCCATTCGCGAAGTGGTGACGCGCTACCTCACCCGCCGGCGCGACGAAGGGCTGCAGCTGCCGGACCTCATGGTGATCGATGGCGGAAAGGGACAGCTCGGATCTGCAGTAGAAGCGGCGAGAGCCCTCGACCTGGGGGAAGTGACGCTCGTGAGTCTCGCCAAGAAGGAGGAGGAGGTCTTCCTGGTCGGGCGTGAGGAGAGTCTGCGGCTGCCGCGCCGCAGTCCTTCACTGCGGCTTCTGCAGCGCGCTCGCGATGAAGCACATCGGTTCGGCCTCGCCTACAGCCGAAAGCGCCGGTCGGAGCGCACCATCACCTCTGAACTTCTCAATATCCGGGGGTAGGCGCCAAGCGCCGGCGGATGCTGCTGGAGCGATTCGGCAGCCTTGCCGGGGTACGATCCGCTACAGTCACCGAACTCGCCAGCGTGGAGGGCGTCTCCACGCGCCTCGCCGAACGCATCCTGGAGCACCTGCAGGAACGATGAGATGACATTCGACTGGACCCTGGCCTGCTCGGCGTGCGACAATACCAGGAGCGCCGAGGGACTGCCCACCGTGTGCGACCGGTGTGGCCAGCCGTGGCTGGTCCGTTATCAGCGGCCGGCGCCTACCATTGCCGCGCGCGCCGAAGTGCGGCGCGGTCACGGGATGTGGCGGTTCCGGCAGTTCCTGCCTCTCCTGCCTGGCGAGCAACCCGTGACGCTGGGTGAAGGCGACACGCCCTTCCTGCACTTGCGGCGCACCGGCGAGTTGATCGGACTCGAGCAGCTGTGGCTCAAGGATGAAGGCACCAATCCGACGGGCTCCTTCAAGTCGCGGGGCATGAGTGCCGCCATCACGCGTGCAGCCGCTGCCGGCGCGACCAGCTTCGTCGTTCCTACCGCCGGCAATGCTGGCGTCGCGCTGGCGGCATACGCCGCCCGGGCCGGCGTGCGCGCACGGATCTACGCACCGCAAAGCACGCCCCCGGTCATCCTGCAGCAGATCCAGGTTTTCGGTGGCGAACTGGAACTGGTCGACGGGCATATTGGTGATTGCGGTCGCCTGGCGAGCGCATGGAGTGCCGCCGAAGGGGCCTACAACGTCTCCACGCTGCGGGAACCCTATCGCATCGAAGGCAAGAAAACGCTCGGCTTCGAGCTGGCCGTGCACTTCGGCTGGTCCATGCCGGACGCCATCATCTATCCCACCGGGGGCGGCACCGGCCTCATCGGGATGTGGAAGGCATTCGCCGAACTCGCCGAGGCGGGGTTCGTCCAGGGGACGCCGCCGCGCTTCTACACCGTGCAGGCGGAGGGCTGCGCACCGGTGGTCCGGGCCTTCAACGCCGGTGCGGACCACTGTGAGCCCTGGGCCAATCCCGCCACGTCGGCGGCCGGTCTCCGTGTACCAGCTCCGCTGGGAGACCGGCTGATGCTGAGGGCGCTGCGCGAGAGTGGCGGCGGCGCCATTTCGGTGACCGAGCAGGAACTGGCGGATGCTGCAGTCGCTGGCGCGTCCTCGGAGGGGGTCGACCTGTCCCCGGAGGGTGGCGCTGCACTCGCCGCGGCACGGAAACTCAGGGCTTCCGGCGCGCTCGACGCCGGGGCAAAGGTGGTTGTCTTCAACACCGGGGCAGGGTGGCTCTACCGCGCATGAGGTTTGCGAGTCCCTGTCTGGCGGGCGATATTCGGGTGCTAAATGCGGGTGGTGCGGTCCTTTGAACTGGGAGTGGCGTGGACGATGACGATCAAGCCTTTGGTGATGGCGAGCTTCTTCGTGGCGTGCGCGGCAGCACCCGCGGTGGCACAGAACCAGGCCGTTGCGCAGGCCATGATGGCCCAGTCGCACGGCAAGTACGTGGCGCCCGCGTGCTCGGCAGACAAGGGGAAGCAGTTCAAGGTCAGCAGCGGCTATACCTACCTCAAGTCGGCCATGGAGGCCAAGGATCCCCAGACGGCCGCCTCGCTGCTCAAGTCCGGCAATGGCGTGATCACCGAGGCCATCAAGGAGGACGGCCAGGACAAGGCCGCGTCCGCCTGGTATGGACTGGGATGGATCGACCTGTTCCAGGGCGATGTCGTCGGCGCCGATTCATCGCTCGACCGCGCCCTCAAACTCGCGCCGGATTGCAAGACGGAAATCGAGAACCTGCGGAAGGTCGCGTATCGCCCGCTCTACAACTCCGGGATCGAGGCGCTGCAGGCGGGTGACACGACCAAGGCCATCACTGACCTTCAGCAGGCGATGAGCGTCATGCCTTCCTCGGGCTTCGCTCCGTACCAGCTGGGCCTCATTTACTCGCTGCGCAAGCAGCCCGACAGCGCGATCAAGTACTTCAACATCGTGAACCAGGGCACGTCCAGCGACTCGCTGGAGGCGAAGGTCCGGAACCGGGCGACGTACAACCAGGCGATCGTCATGATCAACAACGGGCAGGGCGCCGCGGCCGTCCCGTTGCTGGAACAGTACGTCAAGGCCAACCCGAGCGATGCCGACGCCAAGAGCGTCCTGGCGCGCGCGTATCGTGCGGCGGGCCAGACGGACAAGGCGAAGGCACTGGATGCCGAGACCGGAACGACGACGGCCGCGGGACCGGTGGCCAACACCGACTTCGATGCGGCGCTGAAGCTGTACAACAGCAAGGATTACGCTGGCGCCGCCGAGGCGCTCAAGAAGGTGGTTGCGGCGGAACCGACGAACGTCGCCGCGCTGCAGGCGCAGGCGAATACCTATCTCGCGCTCAAGGATGGCCCGGCCCTCGCCGAGGCGGCGGGCAAGCTCGTGGCACTCGAGCCGCTCAACGTCGATGCCATGAAGCTGCAGCAGGAGGGCTACCGGCTCTCGAAGCAGCCCGAGAAGGCGAACGCGGTGGGCGAGCAGCGCCTCAAGCTGCCGGCCAGCGTCACCGTCACCGAGTTGACGCTGCATGCGGCGTCCGCCACGCTGGGTGGCACCGCCACGGGCGTCCAGTCCATGGATGCGAAGACGGGCAAGCCGATCGACCCGCACCCGTTCACGCTCGCGTTCGAGATGCTCGACAAGTCCGGCAAGACGGTGGCGACCCAGGACGTCGCCTTCGAGGCGCTCGCGCCCAGCGCCACCAAGCCGTTCTCGTTCGAGGTGAAGGGCGAGGGCATCACCGGTTATCGCTACACGGTCAAGTAACCGGGGCCCAGGCGCCCCGGAGGCGGCATGACACGTCCGGCAACCGTCCCCGCCGCAGGCCTCACGACGACGCGGGCGCCGTTCATCGAACAGGCGCAGGCCAACGGCGAGCTGTACATCCACCAGCCGTACGAGCTCTACAGCGACGCCAACCATGAGGCGTGGCGGCGGCTGTATCGCGCGCATGGAGGATCGCTGGCGGCGCTACGCCAACCCGCGTTTCCTCGAGGGCATCGGCAGCCTGTGCCTCGACGCGACGCGGGTGCCGCGCTTGACGACGTGAACCGCTTCCTGAGCCCGCTCACCGGGTTCAAGGCCAAGCCGGTCAGCGGCTACGTGCCGTCGTTCCAGTTCTTCGATTGCCTGCGCAACCGCGAGTTCCCCACCACCATCACCATCCGCGATGCGCAACCGCTCGACTACCTGCCCGAGCCGGACATCTTCCACGACATCGCCGGCCACGTCCCGATGCACACCGACCGGGCCTTTGCCGATACGCTGGTGCGCTTCGGCGACTGCGCGCATACCGCGGCGGAGTTCGTGTCGAGCATCACGGACGAGGACGAGAGGATCCGGCGGATGACCAGCATCATGCCAGGCGATGGCGCGGTTCTTCTGGTTCACCGATCGAGTTCGGCCTGATGCGGAGCGGGACGGGGCTCAAGGTGTATGGCAGCGGCCTGCTCAGCTCCTACGGCGAGATTGCGCATGCCATCGACTCGCCCGTGGTGCAGCGGTATCCAGTGCAGCTCGAGTGGGTCATCAACCAGTACTTCGAGATCGACCACTACCAGCCGCTGCTCTTCATCGTGGACTCGTTCGACCACCTCTTCTCGCTGGTGGACGAGCTGGAGCGATGGATGCGCGAGGGGCGGCTGGACAACGTCGTCGGCGGTGAGCCGGCGGTCAGCGAATCGGACCTGAAGAGTTTCCTGGAGGCAGCGGGAGCCAGATGAATCTGGTGCCGGCCGTCTTGACAATGGCGGCGCCGGGCAACGACTTTCCCCTCCAGTTCGCGGGTGTAGCTCAGTTGGTAGAGCATCAGCTTCCCAAGCTGAGGGTCGCGGGTTCGAACCCCGTCGCCCGCTTGAAGGCCGGTCGGCAATGACCGGCCTTCGTCGTTCCTCGCCACGCCTCACACCGGGCCGCGCATGAGCATGTCGTCGCTCGACTGGATCATCGTCGTGGTGTCCATCATCGTCTCGTTCATCCCGGCGGTGCTGCTGGCGCGACGGGCAGGGTCGAGCACCGCCGAGTTCTTCACCTCGGGACGGGCGGCACCGTGGTGGCTCATCGGCGTGTCGATGGTGGCCACGACCTTCAGCACCGACACCCCGAACCTCGTGACCAACCTGGTGCGCGAGAGCGGCGTGGCGAACAACTGGGCCTGGTGGTCGTTCCTGCTGACGGGCATGCTGACCGTGTTCTTCTATGCCCGGCTCTGGCGCCGGTCGGGCGTACTGACCGACCTCGAGTTCTACGAGCTCCGCTACTCCGGGACCGCCGGCGTCATTCGTCCGCGGTTTCCGCGCGGTCTACCTCGGGCTGTTCTTCAACGCCGTCATCATGGCCACGGTGAACCTCGCCGCGGCGAAGATCGCCAACGTGGTGCTGGGATGGCCGATGTCGCAAGACGCTGCTGATCTGCGCCGTGATCAACATCGCGTTCGCCGCGACGTCCGGACTCTGGGGCGTGCTGGTGACCGACTTCATCCAGTTCGGCATCGCCATGGCCGGCTCGTTCGCCGCGGCGGTATACTCGCTGCAGCAGCCCGAGGTCGGCGGGCTGAGCGGCCTCATGGCACGCATCGACCCGTCCACGCTGTCGCTGCTGCCGGACTTCGGGAACTGGGGCCTGACGCTCACGGTGCTGATCATCCCGCTCACGGTGCAGTGGTGGTCGGTGTGGTACCCCGGCTCGGAGCCGGGCGGCGGGAGCTACGTGGCGCAGCGGATGCTTGCGGCCAGGACCGAGCGGGACGCGCTCGCCGGGCACGCTCTTCTTCAACGTGGCCCACTACGCGCTCCGCTCGTGGCCCTGGATCATCACTGCGCTCGCTCGATCCTCGTGTTCCCGACGCTGGACGACATCGCGCGGCGCCTTCCCGTACGTGGACCCGACACCTGCTGGGCCACGACATGGCCTACTCGGCGATGCTCAAGTTCCTGCCGCACGGCATGCTGGGTCTGATGGTGGCGGGCTGCTCGCGGCGTACGTGACCACGCTCTCCACGCACCTCAACTGGGGCACGTCGTACCTGGTGCACGACCTCTATCGCCGATTCCTGCACCGAAGGACGCCAGCGAGAAGCACTACGTGATGGTCGGCCGCCTCGTCACCGGGCTGCTCATGGTCGTGGCGGCGGGCCTCACCTTCGTGCTCGACTCGGCGCGCCAGGCCTTCGACCTGATGCTGTCGGTCGGGCGCGGGCACGGGACTGATCTACCTGCTGCGCTGGTTCTGGTGGCGCATCAATGCCTGGAGCGAGATCGCCGCGATGGTGAGCTCGTTCCTCGTCTCGGCGGGCTTCTTCGTCGCGGCGAAGCAGGGGCACGGAATCGCTCGTCGCACGTTCGCTGCTGGTCATCACCATCCTCGTGACCAGTATCGTGTGGCTCTCGTGACCTACCTGACGCAGCCCGACCGACGCGCGACGCTGGAGGCTTCTACCGGCGCGTGCGTCCGGCCGGGCCCGGGTGGACCGCGCATCCGGCAGCGCACCGGCCTCGGCCCGTCACCCGACAGCCTCCCGCAGCAGTTGCTGGGCTGGATGCTGGGCTGCCTGTTCGTCTATTCGGCGCTGTTTGGCTCGGGAAGCATGCTCTACGGGAAGTGGCCCCAGGCGTGGGTGTGGATCGTGCTGTTCGTGGTCAGCGGCGTATGGCTGGTGCGCCTGCTGCGACGCATGTGGGCGCGCACCGCCAGGGCGGTCAGGCCGACTGAGCAATCGCGGCGAATCGGGTGCTGCTGTGCCTCGAGTGAGGCGAGGAGGGCCAGCTGGGCACGCGCGCGCTGCAGGTTGTGCGCGGCGCCCCGTCACGGCGAAATACCGGTCCCCATCCAGGTAGTCGGTGAGAAACCGGATCGCCTGCTCCCAGGTGATCACGCGACCCGCAGTCTCCAGCAATGAGCGTTCCGTCGCGGTGAGCATGGCGCCGCAACCCTCGAGATAACCCTCCAGCAGCGCGCGGAAGCGGGCTTCGTCGGCATGCACCAGGCCGAGTATCGCTCGCATCCTCCGCCGATTCGCTGACGCCGGAGCGCACCAGGTCACCGAAGTCGAAGAGCAGTGTGCCCGGCATGACCGTGTCGAGGTCGATGACCATCCGCGCGTTGCCGCCGCGATCGAACAGCACGTTGGCGACCTTGGCGTCGTTGTGCACGACGCGCAGGGGAATCCGGTGCGCCTGCAGCGGAGCGACCAGTTGCGGCGCGAGTTCCCGGCGGGCAAGCGCGGCCGCAATCGTCTTCCCGCGCCTGCTCGACCCGGCCCACCGCGTCCTGCCGGATCGATGCTTCCAGCGCCGCCAGCCGGCGCGGGCGTCGTGTGAAAGCCGGGGATGGTCTCGACCAGGCTGCCCGCATTCGCATCCACCATGGCAGCTGGCAAACGCGCCGAACGCGCGCGCCGTCTCCCGGGCCGCGTGGATGTCCCGCGCCACGCCTGCGCTCACGAGGCCCGGCGGCCATGAGCCAGCAGCGCCACAACTCGCCATCCGCGTCGATCACCCAGGCCGCCCCATCCGGCGTCCGCAGCAGCGTTGGCAGGTCGATACCCGGCCGGCGGTTGCGCGCGGCATCGAGCACCAGCTCGATGTTGCGCATCACCTGGAGCGGTTCGGGGAACACGTGCGAGTTGACCTGCTGCAGCAGCCATCGGGGCGCGGCAGTGCCGTCCGAGACGAAGAACGAGCGATTGATGTGCCCGCCTGTCGCGACGGCCAGCCGCGCGTCGATGGCAGGAAGCCACCGTCGGCACGACTTCGGCCGCGGTGTCCGCCAGTCGTTCATGGCCAGAGCGGGGAGGGGTAGTCGCCCCGCGCCACCAGGCTCTGCCAGGTGGGCGCGAACCGCAGGAGCGTCGCTTGCGTAGGTCACGCCGCACCACGCCGCGGGCGCCGGAATCACCCGCACCTGCTGCCCCGTCGCAAGCGCGCGCCCGACCGCATCCGGCAGGTAGTACTCGCCATTCATCCGATCGCCGTGCGACAGGAAGTCGCCGAAGCCCTCGGGCCAGGGAATCAACACCGAGGCGTGAACCCCCACATGTTCATGGACACGGTCGCGTCCGGGGCAACGACCTCGCCATTCCCGCCGCGGATGCTTCCGTCACTCGCCGCCACGAGCCCCGTCAGTTCATCGAGGGCAAGCAGGAATCCAGGCTGACGCGGCAGACTGCGCGGTTCACCGGGCCTGCGGGCGACAGGGTTTCGCCCAGCGGAAACCCCGCGACGTACCAGTCGCCCGTGGCGGCGATACGCATGGCATCGGTCAGCGCCGCATACGCTCCGGCACCATAGAAATCGTCGCCATTGATGACGATGAAGGGTCGGTCACCAGGCCAGCGGCCATCAGGACGGCCTGGGTGGTCCCCCAGGGCCGGGTACGGCCGGCGGGAGCCGCGACGCCCGGGGGCAGGAACTCGAGGCGCTGGACAACGGCGTCCACCTGAACGGCCTTGCCGTAGCGCTGTCGCAGGGCGGCGACCAGCGGCGTCGCCTCCGGCCGCACGATGAGCACGACGCGAGAGATGCCGGCCCGCGCAGCATCGAACACGGCGTAGTCCATGAGGGTTTCGCCGCCGGGCCCAGGCTCGCGAACTGCTTGTCGCCGCCGAAGCGGGAGCCCATGCCGGCGGCGAGCAGAACCAGTGTGGAGCGGGCGAGGAAACCTCCTGGAGAGCCTCTGAACACAGTTGAGGCGTCTGTATGGAAGCTCTTGTGAACTTGCATTTACGCAAGGAGCATAGCATCTTCTCGCCATGATTCGCGTTACTGCCGTCGCAGCCCGGATACCATCGGCGCCGAGCTGGGCCTTGAACCGGGGACCGAGCTGCTCAGCGTCAACGGGCGAGAGCTCGACGACTTCCTCGACTGGGAGTTCCTCACCGCCGAGGAGCACTTCCTCCTGCACGTGCGGCAGCCGGGCGGCGAGGAGATCGAGTTCGACATCGAGCGGCCGCTGGATGAGCCGATGGGGCTCGGCCTCGAGCCGCCCCGGATCCGCCGCTGCGCCAACCGCTGCGACTTCTGCTTCGTGGACGGCCATCCCGCAGGGCCTGCGCGACGTGCTCTACATCCGCGACGACGACTACCGGCTCTGCTTCCGCTACGGCAACTTCGCCACGCTGACGAACCTGAAGCCGTGGGACGTCGCGCGGATCATCGAGTACCGGCTGTCGCCGCTGTACGTCTCGGTGCACGCGACCGACCCGGTCGTGCGCCGCTACCTGCTCCGCAACCCGACCGCGCCCGAGATCATCCCGCAGCTGCGCCAGTTCGCCGACCACGGCATCGAGTTCCACACCCAGATCGTGATGTCGCCCGGGGTGAACGACGGCGCGGTCCTGCGAGCAGACGCTCGAGGACCTCTACGCCTTCGGTCCGCACGTGCTGGGCTGTTCGGTGGTGCCGGTCGGGCTCACGGAGTACAGCAAGCACAAGCTGGTGCGCGAGCCGACCGCCGGCGGAGTGCCGCGCCGCGATCGAGCATGATCGAGGCGCGGGCCGGCGATCGCCCGGCGGAACGCGGGATGTACCTGGGCCTTCGGCGCCGACGAGCTCTACCTGCGCGCCGGGGTCGAGCTGCCGCCGGCCGTCGGTCTACGACGGCTTCGAGCAGGTGGAGAACGGCGTGGGCGCGGTGCGCTGGCTGCAGCAGCAGATCGCGCGCGAGGCGGAGTGCGCTCGGCGGCTGGCGGGGCAAGCGGGTCGGCGTCGTGACCGGCACCGCCATGGCGCCGCTGATGCCGCAGGTGATCGCGCCGCTCACCGAGGCACACCGGCGCCCGTTCGAGCTGATCCCGGTGGAGAACACGCTGTTCGGCACCACGGTGACCACCGCCGGCCTGCTGCCCGGCGCGCGCGATGCGCGACGCGCTGCGCGAGCCGCGGCGACCTCGACCTGGTGCTGCTGCCCGGCGAGTCGGTCAACGACGACGGGCTCTTCATCGACAACTTGCGATCGACGAGCTGGTCGCCGCGGTGCCGGTGGAGGTGCGGCTGTCCCACGACTTCGCCGATGCGCTCTGGCCGCCGGATGGCAGCGTGAGCCAGCCCACCGTGGCCATCGTCGGCCGCCCCAACGTCGGCAAGTCCACGCTCTTCAACCGCATCCTGGGCGGCCGGCGGGCCATCGTGTCCGACCGAGGCCGGGACGACGCGCGACCGCCATTTCGGCGACGCCGAGTGGAACGGGCGGCAGCTTCTGGCTGGTGGACACCGGCGGCCTGGTGCCCGACTCGCACGCGCCGATGGACCAGGCGATCCGCCAGCAGGTCGAGACGGCGGTGGAGGAAGCCGACCTGATCCTGTTCGTGGTGGACGGCAAGGAGGGACTGCACCCGATCGACGGCGCGATCGCGGAGCGGCTCCGCAAGGCGCGGCGTCCCGGTGCTGCTGGTGGTGAACAAGCTGGACGACCTCGAGCGCGCCACCGCCCAGTTCGACTTCTACGAGCTCGGCCTGGGCGACCCGGTCGGCGTGTCCGCCGGCGTGGGGAAGGGCAGCGGCGACCTGCTCGACACGATCGTCGACAGCTGCTGCCCGACGGGCGAGGAAGAGGCCGCCGAGGCGATCAAGGTCGCGGTGGTCGGGCGGCCCAACGCCGGGAAGTCCTCGCTCATCAACAAGCTGCTGGGCGAGGAGCGGCATGTGGTGGCGCCCGAGGCGGGCACCACGCGCGATGCGATCGACTCGCATCTCTGCGATATGACGGCAAGACACTCAACTTCATCGACACCGCCGGGCTGCGGCGCCGCGCTAAGGTCGACGATGATCTCGAGTTCTACTCCGACGCTCCGCACCGAGCGCGCCATCGAGCGGGCCGAGGTCTGCGTGCTGGTGGTGGATGCGGCGCTCGGGCTGCACAACCAGGACCTGCGCATCGCGACCGAGGCGTGGGAGCAGGGCTGCGGGCTGATCGTCGCTGGTGAACAAGTGGGACCTGATCGAGGAGAAGGACACCAACACCGCGGCGCGCGGCGCAGAAGACGCTGATCGAGAAGGCGCCGTTCCTCGAGTACGTGCCGTTCCTCTACGTGTCGGCGCTGACCGGGCCAGCGGGTGCGCAAGCTGCTCGACCTGATCCTCGAAGTGGCGGAGGAGCGGGAGAAGCGCATCCCGACCGCCGAGGTGAACAAGGTGCTGGGCGAACTGCTCGACCGGAACGTCGCCGCCGCAGAAGGCCGGGCGAGGAGGTCAAGCTGCTCTACGCGTCGCAGATCGGCACCGCGCCGCCGGAGTTCGCCATCGTGTCGAACCGGCCCGCTCGACATTCCCGAGTGCTACCAGCGCTACCTCATGCACGGCTTCCGCGACGCGTGGGCGTTCACCGGCTCGCCGCTGCGGCTCAAGTTCACCGCGCGGGGCGTCGCGACGGTGACCCGGCGCGCGCTGCCCTGGTTCGCGCTCGTCGTACCTGGTCGGGCGCGATCCCGACGAGCCTGATCGTGGGCAAGCTGTTCCGCGGCATCGACCTGCGGGAGCACGGCAGCCGGAATCTCGGCGCCACCAATGTCTACCGCGTGCTGGGCTGGAAGTACGCGGTTCCGGTGGCGCTGTTCGACATCGCTCAAGGGCGCGATCCCGGTGCTGCTGTTCGCGCCCGCGGGTCTCGTCCGTCGCCGGTCGTCGGCGCTGCTGTCGGCATCGCGGCGATCGTCGGGCACGTCTTCTCGGTGTTCGTCGGGCTTCAAGGGCGGCAAGGGCGTCGCCACGGCGGCCGGCGTGATGCTCGGGCTCACGCCGGCGGCGCTGGGCGTGGTCGCGGCTGGTCGTGGGTGCTCATCGTGTGGCTGACCGGCTACGTGTCGCTCGGCAGCATCGTGGCGCGCGGCGGTACTCCCGTCGCCGTGTACTTCGTGATCGAGCCGGCGACGCCGGGAGATGGTCTGGATCGATGCGCTGGTGGCGCTCGGCGATCATCTGGTTCCACCGCGCGAACATTCGAGCGCCTGCTCGAACGGCACCGAGAACCGCTTCGGCCATCGCGCCGCGATGCCTCCCGGCTGATGCGCATCGCGCGTGCTGGGCGCGGGAAGCTGGGGCACGACGCTGGCCAACCTGCTGGCGCAGAAGGGCGAGGACGGTCCGCCTCTGGGCCTACGAGGCCGAGGTGGTGGAGGCGATCAACCGGCGCACGAGAACCCGCTGTTCCTGCCGGACGCGCCGCTCGCGCCCGGCGCTGCGCGCGACGGGCGATGCGGCGGAGGCGGTGCAGGGCGCCGACGTGATCGTCTCGGTGGCGCCGAGTCATGCGGTCCGCGCGGTGCTGCGGCGGGTGCGCGACGCGGTGCGCGACCGGGCACCCTCGTGGTGAGCGCCACCAAGGGCCTCGAGACGGATACGCTGGCGCTGATGTCGGACGTGGTCGCGAGCGAACTGCCGCAGGCCCGGCTGGCGGTGCTCTCGGGACCCAGCTTCGCGCGCGAGGTGTACCAGGACCAGCCCACCGCGGTGGTGGCGGCTCGCGCGATCGCGGCCGTGGCCGAGGCGGTGCAGGCGGTCTTCGCGACGCCGCGCTTCCGGGTCTACTCCAATGCCGACGTGATCGGGGTCGAGCTGGGCGGGGCGCTCAAGAACGTGATCGCGATCGCCGCCGGCATCCTCGACGGCCTCGGGCTGGGCAACAACCCGCGGGCGGCGCTGATCACCCGCGGCCTGGCGGAGATCACCCGGCTCGGCGTGGCGCATGGGCGCCGACCCGCTCACCTTCGCGGGCCTGGCCGGCATGGGCGACCTGGTTCTCACCGCCACCGGCGACCTGAGCCGCAACCGCGCGCTCGGCATGGCGCTGGCGCAGGGGCGAGACGCTCGAGGAGTACCGCGCGCGCCATCGGACGCGTGGCCGAGGGCGCCAACGCCGCCACGCGCGGCGACGCGCTGGGCAAGCGGCTCGGCGTCGAGCTGCCGATCGCCGCAGAAGTGGCTGCGAGTCCTCTTCGAGGGCAAGCCGCCGCGCCGAGGCGATCGCGCGACCTGATGGAGCGCGACCCTCAAGCCGGAGCAATGGCGATGACCACGCGTCGGCACGGCCCAGGAATTCTTCTCGATCGGCGAGGTCTGCGCCCTCACCGATCTCAAGCCGCACGTGCTGCGCTACTGGGAGAGCCAGTTCCGCTTCCTGAATCCGGCCAAGAACCGCTCGGGCAACCGGGTCTACAAGAGCCGCGAGATCGAGCTGATCATGCTGGTGAAGCACCTGCTCTACACCGAGAAGTACACCATCGAAGGCGCCCGGCAGCGGATCGAGCAGTACCGCCGCTCGGGCGAGCTCCGGGCCGAGGCGCGCCGGGCGCTGGAGCTGGAGACCATGCGCGACCTGCGGCGCCGGCTGGACGAGATCCTCGCGACCTGCTCGACGGCAAGAAGGCGGCCGGCGCAGGCGCCAGTGAACATCCTGGTCACCAACGACGACGGCATCCTGGCGCCCGGCCTCGCGCTGCTGGCCGACGTCTGCCGCGAGGTGGGCAGCGTCACCGTGGTGGCGCCCGACCGGGAGCAGAGCGGCACCTCCCACTCGCTCACGCTGCACCGGCCGCTCCGGCCGCAGCGCCGGCCGGACGGCGCGTGGCAGGTCGACGGCACGCCCACCGACTGCGTGATGCTGGCGCTGCAGGCGCTGATGCCGGAGCGCCCCGACTTCGTGTTCTCCGGGCGTCAACCACGGCCCCAACATGGGCGAGGACGTGCTCTACTCGGGCACGGTCGCGGCGGCGATGGAAGCGGTCACGCTGGGCGTGCCCGGCATCGCGCATCTCGTTCGCGGGACATCAGCCCCGAGACGATGCCGACCTACCGCGACGCGACTCGTGCGGCTGGTCCGGCACGGATCACCAGCGTGGCCGACTTTCCCGGCGAAACGCTGCTCAACATCAACCTGCCGCCGCGTCCCGGCGAGCGAGGCGCAGGGGCATCAAGGTGACCAAGCTCGGCAGCCGCTACTTCTCCGAGTCGCTGACCCGGATGAAGGACCCGTGGGGCCGGGAGATCTTCTGGATCGGCGGCGGCACGCATCACCTGGACCGGCGGCGAGAACTCCGATCACGCGGCGGTCGCACGACGGCTACATCTCGGTCACGCCGCTGCACATGGACCTGACCAACTACCGCCTCCTGGAAACGGTGCGGGGATGGTCGCTGGAGGGGTGAGCAGCGGCGGACAGCTATCGGCGGCTACCGCAAGCGCCTGGTGGAGACGCTGCAGGCGCAAGGGCATCCGCGACCTCGGCGGTGCTGCGGGCCGTCAGCACTGGTGCCCCGGCACCTGTTCGTGCCCGAGAGCGTGCGGCACCGGGCCTACGAGGACGCGGCGCTGCCGATCGGCGGCGGGCCAGACGATCTCCCAGCCGTGGGTGCAGGCGCGTTACCTCGAGCTGCTGCGACTCACGGGCAAGGAGAAAGTGCTCGAGGTCGGCACCGGCTCGGGCTACCAGACGGCGCTGCTCGCCGATGCTGGCCGATCGGGTGTTCAGCGTCGAGCGGATGCCGGAGCTGACGCGCGAGGCACAGACGCGTGATCCAGGAGCTCGGCATCAAGAACGTGACCATCCTGGTCGGCGACGGCACGCTGGGCTGGCGGCCGTACGCGCCGTACGACGCGATCCTGGTGGCGGCGGCGTCGCCCGAGGTCCCGACGCCGCTGGTGGAGCAGCTCGCGCCCGGCGGCCGGCTGGTCATTCCGCTCGGCGACCGGGACCAGCCAGGTGCTTACCTGGTGACCCGGCGGGACGCGGACCAGCTTCGAGACCACCACGCTGGGCGACGTGCGCTTCGTGCCGCTCATCGGCGAACACGGCTTTCGCAGCCGGCACCGGAGACCGGATGGAGTTCCTGCAGCACGCCATCGATCTTCTTCCTGCATCTCGACCAGCACCTCAGCGAGGTCACTCAGCCAGTACGGGACCGGGACCTACCTGATCCTGTTCCTGATCGTGTTCTGCGAGACCGGGCCTCGTGGTCACGCCGTTCCTGCCGGGCGATTCGCTGCTGTTCGCGGCCGGCGCGTTCGCGGGCCTGGGCGGCCTCGACGTCGGCGTCCTGGTGCCGCTGTTCATCGTCGCCGCGTTCCTGGGCGACAACGTGAACTACTTCATCGGGTCGCGGATCGGCCGCCGCGCCTTCAGCGGGGAACTGCGCTTCGTCAAGAAGGAGTACCTCGAGCGGACCGAGCGATTCTACGAGAAGCACGGCGGGCAGCACGGTGATCATGGCCCGCTTCGTCCCCATCGTCCGGACCTTCGCGCCGTTCGTGGCCGGCATCGGTCGCATGACGTACACCCGGTTCATCGCGTTACAGCGTCGTCGGCTCGCTGCTCTGGGTCGGGCTGTTCGTGGTGGGCGGGTACCTGTTCGGCAACCTGCCGGCGGTGAAGGAGAACTTCAGCTTCGTGGTGCTGGCGATCATCGCGCTGTCAACGGCACCGATTGCGCTCGAGTTCCTGCGCTCCCGGCGGCCGCCGTCGGCATGACCCGGCGGTTCCTCGTCAGTGGCCGGGTGCAGGGCGTGGGCTTTCGCTACTTCGTGAAGTCGCAACGCGCGTGCGCCTGCAGATCGCCGGGTATGCCGCGAACCTGCCCGATGGGCGCGTCGAGGTGCTAGCCGAGGGCGACGCCCATGCACTGGCGGAGCTCGAGGTGCTCTTGCAGGAGGGGCCCCATAGTGCCGAGGTGACAGACCTCACGGTCCTGCCGGTCACCCTGACCGAGACCTTTACCACCTTCACGACCCGGTAAGTCATGAACGAATCCGTCGCCTTCCGTGCGCGGCGCGCGCTGCGCGCCGTGCCAGATCATCCGAAGCCCGGCATCCTTTTCCAGGACATCACTCCGGTCCTGCACGACCCGCTCCTGTTCGCCGGCGTGATCGAGGCGATGGCGGAGCCGTGGAGCGGGGCGGGGATCACCCAGGTCGTGGGCATCGAGGCTCGCGGCTTCATCCTCGGCGGTCCGGTGGCACTGGCGCTGGGTGCCGGTTTCGTCCCCATGCGAAAGCCCGGCAAGCTGCCCTGGGACTCGGTCGAGGAGAAGTACGCGCTCGAGTACGGCGAGGACAGCCTGGTGGCTCACCGGGATGCGTGCCGGGGTGGCGATCGCGTGCTGATCGTTGACGACGTGCTCGCGACCGGCGGCACCGCCGCGGCAGCCGGCCGCCTGGTCGCCCGCCTGGGCGGCGAGCTGGTCGGATGGAGCTTCCTGCTCGAAATCAGCGGGCTGGGTGGGGCGGCAAGGCTTGCGCCGGGCAGGATAGAGGCCGTGGTCTCGCTGTAGCAGGTCTCCGCCAGGCGGAGGACAACAAACCACCCCCGATATGCGTAACATGAAGGCGGGGCCGGTCCTGGCGCTCCGCCTTTGTCGTGCCCCATCCTGCTACTGTGGTTCGCCTGGAGGAATTGCGGTGCCCCGCTACCTGGCTTCGTGCGTCCTGCTGTTCGTGCTGGCCGGCTGCCGTGAGAAGGCACCTCCCAAGGCTCCGCCGGCGCCAGTAGTTGTCGCTGCCGTGGAGCGCCATGACGTGCCGCTTCAGCTGCAGGCGACCGGGACGGTGGAACCGGAGCAGACCGTGCGCCTGCAGCCGCAGGTGACGGGTACGATTACCCATGTCGGGTTCAGGGAAGGGGAGCAGGTCACGAAGGGTCAGTTGCTGTTCGAACTCGACCCGCGGCCGTACGAGGCCGCGCTCAGCCAGGCCAACGCCTTGCTGACTCGCGACCGTTCTCAGCTCAACAATTCCCGGCTCGTGCTCGCCCGAAACGAGGAGCTGGCGGCGAAGCAGTACATCACGAAGGAGCAGCTGGGCGACTCCCGCACCGAGGTTGCGGGACTCGAGGCCACCGTATCCGCCGACTCCGCCGCCGCGGAGCAGGCGCGGCTCAGCCTCGAGTACTCGCGGATCCGGGCGCCCATTTCAGGGCGCGCCGGCGGGTTGCTCGTCAAGGAAGGCAACCTGGTGCGCTCCAACACCGCCGATCCACTCGTGGTCATCAATCAGCTCAAGCCGATTCTCGTGCGCTTTTCCTTCCCGGTGGCGCAGCTGGGCTCGCTCAAGGCGCTTACCGTCTCGCAGCCGACAGTTGAAGTGACGCCTGCCGGCGGCACGCCCCGGCCCGGCAAGGTGGTGTTCGTCGATAACGCGGTCGACACTACCACCGGGACGGTACAGCTCAAGGCGCGCCTTCCCAACGACGACGAGGCCCTCTGGCCAGGACAGTACGTCACCGTGGAGATGCGCCTCAGCACCGATAAGGGCGTGCTGGTGGTTCCCTCCACCGCGGTGGTAGCGGGACAGGATGGGAGCTACGTGTTCCTCCTCAAGGCAGACAGCACCGTCACGACGAAGCCGGTCAAGGTGGCCCGCACGACCGGGCGGGACGCGATCATCAGCGAGGGAGTTGCAGAGGGCGATGTCGTGGTTACCGATGGCCAGATCCGGCTCCGCGAGGGAGCGCGAGTGACAGTCGCGGGGCCGAAGACCACGACGCTGGGTGCGGAAAAGCCTGCGCCATGAACATCGCCGAACCGTTCATTCGCCGGCCGGTCATGACCACGCTGATCATGACCGCGGTGCTGCTGTCGGGTGTGGTGGCCTACAACAAGCTTCCAGTGAGCGACTTGCCGAACGTGGACTATCCCACGATCTCGGTGAGCGCCAGCCTGCCGGGGGCATCACCCGAGACGATGGCCTCTGCGGTGGCGACGCCGCTCGAGAAGGAATTTTCCACCATCGCCGGCATCGATGCCATGACATCGGTGAGCCAGCAGGGTGCCACCAGCATCACCATCCAGTTTTCCCTCGACCGTGACATCGATGCGGCGGCGCAGGACGTACAGCGATCCATCTCGTCGGCCCAGCGCAGCCTTCCTCTCGACATTCGACCGCCGACGCTCCGCAAGGTTGACCCCTCGGCGCAGCCGATTCTGTACTACGCGCTGACCTCGAAGACGCTCCCGCTTTCGGCCCTCGATGAGTATGCCGAGACCACCCTGAGCCAGAAAATCTCGACGCTCGAGGGCGTGGCGCAGGTGCAGATCTACGGTTCCCAGAAGTACGCGGTGCGGGTACAGCTCGATCCACAGGCGCTGGCCGCGCGGCGGATCGGCCTCGACCAGGTGGTGGACGCCATCAATGCGGGCAACGTAAACCTTCCCACCGGCATACTCTGGGGCACCGACCAGGCCTACAGCGTCATGTCCGATGGGCAGCTCAACGACGCAGCGCAGTTCCGGCCGCTCGTGGTAGCGTGGCGCAATGGCGCACCGGTGCGACTGGGCGACCTGGGGCAGGTCCTCGACGGCGTCGAGGACACCAAGCGCGCGAGCTGGTTCAACGGTACCAAGGCCATCATCATGGCGATCCAGCGGCAGCCCGGGGCCAACACCGTGGCCGTCGCGCGAAGGGTGAAGGAGACAATTGCCGGGATGCAAGGACAGTTGCCCGGCTCGGTGGAGATCAAGACGCTCAGTGACCGGTCCGTGTCGATCGAGCGGTCGGTCAGTGATGTGCGCTTCACGCTGGGACTGACCCTGGTCCTGGTGATCCTCGTGATTTTCCTGTTCCTCAGGAACCTCACCGCGACCCTCATCCCGAGCCTCGCGCTGCCGATGTCCCTCATCGGCACTTTCGCCGTCATGTACAAGCTGGGCTACAGCCTGGACAACCTCTCCCTCATGGCGCTGACGCTGGCGGTCGGCTTCGTGGTGGACGACGCGATCGTCGTGCTCGAGAACATCGTCCGTCACATGGAGATGGGAAAGCCGGCGTTCCAGGCGGCACTCGATGGATCGCAGGAGATCAGCTTCACCGTCGTTTCCATGACGGTGTCGCTCGTTGCGGTGTTCATCCCGCTGCTCTTTCTGGGGGGGATCATCGGCCGTCTCTTCGCCGAGTTCGCCGTCACGATCAGTGT
Organism: uncultured Gemmatimonadales bacterium; assembly: GCA_963846945.1. Taxonomy (GTDB): domain Bacteria; phylum Gemmatimonadota; class Gemmatimonadetes; order Gemmatimonadales; family GWC2-71-9; genus JAGGAG01. Next base: position 495,742 of record CAWJXX010000010.1, on the reverse strand, counting down.
GGCAATCCTGGTCTCGGGGTTCGTCTCGCTGACCCTGACGCCCATGCTCTGTGCCCGCTGGCTCCGACCGGGGCATGACGGCGAACACAGCAAGCTGTACCAGGTCACCGAGCGTGCCTGGACGGTGCTGCTGGAGAAGTATCGGCGCAGCCTGGGCTGGGTCATGGACCATCGCCGTGCCGCGATCGCGTTCTCCATCCTCACGCTCTTCGGCACGGCCTGGCTGGCGATCATCGTGCCCAAGGGGTTCATCCCGAGTGAGGACACCGGCCAGTTGTCCGGGAACACGCAGGCGGCAGAAGGCACCAGCTTCGAGGCCATGATCAAGTACCAGCAGCAGGCGTCGGACATTGTGGCCGCCGATCCGGACATCGACGGGTTCATGTCGGCGCTGGGCGGGGGCGGCGGCGGGCGCAACATCAACGAGGGCAGGCTCTTCATCAACCTCAAGCCGCGGAACCAGCGGAAGCGAAGCGCCGATGAGATTGCCCGCGACCTGAGCCGCAAGCTGGCTGGAATTCCGGGACTTCGGAGCTTCATCTCCAACCCGCCGACCATAAGCCTCGGCGGGCGCTCGACGCGCAGCACCTACCAGTACACGTTGCGGAGCGGAGACATCGACCTGCTCTACAAGAGTGCCCAGGCACTCGAAGGAAAGCTCAAGCAGCTGGCCCTGGTGCGCGACGTGTCAACCGACCTTTCGCTGTCCAATCCACAGGTTCAGGTAAGCATCAACCGGGAACGTGCCTCGGCGCTGGGCGTGTCCGCCGAGCAGATCCAGACGGCGCTCTACAACGCCTATGGTGCGCGACAGGTCTCGACGATCTACACGCCGAGCAACCAGTACATCGTGGTGCTCGAGTTGCTGCCGCAATACCAGAAGGACCTGACAGCGCTGAACCTCCTCAGCATCACCGCGCCCAACGGGGAGCTGGTGCCGCTCACCTCGGTGGCAACTGTCTCCCCCTCACGCGGGCCGCTGGCGGTAAACCACACCGGCCAGCAGCCATCCGTGACGATTTCATTCGACCTGGCCCAGGGTGTCTCGCTGGGTGCGGCAGTCGCGGAAGTGGAGAAGATCGCAGCTGCAGTCGTGCCGGGCACCGTCCAGACCTCCTTCGGCGGCACGGCCCAGGCCTTCGAGGCAGCGCAGGGCAACCTGCTGGCGCTCCTCATCGTCGCGATCCTCGTGATCTACATCGTGCTCGGTATCCTGTACGAGAGCTTCATCCATCCAATCACGATCCTGACCGGCCTGCCGTTCGCCGGCTTCGGGGCGCTGCTGTTCCTGGTCCTCTTCCGCGAGGAACTGAGCATCTACGCCTTCGTCGGCATCATCATGCTCGTGGGCCTGGTAAAGAAGAACGCCATCATGATGATCGACTTTGCGCTCGAGGCGGAGCGCAAGGAAGGGAAGAACCCGCATGACGCCATTGTCGAAGCCTGCCTTGTGCGCTTCCGGCCGATCATGATGACCACCATGGCGGCGCTCATGGGGACGCTGCCGATTGCCCTGGGTCACGGCGCCGGGGCCGAGTCCCGGCGCCCCCTCGGCGTTGCGGTGGTGGGTGGGTTGGCGTTCTCCCAGGTCGTGACGCTTTACGTCACGCCGGTGTTCTACACGTACCTGGACCAGTTCCAGAAGTGGCTGGAGCATCGCAGGACCTCACGGAGGCCGGTGCTCACCGATGCGCCGGCTGGTTTGCCCTAGTGGACAGTAAGAGGTAAGAGGTAAGAGGTAGCGTGAGGTGGGGGCGGGCGGCCGGGGGAGGCTCCGGTGTAGATTTTCGCGACGTAAGCCCCCGTAGCTCAGCTGGATAGAGCAGCAGTTTCCTAAACTGCGGGTCGCAAGTTCGAGCCTTGCCGGGGGCACTGCGCCAAACTCGTGAATTGACCCCAAGTGCCTGCGCCAGCTAGCTTTCTAGGCTCTGGTCCAGAGTCTCGGGTGCGTACCCGGGTGCTGGCGCGCTTTTACAACTGACAATGGCAACCTTCGTGGCGACGACAACGGTGCAGGCACGCTCTTCCAATCCAATAACTCCGGCTCCGGCCGCGGCACGTCCCAAGGCAGACCTGGGTGACTGGCTGGCGGTACCCAGGCAGCGGAAGCTCGCCATTGGTGTTGTCGTCGGCATTCTCGTCGTCGCGGCCGCAGCGTGGCTCTGGATTTCCTCCAGTCGCCGCAAGGAAGTATTCGCGTCCCGCGCCGTGCAGTCGGCGCGCGAGGCGGCCGAGCAGGGCAACCTGCCGCTTGCCGCGAGCGAGCTCCAGCGTGTCATGCAGACCTACGCCGGCACCCGGGCGTCAGTCGAGGCGATGCTGGTCCTGAACCAGGTCCGGATGGTCAACGGACAGACCGAGCTGGCGGTGGTCGGCCTGCGGGAATTCCTGGCCAAGAGCCCGCCGCTCGAGTACCGGGTGCCGGCCGAGGGTCTCCTGGGCGTGGCGCTCGAGAACACCAGGAAGCCGCTCGAGGCCGCCGCGGCATATCAGCAGGCCGCGTCCGGGGCGACGGTCGAGTACCTCAAGGCCGAGTACACGCTTCAGGAGGCCCGCACGCTTCAGGATGGCGGGAAGCAGGCCGAGGCGATTGCGGCCTACCAGAAGGTCGTGGACAGCTTCCCGAAGTCGCCAGCGGTTACCGAGGCTCAGGTCCGGCTGGGGGAGATCAAGAAGGGACAGTAGGCAGTCGTGAGTCGTGAGTGGAGTCGTAGGTCGTGAGAGGAGCCAGGCGTTCAGACTTGGCTCCTTTTTATTGCCGGCTGTGCCGATCCCTGTAAGTTCTGATAACACTAAAGCACATAGCAATAGGCACATGAAGTATGTTGCTAGGTGCTAATCACCTCTGCGGGACTCTGGCTGGAGTTAATGTCGTATAAGATGTATTATGTTAAGTAGGCCTGAGGATAACTCCAGGTGATGTTCACATCTCCCCTTCCTGTCCGTGGCGATGTTGATAGACAGCGACACCGACGAGCCACCATTACGACAGTTCCCCGACAAAAACCAGCCGTCCTTCGCCCCGAAGCCAGACATCCGTGAACCCACCAGCGGCTGTCATGGTGGCCTCGACGGCCAGGTTGCTCCCGCTCCGGCTCCTGAAGACCAGCGGCATGGAGGCCCGGCCAACCTGGGCCAGCAGCAGCGCCGCAGCGACGGTCCCGGTGCCGCACGCCAGGGTCTCCCCTTCGACCCCACGCTCGTACGTCCGGATGCGCCAGGGCTCGGCCGGGCTTTGCGGCGGGCTGATGAAGTTCACGTTGGCGCCGGCCGGCCCCAGGGCCGGATGCGACCGGAGTTCGCGCCCGCGCCCGTCCACGTCCACCCGCTCGACGTCATCGACCAGTACCACGAGGTGAGGCACGCCAACAGACCCGAGCCAGACCTGGTGCTCCCCGGGTCCGGCCAGAGCCGGCGATTTGTCGTCAGGGGACCGACGGGAGGCAGGTTGATCTCGGCCTCCTCGCCCGCACCGGCGCAGCGGCTCTTGACCGGGCCGGCGCCGGTTTCGAGCGTCATGCGGCCATCGGGAGCCAGTCCAATCCGGGTCGCGAGGCGCGTGCTGCAGAGGGCGGCATTGCCACACATGGCGGCAAAGGACCCGTCGGAGTTGAAGAAGCGCATGCCGGACGACACCGGCGGCCTCGGGGGTCAGGATCACCAGCCCGTCCGCGCCGACCCCGGTCTGGCGGTCGCACACGCTCGCGATCCGGGCGGCCGGCCAGTCGGCGAGCGGCGTGCTCGCGGCCGTCGAGCATCACGAAGTCGTTGCCCGACCCGGTCATCTTGTAGAAGCGACTGCAGGGTCGCCTTGCCAGCTCACGACTCACGCTCCTAGATCTTTCCCAGCATCCCCTGCAGCCGCAGCCACCAGACCATCCAGATCGCCTCGCGCACGATCCGCTTGCTCATCTTGCTGTGTCCCTCGACCCGATCGGTAAAGACGATCGGCATCTCGAGCAGCCGGAAACCCTTCTGCCAGGCCCGGAAGCTCATCTCGATCTGGAAGGCGTAGCCGTTGGACCGCACCGCCTCGAGATCGATCGCCTCCAGCACCTCCGTGCGAAAGCACTTGAACCCGCCGGTCGAGTCGCGTGAGCGGCAGCCCGGTGATCCACCGGGCGTAGGCGTTGGCGCCGAGCGACAGCAGCAGCCGGGAGATGGGCCAGTTGATGACGTTCACGCCCTGCTTGTAGCGCGACCCGAGCACCAGGTCCGCGTCCTGGATCGCGACCAGGAAGTCCGGCAGGAACTTCGGGTCGTGGGAGAAGTCCGCGTCCATCTCGAAGATGAAGTCGTAGTCGTGCGCCAGCGCCCACTGGAAGCCCGCGATGTAGGCCCGGCCCGAGCCCGTCCTTGGTCATGCCGGTGCAGCACGTGCACCCGCGGCTCGCGCGCGGCCAGATCGTCGGCGAGCTGCCCGGTGCCGTCCGGCGAGTTGTCGTCCACCACCAGGACCTCGATGCGCGGATCCTGCAGCAGGACGGCCGGGACGATCTGCGGGAGGTTCGCGAGTCTCGTTGTAGGTCGGGATGATGACGAGCGCGCGCTCAGGCATCGGCTGCCTCCGTCGGCGCAGGCCCGGCACCAGCCAGAGCGCGAACGGCGGCAAGCGTGCGACGAGCGTCACCAGCTTGCCCCGGTCGTAGGCCGCGGAGTCGAAAGCTCGAACTGCACTTCGCGCGCGCCCGGCGGCAGCGCCACGCTCAGCAGCGTGTTGTCGCCCCGGAGCAGCGGGCCGGGCTTGCCGTCGACGGTCGCGTGCCAGTCGGGATACCAGTTCTCGCTCACGAGCAGGTACGGCGGGCGCCGCCGCCTGCCCGGTAGGCTCACCGTCATGCTTGCCCGGCTCCCACTTGCTCACCGTCGCCTGGACGGCGGACGCGGCGGGCAACTGCCCGGCGTGAGCGGCGCGGTGGTCACCGACGCCGTGTCGGGATAGAGCACGATGTCGGACGGCGGGAAGCGCTGGTCGACCACGGTGGGGACGATCTGCGCCGCCGGAACCTTGGCGGCTGCCGCGACCACCCGGGCATAGGGGGGCACCGTGTCGCGCTCGTACAGGAAGCCCTCGCCGCCGTGCGCGATGGGCACCGGGCCCGCGATCGAGTCGAAGCCCGGGACCTGCTGCGGCTTCGGCAGGACCAGGTAGCGGACGGCCAGCAGGTCCCAGAGGTTCGGGTTGCCCAGGTTCTTCCAGATGTTCTTCCCGCCCCAGAGCTCGTCGTAGTAGCGCGATCTCGTTGCCGTGATAGCCGAGACCTGCGCCACCTCGTGATGCCATGAGCGTCGAGCCCTCGTACACCCCACCGCTGCCGGGAACATTCGAGCACCCGGAAGGGCGGCGGTGCCTGCTTCATCTTCGCGATCAGTGCGTCATCCGCGAAGAGCTGGCCTGCCGGCTCGCTGAAGTGGAAGAACAGGCGGTCGATGCTCCACGAGATCGAGCGCGGTCACCAGCACCGAGCGCGGCGGCCGCCGCCCCGCCCCTGAGGCGCTCCGCCGCGACCAGCCACAGCACGACGCCACCGACCAGCATGATGCAGCAACCGGACGGCCCCGCCCTGCAGCTCCCCGGCATTGGCGATCGCGCGATCGACGAGCTGCTGCTGCGGCCAGTGCAATCGCCAGCGGCTCGAGCGCGCCGACCGCGCCGAGCAGGCCGAGGCCACCGAGAACGCCGCTCCCGATGATCACGGCGCGACGCGAGACCGCGCCCCGCAGCACCCGGTCGACGCCGAAGCCGGCGAAGACGCAGGTCACGAGCGCCACGAGATAGAACGCCATGCCGGGGGCGCGGACGCCTCTTCATCATCGGCATGACCTCGTACCACAGCCGGTAGAACGGCGTGTGCGCCGCCGAACGCGACCAGCAGGAAGAACCCGGCGATGAAGCAGGAGCGCCCAGCGAAGCCGGCCGCGCATCCGGTCGCCGATGCCGAACGCGGCGAGCAGCACCACGAACGCCCCGAGATACTCGGTGTGGAGCTTGAAGAAGTTCTGCGCCCCAGTAGATGCAGCACGCCGTTGAACTGGGGCAGGACCGTGGTCATCAGCTCTTCGATGGGCAATGCGTAGCCGGTGGCGTACTCCCAGCCCTGCTCGGTGCCGCCGTCGCCCGCGGCGATACGGGATGTAGCTCGAGGAAGGGCAGCACCTGGATGGCGGAGATCCCGACGCCGAGCACCACGGCGCCGGCGCCAGCGGCGAGCGTGAGCGGCCACTCGAGGCCCGGCCGGCGTCCTCGGATCGAGGAAGACGAGATACAGGGTCCAGAAGCCGCCGGCGACGAGCAGGTAGTAGGTGAGCTGGTAGTGCGGGCTGAGGAGACAGAGCCCGTCACGATCGCCACGCAGGCCGTAGCCGCTGGTGCGTCCATCACGGATGGCGCGCAGCAGTCCGAGGAACAGCGAGCGGCGCCGAGCGCCGAGACAAAGAGCTTGCCGTCGTGTCCCGGACTCACGAGCGAGGCCACGATGCCGCTCAGCTCGTAGGCGAGGCCGCCGACGACCGCCCCGGTCCAGCTGGTCCGGAGGGCCCGGAGCAGCGCGTACATGGTGAGCGCCGGCGATGACGAGGTGGGCTGCGAACCCGAGGTTCATCGCCAGGTCTTCGGCATGAACCACCGGAGCCAGGCGGTGGGATAGAAAATGTCGCCGTGCATGGCCGCGATGAACGGCATGCCGCCGAACATGTAGGGATTCCACTCCGGGATCCTGCCGTGCGCCTTGAAGATCTCGGCGCCGAAGTGGCGGAAGGCGTAGCCCGCGCTCAGCTGGTCACTGCCGAGAGGCGCTGCCCCATGAACATCGGCTAGCAGAGCGCGAGCATGACCAGCACGAAGACCGCGGCCGCCAGCAGTGCCGGGCGGCGCGGCTCGAAGGCCGGGGCGGACTCAGGATGCGGCACGCGCACGCTCCCGTGAAGTGAGGAGGAACGGGACGGCGCCCCCGACCTCGGTAATCGTGAGCAGGACCCGCGAGGCAATCGCGAGCGCAGCGGCCGCAGGTGCGCCAAGCGTTGCCTGCAGCATGAGCATAAATACGCCTTCCCGGACGCCGATGCCGGCGGGCGCCACGAGCGCGATGAGGCCCGCGAGATACGACGCCGTAAAGGCGCCGATGCACTGCACCAGCGACGGGGCACGGTCCAGCACCCCGCGGCCAGCAGCCACAACGCCGCGCCGTAGCCGCACCAGGCGATGACGTTGGCCAGCGCCGCCAGCGCGATGGATGCGGGCGGCGGCGCCGCGGGCTTCCCCACGTCGATGCGCGCCAGTGCAAACAGCCGCTCGACCGCCCCCGGCCACATCAGCACGAGCAGGCCGGCCACACTCAGCACCAGGACAAGAAACAGCGCAGTGCGGATCCAGGGATACTGCGCCTCAAGGAGCGACGTGCCCGTGAGCCCCGACCACCACAGCGCCGGCCGCCACCGCCAGCGCCTGGTTCAGGATGGCCGCGCCGGTGGCCGCCCAGGCGGTCACGCCTGCTCGCTTCGCCATCATCGCCATGCCGGCGATCGCCCACACCTTTCCCGGCACGTACTTGCCCAGGCTCGACACGATCCAGATGCGCGCGGCGACGGCGTAGTCGAGCGACTGGCCCCAGCCCGTCACCAGCCCGCGCCAGGCGGCGACCAGCAGGGCGTACATGGTCCACGTCAGGAGAATGCTGCCGATGACCGGGAGCGGGTGCACATGCCATTCAACCGGTGCCGCGTGCGCGTCGGCAAAGGCCCGGGCGAGCTGTCGCAGCGCCAAGCCCAACGAGCAGCAGGCCGAGTGCGCCCCGCGCGACCCGCCAGACATTACTCATGCGCCAGGGCCTCGCGATACCATCCTTCGCAGACCTCCGCGACACGGTCCGGTGAGAGCTTGTGGCGCCAGGTCATCCCCGCCTCGCGCGCCCGCGCCGCGGTCTCGGGGTCCCGCAGGAGGCCGAGCGCCGCATCCGCAATCGCCTCGCCCGACGGAATGACGAGCCGCCCGGCCCCGTGCTCGGGCACGACATCGAGGACACCGCCGCCGTCCCAGCACGACACGACCGGCACCCCGCGCATCAGCGCCTCGGCCGCCACCAGCCCGAAGCCTTCGCCTTGGGCGGGAAAGAGCATGAGGTCGGCGCGGCAGAGAAGGTCGAGCACCTCGGCCGGCGGCATGCCGCCGGCGAAGGTGACCGACTCGACAGGTCGAGCGTCGTCGCCCGCTGCTCCAGCGCCTGGCGCTCGGGGCCGTCACCGACGATGGTGAGCGGCAGCCGCACGTCGAGATCGCGCAGGCAGGCCACCGCCTCGAGCGCGAGGTGCACCCGCTTCTGCGCGGTGAGCCGCGAAACGACGATGAGCCCCGCCCCGCCGGTGCTCCAGCGCTCGTCGGCCAGTGGCACCGGCATCGGCTGCATGTGCTCCGGCTCGATGAACCGGCCGATCGACTCGCGCGATGATCGTGCGCGCTGGGGTGCGAGACGGCCGTGACGACGCGCGCACGCCGGAACACCGGCCGTGCCACCGCGCGCGCCAGCCGGGAGCGCTGCAGGAGGCGCGGCGTCGGTGCCATGAACCGTGAGCACCAGCGGCGTGCCGCGCGGCGCGGCCAGGCCGCGCGGGCACCCACCAGTGCGCATGGATGACCTGCGCACCGGCCGCCACCTCCTCCTGCGCCGCCCCGCGCAAGCGCACGCCAGAGTCCGGCCAGCGAGCGCATGCCGCCCGGCAGCCCGGACCGCGTCGATCATCGTGCCCCGGTACGCCAGGGTCTCGTTCTGCGGCTGACGCGTAGCGCACCCGGCGCACGGGGATCCCCGTCGAGTTCGTCGCTCGCCGCACTCGCCCGGCGTCGCTCGGCGCCACGACCCGCACCTCGACGCCGCGGCGCTGCAGCGCCGTGGGCGAGCGTGGCCAGGAAGGCGCCGGAGACATCGCCGGGAAACCGGGGATAATTGTGGGTGAGGAATACGACCCGCACGGTCAGTCCCGCAGGTCGCGCCTGTCGAGCGCGCGCGAGCTCACGCGCGAGCGCGCGGGTCTCCTCCCGCATGCCGGCGATCATCTCGCCGACGAACCCGAAGCCGAAGAGCACGATGCCGCTGATGACCATCGTCTCGACCAGGTTGAGCAGCGGCCGGAAGCCGATGCCGTAGCCGAAGCGGAGCACCAGGGCGACGATGCCGGCGAGGAAGCCGATGCAGGAAGAGCACGGCGCCCGCGACGCCGAAGAAGAGCATCGGCTTGCGGCCGAAGCGGAGCTGGAACCAGACCGAGAGCAGGTCGAGGACGCCGACCGGGATGCGCCGCCAGTTGAACTTCGAGACGCCGGCCGCGCGCGGGATAGAGCGGCACCGGGCGCGAGGTCGAGGCGGAAGCCATCGGCCGCGGCGATCACCACCATGTAGCGGTGCCAGTCGGGCCGCAGCGGCACGCCGTCCATGACCTCGCGGCGGTAGGCCTTCACCGAGTTGAGGTCGGTGACGCGTGACGCCGAACAGCCAGCGGCAGAGCCGGTTGTAGATCGCCGGAGACGAACGCCTTCTCGTACTTGCCCTGCTTGGTGCCGGTGACGATGTCGGCCTCGCCGGCGAGGATCGGCGCCACCAGGCGCGGGATGTCGCTCGGGCAGGTACTGCAGGTCGGCGGGATAGAAGACGAAGACGTCGCCCCGCGCCACGTCGCCGGCCGAGCGGAGCGCGTCGGCGATGCCGCGCTGGCGCGCGGTGGGTCACCACCCGCAGGAAGCGGATAGCGGCTCGCGAGCTCGCGCAGCACCGTCGGCGCTGTCGTCGCGGCGAGCCGTCGTTCGACCACGATCGACCTCGAAGGTGAATCCGCGCCGGCCGCAGCGCCTCGGCGCAGAGGCGGACGAACTCGGGGAGGTTCTCCGCCTCGTCCTTGGCGGGAACGAGGACGCTGACGTCCACGCGCCTGGCGGGCGGAAGCGTCATACCCGCTTGCGCATCCGGGCCGGCAGGATCCCGAGCTGGTCGCGGTACTTGGCGACGGTGCGGCGGGCGATCTGGATGCCCTGCTCCTGGAACAGGTGCACGATCTGCTGGTCGGTGAGCGGCTTCGCGGTGTCCTCCTCGGCCACCATCTTCTGCGAGCTTGGCGCGGATGCGAGCGGGCGCTGGCGTCCTCGCCCGAGGCGGTGGCGAGCGCGCTGGAGAAGAAGAACTTGAGCGGGAGCACGCCGCGCGGCGTCTGCACGTACTTCTCGTTGGTCACCCGGCTGACGGTGGACTCGTGCATGTTGATGACCTCGGCCACCTCGCGCAGCGTGAGCGGCTTGAGGAACTCGATGCCCTTCTCGAAGAAGTCGCGCTGCCGGTCCACGATGAAGTTCATGACCTTGAGCATGGTCTGGCGGCGCTGCTCGATGGCCTGGATCATCCAGTTGGCGCTGTTCATCTTGTGAGGCGATGAACTCGCGGTTCTCCGGGGTCAGCTTCTTCTTGTCGCGCGCGATCTCCTGGTAGGAGCGGCTCAGGCGGAGCCGCGGCACGCCGGTGTCGTTGAGGAAGACCTGGTACTGGCCGTCGATCTTGTCCACGACGAGATCGGGGATGATGTAGCCGTCGCCCTGGTCGGAGTACTTGAGGCCCGGCTTGGGGTCGAGCCGGGCCAGCTCGTCGGCGGCCGCCTGCACCGCCGCCGGGCTCGACGCCGAAGCGCTTGGCCAGGTCGTTCCAGCGGTGGGCGATGAGGTCGGGGAACGCCTCGTCCACCAGGCGGTAGGTGAGCGTGCTGCGTGTCCTTGCGTCTCGCGGAGCTGGAGCAGCAGGCACTCGCGCAGGTCGCGCGCGCCGATGCCGGGCGGGTCGAGCCGCTGGATGATCGCCGAGCATCTCCTCGACCTCGGCCATGGTGTAGAGGAGTCAGGCGGCATGGGCGGCCCGGGGGCGCACCGGCGTCGTGCCGCGCTCCTGCAGCTGCGCGGCTGCGGCATCGGGTGCCTCGTCGAGCACCTCGGCCAGCTCCTCCTCGTCCTCCTCGTCGTCGGTGCTGCCGCCGTCCGGCGCAGCGTGATGCGCAGCCATCAGGCTGTTGACCGAGTCGATGGATCTCCTCGAGCGACGCGGCGAGGTAGCCGTCGTCGTTGATGTTGCCGAGGAACTCCTCGGCGAGCAGCAGCTGGCGCGGGGTCAGGTCGAGCATCTGCAGCTGCTCGCGGAGGTGATCGATCAGGTCGGTGGTCTCGACCGTGACCGGCTCGGTGTACTCCTGCTGCTCGTACTGCTCGCGGGTGCCGCCCACCTCGAAGCCGTTGAGGAGGATCTCCTCCCAGTCGATCTCGTCCTCCTTCTGCTGCTTCTCCTTCTCCTGCTTCGTTGTCGGCCTGCTCCGGGTTCTCCTCCTCTTCCGGCTCCAGCAGCTCGAGGAAGGGATTGGCCAGCAGCTCCTGCTTCAGGTGCTGCTGCAGGTCCATCATGGGCATGTACAGCATGTCCATGGCCTGGTAGAGCCGCGGATTGATCCGCAGCTCCTGGCGCAGTCGATGGTCTGCTGTGAGAGCCCTGTTCTCATGCGACAGCCCTCCAGGCGGGCGCGGAGCCGCGCCGTCAGCGTGGGACCCAGGTAGAGCTCGGCGACCCGGTCGTCGTACACCAGCTCGCTGCACCGTGCCCGGAGGCCTGCACCTTGCCCTCGAACATGATGTAGGCCCGATCGACGATGTCGAGCGTCTGCTCGACGTTGTGATCGGTGATCAGCACGCCGATGCCCCGGTGCCGCAGGCCGGCGACGATGGTCTGGATGTCGTGCACCGCGATCGGGTCCACGCCGGCGAACGGCTCGTCGAGCAGCATGAACTTCGGCTCGGTCACCAGCGCCCGGGTGATCTCCAGCCGGCGCCGCTCGCCGCCGCTCAGGCGAGTACGCCTGGCTCTTCCGCAGGTGCTTGATGGACAGCTCGTCCAGCATCCGCTCCAGCCGGCGCCCGCCGCTCGGCCCGCGGCGAGCGGCCGTCGTCTCGAGGATCGCGCAGGATGTTCTCCTCGACGGTCATCTTCCGGAAGACCGACGGCTCCTGCGCCAGGTAGCCGATGCCGTGTCGTGCCCGCCGGTACATCGGCGCACTTGGTGATGTCGCTCCCGTCGAGCATCACCCTGCCCGCTCGGGCCGGATCAGCCCGACGATCAGGTAGAACGTCGTGGTCTTTCCCGCGCCGTTGGGGCCCAGCAGCCCGACGATCTCGCCCTGGCGCACCGACACCGAGACATCGTCCACCACGCGCCGGCCCCGGAAGCTCTTGCTGAGGCCGATCCCCTCCACCAGCGACGTCGTCGCCGTCTCGGCTGGTGCGCGCGTCGAGCGCGCGGCGCACTCACTGTCCCGGGCCGCCCGGCCTGAGGCCCGGCAGGCTTGGCGCCGTCGTTCCCGCGCCCGGCATCGTCAGCTTCGGCTTGGGCCCCGGCGCTCCCGGCTCCAGCTGCATGCCATCGACGTGACCATAAATGTCCACGCGTTCCATGCCACCGTCGCCAGTCGGTCGCCATGTGCACCACGATGCGGTCGGCACGGGCATAGTTGAGGCTGCGGCTCGACCTGGCTTCCCAGCCTTGTCGGTCTTGTCCTTGTTCGCCGCACGGTAGAAAGATCTTGGCCTGGCTCTGCGCCTCGAGCTGCCGCACGTGGGTGACGGTCTTGCCTGCCGAGTCCACGCTGGCGAAGGTGACGATGACGGTGTCACCTGCCACCCAGTCCCGCTTGCCGGTACCGGAGTCGGGCTTGGTGCCGGCCCACGCGCCGAAGAACGCCCGCACCTCGCTGAGCTTGCCCTCCGGCGTCTCGATGACCAGCGAGTCGCCGCGAAGCTCGTAGTCGCCTGCCAGGCCGACCGGGTGGCGCTTCCGCCCCCAGGAGCGCGAGCGCTCCGCCTTCTTGTCCTTGAGCGCGATGCTGATCGTGTCGCCGATGAGGTTGACGTCCTTCGTCACGGCCATGCGCGCTGTCGATGGCCGTGATGCCGGTCAGGTCCTTGTCGTTCAGCGTGAAGTCGATCCGCTTCCCGGCGATGTCGAAGGTGTCCTTGCCGATCCCGCGCAGGCTCGGCGGCCCGCCGATCAGCGACCCCTGGCCATTCTTGCCGGTGCGCAGCTGCAGCGAGTCGCCCCGTGCGATGAGGTCACTCCGGTCCACGGTGACCTTCCCGCCGGCCCACACCTGGTCCTCGCCCTTTTGCGGAACCGGTCGGCCACGATGACGTACGGTTCCGCCTTGCCGCCGGCCGAATCCCTGGGGATGTAGTGAATCGTCGGGCGACCGACGGCGTAGATCTCGACCGTGTCCCGGACGCCCATGACGGCGCGCAGGTAATCAAGGCTCGGGCCCCACGAGCGTCGAGCCCGTCGCGAGATTGGTGGTATGCACCGATCCGCGCGCCTCCCAGCGCTCACCGTCCTTGTAGTACGTGCCGCTGTCTGCATCCATGGTCACCGTCGAGTCACGATAGTGCACGTTGCCGATGAACTTCACGATCTTGCCGGCGTACGCGGCGAGGCTGTCACTGACCATCGTCACCGCCGTGCCGTCGCAGGTGATGCGCACACCGCCACCGGCGAAGTAGTTGGTGCTGTCCGTGGCGACCTTCACCTGCCGCCCGCTGTCACCCACGGCCCGGAGGCGGAACCGGCACTTCCGCGTTTCCTGCCCATGCGCCGAGGTCACGATCGCCAGGCTCAGGAGCAGCGCCATGCCGCCCCACGCGGTCACTTCTTGCCGAACGAATTGCATTCGCTCGAGCCCGGCTCGGCGTCCTGTCCCGGCAGTGCGACGCCGTTGTCTGCCTTCCCCGTCGGCTTCGACGCCACCACGTTCTCAAACGACATGTCGGACCGGAATCCGCTGCCCTCGAGGTGGCTCGCCTTGCAGTCGTACGTGAAGTGCACGTCGCTCGAGATCTCTTTCTTGGTGGCGTCGTAGGTCAGTTTCTCCGTCTTCAGCACCCGGCCGTCGTGCCCGGTCATGACCACGTTGCCCTCGGCCACCATGTTCCCGGTCTGCCACTTGTAGGTGCCGATCCGCGAGGTGATGATCGCCATCTCCTGACCGATGCTGTCGATCGATACCAGCTTCATGTGCCTGAGTACCGCCGTCTGTGTCGGGTCGTAGAAGAAGGCCGTATCGGCCCTGATCTCGGCCTTCGCGCACGCCATTGCGGGTCAGGTAGTGGACGAACCCGTACAGCACCTGGTCCGCCGAGTCGATCGCGGCCACCACGGTCGTGGGCCTCGCACCCTCGTCGGTGCACGAGGACAGCGCTGCCACAGCGGACAGCACGCACGCCAGCACTGGAACGGCCCCGAGCGCGCGACGATGACCCAGGCTCACGCCCCCGCTCGCATGAGATCATGCAGGTGTACCACCCCCACGATCACGCTCATCGTCCAGGACCGGCAGCACCATGATGCCGTGGCGGTCCATGGTCCCGACGGCCGCGGCGGCGAAGTCATCGGCGGCACAGCTGTGCGGTGTTTCGGTCATGACCTGCTCCACCGGCCACTCGAAATAGTCGCGCTCGCGCTCCGCCAGTCGCGTCAGGTCTCCCGCCGTAAAGACGCCCAGCAGGTGCCGTCCCGCCGTCACGATGGCCATGCCGCGGTGGCGCGCCAGCTGGATGATCACTTCGCGCATCGGTGTATCGGGACGCACCAGTCCCTGGGGCGGCAGCATCACGTCCCGCACCCGGAGCAGCAGCCGCCGTCCGAGCGATCCGCCCGGATGGAGCGCCGCGAACTCCTCGGCGCGGAAGCCCTTGTGCTCCAGCAGGGCCACGGCCAGCGCGTCCCCGAGCGCCAGCGCCACCGTGGTGCTCGCGGTCGGCGCGAGGTCGTGCGGGCACGCCTCCTCGCCGACCGAGGCATCGAGCGTCACGCTGGCAACCCGGGCCAGCGACGAAGCCGGAGCGCCGGTGATCGCGATGATCGGGACGCCGAGCCGCTGCAGTGCCGCCAGGAACCCGGCCAGGTCCTCGGACTCGCCGCTCTTGCTCAGCACGATCGCGACGTCCTCGCGGCCGACGATGCCGAGGTCGCCGTGCAGGCTGTCCACCGGATGCAGGTACGCCGCCGGCGTTCCGGTCGACGTGAGCGTCGCGGCGACCTTGCGCGCGATGAGGCCCGACTTGCCGACGCCGGAGACGATGACCCGTCCGCCGCGCGTGGCCAGCAGCTCGCACCGCGCGCGCGAACCGCGCGTCCAGCCGGCGCGCGGCCGCCGCGATCTCCGCGGCCTCGAGTTCGAGCACGCGGCGGCCCGCCGCCACCAGGGCTTCAGTCGGCGTTGCCACCGCGCTCACGGTAGTACCGCTCAAGTGTCGCTTCCCATTCTCCTCGTGCGCTTGAGCAGCGACTCGACGAGTTCGCGCACCGCGCCGTGGCCCCCGCGTGCCACCGTCACGTAGGACGCGGCGTCCTTCACCTCGGCGACGCCGTTCGCGACCGCGCAGGGCAATCCGACCCGGCGCATCGGCGGGACGTCCGCGCAGGTCGTCGCCGACGAAGAGCACGTCGTCCCATGCAAGCCCGCGCCGCGCCAGCAGCTCCTTCATGCGCCGGCACCTTCCTGGCGCCCGGGATCCTGGATCACTTCCTCGATGCCCAGCTCGGCGCCCGGAGTCGCGTGGCCTCCGATACGCCGTCCGCTCAACAGGGCCACCGGGATCCGTGCCGTCCGCAGCAGGTGCACGCCGACGCCGTCCTGCACGTTGAACCGCTTGAGCTCCACCCGCTCGCCGGCCATCGAGGCCGATGTAGAGCTCGTTGTCGGTGAGCACCCCGTCCACGTCGAGCACGACGAGGCGGACCCTTCGCGCAGCGACCGGATCCATGCTGGGCACGAGCTAGCGGGGACTGCCCACCTTGTCGCGACTGCGCGCCCAGATATCGAGCGCCGGCGCGAGCAACTCGTGGAGCTGGTCCAGCGGCCACTGGGTCGCGGCGTCGCTCAGCGCGCGCGCCGGATCGGGATGGGTCTCGAGGAAGAACCCGTCCGCGCCTGCCGCCGCGGCCGCGGCCGGAGCAGCGGCGGGATGTACTCGCGCTGGCCACCGCTCGTGCCGCCGGCGCCCTGCCCGGGCTGCTGCACGCTGTGGGTCGCGTCGAAGATGACCGGCACACCGTCGCGCCGCGCAGGCGCGCGAAGCTCCGCATGTCCACGACCAGGTCGCCGTAGCCGAAGAAGGTGCCCCGCTCGGTGACGGCCACGTCGCCACTGCCGGCCGCGCGCACCTTCTCGACCGCGCCGGCCATCGCCTCCGGCGCCATCCACTGCCCCTTCTTCACGTTGACCGGGACGACCGGTGCGGCCCGCGGCCACGAGCAGGTCGGTCTGGCGGCAGAGAAACGCCGGAATCTGCAGCACGTCCACCACCTGCGCCGCCGCGCGCGGCCTGTGCGGCCTCGTGAATGTCGGTGAGCACCGGCAGCCCGGTCTCACGCTTGCACCCGCTCCAGCATCTCGCAGGCCGCGCTCGAGGCCGGGCCCGCGCGCACCCGAAAGGCGTGCCCGGTTCGCCTTGTCGAAGCTCGCCTTGAAGCAGACCGGGATGCCCAGCCGGGACGACAGCGCTGCCAGGGCTTCCGCGATCCGTGGCACCACGTCGCCATCCTCGACGACGCAGGGCCCCGCGATGAGGAACGGCGCATCGCGAAAGCTCCATGGCGTCACGATGCGGCGGCTTCCATCAGGCGCCGCGGGCTGCTCCGCCCGCTGGCGGTTGTGCCGCCGAAGCGCGGCGCCCACGAAGCCGGCGAAGAGCGGGTGCGGCCGGTTGGGCCGCGACTTGAGCTCGGGATGGAACTGGCAGCCGAGGAACCAGGGATGATCGGGCAGCTCGATCATCTCGACCAGGCCGCCGTCCGGCGACTGCCCCGACAGCCGCAGCCCGAACTCGGCCAGCACGTCGCGGTAGGCGTTGTTCACCTCCCAGCCGATGACGGTGGCGCTCGCTGATCTCGTTGGTGCCGTAGGCCTGCGCCGCCTTCGAGCCGGGACGAAGCCGCGCGGTGTAGGCGCCGAGGCGCATGGTGCCGCCCAGGTCCACCACGTCGCGCTGCGACGCCATCATGTGAATGACCGGCGACTCCGCACTCGGGCTCGAACTCGGTGCTGTTCGCGCCCGGGAGCCGGCAGACGTTGCGGGCGAACTCGATCACCGCCACCTGCAGGCCGAGGCAGATCCCGAAGAATGGCAGGTCGTGATCCCGCGCCCACTGGATGGCCTGGATCATCCCGTCGACGCCGCGAACCCCGAATCCGCCGGGAACCAGCAACCCGTCGTAGTCGCTGCAGGATCTCGCCCGCCGCGGCCTGGTCGGTGAACCGGTCGCTGGAGATCCAGTCGATCTCGACCCCGGCGTCGTTGGCGATGCCGCCGTGAATCAGCGCCTCCTGGACCGACTTGTAGGCATCGTGCAGGTCGGTGTACTTGCCCACCACCGCGATGCGCACCCGCTCGCTGCGGACGGAGGATCGTCTCGACCATCGCGCGCCAGGCGCCCGAGGTCCGGTTCCTTGGTCTCGAGCCGGAGCCGCTCGCAGACCACGCGGTCGAAGCCCTGGTCGCGGAAGCGGAGCGGGATCTCGTAGATCGAGTCGACGTCCGGGCTCTCGATGACGCACTCGAAGTCCACGTTGCAGAAGAGGGCGATCTTGCGCTTGATGTCGGCGGAGAGCGGCTGCTCGCTGCGGCAGACCAGGATGTCGGGCTGGATTCCGATCTGCATCAGGTCGCGCACCGAGTGCTGGGTCGGCTTGGTCTTGAGCTCGCCCGCGGCGGCGATGTAGGGCACCAGCGTCAGGTGGATGAACAGCGCGTTGTCGCGGCCGACTTCCTGGCGGAACTGCCGGATCGCCTCGAGGAACGGCAGCGACTCGATGTCGCCCACCGTGCCGCCGATCTCGGTGATCACGACATCGTGACCCGGCGCGGTGCGCCGGATCGCGTTCTTGATCTCGTCGGTGATGTGGGGGATGACCTGCACGGTGGAGCCGAGGTACTCGCCGCGCCGTTCCTTGTTGATGACCGTCTGGTAGATCCGGCCGGTGGTGATGTTGTTCTGCTGGGAGAGGGAGCGGTCGATGAAGCGCTCGTAGTGGCCCAGGTCGAGGTCGGTTTCGGCGCCGTCGTCGGTGACGAACACCTCGCCGTGCTGGAACGGCGACATGGTGCCGGGATCGACGTTGATGTACGGATCGAACTTCTGCATCGTCACGCTGAGCCCGCGCTCCACCAGCAGTCGTCCCAGCGAGGCGGCGGCGATGCCCTTGCCGAGCGACGAAACCACGCCGCCGGTGACGAAGATGTACTTGGTGGTCTTGGGGACGGACGTTGTCATGCAGCGCCTCGTACGGTGGTGGTCATTGCCATCACGGGAAGGGGAAATGGCTCACCCGCCGGGGCGGTGCCATCAGGAGACTGCCTTGTGAAGCGGAGAGCGCGGAGCCTGCCGGGAACCCTGCCGAATTCAGGAAGGGGTGCACGGGGCACGCAGGTCGACCCGAGTCTGGCGAGGAAGACTCCGAGAACGGGCATCGACCCAACCTAAATGGATCGGCGCTCCGAGTCAAAAGTCATGCCGGAGACATGGGCAAACTCTTGACAAAGCCTATCCTGCTGATTTGCCGAAGGTTAGGCGGCGGTACCAGCGGCGCTTTCACCGGGTAGCCGGCCAGGGTCAGGAAGTTGGAGAGGAGCAGTCGACCGCAGTGCGTGCCGACCGATTCGGGATGGAATTGGACACCGTGGACCGGCAGCGACCGATGCCTCACGGCCATGATTTCCTGCCCCCTGGGACGGTCTGCCGACCAGGCCGAGACCTCCAGCACCGCCGGCACGCTCAGGGGCGCAATGACCAGCGAGTGATAGCGCATGACCGTCAGCGGTGTCGGCAGGCCCTCGAGCACACCAACCTCCCGGTGCTCGACGTCGCACGTCTTGCCGTGCATCAATCGATCGGCCCGCACGACCTCGCCCCCGAACGCCTCGCCGATCGCCTGGTGGCCGAGGCAGACGCCAAGCAGGGGGATCCCGGCATCAGCCGCACCCAGGACGAGGGGAATGGAAATGCCGGCCTGCGACGGGGTGCAGGGACCCGGAGAGATGATGATGGCCTGGGGAGCAAGTGCCAGCGCCTCGCGCACTGACAAGCGCGTCGTTGCGGTAGACGGTGGGTGGCACACCAAGCTCACCTACGTACTGCACGATGTTGTAGGTGAAACTGTCGTAGTTGTCGAGTATCAGCAGCACAGCCGACTCACGGGCTCGGCGCTGGCTTGGGCGCAGGCTTGTGGGGATGCGGCGTCGGGCGCGGCGTGGGTGTCGGATGGGCGCCATGCGCCGGCTCGACCGACGATGACTGGGAGCCGAGCGCGCGGAGTCGGCACGAGCCTCGGCCATGGCACGAATGGAGTCAGCCACACCCTCCAGCGAGTCCGCAATCGTCTCGTACACCTGCTGGATCGAGTCGGCCTTGGCGTCGCTGTCGCCCTTCGAGTTGTCGTTGAACGAGCGCAGCACCTCCGCATCGGAGAGCAGGGCAAAGTTCCGACCATCCTGCGTCTGGATGCTCCCGACCACCGCCAGCGCCCGGCCCGCGGTGTCCGCACTGGTGGCACAGAGGAACGACGTGCCCGGGTTGATGTGGCTGATCTTCCGCTTCATTCCATTTTCGCCGGCCACCAGGATGCACGACTCCAGCGCGGAATCGTCGATGGAGTCCGCGAGCTTGACCCGGAAATTCACCGCTTCCACCTGATGCGGGCTGCTCCGCAGCACCTGGAGCCGGCTCAGGGTGCCCAACTGCCTTCCGTCCACCTTGAAGGGGATGAAGGCGAGCGGGATGGTGATCGGCTCGTTGCTCTCCACAACTTCCTTGACGCGCCGGGTCCCACGACGCACGCCGTACCAGCCCATCGTCCCCACGGCGAAGATCGCCAGCGCGATTATGACAATTCGAAGCCAGTAACGACCCATGGCCCACCTGTCCGCGAGTGATGTTCCAGTTAGAGACGCCTGGACGGGGCATAAGGTTTCAACCCCGAGCACCTTGTAAGATAGGGCCTTACGTCAGTCGGAGGCATGATTGCTCGAGGTCGCGGGACTGTCGAAGGCCTACGGAACCAGGGTCGCGGTCAATGACCTGAGCTTCCGCGTCTCGAACGGCGAGATTCTGGGCCTGGTCGGCGCCAACGGTGCCGGAAAGACAACCACACTGCTCGCCCTGGCCGGTGTACTCACGCCGGATGCGGGACGGATCATGATTGGCGATCATGACATTGCGGTTGCGCCAATTCAGGCAAAGCAGCAGGTCGGGTTCGTGCCCGACGAGCCGCAGCTCTTTGACTACCTCACGGTCGAGGAGCACCTGCGATTCATCGGCCGGCTCTACGGGGTGCGGGATATCGAGACGCGGCTCCCTGCACTGCTGGCCGATCTCGAGCTGACCGACCGGGCCCGCTCGCTGCCGGACCAGCTGTCCCGGGGAATGCGCCAGAAGCTCACCCTCGGCTGCGCCCTGATTCATGATCCAACGGTGCTGCTGCTCGACGAGCCACTCACGGGTCTCGATCCGCTCGGCATGCGCCGGACCAAGGACCTCATCCTCCGGCGGGCCGCCGCGGGCGCTGCGGTGCTCCTGAGTTCGCACCTGCTCGGCCTGGTCAGCGAACTGTGCACGCGCGTCGTCGTGCTCGGGCAGGGGCGCGCGATCGCGGTCGGCGCGCCCGCGGAGATCGCCGCGCGCCGCAGCGGCGGAAACCTCGAAGACGCGGTGATCGACCTGATCTCCGAATGAACGGGGGACTGCGCTACCTCGCGCAGCGTTCGGCGCGCAATCGACTGCGCCAGTTCGTCACGCAGCTTCGGAAGCCCACCTACCTGCTCGCCGTGGTGGTGGGCGTCGCATATCTGCTGATGCTGGTTCGTGCCCCACGATCACAGGCTGGCGGCTTTGGCCACTCGGCCACCGAGACCGTCGGCGCGCTTGGCATCCTGGTGCTGGCTGCCTCCGCCTGGATCTTCGGTGGCGGGCGCGCACTCCTCGAATGCACCGGCCCGGAGCGGACACTCCTGCTTCCGGCTCCGGTGCCCGCGAGCCGCATCCTCGACTTCCGGTTGCTTGCCCTGCAGCTCCCCGTATGGCGGAACGTCGTACTGTGGACGCTGCTGTCGGGCGCGGGACTTGGCGTGGCCACGCTGGCCCAACACGGGGTGGCGCTCTGGATCCTGCTGACGACACTGCAGTGGCACCGCCTGGCGGCGGGCCGCGCCCGCGCTGCGGGCGACGACGGATCGGGCAGCGGCGGACGGATGGCGCGGATCCTCGGCGTGGTGCTGCTTGCGAGCGTGCCATTCATGATGAGCGGTTCGCTGGGACAGGGCGCAGGCGGACTTAAAGTGATACTTGAAGGTCTCACGGCGAGCCCCGCCCTGCGCCTCCTGCTCTGGCCGTTCGCGATTCCGCTCCGCCCCTTCACCGCTTCAAGTACTACTTCATTTGCTGCCGCTCTCCCTGCCGCGGCCCTGATGCTCGGGGTGCACTACCTCTGGCTTCAGCACCTCGGTATCGATACCGGAACATCACATCCGGCCGACCGCTTGTCCGCGCGCGGTGAGCCCCTCTGGCGTCTTGGCCCGTCCGGGAGGGCTGCGCCGGCCTTCTTCTGGAAGAACTTCACGGCGCTGCTCCGGGGACCCGCGGCGATCATTGCGACTGGCGGAGCGCTCCTCGTAATCGTGACGCCATCGATCCTGCGAAGTGCTGGCCGGGGGCCGGCCGCCGGCATCGTCGGGTGGATGACACTGGTCTGGGGCGTGATTCTCGTCGTGGTCGGACCGCAGTTCATCCGGAATGACTTGCGGCGGGACCAGCGCCAGCTCGAGTTGCTGCGAACGCTGCCTGTCCGCGGCTTCGATGTACTCCTGGGCAGTGCCGGGGCAGCGGCATGCGCCCTCGCACTCGGCGTGAGCTCCCTGCTTGTGGCCGGGCTCCTCGGCACCAGGGGAAGCCCGGAACTGCCGATACCGGAGTCCCTGCAGGGTCAGGCGCTCGCGGGCGCTCTCCTGATTGTCGGGCCGCTGTGCCTCGCCGGCATCCTGATTCAGGACGGGGCGCTGCTCCTCTTCCCTGCCTGGTCCAGGCTCACGGCGCGACGCGGATCCCCGACTGCGCTCGGGGCGAACATCGCCAACAGCGCCTTGACGCTGCTGCTGCTTGGCCTTCTCCTGGTCGCGCCCGCTGGCGCCGGCCTCGCCGCAGCCGGACGCCTGGATGCGCCCTGGGCGCCGATCAGGCTTGGCCTGATCGCGGGACTGCTGCTTGGAATCGAGTGCTGGATGCTGTTGCGATGGCTGGGCTCGCGCTTTGACGGCCTGCAGCCGATCAGGACGACCGGCTGACCGGCGCCTGGGCAAACCGCAGGACCTTGAGCGCGAAAACAGGAAGCACGACGAGACTCAGGAGTGTCGACGTGAGCAGTCCGCCAAGGATCACCGTCGCCATCGGTCCCTCGATTTCCCGGCCCGGATCGCCGCTGCCCAGCGCCAGCGGAAGCAGGCCAATGGCCGTGACCAGTGCCGTCATCAGGATGGGTCCCAGCCGTTCCAGCGCCCCACGCAACGCCGTCCCGGTTCCCCACGGAGCTCCCTCGACCGACACAAGATGATCGTAATGCGAGAGCAGCATCACGGCGTTGCGGGTGGCGATACCGAACAGCGTGACGAATCCCACCAGTGACCCGAGTGACAGCACGCCGCCCGTCGCGAAGACCGCCAGCACCCCGCCGACCAGCGCGAATGGAAGGTTGAGCAGTACCAGGGAGAGGCGATCGACCTTCCCGAACGCGAGGCCGAGCAGCATGAGAATCCCAAGCGCGGCGAGCAGGCTGTTGAGCAGCAGCTCACGCTGGGCACCGCGCTCCGCCGTCGCTGTTCCGCCAAACTCGGCATAGATGCCGGCGGGCAGTGCCGCAGCGGCACGGGCACTGTCCTCGAGGTCCCGGGCAAAGCTGGCGACATCGCGTCCCCGCACATTGGCCGTGACGCTCACGACCCGTCGTGTGCCCTGATGGGACACCAGGTAGCGGCCGGTACTGCGGCTGACATCGGCGACCGTGCCGAGCGTGGTGAAACGGCCCGACGTGGTGGACAACGGGATTCGTCGCAGTTGCTCCGGTCGCGCTCGCGACGCCGAATCGAGGATCACGACGACGTCCACGGTCCGGCTGCCATCGTAGACCTGCGCCACCGTCGCACCCCGGGTCGCAGTCTCGACGGCTTCCAGTACGTCGTCGGGTCGCAAACCATGCTCGGCCAGGCGCTCCGGTCGTACCCGGACCGTGACTTCAGGCGCCACCGGCGGCGGGTCATACTGCACGTCGATGGCGCCAGGCACGCGCGCGATGAGCTCCGCGGTGCGCCTCGCCGAGACATCGAGGCTGTCCAGATCGTCCCCGAACAGCTTTACCACCACCTGCGCAGCAGATCCCGTCAGTGTTTCCTCGATGCGCTCGGCGAGAAACCCGCGAATCGCGAAGTTGACGCCCGGGATGGGCTCGAGCAGCCGGCGCAGGTCGTCCTGCACCGTCTCGGCATCGTGCCCGGTGAGCGGAACCAGGTCCACCTCGAATTCCGTGTAGTGCGTGCCCCAGGTGTCTTCGGAGAGTTCCGCGCGCCCCGCCCGCTGTGCCACGAGGCGTACGCGCGGATCCTTGAGCAGGCGGGCAGCGACCAGCTTTCCCAGTCGCACCGACTCGTCCAGCGACGTGCCAGGCACGGCAGACATGTGCACCAGGTAATGCCCCTCACGAAACTCGGGCAGGAACGTGGCGCCGAAGAATGGCAATGTCGCGACGGCACCGATGCAGAGCACGGCGGTCAAGGCAAAGACGAAACCCGCCTCGCGGAAAAGCGAGGACAGCAGGCCCGCATATGCGCGCTTGAGGAACCGAAGGACGCGAGACTCGTGGTCGCGCGCCGCACGGCCCGCGAGCAGCAGCCGGGAGAGTGCCGGCGTGACCGTGAGCGCCACGACGAGCGAGGCAAGCGTAGCGAAGACGTAAGCCAGCGCCAGCGGACGGAACAGCGCACCCTGCACTCCCGTCAGGGCGAGGACCGGCAGGAAGACCAGCGTCACGACGAAGGTGGCGTAGACGACACTGCCGCGTACCTCAAGTGATGCTTCAACCACCACGTCATCCGGATCATCCAGCTCCCCGGCGGCCGCGCGCTCCCTCAGCCGCCGTGCGATGTTCTCGACGTCGATGATGGCGTCATCCACCACCTCGCCGAGCGCGATGGCCAGCCCGCCCAGCGTCAGCGTGTTGATGGAGAACCCGAGCAGTTCCAGCAGGATGATGGCGGCCAGCAGCGAGAGCGGGATCGCGGTCAGCGAGATGGCCGCGGTTCGAAGGTCCGCGAGGAACACGAGCAGCACCAGCGACACGAGCACCGCGCCGAGGAGCAGCGAGGAGGTGATGTTCGCCAGGGCCAGGTCGATGAAGGTCGCCGGCCGGAACACGTCGGCGTGCAGGGTGACGCCCTCGCGTGCAAGCGCGGGGGCAAGACCGGCGAGCGCCTTCTCCACGTCGGCGGCCACGACTTTGGTATTGGCACCAAGCTGCGCGGAGACCACCGTCACGATCGCCGGCTCGCCGTTCAGCGCGCCCTCACCAAAGCGGGGCGCCCCGGCGGCCACGACGTGCGCCACGTCGCGAAGGCGCAGCACCCCGCCCTCGCGCTCGCGCACCACGACATTGCCCAGCGCCGCTGGCGTGAGCGACTGGCCATCGGACCGGACGACGATCCGCTGGTTGGCCCCGTCGAGCACTCCCCCGCCCCGGACGCCGGTAGAGCGGCGCGCAGCCTCGGCGACTTCGTTCATGCTTACGCCGTAGGCCCGCAGCCGCTCGGGGTCGAGTTGCACCTGCAACTGGCGCACTTCGCCGCCAAAGGATGCGACCTTTGCCACGCCCGGCGTGGCGAGCAGGCGCGGACGCACCGTCCAGTCCACGATGCTCCGCTGGTCCATGGACGAGCGGGTGGTCGAGGTGAAACCGATGACGAGCACCGTGCTGCTCGACGACGTGAGCGGGCTGATGACGGGTGGCAGCACGGCGCGCGGGAGGCGGGGCACGGCTTCGACCAGCCGCTCTGCGAGCGCCTGGCGCGCCCGGAAGATGTCAGTGGCTGGCGCGAGCACCGCCGTGATGATCGAGAGACCCTGGATGGACTGCGACCGCACGATGGCGATCCCGGCAACGCCGTTCAGCACGTCCTCGATTGGCTTGGTGACGAGAACCTCGACCTGCTCGGGCGCGAAGCCGGGAGCCTCGGTCTGGATCGACACCTGCGGCGGGGCAAACTCGGGGAAGACGTCGAGTGGGGCCGCGAGAAGGCGCGACGTGCCGTAGGCAACCAGCACCACCGCCAGTCCGAGGACCACCCCGGGGTGTCGGACGGAAAAGCGGACCAGCGAAGCGAGCATCAGCGGCTCACTCCGCCACCTCGTCGCCCACCTTCACCTGGGCACGGAATTCTTCGGACAGCAGCTGCTCAGCACCCGTGATCACGACCTCATCACCCGGCGCGATCCCCGAGTGAACGGCCCAGCCCTGCGGCACCGCCCGATCGAGCGGCACGGCGACCCGGGCGTATGCGCCGGGCTCGCGTTGAACGAAGGCCCAGGTGAGCCCCTCCCATTGCACTACGGCGGATGCGGGAACGATCACCGATCCTGGCTGGGGCGGACCCACCGGCACGCTGGCCACGACTGGAAGCCCGACGGCGAGCCCGGGCCAGGTGTGCTCGAGGCGATAGTAGTACGCTGGCCGCTGCGTCAGTGGATCGACCTCGAGGGCCGGCCCCATGAGTCGTGCCGGTGCGGAAGCGCGTCGATCGACAGGCTGCACCAGCAGGGACGCCGGCGCAGTTGCCGGAGCATCGTCGGCCCAGGCGATGCGCGCGATCGGTTGGGTCACGTCACTGATCGCAAGCAATACTTGCCCTGGCTGCACCACTTCACCCGGGCGTGCACCCACCTCGGTCACCGTCCCCCCGCGAGGGACCGTGAGAGGCTTGGCATCGGCCACGATGGCGAGCACGGCGCCAGCGTCGACATGCGAGCCCAGCTCCGGCCACCGGGCCCCGGGCGCCAGGTCGAGGCGGCCTGCCACCGAGGCCCGCAGGAAGCCGATGCGTGACGAATCGGGAATTATCGTACCGGCCAGGGTCACAGTCGGGGGTACCGCAACTACACGCGCCGGCTGTACCACGATGCCGAACTGGCGTGCATCACTCGAGTCGACTCGTACGAGCACGCCTCCCTCGGACTGCATGACGCGGCTCGGCGCCACCACCGGCTCCTCCCGCTTCACTTCACTGTCACGTTCCGCCTTGCCCTTGCCGTAGGCAAAGATGAGGGCCCACGCCAGCAGTCCCAGGAGCACGACACCACCAAGCCACCTCAAGGGCTTCATCGCTGCGCCTCCTGCACCACGAAGGTTGCTGACGGAAGGAGAAGAGGATCGGGCAGGCCGGGCGCTCCCTCCGTGGTCCACAAGCCCGTGACGCGCTCGAGCTCGCTCCCGACGACGGCGTCCTGCAATCGCGCGTCCTGCAGCGATGCAACCGCCGAGGCGACCGACAATGCCAGGCCCATGCCCTCGAGCTGTGTCGTCTCACCCCGCTCGAAGGCGCCTCGCGCGCTCCGTTCGCGTGCCTGGAGTGCCTGCACCAGCTGTGCTGCTGCGAGCACCTGCTGGCTCGCTGCACGGCACTGGGCCACGCCGGCCTCCACCTGACCGAGCACCTGTTGCTGGACCGCCTCGACGTTGCTCGCCATCTGGTTGCGCCGAGCGATCGCCTCGCCGATCGGCCCCTTGTTCCGGTTGGTCAGGAGGTTCGAGAACGCGAGCGCCGCGATCCATCGCTGCAACCCCTGGTCCCAGGAGTAGCCCGGTGCGAGCTCGAGATCGGGGTACTGCTTGCTTATCTCGACGCGGAGATCCGCTTCCGCCACGGCGTACTCGGCGAGCGCCTGTCCCATCTCATACCGGCGCTGCAGCGCGATGCCGCGCAAGTCTTCGAGCGACTGACGCATCGTCCAGTCGCAACCGATGCTCCCGGTGGTCGAGACCGCCAGCGTGTCCACCGCGGCGGCGGGGACGCCAAGCAGGTTGGCCAGGGCCGCACGCGCCGAGATTCGCTGGGCTTCCGCCCCTGCCAGCTCGCGCATCGCCAGGCGGGACTCTGCGGTGGCCTGCTCCACCGCCTGGCGCTGCACTGCGTCAGCCTGGTACAGCCTCTCCGCCTGGGTCACCACCATGTCACTGCGACCCACCCGTTCGCTCCAGGTTACCACGCTGGAATCGCGCTGGACCACCGTAAGGGTTGCGGTCCTCACGTCGCTCGCGATGTCCCAGGCCACGGTCCTGGCCTGAAGCTCCGCCACCAGTGCGCGCGCGCGGGCGGCGGCAATCCGCGCACCCCGCTTGCCGCCGAGCTCCACCCGGAAGACGGCCGCCAGGGTGAAGGTCCAGGGCGATTCGTACGGGCCGGAACTGTTGGCCCGCTCGAGCGCGGCGGACACGGTCACCGGCGGTCGTGCGCCGGCGCTGATCTCTGCCGCCTCTGCGGTGTGCCATGCCCGCCTGGCCACCTCGAGGTCCGGCCGGAAATACCAGGCGGTGAGCGCAAGGCGCTGGACGTCCCACACATTGCTGCCGGTTGAGTCGTACGCGCGGAGGAACAGCGCCAGCGCCGTATCGGAAAGGGTGCGCGAGCCGAACGCCGCCGCACTCACCTCCGGTGCGAGTGGCAGCGGGTGATAACCGGCGCAGCCACACAGCAGTGCACCGAGCAGGCTCCACCCAGCGCGGCGGATCATGCGCGAGGATGAAACTTCCGGTGAACCGTGCGCAGGTACTCGCGGTCCACGTGAGTGTAGATCTGCGTCGTGGCGAGATCTGCGTGCCCCAGCATTTCCTGGACGGCACGGAGGTCGGCGCCACCCTCCAGCAGGTGCGTGGCGAAGCTGTGTCGCAGGGTGTGGGGAGAAACCCTTCGCGTGACGCCCGCGCGCTGGGCGGCGCGCTTCACGATGCCCCAGGCACCGACGCGCGAGAGCGGGGTGCCGCGCGCATTCAGGAGCACGCGTCCCTGGCTCTTGCCCCGGTCGAGCTCGGGACGAACCGTGTGCAGATAGACTGACAATGCCCCGATGCTCGCCCGCCCGAGCGGTACGAGGCGTTCCTTGCTCCCCTTGCCAAAAACCCGAACGAGGCCGTCCGTCAGCAGGAGATCGGTCAGGTTGAGTCCGCAGAGCTCGGATACCCGCATCCCGGCGCCGTAGGCCAGCTCCAGCAGCACCCGATCCCGCCACGCCAGCGGATCGTTGATGTCGGGCGCAGTCAGCATCGCCTCGACCTCGGAGACCGACAGCGTCTCCGGCAGTTTCCGCCAGCGCGCCGGGCTCTCGAGGCGGTCGCTCGGGTCGGTGGTCAGCCGCCCTTCGCTCACGAGGAACCCGAAATAGGTCCGTGTGGCCGAAACCCCGCGACGAATGCTTGCAGGACTCAATCCCACATCCTTGAGCAGGTAGACAAAATCGCGCAGTGCCGAGCGCGTGAAACTCTCCGGGCTCGTGATCCCGCGCGTGCGTGCAAACTCTGCCAGCCGGCGCACGTCCCGGGTATAGCTCTCGACCGTATGGGGGCTGTGGCCCGACTCGAGGGTCAGGTAGTCCCTGAAACCCTCGAGCCAGAAGCTGCGGGGAATCTCCTGGGCCTTCCCCAGCGAGGCCGCGCGTCTGGCCTCAGGCATCGGACAAGACGGCGGTCATGTGTCCGAATCCCGTATATCGGTTGACGCCTTCTTCCTCCGCCGACGCCAGAGCCACGCGATGATGGCCGCAAGCACGACAGCACCTATGGCCGTCGTGCGTCCAACGGTCCGCAGAAGTGCCTCGATCTCGTCGAACCGGCTTCCCGCCGCTGCGCCGACGAAGGTGACGAGACCGTACCAGATGCCGGAGGCCACAAGGAAGATTGCCAGTACGCGCGGGGCGGGAATTCGCAGCATGCCTGCAAAGGGTGGGACCATCGCGCGAACTCCGGGAATGAACCGGGCCACCAGCAGCCCGGCCAGGCCCAGCCGCGCATAGTCGCGCCTGACCACTGCAATCGCACCGGGTGCGAGCAGGCGCCGCCCGGTCGCCGAATCCAGGAAGCGGTGGCTGGAGTTCCGAACCAGGGTGTACACGAGCATCGCGCTCGCAAAGTTGGAGACCCAGGCAATCAGGAACACGGTCATGGGGTGGGTCGTTCCGGTTCGCGACAGGAAGGCTCCGAGCGCCACAGCCACGTCCGCGGGTACAACCGGGATGATGTTCTCGAGAAACGCGAGGGCTGCGAGCGCCGCATAGATTCCGAGGGGGGGAAGCGACGCGAGCCAGGCCAGGATCGCGTCGATCAGCGTGGCTCCAGCGTCGCCACGGCAATGGCGGCCATGCCCTCGCGCCGGCCGATGAATCCCATTCCTTCGTTGGTCTTGCCCTTCACGTTGATGTCGGCGGCGGCCACCGCGAGCACTTCCGACAACCGGGTCTTCATCTCACCCGCATACGGCCCGATCTTCGGCGCCTCGGCGATCACCGTGATGTCCGCCTGCACGAAGCGGTAGCCCTTCGCCTGCACCGTCGCGTACGCCTCCCGCAGCAAGAGCATCGAGTCAGCGTCCTTCCAGCGTGGATCCGTGTCGGGAAAAAGGCCGCCGATGCTCCCGGCACCCGCCGCACCGAGAATGGCATCGGTCAGGGCATGGGCCACCACGTCTGCGTCGGAATGGCCTGACAGTCCCTCAGGATGCGGAATGACAACGCCGCCCAGGATAAGGCGGCGTCCGGGGGCGAAGCGATGCGAGTCGTACCCGATGCCGATTCGCGTCATGCCGCGGCGGTCTGCGGCGACTCGATCAGCGAGTAGTCCTGGCGACGGCGTCGCGGCGTGAAGCCGGCATCGCTGATGTTCCGCTCGATTTCGGCCACCGTGGTACGGAAGGTGGTGCCCGCCGCGGACACGACGTTCTCCTCCATCATCAGGCTGCCGTAGTCATTGGCGCCATAGCGCAGCGCCACCTGCCCCACCTTGTGCCCCATCGTCACCCACGACGATTGCAGGTTGGGCACGTTGTCCAGCACGATGCGGCTGATGGCCAGCGTCCGGAGGTAGGTCACTGCATCGGTCTTCGGCTGGTGCGACATCTCCGGCGTGCCCTCCGGCTGCAAGGGCCAGCAGATGAATGCCGTGAAGCCGCCCGTCCGTGCCTGGAGTTCCCGGACGCGGAACAGGTGCTCGATCCGGTCTTCGTCCGTCTCACCCAGGCCGTACATCATCGTGACCGAGGTCTTCATGCCCTGGCGATGCGCTTCTTCCTGTACACCGAGCCATGCCTCCGTCTGGGCCTTCTTGGCCGCCACGCGCTGGCGAATGCGATCCACCAGGATCTCGCCGCCGCCGCCCGGCACACTGTCGAGGCCGGCCTGCCGCAGCTCACGCACCACATCAGCCACGGGCATCCGGAAGCGCTCGCTGAAAAAGACGATTTCCGATGGTGAAAAACCGTGGATGTGGACCCGGTGGTGCTGCTTGATGTAGCGCATCAGCTCCAGGTACCACTCGAACGGAATGTAGGGATTGTGCCCGCCTTGCAGCAGGATCTGCACCCCGCCCAGCGCCTTGCACTCGTCGATCTTGGCGCCGATCTGCTCGAAGCTCAGGACATAGCCCTCGCTGTGCTTCGGGCGGCGATAGAAGGCGCAGAAGCCGCAATCGGCGACACACACATTGGTGTAGTTGATGTTCCGGTCGATGATATACGTGACGACCGGATCGCCATGGTGCCGCCACCGCTCGGCGTCGGCCAGGTCGGCCAGCTCGAGCAGCGGGGCTCTTTGATAGAGCTCCAGGTAGTTCTTGAACTCGGTTGAGGTGCGGTCGATCATTGCCATTTCCTTGTAAGGAGTCGTCGGAGTCGTCAGATGTTCCGCGCGATTGACAGCTGACCACGGCTAGCTGACGACTGACGACTCACGACTCATGCAGCATTGATGAAGCTCAAACTCCCATCCGGCACCAGCCCGTCCAGCGCGAGCCGCCGGAAGAAATCCGTCAGCCCCGCCAGATGGCGATAGGAGAAGCGCCAATCCAGGTCGCCCAGGTAGGCACGGCACACCTGGCGATCGATGCCAGTCGTCGCCCATGCCTGGTCCGCCAGCAGGTCCAGGTGCTGCAGGCCCCAGTTGCGTGATTCGATCAGGCGCTCGTGCGTTGCCCGGACCAGGCCCTGGTCTGCCTGCCGCCGCGCGGCCCACACCGCGAACACGAACGGCAGGCCGGTCCATTCCTTCCATGCCTCGCCCAGGTCCGCCTCGTACGGATAGAGACCCTGCGAGGCGAGCACCAGCGCCGCGTCACCAATGACGAGCACGGCATCGTGGGGGAACTGCGCCAGCTGGCTCAGGTCACCCGCTTCCGCGCGGACGGTCGCCCATCGCGGGCTGACCCCCCAGCGGTGACGGGCCAGCAGTTCCAGCAGCAGCACCGACGTTCGCGACGAGGAGCTGAGCAAAACCGTGGCGTTGTCCAGCTCGGTGAGTGGACGCTTCGAGAAGAGCCGCACGCTGTGCACCGGTCCGTCGCAACTGATCGCGAGGTCGGGCAGCAGGTGATAGGCTGCCGCGTTCCTGGCATACTCCACGGCGGACACGACGCTCAGGTCCAGCTCTCCCGCAGCCATCAGGTCATTCAGGTCGGACGCGGTGCCACTCACGATCCCGGCCGGCACCGTCACCAGGCCACGATCGATGGCACCGTAGACCGGGTAGCAGTTGATCCAGGGAATGCGACCGAGCCTCATGCGACCGTCGCGAGTCGTGAGTCAGGCGTCGCCGGCTGCCCCGTCCCCCCGTCGAAATTCTCCCGGACCGACTCGTAGAGGCTATTGCGCTCCACGGGGCGCTTCCCTGCACCGGCAATCATGCCCACCAGCTGGTCGTAGTGCATGTGCATCGCCGTATGCGCCCCGGCCTCGTGATAGATGCGCTCATACACCACCGTGCCCTCGACATCGTCGCAGCCGTAGGCCAGGGCGATCTGCGAGAGGAACGGCGTCACCATCGGCCAGTGCGTCTTCACGTGGGGAATGTTGTCCAGGTAAAGGCGCCCGATGGCAATGTTCCGCAGGTCCTCGTAGCCCGTGGTCGCGGAACCGACGCGACCGAGCTCGGCGCCGAGTTCGTTGTTGTCCGGATGGTAGGCCAGCGGGATGTAGGTCAGGAATCCACCGGTCCTGTCCTGCAGTTCGCGGAGCATGCCCAGGTGCTCGATCCGGTCCTCGACCGTTTCGACATGACCGTAAAGCATGGTGCAGTTGGTCGGGATGCCCAGCTCGTGTGCCACGCGATGCACCCGCAGCCATTCCTCGCCGGTGAGTTTCCGCTCCGCAATCGTCGCGCGCACCGCCGTGCTGAACACCTCCGCACCACCGCCGGGAAGGCTGGTGAGCCCCGCGTCCTTCATCGCGAGCAGGACCTCACGCTCCGACGTCTTCTCGATACGGGCAAGGTGGGCGATCTCGACCGCGGTCAGCGCCTTGATGTGGATCTCGGGAAAGCGTTCCTTCAAGCCCCGGATCATGTCGGTGTAGTAGCTGAGCCGGAGCCTGGGATGCAACCCGCCGACGATGTGGAACTCCTTCGTCGGCATGCCCCGCGCCTGCTCCGCCTCGGCAAAGACCTCGTCGAGCGACCGGGTGTACGCGCCGTCCTCCTTCGGCATGCGCGCGAAGGAGCAGAACGTGCACGTGTTGCGCAGGATGCAGACGTTCGTCGGGTTGATGTGCTGGTTGGCCGAGAAGAACACCCGGTCGCCGTTACGCCGCTGGTTGGCGAGGTCGGCCAGTCGCCCCAGCCCGGTCAGGTCGCTGGTGCGATAGAGTATTCCCGCTTCTGCGGCCGAGAGCCGTTCGCCCGCGAGCACCTTCTCGGCGATGGGGCGGAGGGAGGGGTCGCGCAGCCGGCCGGGATCGAGGGTCGGCGCCATGCCATCTCCTTGCAGGACCGTCACTAACGTCTTGCCTGAATCTACACTATCGCTCATCCGGCGTGCCAGAAGCGGTTACCCGAGAATGCGGTAGACCTTCCATTCCTGGGTGCCCGCGACGATCAGCGGGGCCAGGGCGTCCGAATGCGGCTTGAACACCGGGTCGCCCATGCCGGAGAGCGCGGCCTCGAAATCCGCGAGGGACTCGAACAGGTATTCGTCGACAATGTGGGACGCCGAGTCGCCGATGTGGCCGACCATGAGGCGTGTCCCCTTGGCCCGGCGGAACTCCGAGTGGGCCAGCTTGTCGCGGCCCCACGCCGTCATGATCCGGACGGCATCACCCTGGCGACCGTATGGGATGTCGAGATGCCACTGGCAGGAATACATCGGGCCCTCCCGTGCTGCTGCAGGTCCTACCGTTCGAAGCGCTTCACCGCCAGGGCCGCATTGTGGCCGCCAAACCCGAACGCATTGGACATCGCCACCCGGAAATCCTTCCGGACCATCCCATCCGCCGCGCAGTCGAGGTCGCAATCCGGATCGGCCGTGAACTGGTTGATGGTCGGGGGAATCTCGCCGCGCGTCACGGCCAGGAGCGCAATGACGCATTCGAGCCCGCCGGCGGCGCCCAGGAGGTGCCCTGTCATCGACTTGGTGGAGCCGAAGATGAGCCGGCGCGCCTGGTCGCCGAAGACCGCCTTGACCGCCTGGGTCTCGGCGATGTCACCGAGCGGCGTCGACGTACCGTGCGCATTGATGTATCCCACGTCCCGGACGTCGATGTTGCCGCTTTCGAGGCACATCTTCATGGCCCGCTGCGCCCCTTCACCCTCGGGTGCCGGGGCCGACATGTGATACGCATCGCCCGACAGGCCGTAACCACAGACCTCACCAAGGATCGCGGCGCCACGGCGATCAGCATGCTCGAGGCTTTCAAGAATCAGCGCGGCGCCGCCATCTCCCAGCACGAAGCCGTCGCGGTCCTTGTCGAAGGGGCGACTGGCGGTAGCCGGGTCATCGTTGCGGGTGGACATCGCCTTCATGTTGGAGAACGCCGCCACGGTGAGGCCGGTGACACAGG
The DNA here is from genome assembly GCA_963846945.1 of uncultured Gemmatimonadales bacterium. Taxonomy (GTDB): domain Bacteria; phylum Gemmatimonadota; class Gemmatimonadetes; order Gemmatimonadales; family GWC2-71-9; genus JAGGAG01. Next base: position 461,570 of record CAWJXX010000010.1, on the reverse strand, counting down.
CCTCGGCGCCGCCCGTGACCATCGCGTCCGCCGTGCCGTCGCTGATCATGCGGTATGACTCGCCAATGGCATGGGCCGACGATGCGCAGGCGGAGACCGGGGCGAAGTTCGGCCCCTTGAAGCCATAGCGCATGGACACCAGCCCGCCGGCCATGTTCGGGATGAACATCGGCACGAAGAACGGGGAGACCCGGTCGGGGCCCTTCAGCGCGTAGGCGGTGCAGTTGTCCTCGAACGTCTGCATCCCGCCGATACCGCTGCCGATCACCACGCCGACCCGGTTCTTGTCCGGCGCGTTGTCGTTGATTCCCGACTGTATCACGGCCTGGTGCGCCGCGGCGATGCCATACTGGGCGAAGAGGTCGTACCGCTTGGCTTCCTTGCGGTCGATGTATTGAAGGGCGTCGAATCCCTTCACCTCACAGGCAAAGCGCACGCTGAGCCGCGCCGGATCGAACCTGGTGATCGGCCCCGCTCCGGGCGTTCCCGCCAACAGCGCCGTCCAGCTCTCCTCGACCGTATTGCCCACGGGCGTGACGAGCCCGAGGCCCGTCACGACGACTCGACGCGCCAATTACTTGCCGATCTTGTCGTGGAGGTACTTCATGGCGTCCCCGACCGTCCGCATCTTCTCGGCGTCTTCATCCGGGATGTCGATGTCGAACTCCTTCTCGAAGGCCATCACGAGCTCGACCGTGTCGAGGCTGTCGGCCCCGAGGTCTTCCATGAAGCTCGCCTCGTTCGTGAGCTTCTCGCGCTCGACGCCGAGCTCCTCGACGATGATGTCCTTGACCTTGTCTTCCATGTTGCTGTCGGCCATGTGTTCCTCGATGAAGAAATGAGAACTGCAGCGCGCTCAGATGACCATGCCGCCGTCGACCACCAGCACCTGCCCCGTCATGTAGCTCGCCAGGTCGGACGCCAGGTACAGCACCGCATTCGCCACATCCTCCGGCGAGCCCAGCCGTCCCAGCGCGATGCCCTCTAATAAGACTTTCCGTGCATCCTCCGGCAAGGCGGCAGTCATGTCCGTCTCGATAAACCCCGGCGCGATGCAATTGACGCAGATCCCGCGGCTGGCGTACTCCTTGGCGACCGTCTTGGTCAGCCCGATGAGTCCCGCCTTGCTTGCCGCATAGTTGGCCTGCCCCTTGTTGCCGGTCAGTCCGACGATGCTGGAGATGTTGATGATACGGCCGCTGCGCCGCTTCATCATCCCCTTGATCACGGCCCGCGTGGTGAAGAAGGCGCCCTTGAGGTTGGCGTCCAGGACATCGTCCCAGTCCGCCTCGCTCAGCCGCATGAGGAGGTTGTCGCGGGTAAGGCCGGCATTGTTGACCAGGATGTCGATGGGGCCAATGGCCTGTTCGGCGGCAGCAATCGCCTCGGTAACCTGTGCCGCGTCGGCCACGTCACAGGCGAAGCCGGCGGCGCCTTCGCCAATGGCCGCCGCCACCTCACCAGCGCGCGTCGCATCCCGCCCGATGATCGCGACGCGGGCGCCGGCCCGGTGCAGCGTCAGTGCGATCGCATGCCCGATGCCCCGCGTGCTGCCGGTAACGAACGCGACCTTCCCGGTCAGGTCGATGCTGGTCATGCGGCGAGGAACTTCTCGACTTCGTCCGCCGTGCCGAGCGTCAGGCTGGAGGTTCCGGGGACGATGCGCTTGAGCAGGCCGCTCAGCACGTTGCCGGGGCCGACCTCGATGAACCTGGCCTGCGGATGATCGGCGGCGCATTTCTGCATCGATTCGACCCATCGCACCGGCGAGACCACTTGCTCCGCGAGCAGGTGCCGGGCCTGCTCGACGTTCGTGTTCGGCAGTGCCGTCGCGTTGGCCACCACCGGGAACCGCGCCGTGCTGAACGCCGCCGATGCGAGCGCCGCCGCGAGGCCGGGCACCGCCGGCGCCATGAGGGGCGAGTGGAAGGCACCACTCACCTTGAGCGGCAGGACCCGCTTGGCCCCCGCGGCCTTGCAGGCGACACCGGCGCGCTCCACAGCCGCCGGGTCGCCCGAGATTACGGTCTGGTCCGGCGCGTTCAGGTTGGCCGGGACCGCCACCTCGTCACTGGTCGTCGCTTCACGGCAGGCCGCTTCGACCTCGGCTGCCCCGAGACCGATGACCGCGGCCATTGATCCCGGGCGCGCCATGCCTGCCTCGAGCATGAGCTCACCACGACGCCGCACGATTCGCGCACCATCGGTGGCGATCAGCGCACCCGCCGCCACGTACGCACTGTACTCGCCGAGGCTGTGACCGGCTGCGGCCCCCACATCCCCCAGCGCTTCGCCCACGACGGCGAGCACGGCGCAGCTGTGCGCCAGGATCGCGGGCTGCGCGTTGTGCGTGAAGGTGAGCGTCTCCTCCGGCCCTTCCCACATCAGGCGCGAGAGCGAGACGCCAAGCGCCTCGTCGATCGCATGGAAGGTGTCGCGCGCCGCGGGGAAGCGCTCCGCCAGGTCCTTGCCCATGCCGACCTTCTGCGCCCCCTGCCCGGGGCAGAGCAGCACCGTCACCACCGGGCGACGACCGCTCCCCAGGTGAATCCGGCGCCGAACGCGACCATGAGTACCAGCATGCCCTTCTTGAGGCGACCCTCGCGCTCGGCCTGTTCCAGCGCCAGCGGGATGGATGCGGCCGACGTGTTGCCGTAGATATCGACGTTCACCATGACTTTCGCCATGGGAATGCTGCTGTGCTTCGCGGTGGCTTCGATGATGCGAAGGTTTGCCTGGTGCGGCACGAACAGGTCGATCTCGTCGGTCGTGACACCGGCACGCCGGATCGCCTCGTCGCAGGCCTCACCCATCGCCTTGACCGCGGCCTTGAACACCTCGCGTCCGGCCATCTTCATGTACTGGCCACGGTCGTTGACGTTCTCGGCGGTCAGCAGGTTCATCCCGCCACCGACCGGAATGTGCAGCAGCTCGGCGAGACGCCCGTCTGACCGGAGGTAGGTCGACAGGATGCCCCGGTCATCGGTGGCCGGCGTGACGATGGCTGCACCCGCGCCGTCGCCGAAGAGCACTGCGGTGCCCCGATCCTGCCAGTCAGTGATGGTGGAGAGTCGCTCGGCCCCGACGATGAGCAGGTTGCGGTAGGTACCGGTCGCGATGAGCCCCTCCGCCACGCCGCTCGCGAACACGAACCCGGGGCACGCGGCCGCGATGTCGAACGCGACGGCCTTGTGGGCGCCGAGTGCCGCCTGCAGGTCGCACCCCTGGGAGGGCATTCGCCGGTCGGGCGTGACGGTGGCCACGACGATCCCGTCGAGATCCATGGGCGTCATGCCGGCCTGGGCCAGGGCGTCGCGGCTTGCCGCCTCGGTCAACTCGGTGAGCGATTCATCCGCGCGCGCGACCCGGCGCTCCCGGATGCCGGTGCGCTCCTGGATCCACTGGTCGGAGGTGTCCAGCGTAAGGCTCAGGTCGGCATTGGTCACCACCTGCGAGGGCACCCTCACCCCCAGGCCGCGAAACGCCGCGATCGGCTTGCGACTCATGCGCTGCGGGCGGCGATCGCCGCGAATTCCGCCCCGATGTGCTGGCTCAACCCGACCTGGGCTGACTGGACCGCAACCCGGATGGCATTCTTGATGGCGTTGGGTGAGGACGCGCCGTGGCAGATGATGCAGATGCCCTTGATCCCGAGCAGGGGCGCCCCGCCGTATTCCGAATAGTCCAGCACGCGAAAGACCTCGCGCACGTCGTCGCGCTCGAGGATTTCCGGTGCGTTGCGCTTGACCAGGCGCACGATCAGGCGCGCCACCGATTCGTAGAACTTGAGCACGATGTTGCCGACGAAGCCGTCGCACACCACCACGTCAATGTGCCCATGCTTGGCGTGCCCCGCCACGATGTCGCGTCCCTCGATATTGCCGACATAGTTGAGGCCCGGCGCGGTCTTGAGGAGCAGGTGTGCCTCCTTCACCATCGCCGTGCCCTTCTCGTCTTCCTCGCCCACGTTGAGCAGGCCGACGACCGGGCTCGGCTTGCCGAGCACATCGCGCGCGTACACGGTGCCGAGATAGGCGAACCCGAGGAGCTCCCGGGCGGCGCAGTCGACGTTGGCGCCGCCGTCGAGCACGACGACGGGGTCATCGGCCGTGGGAAAGGGCGTGGCAACGGTGGCGCGCATGACGCCGTCGTGCAGGCCAAGCACCACGGTCCCCGCGGCAAGCGAGGCCCCGGTGTTGCCGGCCGAGATGAACGCGTCCGACCCGCCAGCCTTCTGCAGGCCGAGGCCCACCATGAGGCTCGACTTGGGCTTCTTCCGGATGGCGGCGATGGGCTTCTCGGCCATGCCGATCACGTCGGGGGCCTCGATGCACACGAGGCGGCGCCGATCCGCGCCCGGATGGCGCGCCAGCTCCGCCTCGATGATGTCCACGCGACCGACCAGCTGGATCATGAAATCGCCCGGCAGCGTATTCAACGCAGCGAGCGCACCCTCGATCTCAACCTGCGGTGCATGGTCTCCGCCCATCGCGTCCAGCGCGACGCGGATCACCGTCAGTTGTCCTCTACCTCGATCCGCTTCTTGCCCGCGTAATACCCGCAGGACCCGCACACCCGATGCGGGAGACGCGGTGAGCTGCAGCGCGGACAGGCCTGTGTCGCGAGGCCGGCGGCGCTGTGGTGGCCCCGGCGGAGCCGCTTGCGTGCCTTGGAGGTTCTGCGCTTCGGTACGGCCATGACATCCTCAATCCGTGGTCAGGCGCCGTGCACTGCGCACGGCCCAGTGTTCAGGTCAGCCCCGCAGCGGGGACAGAGTCCGGCGCAATCAGGACGGCACAGCGGATACTCGGGCACCGCCAGCACCAGTTCCTCACGCACCAGCTCGGCAAGGTCGATGTGCGTCGCTGCCGGCGCGAGCTCATGCACCGACGGATCGGCCTGGACATCGGGATCGCTGCTGAACATCAGCCCGATATCGCTATCGACCATCAGGGCCACTTCCGCGAGGCAGCGCCGGCACTGCGCCTGCACCTTGCCGCGAAGATGGCCCTTCCAGAAGTACTCGCCATCGCCAGTCGCTTGAATCCGGCCATCAACTGCGACTGGTCCAGCCAGCGCCAGGTCGAGCCCGGCGAAGGTGGGGGCGTCCGCCGGCAGCTCACCAGTCGTGCTCATCGGCCCTTGGCGAAGCTCTCGAAGATCGACCCGAAGCATAGCCCCGGAAGCTAAGTGGGAGAAGGACTTAGGTCAAGGAAACCGGTACGGTTCCGCTCAGCTCCACAGCCCTGCCAGTTCGCTCTCCGTGAAGTAAAAGGCGATTTCACGGGCCGCGTTCTCGTCGCTGTCCGAGGCATGGATCGCGTTCCGCCCCTTCGACTCCGCGTAGAGCTTCCGGATCGTGCCGGCGGCGGCCTCGGCCGGATCGGTCGCCCCGATGGTGTTGCGGAGGGTGGCGACGGCGTCCGCACGCTCGAGCGCGATGGGCAGGCATGGCCCGCTGGTCATGAACGAGACCAGTTCCGGATAGAATGGCCGGCCCTCGTGTACCGCGTAGAAGGCCCCTGCCTCCCCCTTGCTGAGGCGGACGAGGCGGGCGGCGCGGATGAGGAAGCCACCGGCCTGCAGGTGCGCAATGATGAGCCCCGCCTTGCCGCTGGCGATGGCGTCGGGCTTGATGATGGCGAGCGTACGGTTCGAGGCCATGGGTCCCCTGAAAAAAGCGTGAGAAGTAAGAGGTAAGAAGTGAGAGGGGGGCGGATGAGCTTTTCCTCTCACCCCTCACCTCTTACGCAGTTTGTCTAGTTCAGTCGTTCCCTGATGAGTTCGATCACGTCCACCGGCCGCTTCATGATGCCCATTCCTGCGGCGGCGAAGGCGGCCAGCTTTTCTTCGGCAGTGCCGGATGACCCGGAGATGATGGCCCCTGCGTGCCCCATTCGCCGCCCCTTGGGCGCGGTCTGCCCCGCGATAAAGCCGACGACCGGCTTGGTCACGTGTTCCTTGATGAATGCGGCGGCCTGCTGCTCATCGGTCCCGCCGATCTCACCCATCAGGACCACGGCGTCGGTGCCCGGGTCGTCCTGGAACGCACGCAGCACGTCGATGAAGTTGGTTCCGATGAGCGGATCGCCGCCGATGCCGACGCAGGTACTCTGGCCGATGCCGGCGTTGCTCAGGTGATTGACGATTTCGTACGTCAGGGTTCCGCTGCGGCTCACGATACCCACCCGGCCCGGCCGGCAGATGCCTCCCGGAATGATCCCGACCTTGGCCTCGCCCGGCGTGATGAGTCCAGGACAGTTGGGACCGATGAGACGCACGCCGCGGGCACGAACATACGGCATCGCCTTCGCCACGTGCTGGACCGGAATGCCCTCGGTAATGCAGACGATGAGGGAGATGCCGCCCTCGGCGGCCTCAAAGAGCGAGCTCGCGGCTGCCGTGGGTGGCACGTAGACCACCGAGGTGTCCGCACCCGTAGCCTTCACCGCGTCCGCGACCGTGTTGAAGACGGGCACCTTGCCCTCGAACATCTGGCCGCCCTTGCCCGGCGTCACGCCGGCCACGATCTGGGTGCCATACTCGAGCATCTGTTTCGCGTGGAAGGAACCCTCGCGACCGGTAATGCCCTGCACCACGACGCGCGTGGACTTGTTGACGAAGACGCTCATGCGGCACCTCGCGCGGCCCGGACCACCTTTTCGACGGCCTGGTCCATGTCGCTCAGCGCGGTCATGCCAATGCCCTGCAGGATCCTGAACGCCTCGGCCTCATTGGTGCCGGTCAGGCGCACGACGATTGGCACCTTGACCGGAAACTGCGCCAGCGCGGTCTTGATCCCGTTGGCCACGTCATCGGTTCGGGTGATCCCGCCGAAGATATTGAAAAGGATGGCTTTCACGTGGGGATCGGCAGTGATGATCTTGAGCGCGTTCACCACCTTCTCGGGATTGGAGCTGCCACCGATGTCGAGGAAGTTGGCCGGCTCCCCGCCGTAGTACTTCACGAGATCCATGGTGGCCATCGCCAGCCCGGCGCCATTCACCACGCAGCCGACATCCCCGTCGAGCTTGATGAACGACAGGTTGGCGCGCCGCGCGGCGGCCTCGGCAGGCGGCTCTTCCGACTCGTCGCGCAGTTCCTCGAGGTCCGGCCGCCAGGACAGCTCATTGTCATCGATCACGATCTTCGCGTCGAGTGCGAGTACCCGGCCCTCTGGCGTCGTCACCAGCGGATTGATTTCGGCCAGCGAGCATCCATTGGCGACAAAGACCGTGTACAGGCGCTCCATGATCTGTGCGGCCGCCCGGACCTGGGCGAAGTCCTTGTACAGGAAGAACGCCAGGGACAGCGCCTGATGTGACAGGAGTCCGTAGGTCGGGTCGACCGGAAGACGGCGTATCTTGTCGGGCGTCTTGGCCGCGACTTCCTCGATGTCGATGCCGCCGGCCGGACTCACCATGAAGACCGCCCGCTGGGTCTCGCGGTCCATGATCAGGCCGACGTAGGCCTCCGAGGCGATGTTCGCCGCCGGAACGACGAGCACCTTGTGCACCGTCAGTCCCTTGATCTGCATGCCGAGAATGCGCTCCGCCGCATCCGCGGCCTCGCCAGGAGTGGCGGCGAGCTTCACGCCGCCGGCCTTTCCCCGGCCACCGACATGCACCTGCGCCTTCACGACAACCGGGCCGCCGATGCGACGCGCAATCGCCTCGGCTATGGGAGGCGTCGAGGCGACGTCACCGTCCAGCATTGGCACGCCAGCAGCCTTGAGCAGGGTGCGCGCCTGATATTCATGAATGTTCACGGCTTCTCCTTGGGACCATGGAAAAACGCGCCCCAAGGTAGCCCCCGGCCCGAGGCCGGAGCAAGCGCAGCGGGAGGATTGTCAGTGAGGGGCGCTCTGCGGGATCTCCAGCACGGTGCGCAGCTCCTCGAACGCCCGCCCGAACGCCGTAAAGTCGCCCCGGCGGAAGGCCGAATCGGCGATCTGGAACCAGCGGCGTGCGTCGGTGAGTACGCCGTCGTTGGCTCCGGGAGCCAGCGGGGTCGTGGCGCCCTGCAGGTTGGTCCATGCCTGGGGGAAGTTGCGAGACGCACCGATCCGGCTGCCGCTCGCCACGCTCACCCAGGTCACGGAGGCCCCGCCTCCACCCCGCGGACCATATCGCACCTGTGCTGCGCCGATGGCTCCGGCGGACACCCAGTATCGCGTTCCGCCGGCGACGAGGACCCCACCTCCCGCGCGCACCGAATCGAGGACCTGAACAAACGTCGGGAAGTGCTCCCAGCGCTGCTCCAGCACCAACGGTCCCGGAAGTCCCACCGTCGAATCCACCTCGATCCGGCTCAGCGTCATTCGCCCGTCCGTGCTGGTCCCCACGAGCAACGTCTCCAGCTGGCCCGGTGCGCCGCGCACGTAGTCGGCGGTGCGAGCCGGTCCATCATGCCCCGCGCTCGTGGGCCAGAAGAAACTCGACACCAGCGGGACCAGCCGGGTGGAGTCGGCACGACCGACCAGCGTACCAGTCGATGCCGTTTCGATCACCCGTGCCTGTGCCAGGAACAACTCCCCGGGATACGGAAGCAATGATCGCTGGTAGGCCGAGATCGACGACCATGGTTCGACGACGCCACCCGCGAGTGACGCCCAGGCGTCGGCAACGGGGCCCGCATCCGGCCGCATGTGCACGTGAGTCTCACCCGTCTCGGCATCCACCGTCCCGACAAACGCCGCCCGCAACATGCCCACCTGGTCCGCACCGACCTGAACGCGGGTCGAAAGCGGATAGCGCGCGCTTGCCACATAGCCATCGGCGACCCAGAGCAATCGATCCCCATCCAGCCGCGGGACGGGGGCGGACCACTCGGCATAGGGTGCGAGCTTCGCCAGCCGGGCGCGCGGCGCGCGAGCCCAGTCCACCTCTGCGCCCGCCGGCTGCGCGGAAAGCAGCTGCTGCTCCTGCAGCGCCCAGGCGAGCGCGAGGCGCCGCAGTGGGCCGCCGACAGGCACGCGCCTCACGCTGGGACCGAGCGCAACCGGCGCCGAGCCGGGATGCAATGCCATGTCGGAGAGCTCGAGCATCGGCACGGCCGCCGGCGCCGGGATGGAATCACCCACGCGATAGTAGAGTGGCCCACCGGTCCCCGAAGTCCTGTCGTCCGCCACGGCCCGAACCGAGGTGCGTCCATCGCGCGCCGTGACCACGAGCAGCCAGACCGGGCGGCGTCCGCCGGGTGTCGTGATCCACGATGGATCGGCCGCGCTCGTAAGCAGCGAGTCCGCATCGCCGATTCGCACCAGTGGCTCCGTCTGCCAGAGCGACGGCGATGCGGGCGGCAGGCCCGGCCCGGTCCAGGGCGAGACCAGCGAGTCGTGCACCGACTCGATGCCGTACGCGGTCGCGTCGAGCGCGCGACGGCTGGCGCTGTCACCAAGGGGCACATCCCCCGTCCCAAGCAGCGATGCGATGACGATTTTCGACAGCATCCAGCCGGCGGCGAGGACCGCCCATCCCGCCAGCAGGAGAAAATGTCTCGCCTGGAATGCCCAGATCAGCGACACGAGCGCGACCATGAGGGCCGCGCCCGCCAGCGCCGGAGAGGTGAGGGACGACACATGGAACTGACGGGTGCCGATGTCGCCGGCGACGCCACTCACGAAGTCGTACGGCTGGAGCAACAGCCCCCATCCCGAGCGTGAGTGCCAGGGCGGAGAGCAGCCAGCCGAGGTGACGCCGGGCATGATCGGAGATTGCCGGCCGTCCCTCGTTCCATCGAACCGCACCGATGACGGCATACAGCAGGACGACAACCAGGAGGCCGACCGATGCGAGCGTCTCGGCATAGTGCTGCAGCAGGGACCAGAGCGGGAGCTCCGCCACGTACAGCCCTGCGTCATGACCGAGAATCGGTTCGGTCACGCCGAAGGTGACCCCCTGCCAGGCCAGGGCAATCACCTTCCAGTGTCGCGAGACGTCGCCGCCCGTCACGATGCCGAGCACGATGCCGAGGGCCACCGTCCCGCCGAGGAGGGCGCGCGGGCCGAGGGCCTCGCGCACTTCGAGGTTCGCAATCTGGCGGGAGACCTCCACCGTCCCGATCGCGCGATAGACGGCGAGCAGGTTCCCCGTGAACCACGCCGTCGCGATCAGGACGCCGGCCAGGTCCAGGGTGAGGGCGAGCAGGTTGAGGTCGGTGAGGAAACGGCCCGCGACGGGAGACAGCGACAGGCCCCACCAGCGATCGGCGAGAGTTACGGCGATCCAGCGGCCCGCAAACAACGCAAGCGCGAGGGAGGCGGCGGCGATGAGGATCCGCCGGAGGCGGGTTGTCATCGTCCCTACCGGGCGGGAACTCCCTGCCCCGCGAGCCAGGTCATGACCTCGGCCTGATATGCCTGCAGCGCATCGGAGTCGGTCGCCTCGAACCGGAGCACGAGGATGGGTTGCGTATTCGATGACCGGATGAGTCCCCAGCCCTTCGGAAAGGTCATGCGCACGCCATCGATGGTGTTCACCGGGTACAAGCCGCCGAAGTGTGCCACCGCGCGCTCGGTGATCGCGAACTTGCGGTCATCGGGACAATCGACCCGGAGTTCCGGCGTGGCGAAGGTCTTCGGGAGGTCGGCAAGGAGTGGGGCGAGCCCGTGCGCGCCCCGGCTCACGATCTCGAGCAGGCGTGCCGCCGCGAACAGGGCGTCGTCAAAGCCGAAATAGTCGCCACCGAAGAACATGTGGCCGCTCATTTCACCCGCGAGCGGTGCACCGAGTTCCTTCATTCGCTCCTTGATGAGCGAGTGTCCCGTCTTCCACATCTCGGGCCTCGCGCCGGCATCGGCCAGCGCGCGGGGCAGCACTTCCGAGCACTTCACGTCGAAGACTACCGGCGTCCCCGGGCCGAAGCGGCGAACGGCATCGCGGCCGAACAGCACGAGAAGCTGATCGCCGAAGAGGATCGTGCCGGTTTCGTCGACGGCCCCGATGCGATCGGCGTCGCCGTCGAACGCGATCCCCAGTTCGGCGCCATGGCGCCGCACCTCGGCCTGCAGGTCGCGGAGGTTCTCCGGGACGGTCGGATCGGGATGATGGTTGGGAAATGTGCCATCGGATTCACAGAACAGCGGCATCACCTCGGCACCGAGCTTCCGGAGCGTCTCCACTGCAATGACGCTCCCGGCCCCGTTGCCACAGTCCACCACGACGCTGACGGTGCGAACGAGCTTGTTGCGCTCGACGATGGCATCGCGATAACGGCCCAGCACCGTGCCATCGGCCGCCTCCTGGCCGGGTGCGCTGCGCCACTGCTCGAGCGTGATTGCCTCCCACAGCGCCATGATGTCGTCGCCATGCAGTGACCCGCCGGCGAGTACCATCTTGAATCCGTTGAACTCGGGCGGGTTGTGCGAACCCGTCACCTGGCAGCCTCCATCCGTCCCGAGTGCCTGCACCGAGAAATAAAGGGCCGGTGTGGGAACGAGGCCAACGTCTATGGCGGTGCCACCCGACGCCACGATGCCCAGGCGAAACGCGGCCGCCAGCCGCTCCCCCGACGGCCGGTTGTCGCGACCGACCGCGAGGACGGGTGCACGGCCAAGGCGGTCCCATGCTGCGCTCGCGAAGGCGCGCCCCAGTGCGTGCGCGAACGCCGGCGTGAGTTCGCGGTCCACGATGCCACGCACGTCGTACTGCCGAAACACGCCCTTGGGGACATTCACCTGTCGTCGGCTTGTGCCACTTCACTGCCCATGCGCCCTGCGGCCGCACGGGCGAGATCGATCGCCACGCGAGGCCACACGCCGAGCACGAGGTTGGCTATCACCGCAACGGCGATGATCGCCTTTGCGGCACGGGAGAAGAGCACCTGGCGGTGGGCATCCGGCGTGCGCTCGGGTTTCATGGTCATGGCCATGATGACCGGAAGGTAGTAGCCGAGCGAAACGAGGCTCCCCATGCCCATGATCACGGCAAGGACTACCTGATCGCGATCCAGGGCCGCGGCCATCAGGTACCACTTGCCGATGAACCCGAAGGTGCCGGGAAAGCCAAGCAGCGAGAGGAGGCAGACACCCATCGACAGGGCGCCCCATGGGCGCACCTGGAAGAATCCTTCGCAGTCCTCGATCATCACCGTGCGCGACCCGACTCGCTCGATCGCGGTGATGATGCCGAACGCGGCGAGCGACGTGATGCTGTAGGCGATCAGGTACAGGAGCACCGCGGCGCGCCCCATGTCCGTCCCCGTCCACACGCCAACCAGGAGGTAACCGGCGTGCGCAATCGAACTGTACGCAAGCAGCCGCTTGAGTGACGACTGCGCCAGGGCCACGACGTTGCCGACGACCATCGAGAGGATGGCGAGCACCGCGATGATCGGCTGCCACAGGTCATGCAGCGCGGGATACGCATCGGTCAGCACCCGGACAAGTGCAACGAAGGCTGCCGTCTTGACCCCGGTGGCCATGAACCCGGTCACCGGCGTCGGGGCGCCGTCGTAGACGTCCGGTGCCCACATGTGGAACGGCACCGCGGCGGTCTTGAAGCCCAGGCCCACCAGCACCAGCGCCAACCCCATCCGCGCCAGCAGCGCCGGCTCGCCCTGGCCCAGCTGAGCACCGATGAGCACGAAATTGGTCTGGCCGGTGGCTCCGTAGGTGAGGGCGATGCCGTAGAGCAGGAAGCCCGATGCGAAGGCGCCCACCAGGAAGTACTTGAGCGCCGCCTCGGCGGAGGAGCGGCGGAAGCGGTCGAATCCGGCAAGCACATAGACCGCGATCGACATCAGTTCCAGGCCCAGGAACAGCAGGATGAAGTCCGCCGCCGCCACCATCAGCTGCATCCCGATCGTGGCGAACAGCACCAGCAGGTAGTACTCCGGGGCGAGCAGGCGCTGCTTGCCGAGGAAACGCAGCGACAGGAGGCAGGTGGACCCGGCAATGAACAGGACCAGCAACTCGCTGGTGAATCGATACGGGTCGAGGTACACCATGTGCGGCAATCCCGTACCGTGCGCGCCCGTCACCCAGAGCCAGAGCGTCGCCCCCGCCGCACCAATGACGCCCACCACGGAGAGCCAGCCGGCAAGTCGGCTGTCCCCCTGGGTGCCGTGGCGCCAGGCGACCACCATCATCACCACCAGTGACCATGCCGACAGCAGCAGCGCCGGGAGGAGCGACAGCATGAGGTCGCTGGGAAGATGCAGGTCGAGTGGCATCAGGGCACCTCACCGGCGGTCGTGGCAACGCGGGCCGGCCCCGGCAAATAGGGCTTGATGGTCTCGACATAACGGCGTGCCGCGGCATCCGTACGGCGGAGAATCGGCCCGGGGTAGAGGCCCATCCAGAGCATCGCGGCAATGAGGGGGATCAGCACCGCCAGCTCCCGGCGGTTTGCGTCCTTGAGCCCGAGGTTTTCCGGGATCGTGATCGGGTTGAAGAACACCCGTTGCACCGCCACCAGGAGATACGCCGCCGCAAAGACTACGGCGGTGGTCGCGATGCCCACGGCGACGGGGAAACGCCCGAAGCTGCCGATCAGCACCAGGAATTCGCCGACGAACCCGTTGAGGCCGGGCAGGCCGATGGAGGCGAACGCCGTGATCACGAACGCCGTCGCGAGCATGGGCGTCACGCGCGCGAGGCCGCCATAGTCGGCCAGCAGCCGGGTGTGCCGGCGCTCGTACAGCATGCCGACGAGAAAGAAGAGCGCGCCCGTCGAAATGCCGTGCGCGATCATCACGATGATGGCGCCCTGCACGCTCGCGACCGTGCCGCCCCAGATCCCGAGCATGACGAAGCCGAGATGGCTTACCGAGGAGTACGCAATGAGCTTTTTCAGGTCCGGCTGCACCATCGACACCAGCGCCGCATAGACGATTCCGATGACGGCCAGCGCCACGAACACGGCAGCCACCTCGCGGCTCAGCGCAAACGCCGGAAAGAAGGGAATGGCAAACCGGAGAAACCCATACGTTCCCATCTTCAGCAGGATCACGGCGAGGTCCACGCTGCCGGCGGTGGGCGCCTCGACGTGCGCGTCGGGAAGCCAGGTATGGAACGGGAAGATCGGCACCTTGACCGCGAAGGCCAGGGCGAAGGCGCTGAACAGCCATGGCGCGTACGGTGCCAGCAGGTCGCTGTGCTGGACCAGGTTGTCGTACGCGAACGATATCTCGCCAGTGGCCCGGTTCACGATGGTGACCATCGAGATGATGGCGACCAGCATCAGGATGGAACCGGCAAAGGTGTACACCACGAACTTCGTTGCCGCGTACAGCCGGTTGCTGCTGCCCCACGTACCGATGAGGAAATACATCGGGATCAGCAGCAGCTCCCAGAAGAAGTAGAACAGGAACAGGTCGAGGGAAACGAACACCCCGATCATCCCCGTCTTGAGCGCCAGCAGGAGCGCGTAGTAGCCCCGGACCTTCTGGTCGATGGCGAACCAGCTGCCCCAGACGAGCAGCGGCATCATGGCAGTCGCCAGCAGCACCATGAAGAGCGAGAGGCCATCGAGGCCGATGCGATAGGAGATGCCCCATTCCGGCAACCAGGGAATGGTGACAGCGAACTGCATCCCGCCGTTGTCCGGGTCGAACGCCCACCAGAGCCCGAGTGCCAGGACGAACTCGGCGATCGCGACCACCAGCGTCAGCCAGCGAGCCCAGCGCTCCGGAGCCAGGAGGACGAGTGCCACGCCCACCATGGGGAGCAGCAGCAGCACGCTCAGGATCCACTGCTGGTAGGCGATCGACTCGAGGAAGGTCCGCATGACGTCCTATTGCAGCACGAAGCCAAGCACCCAGACGGCGCCGGCCACGAGCAGGAGGAGATAAAGGCCCAGTTGCCCGGTCTGGAAGCGGCTCCCGAGCCAGCCGAATCCCTGCAGGCAGCCGGGCGCTGCCCATCACGGCGACGCCATCGACCAGCCACTGGTCGATCGTCTTCCAGAGCACCGAGCGCGCGAACCACTGGATCGGCCGCACAATGAACCGGTCGTAGATGGCGTCGACGAAGTACTGGCCTTCGAGTACGCGGGCAAACCCGGTCGCCGGAGCGGACGCGGACGCGGACGTGACGGTGCCACGCAACGCACCCCGGAAGCCGAGCACGAGTCCCACGATACCGATCAGGACGGCAATCCCGATCAGGGCGAACATGGTCGAGCCCACCGGTTCCGCGATCGAAACCACTGCGTGCGCCGGTGCGAGCACCGGTTCGAGCCATGACTCGAGCCAGTGATGCCCACCCATGATCGACGGCAGGTTGATGAGCCCACCCACCAGGCTCAGCAGCCCCAGGACCGCCAGCGGCCCGGTCATGATCCAGGGGGCTTCGTGCAGGTGCTCCTGCTCCGCGCTCCCGGTCCGGTTGCTGCCATGGAAGGTGAGTGCCATGAGGCGCGCCATGTACAGCGCCGTCAGGAGTGACGCGAGGGAGGCGAGCGCCCACAGGGCGTAGAACACGTCCTGCCCTTCGCCGCGGGCAAACACCGAGGCGAGGATCTCGTCCTTCGAGAAGAAGCCCGCAAAGACCGGTATGCCCGCGATCGCAAGCGTCGCGATCCACATCAGGGCCCAGGTCCACGGCATCCACTGCCGGAGGCCACCCATGTTGCGCATGTCCTGCGCGTCGTCGTGTGAATGGGTGGCGTGGTAGGCGCCGTGCATGGCGTGAATGACGCTGCCGGCGCCGAGGAACAGCACGGCCTTGAAGAAGGCGTGCGTCACCAGGTGAAAGATGCCGGCCACATAGGCGCCGCTTCCCACGGCGAGGAACATGAGCCCCAGCTGCGAGACGGTCGAGAAGGCCAGCACCTTCTTGATGTCGTTCTGCCGCAGGCCGATGGTGGCCGCGAAGAGCGCGGTCGCTGCGCCGATCATCGCCACGACCAGGCCGGCGGTGGGCGACAACGCGAAGATGACATTGGTCCGCACCACCAGGTACACGCCGGCGGTGACCATCGTGGCCGCATGGATCAGTGCAGATACCGGCGTGGGGCCGGCCATCGCGTCGGGCAGCCAGGTATAGAGCGGAATCTGCGCCGACTTGCCGGCGCATCCGAGCGCGATGAAGAGGGCGATCGCGGTGACGATCGCACCGTTGACCGGCAACTGCGTGGCACGACTGGCGAGCTCGGCGAAATCCAGCGTGCCGAGCGCCTGCCAGGTCAGGAACATCGCGAGCAGGAACCCGAGGTCGCCAATGCGATTCATGATGAATGCCTTCTTGCCGGCATCTGCATTGGCCGTTTCGCGGTACCAGAAGCCGATCAGCAGGTAGGAGCAGAGTCCCACCCCTTCCCAGCCGATGAACATCACCGGCATCGAGCTGCCGAGGACCAGCACGAGCATGAACGCGACGAACAGGTTGAGGTAGGCGAAATAGCGCGCGTACCCGTCGTCCGACCGCATGTAGCCGACACTGAACAGGTGGATCAGCCCGCCCACGCCGGTGATGACCAGCACGAGCAGCACCGACAGGTGATCCAGCCTGAGCGAGAGGTCGATCTGCAGGTCGCCCGCGTCGATCCAGTGCCAGAGCGGCACCACCATCGACTCGGGCGCGCCCGGTGCCTGCATGCGGACAAACCAGCTCACGGCGACGGCAAAGCTCGCCAGCACCACGCCCGGGCCCACGAACGAAACGACGTTCTTGGCGGCCGGGCGCAGGAAGGCGAGAAGTCCGTTGGTGACGAACCCCAGCGAGCGGAAGGGCGAGCACGAGCCAGAATGGCAACCCGGCGGCGCTCACGGCGGCGTCAGCCTGGGGTGAAATCGAGAGGAAGACCATCAGCCGTGCAACAGATTGATGTCCTGCAGGTCCAGCGTCTGGTTGTGCCGGAACAAGGCCAGCATGATCGCGAGGCCCACCGCCGCTTCAGCCGCCGCGACCGTCATGACAAAGAACACGAGGACATGTCCACCGTAGCCGTAGAAGCGGGCGAACACGACAAAGGCCAGGTTCACCGCGTTGAGCATGAGCTCGATGCACATGAACAGGATGATGGCGTTGCGCCGCAGCAGGGCCCCGAGCACCCCGATGCTGAACAGGATGCCGGACAGGGCCAGGGTCGGTCCGAGCAGTGCCGTCTCCATCAGATCCTCCGCTTGGCCAGCACCACGGCGCCGACGATCGCGGCGAGGAGCAGCATCGAGGTGACCTCGAACGGAACCAGGTAGGTGTCGAACAGCGGGCGCGCGACGTCGAGCACGATGTTGGCGGACGCGCCCGCCACCGGAATGGCACCCGGGAAGGCCGCCGCCGCATCCGCCCCGGCGGGAGCACGGAGCAGTTCCGCGGCCAGGCGCTCCGGCGTATAGGCCCACAATGCGCCGAGTTCCACGGCCAGCAGCCCCGTCACGGCCACCGCCCCGGCCATGCTCGCCGGCCCTCGCGCGTCGCTCGCCGTCACGTCGAGGTTGAGCAGCATGATCACGAAGAGGAACAGCACCATGATGGCGCCGGCATACACGAGCACCTGGATGGCCGCGAGGAACGGGGCATCGAGCATGACGAAGATGCCCGCGAGCGAGAACATCGCCGAGACGAGCCACATGGCGGCACTGATCGGATTGCGCCGGAGAATGCACATCGCCGCCGAGATCACGGCAGCGGCAAAGAAGGTCCAGAAGACGAAGTGCGTCACCTATTCACCACGCGGGTCGGCGGGGTCCCAGAGCGTCGAGACCGGGTGCGTCTGCGAGCAGAGGCGCTCCAGGTCATAGACGAAGCGCTCGCGGGTGAACTCGGAGTTCTCGTAGTGCACCCCCACGTGAATCGCCTCTTCGGGACACACCTCCTGGCAGTACCCGCAGAAGACACAGCGGAACTCGTCGATCTCGTAGATCAGGGGATACCGGTTGCCGGCCTCGTCCTCGCCCGGAACGAGCTTGATGCAGTTGGCCGGGCAGATCTGGGGACACAGCCCGCATGCCACGCACTTTGCCCTGCCCTGCTCGTCCGTCAGCATCCGGTGGGTTCCGCGCCAGCGCGCCGAAATGCTCCAGCTGCCGCGACGGTCGTCGACGCTCCGCTCCTCGGGATACTGCATGGTCCAGCGCGGCCGGCCCATGTGCCGGAAGGTGAGCGCCATGCCCTTGAGCGTCGCCCGCAGGTAGCTCATTTCGCGCTCCGGCCGGCGGAGCACCTTCACCCCGATTGCCATCAGCTGCCTCCTCGTACCGCTGCCGGTCGCATGCGACCCGGAATCAGCGAGCGTTCCGCCGTGCGCGGGCCCGACCCGCTCACGAGCACGCCGCGATCAAGTATCAGCAGCAGCCCGGCGAGCAGCACGGCGCTGACCGCACCGACGCCCAGCAGGACCTGGCGCGGCGAGCTGAGTCCCACCACATGCTGCAGCACGTAGAGCGTGCCGGTCACGACCACGATGTAGACCAGTGCGGCCGGCAGCATGAACTTCCAGCCCAGCGCCATCAACTGGTCGTAGCGGAAGCGCGGCAGCGTCCAGCGCACCCACATGACCACGAAGACGAGCGACGCCGTCTTGATCGCCATCGCAAGGCCGGTCGCGACCGTCTGCAGGAGGCCCGGCGTCTCGTCCCAGCTGGTGAACGGGATATCCCAGCCCCCGAGGAAGAGGGCCGCCGTCAGTGCGCATGAGGTCAGCACGTTGGCGTACTCGGCGATGAAAAACATGGAGAACTTGAACGCGCTGTATTCGGTATGGTACCCGGCCACCAGCTCGGACTCGGCTTCGGGCAGGTCGAAGGGCGCGCGGTTGGTCTCGGCGAACCCCGAGACGAAGAACAGGAGGAAGCCGAGCGACAGCGGCACGATGTACCAGGTGCGATGCTGTCCCGCCACGAGCTCGCTGAACGACACGTTGCCCACGAGCAGCAGCACGGGAATGACGCTCAGTCCCATCGCCACTTCGTAGGACACCATCTGGGCCGCGGCGCGCAGGCCGCCGATGAGGCTGTACTTGCTGTTGGAGGCCCATCCGGCGAGCGCGATGCCATATACGCCAAGTGAGGCGATCGCGAGGACGTAGAGAAAGCCGACCGGCAGGTCGGTGATGGCGATTGGCGTCGTGCCGGAATGAGAGATCTCGCCGATGATCGGCAGGGTGATGTCAAAATTCAGCGGCAGCGGCGCAGCCCAGGGAATGACCGAGCTCATCAGGAGTGCCGGGACGAATGCCATGCACGGTGCGATGAAGAAAAGCGCCCCATTCACGCTCTTCGGGAACGTCTCTTCCTTGATCAGGTTCTTGATGCCATCCGCGATCGGCTGGAGCAGTCCCGCGTACCCGATGCGATTGGGGCCGGCCCGGTTCTGCATCCAGGCCGACACCTTCCGCTCCATGAGCGTCATGTAGGCCACCGCCACCATGGTGATCGTGAAGATCACCAGCAGCTTGAGCACCATCACCAGCACGAAGCCCTTGAGTTCCGGGGTCATGCCGCTGGCTCCGGCCATGACCGGTTCCAGCACCCGGCCGGTGAAGCCGATCTCTGCGTGCGTCAGGGACGCAAACACGGCGTAGCGACCGCCCGAGCTGCGCGAATGCCTCCGCGCCGGTCGACGGCGCGTCGGCGTCGGGACCAGGCCCGGCCAGCACTTCGCCCGCGACCCACCAGGCCGGCCGCGCCATGCCCGGGGCGCCCCGCGCCTGCTGGAACAGCTGGATGCGACCATCCCGATTCACGTAGGTGCCGGTCTCTTCCGTCATGGTGGTCACCGGAAGCACCAGCTGCGCATGCCGCATCGCATCCACTGAGCGCGAGCCGAGCCAGACGACGCTGCCCCGGGCCGCCGCGACGCGAGCTTCCTGCGCGGTGTCGAGCTCGGCGTCGAGCACGATGATGAGCCCCGCCCGATCCAGCACCGCCATGGCGGCATCGATCCCGCCGACATAGCCGACGAGCTCCGCCCCCGGAGGTTGGGCGTGCGCTCACGCCGCAGCGCCAGGTTCGGCACACCCGCGAGCGGATGCTCCTCACCCATCGGTACCAGCACCGCCGCGGCCACATCCCGGCCGGCCACCAGCTGCCGCACCAGCCCGAGCGACTCGGTGCTCATGCGCCCCGACGCCAGGATGACGACCGATCCGCTGCTGCCGGCCAGGAGTGTTCCGAAGCGGTCGAGGGCGGTGTCCCAGTCGGTCGCCACCAGGCGCGAGCCATCGCGCACCAACGGCGCCTCGACGCGGTCACCGCGATTGAACGAGCGGTACGCTTCATCGGCCGGTATCGCACATGAAATGCCGGTTCACGTCGAGATTCGGGCGCGGCCGGAAGCGCGTGACCAGGTCGTCGCGCGTGTCGATGCTGATGTTGCAGCCCTGGGTGCAGCCGGGGCAGATGCTGGCCGTCTTGTCGAGTTCCCACGCACGCGCCTTGTGCAGGAAATCCTTCGACAGCAGCGAACCCACCGGGCACAGGTCAACCACGTTGCCTGCCCATGGATGGTCGAGCAGCTGGTCGGCGGCGATGCCGATGTAGGCGCGGTTGCCGCGCTCCGACACGTTCAGCACCGGGGCGCCCGCCACGTCCTCCATGAACCGGACACACCGGGTGCAGAGAATGCAGCGGTTGGGCACGTACAGCACGTCGGGCCCGAAGTCCTCCACCGGGTTGTAGCGCTTGGCGTACTCGCCGTAGCGGGTCGAGCCGCGGCCTTCCTGGAACACGTAGTCCTGCAACTCGCACTCCCCCGCCTGGTCGCAGATGGGACAGTCGAGCGGATGATTGATGAGGAGGAACTCGAGCACCTCCTGCCGCGCATCCTTCGCCCGGGCGCTCGCGACGTGCACCACCTGTCCCTCGGCCACCTGCGTCACGCACGCGGGCATGAGCTTGGGGCTCTTCTCCACCTCCACCAGGCACATGCGGCACACGGCGGGTGATGGCAGCGACGGGTGATAGCAGTAGTGGGGCACCAGCACGCCGGCGCGCTTCGCGGCCTCGATGATCGTCGTTCCCGCCGGGACCGACACCGGCATGCCGTCGATCGTGACGTTGACGTCGGCGCTCATACGGCGGCCAGTACCGGGCGCCGTGCCCCGGTGATCAAGGCCTCGAACTCGCCCCGGAACTTCTGGATGCCGCTCACGACGGGAGCGGCACAGGAGTCGCTCAGCACGCAAATCGTCTTGCCCGTCATTCCCTCGGAGAGGTCGAGCAGCAGCTGGAGGTCCTTTTCCTCGCCGCGTCCCGACAACAGGCGCTCGAGCACCATCGTGGTCCAGCCGGTGCCTTCCCGGCACTGGGTGCACTGGGCGCAGGATTCGTGGGCGTAGAACCGGGCGTAGCGCCAGATCGTCCGCACCATGTCGGTGCTGTCGTCCATCACGATCACGCCACCCGAGCCCAGCATGGAGCCATTCGCCACGATGCCCTCATAATCGAGGGCGCATCCCTCCACCTCTTCCGCACTCATGATCGGGCACCGATGACCCTCCGGGAATCACGGCCTTGAGCGTGCGCCCGGGGCGCATGCCGCCCGCCATGTCGAAGATCAGGTCGCGCATCGGCGTGCCCATCGTGACTTCATAGTTGCCCGGGCGCTGCACATGCCCGCACACGGAGAAGAGCTTCGTGCCGGTGCTCTTGGGACTCGAGAGCGAGAGGCTCTTGTACCACTCGGCGCCCTTCACCAGGATGTGCGGCGCCGCGGCCAGGGTCTCGACGTTGTTGATCGTCGTCGGCATGCCGAACAGGCCGGCCTGGGCAGGAAACGGCGGCTTGATCCGCGGGTTGCCGCGCTTGCCCTCGATCGAGTTCATCATGGCGGTCTCTTCACCGCAGATGTACGCCCCGGCACCGCGATGCAGCACGACGTCGATGCGCACCCCGGAGCCGAAGACGCTGGCCCCGAGCGCGCCGTTCGCGTATGCCTCCTCCACCGCCCGGGTCATGACACGCCACGGCTCGGTGAACTCGCCCCGGATGTAGATGTAGATCGCTCCGCCTGGATGGCGTACGCCGCCACGGCACAACCCTCGATCACCGCGTGCGGCGTCCAGCGGAGGATCTCGCGATCCTTGAACGTGCCAGGCTCGGATTCGTCGGCGTTGCACACCAGGTAATGCGGCTTGCCGTCATCCTTCGGCATGAAGCGACCACTTGAGCCCGGTGGGAAACCCCGCCCCGCCCCGCCCACGGAGTCCCGACTGCTTCACCTGCTCGATGACGTCGCCCCGCGGCATCGCGAGCGCCCGGCGCAGGCCCTCGTACCCGCCGCGCTCGACCCATCCCGCATACGTGCGCGCGACCGGATCCCCGAAATAGCGGGAGAGCAGCACCGTTTCCTTGGGATGACTCGGGTGCGGATAGCCCATCGTGCTCCTCGACCTACTTGTAGGCGGCGAGAATGCCGGCCACGCGTTCCGGCGTCACGCCCTCGATGAAGTCATCGTCTACCAGGATCGGCGTGGCAAACCCGCAGGCACCAAGGCACTCCACCTCGACGGTCGTGAAGCGCCCATCGGGGCTGGTGGCGCCCAGCTCACCGCAGCCGGAATCACGCAGGATCGCCTGCAGCGTCTCCTCCGCGCCGCAAAGGCCGCAGGGTGACGTGGTGCAGACCTGGATGAAGTGCCGTCCAACCGGGTGCGTGTGATACATGGTGTAGAAGGTCACCACGCCCTTCACGTAGGCCGGCGTCAGCCCCAGTACAGCCCCCACCTCGGCGACGGCCTCGTCGGAAATCCAGCCGCGCGCCTCCTGCACCATCCACAGCGCCGGAAGGAGGCATGCCTGCTTCGTGGGATAGCTGGGGAAGAGGGCCTCGAGCCGGCCTGAGCGTCCCGCCCACGAAGACCGGCTCGTAGGCCGCGCCCGGGTGCGCCGCGGCATGGCTCATCGATCGATCTCTCCCATGACGATGTCCACGCTCGCATTGATGGCGATGACGTCGGAGAGGAGCGCGCCCTCGCACAGCCTCGGAAGGACGGAGAGGTTGAGGAAGGACGGTGGACGGATGCGCCACCGCACCGGCTTGGCCGTGCCGTCGGAGACGAAGTAGTAGCCCAGCTCGCCCTTCGGGTTCTCGATGCCGAGGTACGCCTCGCCCACCGGTGGCTTGACGCCCTCCATCACCTGCTTGAAGTGGAAGATCATCGCCTCCATGTCGCTCATCGCCCGGGACTTGGGCGGGAGGATGACGCGCGGATCATCCACGTTGATCGGGCCCGGCTTGAGGCGCGCCAGCGCCTGGTCCAGGATGCGCACCGCCTGGCGCATCTCCTCCATGCGCACCAGGTAGCGGTCGTAGATGTCACCGTGCTCGCCCACCGGGACGTCGAAGTCGTACGTCTCGTAGCCCAGGTACGGGCGGTCCTTCCGCATGTCGAAGGGAACGCCGCTCGCCCGGAGCATCGGCCCGGTCAGCGAGCAGTTGATGGCCTCGTCCTTGCCGATCAGGCCGACACCCTGCGTGCGCCCGCACCAGATGGCGTTCCGGGTGAACATCGAGTCGATCTCGTCGAGCGTCCTGGGGAAGGTGCGGCAGAAGTCGCGCAGGCCGGCGTCCCAGCCATCGGGAATGTCGGCCATCATGCCGCCGACCCGCGTGAGGCTGGTGGTGAGCCGCGCGCCGGTCCACGCTTCCTGCAGGTCGTAGATGCGCTCGCGCTCCTGGAACGCCCACAGGAACGGCGTGAAGGCGCCAAGGTCGATGCCGGTCGTGCCGAGCCAGACCAGGTGGGAGATGATCCGGCTCATTTCGCAGGCAATGACACGGAGCACCGTACAACGCTCCGTGATCTCGAGGCCCATCAATTTCTCGACGGCCAGCGCCAGACAGACGTTGTTCGCCATGGGCGACAGGTAGTCGGTGCGGTCGGTCAGCGGCACGATCTGGTTGTACTGCCGGTACTCCCCCAGCTTCTCGAAGCCCGAGTGCAGGTAGCCGATGTGGGGGATGCAACGGCGCACGGTCTCGCCGTCGAGCTCGAGCACCAGCCGGAGCACCCCGTGCGTGGCGGGATGCTGCGGCCCGATGTTGATGAGCATGTGCTCGGCCCCGAAGCCCTCGTCGAAATGCCCGGGCAGCTCGAATTCGCCGGTATCGGCCAGCTGGACGCCCAGCGGAACCGTCATCGGCCGCCCATGGGCGTCCATGCCCGACGTGCCCAGGGCGACGTCGATCGTTCGCGTGCTCATTCGACAAACCCTCGCTTGCCCTGCTTCAACCGCTCGCGCACGTCGTCGGGGAGGTTCTGGTACTCGTCCGCGATCGAGAGCTCCTCGAGCGAGTAATGCGCCTCCGGGTTGGCCGCCAGCGCCTGGCGCGTCTGCTCCGCCCGGCTGAAGTGACCACGCAATGGGAACTCCTTCCGCAGCGGATTGCCCTCGGCGTAGGTCTCCCACATCAGGATGCGCCGCAGGTCCGGGTGCCCGATGAACAGGACGCCGAACATGTCGAAGACTTCCCGCTCCAGCCAGTTGGCCCCGCGCCAGAGATCCCAGCACGTCGGCACCTCCAGCGGCTCGCCTGCCGGCAGGCTGGCCTTCACGCGGATGTCACCGGAGCCACCAAGCGCGCGCAACTGCCAGACGACCTCCAGCGAACGCTCCGGGTCGCGATAGTCCACGGCGGTGATATCGGTGAGGTAGTTGTACTCCTGCCCCGGCGTCTCCTTGAGCCACTCGAGCACATCGTGAACCCGGTCGCGCGTCACGTAGACAATGTCGTCACCGCATGACACGACGTGGCGCTCGATCGCCGCTCCAAACGCTGCCCGGAGTGCATCGACCGCCTGCCGGCTCATGTCGACCTCGTCTGGCTCACCGAATTGCCGAACGGCTCGGAGAGCTCGTCAATCCGATCGGGCCGGAGGAACAACCCATCCGGTCCCACGACCTGCTCGCGACGGAGGAAGTCGTCGGTGAAGCTTTCGCCCCTGATCTTCTTCATCAGGAGCATGACGCCGTAGAGCAGCCCCTCGGGTCGGGGCGGACACCCGGGTACGTACACATCGACCGGGATGATCGTGTCGATGCCCTGCACCATCGCATAGTTGTCGAAGATTCCACCGGATGACGCGCACGCACCCATCGAGATCGACCACTTGGGCTGGGGCATCTGGTCCCAGACACGCCGGATGACCGGTGCCAGCTTGAACGGCAGCCGGCCCGCGCAGATCAGGACGTCCGCCTGTCTGGGCGAAAAGCTCATCCGCTCCATGCCGAAGCGCGCGATGTCATAGCGTGACGCTGCGGTGGCCATGAACTCGATGGCGCAGCAGGCGGTGCCGAAGGGCATGGGCCAGAGAGAGCCCGTGCGGGCCCAGTTGGCGAGGAAATCGAGGCTCGTGGTCATGAAGTTGGGCGAAACGCCGGATACTATCGGCGACCCGGCGGTGCCGGGCTCCGCATCGGTCAATCCCATTGCAGTGCTCCCCGCTTCCACACGTAGACGTAGCCGGCGCCCAGGACCAGCATGAAGGCCAGCATCTCCAGCAGCAGCAGTCCCGCCACCTCCGGAAGGCTGTGATAGGCAACCGCCCAGGGAATCATGAACACCGTCTCGATGTCAAAAACGATGAACAGCATCGCCACCATGTAGAACTTGACCGAGAATCGCTGCCGGGCGTTGCCAATGGCCGGCATTCCGGACTCGTACGGCTGTTCCTTGGCGGGGTTGGTGCGGGACGAGGAGAGGTAGTGCGACAGCCCGATGAGCAGGATCGCATTGGCGACCACGAACACGATCAGAAGCAGGATCGGTGCGAAGGGCCTGAGCATTAGGGAGCTCTCGTGAATGTTTTCACTTGCCTGCCGGAAGCTAACCGCGCAGGACATGTCAATTCAACCCGAACTGCCGTCGCCGAAACGTTATAAGTCAGGTCGGGATGGCGGTCTGTCTGGCGGTTATATTGGCCGGCATTCGGTACCGCCGACCCTGGCCACTTACCTCGTCCCAACCCTCGCTTATGTCCATCAAGTCCGACCGCTGGATCCGTCGCATGGCCCGGGAAACGGGCATGATCGAGCCCTTCACGGATGGCCAGGTCCGCGCCGGCGCCATCAGCTACGGCGTCTCCTCCTATGGCTATGACATGCGCGTGGCGCCGGAGTTCAAGATCTTCACCAATGTCCTCTCGGCGATCGTGGACCCGAAGCACTTTGACGAGAAGAGCTTTGTGGAGTTCGCGGGTGATGTTTGCGTGGTGCCACCCAACAGCTTCGCCCTGGCCCGGTCCGTCGAATACTTCCGGATCCCGCGCAACGTCCTGACGATCTGTGTGGGAAAGTCCACCTACGCCCGATGCGGCATCATCACCAACGTGACCCCGTTCGAGCCAGAGTGGGAGGGTCATGTGACGCTTGAGATCAGCAATACAACCCCCTTGCCTGCAAAGATTTATGCAAACGAGGGCATCTGCCAGGTCTTGTTCTTTGAAGCTGACGAGGACGACGTGTGCGAGACCAGCTACGCGGACAAGAAGGGGAAGTACCAGGCACAACGAGGAGTAACGCTTCCGAGGCTGTAGCCCCGCAAATGGGCGGCGGCTGGCCGCCGCCCATTGATGCAGCCTTATTGCGGCGGAGGGTCCGCCGCCACCGCCGCTGGGCCGCGCGGTCTCAGTGAAGGTGACGGGTGACCCGACCAGATTTGACGCCCGTGCCTGCACCTGCTGCTCGCCTTCGTGCGGACCGAGCTGGAACGCCGCCTGGGCGAACCCGCTGCGCATCGGTTACCGCCTCGGCGCTGGTCAGCAATCCGCCGCCGCTCTTGCACCGACCAGTCCACTGCCACCCCTGCGACCGGCTGATCCGAAATGTTGAGCACCTGAACCTTCAGGGTGCTGTCCAGTGGTTGCCCCTGATCCCCAAATTGGCCACCGCCGCTCACATTTACGAGCTGAGTCGGGACGGAGTTGTCCACGCTGTCGCTGCATGCCGCCAGGACCGCCATTCCCGCGCAGGTAACCAACGCCACTTTCACCAAACCCGATCGCATGGTTCTGTCCTCCTGATGTGTAGGTCGTGCGACCCGTGATCACGACTGCAACGGCCGCACGATGGCCAGCGACGACTGCAGGCTTCCAACGCTTGTAGTGGGTTCCGGTTAGGAGACGAACAACCGCCGGTGAGACACACTGGCCTTCGCTCCCGTCTCAAATCGAACCGCTGGCCGTCTCCCGGACCGGCGGCGCGGCCGCCGCCCGCAGGTAGTCCCCATTCATGCGGGTGATCGTGTCGATGCTGATCTCCTTGGGACACGCCTCCTGGCATTCGCCGAAGAGCGTGCAACTCCCAAAATGCTCGATGTCCATCGTGCGCACCATGGAAAGCGCCCGCCGGTAGCGCTCGGCCTGGCCCTGGGGCAGCACGCCGAGATGGGTGACCTTGGCAGCCGTGAAGAGCGAGGCCGAGCCATTCGGGCATGCCGCCACGCAGGCGCCGCAGCCGATGCACTGCGCGGCATCCATGGCCTGGTCGGCCGCGGGCTTGGGCACCAGGATGGCATTGCCGTCCGGAGCGCCCCCGGTCGCCGCGGAGATGAACCCGCCAGCAGCAATGACGCGGTCGAGCGCACGGCGATCCACCACCAGGTCGGTGATGCACCGGGAACGCCGCGGCGCGCCACGGCTCGACCGTGATGATGTCGCCGTCCCGGAAACTCCGCATGTGCAGCTGGCAGGTGGTCGTCGCCTTCATCGGGCCATGTGCCTGCCCATTGATCATGAGGCCGCACATGCCGCAGATCCCTTCGCGGCAGTCATGGTCGAACGCGATGGGCGGCTCGCCCGTTCCCGTCAGCCGCTCGTTGAGCACGTCGAGCATCTCGAGGAACGACATCTCCGGACTGACGTCGGGGACCTCGTACGTCACCAGCCGGCCGGCGACGCCGGGTCCGGCCTGGCGCCACACGCGCAGCGTGATGCGCATCGGGGCGTGGCTCATTTGTACGACCGCGCCGACAGCGTCACGTTCTCGAACGCGAGCGGCTCCTTGACCAGGCGCTGCGGGCGCCCTCGCCGCGCCCATTCCCATGCCGACGCAAAACAGAAGTTGTCGTCGTCGCGCTGCGCTTCGCCGTCGGGCGTCTGGTGCTCGACCCGGAAGTGGCCGCCGCACGACTCCTCGCGATCGAGCGCATCCCGGCACATCAGCTCGCCCAGCTCGAGGAAGTCGGCCACCCGGCCGGCCTTTTCCAGCGACTGGTTGAGCTCGGCGCCGCTGCCCGGCACCTGCACGTCGCGCCAGAACTCCTCGCGCAATTCCGGGATGCGCCCCAGCGCCTCCCTCAGGCCGGCGGCACTGCGCGCCATCCCGCACTTGTCCCACATGATGCGCCCGAGCTCGCGGTGAAACGAGTCGACGGTCCGGCGTCCCTTCGTGCCCAGAAGCTTGCTGATGCGCCCGGCCACCTCCGCCTCCACCCGCCTGAATTCCGGGTGATCGGTGGTCACCCGGCGCGAGCTTCGCACCGGCCAGGTAGTCGCCGATGGTGAGCGGGATGATGAAATAGCCATCGGCCAGCCCCTGCATCAGCGCACTGGCGCCAAGGCGGTTGGCACCGTGATCCGAGAAGTTCGCCTCGCCCAGCACGTGCAGGCCCGGCACCGTGCTCATCAGGTTGTAGTCCACCCAGAGCCCGCCCATGGTGTAGTGCACCGCGGGATAGATCCGCATCGGCACCTTGTACGGGATTCTCGTCCGTGATGCGCTGGTACATGTCGAACAGGTTGCCGTAGCGCTCGGCGATGCTCGATTCGCCAAGGCGGCGGATCGAGTCGGCGAAGTCGAGGTACACGCCCAGCCCGCCAGGACCGACACCCAGGCCGTCGTCACATGCTTCCTTCGCGGCGCGGCTGGCGATGTCCCGCGGCGCCAGGTTGCCGAAGCTCGGGTACTTCCGCTCCAGGTAGTAGTCCCGCTCCGCGTCCGGGATGTCCCCCGGCGCACGCGTGTCCCCCGCCTTCTTCGGCACCCACACCCGGCCGTCGTTGCGCAGCGACTCGGACATCAGCGTGAGTTTCGACTGGTAGTCACCCGCGACCGGAATGCAGGTCGGATGAATCTGCGTAAAGCAGGGATTGGCGAATGCCGCACCACGGCGATGCGCACGCCATGACGCGGTGACGTTGCAGCCCCGCGCATTGGTGGAGAGAAAGAAGACGTTGCCGTAGCCGCCGGTCGCGAGCACGACTGCGTCGGCGGCGTGGGACTCGACCACTCCGGTCACGAGGTCGCGCACCACGATCCCGCGGGCGCGCCCGTCCACCGTGACGATGTCGAGCATCTCGGCTCGCGTGTGCATCTCGACGCCGCCCCGCTGCACTTCCTTTTCCAGCGCCTGGTAGGCCCCGAGGAGGAGCTGCTGACCCGTCTGGCCCCGGGCGTAGAACGTGCGCGACACCTGCGCCCCGCCGAACGAACGATTGGCCAGGAACCCGCCGTACTCGCGCGCGAAGGGAACGCCCTGCGCGACGCACTGGTCGATGATGCGTACGCTGATCTGCGCGAGACGGTAGACATTCGCCTCGCGCGCGCGGAAGTCCCCGCCCTTGATCGTGTCGTAGAAGAGCCGCCAGATGCTGTCGCCGTCATTCTGGTAGTTCTTCGCCGCGTTGATGCCGCCCTGCGCCGCGATCGAGTGGGCGCGGCGCGGCGAATCCTGGAAGCAGAAGCACTTCACCTTGTAGCCCAGCTCGCTCATGCTGGCGGCCGCCGAGGCACCCGCCAGGCCGCTGCCCACGACGATCACGCGTGAACTTCCGCTTGTTGGCGGGATTCACGAGCTTGAGGTCGAACTGGTATCGCTCCCACTTGTCCGCGAGCGGCCCAGCCGGGACCTTGGCGTTCAGCTCCATGCCATCTCCTGACTTCAGGACACTGCGACCCGCTCACCGCTGACCGCTCCTCTTGCTCTTACCTCTTCACCTGCTCACCTCTTACCCTTCACCTGCTACCTCACCCACCCCAGCAGGACCGCCAGCGGCACCACCGCAAACCCCGCGGCGATGATGATGGCGATGGCCAGCGCCGCGCGCCGCTTGAGCGGCGACGGCGAGCCCGGGCGCCACGCCCAGGGAGCGCAGGCTGCTCCATGCGCCGTGATACAGGTGCAGGCCCAGCGCCCCCATGGCCGCGAGGTAGAACAGGGCGACGACCGGCCGCTGCAGCGACGCCAGCAGGTTGCCGTAGACGTTGCCCGCCTCGAAATGCGGGTTCAGCGTGCCGATCGTGATGTCGAGCAGGTGATACACGATGAAGACCAGCAGCAGCACCCCGCCCCAGCGCAGCGTGCGCGCCGCCAGTGTCGACACCTGCGGCCGCCGCTCGGCGTAGGCTACGCGGGCGCGCCGCACGATTCCGCATGGTGAGCTGCGCAGCCGCGACCACGTGGAGCACGACGCGCCAGCACCAGGACCACGCGAACGGCCCAGATGACCTCGTTGAGCGGTCCGTGCAGCAGCGCGCCCATAGGCGTTGAGCCGGTCCGCTCCCTGGAACACCTGCAGGTTGCCGACCATGTGGCCGAGCACGAACAGCACGCCGATGATGCCGGTCACCGCCATGACGGCCTTCTTGCCGACGGAGGAGTCCCAGAAGGCGGCGAGCCGGTTCATCGCTCACCCCTCGAGCGTCGATCATCGTGCTGCGCACCGCTTCGGCCGACGCGCCAAGCGCGGCGCGCTCCGCGTCCGACAGCGTGATCTCGACGATCTGCTCGAGCCCCCCGCGACCGATCTTGACGGGCACGCCACAGAACACGTCCTTGAGGCCGAACTCGCCGGTGAGCCACGCCGAGCATGGCAGGATCCGCTTCTTGTCGTGCGCGATCGCCTCGACCATCTGGACCGCGGCCGCACTCGGCGCATAGTACGCCGATCCCGTCTTGAGGAAGCTCACGATCTCGGCGCCCGCCATTGCGGGCGCGGTCGACGATCGCATCGAGCTTCGCCTGGTCGATCAGCTGGGTGACCGGGATGCCCGAGACGGTGGTATAGGACGGCAGCGGCACCATGGTGTCGCCGTGTCCGCCCAGCACCATCGCCTGGATGTCCTCGACCGAGACCCCGATCGCCTCGGCCAGGAACATCCGGTAGCGCGCGGTATCCAGCACGCCCGCCATGCCGATGACCCGCTCCCGCGGGAAGCCGGTGGCCCTCATCGCGACGTAGCACATCACGTCCAGCGGATTGGAGACGACCACCACGATGGCCTTGGGCGCGACCCGCTTGATCTGCTCGCCCACCGACTTCACGATGCCGGCGTTGGTCTTCACCAGGTCGTCGCGGCTCATCCCCGGCTTCCGCGCGATGCCCGCGGTCACCACGAAGACCTCGGCGCCGGCCGCCTCGTCATAGCCGTTGGTGCCGATCACGCGCGTATCGAATCCCTCGATCGGGCCCGACTGGTACTGGTCGAGCGCCTTGCCCTGCGGCACGCCCTCGATGACGTCGATCAGCACCACGGTGCGCGCCAGGTTCTTTTCGGCCAGCCGCTGCGCCGCCGTGGCGCCGACGTTGCCGGCACCGACAACTGCCACCTTCTGAAGCATGCTGCGTTCCCGATTGAGTGTGCGTAGGGTTGCTGCGACGCCGCCCAAACGTAGCGATTGCGCCGCAGGGATTCAAATCAGTTTCGCACGTTCACCTTGGCCAGCACGCCCTCGAGATCATTGAACGTCACGCCCTTCGGCTTCCCCGCCACCGGCGGCAAGTCGGTCTCGCTGCCGGTGCCCTTCACCAGGACGCGAACCCGCATGACGCCGCCATCGGCCATCTGCACCGTGACCGGCACGTACATCTGGAAAGTCTTCGGGCACGTCCTGCTGCACGACCTTGAGGTGCACCTGGTACTTGTTCTCCGGTGCGGGGTTGATCGTCCATGTCACGTCGTAGGTCGGTATGGCCGTTCCGCGCACCCACTCGTCGAAAAACCACGCCATCGACTGGCCCACGTGCTTCTCGACGATACGCTGGAAATCATCCGTCGAGGCGGAGCCGCCCTTGTAGGTGGTATAGAAGTCCTGCATCGTCGCCTGGAAGCGGTCGTCCCGCATGGCCTTCATGTCGAGCATGAGCGTCCGCAGCATGTGCAGCACCCAGGCACCCTTTTCGTACACGATGATCTGGTAGTCGTTGTAGTCCGGCGAGATGCCCACACGATGGCCCAGCGAGATGGGGCCGGCCTTCTCGCTGCGGTCGAGAATCGAGGTCTTCCATGTTCGCAGCATGGCGAAGTATGGCGCGGGATCCTTGCGCGCCACCTGCATGAACCACAACCCGGAGAAATCCGCGAACCCCTCGCTGAGCCACCGGTCCCGGTACGAGGCATAGTCGACGCCGATGCCCCACCACTGGTGGGCCACCTCATGGGCACGGAACGCCTCGTCGGAGCCGTCATTGCCGGTCTGGACGAAGGTCACGTAGGACAGGTGCACGAGCCCGGGAAATGCCTCCCCGTGCAGGTCGGGGATCTCGGTCGCATAGATGCTGGCGGTCGGCGGCGGTCCGTACATCTGCTGGAAGAACTGCAGGGCACCGCCCACGTCACCGGCCACCTTCTTGTCCATGCCACTCTGCTGCACGCCGCCTGGGCAAAGGCGCGGTGCGCGGTCTCACTCCAGAGGACCGTGACCGGCGGAATGCCGGGCGCAGCCACCGTGCGTCGTTTCGAAGATGCCGAAATTGAAGGCCGCATTTCGGATCGGGCCCGGAGTGACCCAGTGCGTAGTTCGGGTGTTGCCCGCGGTCGCCGAGTCCTTCAGGTCGCCGACGCTCACCAGTGCCATGTTCTTCGGCGCGTGGAAAGTGAGGTCAAACGTGGCCTTCGAGCGCTCTTCCATGGGCCACGGATACCAGGCGGTCGACGCCTTGATGGCAAACCATTCGCCGAACCGGTCCGTCAGGTCGCCGTGGTACGCAAGGTTGCAGGACGAGGCTGTCCGTCACCGGAAGCGATCGGGGTAGTCGCACCCAGAGGAGGTCGGAGTCCCTGGGCCGGAAGAAGGTGGCCGCCTCGCCGCCGGCCCATGTCGCCGAATCGATCTTCATCTTGGAGTACAGGGTGAAGGGGGCCCATCCCGAAATGGTCTGGTCGCCCGCCAGCGTCATCTGGGCCTTCGCCCCGAACGCGACGTCGCCCGTCATGGTGTTGGGGATGGTGATGTCGACGACGTAGTGTCGCACCTCCAGGTCCTGCACCCGCTGCTCGCCGGCCGGAAACCGTGACTCGGTCGCGCGCGGCATCCGCACCACGCCCTCTTCCAGCGGAATCATCTTGGTCCCCTTGCTGCGACTCAGCAGGCGGACCCCATCGCGCACATCGCCGTTCACCACGAAGGCGAACGCGTCGGCGCCCTGGCGTGCGATCACGGCATAGAACACCCCGTTGGAGGTGCTGCCCAGCATGAGGCCCATGAGGTCGGTGACGAACTCGTGCGTGTCATCATCCGACAGGAACTCGAGGGCCTTGTGCACCAGCTGTTGCTGCCCCGGGTCGGTCGAGCCCGCCCCGAGCCTGAGTTTCTGGGACAGTTCGGCCGCCGTGGAGTCGGAGAAGAAGAGGACCACGCCAGTGATGGGGATGTCGATCGACGACGAGCCGAAGAAGTGCTGGGTTCGGTCGCGCTCGCCGGGCATCGTCGCCTCGAGGCGAAAGCGCCCTGATCCCGTCCATTCCGCGCCGACGACCTTGCCCGCGATCGGCGTCAGGAGCGTGAGCTGGCCATCGTTCAATTCGAGGGTGCCGCCTTCACGCTGCAGAACCAGCCCCTTTACGGCAGCGGTGTAGTTCTGCGACGGGCCAAGGCGCCAGGCCTCGTCGAATCGCTCCTTGTAGGAGGTCACCGCCGCCGCGGGCGGCAATGCGCCCGCCTGCGGACCCTGACAAGAAGCACGAACTGGCAGAAATGCGAGCAATCCGGCGACGAACGGCAGGCCCCTGACAGGCGGGCGATGCATCAGCGACTCCTTCCCCGTGCTCCCTGCCGGGGACGTTTGGGACGCGGAGCGGGTTCCCGCTCCCGGATGACCACAAGTTCCGAGTCCAGCGGGCCCCCATCCGGCATGGTCATGTCGAGGGCCCGCAGCGCCTTCGTAGAGCACGACGCTCACCGCGTTGGCCAGGTTGAGGCTCCGCACGTCGCCCGGCATCGGGATGCGGAAGCACGGCTCCGGATGCTTCTCGAGAATCCGCGCCGGCAGGCCGTCGGTCTCGTTGCCGAAGATCAGCACGCTGTTGGCCCGGAACGGCGCCTTCCGATAGTCCTGCGTCGCGTTCGCGGAGAAATAGAGGCACCGGTCGCGGCTGATGGCGTCACGAAACGCAAACCAGTTCTCGTGCACCCAGAGATCGGTCTTGTCCCAGTAGTCGAGGCCGGCCCGCCGCACGTCCTTCTCGTCCAGCGAGAAGCCCAGCGGGCCGATCAGGTGCAGTGGTGTATCGGCGGCCGCGCACAGCCGGGCGATGTTCCCGGTGTTGGGCGGGATCCGTGGCTCGATCAGGGCGACGTGCAGGGACATGGTGGCCTGGTGAAGTGTGTGCGGACGCGGCCTGCTCAGCCGCCCCGAGTGTGCATCTCGCGCCGCGGATCGGCGCGAAGTCCCTCGACCTGGTACAGCGCACCCCGATCGGGGCGCGGCAAGCCGCGCCTCGGCGCCGCGGTCGGTGCGCGCAGACCAGGCCTCGCGAATGCGGGCCGCGATCTCCTCATCCGTCGCCCGCCCCGCAGCGGTTGCCCGCAGGTCCATACCGTCGTCGGCGTAGAGGCAGAGCAGCCAGGTCCCGTCGGCCGTGAGCCGGCTGCGGTCACACGAGCGGCAGAACGGCGCGGTGGTCGACGCGACGATGCCGAAATTGTGCCCGTCCGCCAAGGCGAAATCGCTCAGCCGGTGCGATGCCATCGCGTCGGCACCGGCTCGATCGCCCCGTACCGCGCCGCCAGCCGCTCGAGTATCTGCTCGCGCGAAACCACCTCGTCCATGGACCAGCGCGTGGCGCCGCCCGACATCCATGTACTCGATGAACCGGATCTCCGCCGCGCGCACGCGGGCGAACTCGAGCAGGTCCTCCAGCTCGTCGTCGTTGTAACCCGCGGACGACGACGGTGTTGAGCTTGAGGCCCGTGAAGCCGGCCGCTGCGCGGCATCGATGCCGGCCAGCGTGTCGGCGTGGTGCGGTGACCGGGCAAACTGCGAGTGCGCGCTCCGGGCGCAGCGTGTCCAGGCTCACCGTCATCCGTCGCAGTCCCGCCGCGCGCAACTCCGCCGCATGGCGCGCCAGCAGCAGGCCGTTGGTCGTCAGCGCGACCTCGTCGCACGCCGGCGATGGCCGTCAGGTTCCCGCACCAGGGTCGGCCAGATCGTGCCGCAGCAGCGGCTCCCCACCGGTCAGCGCGCACCTTGTGCACACCGAGCGAGGCGAAGATGCCGGTGATCCGGGTCAAGCTCCTCGAAGCTGAGGAGCGACGCTCGCGGCAGCCACGCGTACTCTGCCTCCGGCATGCAGTACCGGCAGCGCATGTTGCAGCGGTCGGTGACCGAGAGGCGGAGGCTGCCCAGCGGCCGCGAGAACCGGTCGCGCGCTGGTACGCGACGGCTGGTTCATGGGTTCAGAAGGATATACCACCGGTCACAGTGGCATCGACCCAGCCGGCCGTTCCATCAGCATAGTGCTCGCGCTTCCAGATCGGCACGCGGCGCTTCAGCTCCTCGATCACGTAGCGGCATCCGTCGAACGCGGCGTCGCGGTGCGGAGCCGCCACGACCACCACCACCGCGGTGTCGCCGACCTCGAGCGTGCCGATGCGGTGTTCCACCGCCACCTTCACCGGCCAGCGTGCCTCGGCCTCGTCGACGATGCGGTCAATTTCAGCGTCCGCCATTGGCACGTAGGCGCTGTACTCCAGTCGCAGCACGGCACGCCCGCCTGATGGTCGCGAACCGCGCCGACGAAGGTGACGACACCACCATGGGTTGGCGACACGGCGTGTGCGGCCAGCGAACGAACATCGATGGGTCGGTCGACCAGGTGGCTCATGACTCAGCCTCCGGCCAGCGGAGGCAGGACGGCCAGCTCGTCACCCGTGCCAAGCGCGGTGTCGAGCTGCGCGTGTACCTGGTTGCGGGCCACAAGTGGCTGACGCGGCAACATGTTCCCCCCCGGGCGTCGCGAGCAGGACGCCGAGTGCTGTGCGGACAGTGGCGTCAGCAGGCAATTCGAGTTCCAGTTCGCTGGCCCCGAGGACCTCGGCATAGCGAGCGAACAGCAGCATCCGGATCCTCATGACGCCATCCATACCCGCAACCTAGCGTGACTTAGGTCATACGGAAACGAAACGCCGGGACTGCACACACGTGCGGCCCCGGCTTCAACTACGCACATCGCGGCCAATTCACTCGTCTACGCCGTCGTCCTGCTCCGATGAGGGAATGAATTCGCCATCCTCGGCGACCAGAGCCCGCAACTCCTTGCTGGGCTTGAACACCGGCACCGGACGCGCCGCGACTTCGACCGGTTCGCCGGTGCGCGGATTCCGCGCCATGCGCGTCTTCCGTTTGCGGATCTTGAAGGTGCCGAAACCACGTACCTCGATGTTGTGCTGCTCTTTAAGGGCTTGCTTCACCGCGTCGAGAAATGCATCGACGACGCGGGCGCAGTCCTTCTTCGAGATCATCGGGCCCGGAGTGCGGGCAATCGATGCGGTGACCTGCTCGACAAGATCGGCCTTGGTCATGCATCCCCCGGGAAAGGCTGGTGGAGCGCTCGGCTGAGCTTCTCCATTGAGGCCGATTCTAGGAGCTTAAGTGTTGTCTGTCAAGGGGTTGGGGACTTTTGGCCCTCAACCACCGACTGCCCGGCGGAACTCGGCGAAGTGCGGATAGGCGTCGTGAGGCCCCGGAGCGGCTTCCGGGTGGTACTGCACTGCAAACACCGGAAGGCTTCGATGACGCATTCCTTCGACCGTTCCATCGTTGAGATTGATGTGCGTAACCTCGAGTTCCGGCGCGCCAGGAATGCCCTTTTCGTCCCCTGAAACCGCGAAGCCATGGTTCTGGGTCGTGATAAGCACCTGGCCCGTATTGAGATCGCGAACGGGATGGTTGCCACCCCGGTGACCATATGGCAGCTTCGCGGTCGAGCCACCGAAGGCGAGCCCCAGGAGCTGGTGCCCCAGGCAGATGCCGAACGTGGGGATGCCTCCCGTCGCGAGGTCACGAATGGTGTCGATCGCGTAGCCCACCGCCGCCGGATCGCCCGGGCCATTGGACAGGAACAGCCCAGCCGGCTTCATGGCCCGTACCTGGGCGGCGGTCGTGGTCGCCGGGACCACCGCCACCTTGACCCCGGTCTCCACGAGCATCCGGACGATGTTGCGCTTCATGCCGTAGTCGAACGCCACCACCAGCGGGCCATCGCCCTCGGTATAGGTCTGCGTCTACCGTCGCCCTGGAGGCGAGGTCGAGCCCGTCCATCGACGGAGAGGCCAGCAGCTGCGCCGTCAGCTCCGGCGTGGGCTCGCCGCCCTCGCGCGATGACGCCGCGCATGGCGCCGCGCTCGCGGATGTGCCGGGTGAGCCGGCGGGTGTCCACGCCCTCGATCACCGGAATGCTTGTGCGATTCAAGCCACTCGTCCAGACCGACTTCCGCGACGCCAGTTGGAGTCGTTTCGCGACAGCTCTCGACACCACGACGCCGCTGACCTGCGGCCGGCCCGACTCCATGTCCTCGGAGTTGACCCCGTAGTTGCCGATCATCGGCGCCGTCATGACCACGATCTGCCCGAGGTAGCTCGGGTCGGTGAATGTCTCCTGGTAGCCGGTCAGGTTGGTGGTGAAGACCACTTCGCCGAACGTGGGCGGGGCGGAACGTGGTGCCGAGCCGGCGAACCAGGTTCCGTCCTCCAGCAGTACGAAAGCGGGGTGATCCGTCACGACACGAGGGCCCTCCCGCGCGACACGCTCACTTCTTCGGGGCCGGCGCCGCAGGCGCGGGAGCGGGAGTAGCGGCGGGGGCCGTTGCGCTGGGCGCGGACGATCCGCCCGCTGCCGGAGCGCTGGAGCGGCGTCCCGGGTGCAGGTGTCAGCCCCTGAAGCGGAGACGGGCCGGTCGGCGTCTGCGCCACGGGGGGCGCCGCCTGCCGCAGGCGCTGCTGCAAGTCGCTCGCTCCAGCCGACCGCTGCATCACCGAGAGGACGAGCGACAGGACGAGGAAGATCCCGCCGCACCACCAGGACAGCTTGGTGAGGATCGTCACGGCCTGCCGCCCGCCGAGCACCGACTCCGTGGCGCCGCCGCCCATGGTTGCAAGTCCACCGCCCTGCCCGGCCTGAAGCAGTACCACGGCCGAGAGGAGGATCGCGTCGAGAATCAGCAGCGTGAGAAGCAGCGTGTACATGGCCCGTCCTGGTGAATGAAAAAGCCCACAAACCTAGCCAGCGTCGGGGCTTGAGGCAACGACCTGACCTGCACCCACCAGCGCTGCCCATCCCTCGGGGTCCAGGCTCGCGCCGCCCACCAGCACGCCGTCGATTTCGGACTCGGCCAGCAGGCCTGCGACGTTCGCCGTATTGACCGACCCGCCATAGAGGACCGGAACCCGGCCGGGCACCCGATGAGCACGGAAGCCATCGCGAATCGACCCGGTGCACCTCCGCGGCATCCTGGGGGCGGGCCACGCGGCCGGTGCCGATTGCCCACACCGGTTCGTATGCCACAAGCAGCTCGGCCGCCTCGGTCGCCGTCAGCTCGGACAGCACGGCGCGCAGCTGGCGCAGCACCACCTCTTCGGTGTGACCGGCCTCGCGCTCGGCGAGCTGTCTCGCCGACGCACAGCATCGGCGTGAGGCGGTGCGCGATGAGCGCCTTCACCTTGCGCACGGTCTCGGCGTCGGTCTCGCCGAAGACATGACGTCGTTCGGAGTGTCCGACCAGGGCCCCGCGCCCGCCGCACCCCTTCACCATTCGCAGCCGAGATCTCGCCAGTGAAGGCGCCCTTCGGCTCCCAGTGCACGTTCTGCGCGCCGACGCTGATGTCGGCGCGCCCGACGAAGGCGTCCACCGTCGCGGCGATCGACACTGCCGGCGGAAAGAACCAGAGGTCGCGTCCCTGGCGCAGCGGCGCAAGCTCGAGAAAGCGGAGCGCGAACGCCGCGGCGGCGGCCGGGTCGTGATGCATTTTCCAGTTCGCGGCGAAGATCAGGCGCCGGCTCACGCGTCGTCCAGTGCAGCGACTCCCGGCAACACCTTGCCCTCGAGGAACTCGAGCGACGCCCGCCCCCGGTCGACACGTGCGTCATCTGGTCCGCGAGTCCGGCTTCGCGCAACCGCAGCCGCCGAGTCGCCGCCGCCGACCACGGTGATGGCTCCCACCGCGGTCGCCTCCGCCATTGCCCGGCAACCGCCAGCGTCCCATGATCGAAGGGCGGGGTCTCGAACACACCCATCGGTCCGTTCCAGACGACGGTGCCGGCACGCGTCGATGCGCGCCGGCGAAGTCCGCCTCGGTGGCGGGATCGATGTCGAACATGGCCCAGCCGGCGGGAATGGCATCGCGCGCGACCGCCTGCGTCGCCGACGCCGGCCTCGAGCTCCTGCGCGATCACTGCGCCCCTTGGGCAGCACCAGCTTCGCCCCGGCCTTCTGCATGAGCTGCGCGCGCCATGCTCCACCCGGTCCTCCTCGACCAGCGAGTTCCCGGTCTCCAGTCCCATCGCCCGGAAGAAGGTGCAGGCCATCGCGCCGCCGATCAGGATCTGGTCAACCTTGGGCAGCAGCGCCTCGATCAGGTCGATCTTGCCCGAGATCTTGGCGCCGCCCAGCACCGCGACGAACGGGCGCTTCGGCTTGTCGAGCGCCTCGCCGAGGTACCGGAGCTCCCGCTCCATCAGGAATCCCGACGACCGCCGGCTTGAGCACGCGCGCAACGCGCCTCGGTGCTCGCGTGTGCCCGGTGCGCGGACCCGAACGCGTCATTGACGTAGAAGTCGCCCAGCCGCGGCGAAGCTGCTGTGCCAGCGCCGGGTCGTTCTCTTCCTCGCCCGGGATAGAAACGGGTGTTCTCGACGACCGCCACGCCGCCGCGCGGCAGCCGCCTGCGTGGCGGTCAGCCGCCTCGGTCGAAGTCGGCTCGGCGATGAAGGTCGACCGGTGCGCCGAGCAGCCGCTCCAGCTCGCGGACGCACCGGCTGCAGGGAAAACTTCGGATCCGGGCCGCCCTTCGGGCGGCCCAGGTGGGACAGCAGCACGACGCGCGCGCCCTTCTCCCGCAGGTACTGGATGGTGGGCAGCGCCGCGCGGATCCGGGTGTTGTCGGTGACCACTGCCGTCCTTGACCGGGACGTTGAAGTCGACCCGCACCAGCGCCCGCTGCCCGTCGAGCGCGCGCTGGTTTCGAACGAGCGTTGTCGCCAGGGCCCGCGCCGCTTCACCGCCCTGCGACCCGATGTAGCGGAGCAGGTCCACGCACCGCGCCGAGTAGCCCATCTCGTTGTCGTACCAGGAGGAGACGTGCACCAGCGTGCCGTCGACCACGTTGGTCGAGAGCAGGTCGACCGTGCTCGAGTGAGAGATTGCCGATGTAGTCGACCGACACCAGCGGCTCGTCGCTCACCGCCAGCATGCCCTTGAGCGGCGCCGGTCGCGGCGCCTGGCGGAACGCCGCGTTCACCTCCTCGGCCGTGGTGTTCCGCTCGACCGTGCAGGTGAGGTCGACCACCGACACGTCCGGGGTCGGCACGCGGAGCGCCACCCCGTCGATCTTGCCCTTCACCTCCGGAATGACCAGGCCGTGGCCTTGGCGGCGCCGGTGGTGGTCGGGATGATCGACAGCGCGGCCGCGCGGGCGCGCCGCAGATCCTTGTGCGGCAGGTCGAGGATCTGCTGGTCGTTGGTGTAGCGAGTGCACCGTGGTCATGAAGCCGTTGCACGAAGCCGAACTGGTCGAGCACCACCTTGACCACCGGCACGAGGCAGTTGGTGG
The DNA here is from genome assembly GCA_963846945.1 of uncultured Gemmatimonadales bacterium. GTDB lineage: Bacteria > Gemmatimonadota > Gemmatimonadetes > Gemmatimonadales > GWC2-71-9 > JAGGAG01. The sequence goes on along the minus strand of CAWJXX010000010.1, from coordinate 420,699 downwards.
TGCAGCTCGCGTTGGAGATGACGTGGTGCTTCGCCGGATCGTACTTGTCGTGGTTCACCCCATAGACGATCGTGATGTCCTCCTTCTTGGCCGGCGCCGAGATGACCACCTTCCTGGCGCCCGCCGTCGAGGTGCTTGCGCGGCCTGATCGCGGTCGGTGAACCGGCCGGTGGATTCGAGCACGATGTCGACGCCGAGATCCTTCCACGGCAGCTTGGCCGGGATCCTTCTCGGCGAGGACCTTGCATCGCGTCGCCGTCGACCACGAGGCCGTCCCCTGCGGCCTCGACGTGCCGTCGAAGCGGCCGTGCACCGAGTCGTACTTGAGCAGGTGGGCCAGCGTCGTGGTGTCGGTGAGGTCGTTGACCGCGACGAAGTCGAGTCCGTCACTCCCTGCTGCCTCGCGGCCCGCACGACGTTACGACCGATCCGGCCGAAACCGTTGATCCCGACCTTGAGCGCCATCACCGTCTCCCATGTTGTGCGCGGACGCTGGTTCGTCAGCGCGAGAAGTCCACCGGCAGCGGCGCACGCGCAAAGGTCACTGCCTCGACCTGCAGAGCGCCCGCCTCCCTCAACGCGACCGCAGCGGCGCCGAGCGTGGCGCCGGTGGTGCAGACATCATCTACAAGTACAAATGTACCTTGCACCGGGCTGGGTGCCATGAAAGCACCGGCGACGTTCGCTGCGCGAGCTTCCGGCGCCAGGGCGGTCTGCGTTGGTGTCTCCCGTGTCCGCGCCAGCGTGGTTCCCGACAGTTCCAGGCCCGTGAGCCGTGCGATCGCGCCGGCAAGGACCGCGGCCTGGTTGTATCCCCGTCGCCGCAACCGGGCACGCGACAGCGGGACCGGAAGCAGCACGGCCGGCGCCCGCAGTGGCTCGAGCCCGCGCATCGCCGCCGCCATCCCGGTCACGACGCCCGGCCAGCCATTGTACTTGAGCTGGTGCACTGCGGCCCGCGCACTGCCTTCGAGCCAGACTGCGCTTCGCACCCGGCCCAGGGCCGGCGTCCAGTCGGCGCAGAAGCGGCACGCGACGTCCGTCAGCCCCGGCTGGCCACATCGGGGGCACCACGGCGCGGGCACCGCTCGCCACCGCGCGCGGCAGAGCGGACAAACCAGGCCGTCCCATTCGCGAACCGGCATGGGCACGCGGCACAGGAGGCACTCGCCGGGAAGCAGGAAGCGCTCGAGCGCACGTGCGAACCGGGGAACGTCAGCCCAGGTTGGCATTCACGGCGGCGCGCATGATGTCCACCGGCGGTCGTCGCGCCGGGAAACCATCGCATGAACGCGGCGGCGCCCTGCCGCACAAGGACTTCCCTTCCATCGGCCGCAACCAGCCCGCGGGCACGCGCCCGGCGCACGAATTCCGTCTCGCCCCGGCGATACACCAGGTCCAGCGCCGCACCGCGCTCGCGGTGCCAGCGCCGGTGCCACCGGATCGGCGTCGCCTGTCCCGCAGCCCGAGCGGCGTCGCGTTGATCAGCACCCGGCACTCCGCGGGTTCGGCCGCGCCACCCCAAGGCTCTCGGCTGCCCAGGTTGCGAACGCCGCCTGCCTGTCGCGTCACGCGAGGTGACCGCCAGCGCCGCCCCCCGTTCCCGCGCAGCGGCGGCGACCGCGCGGGCCGAACCGCCGGTACCCGCCAGCAGCCACGGGCCGGCCGGGACCTTCAGGGCGTCGAGGGCCCCAAGCACACCTGCGATATCGGTATTGTCGCCATGAATCTCCGCGCCGGCCTCGTCGCCCCAGAACGTGTTGCACGCATCGATGGCGCGAACCCAGGGCGACGGCTGCGTCAGCGCATGCGCCGCCGTCGCCTTGTGCGGGATGGTGACGTTGCCCCCGCCGCCCGCAGCGGCCAGCGATGCCATGAGCCCGGCGACCGCATCGGCGGCGCACCGCAGCGCCACGTACGCCGCGTCGAGACCGAGCGCCCGGAAAGCAGCGTTCTGCATGGCCGGCGACAGCGAATGCCCGACCGGATCGCCCAGGATGGCAAAGACCCGGGTACGCCCGCTGATCCTCACCGGGCGCGATCGCGTTCGAGGCGCTGGACCACGGCGGATGCGAGCTCCCGCAGTTGCTCATAGGTGGAGCGGTAGTCTGCGATGCTTCCGCCAAAGGGATCGTCCACCTCCGCGGCGGCACCGGTGCGCCCGGCGTACTCGCCCAGCAGGAAGATCCTCGCGCCAGGCGGCATGTCGTGCACCCGCTGGAGGTGGAGCGCGACATGGTCAGGATGAGGTCGGCGCCGCCCGCAAGCTCCGGCGTCAGCAATCGCGCACGATGGGCGGAGAGGTCGATGCCGTCCTCGAGCGCCACGAGATAGCTGCCCTCGGATGCAGGCGCACCAATCCCGCGCCCCGGTGCCGGCCGACCCCACGCTGATGCCGGTAACCCCGCGCTGCGCGAGTTCTCGCTGGAGGAGCGCTGCCGCGAGCGGGCTGCGACACGTGTTGCCAGTACAAACCAGCAGTACGTTCACGGAGCAAATCTCCCAGCCATGCGGCGCAATTCCTCCCGGGGGATCGCACCTTCGCGGATGATGCGCGGCACCGCAGTGGTACAGTCAACGAGTGTCGAAGGCGGCACATTTCCCAGTACACCGCCATCGAGCACGAGAAGCTCGCCCGACGACTCCGCCTCCCGGAACGCGGCAATCAATCCGTCGGGACCCGGCGCAGTGGGGTTGCCTGGCCGGTTGGCTGACGTCGACGTGAGTGCATGGCCAAGCATCCGGACAAGCACGGCAACCTGCGGATGCGAGGTGTGCCGCACGGCAATTCCGCCCTCGGCACCCCGGAGACCGTCGGGCAGTCGCCCTTCGCCACCGGCAAGTACCAGCGTCAGGGGCCCGGCCAGCAGGCGTCGGCCATGGCACTGGCCGCCGCGTTGAACACCAGGCCGTAGTCCATCGCCATCTCGCGACTCGACACCAGCAGCAGGAACGGCTTCCGCGGTGGCCGACCCTTGAGTCGCGCCAGCGCCGCCAGCGCATCCGGCGTGGGAGCGGAACCCAGTCCGTAGACCGTCTCCGTGGGATACGCGAGCAGACCGCCGTGCGTGAATTGCGTGGCGACGATGGGTGCGGCGGCGCGGGCGTCATCATCGGTGTGGAACGGACGGATCATGGTGCCTGCGCCGCCAGGTACTCGGCCAGGACGAGATCGTCGCGCGTGGTGATCTTGAGGTTGCCTTCCTCGCCTGGCACCAGGCGCACCGTGCCGCCCAGGCGCTCGACCAATGCGCCGTCATCGGTGGCGCTGACCTGGTCGGCGCGGGCTCGCCTGCAGGCTTCCTCCAGCAACGCGCGAGGGAATCCCTGTGGCGTCTGGACCCGGCGCAGGTGTCGCGCTCGACCGTACGGAGCACGAGGCCCGTGTCCGTCGGATCGACTTCCTTGATGGTGTCCGTCACGGACAGCGCGGGGATGACGGCGACGCCAGTCCGTGCGGTGGCAGCCACGCGATCGATCAGGGCGGTGCTCACGAAGGGCCGGGCGCCGTCGTGCACCAGCACCACGGCACAGGCGGCCGGCAACGCGGCCAGCGCGGCGGCGACCGAGTCACTGCGCGTGACTCCACCAGCCACGATCGAGAGCCTGCGGCCCGCCTGTGATGCAAGCCATGGCGGAGGCGCCGCCACGTCGGCGACCGGCAACGCGATCACGACGTGCGCGACATCGGGATGGGCGAGGAACGGTGCAATCGCCCGCGACAGGACCGGAATGCCGGCCAGCTCGAGGTACTGTTTCGGCACCGACGTTCCCAGCCGCACTCCCTGCCCGGCCGCGACCACGATGACGCCGAGGTCAGACGGCGAGCGCACGCGCCAGGTCGCCGATGTGTTCCACACGAACCAGCGTCACGCCCGGCGCCGACAGCGTGGATTGCGCAGCGCCGAACACGCGCGTGAAGCCGAGGCGGGCAGCTTCCGTGACGCGGCGCTCGACGCCGGCGGTCGGGCGGATCTCGCCACCGAGGCCGATCTCGCCGAGGAACAGTGCGTCCGCGGGCGCAGGCCGGTTGTTGAGACTCGAGAGGAGCGCTGCCGCGATCGCCATGTCGGCGCCCGGCTCGACCAGCCGCACCCCCGCCGTGGCCTGCACGAAGACATCGAGTTCGGCAAACGAGATTCCGGCGCGGCGCTCGAGTACGGCAAGCAGCACGGCCAGGCGGCGCGGGTCGAAGCCGGTGGCTACGCGCTGCGGAGTCCCATAACCGGCGCGCGCCGCCAGTGCCTGCACCTCGACCAGGACAGGCCGCGTGCCCTCCATGAGCGCGGTCACCGCACTGCCGCTCACGTTGGCTGCGCGGGCGGCCAGGAAGAGCGCCGACGGATTGGCCACCGGAACGAGGCCCTGCTCGGACATCGTGAACACGCCCAGCTCATCTACCGGCCCGAAGCGATTCTTCGTTGCCCGGAGCAGCCGGTAGTCCAGCGAAGTCTCACCTTCGAAGTAGAGGACGGTATCGACGATGTGCTCGAGGGTCTTGGGACCGGCGATGCCCCCGCCCTTCGTGACGTGCCCCACCACCAGCACCGCCGTCCCCGAGGCCTTTGCGTAACGCATCAGGATCCCGGCGCATTCGCGCACCTGACCAACGTTGCCCGGCGCGCTCTCGAGCGAATCCGTCGCCACGGTCTGGATCGAGTCGAGCACCACCACGTCGGCACTGATGGATGCCGCCGCCTCGATGATCGCCTCCAGGCGCGTTTCGCAGATGGCATGCACCGCGCCGGCACCGCCGCCAAGGCGCTCGGCGCGCAGCTGCAGCTGTTCGGTGGACTCCTCGCCGCTCGCGTAGAGGACGATGCGCCCCGACTGCTCCAGTCGTCCGGCCGCCTGCAGCAGTAGTGTCGACTTTCCGATGCCAGGCTCTCCGCCGATGAGCGTCAGCGAGCCGGGGACGAACCCGCCACCCACGACGAAATCGAGTTCCGGCATGCCCGTGCGCCAGCGCGCCAGCGGCATCGCCGCGACATCGCGCAGCCGCTGCGGCGCCGGATGCGCTGCCGTCCCGCGAACCCGGCCCGTCCGCGCACTCGACCGGAAGGCGGCGGTGGCGGGCGTGAGTGCCACCGGCTCCTCCGACACGGCGTTCCATGCGCCACACCCCTCGCACCGGCCCACCCACTTGGCGTGCTCGTGGCCGCACTCGCTGCAGCGATACACGGAGCGCGGACGGGCCACTACTCGGCCCCGTCGCGCTGTGTCAGGTTGTCGAAGCGGGTGTACTCGCGATTGAAGCGGAGGTGGATATCGCCCGTGGGGCCGTTGCGGTGCTTGGCCAGCATGACCTCGGCCAGCCCCTTCTTGGTCTCGTCCTCGCGGTCGTAGTACTCGGGGCGATGGATGAACATGACCAGGTCGGCGTCCTGCTCGATCGCACCGGAGTCGCGCAAGTCGGACAGGATCGGCTTCCGGTCGCCGCCGCGCTGTTCGGAGGCTCGTGACAGCTGCGACAGCGCAATGACCGGAATGCTCAGTTCCTTCGCGAGGCCCTTGAGCGACCGGGAAATATCGGAAATTTCCTGCACCTTGTTGTCGGCATACTCGGGGCTCCGCATGAGCTGCAGGTAGTCCACCACGACCAGCCGGATGTCGCTGTCGGCGCGGAGCCGCCGTGCCTTGGAGCGCATTTCCAGCAGCGTAAGCGCCGGGGTGTCGTCGATCCATACCGGGCAGCTCTGCAGCACGCCGGCGGAGCGCGCCAGCTTGGTGAAGTCGAAGTCGCGCAGCAGGCCGCGCCGCACCAGTGAACTGTCCACGCGGGCTTCGGCCGTGAGCATCCGTTGCACCAGTGCTTCCTTGGACATTTCGAGCGAGAACACCGCGACGCCGAACCCCTCGACCGCCGCATGCGTCGCGATGTTCAGGACGAAGGCCGTCTTGCCCATCGAGGGGCGCGCCGCCACGATCGACAACTCGCCCGGCTGGAAGCCGGACGTGAGGTTGTCCAAGTCTGCAAAACCGCTGGGAACTCCGGTAATCGACTTGCCGCTCTTCTGGAGCGTTTCGATGCGCTCCATGGTCGGCCACAGCATTTCCTTGAGCCGGGTAAACCCCTCCTCCCGACGCTGCTGGCTGACCTGGAAAATCCGGGACTCGGCGACATCGAGCAGTTCGCTGGCGGTGGTGTGCCCGGTATATGCCTCCGTGATGATCCCGGTGGCCGTCTCGATCAGGCGGCGAAGGATGGCCTTTTCGCGGACAATCCTGGCGTGATACTCGACATTGGCCGCCGTCGGGACCACGTCCGCCAGTTCGGCGATGTAGTCGTACCCGCCCACGCTTTCGAGCTCGCCACGCCGCGTCAGTTCATCGCGCAGCGTGATATGGTCGATGACAGTCCGCCGCTCGGTCAGCGCGACCATGGCCCGGTAGAGGCGCCGGTGCGCCTCCTTGTAGAACATCTCGTCCGTGAGCAGCTGCGCCCCGGACAGGGCCGCGTCCTGGTCGAGCAGCATGGCGCCGAGCACCGCCTGCTCGGCATCGTTGCTCCAGGGCGCGGAACGACCCGCGAACGTGTCAGCTATCGAGGAGCTGCCGGGCGATTCGGACATCATCCCAGGTTGGCTTCTTCCAGTTTGGATTACGCAGCAGGGCCGCGGGATGGTACGTGACCACCAGCGGAATTCCGTTCCAGCGGTGCACCCGGCCGCGCAGCTCGCCGAGGCTCTTCTTCACCCCGAGCATCCCCTCTGCGGCCGTGCTGCCCAGCGCAATCAACACCTTGGGCCGCACCAGCGCGATCTGCCGGTGCAGGTACGGGAGACAGGACGCCATTTCGTCCGGCAGCGGCTTGCGGTTCTGCGGCGGCCGGCACTTCACGATGTTGGCAATGTACGTTGTGGGCCGCGGACACTCGATCGCCTCGAGGATCTTGTCCAGCAACTGGCCTGCCTGCCCCACGAACGGCCGGCCCGTGCTGTCCTCGGTCGCGCCCGGGCCCTCTCCAACGAGCATGAGCCGAGCCGCCGGGTCGCCCTCGCCCGGCACCGTACGCGAACGCACCTCACAGAGCGCGCATTTCCGGCAGGCGGCGATCAACTGCGCAACGGAATCGAGCGAGGATGCGTCCGCGAGTCGGATCACCCAGAATCGCCGGCAAATCGGTAACGACCGTCAGGCCGGGGCCCGGAATCGCCGGCGCATTTTCGCGCCATTTCGCAGAGGAGCGCTCGCCCCACCAGCGACAATCTCCAATCGCGGCGACGCTTGCCGCTCCTGCCGGCCTGCCGCTCCTCGCCGCTCGCTGCTCCTGCCCGCTGCCCGACGCCTCGGCGCCCGGCCGCCCGGGCAGCACCACTTCTCGCCCGCCCAGCTCGATCTGCTGCTCCAGGTAGCGCCGGCGCAGCTCGGCCCGGTCAGACAAGTCGCGACTCGATCGCGTCCAGGATCGCTTCGGCCACCTCGCGCTTCGAGGCGAGCGGAACGATGGTGCACGATCCATCGCGCGCCAGGATCGCCACGCGGTTGGTGTCGACTTCGGTGCCTGCACCGGGCTCGAGGGCGTCGTTGACCACGATAAGGTCCAGTTCCTTTCGCTCCAGCTTCTGGCGCCCCTTGGACAGGGCGTCGCCCGTCTCCAGTGCAAATCCCACGATCATGCTGTCCGGTCGACGTGCATCACGAGTCGCGTGCAGGATGTCCGCGGTCGGCTCGAGCGGAATGGCGAGGGCACCATCGATGCGCGGACGCTTCGACGCACTTGTCTCGGTGGGCCGGTAGTCCGCCGGCGCCGCCGCCATGATCAGGATGTCCGCCGACGGCAAGGCATCACGCACCGCCTGTTCCAGTTCCAGTGTGGAGTCGATCCGGGTAATCTCGACACCTTCCGGGACATCGAGCAGCACTGGACCGGAAATCAGCGTCACGTCCGCGCCACGCTGCCAGGCGGCCTCCGCCAGCCGGTAACCCATCTTTCCACTCGATCGATTGGTCACCACCCGGACCGGATCGATCGCCTCGCGTGTCGGCCCCGCGGTGACGACCACACGGCGCCCCTCCAGGCGACTCCCACGGCGCGCCAGCCGCGCCGCGTGCGCCATGATCGTGTCGGGTTCGCTCATCCGGCCGGGTCGATTCGAGGATCCCTCGGCAAGGGCACCGATGTCCGGGCCGACCACGTGAACGCCGCGTCGCTCGAGCAGTGCGAGGTTCACCTGCGTCTGGGGATGGGCGAACATTTCGTCATTCATGGCCGGCGCGAGGAGGATTGGCGCCGTGGCAGCGAGCAGGAGGCTGGTGAGGGCGTCGTCGGCCAGGCCCTGGGCCATGCGGGCAATGAGCTGTGCCGTGGCGGGCGCCACGATGATGACATCGGCCTGCTGGCCCCAGCGCACGTGGGCCAGGGCGCTGTCGGCATCCCACAACGACGAAAGTACGGTACGCCCGGTGAGCGCCTCGAACGTCACCGGCCGCACGAACTCAGCCGCGGAGCGGGTCAGGACGACATCGACCCGCGCCCCGGCTTCAGTGAGGTGCCGGGCGAGATAGCAGCTCTTGTAGCAGGCGATCCCGCCCGACACGCCAAGGACGACGTGCCGGCCGGACCACACTGTTATGCCTCGGAGCGGCGGCGGCGCACCAGCTTGTAGTTCAGGTCGCCCTCCGCCAGCTCCTCGAGGGAACGGGTGGTGAGCTTCTCCTCCATCTGGAGGTGATCCTTGGGAAAGTCGTTCAGGTAGCGTGCGAACTTCGCCGCCACGAGCACGCCGAGATACTTGTTGCCGGCCTGCTTTGCGACTTCGGTCGGGGTAATGATCCGCATTGCCTTCTCCTCACGATCCTGCGTTCACTGCCGGGTGCTGCCGCGCTTCGGTCTCCACGTCCTGCCGAAGGGTGGTCAGCGTTGCCGGCAGGTCGGCCAGACGCCGCGTGCGCCGCGACTCGGCCTCAACAATGGCATTCACCTGCTGCACTGCATGCTGCAATTCGTCGTTCACGATCACGTAGTCATATTCGCCAGCTGCCAGGATCTCGTCAGCCGCCCGCTCGAGCCGGCGTCGCAGCGCCTCCGCCGTCTCCGTATTCCGGCGCACCAGCCGCTCGGCCAGTGAGGCGCCGGACGGGGGCAGGACGAAGACCTCCACCGCCGGCGAGTTGCTGCCGCGCAGTTGTCGCGCGCCCTGCAGGTCGATGTCCAGTACGGCATGCCGCCCGTCGGCGTGAATGCGGGCGATCTCGGAGCGCAGCGTTCCATACAGGTTCCCGCTGTACTCCGCCCACTCGAGAAACTCACCGGCGCCCACTCGCCGGGTGAACTCGTCCCGGTCCAGGAAATAGTAGTGCTCGCCGTCCCGTTCACCGTTCCTGGGACTCCGCGTGGTCGCCGAGATGGAGTATCCCAGGTCGCGCCGACTCGTCACCAGTTGCCGGGCAATCGTCGTCTTGCCACCCCCGGACGGCGACGAAAGCACCAGGATGAACGGGGTCACTCGAGGTTCTCGAGTTGCTCGCGAAATTTTTCGAGCTCTCCCTTCATGGCGATCACCTGTTGCTGGATCACCGCGTCATTGGCCTTCGAGCCCATCGTGTTGACCTCCCGACCGAGCTCCTGCGCCAGGAAACCGAGTTGCTTGCCGGCCGGCTGGTCGCTCGCGAGTGCGATGCGGCAGGCGCCCAGGTGGGCCCGGAAGCGCACCAGCTCCTCCGAAATGTCCAGCTTGTCCGCCAGCACGGCGATCTCCTGCGCCAGCCGCTGCTCATCCATCACCCGCCCCGCCAGCAACTGGGTGACTGACGCCTGCAGTCGATCGCGCTCACGCACCAACCGCTCGGGTGCCCGCTGCGCAATGACCGCAGCACTCGCCTCCATCGCCGTGAGACGCTCCAGCAGGTCGGCGCCGAGCGACGATCCCTCCCGGGCCCGCATGGCCCGGCACTCGGCCGCGGCTTGCGCGACAATCGGCTCGATGTCCGCGAAGGTGAACTCGGTCAGCTCGCTGGTGCGCGTCGCCAGCACTTCCGGCTGGCGCGCTACGAGTTCCAGCGTCACCTCACCCGCGAGGCCGAGCGTGGCCTTGAGCTCCTTCAGCCTGTCCACCGCGGCTGTTGCGCGTGGCAGGTCGATCGAGAGCGTCGCCTCGCGCTCCGGGTACTCGACCCAGCGCGCCGACAGCGCGACGTGCCCGCGATCCAGGTCACGGCGCACCCGTTCGCGGATGTCTCCTTCCATCGCGGAGAACTCGCCCGGCACCTTGGGCGAGAAATTGAAGAAGCGATGATTGACCGTGCGTATCTCGATCCGGAGTCGCCCGCCCGCCACGGGGCCCTCGGCCGCCCCGAACCCAGTCATGCTCAGCGGCACCAGGACCTCGTTCGTGGGAAAGAGCGGAAAGATAGCCTCCGAAACGCCGGGCTGGCAGGGGGGAACGCGGCTGCCGTGTCGAAGGTAAGCAGGCTTCCAAGTGCCTGCAGGGAATGAAGATGCGACCCGCCACGCCCTAGTTGAGGAAGCTCCAGCGTGCGCCGAACGTCGTGGCACGTCCAAGAATGGGGAATCCTGGCACATAGCCGGGAAATTCGCTCATCAGGTTTGCCTCGCTGAAATAGATCGAGAACGCCTGAATCTTGAGCTCGACGAGCAGGTTCAAGTACATCTGCGATGGCACCACCACGGGCAAGCCACCGACTCCCAGGCCGAGTACCCCCGGGCCCCATCGCTCGAAGCCGAGTGATGCCTTGATGTCAAACGCGCCACTTGGAAAGGTGCGAAGGAACCGCGAGCGCAGCGTCGCGATCACGCGACCGTGATCCGGCGGCTGTCCCTGCGGAATGACTCCCGTGGGACTCGAATACCATCCATCGATCGAGATCCAGTTGGTGGGCGTGAACCGGCCACTTGCCTCATACCAGTTGGTCGCAGCCGACGGGAGAATGGCGGCCACCACGAGTTGCAGCGGCTGGTATGCCAGTGGGTCGAAGGCAGAAGCCCGGACGATGCCGAATTCGGCCCCGAGGATCTTGCTGCTCCAGCCTATGCTGGCCGACCCCTCCAGGATCGACTGCGCCGTATCCGCCTCGATACTTGGCGCCTGCACCACCGATCCGGCGCGCACATTGCCCTTGAGCACGATGTGACTGATGGGGATGATCGAGGCTTGCGCGCCGACCCAGGCACTGCTGCGACCACCTGATATCAACTGAAAGTTCCCCGTCGCATTCACCCCGATGCGAGGCGATGGGGTCCAGCCCGCCGTCGCGGCGACGTCGAGGGGGGTCCAGCGCGTCCGGTAGGCCGCACTCGCAGTCACACTGGCCGTCGGAGTGCGAATGGCGCCGGCAGCGGTCACACTGACGATCGACTGGCTGACGCTGTCGCCACTCCAGGATGTCTGCGCAACCGTCACCGAGGCATTGGGCCCCAGGCCATCGTCGGTCTTGCGCAGGAAACCGCGGAGGAAAAGATCCGAGCGATGGCCGTGGACTCCGAGCACTTCAGTACCGGTGCTCGACGAGGTTTCATCCTTGCGGTTCGGAGATGATGTGACGTATTGCAGCACGAGACCGGAATGTGGATTGGGCAGGTAGCTGACCTGCGCCCATGCCTGCGTATTGAGGTAGAAGCTGCCGAATGAGTTCGCAACCGATCCACTGTTGAAGTAGTCGCCGGCGAGCCCGAAGCTGAGCTTCGTGGGCGAGCGCTTCTCGAGCTGCGCCTGGAATCGAGTCAGGTTGTTGGTGCCGCGACCGAGCCCGATGAGTGATCGCGGCGCCACCCGGTCGTAGCGCCGGGAATACATGAATACCCGCAGGAGGCCCGGCCATGGCTCGATCTCGACGCGCTCGAGCATGCTGAGGGCGAAGATCGTCGGGTCCACCGACACGGAGTCGGGTCCGACGGCAGTGTACGGCAACCCATCGAGGAAGTACGTCACCGAGGTGGCGCTGCGGCCGTGGTAGCTCGGCATGGCCGTCGTGCCCAGCCATCCGGTTCGCAACAGGTAGGTCCCCTGCACCTCGGCGATCAGGTCGCCGACCGTGTGCGCCAGGGACCATTCTATGGAGTCACGACTGAAAACGATGCGCGACCCCGCGGCGCGAGGCCCCTCAGCCCCGTTGTAGGGCAACGAGGGCACCGCGACATCATTTCGCAGGGTGGCCTTGAGGTAGCGCTCCGTCTGCATCGTCTGGCGACGGGCAATGGAGTCGGTGCGGAGGGAATCGGCGCGGATGGAATCGGCCCGAATGCTGTCGGCGATCTGCGCTGACAGTGGGGCAGCCAGGAACAGCAGCGCCGCGGCGAGGAGCGGTCGCAGGCGAGGGAGACTGCGGAGCGGCCCCGTGACCAACCGTCCGATCAGCCCTGGCGGGCGAGGACGAACTCGGAAAAGAGGCGCACACCGATGCCGGTCGGCCCCTTGGCGCGCGTGGCTTCCTCGCGTTCGGTGTAGGCGGTTCCCGCAATGTCCAGGTGCACCCACGGGAAACCCTCCACGAATTCGCGCAGGAACCACCCGGCAGAGATGCTGCTGCCGGGGCGTCCGCCGCTGTTCTTCACGTCGGCGATGTCCGACTTGTTGAGTTCGCGGTACTCGTCCCAGAGCGGCATCGGCCACGCGCGCTCGTCGGCACGCTCGCCAGCGCGCGCGCACCTCCTCGACCAGCTTCTCGTCGGTGCCAAAGAGTCCGGTCGCCGTATGCCCCAGCGCGACCACGATGGCGCCAGTCAGGGTGGCGATGTCGATTGCGCAACTCGGTTCAAACCGCCGGCCGTAGGACAGGGCATCAGCCAGGATCAGCCGTCCCTCGGCATCGGTGTTCACGATCTCGATGGTCTTGCCCAGGTGACTCTTGATGACGTCGCCCGGCTTCACCGCCGTGCCCGACGGCATGTTCTCGGTGCTCGGCACCAACCCGATGACATGCACCTTCGGCTTGAGCCTGCCCAGCACTTCGAAGGTACCAAGGACGGCCGCTGCACCCGACATGTCGTACTTCATCTCCTCCATGTTGGGCGCCGGCTTGATGGAGATGCCCCCGGTGTCGAAGGTGACACCCTTCCCCACCAGCATGACGGGTGCACCGGGCGCGCCGACATATTCGAGGATCATGAATCGCGGCTCCTCGACACTTCCCTGCGCCACTGCCATCAGCGCGCCCATGCCCTCCTTCACGATGGCCGCCCGGTCGAGCACCGTCACCTTGAACCCATGACGCCGGCCAAGGTCCTGGGCCACGGTCCCGAGGTAGGTCGGCGTGCATTGATTTCCGGGAAGCATCTGCAGCTCGCGGGCAAGCGTCTGTCCCGCACCTATCCCGGCGCCGATGCGATGACCCTCTTCCCAGGCCGGCTGCGCTGCCGCCAGGAGGACGTCCATCTGCTCGAGCGGTGCCTTGGGATCCTCGGGCGGTCGCTTCAGTCTCCGTGAAGTGCCACGCCCCCTGCTCCAGCCCTTCCGCGATGGCCTGCGCTGCCTGCCGTCCGCCCACCTTGCCGAGCGCCTCCGGCGTCACAAAAAGTGCCGCGGTGCCGACACCAAGCATCCGTGCGCGCTTGGCCGCCACCGACGCCGCACGTCGCAAGGTCGTCGCAGTGCTCTCTTCCGGCGGGCCGCCGCCAATCAGCAGCACGCGCGCGAAGGCAGCATCTGCATAGGCCAGGGCGGTTTCATCCCGCTTGCCGCTGAAATCGCCGCTGCGATAGACGCGGCTCAGCGCGCCGGCGGCCGCCTTGTCGACTGAAGCGAGCGAGGGCGGCAATGCACCACGGGGCACGATGACGGCAAGCAGTGAGGTCTTGAACTGTGATGGATCGGCGGTGACTACGCGGGTTTCGAAGGCCATGTTCCTCTCGAACAGCGGTCAGCGTACGGGCGACGAGCGCCGGGCGCGGCGCCGCGTGGTGAGGTAGTGCTGCTCATCCGGTCCCACGTAGCGGGCCCGGGGACGGATCAGGTCGGGATCACGGGACTGCTCCAGGCAGTGCGCTATCCATCCCGAGGTGCGTGCCACGGCAAACAAGGGCGCAAAAGATGCTATCGGCAGGCCAGCCGAGAGATATACCACGGTGAGATAGTAATCGACATTGGCGCGGCTGCCGCTCTCCTTTTGCACCGCCTCTTCCACCGCCTGGGCAAGGATAAAAAGCCCCTGGCGCCCGGTCGCCTGGGTCGCCGCCTCGGCCAGTCGCCGCGCCGTGGGTGTGCGGGGATCCTCCCCCGGGTATACCGGGTGACCGAAGCCCGCCGGCTTGCGTCGCGACTCGAGCAAGGCTCGCACGGTGGCAGTGGCTCGATCGGGGGTCGCGACATCCTCCAGCAGCCGGGCCACCGCGATCGTGTGCCCGCTATGCCTGGGACCCGCCAATGCGCCCATGGCCGCCGTGACGCAACTCCCGAGATCGGCACCGGTGGACGCCGCGACCCGCGCCGCGTAGGTACCGGGATTGAGTTCATTGTCAGCGCGGAGGATCAGCGCGGCCTCAAATGCGCGCACCAGCGCGGGGGGCGGTTCCAGCCCGGTGGCGACGCGCAGGAAGCCGGCCGCGACGCCGTGACGACCCCAGCCCGGAGTCGTACTGCCCTGGCGCCTGAGTCGCAGGCGCTCCGCGGCGAGGACAGGTACCTGCGCCAGCAGGCGCAGGGCGTCGCCAGGCATGCCGGGCAACGCCGCCGCGGCGACCTTCTGGGGCGGAGCGACAGGCCGCTCACCGCCGTGCGCAACACGACGAGTTCATCGGCGTCGGCCGGGAGGCCGCGGAGCCAGCGGCGGTCGCCGGCGGCGATCCGCTGCGCGGCGACCCACGCACGGCGAAACGCTCGCAGGTCGGCGGCCGATGGCAATGAACCTGCGACCAGGAGCCACGCGACCTCCTCGAACGAAGCCTCCTCCGCGAGTTCGGTGACCTCGTAGCCGCGATAGGTCAGCCGTGCACGCTCCGCGTCGAGGTGACAAACCGCCGTGGCGAGGCGGTCATCAGTCGGAACCGGAGGCTCGACAATGGTCATGGGCTCGGTGAAGACAATGGGTCGCCGGCGGTGCGCAGCGCAGGAAGCTAAGTGATGCGTGAAAGCCGGAGCAACCGCGTCATCGGGAATGCGCGCGACAAACCATTCGCGCCACCCATCGGGCACCGACTCATGCGAAAGCGGGCACCCATTGGGTGCCCGCTGGGTAGCGACATGGGCCAAACGACCTACAGTCCGACCCCAATGCCTACTCGGAACTGGCCCAGCTTGCCGTCGCCGGCGGGCACCCCCGCGATCGTCGTGGTGGACTTGAACGCCTGGGTCAGGTCCTGCTGCCAGGACAGGTCCAGCACGAAGGCCAGGATGCGTGCGCTGGCGCTGAACATGTAACCCCACCGGGTGTTGTTGAATTCGGGCTTCTCGAGGCCGTAGTTGTTGTCGCTGATGCCGGTATTGAAGGCGACCGTCCCGGCGACGCCCAGCCGGATCGCCACCACCTTGGCGTTCAGGTTGACACCCACCTCGAGCGGAATCATGAAGGACTTGATACCGAGGTTGTCGCTGATGGACCCGGCCAGGTCTCCGGAGAGGTTCACGCTCTGGTACTGGTAATAGAGACCCGGCGCCAGGTAGAAGAGGTGCCCGAAGCGAATGTCACCACCCAGGAAGTAGCCGACATCGCTGCTCGAATTGTACGTCGCGGGCGCGCTGCTGAGCGTGGTAAAGTTGGGCCCGACCTCGAGATCGATCGAGAACTGCGCGTGTGCCGGCGTCGCGAACGCCGCGAGCAGGAGCGCGGGAGCAAACCAAAGACGCTTCATGCATTCCTCCGGAGTTCTTGATTGCGGGTCCTCGAAACGTACCCGGGCGCAAATGGCCGGGGCAAGCTTATCGCCCTGCGATCGTTGCAATGGCCGCGCGACGGGCGGCGCCCTATGTTTGGGCCATGAGCGACGCGTTGGCCCGGCTCGCCGGAGCGCTTGCCGACCGCTACCGCATCGAGCGTGAACTGGGTCAGGGCGGCATGGCGACGGTCTATCTCGCCCGCGACCTCAGGCATGAGCGACAGGTGGCGATCAAGGTTCTGCGCCCCGAGCTGACCTCCACCATCGGCGCCGACCGCTTCCTGAGCGAGATCCGCACCACCGCCAACCTGCAGCATCCGCACATTCTTCCGCTGTACGACAGCGGCATTATCGACGCACAACCCGCGACCCACGACCCACGGCTGCTGTTCTATGTCATGCCCTACGTCGAGGGCGAGACGCTGCGCACCCTCATGAGCACGGGAAAAGGTCCTGTCCCAGGACGAGGCGATCCGGCTGGTCACGCAGGTCGCCGATGCGCTGGCGTACGCCCATGCGCGCGACGTCGTGCACCGCGACATCAAGCCGGAAAACATCCTCCTGCAGGCCGGCCACGCCATCGTCGCGGACTTCGGCATCGCCCGGGCCGTCAAGGCGGCGGGCGCCGAGCGGATGACGGAGGTCGGGATGGCCATGGGGACGCCGGCCTACATGAGCCCGGAGCAGTCGGCGGGCGAGCGCGATGTGGATGGGCGCAGCGACCTCTACTCGCTGGCAAGCGTCCTGTACGAGATGCTGGCGGGCGAGGCCCCGTTCACCGGCGCCACGGTCGACGCGATCCTGGTGCAGCGCTTCACCCAGCCGCCGCCGCGGGTGACCGCCAAGCGCCCGAATGTGTCACGGTCGGTCGAGGCTGCCCTGTGCACCGCCATGGCGCGTTCACCTGATGAGCGGTACGCCACGGTCGAGCAGTTCATTGCCTCGCTCGGCGGCGAAGGCCGCCCGGGCGATGTCGAGCCGCGATCGCTCGATTGCGGTGCTGCCCTTCGCCAACATGAGCGGCGACCCGGAGAACGAATATTTCTCCGACGGCATCACCGAGGAGATCATCAACGCCCTCTCCCAGCTGCCACGGCTTCGCGTGGCCGCGCGGACGTCGGCGTTCTCCTTCAAGGGGAAGAACGTCGACCTGCGAAGCATCGGGGAGCAGTTGCGCGTCGCGACGGTGCTGGAAGGAAGCGTGCGGCGCGCCGGCAGGCGGATCCGCATCACGGCGCAGCTGATCAACGTCTCCGATGGCTATCACCTGTGGTCGGAGCGCTATGATCGCGAGCTGACCGACATCTTCGCGATCCAGGACGAGATCGCCACGGCGATCGCGGGAGCGATTCAAGGTGACGCTGGGGGTAAACCAGGAGCGGAGCCTCGTGCGTCCGCCGACTACCAGCGTCGAGGCATACGACCTGTACCTCAAGGGGCACGCGTTCATGAAGCAGCGCGGGCTTCCCTGCTGCGAGCGGTCGAGTGCTTCGAGCAGGCCATCGCCGGTGACCCGCAGTTTGCGCTCGCGCACGCCGAACTGGCCGAGGCGCTGGCGCTCATGAGCCTCTACGGCATTGTCTCCCCGAGCGAGACCCGGCAGCGCGCCAGCCTGGCGATTGCGCGGGCACAGCAGCTCGATCCGCGGCTGGTCAGCACCCAGATCGGGCTGGGGCTCTACTCGATCATCATTGAATTCGACCGTGCCGCGGCGCGGGAGGCCTTCGCACGGGCGATCGAGCTGCGATCCGCTGGACGTAGATGCCCGGCAGTTTCAGGCGGCATTTGACCTGTGCTACCTGCGGGGGAGTTTCGACGCTGCGTCGGCACAGCTTCGGGCCGTGGTCGAGTCGGATCCGCTGAGCGCTGTCGCGCGGGGGCAGCTCAGCATCGTGCTGGCGTTCGCCGGGGCAACCGAAGAGGCGGCCGCGCAGGCGCGCCGCGGCGTCGAACTCGACCCGGGCGCGTTCTACCCGCGCTGGGCCCTCCTCCATGCCCTCATGGTCGGACCCACTCCGATGGAGGGCGTCGAGGCAGGACGTGCCATGCTGGCGCAGTTCGGACGCCACCCGTGGCTCATGATGGGTGTGGCCTACGCCTGCGGGCGCGCCGGGCAACCAGACAAGGCCGAGGCGATTTACGCCGAGCTCGCGGCGCGCGCCCGGGGCGAGTACGTACAACCGGTCTCGCTCGCCATTGCCGCCATCGGCGCGGGAAGAATCGATCTTGCGTTCCAGCACCTCGCCGAGGCCGCGCGCATACGCGACCCCATGATGGCGGCGACAGCATTGCACGGACCGATGTTCAATTCCATCCGGAGTACGCCGGACTACCAGGCGATCCTGGCGCTGATGGGCTGGGACGGACCCACATAGCGACGAGGACAAGCCGTGACCGAAGCCGTTCGACCCATTTCGCTCGCCGAGATTCACGAGGCGCGCGCCCGCATCGCCGGCACGATTGTGCGGACCCCGCTCGTCCGGCTGGAGCTCGGAGCCGGATTTCCCGATATCCGGCTCAAGCTCGAGAACCTGCAGCCCATCAACGCCTACAAGCTTCGCGGTGCCGCCAATGCGGTCGCCATGCTGTCCCCGACCGAGCGGCGGCGAGGCGTCTGGACGATCAGCGCCGGCAATGCGGGCCAGGGCGTGGCGTATGCCGCCCGACAAGCAGGCGTGCCCTGCACCGTCGTCGCGATCGAGACTGCTCCCGCCTCCAAGCTCGAGCGCATGAGGGCCCTTGGGGCCGCCCTCGTGCTCGTATCCTATCAGGATGCCTGGAAGGCCCTCGATGAACGTTCGTATCCCGGTGTGGAGGGGACGTTCGTGCATCCGTTCGACGACCATAACTTCATCGCAGGCCATGCCACGATGGGCCTCGAGATTCTCGAGGATGCACCGGACACGGCGGCGGTCATCGCCGGCATCGGGGGCGGCGGGCTTGTCGTCGGTCTCGCCAGTGCGATCAAGGCAATGCAGCCCGGAGTGAAGGTCTACGGTGCAGAGCCCGAGACCGGTGCACCAATGGCCCGGTCGCTGGAAATGGGATCACCGCAGCGATTCACCGAGTGGAAGGCGACGTTCGTCGACGGTGCCGGCGGGCAGAGTGTGTTTCCGCGGATGTGGCAGCGGATGCACTCCCTCATCGATGGCAGCATCGTCGTCACGCTGGACCAGACGCGCGCGGCCATGCGACTGATGGCGGAAAAGGCGCGGGTCATTTCGGAAGGAGCCGGAGCGCTCCCACTGGCCGCCGCCCTCACCGGCAAGGCGGGACCGGGTCCGATCGTCGCCGTCGTGTCGGGCGGGAATATCGACCTGGCAACGTTTGCCGACCTGGTCTGTCGTGCTGAACAAGGCGCGGAGCCTGTGTGAGTCGCGCCACCCGTCGGAAACTGCTCGCCGCGGTATTCTCCGACCTGCAGTTCTGGATCCCCGTCGCGGCGCTCGTCCTGGGCTCGGCCATTCTGGCCTGGGTGAGCCAGTGAGTGGCATTGCCGCGACGCCTGCCGCGCGCCGCAACGCGCTGCGGACAGCGGGCATCCTGAGTGGCATTGCGGCCGGCGCATGGCTCGGTGCGGCCGAAGCCCCGGCGAAGCTCGTTTCTGCGGCACTGAGTCCGGTGACGGTCTCGCTCGTCATGGTGTGCGGGGTCTTTCTCGCCCGATGGAGCATTCCGGCGTTGCTGCAGGGGACCTCCGCCGTCGGTGCCGACGTGCGACAGGCACCGCATCTTGTCATCTGGGCAATCCTGGCAGGATGCCTCTGGTCGGTCGCGAATACACTGACGATCTACGCCATTCGCGATGTTGGCCTGTCCATCGCCTTTCCCTTCTGGAACTCGAACAGCCTCCTCGGCATCCTCTGGGGCGCACTCTTCTTCGGTGAGTTGCGTGACGCCACCCGCCGGCAGTGGGTCAGCGTCCTCGGCGGGGCAATCGTCATGTGCATCGGCGGGACGCTGCTCGCGCTCGCGTCCACCCACGAGGCTCCGCACGGCTCCGCCACGCGCGGCATTGTCGCGGCACTCGGCGCCGGGGCGCTCTGGGGCACCATGTACATCCCCTATCGAAAGGCATACCTCACCGGCATGTCGCCGCTCGCCTTCGTCACCTTCTTCACGGTCGGCGAGCTCGGCTGCATGAGCATCATCGCGCTCACCCTCAACGGCGCGTCTCTCACGGTCGCCGAACTCACTGCCGCTCGCGGCGTGCTGTTCTGGCTCCTGCTCGGCGGCATGGTCTGGGTCGTGGGCGACCTCTTTCAGCAGTATGCCGCCAAGTACGTCGGCATCAGCCGCGGCATCCCGTTGTCCAACACCAACCAGCTCTGGGGCCTGCTCTGGGGCACCCTCGTCTTCGGCGAACTCCGCCGTGGCGGTGTGTCACTGCCGCAGGTCGTCGCCGGGTCCCTGCTCATGGCAGCCGGGGCGGCCGGGGTGGTCCTCGCTGCCACCAGCGAGACCGAGCACGCTCGCTGGCGTGAAGCGGCCGAACGTGAGGCGCACCGCTACGGGGTGGATATCGAATGGGTTCGTGCGCGACTTGGTGGCGGAGCCCGGGCACCCGTCAAGCGGACCTGGCTCGACTGGACGCTGGTCGCGATTTCCACTGCGGTGTTCGGCCTGCTGGCGCGGGGCACTACCGGACCTTCGCTGCCCATGGACCTGCGCTGGGTCGCGCTCCTCTGTGTCGTGACCATGGCTCTGTTTGGCGTTGCCGGATTTGTCCTCTGGCGCACGACTCGATTCACCTGACCGGCGGGCACCGGAGGCCGCAAGCGGCAACCACCATGGCGCTGACCTCCTGCGCCGGTATCGAGCGCCGGACCGAGCTCCTGCAGGGCAACAACCCGGTCGGCACAAATCCCGGGAACCCGCGGTATATGTGGGCATGACCACCATGACCTGGGCGCCCGCTGCCCTGGGGATCCTTCTTCTGGCCGGCAGCACGCCGCCCACCCCGCAGCCAGTCGCGCCAAAAGCGAAGGGAATTCTTGCCGATTCCACTGGCAAGGAAGTGGGCACCATTGACGCCGAGATGGTAGGGGATGGGCTCCGAATCGTCGTCAAAGTCCATGACATTCCCCCCGGCAACCACGGGGTGCATGTCCACGCAGGCACGTCATGCGGCAAGGGGTCCTTCGAGGATGCCGGCCCTCATTTCGATCCGATGAATGCCGGCAAGCATGCCGGACTCAACGGTGACGGTCATGCTGGCGACCTGGGTAACATCTCGGTTGGTGCGGACGGCAAGGGCAAGCTCGATGTCGTGTCGCACGACCTGACCATCGAGGCGGGCAAGACTAGCATCATGGGCAAGCCGATCGTGCTGCATACCATGAGCGACAACCTGACGGATAAGCCCGAGAACGGCGGCACCGACGGTCGACTTGCGTGCGGCGTGCTCGGAACCTGAGGGATGGTGACGATCAAGCAGCGTATCACCCCGTTTCTCTGGTATGACAGCAACGCCGAGGACGCGGTGAACATGTACGTGAGCATCTTCAAGGAATCGAAGGTGCTCACGAAAACGCGCTATTCCAGTGAATCATCGAAGGCCTCCGGCATGCCCGAAGGCTCGATCATGACGATCGGGTTCGAGTTGGAGGGCCAGCAATTCACGGCGATCAACGGCGGACCACTCTTCACGTTCTCCACCGCCACATCGTTCGTCGTGCACTGCCATACGCAGGCGGAGATCGATCACTACTGGAACGAGCTGTCGAAGGGCGGAGAGGTGGCGGCGCAGCAGTGCGGATGGCTGCAGGATCGATTCGGACTTTCGTGGCAGGTCGTTCCGGACCAGCTGGACGACTGGATGCGCGACGGCGCGAAGGCGGGGCGCGTCATGGCCGCGCTGCTGCCAATGAAGAAGCTGGACCTGGCGACGCTGGAGCGCGCTGCGGAGGGGTAAGCTGCACTAGCTGAAATGCCCGGGGCGAGAGTCGAACTCGCACGGGGGTTGCCCCCCGGTGGATTTTGAGTCCACTGCGTCTGCCATTCCGCCACCCGGGCGCAATACTGCTGTCTCTCGCGGTCGTCTGCGATCTCCCAAACTTACTCCCATTGTCACGCTGACCGCAGCCCTACCGCCGCACCACCGGGTGATCGGTAGTGCAGCGGCCACAGCGCGGTGCAACTCAGGTCGCGGCGACCCGCGCCGGCAGCGACTTGAGCCGGAAGGCCAGGAGAAGGAGAAGTATCCCGAACACGATCGCATAACTTGCGATCAGGAAGACGACGGCAAGTGCGCCTGCGCCCGGCCGCGTGATCAGGGCGATGCCGAACAACACGGAGAGGAGTCCCGCGAGACCGAGGGCCCACTCACCCGTGATCTCCTTGCGCAGATCGATCGCCAGGTAGATCGCGGCGGCGCCGGTGACAATGGCCCAGGCCGCGATGAAGTACAGCAGCACCAGGGCGGTCACGCCCGGGTACACGAAGGTCGCGATGCCGGCCAGCACCCCGATCAATCCGATGAACGCGAGGGACCAGATCTTCGACCGAAATCCCGCAATGAGCGCGAGGATGCCATCGATAAGCGCATAGACACCCCAGATGAGCACGAGCGAGGCCAGGCTGAGCCCTGGCCACATGAACGAAAGAATGCCAAAGGCGAGGGCACAGACCCCGCGAATGGCGAGTGAAGACCAGTGCCCAGCGAGCGCCCGGGCAATTGGAGCGTCAGCCACGTGCCACCTCCTGGTGAATAGGGCAAACATCCAGTCCAGGAGGACTATCCTGCAGCGTGACGGAGGCTTGCGCTAGTTCTCTGGAAGACGGCCCTGTGGAAGTCGTCGATCTTCCCGCCCGGGGGCGTTGTCAATCCTTGACATCAGGATCCTTAGTCAGCGGCTGCGCAACAACACCCTGCGTTAGAAGCCAGTGCTCGTCCTTCGGGTCCGCAAGGATCGGGATCTGCGCGCGATAGCTGATTGTGTTGAGGAGCCGCCTGAAATCATCGCCCTTCACCTGGAAATAGAGCCCTCGCTGTTTTCCGGCCGCATCGGCCCAAGAGAGCGACACGAAATGGCTTCGGCTCTTGTGAAGCATTCCTAGTAGTGCGACCGGCGCCACCAGAACGCCAACGGCGACCCAGGTGCCCACGTGGCGCGTTGCAGCTTGCCCATAGATGCATTGAGTCAGCTCGGTAACGGGAATGGCCATCCTGGGAACCATGCTGTCAGCAAACTCTGCGATGATGCTGTCAGGCGTGATGAGCAGAGAGTTATCCCAGGTTTCTTTGCCCTTCATGTCCGGCAGCCCGATGCCCCCGAGGACTTTGATTGTCTTTGGAAAACTCTCGATAGCTACAGCGGCAGCCTTGGTGTCTGAAGGCGCTGGAGGAGAGGCGGACGAAGCGAGAGCACCAGCGGAGCTAGCCGGCACAGATACCTGTGACACCTCGGGGCGAGCCTCGGTTTGGCTGCGCTCAACCGCGCTCGTCGACCCAGGAAATTGAGCAAGGGCGGATTTACTGCATAGGTGTAAGAATGCTATAACGAGAACACATTTGAAGGCCTTGCCGGGCGTGAGATAGCGGCGCGAATGCATATCGTCCTTCTCAGGGAACCATTTGTTTGATTGAGTGAACAGCGCTTGGAAGGGGCACGCGTCATACCAGAACGGCATGAGCACTCCAAGCGTGGTAACTCGCAACGAGTTAGCCCCCAGCCCCACACACTGATCATTCCCATTGCCATCCCCTCTGCACAGTTGGCCTTGTATTGCGCGACGAGACACGGCAGTGTGCAAAACACGCGAGCATGCGAACGTTGAGCGCGCGACTCTGTCGACGGCACCGGCTATTCCATCAGCGGCAGGCAAACCCAATCCTCAGCCCGCCCTGGGCGTTGGGCAGAGTACGCCGCTGCGGCTATTTTTCTTCAAACCTCTCATGGAGCGCGAGCCGTTGGCCCAGACCATCCGCCACTTCAACCCCTGGCACGACATCCCCGCCGGGGCTTCACCGCCCGAAAGTGTCACGGCCGTCATCGAGATCCCGACCAACGAGCGCAACAAGTACGAGCTCGACAAGGAGCTCGGGCTCTTCCGGCTTGACCGCGTGCTCTACAGTGCGGTGCACTACCCGGGCGACTACGGCTTCATTCCGCGCACCCTTGGCGACGACGGCGATCCCCTCGACATCCTGGTCCTCAGCACCATCCCGATGTTCACCGGCTGCCTCGTGGAAGCACGGCCGATCGGGCTCTTTCACCTGGTTGATCGAGGGAAGGCTGACGAGAAAGTGCTTGCGGTACCGCTAGGCGATCCATACGCCGCGGAAATGCGCGACCTCAACGATGTGCCGCCGCACTACCTGAAGGAAATCGAGCACTTCTTCAAGGTCTACAAGGACCTCGAGGGCTCTACGACGGAGACACGTGGCTTCGAGGGCGCCGCCGCGGCGCGACAGGCAATCATCGTCGCGCAGCGGAGCTATGAGGTGAAGTTCAGCAGCTAGGAGCGCGGCGTTCCGGGCTGTGCCGGTGCCGCCGGTTGCGATCCCTGGGGCGGACCGTACGGACGCCCGCCGCCCGAGCCAGGGCGCCTCATGTTGCCACCATTCGCGCCCCATCGTCCCTCCTGGGCGCGATGCACCATCTCGAGCAGTCGCTCGCGAAGCGAGTAGTACTGTGCCCGCTGTACCGGCGTGAGGAAGCCCAGGTCCTTGTTCTCGTCGCGATAGGTCTCGGCGAACTTCACCTTGAGGTCCAGCAGCCGCGTGAGGACATGCGTGACGCTGTCCGAATTGGCGGCGACGCCGGGGCGCAGCTGACCCGCCAGCGCCTTTCGCAGGCCCTGCTCTTCAGTGCCGAGCGCACGCCGCTTGTCGAACCAGCTGGTAGCGACACCTTGAAGTTTGGTAGCCTCGGCATCGGTCAGACCCAGCTCTTCCTTCACGCGCTCCATGTACCTGGCCTGCAGCCGTTGCCGCAGGGCCTGGGCCTGTGGCTGCGTCGCACGTACTGTCCTGGGCCGTGGCGGCCCCGGCACCTCCTATCAGCAGCAGCGCCGCAACAGCAATCGTTCGACGGTGTGACATCAGCTCTCCTCCCATGAACGCAACGCGTTCTCCAGTTGAGTAGCATCCAGCCCCTCGAGCTCCGCGGCGGTGGCCGCCTTGGCGCCCAGCGGTTCCTCAAACTCGGTCAGGACCTCTTCCAGTTCCGTCTCACCCACATCGGACAATTCCGCGAGAGGGAGCGCCGTCGCCACCTCCGTTGTTGTCACCTCGGTTGCGAGAATCGGCGTCGCAACCGGCAGCACCGCGGGCTCCGGCCGACGCACCACGGTCAGCAGGAGCGGCCGCAGCCGTGGCAAGTGCAGCGCCGCCAACCGTCCAGGCCGAGATGCGGCGACGACGACTCGCCTGCTCTGCACGCCGGACCCGCTCCAGCACGGCGCGCGTCATGATGCCCGGGTCGATGCCCGGCTTGATGTCGCGTCCGAGGCGGGACGCCGCGGAAACCAGGCGCCAGGCCGCCAGCACATTCCGCGCACCGCGCCACATGCGCCTGTTCTTCCTCGCTCCACCGATCACGCCCGGCAGCGACGGCGGGCATCCGGTCCTGCATTTCATCGCACGGAGTCATGCTACCAGTTCCTTCAATCGCTTCAGCGCATGATGGAAGTGCACCCGTGCCGCCCCAGGCGTCGTGCCGAGTGCCACCGCGATCTCGCTGTATTCACATCCCTGCTGCGCCCGCATCAGGAACACTTCACGCTGCAGCCTGGGCAGCGTTGCCAGTCCGGCCCGCAACCGGGATTCCGTCTCGTTGGCCGTCACCTGCGCATGGGGATCGTCCCTGTCCACGATGTCTCGGTCCTCGATGGAGACAACCTGCCGTCCCTTGTTCCGCCGGTACTCATCTCGCAACAGGTTGCTCGCGATGGTGAAAAGCCATGACCTGAGCGAACCACCACCGTGCCAGCTGCCCAGGCGCCGGAAGGCCCGGAAGAACGTTTCCTGTACCAGGTCGTCCAGCTCTCCCCGGCCGGCCCCCGCCCCGTAGAGGAACCGGCCCAGCACGGCCTGGTGGCGCCGCACGATTTCAGCCGCGGCCCGTTCATCCCCAGTCTGCCAGCCGGCCACCAGGGCCGCATCCGAGGGCGGCTCGGCGTCCGTCATTGCGACCATGTCATAGCCGAAGACGGCTCCGGAGCGCAGGTGTTAATTCCGGGGAACCACTGGGGATGAGAACGGTACTGAGTGTCAAGAGCTACCACACGCAAGTATATTGAGTGCAATAAGCTGCGCCATACAATTGCGTGACAGGCAACTCCCCTCACAACAGGTACAATGGCTCGACCTCTGAGTATCGGACACCGAGGTGCGTCCGGCCACGAACATGAGAACACGCGGGCGGCCTTTCGTCGCGCCAAGGCCCTGGGCGCCGAGGGAGTGGAACTGGATATCCACGCGACCCGGGACGGAGCCATCGTCGTACACCACGGCGCCGCGCTCGAAGGCCTGGGTCGGATTGCCGACCAGCCGCTGGAGACGGTGCAGCAGCACCGCCTGTCCAACGGTGAGACCGTGCCACTCCTGAGCGAGGTCCTGAGCATCCTCCGGGGCATCGACGTCTGGGTCGAGGTGAAGGGGATCGAGGAGTACCTGGACGCGGTGCTGCTGCGCACGCTGCAAGGTGGACCGGAGCCCGAGCGCTACGCCGTGCATTCCTTCGATCATCGCATCATACGTCGCCTGGGCGAGCGTGATGGTGCCCTGCGGCGCGGAGTACTGCTGGATGCCCGCCTGATCGATCCGCTGCCCGTCCTCGCGGCCGCCGGCGCGACCGTTCTCTGGCAGGCACAGATCATGGTCGACCGTGCCCTGGTGGACGAGGTGCACCGGGCGGGACGCAGGATCATTGCATGGACCGCGAACGACGAGGTCGACCTCAAGCGGCTGATTGCCTGCGGGGTGGACGCGATTTGTACGGACTTTCCCGAGCGAGTGGTGGCGCTCAGGAACTGAGACGGGAGACGGGGAGACGGAGACGGGAGACGGGAGACGGGAGACGGGAGACGGGAGACGGGAGACGAAAATAAGAGAGGCGGTCAAGCGTGGTGCTCGACCGCCTCGATACTTTGGGACCCCTGCGTCAGGCCGTGGCCAGCGCCTCCACGGGGTAGACCGAAACCTTCTTCCGGTCCTTGTCCTTCCACTCGAATTTCACGACGCCGTCCACCAGGGCGAACAGTGTGTCGTTGGTCGCCTTCCGGACATTCTTGCCCGGGTGGAACTTGGTGCCCTTCTGGGTCACCAGGATGTTGCCCGCGCGCACCTTCTCGCCACCGTACTTCTTGATGCCGAGGAACTGCGGGTTGCTGTTGCGTCCGTTGCGGCTGGAGCCGACGCCCTTCTTGTGTGCCATGGCTTATCCCACCTTCACGTCGGTGATGCGGACCTCGGTGTGCTTCTGCCGATGACCGGTCTTCCGGCGATAGTTCTTCCGGCGCTTGAACTTGAAGACGTAGATCTTGTCGTCCTTGCCGTGGCCGACGACTTCGGCCAGCGACCTTGGCACCCTTCACCAGCGGTGCGCCCGCGGTGATGGTGGTGCCATCGGAGGCGAGAAGAACCTCGTCGAAGGTGACCTTGGCGCCAGGTTCGGCGGCCATGAGGGGCACCTTGATCGTCTTGCCCTTTTCGGCCCGGAACTGCTTGCCGAGCGCGCGGAAGATTACGTAAGACATGCCATCCTGCCGAATGCGTTTACGGGAAAAATCAGCCCGCAAGTATAGACTGCGAGCGGGGTTCCAGCAAGTGGGGACCCGGAGCGGCCTGCCCATGGCTCCCGGGAACGGTCCGGTCTTCAGGGCAGGCTGAACTCGTACGCCACCGACAGCCCGTTGTTGGTGAAGAGGTACACGCGCTTGGTGGCCTGACTGGTCGCCATGCCCCCGATACTGCAGCAAAGGGCGTCGGTCGACACAGAGGGCGGGAGCGCCAGGCGGGCCACGCGCCGAAAGGAGTCCCGGTCGAGCACCACGATAGCCGGCCGACTCCCCACTCTCACGCTTACGTAGATGAACGGGCGCACATCGTCGAACACGGCATGGTCGATCTGTTCGCTCAGCGTGGTGTCGCGCAGCACCACGCCGTCCGTGGCCCTGAAGGCCACCAGCCGGAACGGCTCGATCGTAGGCGCATCCTCGGCCTGCCCGCCAATGAGGAGGATCTCTCCATCGGCGCTGAACGCGACGGCGTCCGAGGAGCGCAGCGGTGCCGACCAGGCGAACTCGCCCTCGGGCACACTGAATACCGGTACACCCGATCCGTTGTACACGTGGCGGACGATCTCCGTCGCGCGATCATGCCGTGGCGACATGACGCCGCCCTGGGGTTCTTCCGCCTGCAGGCTGAACCCGCTCGTGGTGTGGAGTTCGTGATGGGTGGCGAACCACCACTGGCCCGGCCCAAGCAGCATCACCTGCCGAAAGACCTGCACCTCCGGAAACGAATCCATGAGGACTGGCGTTGGATAGAGTCGCCATCTGTATGGCAGGCCCATGTTGTGGGCGACGATCCATACTCCAGCCTGGTAGGTTGGCCCTGGGCGCCGATTCTCGCCGTAAGTATTTGGCACCCCAAGCAGCGTGAACGTATGGGCATCGAGGTCGAGTTCACCAACCTCAGTAGCGGTTGATCCGATCAGTCGGCCCGTCGCCCGTGGCCACGCTTCCGGAGCCTCGCTCCAGATCGACCCGTCCGCGTACGTAGTCGCCCCGGCGAAGCCGTCTACCACAATCGATCCCAGCATCTCGGTCACGCTGCCCATGTGGAGCGTCGCCCGAAACTCGCCGTTCAGCGTATCCGGAAGCGTCGCGGAGAGCGTGGTGTCGTCGACGCGTGTCAGGGGCAGTTCGAGCGATCCCACCTCGAGCGTGGCTCCCCTGGCACTGCCCGCAGACCGCCCACGAACCTCCACGGTATTCCCCGACCACAGGGTGGTGGGGGAAATCGTGAAAGGCCCGAGCGCGCTGGAATCCGACTGTGTTCCGCAGGCCGCGAGGAAGAGAACCAGCAGTGCTGCTGGGTATGTGCGAGGCATGACAAAGATGGTATCGCAAATGACCGAAGGGCGACAGGTCATCCCTATCGCCCTTCAACGACGCCAATGACCACCCGGCCCGCTATGCCACAGCGTACTGCTGGGTCACATCCCGGCCCGCCGGCCGGCTCATGAGCCGGAACTCGTCCAGCCGGATCATCGGGTCGTCCCGCAGCTCCAGCTCGAGGCCGGTGAGCTTCTGCAGGGTCTGCAGGAACTTGGGCTCCTCCTCCAGCAGGTAGAGCGCCACCTCGGGATGCAGCCGCACGGCCAGCTGCCGCTCCCGGTGCTCGTGCCCGGCCCGCTTGAGCGAGCGCTCCAGGCGCCGCGCCACCACTTCCGGCGTGAACACCCGGCCGGTGCCGGCGCAGGTGGGGCAATCGGTGGTCATCGAGTGCCAGAGCGACGGCCGCACCCGCTGGCGGGTCATCTCCACCAGCCCCAGCTCCGAGACCGCCAGCGCCTTGGTGCGCGCGCGGTCCCGGCCCAGGTGGGTGCGCAGCTCCTGCAGCACCCGGTCGCGGTTGGCCCGCGTCTCCATGTCGATGAAGTCGCAGACGATGATGCCGCCGATGTCCCGCAGGCGGATCTGCCGCGCGATCTCGCGGGCGGCCTCGAGGTTGGTGCGGAGGATGGTCTTCTCGGGATCCTTCTTGCCGGTATAGCGGCCGGTGTTCACGTCGATCGACGATGAGCGCTTCGGTCGGCTGGATGATCAGCGAGCCGCCGGTGGGCAGTTCGACAGCGCGCCTTGAAGAGGTCGCGGATTTCCGACTCGATGTCGAACTTGTCGAAGAGCGGCGTCGACTCGGTATAGAGGTGCACCCGCTGCATGAGCTCGGGATCGACCTGCTGCAGGTACTGGTCGATCTCGTGGTGCAGCTCCTTCGAGTCGACCTGGAGCGCGTCGACCTTGCCGCTGAACAGGTCGCGGATGATGCCCCGCGTCAGGCTGGTCTCGCGCTGCAGCAGCGCCGGCGCCTTCCGGACGAACGTCTTCTTGCGGTTGATCTTCTTCCAGAGGTCGAGCAGCGAGTCGATCTCGCGCTGGAAGTTCTCCTCCGTCACGCCCTCGGCGACGGTGCGGACGATCATGCCGCCGGCATCGGGCGGCAGCAGGCGGCTGACCATCTCGCGAAGCTTGGCCCGCTGCTTCCCGGCTCTCGATCTTGCGGCTCACCCCGACCTTCGAGGCGAACGGCATGTAGACGAGGAACCGGCCGGGGAGGGAGATCTGCGCGGTGACGCGGCAGCCCTTGGTGCTGATGGGCTCCTTGGTCACCTGGACGACGAGGTTCTGACCCTTCTTGAGGATTTCTGCGATGTTGGGAAGCTGTCGGCGGCTGGAGACCTCGCGCTGGCGGGGTTCACCATTCCCCCCGTTGCCATTGCCCCGCTTCCGACGGCCCCGCCACGCTTTCTGCTCGTCGCCGCTGGAGCCGGCATCGACCTCGCCACCGTCCACCGGCGCTCGTCGGCGGCTTCGAGTGCTGACCTCGAGCTCGTCGGTATCCGTCGTCGTCGGAGGGCTCGTCGTCCTCGTCGGGCTCGAGCAGGTCGGAGGCGTGCAGGAAGGCGCTCTTCTCGAGCCCGATGTCGACGAACGCGGCTTGTATTCCGGGGAGGACGGCGTCGACGCGACCGAAGTAGATGTCGCCGACGGAACGGCGATGATCGGGACGGTCGACCAGCAGCTCGACCAGACGATCATCCTCGAGGATGGCCACGCGCGTTTCGCGCTGGCTCCCGTTGATCAGGATCTCGCGCTTCACGAGCGAACCTCAGCCGCGCCCACTCGCCTCCCTCCGGCCCGACCAGGACCCGGGAAACAGGGCACAGCATGCGCAAGGTTGGTTGGAGCGGGTCCGCTCACCGGCGGCACGGCTCCCAGTACTGGCCCCGCTGCCACAAATGGCATCGGAGCGGCAACATGAGCGTGGCCATAACGCCCGGCACCAGCCGTTCAGGCAGGGCGACTGTTACGGTCTCGCAGCAAGACTGGCCTAAAGATAGGCATTTGAAGCGTTTAGGGCAACTTCAGCCGTTCACCAGGTCGCCCAGAATGTGCCGCCCGATCACCAGTCGCTGAATTTCGCTGGTTCCCTCACCGATTTCGCACACCTTGGCGTCGCGCATCATCCGTTCGACCGGATAATCCGTGGTATAGCCGTAACCACCGAAGATCTGGACCGCCTTGGTGGTCGCCCGCATGGCCAGTTCGGAGCAGAAGAGCTTGGCCATGGCCGCTTCCTTCTTGAAGGGCTTGCCGTTCTGCTTGAGCCAGGCGGCATGATAGAGAAGATGCGTGCCCGCCTCGATTTCCAGCGCCATGTCCGCCAGCTGAAAACTGATTCCCTGGAATGAACCGATGGCCTTGCCGAACTGCTTGCGGAATCCGGCGTACTTGAGCGCTTCGTCGTACGCCCCCTCGGCGATGCCCAGAGACAGGGCGGCAATGCCGATTCGGCCCGCATCCAGGGTCTTGAGAAAGTTGACGAACCCCTCGCCCGGCTTGCCCAGCACGTTCTCCTTGGGGATGACCGCGTCCTCGAAAATCAGCTCGCGCGTGTCACTCGCCTTCCAGCCCATCTTGTCTTCCTTCTTCCCCGCTCGAACTCCCTTGATCTTGGGCAGGTCGGCGGCGTGCCCGACCCCGACTCGCTTGGCCTCATCGAGGTCGACGGTGTCCTTGGTCACCAGCAGGCTGGTGATGCCCCGGTTGCCCTTCCCGGGCTCGGTGCGTGCCGTGACGCTGAAGATCTCACCCACGCCCGCGTGGGTGATGAAGATCTTGGACCCGTTGAGGAGGTAGTGGTCGCCCTTGTCGACTGCCGTCGTGGCCGTGCCGCCGGCGTCGCTGCCCGCGCCCGGCTCGGTGAGCCCGAAGCCACCGAGCACCTTCCC
Organism: uncultured Gemmatimonadales bacterium; assembly: GCA_963846945.1. Classification (GTDB taxonomy): domain Bacteria; phylum Gemmatimonadota; class Gemmatimonadetes; order Gemmatimonadales; family GWC2-71-9; genus JAGGAG01. The sequence continues at coordinate 388,965 of CAWJXX010000010.1, read as the reverse complement.
GGAGGCGAGAAGCGGGACATACCGCTCCTTCTGCTCCTTCGTGCCGAAGTCCATGATGGGCGAGGTGCCAAGATTGGTATGGGCGCTGATCGTGAGGGCGTGGCTTGCGTCCACCTTGGCGAGCTCGTGAATCGTGATGTAGTAGGAGAGCTGGTCCATCCCCGCCCCACCCAGCTCATCGCTCCAGGGCACGCCGAGCAGGCCAAGGTCGGCCATTTTCCGGATGTTGTCCCATGGAAACGTCGACGTGCGATCCAGTTCACGCGCGACCGGGGCCACCTCGGTGCGCCCGAACTCGCGCACCATGTCGCGCACCTGGAAGTGCTGCTCGGAGAGATAAAGGGAGAGATCCATTGGTGTCGCCTGCCTGAGAGCTGAGTGTGAAAACCCGCTTGAGCGCCAGCCCGTTTGCGGTTACGGAGTGGCGAGCTTGAGTCCAACGACGCCGAGCACGATCAGCCCGGCCGACGCAATACGTATTGGCGATGCCGTGTCGTGAAAGATCAGGATGCCGACCAGGAATGTGCCGGCTGCCCCGATGCCGGTCCAGACGGCGTACGCCGTGCCGATCGGGATGTCGCGCTGCGCCAGCCAGAGGAGTGCGCCGCTGGCGAGCATGCACACGCCGGCGGCAACCAGGCCCGCGACCCGTCGATCCGGCGACTGGCTCAGCTTGAGGCCGAGCGGCCACCCGATCTCGAGCAGCGCGGCCAGGATCAGCAGGGTCCAGGCACTCCCGAGACGACTCAATGCATCGCCTCGCGGACGTCGACGATCGCCTTGTCAAACCCTTCGAGTCGAATCAACCCTATGCGGGGATACTCGAGGTCGCTGATGACGAACACTGCGCCGGACAGGACCAGCGCAAAGCCGAGCGTGTAGAGCCAGTTGCGATGGGCCGACGACATGCCATAACCGGCAAACAGCGCGCAGCACAACGACAGCAGGATCAGCAGGGCGTAAATCACTGGTGGAGGGTGGGTGCGCGCGCTCCAGGTTCTCGTATTCGAAATGTCGAACATGGCGTTCACGGCCGGGAGGAACACCGTGGTCACCGGCGCCGGGGCCGCCTGCACCGCAGGAATGGCCAGTTGCCAGATCTCGCCCTGAATGGCATTGGCACGGGCGAGATGCTCCTCCGCCGCGGACACGTCCGGGAGCGCACGGTAGACCGCAATGCGCGCATCGACATACTCCCGGAACTTCTGCCGGATGGCGGGCTGCGCCGGAGGCGGCAGCAGGTCGATGCGCAGCCACGCCGTACCGATGTCATTTGCCTCCTCGACAATGAGCGCCCGGCGCTGGTCGAACCTGCTTGCCGCGCCTGAAAACGTGAAGGCGATGAGCAGCCCGAGGAGGCCGAACACCGCACCCTCCACGGCGCCGGCACCGATTTCAGTCGCACCGGGGTGCCGCTCTCTCCAGCTGCGGCCCAGCCACCGGCCCACCTCGAGCATGACGACCATGGCCACGAACAGCAGCAATCCTGCCTGGGTGGTACCGACAAACGTCGTCATCACGCGGACGCAGCAGGTGCAAGCCGAAAGGCGTATGACATCGATGTCCCGGGTTGGATGAGGCGATCGCCAGGCCGGTAGAAGCGCGTGCAGGGCGTGCGCCCTAGCATTCTATCCTCTTGCGGGCGGGATTGGAAAGCGCGCCGTTGCGTGCCGGCAATGGTCGCACCCGGAACACCGCTGCAGCCGCTCGCCGAAATACCGGAGGAGGGCTTCGCGGCGACAGGCACGCGTGGTCGCATAGCGCTTCACGGCGTTGATCCGCTGCTCGGCCAGGCGACGCCGCTGTCGCATCGCGCCCCACTCGAACGCACCCGATTCTCGCACGACTTCCCTGCGCAACCGCTCCGCGGACAACTGAAGGCTCGCCGGCGCGCGTTTCGCCGCCTCCGGGTCCTTCCAGAGACGCTCGAGGGCGCGCCGCGGCGGAAAGGTCACGTCGAGTTGCTCGCACTGCCGTGCGTCGTCGCCGGTGCGAAAGAGAAGGACGCATCGTGCCGGCGCCCCGTCCCGGCCCGCCCGACCCGCCTCCTGATAGTAGGACTCGAGCGTGGGTGGCATTGACCAGTGCACCACCAGTCGGACATTGGGCGCGTCGATGCCCATGCCGAACGCACAGGTTGCGACGACCACGCGCAGCTGCGAACCGGTGAAACGCTCGAGGGCGCGCTGACGGTATTCGTTCGTCAGCCCGGCGTGATACGGCACCGCGTCGAAGCCTGCCTGCCGCAAGACCCGCGTGAGGGACTCGGTGATGCTGCGCGTCGGGGTGTAGACGATCGCGAGTGGCTCGCTCCGGTCCAGTTCCGAGAAGCACGGCCCGGAGTCGCTCGCCCTCGGAGGCCGACGGACTGCACGGCGAAATGAAGATTCGGGCGATCGAATGACGCCACGAGTTCGGTCGCCTGCGTGCCGCTGCGGAAGTCCAGTTGTCTCGCAATGTCACGTCGCACCGTCGGCGTGGCGCTCCCCGTCAACGCGGCGACGGGCGGATGGCCCAGCAGCCGGCGGGCGACAGCCAGTTGGCGGTAGGCGGGCCGGAAGTCAGGGCCCCATTCGGAAATGCAATGAGCCTCGTCGACCGCGAGGAGCGCCGGAACCCCGAGTTGATGGCGCAGCATGGCGGCCGATGCGGCGAGGCGTTCCGGGGAGAGGTAGAGCAGCCGGAGCGTGCGTGCCCGCAGTGCCTCGACCACGACCACCCGTTCCACCGCCGACGTGGCGCTGGTGAGGGCCGCCGCCGCGATGCCGCGGCGCCGGCAGGCCGCAACCTGGTCAGACATCAGGCTGATCAGGGGAGCGACGACGATGGTGATGCCATCGAGAAGGAGCGCGGGTACCTGAAAACAAGCCGACTTGCCCGCGCCGGTCGGAAGCACCGCCAGCGTATCCCTGCGCTCCAGGACGGCGCGTACGACGTCGCGCTGGGCGGGCCGAAAGTCGGCAAACCCGAAGTGGCGCTGCAATAGCAGCCTGGCATCGGCGAGGGTGGCCATGCCACACGATGGGGCGTTCCGACGATCCCATCGTCACCCGAAAGCGGCGTGCGCCGCCCCATTTCCCCGCGACGGCGACCGTGACTAGTTTGCGACAGGACTATTGAATCCGGACCTATGCGAGGGTGCCATGAAGAACAAGCAGCTTGAGGCTCTGATCAAGAAGAACATGGCCAAGGCGGCGCAGCCCAAGTCGAAGGTACGCCCCACTTACGACCCGACGCTCGATGCAACCAGGCGGCCCGAACGGCCCGATCAGCAGGAGCACGACGAATTTTTCGATGAGATGAAGCGCCGCGAGTTCTAGCGCGGCTAGCCCAGCCCTACTGCCCTGGAGAAGCCGCTCGGCACCGACGCTGGGCGGCACCGTTCCGTCGGCCACACCTCGAGTCAGGTCGCTGAGGATCCCGCGGACGGCAGGATGTGATTCCACCCCCACCCGCAGGCGCTCGTCCAGGACGCGCCACATCCACTTCACTCGCAGTTCACGACGGCGAGCCGCAAGCACACCGCTCTCCACCAGCCCAAGCCGCCGCTCGAGGAGTGCATTCCAGACCTCATCGAGGCCCGTTCCCTCCAGGGCGCTGCAAGTGAGCACCGGCGGTGGCCCAGCCGCGTCGCGGCCTCGCATGAGCTGCATGGCCATGCGGTAGTCCCGTGCCGTGGCCGTCGCGCGGTCGATACCGGGCCCATCCGCCTTGTTGACCGCGATCACGTCCGCACGTTCCATCAGCCCGCGCTTGATCCCCTGCAGTTCGTCGCCGCCACCCGGCAGCATCAGCACGAGAAAGACGTCTGCGAGGTCGGCCACGGCCGCCTCCGACTGGCCCACCCCGACCGTCTCGACGATCACGACGTCGAATCCGGCAGCCTCGCACAGGGCGATGGTCTCGGGCGTTCGCGGTGCGATACCGCCGAGCGTGCCCGCCGTGGGCGAGGGTCGCACGAAGGCGCGCGCGTCACCGGCCAGCCGGGTCATGCGGGTCTTGTCGCCCAGAATGCTGCCTCCCGAGACCGTGCTCGATGGGTCCACCGCCAGCACGGCGAGGCGATGGCCGCGCTCGAGAAGCCGCGTTCCCATGGCGTCGATGAAACTGCTCTTGCCAACGCCGGGCACGCCGCTCACACCGACAAGAACGGCAGCCTTCCCGGGACCCAGCCGGGTGAGGAGCTCGCCCGCGCGCGACCGATCCTCAACCGCGGTGCTTTCCACCAGCGACACTGCACGACCGAGCGCCGCAGGATCGCGGCGACGTACCCCGTCCGTCAGTTCGTCGAGTGAGAGCTGTCCGCGCTTCACCTCACTCACGCGGGACCCCCGACAACCTGGGTGGCGTCGAGGCCCAGCCGCATCGCGAGTTCCCGCAGGAGGTCACGGGCCGCCTCGGGAATCACGGTTCCCGGGCCGAAGATCAGGCTTGCTCCGGCCGCCCTGAGTGCCGCATGGTCCTGCGGCGGAATCACGCCGCCGGCGACGATCATGATGTCCGGGCGCCCCAGCGACTCGAGGGCGCGATGCAGCGCCGGTACCAGCGTGAGGTGCGCTGCGGCCAGCGAACTCACCCCGATGACGTGCACATCATTCTCGACCGCCTGGCGCGCCGCCTCCTCCGGGGTCGCGAAGAGGGGGCCGATGTCCACGTCGAACCCGAGATCGGCGAAGGCCGTGGCAATCACCTTCTGCCCGCGATCATGGCCGTCCTGTCCCACCTTCGCCACCAGCAGCCGCGGCCGCCGACCTTCCAGCATCGCAAAGCGATCAACGGCGCTGCGCACCCCTGCGATGCCATCGTCCATGCCCGACATCTCCCCTCCGTAGACACCGCTCACCACGTGCACCGGTGCGGCATGCCGCCCGAAGACCACTGCAAGTGCCTCGCTCATTTCCCCGACGGTCGCATGCGCCCTGGCCGCATCGATGGCAAGTGCGAGCAAATTGCCCTCGCCCGACGCAGCTGCTGCCGTCAACGCGCCGAGCGCGCGATCGACCGCCCGGTCGTCGCCGGGAAGCGCGCAACGCCGCCAGTCGCGCCACCTGCGCGGCCCGCACCGCCGCGTTGTCGATGCGCAGGACCTCGAGCGGCGGCTCATTGGCCGCCTGATAGGCATTCACGCCGACGACGACCTGCCGCCGGCCGTCGATCCGGGCCTGGGTCCGCGCGGCTGCCTCCTCGATCCGAAGCTTCGGCACCCCGGCCTCGATTGCGCGCGCCATGCCGCCCAGTGCCTCGATCTCGTCAATATGCTCCTGCGCCCTTTGTACCAGCTGGTCGGTGAGCCACTCCACGTAATGACTGCCGCCCCAGGGGTCCACGGTGTCGCAGGTATCCGTCTCCTGCTGCAGGAATATCTGGGTGTCGCGTGCTATGCGCGCGGTGGATTCGGTGGGCAGGGCGAGTGCCTCATCCAGCGCGTTGGTGTGAAGACTCTGGGTGCCGCCCTGGGTCGCCGCCATTGCCTCGAGGCAGGTGCGCACGATGTTGTTGCTGACATCCTGGGCCGCCAGGCTCCATCCGCTGGTCTGGCAATGCGTGCGCAGGGCACTGCTGCGCGGATTGCGCGGAGAAAAAGGCCGTAACGCGCGTGCCCAGAGGTGACGGGCCGCACGCAGCTTCGCGATCTCCATGAAGCAGTTCATGCCGATCCCGAAGAAAAAGCTCAGGCGCGGGGCGAACCCGTCGACGTCGAGCCCGGCGGCGAGGCCGATGCGCAGGTATTCCATCCCGTCGGCAATGGTGTAGCCCAGCTCCAGCGACGCCGTGGCGCCGGCCTCATGCATGTGGTAGCCACTGATGCTGATGCTGTTGAAGCGCGGCATATGCTGGCTGGTGTAGCGGAAAATGTCCGCGACGATTCTCAGGCTCGGGCCCGGCGGGTAGATGTAGGTGTTCCGGACCATGAACTCCTTCAGGATGTCGTTCTGGATGGTGCCGGTGAGCTGATCCTGCCGCACGCCCTGCTCCTCCGCGGCCACGACATAGAGCGCCAGCACCGGGAGGACGGCACCGTTCATGGTCATGGAGACGCTCATCCTGTCGAGCGGGATCCGGTCGAAGAGGATTCGCATGTCGAGCAGGCTGTCGATCGCCACGCCGGCCATGCCGACATCGCCCGTGACCCGTGGATGATCCGAGTCGTACCCCCGGTGGGTGGCCAGGTCGAATGCGATACTGAGGCCCATCTGGCCCGCCGCGAGGTTTGCCCGGTAGAAGGCGTTGGACTCTTCGGCGGTGGAAAAACCCGGCGTACTGCCGGATGGTCCAGGGCTGCCCCACGTACATCGTCGGATACGGACCCCGCACAAAAGGCGCGATTCCCGGCATCGTCGCCATGTCGACGCCATCAAGCATGGCGGCATCGAGATGAGGGGGAATCAGCATTCCCTCTGCCGGGCGCCACGCGGCGCCGGCTATGCGAACCGGCTGACGCGCGGGAAGCTTCCACGGCACCGCGCCGAGGGCCGGAATGCGGCTCATGTCGACAGCGCTCCCGCACGCATGGCGGCGACAATGCCCCCGGCCGTCGTCGAGGCGAGCCACTTCCGCCCAGGCGTCGCCGGCGATCGCGGCGGTGATCGCTTCCAGGAACCAGCTTCCCTCTGCCGGGTCGGCGACGCGACGCAGGGAGGCCTCCTCGCGCGCGATGAGCGGCGTGGTGCACGCGAGCCGGCGCGGACCATTGGTCGACATGGCGTCCAGGCGCTCACCCGGCACGAGCTGGATCACGTCCGCGCCCCCGACCGCACCGGCGAAGGCGACGACAGAATTGCGCAGTGCGCCGATCCAGGGTTCGCGCCCGGCCAATGCGGTGCTCGTCGCGACCAGGTAGAGAGGCGGCGGTTCGGCCACGCCCGCGAGTTCCAGGACGCGCGCCCAGACCAGCCGCGCGGCGCGCAGCAGCGCGGTCGAACGGAAAAACCGTGAGTCACATGGCAGCCGCACCTCGATGCACTGCGCTGCGGCCGCCAGATCCAGCCCGGCATCGTCCATGAGGCGCAGGTAGGCCAGCGCGATGCTGACGGTGCGGCCCAGCAGCACGCCGGCATTCGGCCCATCGAGCACTGTACCGTCGGCACGCAACACGCGGAGCGGCCCGCCATGTGATACGTGCGCAGCCAGCGCTGCAAGCTCTTCCGCCAGTGGACGACCCCGTTCCCGTCACGATTGCGTGACCAATCGGATCGAAGCCCAGCGAAAGGAGTCCGCGATGGCCGGCGACAAAACCCGGCGCCAGTGCGATCGGGTCGAGGTTGTCGAAGGAGAGTTCGATGTCAGCGCGGCCGTGCTGCGCGATGGCATCCAGCACCTCGGCACCGTACACCCGAGCCGGCGCAATCAGTTCGAGCGAGTCCATCCCGGCCGCCAATGCGTCCTGCACATCGCCCGGATTCGCGCCAAGCGCGAAGGCCTGACGGATCCGCCAGGAAGGACTTGCCCCAAGGAGGCCGGCTACCAGCCCGGCGAGTGCATGCGTCTCGGCCTCGCCCGGGCCGCCAGGGGCGTAAAGCGTTTCCACCGGGTAGTCACCCGTTGAACTGGCGCGGAGCCTGCTGGCAGACGTGTCCGTTGCACGCCCGGCCTTCGCCGCCGACTGCCAATCGGCATAGCTGGCAGGCGGAAAGCGGCCGGATTGTCTGGCAGGAGGCATGGCTAGGAAGGTACTGAGGGATACCACGATTCGCCGGGCATAAAACAGAACATGACCCTAGATTTGGCGCCATGACCGGAGAGCCCCTGACCCACGAGATGGCACTGCCCGCGGCGCCCGAGCCGCAGGCGCGGCGCCCCGTACGAATCGTCACGGCCGCGTCCCTGTTCGATGGGCACGACGCCGCGATCAACGTCATGCGCCGCATTGCGCAGGCATCAGGTGCCGAGGTGATTCACCTCGGCCACAATCGCTCGGCGGGCGAGATCGTCGAATGCGCCATCCAGGAGGATGCGACGGCTGTTGCCATCACCTCGTACCAGGGCGGCCACCTCGAGTACTTCAAGTACATGCATGACCTGCTGGCCGCGCGTGGCGCGGACATCCTCATCTTCGGCGGCGGCGGTGGCACGATCCTGCCGCACGAGGTTGACGAGCTGCATCGATACGGCATTGCACGGATCTATACGCCGGACGATGGTCGCGCCCTCGGCCTCCAGGGCATGATCGACGACCTGCTGCGCCGTTGCGATCGACCGCGCGCGCCGCTGGACCTGGACGCCGCCTGGGCTGCGCTGCCGACGCGCGACGCACGGACGCTTGGTCGCATGATTTCCCTCGCCGAGAACGAGCCCCACCGCGTGGCCGACCTGCGCGAGGGCCTGGCGCCCCGCCTTGCCGCCGCACGTGCGCCGGTGCTTGGCGTCACCGGCACCGGCGGCGCCGGCAAGTCCTCACTGGTCGACGAGTTCGTGCGGCGCTTCCTGGCCGCGCTGCCCACACACACCATCGCCATCATCTCGGTCGACCCGTCCCGGCGACGCACCGGGGGGGCGCTGCTGGGCGATCGCATCCGGATGAACTCGGTCTACGACCCGCGCGTGTACATGCGGTCCCTGGCGACGCGGCAGTCCAACCTCGCGCTGAGCCGGCATGTACGCGAGTCGATCGACGTGTGCCGCGCCGCCGGATTCGACCTGGTCATAGTCGAGACCTCGGGCATCGGACAATCGGACACGGAGATCATCGAGCATGCGGATGTGTCGCTCTATGTGATGACGGCGGAGTATGGCGCCGCGACGCAGCTCGAGAAGATCGACATGCTGGATTTCGCCGATCTCGTGGCCATCAACAAGTTCGACAAGGCCGGCAGCCTCGACGCCCTGCGCGACGTGCGGAAGCAGTACCGCCGGAATCGCCAGCTGTGGGACGCCGCCGATGATAGCCTCCCGATTTTCGGCACGATCGCGGCACAGTTCAATGACGGTGGCATGAACCAGCTTTTCCTGGCCACCCTGCAGGCGATCGCCCGCAAGACCGGCACGCCCGTGGGTGTGCCCGCGCTCCTGCCATCCGGTGCCGCGACCACCAGCCGCATCATCCCCGCCGACCGCACCCGCTATCTGGCCGAAATCGTCGAGCAGAGCGATGCCTATCGCAAGTTCGTCGACGAGCAGTCGGCACTTGCTCGCCGTCTCTACCAGCTGCGGGGCACCATCGACCAGTTCCAGTCGAAGGCCGGGGAGGCCGCGCTGGCGGTGCAGGAGCCCGCCACTACCGGGGTCGTGCGGGTGGAGCAGACGGATCGGGAAGCACCGGCATGGATCGCGGACCTGGAAGCGGAATACGGCGCGCTGGAGGCGAAGCTGGCGCCCGAGTGCCGCCAGCTCCTTCGCGACTGGCCCGCCATGGTCGCCCGGTATCGCGCGGACCGCTACGAATTCAAGGTCCGCGACCGCGTGATCAGCCAGGACCTCTTCAGCGAATCACCATCCGGCATACGCGTGCCCAAGGTGAGCCTGCCGCGCTACAAGGACTGGGGCGACCTGCTCGCCTGGCTCCTCCTCGAGGCGCCGCCCGGGATGTTCCCCTTTGCCGCAGGCGTCTTTCCGCTCAAGCGCGAGGGCGAGGAGCCGGCCCGCATGTTCGCCGGCGAGGGAGGGCCTGAACGCACCAATCGCCGTTTTCATTACGTCTCGGCCGGCATGCCGGCCAAGCGGCTGTCCACCGCGTTCGATTCGGTGACCCTCTACGGCGAGAACCCGGCGCGCCGCCCCGACATCTACGGCAAGATCGGCAACGCCGGCGTGAGCGTCGCCACGGTCGACGATGCGAAGAAGCTCTATTCGGGGTTCGATCTCTGCGACCCGGCGACCTCGGTATCGATGACGATCAATGGCCCGGCGCCGATGGTCCTGGCCTTCTTCCTCAACGCGGCCATCGACCAGCAGTGTGAGCGCTGGCTTCGCGAACGCGGTGAAACGGAGACAACCGCCGCGCGCATCGAGCGGAAGTTCTCGGAGCAAGGCGTTGCACAACCCCGCTACCAGGGGGAGCTGCCGGACGGCAACGACGGGCTTGGCCTGCTCCTGCTGGGAGTATCCGGCAACGACATCCTGCCGCTCGATGTGTACGAGCGAATCAGGACGGCGACCCTGGGCCGGGTACGGGGCACCGTCCAGGCGGACATCCTCAAGGAGGACCAGGCCCAGAACACCTGCATCTTCTCGACCGAATTCGCGCTCCGGATGATGGGCGACGTGCAGCAGTATTTCATCGAGCAGAAGGTTCGCAACTTCTACTCGGTGTCGATCTCGGGGTACCATATCGCGGAGGCCGGGGCCAACCCCATTACGCAGCTGGCCTTTACGCTCGCCAATGGCTTCACCTACGTGGAGTACTACCTGTCGCGTGGCATGAAGGTGGACGATTTCGCACCCAACCTGTCGTTCTTCTTCTCGAACGGGCTCGACCCCGAGTACGCGGTGATCGGACGGGTGGCGCGAAAGATCTGGGCGAAGGCGATGAAGCTCCGGTACGCGGCCAACGATCGCAGCCAGCGGCTCAAGTACCACATCCAGACGTCGGGTCGCAGCCTGCACGCGCAGGAAATCTCGTTCAACGACATCCGGACCACGCTTGCAGGCCCTTTACGCCATCTACGACAATTGCAATTCGCTCCACACCAACGCGTACGATGAGGCGATCACCACGCCCACCGAGGAGAGCGTGCGCCGGGCGCTGGCGATCCAGCTCATCATCAACCAGGAGCTGGGGCTCGCACGCAACGAGAATCCCCTGCAGGGCAGTTTTGTCGTGGAGGAACTGACGGACCTGGTGGAGGAAGCGGTGCTGCTGGAGTTCCGCAGGATCTCGGAGCGTGGTGGAGTGCTCGGGGCCATGGAGCGCATGTACCAGCGAAGCCGGATCCAGGACGAGTCGCTGGTCTACGAAAAGCGGAAGCACGATGGCACGCTCCCGATCATCGGCGTAAACACCTTCCTCGACCCCGCGGGGTCCCCGACGTCCATTCCCGACGAGGTGATCCGGTCGACCCCGGAGGAGAAGGAGATTGCGATCGTGTCGCGCGAGGCCTTCGAGGCACGGCACGCCGACCAGGCGCCGCTGGCTCTCGCTGCCCTGAAGCAGGCGGCACTGAGCGGCGGCAACGTGTTTGCGCAGCTGATGGAGGCGGCGCAGGTGTGCAGCCTGGGTCAGTTGTCGGGGGCATTGTACGAGGTCGGCGGGCAGTATCGTCGCAACATGTAGCGGCGGGCGGGCGATCAGCGATAGCCCACCAGGTATCGGACGCCGATGATAAGCTGCAGGATCCGGAGGTTCGCTCCGGGCGTCAGCACCATGCGGTACTGCAGTTCCGTATACGGCATCAGGGGGTCGAGCCGCAGGTCGGCCCCTGCAGCGCCATACATGGCCGGCACGATCCCGTTCGCCGCGCTGTCCTGCCAGTAGTCGACTCCGAGGCCGAGCAGCAGGTACGGACGAAGCCCCGCCGACATGGGCACCAGCAGGAAGGTCGCCGCGAGGCCAGCCTGCCAGTCGCTCACCGTGCCCCCGGGCGGACCCTCCAGCGAGTTGGCACTGTAGCCCACGTCAGCCTGTACGCCGAAGCGCGACGTACCGAAGTTGATCCGCGCCACCGCCCCGACATTCCATCCCGTCCCGAGGGAAACCGACGAGTCGCCGAACGTACCGGCCGGGAACGTCGCCCCCGCGCGGACGCCGGCGCTGATCTCCTGCGCGGCGGCCGCGCCCGCGAACAGGAGGAGTCCCGGCACCAGCATCGCCGCCCAGAGCCGACGCATGCTAGAAGCGAACTCGCACACCGGCGTTGATGGGAAGGATGCTCTGGTCCGGTCCGGACAGGAACACAAGGTTGAACCGTGCATCGGCAAAGAAGCCAATTGGTGAACCCTTGATGGCGAAGTCGGCTCCCGCACCGGCGTTGATCCCGAAGTTACCGTCGTACAGTCCCAGGCCGGCGATAATGTATGGCTGGAACGCGTTCGACGAGCTGGAGAAGGTGAAGACTCCATCGAGGGTGAACTGGAAAATCGTCGAAGACATGTCCAGCAGGAGCATGTCGAGCTGGAGACCGATCGGCCACGTGGGTGGCTTCGCGCGCAGGCTGCCGCCGATATCCCAGCCCGCGTCGCCGGACGGGCTCAGGGGGAAGGCAATTCCGATCGTAGGGCGGATCTCGAAACTGTATTGCTTGGCCGCGACCGAGAGCGGACTCGGTTGCGACGCCGGCGGCGGCGTGGCGGCCGGCTTGGCCTGGGCACTTGCCTGGGACGCCGACGCGGCCAACCCTGCCAGCACCGCCAGCATCCTGAAATCGGTACGCATCGCCTTCTCCAATTGTCGTTGAGGTCCGTGCAAACATAGACCGCCCTGCGGCTTGACGCGACTGCAGGCTCAGCGGTTGAGAAAGCGGGCGATCGCGGCGCGGAAGTCGGTGGTGGTGCGGGCAAGCGCATTTATGCGGGCGCCCACGGCGACGCCTTCATCGACGCCCAGATCGTCCAGTTCGTAGAAGAGCTTCTTGGTCAGGTGCATGGCGGATGGACTGGACGACGCCAGCTGCTCGATCACCGACCGCGACCCTGCGTCGAGTTCGGCCTCGGGCAGCACCCGGGTCACGAGGCCCGCGGCCAGCGCCTCGCCCGCCGTGAGAAGCCGGCCGGTCGCCACCAGGTCGAAGGCAAGCTTCTCTCCGGTCAGGCGCCGGAGGAATGTCATCACCATGGCCGGGACGAAGCCTCGCTGGATCTCCGGATAGCCGAACTGGGCCGTGGACGACGCGAGGACGATGTCACACGCGAGTGCCAGCCCCGCCCCGCCCGCGAGTGCCCGACCCTGCACGACCGCGACCACGGGGCGCGGGCATCGGCGCAGCCTCTGGAGCAGGGAGCCGAGACGCAGGGCATCTCCTTCATTTTCGGCGGGCAGCCGATCCGCCGAGGCGAGCAATTCATCCAGATCGGCACCGGCGCAGAAATCCTTGCCTGCGCCCCGGAGGACCAGCACCCGTATGTCGGGATCCAGGTCCACCGTGTCCAGGGACGCATGCAGCGCATTTACCAGAGCGCTGCTGAGCGCATTCCGCTTGTCCGGCCGATTGAGCGTGACAACCAGGGCGCCACCGTCGCGGGCCTGCAGGACAAGGTCGCTCATCGCGCGGCGGTGCTGTCCGGCGCAGGGAGGATCGTCTCCGACCCCCAGATCTCCTCCTCGCCGGTGCGAGCCAGCACCAGGCCGATCGGCAGGTACCCGGCCGGAGCGCGGTGCGGCGCAGGCGACGTGAATCGTACGGTTCGCGACTCACCCGGGCCGAGCGTCACCGCGCGTTCGTCCGCAGGCGCCAGCGCCTGGGCCGAATCAGAGTAGAAGCGGATGGACAGGTCGAGTGACCACGGAAGGCTGTCCCCCGCATCGGCAAGACCCGGAAATAGTGACAGAACGAGACGTTCGGCGCCGTGCCCTGCGTCCAGGTCCTGTTCCAGCCGGCCGAAGGCATAGTTGAGCGGCGTCTTCACCAGCTGGTGACCCGCGGTATCGAAGAGGCTTACACCAAAATCGGTATACCGCGCCCATTGCTGTCGGGGCATCGTCACGTCCACCTGCATGCCACGCGCCCAGTCCGGCACCTCGATCTTCAGGTCCCGACGCATGCTGCCCTTCCCCGTGACCGTCTCCGGCCTGGCGACGCCGACGATGGCCGCGCCCACGTCGGCGCGAAGGCCGTCGGTACTGATGTTGGCAATGCCCGCGTTGAATCCCGTGGCGGTGCGCGCGAGCGACAAGCGTACCGGCGACTGCACAATGTGCACGTTGACGACCGCCGCATCAAACGGCGACGCCTGCACAACAAGCTCATAGGTGCCGCGCCGGGCATCGCCGGAGAGTACGTCGTAGATGGCGGCCTTGTCGTCCTTGCCGGCCGGCCGCTCGTGGTTATCCCGGTACGGCATGCCACCAGGCTCGTGCAAGTACGCGAGCGGCGGCGAGGCCGCATCCGAGGACACGCGCACACTGAACGGCCGCCCTGAGTCGGCCGAGAATGGAATGCGGATCCACTGTCCCGCGGCGACGTGGAGCTGGCGCAGGTTGATGTCGGCGTCGCGATACGGCACCACGATGGTCGTCACAAGGCGTACCAGCGGCCCCAGTGCAGTATCGGGCCCCCAGCCGCTGACGACGCCGACATATGCGCCGGGCCGCGCGAGAAGCGAGTCGCGCAGCCGCAGCGGCACACTGGAGGCCGCCTCGCCAAGCGAAACAGTCGACGGCGCAGTGATCCAGGGGACCGAACTCTGGAAGCGAAGCGCGAGCGCCCCCTTGCCGCCCACCCGCTGCAGCGAGAACTGGGGCGACGGCAGCGGCTTTCCGCGCGCAGCTTCCACAAACGCGCCATTGGTACCGGCGGGTGTCGTGACGGCCACGAACGGCATCTCCGGGTGCGCGTGCAGCCAGGACCAGGCCCGACTGATGTTGGGGAGGCCGGTACCCTCGTCCACGAACGTGGCCCCCTCGAGCGGCTGCGCCGTGACCATGAGTGCCTGACGAATGGTCCAAGCCGTAGGTGACTTGCCGTCCTGTTGCGCGCCTGACAGCAGGCGCGCGGCAAGGCCGGCCGCATGGGGCGAGGCCATGCTCGTGCCACCTTCCCGCTCGCCGCCGCGATTCCAGAGCGGTACGGAGGAGTAGGCAACGCCGGGGGCCACGAGGTCCGGGCCCGCGACCTCTCCGCCGCGCGCACTGAAGTCGGCGATGCTGTTCGGGGGAATGGGGCCGCCGTCATCCGGCGCCAGGAAGATCCCGGGGAAGAGCGCACCAACGGGAATGACCCGTGTCGCGCTGCCGGGAAATCCGAGCGTGCTGAGGCCGGGTCCGTCGTTGCCGGCACTCACCATGAAGACCACGTCGGGATGCAGGGCCAGCGTCGAGTCGAAGAGGTGGTCGATGCGGGCCTGCCCCTCGACCTCGTTGCCAACCCCGAAACTCATGTTGATCACGAGCGGCAGGTGGCGGGCCGCCGCGAAGCGAATGGCGTAGTCGAGCGCCCGGACCATGCTCCCGGTGCGTGAGACGGCGCCGTGCGCATCGTCGGCAATCTTGCAGCCGATAAGTTGTGCACCGGGAGCAACGCCGTCGAAGCCCTTCACGCCATACAGATCGTGACCTGCCGCGATGCCCGACACGTGGGAACCGTGTGCGCTCGTGTCGAAGAAGAGATCGAGCGTGGGTTTTCCACCCTGCTCCCCGATGTTGGCGGCAAGTGTCAGGTAGGGCGCAGCGCCCGTGGGCGCCCAACCAAAGGTCTCGCGCGCGGCGAGGTAGTCGTGCACCGGCTTGTCGTCGGCCAGCGATCCATTGCCATTGGCGTCGATGACCATGACCCAGCCGTCGCTCGCATGGAGCACCACGATTGCGAGCGTGTCGTTGACGTCACCATCGGCATTGAGGTCACCCGCATCCGCATCTCCCATCGCCAGTTCGCTGATGGTGCCGCCATACCATGGCCCGTGTGCGTCGAGCGCCCGCAGGTGGGAAAATCCGCCGAGACGCTGGCCCCCGATCACGACGGTGTCGCCGGAGGGATCGAGCCGCGTCAGCGCGACCTGCCCCTCGCCCGAGAAATCCCGCAGGTCCAGGATCTTGGGATCGCCGGTGCTCGTGGTACTCAGGCCAGGAATGCCGGGGTCGATGCCGCTGTCGAGGATCGCAATGAGGACGCCGCGGCCATCAAAGGTCGGATGCTGCTGCGCAAACTCGGGTACGCCGGTCGGTGCCAGCGGCATCCAGCCTTGCTTGAAGGCGACGTCAGGTGGAAGGACAGGCGCAGGAAGCGGGCGCCGCGGCGTCGCGCGTCGCGTCGGCGGGCGGAACCGGCGCAGCCGCGGCCGGTGCAGCGGACGGGGCCGGTGCGGTCTTGGTGGACGGGGCACAGGCGGCCAGGGACAGCCCGCTAAGGACCTGCGCCGCGCGGAAGACGCGCGTCCTGCTGGCTGGCGTCACCGGTGTGAGTGCGCGCCCCTCAGCAGGATGAGGAGGCCCACGCTGAAGTTGAAGTACGCCCCTTCCCGGGGATCACTGCCAAAAATGCCGTTCACACGGAAGTCGATCAGCGGTGCGATCCGCGCCGTCTGGCTCTTGAAGGCCAGGCCGCCGCCAATGTAGAGGCCGAGGTTGGTATTGGAACCGTAGTTCGGCGTCGTCCGCGGCTCGATGACCTTCATTGCGTTGATGCTGGCACCGCCAAGGAGATAGGGCTCCAGGGGCGTCTGCTCGAAATCGATCGGCCAGACGACGCCGAGTGACCCGCTCAGGTTCTCGAGCCCGTGATCGGCAATGTCCGCGGCGTTGCGATTGTAGTGGGAATAGAGCACGTCGACCTGGAGTCCAACTGGCCAGTTCGCGGGGACCACCCGGAATGTGCCGCCGAAGACGTAGCCGCCGACATAGAGATTGGCGATGTCATTGGTAGGAAGACTTGCGCCGATCATTCCACCGAGGTCGACCTCGGTATGCTGCGCCTGTGCCGTGCCGGCCACGAACAGTACCGCCCCAAGCGCCAGGCCAAGACTCCTGTTCAGCAATCCCACATCGCCCCCCTTCGGCAGGGTATGGTGTCGCGGACGCGCCTCGGTGGCGACCCGCGTGGTGCGACTTCAGTGGCCTGCTACGGCATCGAGAGGCGGCAGGACGAACGGCCCGAGGTGCGGACCTGCATACCGGGCCGTGACCTGCAGGAGGAATGCCAGCACGTCCCTGGTCTCCTCCACGGTGATGATCGCGTCGACAAAACCTCGGGCTGCCGCATACCGCGCGTCGAGCTGCTGCTCATAGTCAGCCCGCATCTCCGCCACCGATGCCTGCACCGCTTCAGGGAGCGGGGTACCGGCCGCCTGGGCCCTGGCGATCTCCGTCCCGTGAACGGCCATGACCGCGGACTCCCCCTCCATCACGGCCATGCGCCCTGTCGGCCATGACAGGATGAAGTCGGGATCGAACCCCTGGCCCGCCATGGCATAGTAGCCCGCGCCGGAAGCGTGGTTCACCGTGAGGACGAGCTTGGGCACGGTGGCCGTCGCCATGGCCTCGACGAAATGGGCGCCAGCCCGGATGATGCCGGAGTGCTCGGCATCAGCTCCGACCATGAAGCCGCTCACGTCCTGCACGAACAGAATGGGAATCCGTTCGCGATTGGCCGTCTCGATGAAATAGGCGGTCTTCTCGGCGCTCTCGGTGTAGATGATCCCGCCGAAGCGCGGACGCTCTCCCTCCTTGCCGCGGATGATGCCGCGGGAGTTGGCGATCACCGCAACCGGCCAGCCTTCGATGTGTGCGTGCCCGCAGATCATCTCGCGCGCCAGGTCCGGCTGGAACTCATCCAGCCGGCCACCGTCGAGCAGCGACGCCAGCACCTGGCGCGCGTCGTAGGACAGGCGATGATCGTGCGGCAGCAGATCGTACAGTGCCGCTGGCGGCTGCGCCGGTGGCAGTGCGTCGCGACGGGCGTGCTGCACGCCCCCAGTCACCGGCAGGCGGCCGACATACCCGCGAATCTGCTCGAGGCATGCCGCGTCGGTGGGGGCCCGGTAGTGCGCCACGCCGCTGAGCTCGGTGTGCGCGCGGGCACCGCCCAGCGTCTCGCCATCGATGGTCTGCCCGGTGGCGCCCTTCACCAGGTTGGGTCCACCGAGGCCCATGAAGCTGGTGCCCTCGACCATGAAGATCACGTCGCTCAAGGCCGGGAGGTACGCGCCGCCGGCAATGCAGCTTCCCATCACGGCGCTGACCTGCGGCACGCGGAGGTAGCGCCGCATCAGCGAGTTGTAGTAGAAAATGCGCGCGGCCCCGTACTGCCCCGGGAAAACGCCCTCCTGGTACGGAAGGTTCACGCCCGCACTGTCGACCAGGTAGACGATCGGTATCCGTTCCCGCATCGCCACTTCCTGCGCCCGCAGGATCTTGGTGATCGTCTCGGGCCACCAGCTCCCCGCCTTCACCGTGGCATCGTTGGCGACGACCACGACCTCGCGGCCTTCCACCATGCCCACGCCCGTAATGACGCCGGCACCGGGTGCCTGCCCGTCGTAGCGGTCGTAGGCAACGAGGAGCCCGATCTCGAGCCAGGGTGACCCGCGATCGAGCAGCCCGGCGACGCGCTCGCGCGGCGAGAGCTGCCCCTTGTCGTGCATTCGCTTGACGCGCGACGCACCACCGCCCTCCCGCAACCGCGCGGCAAGGGCAAGGTACTCCTCAGTCAGCGAGCGCAGGCGATTGGCCTTGGCGGCAGGAACGTCAGCGGATCGGGTACGCGCCATGTGTCCTGGTCAGGAGAAGGGGCATGCGCTCACGCGATGCAGGTCGCGAGCAATCGGTCGGCCAGCTGGCTGACCGAGTCAACCGTCTCGATATCGCGTCCGGCGTGCGCACCGTCGGGATCGAGCAGCACGGCGCCGAGTCCCGCCCCGCGCGCGCCGACGGCGTCCACCTCGTACAGGTCACCGACATAGAGCGCGTCGGCCGCAGGTACGCCAAGGCGCTCCAGGGCAATGTGGAAGATGCGCGGATCGGGCTTCTCCACGCCGACTTCCCCGGAATCGATGACGAACTCGAACAGGTCCCGCAATCCTGCCGCCTCCAGTGCCGCCGCCGCGCGGCCGTCACTGTTGGAGATGACAGCGAGCCGAAATCCCGCGGCGCGAAGCCGCTCGAGCGCCTCCCGCGTACCCACCGGCGTCGCACCCCAGAGGTGCGCCTGCTGGTGCAGCGCGAGCAGGGCCGCCTTGAGCTCCCCGGCGCGGCTCACCGGGACGCCGGCCAGCTCGAACAGCGTCAGAAGGTACACCGAACCGCGCTCCCGGTCGGTGAGGCGCCCCTGTTCCATGGCGCGGGCCGCCGCACCGGCATGGCGGCGCAGCCCCGACTCGGTGAGCGGCAGCTGCAATGCCTCGCCCACCGCGCTCGCGAGGCGCGCGTAGTCGAGGAACACCAGCGTGTTTCCCGCGTCGAAGAGCAGCGCCCGCGGCTTCACCGGAACCTGAGGAGTGCGCCCAGGCCGTCGATGCGCGCGGCCGCGTCGGGCTCGAGGATCACGTTCACGGCAACGCGCTGTGCCAGCGCGTCCTCGATCGCGTCGTCGATGACGTCGACGACCGGGCGCGGGTCGCCCTCGCCGCGACACTCCCGTGCATCGAGCACGAGGCGACCGGCCGTGCCGCAGCGAAATCCTTCCTCGGTGGCATCGGCGGACACGAGCAGGGTGCGCACCTGGCCCCGCGCCAGCGCACGGAGCGTGTCGGACACGCCGCTCACGGCCCAGCCCTCGCCACTCCGCTGGCGTACGGCATCGACCAGCATCCGCTCCTCTCCGCGCTTGTACTGCTCCCGTGCCGCCAAGGTGGCCTCGTGCACCGCCGTCGGCGTGACGTCGCGCGGATTGAGCTTCATCGACGCGATCACCCGGTCCTGCAGCGACTGGTGCAGGAACGGTGTCAGCACCGCCGCCTCACTGCCGGTGCCGGCCACGACGATCCCCTGCGCGGGCGCGACCCGGTCCAGGTCCAGGAGGGCGCGCGCGACCGCCTCGTAGTGCCGCTGCTTCTCCTCGCGAATCCGGTTGTGATAGTTGAACTCGCCGAGCCCCTGCCCGCCCTGGTCGCCCCGGAAGCGTCCGCCACGTGTGCTTGGCGCGGCGACCCCGGCGACCTCGCGGGTCTCGGCCGCCGTGACCTCGAAGATCCGGGCGGACGAACGATCGGTCACCACTGCATACAGGCGGCCGAACTCTTCCTGTGCCGCCACCAGTTCACGGATGAGCGGCGTGCGATCCACCGCGAGTCGCGAGCGGTGCACGTATGGCAGCGCCACGGCCTCGAACAGCCCCGCCCCGTGACAGGCGAAGAGGGCGATGCCATGCGACGCCGGCAGGTTGCCCGGGCGCCGGAGGTATTCCTGGATCCGCAGCAGGTCCGACAGCACCCCATCGGCGGCCGCGCGCTCGAGGCCAAGCCGCGGCAATGCCCGCTGCAGTTCGCGCACGCGATTCTTCAGCTTGATGAGATACTTGCCGCGTGACCGGTCGCGCGGCTCGATCTTGAGATAGCACGACACGACACGATTGGCCCCCGGCCGCACCGCCGCCAGTCGTGCGAGGACGGCGGCGATGGTCGCCTGCCGGCTGCGGCTTCCCGCGGGAGTCCGCGATCGAGACTTCTTCATTGCCTGGCCCGTCGTTGCGGGGTTGCTGGTGCCCGAAGGCGAAAGGTGATCCCACCGGCCGATGGGAGCAAGCAGCGCGAGGACGCCATCAGCGTTCCGGCCACGTGCGGCGATACCGAAGCGGATTCTGGAACAAATGGCTCGGCAGCAGGAAAATGACCATGAACATGCCGAACGAGACCGTCAGGCCGATGAGCAGGATTTCCAGGCGTCGGCTCACGGCCCAGATCACCACGCTGACGAGTCCCAGGGTAAAGGCAAAGAATGCCAGCAGCGCGCGCCGGACCTGCTGCGCCAGGAAGCGCTGCAGCTCCATGCTGTCACGCGGATGCCAGCGCACCCGGAATTCCTCGCGCTCCACCCGCCGAAGCAACTCGCGAAGACTGCGTACTGCGGACGAGACCTCGCCGCCCCAGTCGACGAGCCGGGCGCGCGCATCGCCCGCGGCGCCGCCCAGCACGCGCCCGGCGAAGAGGCCCACGATCGGGCGGGCAACACCGGCGACGTTGAAGTTCGGGTCGTAGCGGAGCCCGATCCCCTCCACCAGGACGGCCGCGCGTCCGAAGTACACCAGGTCGCTGGGCAGCATCAGTGGCCAGTCGTAGAAGGTCCGGAGTACCTCCTCGACCACCTGCTGGATGTGGCGCGGTGTCGCATCCTCCTTCTGGACGGCGGTGAGGAGATGGCGTGCGGCGTCCTGGACGGTGCCACGGTCCACATCGGGATCGAGGATGCCCAGGGCGTAAAACCCGTTGATCACGCCATCCACGTCCTGGCGCGCCACCGCGAGTACCGTCTGGATGAGCCGGGAGCGCAGCTCCTGTTCGACCCGCACGACCATGCCGAAGTCCAGCAGCACCAGCCGCCCCTGTCCGTCGATCAGGAGGTTGCCGGGGTGCGGATCCGCGTGCACGAAGCCGTCCTCGAGCATCATCTTGAGGTACACCTCGACCAGTGTCCCCATGATCGCGTCGAGCCGCAGGTCGCCGGAGGCCAGGCGCTCGTGCAGCCGGTCCACGCGCGTGCCCTCGACGTAGTCGAGCACCAGCACGCGGCGCCGGGTCAGTGCGGGGACAACCTCGGGGACCAGCACCCGGGGATCGGACGCGAAGTTCCGTCGCAGCGTGTCGGCATTCCGCGCCTCGTCGCGAAAGTCGAGTTCGTCCCCAATGCGCTTGGCGAACTCGCTGACGATGGCCGAGAGCGCGCGCACATGATGATTGCGGAACAACAGGTTGAGGACAAAGAGGAACCGGAAGGAGATGTCGAGATCGCGGCGCACCATGTCCTCGACCCCGGGGCGGAGCACCTTGACCACCACCTCCCGCTCCCCGAAGCGCGCCCGATGCACCTGGCCCAGCGAGGCCGCCGCCAGTGGCACCGGATCGAACGTCTCGAAGTGCGATGCGAGCGATCCGCCCAGCTCCTCCTGGAGGACCCGCTCCGCCACGCCCGGTGCGAGGGGCGGCACCTGGTCGGTGAGCCGCGCCATCGCATCGAGGTATGGCGCCGGCAGGAGATCGGCGCGGGCCGCGAACACCTGGCCGAGCTTGATGAAGGTCGGACCGAGGATGGCGAGGGTATCCACCAGCCGGGTGGCGCGGCGCTGGTGATCGGCGAGGGTGCGTGGCGCCGGTCCGCCGACGAGGAGCCAGCGACGGCGGTCACGGAGGAACGCAACGACGAACGGCGTCAGGCGGCCGGCAATGACCAGCGTACGCATCAGATGAGGAACGCGGCGGCAAGACCGAGGAGCAGCGAGAAGCCACAGACGTCCGTGAACGTCGTCACGAAGATCGACGATGCGATGGCGGGATCGATCCCCACGCGTTCCAGCAGGATCGGGATGAATGCCCCGGCGAACCCGGCAACGAGCAGGTTGACGCTCATGGCGAGAAACACCACCATGCCGAGCTTGGCGCCGTGTCCGAGCGCCAGGGCCACGAGCGCCACGATGACACCGTTCACCAGTCCGTTCACCATGCCTGCCGACATCTCCTTCGCCACGACGCCGAAGGCCTTGTCGCGCGGAATGACGCCGACCGCAAGGCCGCGGACCGTCACGGCGAGCGCCTGCGTGCCTGCGTTGCCCCCCATGCCGGCGACGATCGGCATGTACGCCGCGAGCAGCACCACCTTGGCGATCACGTCCTGGCGCGAGAGCACCACGGCACCGGCCACGAAGGCCGTGGCCAGGTTGATGATCAGCCAGGGAAGCCGGCTGCGCACTGCCGCCTTCCAGTCGCCGATCAGCTCCTCGCCCGCCGATACGCCGCCGAAGCGCAGGATGTCCTCGGTGTTCTCGGCCTCCACGACGTCAGAGACGTCGTCGAACGTGATGCAGCCAAGGAGCCGCCCATCAGTGTCCACCACAGGTACGCTCGGCAGGTTGTAGCGTGCCAGCACCCGGGCCACCTCCTCCTGATCCTCCTCCGGGCCCACGGTCGCGCGATGGGCCTCCATCACCTCCCGCACCGGCCGGCCGGGCAGGTTGACGGCGAGTGCGCGAAAGGGCAGCACGCCCACCAGCCGGTGTGACGCGTTCACCACGAAGACCTCGTAGAAGTCCTCGACTTCCTCCGTCTGGCGCCGGATTTCCTCCAGCGCCTCGCTCACCGTCGACGTATCCGGCACCGAGACGACGCGTGTCGTCATCAGCCCGCCGGCGCTCTCGTCATCGTAGACGAGCAGCTTCTCCACTTCCGCCCGGCCCACGTCCTCCACCGAGCTCAGGATGCGCTCCTGCTCGGCGGGCTCCAGGGCGCCCAGGATGTCGGCCGCGTCGTCGTCGGCCAGCTCCTCCACGATGTCGGCGGCCTGCTGCGGATCGAGCGCCGCGAGCGTATCGCCGGCGTGCTCCTCGTCCGGCATCTCGATCAGGGCCTGGCTGGAGATCTCGGCGGGCAGCGCACGGACCGCGGTCACGCGCTCATCGTCGTCGAGCGCGGCGAGCACGTCGGCCAGGTCGGCCGGCTCGAGACCCGCGGCACGGACGGCAAAGAGCGCGAGCTGGCCATCCCGGATCAGGGACACCAGCTCGGTCACCAGCTCCTCCCGTTCCCGCTCCGCGACGTCGCTCACGGCGCGCGCTCCGCCAGTGGAATTGCCGGTGGCGGGGTGGTGCGGACCAGCAGGCGCTCGATGCGCGTCGGCGATGACTGCATGACGTCGAACTCGAGCCCGGCGACGGAGAAGCGTTCGCCGGCCACTGGAATCCGGCCGACCAGCTCAACCAGCAGGCCGCCGATCGACGCTGATCGCCCCGGCGGAAGCCGGGTGTCGAACCGGACCTCGACGGCCTCCCGCGACAGTCCCCCGTCGGTCTCGAGCACACCAGGCGCCGTCGTGGGCGCCATCGCCGGCTCGTCATCATCCACTATTTCGCCGACGATCGCCTCGAGCAGGTCGTCGAGCGTCACCAGGCCGGCGGTGCCACCGTATTCATCGAGCACCACGGCGAGCAGGCGGCGCTCACGCTGCATGTCGATCAGGAGGTCACCGCACGCGCGACTTGCCGGCGCCATGGCAACCGGGCGCAGGGGAAGCGGACGGCCCGGCTCGAGCCGGAACAGGTCGAATGCGTGCAGCATCCCGACGATCTCGTCCAGCGTGCCGCGAAATACCGGCAACCGGCTGTAGCCGCTCTGGGTGAACGCCAGCCGGATCTCCTCGACCGAGGCATCCTCGGCGATCGCGACAATCTCGGTGCGCGGCGCCATCACCTCGCGCACCGGACGCTCGGCGAAGGTGAGCACACCGCCGACGAGTTCGAGCTCGCCCGAGGCGTCAGGGTCGGCGGCCGCACCTCCGCGCAGCACGGCGCGGAACCTGGACTCCGCGCCCGGCCCGTCCGTCGGCAGCAGCAGGCCGACGATCGCAGACCAGGGGCGCAAGACCGGCAGCGTCAGGTCGAGTGCTCGCTGTGCGCGGCGGGTGGCATAGAGGCGTGGGAGGAGATAGCCGCCGACCACCACCGCGGGAATGCCGACGAACAGGAGTACCAGGATCGAGGTCAGCCTGCCGGCGCCGGCGAGCAGGCCGACCAGTGCCGCGCCAAGCAGCAGGGCGCCGAGCGACGTGGTGGAGGACGCAGCGATGAGGAGGCGCTCGACCTCCGCGAGGCGGTCGACGTCGCTGCCGCCGCCGCGAAGGTGCATCGCCGCGTAGCGCGTGAGCTCCGAGCGGCTCGTCGCAATGAGGGCGCTGCCTGCGGTGGCCCCCAGCGTGGCAAGGAGCAACCCGAGTGCAAAGACCGCCCACGTCATCGCTCGGCCGCCACGGTTACAGGCTCCACGCGCCGGACGGTCAGCCGGCGGATGCGTCGCCGCGTCACCTGGTCCACCACGAATTCATAGTTGTCGATGGTGATCCGCTCGCCCTGACGGGCCACGCGGCCGAACTCGGCGAGCACCAGCCCGCCGGCCGTGCTCACCCCCTCACGCTCGAACTCGTGACCCAGCCACGCTTCCAGTTCGGTGAGGCCCACCCCGCCCTGCACCCGCCATTCGCCCTCGTGCAGCTGCAGCACGGGAGCCACCTCATCGATGTCGTGTTCGTCCTGGATCTCGCCCACGATCTGCTCGAGAATGTCCTCCAGGGTCACGATGCCGGCGGTGCCGCCGAACTCGTCGACCACCACGGCCAGGTGTCCCGGCCCGCGCTTGAAGTCGCGCAGCTGGCGGTCGAGCGTCTTTCCCTCCGGCACGAACGCCGCCGGGCGGATGAGCGCCGTCCACTCGCCGGGGCCGGCCTCGGTTGCAAGCGCATTGATCATGTCCTTCGCGTAGAGCACGCCCGCCACGTTGTCGGGATGGCCATCGTACACCAGCAGCCGCGCGTGCTCCGAACTCCGCAGCATCTCCAGCACCTCGTCGCGCGGCATCGGAGACATCGACGGCGACGATATCGAGTCGCGGGGTCATGACCTCGGCCACGATGGTCTCGGCCAGGGCGAACACGCCGCCCAGCATCTCGCGTTCGAGCCGGCCACCGCGCTCACCCTGGTCGGCCGGGGCGCGCATGCGACTCTCGACCCAGTTGACGACGCGGAAGAGTGGCTGGAACGGCACGAGGCTGCGTCGCGCGAGGCGCTGCGCGGGGCGGGTGACGCCGGGTACGATCGTCGTGATGATGCGGGGCAGGAGGTCGGCCACAACCCATACGAGTGCGACAGCGGCCAGCAGCCGGGCGAGACCCGGCATCGGCGGATAGGTCCACCAGGCAACCGCGCCACCGGCCATGGCGCCGGCCAGGACGACGAGCACCAGGTGCGCGAGATGCAGGCTGCGTTCGAGGCGGAGGGGTCCTCCCTGCTCCATGCGCGCCGCGAGGAGGCGAGGGAGTTCGGCCTCCGATTCGGCGGCCAGCGAAAGCCACGCGGCCCACAGGGTGAACACGCCAGCCAGCAGGGGCGCCAGGAACAGCTGGAGCGCTGCCATCAGCCGAGCCTCTTCACGTAACGCTCCTGGCGTTTCCACATGGGCGAGCGCAACCGCCGGTCATCGTCGGGATGATCATACCCGAGAACGTGCAACGTGCCGTGCACCACGAGCCGGATGAGCTCCTGCCGTACGGGAACCCCGGCCTCCCGTGCATTGCGCAAGGCGACAGCGCGGCAAATGTAGACGTCGCCGTGCAGTTCCCCGTCCCGGCCAGCGAGGGCAAAGCTGATCACGTCGGTGGGGTGATCGTGGCGCAGGTACTCGGCGATTGAGCGCCCTCATGCGCACCGGGCCCAGGAATGTCACCGAGACCCGCGCGCGCCGCCGTTCACCGCGCAGTACACCACGCACCACGCGCTCCACCGTCGCGGCTGCAAGCGCCGACGGCCGTCCCGACACCTGCACCTCGTCCCGGCTCGCGATGAGGCGCGCCTGCTCAGCCGCTCTGGTCTTCGGCGTAGGCACGGATGATCTCGCGCACCAGCCGGTGGCGCACCACGTCGCTCTCGTCGAGGTAGCAGAAGGCGATGCCGTCGATGCCCGGCAGGATGCGCTCGATCTGGATCAGGCCCGAGTCCTCGCGATGCGGCAGGTCGATCTGGGTCTTGTCGCCGGTCACCACCGTATGGCTGTTCGCGCCGAGCCGGGTGAGGAACATCTTCATCTGCGCGCCGGTTGCGTTCTGTGCCTCATCGAGGATGATGAAGGCATCGGCGAGCGTGCGGCCGCGCATGTAGGCCAGCGGCGCGATCTCGATGGTGCGGGTCTCGAGCGCGCGTCTGCACCCGGTCCGCCGGCATCATGTCCTCGAGCGCGTCGTACAGCGGGCGCAGGTAGGGATCGACCTTGGCCTGCAGGTCGCCGGGAAGGAAGCCGAGCGATTCGCCCGCCTCGACGGCCGGCCGCGCGAGGACGATGCGCTTGACGCGCTTGCGCGCGAGCGCCTCCACCGCCTTGGCGACGGCGAGATAGGTCTTGCCGGTGCCCGCGGGACCGATGCCGATGACGATGTCGTGCTTCTGGATCGTGGCGAGGTATTCCCGCTGGCCAGCCGTCTTCGGGACGATGGCGCGCCGCATCCCGGGCAGCACGATCCGGCCGTCGCTGCCGGTCGCGACCAGCTCGGGCAGCTGGCCGTCGGAGGCCAGCCGGTGCACGTCCTCCGGCGTCACCGTCTCGCCCATGCGCGCCAGGTCGATCATGCCCTGCACCACGGGCGTCGCCCGCTCCAGCTGCTCGAGCGTGCCGCCGATCGTCACGGTGTCGCCGCGGAAGCCGACGCGTACGCCGAGCGACCGCTGCAACTCGAGCAGGTTGGCATCGCCGACACCGGCGAGCAGCAGCGGGTCGGCACCCTCAGCCGAAAGCTTGTTGGAGGAATCTTCGGTCATTGGCGACAGCGTAAGAGGTGACAGGTGAGAGGGCGGCTGGGCGACCGCTTCCGCGTCCCTCTCACGTCTTACCTCTTACGTCTCACTCCTCGGTTGAAGGTGCAACGCATTCAGTTCCTTCTGGGTCACTGCGGTCGGCGCCCCCTCGAACAGGGCACGCGCGGCCGTGGTCTTGGGAAAGGCGATCACGTCCCGAAGCGAAGCCGCGCCGGACAGGAGCATCGCCACCCGGTCGAAACCGATGGCGAAGCCACCATGCGGTGGTGCGCCGGCGGCGAGTCCATCGAGCAGGAAGCCGAACCGGCGCCTGATCTCCTCCGGGCCGATGCCGAGCAGGGCGAAGATCCGCTGCTGCAGCCCCGGATCGGTGATCCGGATCGAGCCACTCCCGAGTTCATTGCCATTGTACACCGCATCATAGTGCAGTGCGCGACAGCGGAACGGGTCGCTGTCGAGGTAGGCGATGTCGTCGCGGTGCGGCGAGGTGAAGGGGTGGTGGACGAAGATGCGCTCCCCGGTCGCCGGGTCCTTCTCGAACAGCGGGAAATCCACGATCCAGCAGAAGGCGTGCTGCGTCGAAGGTGTCACGCCCGCCCGGCGGGTGAGCGCCGTCCGCACCGCATGCAAGGCGGGCGAAGTCACGCTGTCCGGCCCCGGCACCGCCAGCAGCAGGTCGCCCTCGGAGGCATCGAGTCGCGCCAGCATCTGGTCGCCCAGGGCCTTGACGCCCTGCCCCTCCCATCCCGACGCCATCCGGCGGGCCCAGGCCAGGCCCCCGGCACCCGCGTCCTTTGCCGCGGCGGTCAACTGGTCGATTTCCTTGCGCGACGCACCCGACGCCCCGCCCGCCAGGATCCCGCGCAGTCGCCCGCCCTTCGCAATCGCGTCCTGCACGAACGGTGCGGCATCGCTTCCCACGAGCGGCGTCAGGTCCTGCAGCTCAAGGCCGAAGCGCAGGTCCGGCTTGTCGATGCCGAACCGCTCCATCGCGTCGCCGTATGCCATGCGAGGAAACGGGGCCGCGACCGATTCGCCGGCCTCGCGCCACAGGGCGACCAGCACCTGCTCGATGAACCCCTGCACATCCTCCTGGGCGACGAACGAGGCCTCGAGGTCGATCTGGGTGAACTCCGGCTGCCGGTCGGCGCGAAGGTCCTCATCCCGAAAGCAGCGGGCGATCTGGAAATAGCGATCGTATCCCGCGACCATCAGCAGTTGCTTGTAGATCTGCGGCGACTGGGGCAGCGCATAGAACTCACCCGCGTGCACCCGGCTCGGCACCAGGTAGTCGCGCGCGCCCTCGGGTGTCGGCTTGGTGAGGATCGGGGTCTCGATCTCGAGAAAGCCCATGCCGCTCAGTGTTGCGCGCGCGCACTGGAGCAGCCGGTGACGCAGCAGCATGCTGGCCTGCAGCTCGGGCCGGCGAAGATCGAGCACCCGGTTCTTGAGCCGGAGTTCTTCGCTCGGAAGCTCCTCACCCTCCTTGCGCGCAACCGGAATCGCCGGCGTGATCGCGGGGCCGACGACGCGCAGGTCGGTGACATGCACCTCGATGTCGCGGGTCGCCAGCGACGAGTCGCGTGCCATTTCCGGCCGCAAGGCCACTGTGCCTTCGACGAGCACGACCGATTCGGTCCCTGCGATCGGCCGCACGGCCCATGACCTCCGCGGAGGTCCAGCGCGGATCGCACGACAGCTGCACGATACCCGCGCGGTCGCGCAGGTCGATGAATACCAGGCCGCCCAGATCCCGGCGGCGGTGCACCCAGCCGCCAAGTCGCACCGGCTCCCCAACTTGCGCGCGCCCCAGCTCGCCGCAGCGATGGGTCCGCATCGCGGTTGAGGCGAGGGTCCCGGGAGCCTTCGAATCGAGCACATGTGTCATGGCCCAAACCTAACTCGCGCCATGAGTTACGGCTACGGGCCGCCAGGACCATCCTCCTTCGGCACACCGAGCCATTCCCGTACGAGACTGCGATCTGCTCCGCGGCCGGTGGATCGAGATTGGCCGCAACCGCGAGGTCGTATCCGCCCGGCAATTGCCCCTCAACGGCCGCATTGAGTCCGGGCGCGCCACCCGCGATCCCGATTCCGGGAGGCGGGGCGCCAGCGATTGCCCTCGCGCGGAGCGCGGAGACGAACAGCAGCAGGTCCCCGACGGTTGAATAGCCCCCGCCGGCCGCACTCCCGCGGCCCGGCAGGAGTTCCGTGTTCGGGTGGAGCGGCGCATCGGCGGAGAAGTTGCCGTCGACGTCCCGGGTGTAGCCGATGGCCGTTCCGGCCGGCAAGGAATCAACCTTGTAGGCGGCCGTGTGGGTCATGCCCGCGGGCTGGTAGATGTGGCTCGCGACATACGCGTAGTAGTCCTCGCCGGAGAGCCGCTCGACCAGCATCCCCAGGACCACGTAGCACACGTTGCAGTATCGGCGGCCGCTCCCTGGAGGGAACGCCAGTGGTTCCTTCGCGAAGAGCTGGAGATAATCGTTGTTGTGCTGGATATCGTGCCGCGTGCCGCCGGGCGGCGCATCGAAGATGTTGCCGCCCAGCCCG
The DNA here is from genome assembly GCA_963846945.1 of uncultured Gemmatimonadales bacterium. Lineage (GTDB taxonomy): Bacteria > Gemmatimonadota > Gemmatimonadetes > Gemmatimonadales > GWC2-71-9 > JAGGAG01. Next base: position 359,392 of record CAWJXX010000010.1, on the reverse strand, counting down.
GCCTGGTGCTCCATGAGTTGCCGGATGCTCGCGGCGCGCGCAGGGGCATTGGGATAGTCGGGCCAGTAGGTGCCGAGGGTGGAATCGAGACTGAGCCGGCCGGCGGCCGCGAGCTGCCGGATCGCCGTTGCCGTGAAGACCTTGTTGATCGAGCCGATGTTGAACGCGGTCCCCAGGGTGTTGGGACGGCTGGTCGCCCGATCGGCCAGGCCATATGCGTGCGCGAAGACCATCGCGCCGTCACGCTGCAGCGCGACCGCACCGGCAAACGTTCCGGCACTCGCAGAGGCTGTCGAGGGTGCGGCGAAAGTCGCCTCACGAGTTCGTCCTGTTCGATGGCTGGGGCACGGGGCGCCTGGGCGCGGAGCGGTGCCGCGGCGGCCAGGGCGAGAAGCAATGCGCGAAGGATGGTCATGAATACCTGGGATGCTTCGTGAGCGTCGGGCGTCGCGCAGCCCTCGTTTATCTTTCCACCATGCCGCCCGCAACCGACACGCCACTATCACTGCTGGAGCTCACGCCGGCCGACGCGCGCGAGCGCCTCGCCGATTGGGTCCGCGCGCGCGGACTGCCGTGCGTACCGGGCCGGCAGGTCCACCGCAGGCTCTGGCTCGCACCCGTCGCCGCCTGGAGCGACGCGACCGAGTTGCCGAAGAGCCTGCGCGATGAACTCGAGGCGTCGGTCCCGCTCACGCGCTTCGAGCCGGCCGCCACGCAGGTTTCGCAGGACGGGACCACCAAGTTCCTGTGGCGGCTGCATGACGGCGAGATGATCGAGTCGGTCCTCATTCCCAGCGGAACGCGCCGTACGCTGTGCATCTCCTCGCAGGCGGGATGCGCGCTGGGCTGCGTGTTCTGCGCCACCGGCACGATGGGCTTCCGCCGCAATCTCTCGGCTGGCGAGATCGCGGGCCAGCTCCGCGCAGTGATGCTGCGGAATCCCGATGACAAGCCCACCAACGTCGTGTACATGGGCATGGGCGAACCGCTGCTCAACTGGCCGGCCGTGGATGTGTCACTCACGATCCTCAACGACAAGGACGGCCTGGGCATCGGGGCGCGGCACATCACCGTCTCCACGGTCGGGATCCTGCCGGGCATGGAACGGCTTGCGGCGCGACCGGAACAGTTTCGCCTCGCGATATCCCTGCACGCCCCCACGGCCGCACGCCGGCTTGCCCTCATGCCGATCGAGAAGAAGTACGACCTCGACGCCGTACTCAAGGCGGCGGCACAATTTCGCAAGCGCGTCACGTTCGAGTATGTCCTGATCGCGGGAAAGAACGACAGCGATGCGGACGCGGACAAGCTGGCCAAGCTCGCCCGGCGCCTGGGCGCGATGGTGAACCTGCTGCCATTGCATCCCGGGAGCGGGAGCAACCTCGTCCCCACGCACGCCTGCCCGAATCCGCGAGTTCGCTGATCGGTTGCGCAACCAGGGGATCGAGGCACCGGTGCGCCGGAGCCGGGGTCTCGACATCAATGCGGCCTGCGGGCAGCTGCGGGTCGAGGTCGCCCGCAAGCAGCGCAAGGACGCGACGACCGGGGCCGCAGGCTAGACCCGACTAGACTTCGTGCCGTGTCCAGCGCGTTCACCTTCGAGCGGAGTGTGCCCATGCTGGTTCTTCAGGCGGTGCCCGCCGGCAAGCTCAATGCGTTCAAGCTCCTGCGCGCCCGTATCCGCGAAGCCAGTACCTGGTCCTGGGGCAACAAGGCAAGGACGCGGCTCAAGCATGTCGCGCGACCGAAGGGGGGGCACATCGAGGTGAGCAGCGCGGGCGGCGTGCTCGTGGCCCACATCGTTCCCAAGAGCGCGAGCGACCAGTTCTACCTGACCGAAAAATTCATCGGGCGCCTCATCGGGTGGTTCGAGGGGGATCTCCTGTCAATCAACATCCAGTTCGTCCCGGATCCACCGGCGCCGGCAAAGCGGCGTCGCCGGTGAGAAGGACTTCCAATCATGCCCCTCACGGCGTCTGACGTCCGAGCGGCCATCGAGCGCGCAGGTCCGGCACACTGGCAGGCGCTCGTGGATCACCACGAGCAGGCGTATCCGCGGCCCTGCCCGACGCCTGGCGCAATCTGCCATTTCGAGGCCGAGCGACTGAACCAGATGGGCTGGGGCGATGGCCGCGGCCCACTGGTCGAGACGCGGGTCCGCCGGATGGGCGAAGCAGTAGAGATCACCCATGGCTTCCATCACGCCGACAGCTCGGTTCCGGAGTGGACACAGCCGTTCAGGAACTATGAACCAGACCCAGCCTGACGCAGAAAAGAACGCCCAGGCACCTCCAGATCATTTTTCAGCCGTCGCCAGCCAGTACGCTCAGTTCCGGCCGCACTATCCCGCCGCGCTGTTCGATTTTCTCGCCGGCGCCGCACCGGACCGCCAGGTGGCGTGGGACTGTGGCACCGGCACCGGAATCGCTGCAGTGCCACTCGCCGCACTATTCGGCCGCGTCGTCGCAACCGACTTGAGCCCCGCGCAACTGGCCCATGCACCTGAGCATCCCCGCATCACCTGGCGAGTGGCCCGGGAGGCGGAGTCAGGCCTGGAGAGCGGCAGCGCCTCGCTGGTGGTCGCCGCACAGGCAGCGCACTGGTTCGATATCCAGGCGTTCTATCGGGAAGCTGCACGGGTGCTGAAGCCCGGTGGTCTCCTTGCCATCTGGTGCTACGGGCATGCCGCGATCGAGCCGGACATCGATCCACTGCTGCAGTGGTTCGAACATCAACGCGTGGGTCCTTACTGGCCGGCGGGGCGTGAACACATTGACGCCGGTTACACCACGCTCGCGTTTCCCTATCCGCATATCGAAGTCCCGTCGTTCACCCTGGAGGCGACGCTGGATCGTGCCGGGTTGCTCGGCTACGTCGGCAGCTGGTCCGCGGTGGATCGATGCCGCAAGGTCGAGGGGCGTGACCCGCTGCCCGAACTCGAGCGGGCGCTGGCACCGGCCTGGAACGAACAGGACCGGAAGGTGGTCCGGTGGCCGCTCGCGATTATCGCGGGTCGCGCACCGCGCGCATGAGCGTGATTCGGTGGGCTGCGTGCGCCGGTGCGCTCGTCGCGGCAGGGTGCAGCAGGCCCCGGGACTTGCCGGGAACCACGAGTGCGCCGCCGGCTCCAGCTATTCCCACGCCACCTGTTGATCCGCACTCGCCAGCCGGGACATGGACCATCATTGGTTCACGGGCTCCCGGCATCAGCGCGATGACGGAGGCGCAGGCGGCCTCGTACACCGGCCACACGATCGAGTATGGCGCGCAGCAGGCGATCGCGGGGGCAGACACCTGCCATGGAGCGACCTACCACTACCGGGATGCGCCCACCGACAGCCTGCTCAATTTCGAGTACCGGGTCACATCGAAGTCACTCGGACTGCCGGACCCGGCCGCAAGGAGGATCGGGGTGACGCGAGTCTCGTGCGCCGGACAGGACTGGACGAGCCCCGGGGGAACGCTTCTGTGGATCGGTGCGCAGCGCGCCTTCACCGTATGGGACGGCGTTTTCTTCGAAATGCAGCGGAACTAGCTAGGGCAGGAAGCGCTTCCGGGTTTCCGGCGACGGGATCGGGCACGTGTCGTAATGACCGAATACGCGATATCGATAGCGGGCGAAGATGTCGTACGCCCAGTCACGCAAGGCGCGCGGCACCAGCCGCGTGATTCCCACCGCGCGCCATGGCCAGCCGAGATATTTCGCCACCGCGAGCACCGCGCCTGAGCGGGTGAGGATGCGCTGGCGGCCACGCTCGGACATGGCATCGAGAAAAACCAGCGAGTCGACATGCCGCAGGCCGGGATGCCCGTCGAGAAGGCGGCGCGCAGTGTCGCCCTGAAGCGGCGCGAACTTCATCGTTCCGCCCGGATCCCTGGCAAGGATGAACTGCACGGTGCGATTGCACGCACCACAAAGCCCGTCGTAGAACAGCACCGGGCTCTGCACGCGCTGCTTTCTGGACGACTGACCTGGTGCCATGACCCTTTCGGTCCGAAAAACACAACGCCCGGCGATGCATGAGCACCGGCCGGGACGATGGTTCTGGCAGAGTGATCACCCGGCCTGCCCCGGGGCCCCTTAGGGCTATGTCGCTTGGGAAGAACTATAGTCAGTCGCGGCCTGAAACGGTAGTGCCCCTGCCCCACCCACCGCCGTGGCGCCCATTTCGCGCAGCAGTTCGAGAACCGCCTCGCGATCGCTGTGGACAGTGAGGACCAGCAGGTCCCCCGCCCGTGCCCAGGCCAGCGCGTCCCGGACGGCGGCGAGTTCGTCGGGGGCAATGCTCACCGCGTCATCCGGCGCGCCGAGCGCGGCGAGCTCTTCAGCCATCAGCCGGGGGATCTCGCCTGGTCCGCGACCTCGACGATAGGCATCCAGTTCCTTCAGCACGACACGGTCGGGACGCATGCTCCACGCGCTTCGCGCGAGCCCGCGGACGGAATCATCGTCGCGATTGCCGGCCTGCCCCAGCAGCACCAGTCGCCGCCGGGACGGAATCGCCTGGGCAACGCGACTCAGGGCGTCCATGCCGTGCGGGTTGTGCGCGTAGTCGACGAGGATGTGCGCACCCTTCCAGTCGAACAGGTTCGCCCGACCGGGATTGTCGGCGTTGTCGCGACCAAAATGGACGAGTGCGCGACGGATCGCCTCGACAGGACACCCGAGGCACCAGGCCGCAAGCGTCGCCGCGAGCGCGTTGGCAACGTTGTGCCGAGCGGCGCCTCCCATCGCGATCGGCAGGTCGTCGATCGCTGCGACGGGAATCCGCGCCGCGCCCCGTCGCAACACAATGCCGTCCTCTTCGAGGACGGCGATCCGGCCGCCGCGCTCAAGTGCCGCCGCCAGCTGCGGCGACTGCGCGTCAAGACTGAACCAGGCAACCGGCACGCCGAGCCGGCGCCCACGCTCGAGCAGCAGCGGATCGTCGGCGTTGAGGATGACGTGGCCGAAGGGCCCGATCGCCTTCGCCACCGTGAGTTTCGCGTCCGCCAGGGCCGGCAGGTCATTCATCCCGAACTCACCCAGGTGATCCGGCGCGACATTGGTGATCACCGCGACTTGCGCGCGCATGACGGCCAGGCCGCGGCGCAACATGCCACCGCGGGCGGTCTCCAGCACCGCCGCTTCCACCCGCCGGTCACGCAATACCAGCCGCGCGCCTTCGGGCCCGGCGTAGTCTCCGGCAGCAAGAACGTCGCGGCCGGCAACGACACCGTCCGTGCTCGTGTGCCCGGTGAAGTATCCCGCTGCGGTGATCATGGCCGAGAGCAGCCGGACCGTGGTGGTCTTGCCATTGGAACCGGTCACCAGCGCGATCGGTACGTCGGCAATGGACGACCAGTCCATCCCTGACGCCGCGGGGACCTGTCCCCGGGTCCATGTCATGCTGCCGACGCCGCTGCCGATCGTCACTTCCCCGTCATCTGTCAGCACATTGACCTGATGGGAGTTCGCCGCCTCCACCAGCGCCAGGAGCGACGGATCCCGTTCCCCTTCCAATTGGGCACGAACGCGAACGATCACGGCATCGCGCGACTCTGCCGGGGGCCGCCCTGTTCGGCGACCGAGGCCGCCCAGGCCCACTCATTGACCTCGGTGGCGGCCAGCAGGATGTCGAGCGGCGCGGTGTGTGCCAGGCTCGCCCCCCCGGGAAAGCGGAAGAATCCGAATGCCTGCGGCGGGATGTCCAGGTCGGCCAGCAGCGCTTGCGCCAGCGCAAGCCACCGGGTGATCAGCGGGCTGGCGGCGCGGTCCGGAAAGCTGACATCGATGATGACGCCGGCCCGCTCCAGCAGCAGGCTCGGACCGGGAAGGCGACGCGAATCCAGCAGGACCGGCTGGTCAATCATCCGACTCGCGTGCGAGCCGGACGCCACGCTCATCGCGCACCAGCAGCTCTTCATCGAAGGATGGCACGGCGCCGGCAACGTGCGTGCTGTCGCCGATGTCGGCCTCGAGCGATGCGGCCGCTGCCGGCATCGCGTGCGACGCACTCGCGGTTGAAACACGCGGCGTCTCCTGGTCGACCTCGGGCACAAAATGCAGGATCTGCTTCCAGGTGCGCGTCAGCGAATCGGCGAAGACGAGCACAAGGTCCCCTTCGCGGGCAGCGCCCAGCGCGTAGTCGACCGCCTCGACCTCGTCCGGGACCAGCACGATCCGCGATGCATCGACGCCCTGCTCCAGGAGCGCACGCTTCAGCATGAGCGGCACTTCGTCCGGTGCGCGGCCACGACGGTTGTCGTCGCGTCGGCACACATAGAGGTCGAACTTCCCGGCCGCCGCATGGCCGACATCCAGAATGTCCTGGTCGCGGCGGTCCCCGGGCGCGGCCAGCACCAGGATGCGCCGCCCCTTCACGTCGAGACGCTGCACCAGCTCGGCGAGCATCTGCACCGCATGCGCATTGTGGCCGTAGTCGAGGATCACGCGGAACGGGTGCTCATTGAACACGTTCATCCGGCCGGGCGCCTGGAAGAACGTGGTGTCGAAGGTCCGGAGGCCATGGCGGATGTTCTCGAGCTTCTCGCCCATGGAGAACGCCATGGCAGCCGCGAACATCGCGTTCTGCACGTTGTGCACCGCCCGGCCCTCGAGCGTCGCCGGAATGAGGTGCGTCCAGAGCAGCGGAATGTGGGCGCCATGATCGTAGATCGTGATCATCTGTCCCTTCATCGCCGTTTCAAGCACCACGCCGCGGCCTCCCGCCGAAATGTGCTCCCGCACGAGGGGATGGGCCGGATTCGTCGTCACGTAGCACAGGTGCTTCGCCTCGCTGTAGGCGGCCATCCTGAGGCAGAGCGGGTCATCGGCATTCAGCACCGCGGTATCGCGGGCGGTCTCCACGATGATCCGCTTCACCCGTGCCAGGTCCTCCAGCGTGTCCACGCCCTTCATGCCAAGATGGTCGGACTTCACGTTGAGCACCGCGCCGACGTCACAGTGGCGGACGCCCATGCCGGCGCGCAGGAGGCCACCGCGCGCGACTTCCAGCACGGCGACATCGACGAACGGGTCGCTCAGCACCATCCGCGTGGCGATCGGCCCCGTCATGTCGCCCTCGACCGTGCGCTGGCCGTCGACGTAGACCCCGTCGGTCGTGGTCAGTCCCACGTGATGCCCGGCCAGCTTCATGATGTGCGCAAGCATGCGCGCCGTCGTGGTCTTGCCGTTCGTCCCCGTGACCGCCGCGATGGGAATGCGGCTGGGGCTGCCCGGCGCAAAGAGCATGTCCAGTACGGGACCCGCCACGTCGCGGGGGCGGCCACTCGACGGTGCCATGTGCATGCGGAACCCGGGCGCGGCGTTCACCTCGCAGATGGCGCCCCCCACGTCCTTGTGGCTTTCGGAGATGTCCGGACTCAGGAAGTCCACCCCACCGACGTCGAGCCCGATGGCACTGATCGCGCGGACCGCCATCTCGACGTTGTCCGGGTGCACGATGTCGGTCACGTCCTCGGCGGTGCCACCCGTCGAAAGGTTTGCGGTCGTCCGCAGGTAGACCATGTCGCCTGGGGCGGGCACGGTGTGGCGGTCGAATCCCCGCTCCGCGAGAAGGCGTTCGGCCTGGTAGTCGAAGTCGATCCGCGTCAGGACCTTCTCATGGCCGACGCCACGGCGGGGATCGCGATTGACCTCGTCCACCAGCTCGGCCACCGAATGCACCCCGTCCCCGACCACGTGCCCGGGCAGGCGCCTGGAAACGGCAATGAGTTCGCCATTCACCACCAGCATCCGGTGATCGTGGCCAACGATGAACTTCTCGACGATGACGCTGCGACTGATCTGCTGCGCTTCACGGAACGCCGCGATGACCTGCTCGGCATTCATCAGGTTGATGGAGACGCCCCGACCATGGTTTCCATTGTAGGGCTTCACGACGACGGGATACCCGATGCGGGCCGCGGCCGCGACGGCTTCATCCTCGCGCTGCACCAGGCGCTGCTGCGGCACCGGCAGGCCGAGATTCCCCAGGATCTTGTTGGTCTCTTCCTTGTCGGAGGCCAGCTCGACCGCAATGTTGGACGTGCGGCCCGTGACGGTGGCCTGCACGCGCTGCTGGAACCGGCCGTGCCCGAACTGGATCAGGCTCTGGTCATTGAGCCGGATCCAGGGAATGCCCCGCTCCTCTGCCGCGCGCACCAGGGACATGGTGCTGGGCCCCAGGTTGCGCCGCTGCGCGAAGCGAATGAAGCTGTCGCGTTCCTCCTCGAAGCGAAACGGCTCCCCGGCCTCATCCACCACCATGTCCGACGCGAGCGCAGCCGGCAGCAGGCTCCGCAGCAGCCGCATGCCCAGTGCCGCCGCTTCGAGGCCCACGGTCTGCTGCTCGTACTCGAACACGACATGGTATCCAGCCGGGCGGTCCGCACCGCGCGTCTTGCCGAACGACACATGATGCCCCGCGAGCGCCTGCAGTTCGATGGCCACGTGCTCGAGGATGTGGCCCATCCAGGTCCCCTCGTCCTCGGTCAGGCGGCGCACGAACCCGCCCGGCTCGCCATAAGAACAGCCGTGTTCGCGGAGCCCGGGCAGCAAGGCCAGAAGGCCGTCCACGAAGGCGGGGCCCAGCCTGGTGGACGGCCACTCTTCGAGCGCGCCGAGGTCGACGTCAAGGCGGATGACCGGGAAGAGCGCGTAGATGCTCGGGCCGACGTAGACCGAGCGGTCGAGAATGCGCATGGGGGAACCCTCGGCGTCAGCCGCGGCCGGTTGCAGCCTGCGGTGCGTGCGCCTTCCGTCGGTTGAGGTCGTAGCCAGCGCCGCGAACCAGGACGTGCAGCTTGAGACCGATCAGGCAAACCGGATCGCCCTTCTCGGCCTGGTCCATCGAAGAGTACTCCACCTCCGAGGGATCGATGATGGTCAATGCGCCGGTGCCAACGACCTCCAGCGCATCGTCCGGTCCGATGAACGCCGCCGTGTCCTCGTCGAGGCCAAGACCAAGCGCAAAAGGATTGTAGGCGAGGGCCGTGAGCAGGCGGCCGAGCCGGTCACGCTGGCGGAAATGCTGGTCGATGATCACGCGATTGGTGAGCCCGAGCCCCGGTGCGAGGGTCACGTCACCCGAATGCGGGGTGGCCCCTTCCTCACCGCTGGCAATCATGTGCTCCGAGAGAAATGCTGCGCCGGCCGAGGTGCCCGCGATGTGCACTCCGGAAGCGTTCAGGCGACGCAGGCCCCGAGCCACCGACGTCCCGCCGAGCGTGGTCGCCAGGCGGAGCTGGTTCCCGCCGGTGAGGAAGACGCCCCGCGCCTGGTCGAGCGTGGCAAGTGCTGCCTCGCTCTCGCAATCGGACCGGGCATCGAGATCGAGCACGTCCACGCGGCGCACGCCGAGCTCCTTGAAGACCGCCTCGTAGCGCTCGCCCGTGTCGGCCAGGCTCGAGGCGGTCGGGATGACGACGATCCGGGCGTCGCGTCCGCCGCACAGGCGAACGAATCGCTTGAGGATCAGCGGGCTGCCGAGCTTGGATTCGGCCCCACCCACGGGAATGATGTAACCGCGTACGTCACCTTCCATGGTCTTCGCCGGGCTCACGACGCCTCGCTCTCAAAGGGTCCCTGGATGCGGGGCCGGCCCTCGAACCGGTGCCAGTGCCCGCCGACCATCACATGACGAACCGCATGATCACTGCCCAGTACGACGAGATCCGCATCATTGCCCGGCACGAGCCGTCCCTTCCGTTCGAGGCGCAGGAGCGCCGAGACGTTGCTCGTGAATGGAGGAAGCACCTGCTCCAGCGAACGCCCGCGCCCGAGCAGCACCTGCACCGTTCCCATGAGCGCACCGGGCGCACCGACATCCATGCCCGACACGCGCCCCTCGTGATCGAACCTGGGCAGGCAGCCACCCCCGTCGGAACTCACCGTCACGCGATCGACCGGCATGCCTGCGGTCCAGTAGCGCTCCAGCGCGTCCTCCGCGGTCCACGCATCCTCGCCATCGGCGACCGGGAACGCGGTGATGTCGATGGTGAGCCCGCGAGACGTCAGGGCCATGGCCTCGTCGAACAGCGCCTTCCGGCGGTTCACGTGCGTCGGGTTGAACACGCGCGCCGGCACCTCGCTGGCATCGAGCGCCTGTCGAACCAGCTCGAGTCCACGGGCGCCATCGCCGACATGCAGGTGGACAACTCCGGCCTTGCCGCTCATCAGCCCGCCCACGTGCGCCTCGGACGCAATGCGGAGCAGTTCATCGAGTGTGGGCTGGCTCGAGCGATGGTCGCTGATGGCCAGTTCGCCGACCCCGATGATTTCCTCGATGAGCGCGATGTCACCGCGCACCGTGCCGGTGAGCGTCGTGAGCGGAACGTGATAGCCGCCGGTATGACACCAGGCGCCGAAACCCAGCCGCCGCAGCCCCCGGGCGACCACGACGAGTTCGGCCGTCGTCCGCACGGCATCGTCGGTGCCGAGCACTCCGACCGCAGCCGTGATGCCGCCCGCGGTAAGGGCCGTGAGTTGCAGCGGCGGTACCCGGGTGTGGGGACCCGCTTCACCGCCGCCGCCCGTCAGGTGGACGTGGCCGTCGATCAGCCCCGGGATGACGCGGAGGCCGGCGAGGTCGACTTCAAGTGCATTGAGCGCCGCCGGAATTGCCGGCAGCGAGGCGGCCATGGCGACGATCCGCCCGCCCGCGATGAGCAGATCCTGCATCCCGCGACGCTCTGGGGCAAAGACCTCCGCGCGACGCAGCAGCAGTAACGATGTCAGAGGCAGGTCCGGGGAGGCATCCTGCAAGTTACCCACGCGACCGCTGCGGAGGGAGGGAGACGGAGCTTCCTTTGCAGGCACGCCGGGCCGATCTTTCGATGGTGCAAACTCCCCGGGTTGGGCCCGCAAGGCGGCGCGCGGCTGGAGTGCCCGTCCGCCGTCTCGCGTTGGCACTCGTCATGGGCGCCGCGGCCTGCGAGTCGCTGACCGGGGATTCCGCCAGCCGCATCGCGTTCGGCCTCCGGGAAGGCGCCCACCGCCTCAGCCTTTCATCCGCGCCGGCCGACTCGATCACCGTACGCATCCCGGCGCGCACCTGGCCAAGCGGCTGTCCCGCTGCCTATCGGGTCGAATTTCTCCCCGACTCGGCCAAGCCTGCGGGCATCATCGTATCGTGCCTTCCGAAGGGGCAGCGCTATGCCACGAGTCGCGCCCGCAAGGACGTGGTGACACCGCAGCCGCTCATGCAGGAGTACCAGGCGGGTGAACCGATGGACATCGTGCTGCGCCGGAACGGCGCAAAAATCGAGATCGCCAGCCTGCAGAAGCCATAGGTCGCAGGTAGGCCCGTCGCCAGCATTCAACTGACCAGCTGCATCTTACGCCGTGCTCCCGGGCGCCACATGTTCTCCGGTACCCTAAACCGGGAGCGTCCCGTGGCGTTCTACTCCTTTGTTGCCTCCTACACCGTGACTGGCACCCAGGGCCTCGTGAAGGACGGCGGCACCAAGCGCGAGGCCGTCGTCAAGCAGATGACTGCCGATGCCGGCGGCAAGCTGCACGCAATGTATTTCGCCTTTGGTGAGTTTGACGTCCTCGGGATCGTGGAATTTCCCGACGCGGCGAGCGCTGCCGCGATGAGCCTTGCCGTGAACGCCTCGGGTGCCGTGAGCCTGCGTACCACCCTGCTGATGACGCCGGCGGAACTCGACGCCGCCGCCAAGAAGACGGTGAGCTACCGCGCGCCGGGCGCGTGACGTCTGGCCGTCATTTCGGTGACGGCAGCTGCATCGACGCGACCAATCGACCGTAGCGCGGATCGTCACGCACGGGATCCCAGAGCGGCTCCGGCTTGACGTACACGACCCAGCCGCGCCGCTCGAGCCGGCTCTGCTCGGCGAATGCGAACGCCTCGTCCCAGTATCCAAGCGCCAGCGCCAGCTTGGCGCGATCCGTGGGTGACACGTAGCGCGACTGGCTCTGGCGATTGAAATCGGCGCGGATCGCTTCCGCTTCATCGCGCCGGCCCTGCGTGACGGCGGCCCGCCCGAGCACGGCCAGCAGGGCCGTGTCTCCCGGGGCCAGTGTCAGTCCTTCCCGCAGCACGGTCTCCGCTTCGCCCGGACGCCCCGCCTGCAGCAGCGCCATGCCCAGCACCAGCATCGTTTCCGTGGCGGTGGGATTCATGATGAGGGTGCGTCGCAGGTGCTCCACCGCATGCTGTGCGTCACGCGAATAGTAGAGGAGCCAGCCCTTGCCCCGAAGGACCGACACGGAGGTGGGGTCCAGTTGCACGGCGCGCTCCCCGGCCGCGAGCGCCTCGGCGGTCCGGCCTTGCGAGAGCAGGAGCCAGGCATACCACTGATGCGCCGATGCGTAGCGCGGGTTCGCGTCGATCGCGCGCCGAAAATGCTCCTCCGCAAGCTCCCAGTTCCAGTCGTGAATGAACGTGACCCAGGCGAGCGACGTGTGCGCCTCCGCCAGCCCGTCATCGAGCGCCAGTGCCCGTCGCGCCATGGTCTTGGCCAGCTCGAAACCCTCGGCGACCGGCGCGGCCCGGTAGTCGACACCGATGGCATATGCGTCGGCCAGCCCGCTCCACGCCAAGGCGTATTGCTCATCCTCCTTGATGGCCTGCTCGAAGTACTCGATCGCCTGCTGCATCCCCTCCGAGCTCCGCTGGTTCCAGGCGTAGCGTCCACGCAGGTAGAGATTGTATGCGCGCGGATTCTCGGTGTATCGGTGTGGCACCGGTTCGCCGAGCTCGTCGAGCAGCCGGGCCCGCAGCGCACGCACCAGGGTGGTGGCAATTTCGTCCTGCAGCGCGAAAATGTCCGCGTCCTCGCGGTCGAATCGCTCGGACCAGAGCAGGCGGCCATCGGTCGTGTCGCTCAACTGCGCGGTCAGGCGGATCCGGTTGCCGGCCTTTCGCACCGTGCCCTCGAGTACCGTCCCGACACCGAGCAGGGCGCCAAGGCTGCGCACGTCCTCCTTGCGCCCCTTGAGGGCAAACACCGACGTCCTGGAGGCGACACGGAGGCCATCGACATTCGCGAGTGCACTGATGAGCTCGTCGGTAAGCCCGTCGCTGAGGTACTCGTTGCTGGCGTCGCTGGTGGCGTTGATGAATGGGAGCACCGCGATCGACCGACGATACGTCGCCTCGAGCGTCGGCCCCGTCGCAGGAGCGGCGAGTGCGTCGGCCCATTCGGCGGTGCTGGCGAAGCGCTCGCCCGGATCCTTGGCGAGCGCCCGCAGCAGCGCCCGATCCACGGACCAGGGCACCTCGGGACGCAGCACGCGCACCGACGGCGGTGGCTCGACGACATGGCGTGCCATGAGCTGCCGGGCCGTGCCGGAGCGGAAGGGAGCGACGCCAGCCAGCATCTCGAACAGGACGCACGCCAGCGCGTACTGGTCGGTCCGCCCGTCCAGTTCGCGCTCGCCGGCGGCCTGCTCCGGACTCATGTAGGCTGGCGTACCTACCGCGAGCCCGGGCGCGGTGTCCGTGTCGCTGCCGCTGCAGGCTTCGCTGAGGGCCAGTGCAACCCCGAAGTCGGTTATCATGGCGCCGCCCTCGTGGAGCAGGATGTTGTCGGGCTTGATGTCGCGATGGACGTAGCCCTGCCGGTGGGCGTAATCCAGGCCGCGGGCCACCAGCGTGGCGATCGCGATGGCGTGCCCGAGCGACAGCCTCCGCTCTCGCGCCAGCCGTTCGCGCAGGGTTTCGCCCTCGATGCGCGGCATGACGTAGTACAGCAGGCCATCGGCGCTGCCGGAATCATGCACGGGAACGATCTGGGGATGGTTGAGCCGGGCCGCGATGCGGATTTCGCGCTCGAAGCGAGTCGACTCGACCAGCTGGCCACGGGGCGCGGCAAAGACCTTCACGGCGACCGGCCGGTCGAGGCGCAGGTCGTGCGCGAGGAAGACCGTCGCCATGCCGCCGTGGCCCAGTTCCCGCTCGACGCGATAACGTCCAGCAAGGGCACGATTGAGCTGTTCGACCACGGTCACGACGGAAAACCTCGATCAGGACCCGCTACAACATACCAAGACCGGCTTACCCGGTGGCCCCGAACCCCGCCGCAATCGTGTTGATCGTGAGCAGCAGCGCGGACAGGACTTCCTTCCGCACGGCGTCGTCGCTGGCATCGCGAAAGCGCCGGATGAATTCCACCTGCTGGCGGCTGACCTGGTTGAGCACGGGGAGGCGCCGCCCGAGCCGCCGAAGGAACCGGGGAAACTGCTCGGCCGGCGACGATGCGCCAGTCAGGCGGAGAACCACGTCCCGCGTCAGGCTGTATTCCTCCACGATCAGCTGAAACACGCCTTCGCGTGCCACCGGATCCGGTACCAGCGACGCGAATTCGCGCGCGATGTCGAGGTCCACGTAAGTGAGGGTCTTCTCGACCTCGTCGAGGATCAGGCGGAACAGTCGCGAGTCCCGGTACATCCGCTTGAGGAGCGCCTCGCCACGCTCGCCGCGAACCTCGAGAAAGGTCGAGAGCCCGCTCCCGACCCCGAACCAGCCGGGCACGAAGTGCCGGTTCTGTGACCAGGCGAAGACCCACGGAATGGCGCGCAGGTCGGACAGCGACCGGGCGCCGAAGCGCCGGGCCGGCCGCGAGCCAAGATTGAGCAGCGCCAGCTCGTCGAGCGGGCTCGCCGCCTGGTAGTAGGTGAAGAGGTGCGGATGCTCGACAAACCGGCGGTATGCCGCCTGCGCCGCGCCCGACAGCGCTTCGAGTGCCTCGTCGAACTCGCCCACCGGCGCGAGCGCTTCTTCACGCTCGGACTTGAGGGTGTGCTCGATGACGCTGGCCGCCAGCAACTCACACTGGTACTGCGCGGTGCCACGGTTGGCGTACTTGTAGGAGACGACCTCGCCCTGCTCGGTAATGCGCATGCGACCCTGGACCGAGCCGGCCGGCTGGGCCGCGATGGCACGTCCGAGCGGCGCGCCGCCGCGACTGACCGAACCACCGCGTCCATGAAAAAAGGCGAGCGGCACCCCGGTTTCCTCGCCGACACGGGTGAGCTTTCGCTGCGCCTTGCAGAGCTCCCAGTTGGAGGTGAGAAACCCTCCATCCTTGTTGGAGTCGGAGTAGCCGATCATCACCTCCTGCATGCCACCCTGCCCCCGGACACTCCGCCGCACCACCGGAATGGCGAGCAACTCGCGCATGATCCCTGGCGCCCGCTGCAGGTCATCGATGGTCTCGAACAGCGGCACGATAGGCAGCGAGCAGCGTTCCACCGCGGCCTGGTCCGCGAACAGCCCACCCTCCTTGGCAAGCAGGAAGGCGCCGAGCACGTCATTGACCGACCGTGTCATGCTGAGCACAAAGGCGCCGAACGCCTCGCGGTCGACCTGGTCCCGCTGCTCCGCGACGAGACGGAACATGCCAAGCGTCTCCTGGTCGTCACCAGGAAGAACGACCGGCGCGTCACCGGGCCGGTGCGCTCGTGCCAGTTCGGCGACGAGCCAGTCGTGCCATTCCCCGCTGGTGACATCCGGCGGCTCGCCAGCATTGCGAAGGCGCCAGAGCGCCTGCAGTGCCGAGGTGAGCCGGGTGGAATTCTCCCGCACGTCGAGACGGGTGGTGCTGAAGCGGAAGACTTCCACTTCGCGGCGCATCGGCGTGCACGACACGATGCTCGAAGCCCGCACCCATGGCGTGGGCCAGCGCCTGCTCCAGGAGCCGAAGGTCTCCCACCAGCTGGTCGGACGTGACGTAGCCCTGCTCGCCGGCAAGCTGCCCGCGTTCCGCGGCCGCCAGTGTCGCATCGAGGCGCAGCGTCATGCAGGCCAGGAACTGGCGGAATACCTCGCCCGGGTTGCGAAGCATGATCCCGTCCGCGTCACCACTGGTTGCGAGCGCGCGATCCAGTGCCTCGCGAAAGGCCGGGAGCACCGGCGTCGCACGCTCGGAGATGCTCAAGCGGCGGACCAGCTCCGTCGAGCCGCTGCCGATAGCGTCGCACGCTTGCGAGGCGGTTCTCGTTCAGGGTATTGCGGGTGACTTCATTGGTGACGAACGGGTTCCCGTCGCGATCGCCACCCACCCAGGAGCCGAACTGGAAGAACGGGGGGAGCGTGATGCCGACGCCGGGATAGAACTGGGCCAGTGCACGCTCCAGCCGCTCGAGCGTTTCCGGCACCGCATCGAAGAGTGTCTCCTGGAAGAAGTGCAGGCCCCAGTAGACTTCCTGCGGGACCGTCGGCTTCTCCAGTCGCAGTTCTCCAGTCACCCACAGCAGGTCGATCTCGTCCCGCAACTGGTCCTCCAGCGCGGCTCGTTCCCGCGGCGTCCAGCGCGGCGATTCGAGGTCGACGAGCCGCCGATAGATGCGGCGGTGCTTCTCGAGCACGGTGACGCGCTTGGCCTCGGTTGGATGCGCTGTAATGACCGGCCGCACGCGCAGCCGGTCGACCAGCGAGGCAATGGCTTCCGGCGGCGTGCCCGCGGATGCGGCTTCCGCAAGCACGCTCGCGAATGTTCCCCGCACCCCCTCGAGGCCGCGCGCCGCCTCGACCTGCCGTCGCCGGCGCATGGCGGCGTTCTGTTCCGCGATGCTGAGCAGCTGGAACCAGATGCCCTGCGCCTGCAGCGCACGCACGCAGCGATCGATCGGGAGGTCGAGCCCGGACACCTCGCCTCGCAGCACCGGCTCGATGTCCGGGGCGCGCAGGCGCACCACATCCACCAGCAGCGTGAAGAGCAGCTCGGCGACCTCGGTGGCGTAGGCCGCGGCGCTCGCAGCCACCGGGTCGGCGGAAGCAGGAAGGTCCGACGCCGCGAAGGGATGCAGCAGGTCCGCCATCTAGACTACGCGGTCGCGGAGTGGCTTGCCGGCAAAGAAGAGGCGGAGGTTCTCGAGGGCCCGCATCCCCATGGCGACGCGGGTCTCGCGCGTGGCGCTTCCGAGATGAGGCAACAGCACGACGTTTTCCATTTTCAGGAGCGCGGCGGACACGACAGGCTCGCGCTCGAAGACGTCGAGGCCTGCGCCGGCGATCTGCTGCGACTGCAGTGCCGTGACCAGCGCGGCCTCGTCGACCACGTCGCCCCGCGCCGTGTTGATGAGGAAGGCCTCGCGCCGCATCCGCGCAAACCGCGCCGCATTCATCAGGTGCCGGGTTTCGGGTGTCGCGGGACAATGCAGCGACACAAAATCGCTGCGCTCGAGCACCTCCTCGAGCGAGGCGAGCCCCTCGGCGCCAAGTGCCGCCGCTTCCTGCGGCGACGGCGGGAACGGATCGTGGAACAGCACCTTCATGCCGAAGCCATGGTGGGCCCGCCGGGCCACCGCCCGTGCTATGCGCCCCATCCCGATGAGCCCGAGCGTCTTGCCGCTGACCTGCGTGCCGATCATGTGGGTCGGGCGCCACCCGGTCCACTCGCCTGCACGAACCTGCCGCTCACCCTCGCCGGCACGACGGGCCACGGTGAGCATGAGCGTGATGGCGATGTCGGCCGTCGCGTCCGTGAGGACATCCGGCGTGTTCGATACGGCGAGTCCCCGCGTCCTGGCGGCCTCGAGGTCGATGTGGTTGAACCCGACCCCAAAATTCGCCAGGAGCCGTGCGCGCAGCGGCTCGGCCCCGAGCACGTCGGGCGTGAACTTGTCGGTGACGGTCGGCAGCACGGCATCGGCACTGCGAAGCGCATCCTGCAGCTGCGCCGGCGTGAACGGAGTGTCGTCGCCGTTGAGTCGCGCGTCAAAATCACGCTGGATCTCGGCCTCCACCTCGCCGGGAAGGCGCCGGGTGACCACAACGACGGGACGGCTCACACAGCCACCGACGTCTTCTTTCCGCGCGCCGCGAGCGCCTGGGCCACGGTGGTCCCCAGGTCGGCCGGGCTCGGAGCGACCGTGAGCCCGAGCGCGCGCATGATTTCCGCCTTCTCGGCCGCCGTGTCGCCAAACGCCGAAATGATGGCGCCGGCGTGACCCATGCGACGCCCCTTCGGGGCCGTGAGGCCAGCGACATACCCGATCACCGGCTTCTTCATGTTCTCCTTGACGAACTGGGCCGCCTCCGCCTCCTGCGGGCCACCGATCTCGCCGATCATCATCACCGCCTCGGTCTCCGGGTCGGCCTCGAAGAGCTTCAGCACATCGAGGAACGAGCTGCCGTTGATCGGGTCCCCGCCGATCCCCACGCTCGTGGTGATGCCGATGCCGAGTGCCTTCATCTGCGACGCGGCTTCATAGCCGAGCGTGCCGGACCGCGTCACCACACCGACACCACCCTGCTTGTAGATGTGTCCCGGCATGATGCCCATCATCGCCTTGCCCGGGGAGATGACGCCGGCGCAGTTCGGGCCGACGAGCATCGTCCGGCGCTCCTTCGGGAAGCGCAGCATGTAGCGCTTCACCATCATCATGTCCTGCGCCGGGATGCCGTCCGTGATGGCGACGACGAACCGGATGCCGGCGGCGGCGGCCTCCATGATGCTGTCGGCGCAGAAGGCGGCCGGCACAAACACGAGGCTGGCCGTGGCGCCCGCCTGCTGCACCGCTTCCTTCACCGTGTTGAACACCGGCCGGTCGAGGTGCTTGGAGCCGCCCTTTCCCGGTGTCACGCCACCCACGACGTTGGTGCCATAGGCGATCATTTCCCTGGCATGGAACGTCGCCTTGTCGCCGGTGAACCCCTGGACGATCACGCGGGTCGTCTGGTCAATCAGGATGCTCATGGCTCAGGCCCTCCCCGCCGCAGTGGATCGACCCTTCCCGTCATTCATCGCCTTCACGACGCGTTCGGCCGCCTCGGCCAGCGTATCCGCCGTGATGATGGGAAGGCCGCTCTCCTTGAGGATCTTGCGGCCTTCCTCCACGTTGGTGCCGGCCAGCCGCACCACCAGCGGAATCTTGAGCTGCGTCTCACGCGTCGCCTGCACCACCCCCTGCGCCACCCAGTCACATCGATTGATGCCGGCGAAAATGTTGACCAGCATCGCCTCGATCTTGGGATCGGCCAGGACGAGCCGGAATGCCGCGGCCACGCGCTCGGGACTCGCGCCGCCACCCACGTCGAGGAAGTTGGCCGGCTCACCGCCGGCATGCTGGATCATGTCCATGGTGGCCATTGCGAGACCGGCACCATTGATGATGCAGCCGATGTTGCCATCGAGCGCCACGTAGTTGAGCCCGTGCTCGCCGGCCTGCGCCTCGCGCGGATCCTCCTCGGCGTAGTCACGGAGCTCGCTGACGTTTGGCCGACGGAACAGGGCGTTGTCATCGAAGGTCATCTTCGCGTCCAGCGCCAGGAGCATCCCATCCTTGGTGACCACCAGCGGATTGATCTCGACCATGGTGGCGTCGAGGTCGCGAAAGGCGCGGTAGGCACCGAGCAGTGTCGTCACGGCGCGGCTGACCTGGGCCGCGCCGAGCCCGAGGCCGAAGGCAATTTCGCGCGCCTGGAAGGCCGTCATGCCGATGGCCGGCTCCACGACTTCCCGGAGAATCGCATTGGGCGTGCTCCTGGCGATCTCCTCGATCTCCATGCCACCCTGTGGTGCGGCGACCACCATGATTCGCTCGCTCTTCCGGTCGAGCACGAGGCCGATATAGAGCTCCCGCTCGATCGGGACCGCCTGCTCGATGTAGAGGCGATGCACGACCCGCCCCTCCGGCCCGGTCTGGTGGGTGATGAGTCGCTTGCCCAGCATGCCCTTCGCCGCCTGCCGGACCTCATCCTCGGTGCTGCAGATCTTCACGCCGCCGGCCTTGCCACGGGCGCCGGAGTGAATCTGCGCCTTGACCGCCCAGCGTGAACCGCCGATCTCGGATGCGCGGTAGACCGCCTGTTCGGGGCTGTAGGCGACTCCACCGCGCGGGATCGCGACGCCAAAGCCCGCGAGCAGTTCCTTGGCCTGGTATTCGTGTATGTCCACTGCGAAATCTCCGTGCGAAACGACGCTGAAGTCGCAACTGCGTGAGCGGTAAGAGGTGAGCGGTAAGCGGGAGGCGCCGGGCCGGGCCCGTCTCTTACCGCTCACCGCTCGCTGTCCTGGTCCGGGCCTTCACCTTCTCACCAATCTCGACAATCACCTGGGCCTGCCGTGCGCTGGCGGCGTCGATCATGCGCCCGTCGAGTTGTGCCGCGCCCTTCCCCGCCCTGGCCGCCTCGTCGAGCGCATGAAGGATGCGGTGCGCCCGGTCGACTTCGGCCGGCGGCGGCGAGAACACCCCGTTCGCCAGCGCCACCTGCGAGGGATGAATCGCCCACTTGCCCTCGATGCCGAGCGCCGCATCGCGCCGGGCGGCGAGGACATAGCCGTCGGGATCCTTGATGTCACCAAAGGGGCCGTCGATGGCCCGCAATCCGTACGCGCGGCACGCCACCGTCATGCGGGAAAGCGCGAAGTGCCATTGATCACCCGGGTAGTCGGGATTGAGGCCGCCGATATTCACCGTGCGCGCGCGCACGCTCGCCGCATAGTCCGCGACGCCGAAATGCATCGCCTCGAGTCGCCGGCTCGACTGCGCGATGGCCTCGACGTTGGCCATGCCAAGCGAGGTCTCGATCAGGACCTCGAGACCGATCCGGTGGGCAATCCCCCTGGCCGCCTCGATCTGGGTGAGCAGCGCATCGGTGAGGTAGACGTCTGACGGTACCCCGACCTTGGGCACGAGCACCAGGTCGAGCCGGTGACCAGCCTGCTCGATGACGTCGACCATGTCCCGGTAGAAATAGTGCGTGTCGATCCCATTGACGCGCACCATGATGCTCTTGCCGCCCGCCCGCCAATCATGCTCCAGCAGCGACGCGATGACGTTCTTTCGCGCCTGTTCCTTGTCCGCCGGCGCGACCGCATCCTCGAGGTCGAGGAATACCGTGTCCGCTTCACTCTCGAGCGCCCTGGCAAACATTTGCGGTTGCGAGCCCGGCACCGCCAGCGTGCTGCGTTGCAGCCGGGTGCGGGCCGGTTCGTACCGCGTAAAGCTCATGCAACCCCCGCTGGTGCGCGCGCAGGTACCGCCGATTCCGCGGGCGGCAGCCACCTTCTTCGCCGGGAGTGGCTTCGCGGTCTCCACCCAGTACTGCTGCGCCGCGGAGACGCCGCTTCCGAGCTCCACCTTGATACCGACATCATGCATGGCCATCTCGGCGCCGCCGATGCCGGCAAGCAGGGTGATCTCGTTCAGGTCGCCGAGGTGCCCGATGCGGTAGAGCTTGCCCGCCATCTTGCTGAGGCCGGCGCCGAGCGCAAAGTTGTAGCGCCGGTAGGCCACGTCGATGACATCGGCACCGTTGAAGCCGGCCGGCACCATGATCGCGCTCACCGTGTCGGAATGCCACTTGGGCGCCCTGGCGCAGAGCGTCAGGCCCCACGCCTTCACCGCGCGCCGGCAACCCTCGGCCAGCCGGTGATGGCGCGCGAAGACATTCTCGAGGCCCTCCTCGAAGAGCATGTTGATCGCCTCGCGCAAGCCGTACAGCATCGGAATGGACGGCGTATACGGGAAGTATCCCGTGGCGTTGGCCTTCAGCATGTCCTCGAAGCTCCAGTAGCAGCGAGCCAGTTTTGCCGTCTTGCCCTGGTCGATGGCGCCGCGGGCTGGCGCAGACGATGCCGGCGCCGGCCGGCAGCATGAAGCCCTTCTGCGATCCGGTTACCGCAATGTCCACCTTCCATTCGTCCATGCGGAAGTCGAGGCTCGCGAGTCCGGAGACGCTGTCCACGAACAGCAGGGCCGGATGCTTCGCTGCATCCATCGCCTTTCGCACCGCGCCGATGTCACTCGTCACCCCGGTCGCCGTCTCATTGTGCACGATGCAGACGGCCTTGTACTCGTGCTTCGTATCCTTGCTCAGCAATTCGTGAATCGTATCCGGTGGTGCGCCCTCGCCCCATTCGACATCGATGGCGGTGACATCCAGTCCAAGCCGCTGCATCATGTCGATCCAGAGATGACTGAACTGCCCGTAGCGGAAGGAAAGCACCTTGTCGCCGGGCGAAAGCGTATTGACGAGGGCCGACTCCCATCCGCCCGTGCCCGTTCCCGGGAACACGATGGCCTGGCCCGATTCCGTCTTGAAGATCTTGCGCAGGTCGGAGAGTATCGGGCCGGCGAACGCGGGGAACGACGACGAACGATGATCCTCCATCGGGACATGCATCGCCCGGAGGATCCGGTCGGGGGAATTGGTTGGCCCCGGCACGAACAGAAGGTTCCGACCCGACATTGCCACACCTCACGGGAAGTAGGAAGACATCACCGAAGCCTCACCGGGCTCCGGCGCCCCGAGCAGCACGACAGCCTGCTGCTGGTATATTCAACCGCCCAACGACCCCACACCAGCCCAGACGATGAACCTGAAGCTACCCCCCGGCACGCCAGACCGCGCGCTGCTGGAGGACCTGTATCACGCCGCAGTCGCCGCGGTCGAACCTGGGCCTGCCGTCTCGGCTGCACTCGAGCGTGGCAGCCACCTGCACGCCGTGCGCGACCATCGCCTCTGGCTCGTGGCGCTGGGCAAGGCAGCGCTGCCCATGGCCAGTGCTGCCACGGCGCTCGTCCACCACGCCGGGCTCCCGATCGCTGGCGGGCTCGTCGTCGCGCCGACGGCCGGTCCAGCACCGGATCCGGCCGTGCCCGTCGTGGCTGGCGATCATCCCGAACCAGGTGCGGCTTCTCTTGCTGCCGCGGCCCGGCTGGCCCAGGTCGCCAGCAGTGTCAGGCCAGGCGATCACGTCTGGGTACTTCTCTCTGGTGGCACTACGAGCCTGATCGGCGCACCGATGCCAGGCATCACCAGCGACGACCTGCGCTCCCTGTACCGAATGCTGCTTGGCTCAGGTCTCGACATCAGTGCCATGAACCAGGTTCGCAAGCGCTTCACCCAGTGGGGTGGCGGCAAGCTCGCCGCCGCCCTTCGTGGCGCAACCATCCGCCAGTTCGTCGTCTCCGACGTAATCGGTGACGACCTGCCATCCATCGGGTCCGGTCCCTGCATTCCCGATCCGACTACCGCTGCCGATGTGCGCCACGAACTCGAGCGACATGGCCTCTGGTCCCAACTCGCCCCGCCGCTGCGAGCCCTCGTTTCCGACATCGAGTCCGGCAAGATCGCGGAGACGCCAAAACCGGACGACTCGGCGTTCGCTTCCGTTCAGACCGAAATTGTGTCGAGTAATCGGCTTGCGCTGGAGGCAGCAGCCGTCCGTGCGGCAGCGTTGGGCCTCGTTCCCAGCGTGGTCGCGAGCCCCCTCGAAGGGGAGGCCAGCGCCGCCGGCACGAGTGTAGCCGCGACTTTGAGAAATTATTCACAAGCGCATGGAACGCAAGGGGCCGCAAGGCGTTGCGTGATCCAAGGCGGCGAGACCACGGTGACGCTGGGAGCAACGCCTGGCCTGGGCGGCCGGAGCCAGGAACTGGCGCTGGCTGCGGCGCGGAAGCTGGCCGGCACCAGCGGCATCTCGCTTCTGGCGGCGGGAACGGACGGCCGCGACGGGCCTACCGACGCCGCGGGCGCGATTGTGGACGGGGGGACGTGGTCGCAGATCATCGCGGCCGGACGCGATCCTGTCGCCGACCTGACCAGGCATGATGCCTACCCTGCCCTGGACGCGGCGCACGCGCTGCTCCGGCCGGGCCTGACTGGTACCAACGTGATGGACGTGGTGATCGGGGTGGCGTAGCTGACTGCTTGAACGCTGAAAGGTCAGATCCCTTGAAAGGCACTCTCGCGGCACTATTGACCATCAGTGCGACCGGGTGCGGCGACGACAACTGCATCATACCGCCGTGCCTCCCGCCCATCGCCGTCGCGGTCGTTGTCTCCGGAAATTCCGGGAGCAGCGTGAGTGGTGCGTCGGTGACGGCGTCAGGCGGTCTCGATGCCACCTTACCGTGTGACTCGACCTGCTTCATCAGGGGCTATGCCGGCTCCTACCATCTCACGGTCTCGGCCCCTGGATATCAGAGTGCTGAACGTGATGTGATCGTGCAGGGACGGGTTCCGGCTTGCGGCTGTCCTTTGGCGCAGACGGAAAACGTCAGGTTCGTTCTCGAGCCGATCCCCCCTGGCTGACTCGAGGCCTGAGCATGAAGGCAATACGAATACACCAGCACGGCGGCCCCGAGGTCCTGCGCCTCGAGGACGTGGCCGACCCGGTACCGGGGCCCGGCGAGGCACTCGTCCAGCTCGAGGCCTCGGGAATCAACTTCATCGAGATCTACGAGCGCACTGGCCTGTACCGGCCGGCGCTGCCGTTCACACCGGGCACCGAGGGCGCAGGCACGGTCGTCGCGATCGGAGCGGGCGTCGTCGAGTTGCGCCCGGGCGATCGTGTCGCATCGGAAGGCCTTCGCGGGACATACGCCGAGCGTGCGGTGGCGCCGGTCGCACGACTGGTGAAGCTGCCCGATGCCGTGGACGCCAGGCAGGGCGCCGCCGTGATGATCCAGGGCCTGACGGCGCACTACCTCGCCACCTCCACCTTGCCCGCTCGGGCCTGGAGACTGGTGCCTGGTGCACGCCGCGGCCGGTGGAACCGGGTTGCTGTTGACCCAGATCGCGGCGCTGCGCGGCGCGCGCGTGATCGGGACGGTGAGCAGTGAAGCCAAGGCGGCACTCGCGCGGGAGGCGGGCGCGGAACACGTCATTCTCTATACGACGCAGGAGGTGGTGACCGAGGTGAAGCGGATCACCGACGGCGCGGGTGTGCGCGTTGCCTACGATTCCGTGGGACGCACCACCTGGGAAGGAAGCCTCGATTCGCTGGCCAGGCGGGGCTTGCTCGTGTTGTTCGGGCAGTCCAGCGGCCCGGTGCCACCGCTGGATCCGCTGCTCCTGAGCCGCAAGGGGTCCCTGTACCTCACGCGACCCACGCTGGGCGCCTATGTACACGGGCGCGAGGAACTGGAGACGCGTACCACGGACCTCTTCCGGTGGATCGCTGACGGCAGGCTCCGGTTGCGGATCGACCGGAGCTTCCCGCTGGCGCAGGCCGCCGACGCGCAGGCTGCCCTCGAGAGCCGCGGGACCAGTGGCAAGGTCCTGCTGATACCGTGATGCTTGCATCCCGCGGTACTACGCCGGACATTCTTGGAGGGCCCGGCACGCAGTCGTGACCGTGGCCCCCAGGTCCCGATACCAGCCGATGGAGTGAGGCGAATGAGCATCATCACCGACGACATGCGCGCCGTGGTCGAGGCAGCGCATCTCTGTTTCGCAGCCACCGTGACACCGGAAGGCTGGCCCAACCTTTCCCCGAAGGGAACGGTTCGGGTCTGGGACGACGAGCGACTCTTCTTCCTGGATATCGCGTCGCCTCGCACGCGCGCCAACCTGACCCACAACAGCGCAATCGTGGTGAACGTCGTCGACCAGCTGTCCCGTCGCGGGTACCGGTTCGAGGGCACCGCGCAACTGGAAACGAGCGGCCCGGTGTTCGAGTCCGCGACGCGCCGCGTATTTGACGAGGAAGGTACGCGCTACCCGGTCGAGGCCGTGGTGCTGATCACCGTCGAGCACGCGGAGCCACTGGTGTCGCCCGGGTACTGGCATGTGCGTGACGAGCACTCGATGCGCGCAGCGTGGAAGGTGCGACGCCCCCTGCTCGAGGCCGCGTTCGAGGAGCACATCAGGGCGCGCGGGCCGATCAGTGCAGCTCCCCACCCTGTTCACAAGGACATGGCATGACCACGCAGTCACCACCCGCGTCGGCAATGCTCGGGCTCGTGGGCGTCGCGGTGGCCGTGGGGGCGCTGCTGCCGGTGCAGGCCGGCCTGAACGCGCAGCTGCGCACCGGCCTCGGGCATCCCTTGATGGCCGCCCTTGCTTCCTTCCTGGTCGGAACAATCGGGTTGATTGGTGTGGCCATGCTCGTCGGCGCCCGCCTACCCGCCATGAGCGGCATGGCTGCGCTGCCATGGTGGTACTGGCTCGGCGGCCTTCTGGGTGCCGCCTACATCACCGCAGCGGTCGTACTGGCCCCGAAGCTCGGGGCCGCCACGCTGATCGCGGCGATCGTGGCGGGCCAGATGCTGGCATCACTGCTGCTGGACAACCAGGGCTGGGTGGGATTCGCACAACAGCCGCTCGACCGTGACCCGGGTGCTCGGGGGACTGCTCGTGGTCGCGGGTGTATTGCTCGTACAGCGGAGATGAGTCGCGGGTCGTGAGTCGTGGGTCGTGCGTCGCGCGTTCCTTTTTACGGATGCAGCTCTTCCGGTGCCCTGAAGTCGGGACCCAGGATCACCGTCACATCCACGTGGCGCGTCGTGTCACGCTGGGCCCGTACTGATCCCACACCCAGCGCCTTCCGGACCCGTTCCCCGCCTCGAGTTCCCCCCGCCGCACCAGGATCCTGGTGGAATCCGAGGGCGCCGAGGTTGCCAGGAATACCACGTCGATCCCATTCGCGCGCAGCTGGCGGGCGCCCACTCGCGCCAGGCCGGTGATGGCCGTCGCGTTCAGCACCTCCACCACGACCCGGTCCTTGCTCGGCGGCACCGCATACGCATGCCCCTCGACCTGTTCCGGCCGAGTGCCGAGATAGCGAACGCCCGCGATCACTGCGGCGGCGAGCAGGAGCGCACCAAGGATCTTCAGGATGCGGGACGTGAGGCGACGAGGCTGTTCCAGAATCGGTAGGTCGGTTCAGGGATGGTCCAGCCGCTCTTGATGGCATGGGTGATACGGCTTCGGGCAACGACGCGAATCACTCCGCCCAGGTCGCCCGGCAGGCGGGCGGCCAGTTCTGCCCGTTCTTCCCTCAGGAAATCGCGACCCGGCTCGAGGTAGTCGGCACAATACAGCACGCGTCCCACCATGTCCCATTCAGCCAGCCCCACTGAATGATAGCGGACGGCATCGAGTACACCGCGATCGATTTCTCCCTCCGCCTTGGCGCGCGCGGCGCTGGCTGGTCCATGGCGGAGCTCGACCGGGCCCGGGGTGGAGGACGCCCACTTTTCCAGCTCACTCTCGGGAGCATCACGCAACGCGTCGTGCAGCCAGGTGGCGCGAAGCCAGCGGTTCCGCTCGCTATCGTGGATGAGCATGTGATCGGCCCAGGACGCCACCAGCTCGGCCACGCGGACCGTGTGCTCGAGTCGCTCGGGCGACATGACCGCCCAGCTCGGAATCGTCGGGCGGAGGGAGGGTGGTGTCGGGCGGAGCGGTGAGGACACCGGGGCCCGCATCAGCCTTCGGCGCGAAGGGTCGGACGGACCAGCCGGTTCTTGGCGTCGACGAACACCACCCGCGGGTGGTGCCGTTCCGCTTCTTTTTCGTCGAATTCGCCGTACGCGATCAGGATGACCAGGTCGCCCGCCATGCCCAGCCGCGCCGCCGCGCCGTTGAGCTGAATGACCCCCGAGCCCCGCGGCCCCGGGATGACATACGTGTTGAAGCGCGCCCCGTTGTTGACGTTCACCACCTGGATTTCCTCGTGCGTCACCAGGTCCGCCGCATCGAGCAGGTCCGCATCCACGGTCAGCGAGCCTTCGTAGTGCAGGTCCGCCGACGTGATCGTCGCCCGATGAATCTTTGCCCTCATGAGATGTCGCAGCATGTCAGAGTCCCTCGCCAAGAATCACGTTGTCGATGAGGCGGGTCGAGCCCACCCGCGCCGCGATCATGATGACCGTGCGGCTGTCGGTGCCTGCAACAGGCTCGAGCGTCACCGGATCCACGACCGCAATATACTCGACCGCAACGCCCGGATGGACCGCGAGGCCACCGCGCATCACTCGCTCCAGTGCTGCCGCCGAGCGCTCACCGCTGGCAAACGCCGCACACGCGCCACCGAGCGCCAGCGCTCAGGCCCACGTGCCTGGGCGCGGTCGGCGGGCGAGAGAAAAACATTCCGGCTGCTGAGTGCCAGTCCGTCGGCCTCGCGAACCGTGCGCCCGGCACGGATCTCCACCGGCCAGTCCAGGTCCCGCACCATCTGGCGAATCAGCGTCAGCTGCTGAAAGTCCTTCTGCCCGAAGCAGGCGACATCGGGCTCCACCAGGTGGAGCAGCTTTGCGACGATCGTGAGGACTCCGGCAAAGTGACCCGGCCGTGCCGCGCCCTCCCAGCGGCTCGCGACGCGTCCAGGCACGACCCGCGTGTCCGCGCCGGCCGGGTACATCGCCTCCACGGTTGGCATGAACAGGACATCGACGCCACGGCCACCCGCGAGCGCGCGGTCGCGAGCGGCATCCCGGGGATACCGGCCCAGGTCTTCGGTGGGACCGAATTGCGTCGGATTGACGAAGACGCTCATGACCACGACGTCGCTGCCGGCGCGGACGGCGTCTACCAGCGAGAGGTGTCCCTCATGCAGCGCACCCATGGTGGGGACCAAGCCGATGCGGTGCCCTCGGGCCCGCGCCGCGCGTACCGCCGCGCGCAAGTCGCCGGGCGCTGGAATACTCGATCATCTGGCGGGAGCCCGCATCACTCGAAGCTGTGTTCCTTGCCCGGGTACTTCCGCGCCCGCACTTCGGTCCCGAAGCGCGCCACGGCGTCGCGCACGTCACCGGCGAGCTGCGCGTACTTCCGGAGGAAGCGGGGATTGAAGCGTTCGTCGAGTCCGAGAAGATCGTAGAGGACCAGCACCTGCCCGTCGCAATCGGCCCCTGCGCCGATGCCAACGGTCGGGATCGCAAGCGCGCGGCTCACCCGCTTGGCAAGGCTGGCCGGCACCAGTTCGAGGACGAGCATGCTCGCGCCGGCCGCCTCCAGGGCGCCCGCATCGGCAAGGAGCTGGTCGGCGGCCGCCGCCGCGCGACCCTGCACCTTGTAGCCGCCGGTCGACTGCACCGACTGCGGCAGCAGCCCCAGGTGGCCCACGACGGGAATGCCGCGCTCCACCAGCGCGCGAACCGTCGGGACCATCGCGGCGCCACCCTCGAGTTTCACCGCATTGGCGCCCGTCTCCGCCAGCACCCGCCCGGCATTCCGAATGGCCTCCTCGATGCTCACCTGATAGGTGAGGAACGGCAGGTCCACCACGATCGGCATGGTGGGTGCGCCCCGACGGACCGCCGCCGCGTGGTAGATCATCTGTGGCAACGTGGCGCTCAGCGTGGTGCCGTGCCCCGCCACCACCGTATTCAGCGAGTCGCCCACGAGCAGGACATCGGCGCCGGCCGCGTCGAGGAGGCGCGCAAACGTCGCGTCATAGCAGGTCACCATCACGAGCGGGCGCCGCGCCTGTTTCAGCGCGACGAGTGCGGGGATGCTGCGTGGTCGGGTGTCACTCATTGCCGTCAAGCTCCGCGATTTCGCGCTGCCAGAACTCGCGGGTGGCGAGTCCCGGGTGCGGGAGAACAAGATCCGGGTCCGCCAGCGACAGGTCGGCATAGCGGACAATGTCGATATCGAGCGTGCGCGATCCCCAGCGCTCCAGCCGTTCGCGCCCGTTGGCCGCCTCGATCGCCTGACCCGCGAGCAGCAGCGCCCGGGGCGCGAGCGTCGTCTCGAGCAGGAGCATCTGGTTCAGGTACGGAGGCTGGGCCCGCCCGCCCAGCGGTGCCGTCTCCTCTACCGACGATGCCGCCACGATGCGCGTGCCTGATAGTGCGGCGAGCCCCGCGCGCGCGGCCGCGAGATGGGCCGCGCGGTCGCCCAGGTTGCTGCCGAGCGCGACGTATGCCCTGGCCACCGTGCCGCTCAATGATCAACAGCGAAGTGTCGCGCGATCCGCTGCAGCTCGGTGGCCACGTCACCCAGTTCACGGATGGCCCCATCGAGGTCGGCCTGGCCGCGCGCCGCGCCCGCCGCCTGCTCCGACAGGGCATTCGATTCCTCGCGGGCCCGCTTGGCCACGAGTGCCACCCGCTCGATCTGGGCCGACAGGACGTCGACGTGCCGGCGCTGCTGCGCGGCCGTCTCGGCGATCCGGCTCGCACCCTCGCCGGCGGCGCTGGTGGCCCGGCCGATGACGTCGAGTGCCGTTGCCGCATCGGCGCTCAGGTCCCCGACACCGCTCACGATTTCCTGGCCTCGCAGCATCTGGCCGGTCACGCTTTCGACCTGCGCGCCGATTTCGCCCACCAGCAGGCCCGCCTCGCGCGCCGCGTGCAGGCTCTGCGCCGCGAGGTTCCGGACTTCCTCCGCGACGATGGCGAAGCCGCGACCCTCACGGCCGGCGCGGGCCGCCTCGATCGCGGCGTTGAGCGCGATGAGGTTGGTCGCGTCGGCGATCTCCCGGATGGTCCCGATGAAGCCGGTGATGCGGCGCGTCACTTCGCCGAGCGCCGCGACCTGCTGTGAGCTGTCGGAGACAAACTCCTTCAGGTGCACCAGGCGCTGGATGGCATCCCCGATCACGATCCGCTTCTGCACCGCGACCTCGGCCGCTTCCCGGCTGGTCGCGGCCGCCGCCGCTCCCTGCTCGGCCATGGCCTGGGAATCGCGCGACAGGTTGGTCGTTGCCTCGAGGCCACCCCGCACGAAGGCATCCTGCTCCGCCACGGTGCGCTGCATCGCCCCCGACGCCTGCGTGAGTGCCGCGGCCGAGGTGCGAAGGGACTCGGTGGCACGCGCCAGCGCCGCGACCTGCTGGCTGATCTGTTCCACGGTGC
Organism: uncultured Gemmatimonadales bacterium; assembly: GCA_963846945.1. Taxonomy (GTDB): domain Bacteria; phylum Gemmatimonadota; class Gemmatimonadetes; order Gemmatimonadales; family GWC2-71-9; genus JAGGAG01. The sequence goes on along the minus strand of CAWJXX010000010.1, from coordinate 328,905 downwards.
TCACCAGCGGCCGGCGCAGTTCGGCGATGTGAATTGCCGTCGCGACCTGCGCGGCGATCGTGCTGACGGCCGAGAGATCCTTGGGGCCGTAGGCGTTGCGCTTGAAGTGATCGATCTCAAGCGTGCCCAGAAGATCCTCGCCGAACCGCACCGGATAGATCAGGATGCTCTGCACGTCAGGATCAGGCGTGCTGATCCGCGAGTCGCGCCCGGCGTCCCGGATCATGACTGGCCGCGCGGTGGCAACGACCTCCCGGCGGAAGGTGTTCAATTCCGGCAGCATGCGTTCGCGGTTGGGCCGGCCGATGCGTCCACGGTATGCCAGGGTCACGTCGGCGCCGTCCCAGCGACAGATGCGATAGTCACCCCAGTCGAGCAGGCGGTAGCCGAGGCGCTCGATCTGCTCGAACGATCCGTGCAGTCCGGCATTGCCCGTGATCGCCGACTCCATGAGGTGAATCTTGTTCAGGTCCTCCGCGGCAATCGCCTCCTCGAGGATCCGCTTCGTCAGCATCCCGATGGCCGTCAGCACCCCGGCAACGGCCACCCATCCTGCGGGCGAGAGCGACTGCAGGGCCGCAATCGTGACCACGCAGGCGCCAAGCGACAGGAGCATGGAGACGACTTCCCAGCGCAGGATGAGCAGCTGCTCGACCTGCTCCAGCTTGTCGCGCACCAGAAGGGTGAAGTAAAACATCGCGCGCGAGGCCAGGAAGTACATCGCCACGAGGCTGAACGCCGCCGGCAGGAAGTCGACCGAGAGGCTGGGCGTTCCGCTCGCCTGCAGCACGGCGGCGTACACGCCGAAGGCGCAGGTGAACGCGATGATCTCGCGGCCGGCGTTGATGAAGGCGACGCGTTGCGACTTGCGGAGCCAGATGGTGTCGGCCGCAATGACGCCCACCAGCAGCGCCAGCACGACTGGCGACGGACCGACCGCCACCGCACCGACCAGGACCGGGACTGCGACCTGGGTCAGGTACGAGTACTTGCTCAGCCGGACTGGGTAGGCCCGCAGGAAGGTGACGGCCGCGATCAGGCCGAGACTGGCGACCGGCGCGGTGATGAAGCGCTGGTCCGTGACGAGGACGGCAGCGGCGAGCACGAGGCCGCCCACCGCCAGCACTCGTGCGTAGTAGTCGATGATGCGGTTGAGGCTGTAGCTCACGCGGCCGCCTCCACGTGATCGACCGCGCGCCGCAGCGCGCCCAGCAGGCTTCGCACGCCGGGAACGCCGTCGGTGGCCAGCCGGTCCACCAGGGCGCTGCCCACCACCACTCCATCGGCGAGACGCCCGACCCGGGCCGCCTGCTCGCCGGTCGAGATGCCGAACCCCACGGCGATCGGGAGCGGCGACGCGGCCCGCACGCGGGCGATCGACTGCTCCAGGTCCGTCGAGAGCAAGGCGCTCGCCCCAGTTACACCGAGCCGCGACACCAGGTAGAGGAAGCCCTGCGCACCCGAGACCGAGCGCGCCAGTCGCTCCGGCCGCGTGGTTGGGGCGACGAGGCGTATGAGATCGAGCGGGCTCGACTGGACCAGCTGCTCGAGGGCGGGGTCACTGCCGGCGGGCAGGTCCGTGAGCAGGAGCCCGGCGACGCCCAGCCCGGCCGCATCGGCCAGGAAGCGCTCCATGCCATACCGAAGGATCGGATTTACGTAGCTGAAGATCACGACCGGCCGTGACGGCTTGACGGACGCCACCAGCTCAAGGGTGCGGGCCAGCGTCATGCCCTGCTGCAGCGCGGCAAAACTGCTGCGCTGGATGGTGGGCCCGTCTGCCAGCGGATCGCTGAACGGCACACCGACCTCGAGGACGTCGGCCAGCTCGTCGGCGACCTGCAGGGCGTCACGGCTGGCCTCAACCGACGGGAAGCCGGCCGTGAGGTAGGTGATGAGCCCCGGCCGGCGCGACGCACGCAATCGGGCCCAGACCTGCGCGAGGTCAGACAAAGTAGTTCCCGACGACGAGCCCGTAGCGGGTCGGGTTGGTCACCTTCACGATCGAGCGCGTGAAGTGACCGGCGCCGTCCTGGTCGGCAAGGTTCACCAGCGTGCCCGGCGCCGGCACGGCCCCGCCATTCACGTCGATCGCGATGCGGACGAGCGGGCGATTCAGCAGGGTCGCCTCGGGATTGGGCGCATACACGATGGCAACCTCGAGGGTATCCAGGATGACGCAGGTACCCACCGGGTAGATCCCAATGAGGTTGATCAATGCCTTGACCAGGATCAGGTCGTACCCGCGCTTGGGGTTTTCCCACATCTCGCGCAGCACCTGGTCGGGCTCGATCGGGATGGTCTGGTAGCTGCGCCGCGTGGTCGCCGCGTCGAACCCATCGGCCACCGCCACGATGCGCGAATAGAAACCGAGCTGTCGCGGACGAATCGGCTTGGGATAGCCGGTCAGGTCGGTCTTCATGTGGTGCTCGTGCGCCACCAGGATCGCGCGATACGGAATCTCGTCATATCCGCGCAGCCCGAACAGCGTCAGTGCCCCCAGCCACGGATGGGCCTGCATCAGGCGCCACTCGGCGTCGTTGAGACTCGTGGTCTTGTTGAGGATCTCGTGCGACACGCGCGCCTTGCCCAGGTCATGCATCAGCGCTGTCATGCCGAGGTCGTACAGCTGGAGCCGGGTGAGCGCGAGTTTCTTGCCCAGCGCCACCGCGAAGATGCACACGTTCACGGAGTGGGTAAATGTGTACTCGTCGTAGTCGCGGATCGTGGTCAACCCGACAATCGAGGTCTCGTTGTTGAGGACCTGGTCCACGATCATCTGGACCGCGCGTTTCACCTTCTTGGCCCCGCTTGCCCGGCCCATCCGGATGCTGGTGATCACTTCCCGCGTCACCGCCACGCCCTGGGCGTAGGTGCGCTTCGCCACTTCCTTCTGTCGCTCCTGGTCCTCGAGGCTCTCCTCGCTGGGCTGCGCGGGCTCGATGTCCAGATGCTGGATGCCGGCGCCCTCGAGCCGCAGTCGGACCTCCTCATACACGCCCTCGGCGCCGGCCCTGGGCTGCAGGCTCAGCAGGATGCTGAGGAATGCCTGCCACTCGCGGCGCTCGACACCAGGATGGACCCGCACGACCCCGATCTCGTATGCGCGGAACTGCGCGAGGATCTGGCTGAACGAGGCATAGTTGTCGAGTTCGAGGCGCAGGCGCGTCTGGTTGATGAAGATGAAATCCCCGGACAGGCGGATTTCCACTTCCGACTCCGTCTTGAGCAGCGCAACGGCGGTGCCCTGGAGGTCATCCAGCGACTTCTGCACGGTGGCGTTCTCGACCGGGTAGAGCTTGAGGCTTCGCAACGCGGCGTACAGGTCGAGCAGCAACCCGCGGCCGGCGGTGCGGAGCATCGCGTCCTGGGTGGGAGGCTCACCTCCGCGTGAACCCGGCATGGCCTGGCTCATATGGCCGGCTGGCCCCGCAGGGCGCGGCTCACCGCATTCCGTACCACCAGTTCCTTGTCATCCACGACCTTCTGCAGCACGGCTCGCGCCTCGGGCGTGCGAATGCGACCGAGCGCCACGGCGGCACAGGCGCGCGTCTCGGGACTCGCCTTGTATCCGAGCAGGCCACGCGTGAGCAGCATGCTCTGCAGCGTGGGAATTGCCGTCGGCCCGGCAATGGCACCATAGGCCTCGAAGAACGCCATCTTCTCGGTCAGGTCGAGATCGCGATCGGACTTGCCAAGGATCACCGGTTCGACCCGCTTGAGGGCATTGCGGATGCCCTTGGCGCCCATGGCACGTACGGCGGCGAGCCGGACGGCCCGGTCATCGTCATCGATCGCCGACTCCATGGCCGTGAGTGCACCGGGCGAGGCCACTTCGGAAAGCGCCTGCACCGAGGCGAGCCGGACCGCAGGATCGGGGGAGCGCACGGTTTCCCCGAGTCCCGGCACGGCTCCCTGCAGCTTGAGCCGTCCGCACATTTCGACGATTTCCTTCACCGCGATGTTGCCCGGGTCGCGCAGCAGCCGCAGCACCTCGCCCGGCGAGCTCGACGCGATGCGGTCGGCCGCCTGCTCGAGCAGTTCGCGCACATGGGCATTGTTGAGCGTGGGGAGCCAGGTGATGATCGCGCCCAGGGCCGCGGGATGGAGCTCGCGCAGCACCTCGGTCACGTCCTCGTCGCCGGCCTGCGATGCCGCCCCGTCAAGCGACACCATGAGCTGCCGCACGATCTCGGGCTCGCTCAGCTTGGACTCGAAAGCCAGCAGCCGGTCACGCATCTCGGTGGACAGGTGCGACGCCTTGCGCACCAGGTCGCGCACGTCACGCATGACCGAGGCGACCGCCCGGAACTCGCCGGCGTTGAGCAGGTTGGGCAGCAGTGTCTCGAGGACACCAATGATCTCCTCCCGCACTGCCCGGTCGGGCTCGAAGTCGAAGATGTCGTAGAGGGCGGCGAGTGCACTCGCGCGCGCATCGCGCTGGTATTCCTGGAGCAGTTGCTCCGCAACCGTCGCGATCTCGTTCTCGTCCAGGAAGTAGAGCGTCGAGTCGAATTCCTCCAGGTCGACGATGCCGGCCGGCTTGGGCGGAGCCTCCTCGCGCACCTGCTGCTGGACCTGCTCCGCCGTCACGGCCGTGGTGCCGCCCATGTCGCCCGCGGCCTCGGGCACAACTTCATCACCGAAGCCCTCGACGAACCGGTACTGGATGAAATTGAATTCCTGCTCCCACAGCAGGGTGAGGAGGTCGTCACCCGCGTCCTGCTGCATGAAGCGGGCACGATTCACCACCTCGAGGAAGCGGACGATCTCCTCCTCCTCGACACCCTTCTTGAGGTTCAGGACACGCATGCCGTCCTTGTAGAAGGTCCACGCCAGGCTCTCGTTCTTCGTGAGCTGGTGGTAGACCGGCTGTTCCTCCCAGACGAAGTCCGTCTCGGCGACCTGGAGCTCCAGGTCGTCGAGCACCTGCCAGATGGGGGCGAAACCCGCACGCACATTCTGCCCTGCGCGCTGGTACATGGGATTGTTGGGGAGGTACATCTGGAAGGCGCGGAGCGCCTTCACCAGGCTCTGGATCAGCTCCGACACCTGTGAGGTCGGGAGGATCAGGTCGCTCGAACCACCCGTCATGCAGGGTTCCCGAGAATGGCCGCAACGTGGGCGACATCCTTGTCGCCACGGCCACTCAGGCAGACCAGGATGGACGCGGTCGCCGCACGGCGACCGCGCTGGCGCAGCACCCAGGCGAAGGCGTGCGCAGTCTCGAGGGCCGGGATGATGCCCTCGAGGCGGCACACCCTCTGGAACGCGTCCAGCGCCTCGCGATCGTCGGCCGTCTCGTAGCGCACACGCCGGCTGTCCCGGAGCCAGCTGTGTTCCGGCCCCACGCCCGGATAGTCGAGTCCTGCCGAGACCGAGTGCGCAGGCGACACCTGCCCGTCGTCGTCCTGCAGCAGGTAGCTCAGGCTGCCATGCAGCACCCCCGGCCGTCCCGCCGTGAGCGTCGCACTGTGGCGCAGGCTGTCGAGCCCCTCGCCCGCTGCCTCCACGCCGACCAGCTCCACCGCTGCGTCCTCGAGGAAACCGGCGAACACGCCCATCGCGTTCGAACCGCCCCCGACACAGGCGACCACCGTGGCGGGGAGCCCTCCCGTACGGGCGAGCATCTGGGCGCGGGCCTCACGACCAATGACCGCCTGGAAGTCACGCACCATGCGGGGGTAGGGATCGGGGCCCACGACCGAGCCGATGATATAGTGCGTGGTCGGAACGTTCGTCACCCAGTCGCGCAGTGCCTCGTTGGTGGCGTCCTTGAGGGTACGGGTTCCTGATTCCACCGGCACGACCGTCGCACCGAGCAGCTGCATGCGATAGACGTTGAGGGCCTGGCGGGCGACATCCTCGGCGCCCATGTACACGACACACTCGAGGCCGAAGCGCGCGCACACGGTCGCGGTGGCAACTCCGTGCTGTCCCGCGCCCGTCTCGGCAATGATGCGCCGCTTGCCCATGCGCAGCGCGAGCAGCGCCTGCCCGATGGTGTTGTTGATCTTGTGCGCGCCGGTGTGGTTCAGGTCTTCGCGCTTGAGCCACACCGGAACGCCGACTTCTTCCGAGAGGCGCGGTGCAGGAGTGAGGCTGGAGGGCCGGCCCACGATGTCGGCGAGATAGCCCTCGTACTCGGCCCAGAACGCCGGTTCAGCGCGGAGCCGGTCATACAACTCCGCCAGATCGTCGAGTGCCGCGACCAGGGTCTCGGGGACATAGCGACCGCCGTAAGGGCCGAACCGGCCCCCAAGTCCATGCTCCGGCGCGGCGCTAACCGTCACGAGCAGCCTCCAGGAAACGGGCAATGAGGTCGGCGTCCTTGATGCCAGGAGCCGATTCAACCCCTGAACTTACATCAACGATATCGGGACGGACGACCTCGATGGCATGCTGGAGGCTCTCGGGACGGAGCCCACCCGCCAGCGCCATCCGTCCGGCGGTGAGTCGGGCGCGGGCTGACGCCGCGAGTTCGAGATCCAGCGCGACGCCCGTCCCGCCGATCGCGCCCGGGACCCGGGGTTCCACCAGCACCACGTCCGACTCGGCTTCGAGGCCACGGAGGTCCTGCAGATCCTCCGCCCCGGCCACATGCCGCACCATCCACACGCCCAGCTGCTCGTCGCGGCAGCGGCGGCGCGCCGACGCGTCGTAGTCGCCATGGAGTTGCACGGCCGACAGTCCCGTTGCATCGCGCAGCCGCAGCATCGCATCGACAGTGTGACTGACGAAGACGCCGATGACGGGCACGCCTTCGCCCGCCGCGACGACGTCACGTGCGGTCCCGGCGTCGACCTGTCGTGAACTCTCCGCGAACACGACGCCGAGATAGCGCGCACCGAGCCTGGCCGCGAGGGCCGCGTCTACCCCCCGCGTCAAGCCGCAGATCTTGGCCTCAACGCCCATGGCGTCTTTCGCTGGTGATGCTGCGCGCGAGTCCGGCGGGATCGGCCGCACTGCTCAGCGCCGTGCCGACGAGAACGGCGTCGGCGCCCGCCTTCGCCGCCAGGGCAACGTCCTGCGGCGTCGCCATGCCACTCTCAGCCACGGCGACGATGCCTGGCGGCACCATGCGCAGCAGGCGCCAGGCGGCATCGACATCGATGCGGAAGGTGTCGAGGTCGCGGCTGTTCACCCCGACGATGAGGGCACCGGCCTCGAGTGCCACCTCCACCTCGGGCCCGGTATGCGCCTCGACCAGCGAGGCGACCTCCAGGTCCGCCGCGAACTGATGCAGCTCGCGGAGCCGTGCCGGCGTCAGCGCGCGAACAATAAGGAGGATCGCCGAGGCACCTGCGGCCCTCGCCTCGAGGACCTGCTCTTCCGCCAGGATGAAGTCCTTCCGCAGCACCGGAACCCGGACGCGCGAGACCACGGCGCGCAGGTCATCCATCGTTCCGCCGAAGTGGGCCGTGTCGGTCAGCACGGAAATGGCCGAAGCACCGCCGAGCGCATACGCCCCGGCCTGGGCCGCCGGATCGATCGCTTCATTGATGCTTCCGGCTGAGGGTGAACGTCGCTTCACCTCCGCGATGAGGCCCAGGGTCGAACCGGCAAGCGCGGCCTCGAACGACGGGCCCGGGGGGGACGCAGTGGCCAGCCGCTCCAGTTCACGCCCGCCGCGCGATCAGGGGCGGCAGGAGAGTTCTGGTGGAGGCGAGAATCTGGCCCAGCGAAACCGGCATCTTGCCCTTCGGCGCGTCTTCGGGTAATGTAATTCGGCCTCTGTTCGGTAATGCACCCTTCTGTTATTCCACGTGCTGGAGCGTCGCCATGACACTTACCAAGCGCCAGAGTGAAATCCTCGCGTACCTCCGCGAGCACATTGCCGGTCAGGGGTACGCGCCCAGTTTCGAGGAGATCGCGGAGCGCTTCACTTTCGCATCGCTCGCCACGGTGCACGAACACCTGACCAACCTGGAACGCAAGGGCTACATCCGCCGCCAGTACAACGAGAGCCGCTCCATCGAGGTGCTCCCGCCGCGAGGCACGGCCAAGGCCACTGAAATCCCGTTGCTCGGGCGCGTGGCGGCCGGCATGCCCATCGAGTCGCTCATGCACGACGAGACCATCTCGGTGCCGGAAGAGATCCTGCCGCGGCGCGGGCCGAACTACGCGCTCAAGGTTGCCGGCAACTCAATGGTCGACGAGCACATCATCGACGGCGACTACGTGGTCGTTCACGGGCGCGAGGTTGCCCAGAACGGGGAAATGGTGATCGCACTGGTCAACGGCGCCGAGGCCACCGTGAAGAAGTTCTATCGCGAGTCGGGTGGCTGGATCAGGCTGCAGCCGGCGAATGCCACCATGAACCCGATGCGCTATCAGGAGCGCGATGTGCTGATTCAGGGAGTCGTCGTCGGGATCATCCGAAAATACTGAAATGGCGTAAGAGGCAAGGGGTGAGAGGTAAGAGGTGCAAGGAGTGCGGGCGCTCCCGTTACTCCCCTCTCACTTCTCACTTCTTACCTCTCACCCGTTTTCAGTCCCCCTCGTCGCCGCTCGCAGTCGATCGAGCGCCTCCAGCCCCTTCCCCGCATCCAGGGCAGCGGTCGCCCGGTCGAGCGCCTCGGCCAGCGTCCAGCCACGGCCTGACACGTAGAGCGCCGCGGCCGCATTGAGCCGAAGCGCATCGCGGGCCGGCCCATGCTCGCGTCCCTCCAGAATCGCCCGGATCCGCATGGCGTTATCCGCAGGGTCTCCGCCTGCCAGTTCCGAGAGGCTCCCGCGCGCCATGCCGAGGCCTGCGGGGTCGACCGTCCATTGTCGTACGTCGCTTCCCCGCACTTCCCAGACGTCGCTGGCACCGAGTGGGGAGAGTTCATCCATCCCCTCGCCGCCGTGCACCACGAGCGCGTGTCGCGTGCCGAGTGCGACCAGTGCCTCCGCCACGAGGGAACCCTGCTCGTGCTCGGCGACGCCGATCACCTGGCGCTGCACGGCCGCCGGGTTCGACAGCGGCCCGAGGAGGTTGAAGATCGTGGGCACACCCAGCGTGCGGCGGACCGGCGCGGCATGACGCATCGCGGGATGGAAACCCGGTGCGAAGAGGAAAACGATCCCGGCCGCGGCAAGCACGGCCGGCGCCCGCTCCGGTGACGTCGGCACTCGCACCCCGAGTGCCTCGAGGACGTCGGCCGATCCTGACCGACTGCTGTGCGACCGGTTGCCATGCTTGGCGACGCGCACGCCGCTGCCGGCGACAATGAACGCGGCGCCGGTCGAGATGTTGAAGGTTCCGGCCACGCCACCACCGGTACCGCAGGTATCGACCAGGCTGCCGGGATCGTCCAGCGCCACGGTCGTCATGGCTCGCCGCATCGCCGCCGCCGCGCCGGCGATTTCGGCGGCTGCCACGCCCTTGGTGCGGAGCGCGAGCAGGAGCCGCCCCAGGTCCTCGGCCGACGCCTCCCCATTCATGACCTGGTCGAACGCGGCGCCAGCCTCGGCACCGGTCAGCGAATGACCGCCGGCGAGCCGCGCAATGGCGAAAAGGACTGGGGTTTCTGCCGTATCAGGCACAGGAATCACGAGTGGTGGACAGGGCCGGGAAAGCGTAGGGGGGCACGCGGGCTTTTGTCAATCAAGACAAAGAGTTGCGATGCTTGTTCGGAGGGGGTTTCGAGGCTAGATTCCGCGAGTCATGAGTCGGTCCTTCCTCGCGCTGCTCCACTTCGACGGCACCGAGTTCCTCGGGTGGCAGCGACAGGCAACGGGCCGAACCGTGCAAGGCGAAGTTGAACGGGTCCTGGCGCGCCTCGCGGACCAGCATGTCACTGCCCATGGGGCAGGACGTACCGACGCGGGTGTTCACGCCCTGGGCCTGGCAGTCAGCTTCGCAATGCCCGAATCATGGTCGGCCGACTCGCTCCGCCGGGCTCTCAACGCCCTCCTTCCCCGCGACATATGGGTCGCCGCGCTGGCTGAAATGCGCGCTGGATTTCACGCGCGCAAGCATGCCGACGGTCGGCGGTACCGCTACGACATCGGTTGTGACGCTGCCGCGAGCAGCCCATTCCGCCGCAAGTACGAGTGGGCACTTGGGCAGCAGCTCGATGGGACCCTCCTCGAACAATCGGCCGCCATTGTCTCCGGCCGGCACGACTTCCGGTCCTTCTCCGCCCGTACCGAACCCAAGCCCCACTACGAGTGTGATATCCGGGAAGCGCGCTGGATGCGCCGGCCGGGTGGTGCGGGCTGGGAATTTCATGTGGAGGCCGATCGCTTCCTGCAGCACATGGTGCGGATGCTGGTCGGGACAATGACCGACATCGCGCTGGGCCGGCGCCCGGCAAGCGACATGTCGCTACTGCTCGCACGCCTCGACAACAGCGAGACCAGTCCTCCGGCGCCACCGCAGGGCCTCTACTTCGTGCGGGCGGAATACGCGCCGGACCATTTCCTTCCGACGGCGCATGCCGCGATCGCGTCGGTGCCGGCATGAGGCGCAGGACCGCGGGTCTCGCCATGCTGGCACTGGTCGCCGGGTGCGATCGTGGCGTGCCGCGCGAGCAGGTGTCGCTCGCCACGTTCGGGGCGCTGCAGGCGGGTGCCCGGGTGCAGCAGCAGGTACCACCGGATCAGTCACGTCGCACCGCCATCGTGACGGCGGCCGCGCGTGTCGCTCCCTCGGTCGTGTCGGTCGGTGTGCTCGGGCGGCGCCGGGTGCAGCAGTCGCCCTTCGACATGTTCTTCGCCCCCGAGGGCAGCGAGGAGCAGGTGCAGGGTTTCGGCACCGGATTCATCGTCCGCCCGGATGGTGTCATCCTCACCAACCAGCATGTCGTTGACGGGGCCGACTCGATCACCGTGACCTTGCCGGATGGCAGCGATGCGCCGGCCAAGCTGGTGGGCGAGGATGCGACGACTGACATCGCCGTGCTCAAGGTCGCCCGCACCGGGTTGGCGGTGGCGCCCCTCGGCAAGAGTTCCGATCTCATGATCGGCGAGTGGGTGGTGGCGCTGGGGAACCCGTACCGCTTCCTGCTGAGCAACGTCGAGCCGACGGTCACGGCCGGGGTCGTGAGTGCAGTGGGGCGCAACATCCTTCCCACGGGTGAGCAGCCCGGACTCTATCTCGACATGATCCAGACCGATGCCGCCATCAACCCCGGCAACTCCGGCGGCCCGCTGGCAAACGCGCTGGGGCAGGTCGTCGGCGTCAACGCGTCGATCTTCTCGAGCAGCGGCGGTTCGATCGGCCTTGGCTTTGCCATCCCGATCGAGCGGGCGCTCCGCGTCATGGACGAGATCCTGGCGCGGGGCGAAATGCATCGTGCGTGGACCGGCATCGAGATTGTCGGGGCCCGGCAGATGCAGCTCACCCGGTCTCCCGATGGCATTCGCATCGAGTCGGTCGCCGCCGGCAGCCCGGCCGCGATCGCGGGCCTCAAGGTCGGCGACATGATGGTCTTTGCCAACGGCCGGAAGCTGCGCACGTGGCTGGACTGGGAAGCGGTCAAGCTCGACGTGGCCGTCGGGGACACGGTGCTGGTGGAGATCGGCGGCGCCGGGACGGTGCCGGTGCGCCGTCGACTTCGCACCGGTGAGCTGCCCAGTGTCACCGCCGAAAAGGTCCCGGTGCTCAAGGGCATGCAGCTGGTGACCGTCACCCCGGCCATTCGCGCGGAACGACACCTGTCGGCGGATCGCGGTGCGCTCATCTACAGCATTACGGCCGGTGCCTCCCGAGTCACCGGCCTCGAGGAGGGCGACGTGATCCTCGCCATCAACAACTCTCGTGTCGACGACGCGGCCGCGGTGGGCACCACGGTGGAACGACTGCGCCCGAGTCGCGGGTTCCGGATCTTCTTCGAGCGTGGCGGACGCATCCTCTTCACGGATCTTTCCCTCTCATGACCGACGACCGCTACCGGTCCCCGCTCGGCACGCGCTACGCGTCGGCTGCCATGCAGGCGCTCTGGGGCGACCGCCATCGCATCGCCCTGTGGCGCCGCCTCTGGCTCGCGCTGGCCGAGACTGAGCGCGAACTCGGCCTGGACATTGCCGAGCCGGCGATCGCGGCGATGCGCGCACACCTCGACGACGCCGATCTCGAGGTCGCGGCCGCCTATGAGCGGCGGTTCCGCCACGATGTGATGGCGCATGTGCATGCGTTTGGCGACCAGGCGGCCGCCGCGCGCGGCGTCATTCACCTCGGCGCCACCAGTGCCTTCGTTACGGACAATGCCGACCTCGTCGTCATGCGCGAGGGACTGCGCCTGGTCCTCGGGCGCCTGGTGGCGGTGGTGGGGGCGCTGGAGACCTTCGCCACGCGCTACGCTTCGGTTCCCTGCCTCGCCTATACCCATTTCCAGCCGGCACAACTCACCACGGTCGGCAAGCGCGCAACGTTGTGGATGCAGGACCTCTCGCTCGACATCGAGGAGGTCTGCCACCGGCTCGAGACGCTGCGGCTGCATGGCTGCAAGGGGACGACCGGCACCCAGGCCTCGTTCCTCGAGCTTTTCAAGGGCGATGATGCGAAGGTGCGCGAGCTCGACCGCCGCATCGCGGCGCGCATGGGATTCAGCGACACGTTTGCCGTCACCGGGCAGACCTATCCGCGCAAGGTGGACAGCCAGGTGCTCGACGCGCTGAGTGGCATCGCGCAGTCCACCGCCAAGATGGCGTCCGACCTGCGGCTGCTGCAGCACGAGGGCGAACTGCTGGAGCCGTTCGAGTCGGAGCAGATCGGCTCGAGCGCCATGGCCTACAAGCGAAACCCGATGCGGGCCGAGCGGATCTGCAGCCTGGCGCGGTTCGTTATCTCGCTCCAGGCCAACGGGGCGCACACCGCGGCCAATCAGTGGCTGGAGCGCACGCTCGACGACAGCGCCAATCGGCGATTGACGCTGCCCGAGGCGTTTCTGGCGACCGACGCGATCCTGGTCCTGGCCACGAACATCGCGGCGGGCCTCGAGGTGCGCGAGGCGGTGATCCAGCGGCATGTCGATGCGCAGATGCCGTTCATGGCCACCGAGCGCTGGCTCATGCTCGCGCGTGGAACAGGGTGGCGACCGGCAGGCGCTGCACGAGGTGATCCGGAAGCACAGCATGACCGTGGCCGAGGGGCTGAGTGCCGGCGCGTCGAACGACCTGCTCGACCGCCTGGGCGCGGACCCCGCGTTTGCCAGGGTGCCGTCCGCGGCCCTGCGCGCGGAGCTCGAGCCGCTGCGCTACACCGGTCGCTCCGTTCAGCAGGTGCGGGAGTTCACCTCCGAGTACCTGCCCCCGCTCCTTGCGCGTGCACGAGCGCTGGCGTCGGATGCCACCGTGGCCGAGGTGCGCGTATGACCGCAGCCTTGCAGGCGTCCTCGCTTCCCCTTCCGCTGGTGCGCCAGGGCAAGGTGCGCGAGGTGTACGATGCGGGCCCCGACGCGCTCCTGCTCGTGGCGAGTGACCGCGTCAGCGCCTTCGACGTGGTGATGCACGAGGCGGTGCCGTACAAGGGCGCGGTCCTGACGCAGATCTCGGCGTTCTGGTTCCGGCGCCTCGAGCAGGCAGCGCCATCCCATTTCATCACCGCGGACGCCGATGAGATCCTGCGCCGCCTGCCGGCACTGGTGCCGCATCGGTCCCAGGTGTCGGGGCGCGCCATGCTGGTGCGCCGCACCACCCCGGTGCCGTTCGAGTGTGTGGTCCGCGGCTACCTGAGCGGATCGGCGTGGGCGGAGTACCGCACCCGCGGCACGCTCGCCGGCGAACCGTTGCCGGCAGGGCTGCTCGAGAGCGCGCGGCTCGAGCCGGCGCTCTTCTCGCCCGCCACCAAGGCCGAGTCGGGTCACGACGAGAACGTCACGTTCATCACGGTGGAGTCCGCGCTGGGCGCGGATGTGGCGCGGCAGCTGCGCACCCTGAGCTTCGCGGTCTACACCGCCGGGCGTGACTATGCCGCCGGACGGGGCATCATCATCGCCGATACCAAGTTCGAGTTCGGCTTTACGCCTGATGGGCGGCTCCTGCTGATCGACGAGGTGCTGACGCCGGATTCGTCCCGCTTCTGGCCGGCGGATCGCTACGTGCCCGGACGGAGCCAGCCAAGCTTCGACAAGCAGCCACTGCGCGATTACCTCGCGGCCCTGCGCGAGTCGGCCCGGTGGAACGGCGAGGCCCCGCCACCAACGCTTCCCGGCGACGTGATCGAGGCCACGAGCCAGCGGTATCTCGAGGCCTACCGGTTGATCACGGGCCATCCACTTCCGGTGACGGCGTGATCCGCACCGCGCCCGAGGGACGGCCGTTCATCATCGGCGCCCTGCTCATCCTGGTGGCACTCGCCGCGCTCCGGCTCTGGCCGTTCGCGGTGATCTGGCTGCCGGTGGCCATCTGGGTCGTCGCCTTCTTTCGCGATCCGGTGCGTGATGGCGAGCGGGGCGACAACCTGTTCATTGCGCCGGCAGACGGACTGGTGGTCGACGTGCGCGACTTCGACGAACCGGCATACATCGGCGGCAAGTCGCAGCGTGTGTGCATCTTCATGAATGTCTTCGACTGCCACGTGAACCGGTATCCGATTGGCGGCACCGTGGAGTACCGGCAGTACAATCCCGGCAAGTTCCTCAACGCCGCGGACGAAAAGTCGAGCCTGGAGAACGAACAGTCGTCGGTGGGACTGTCCACGCCGCACGGCCGGGTCCTCGTGCGGCAGATCGCTGGGCTCATTGCCCGGCGAATCATCACCGATCATCCCGTCGGCACTGTCGTCCGCCAGGGTGAGCGCCTGGGCATGATCCGCTTCGGGTCCCGGGTGGACCTTTTCCTGCCGGCCAACCTGCGCGTCCTGGTCAAGCAGGGCGATCGCACGGTGGCGGGCCTTACCGTGGTGGCACGATGGAACTGAGACCTCGAGGAACTGGACTGCAGCGGCCCGGCATGCGCCGCGTAGTGGTGGTGATGCCGAGTGCGTTCACGCTCGGGAACCTGTTCTTCGGGTTCTGGGCAATCATCTCCGCGTACAATGGCAACTTCCGGTGGGCCGGCTGGTTCATCGTGTTCGCGGGAATTCTCGACGTGCTGGACGGCCGGATCGCGCGACTGGCCAAGACGAGCAGCCGGTTCGGCGAGGAGCTGGATTCGCTGATCGACCTGGTGTCGTTCGGCGTCGCGCCGGCACTCATCATGTACTTCCTGGAGTTCAGCAGCGCCGGCAAGTTCGCCTGGGTGCTCTGCTGGATCTACGTCGTGGCGGCCGCCATCCGGCTCGCGAGGTTCAACGTGATCTCGGCGGGCAAGCCCAGCGCGTGGTTCACGGGCATTCCGTCCCCCGCCGCCGGCATGACGCTGGCCTGCTACTACCCCTTCAGCCAGACGCCGTGGTATCGCGCCTCCATCGCGTGGCTCGACCTGCAGCACCAGGGGTTGGTACTGCTGCTGCTCGTCATGGCGGTGCTGATGGTGAGCAACGTGAAGTACCCCAAGATGCCGGGCTTCAGCTTCCGGACGGCGCGCCAGGGCATGGTTACGGTGCTGGTCCTCGGTTGCATGATTGCCGCGCTGGTCAAGCCTGATGTCGTGCTCTTTCCGCTCGGGCTCGCCTATGCGCTGTTCGGCGTGCTGCGCTCGGGCTTGCTCGGGCTGATGGAGCGGCCCGAGGCCGAGCCGGTGCCGGTGGCGGCGGACGCCGCACCGTCGGACATCACTTCCCTCACCCGCGAGCGCCGGGAGCGCCGCAAGGAGCTGGAATGACGTATCGGGTTCACGTTCGGGTCATGCCGCGCGCCGGCCTCCTCGACCCGCAGGGCCAGGCGGTCGAGCATGCGCTGGGTGCCCTGGGCTTCGCGGAGACCAGGAGCGTGCACATGGGCCGTGCGGTGGAGATCGAGCTGGAAGCCGGATCGCTCGACGAGGCGGAGGCGCGCGCCCGGCTCATGTGTGACCGGCTGCTGGCCAACCCGGTCACCGAGGATTACCTGGTCGAGGTGGAGACCGACTGATGGTGCGCGTCGCCGTAGTCCGGTTTCCCGGCAGCAACTGTGATGAGGATGCGCGACGTGGCGCGGAACAGAGCGGCGCCGATGCCTACTTCGTGTGGCACCGTGACACGTCGCTGCAGGGTGCCGACGTCGTGGTGCTTCCCGGCGGCTTCAGCTACGGGGACTACCTGCGGTCGGGCGCGATCGCGCGATTCAGCCCGGTCATGCAGGCGGTGCAGGCCCACGCCGCGGCGGGGGGTGCGGTGATCGGGATCTGCAACGGCTTCCAGATTCTCTGCGAGGCGCACCTGCTGCCCGGTGCGCTCATGCGCAACGCCGGCCTCACCTTCGTGTCGAAGCCGGTCGACGTCGCGGTTGAGCGCATCGACACCGTGTTCACGTGGGCATTCGAGCGGACGACGCAGGTGCGGCTGCCGGTGGCGCACGGCGAGGGTCGGTATGTCGCCGATGCCGAGACGATCGCGCGCCTCGAGGGCGAGGGCCAGGTCGTGCTGCGCTATGCCAAGGATGCTCCCGGCGTCGAGGGCAACCCGAACGGGTCCATGAACGACATCGCCGGCATCTGCAACGCGGCCGGAACCGTGGTCGGCATCATGCCACATCCGGAGCGCGTGGTCGATCCGCACCTTGGGTCGGCCGACGGCCTCCTCTTCCTCCGGTCCGCGGCCGGTGTTCGCTCACCCGCTGGAGCTGCCCGATGATCCGTGTCCGCATGGTCCTCGCAATCCTTCTGCTGGCGGGCGGTCATCGCGCGCTCTCGGCACAGACCCCGGTCAAGCCGGGCATGACGCCGGGCGAGGTGACCGCGGCCTGGGGCCAGCCAACGTCCACCCGCACGCGCGGCGCATTCACCTACATGAACTACCCATCCGACTGCATGCCCGGCTGCGGCACGCAGGACGTCGTGATCCTGCAGGACGGCAAGGTGGTGGATGCGATCGCGCGATCGCGCAATCACGTGTACGAGGGCGCCTCGAGCGTCGGCGCCAAGGCGCCTGGCTACACCGACGGCACCGGCGTCACGACGCCCGCGACGACGGCACCGGCACCGGTGGGCAAGCCATGACCGGGACGGCGATCGACCCGGCACAGCTCTCGGCGTGCGCCTTTCCCGGCGAGCGCCTGGTGACGCCCGAGGTGGTGAAGGAGCACAACCTCAACCAGTTCGAGTACGACAAGATCCTGGCCCTGCTTGGACGCGCGCCAACACTGACCGAGCTCGGGGTGTTCTCGGCCCTCTGGTCGGAACACTGCTCGTACAAGCACTCGAAGCCGATCCTGAAGACCTTCCCGGTCACGGGACCAGCCGTCGTGCAGGGCCCGGGCGAGAACGCCGGCGTGCTGCGGCTCAAGGATGGGTGGGCGGTCGCGTTCAAGATCGAGTCGCACAATCACCCGTCGGCCGTCGAGCCCTACCAGGGAGCGGCAACGGGCGTGGGGGGCATCCTCCGCGACGTCTTCACGATGGGCGCCCGGCCCGTCGCCATGCTCAACAGCCTGCGCTTCGGCACGCTGGACACCGCACGCAATCGCTACCTGTTCGCCGGCGTGGTGCGTGGCGTTGGTGACTATGGCAACTGTGTGGGCATCCCCACGCTCGGCGGCGAGGTCAACTTCGCCGAGGGCTACAGCGGCAACCCGCTGGTGAACGCGATGTGCGTCGGCTTGATGCGCGAGGAGCAACTGATCACGGCACGGGCCCACGGCGTGGGTAACGTGCTCCTGTGCGTCGGCGCCCGGACCGGGCGCGACGGGATTCACGGGGCCAGCTTCGCGTCCGAGGAATTGTCGGAGAAGAGCGAGGCGCGCCGGCCTCAGGTGCAGGTGGGCGATCCTTTCTGCGAGAAGTTGCTGCTCGAGGCGAGCCTCGAGCTCATTCACGGCGGCTACATCGTCGCCATCCAGGACATGGGCGCCGCGGGGCTCACCAGCTCCTCCGCCGAGATGGCGGCCCGGGGCGGCGTTGGCGTCGAGATCGATACGGCGCTCGTCCCCACCCGCGAGCCGGGCATGACGCCGTACGAAATCCTGCTTTCGGAATCGCAGGAACGAATGCTGGTCGTGGCCGAGCCCGGTCGCGTGGCCGAAGTGCAGGCGGTGTGCGCCCGGTGGGAACTGGGCGCGACACCGATCGGTCGTGTCACCGACGACGGCATCTTCCGCGTCACGCATGCCGGGCTGACGGTCGTCGCCATTCCGGGCCAGCGCCTGGTCGATGATGCGCCGGTCTATCACCCCGAGGCGCGTGAAGGGCAGTCCGCCATCGCGCGTCGCGCCGCGAGCCCGCCGGCGCGCAAGGACGCGAAGGTCGAGGCCGACCTGCTTCGGCTGCTCGACGTGCCGAGCATCGCCAGCAAGCGGTGGGTGTACCAGCAGTACGACTCGACAGTACAGGCATCCACGGCGTTCGGGCCCGGGTGCGATGCGGGTGTCATGCAGGTGCCCGGCACGACGTTCGGCATGGCGGTGACGGTGGATTGCAACAGCAGGCTCGTGTCGCTCGACCCGTACGAGGGCGGCAAGGCCACGGTTGCCGAGGCGGCCCGCAACATTGCGTGCAGCGGCGCCATTCCGCTCGGCATCACCGACTGCCTCAACTTCGGCAATCCCGAGAAGCCGGAAGTGTTCTTCCAGTTCCGGGAAGCCTGTCGCGGCATCGCCGACGCCTGCCGGGCGTTCGGCACACCCGTCACCGGCGGCAACGTCTCGTTCTACAATGAGAACCCGACCGGTGCCATCGATCCGACGCCGACCGTCGGCATGGTCGGGCTGCTCGAGTCACTGGATCACAGGGTCGGCAGCTTCTTCCGCAACCAGGGCGACGTCATCGTCGTGCTTGGCCGGACGGACGGGGCGATGGGAGGGTCGGCACTCTGGGCCGAGCTTGGCGGATTCGTGGGCGGTGCGGCCCCGAAAGTTGACCTCGAGGGCGAGCATCGCCTGCAGAAGCTGCTCCTCGCCGGAGCGCGCGAGCGGATTCTTCGCTCGGCACACGATTGCAGTGAGGGTGGTCTCGCCGTCACCCTGGCGGAGTGCTGCGATCGGCGGGCCGTACGCGGCTGCCGGCATCGGGGCCGACATCGACCTGACCGGGTACGCGCCGGCCCTGAGGGAGGAGCGGCTGCTCTTCGCCGAGGACCAGGGGCGGGTCGTGGTCACCTGCAACCGCTCGCATGTCGCCCGCCTCGTGGCGCTCGCGTCCGAGCATGGCGTGCCGGCATTTGTCGCCGGCAGCGTGGGCGAGCGGAACGGCCCGCTGTCGCTCAAGTCCGACCAGGGCAAGTGGAAGTGGCCGGTTGACGAGCTTCGTCGCACCTTCTTCGATGCAATTCCCCGGCGAATGCAACACGTCGCGACGGACGCGGCGCTGGAGGCCTGACCGATGTGCGGTGTGATTGGCGTGTCGAAGATTCCCGAGGCGGGGCAACTCGCCTATCTGGGCCTGTATGCGCTGCAGCACCGCGGACAGGAGAGTGCCGGGATCGTCGCGGTGGATCGCGAGGGCCACGCCACGGTACACCGGGGCATGGGGCTGGTATCCGAGAACTTTCCCGAGCCGGTCATGAAGCACCTGGTCGGTGACGTCGCCGTGGGTCACACCCGCTACTCGACGGCGGGCAGCACCGTCCTCGCCAACGCGCAACCCTGCTTCGCAAACACCCGCTGTGGCGCCCTCTCGGTGGCGCACAACGGCAACCTCACCAACGCGCCCGAGCTGCGGCGCGAGCTGGTCGAGGAGGGCGCCATTTTCACGTCGTCCTCGGACACCGAATGCCTGGTGCACCTCATCGCGCGCTCCAGTGCCCCGACCATGGAGGGCCAGATCCGTGAGGCGCTCGGCCGCGCCGAGGGCGCCTACAGCCTGGTCATCAGTTCGGGACGCGAGATCTACGCGGTCGTCGATCCCCGGGGCTTCCGGCCGCTCATGCTGGCGCGGCTGGGCAGCGGCATCATCGTCGCGTCCGAGACCTGCGCATTCGACCTGATGGGCGCCACCTTCATCCGCGAGCTGCAGCCGGGCGAATTCGTGCGCATCGTCGAGGGCCAGGTGGAGACGCTGGCGTCCCTGCCACCCAAGACCGTTACCCGGTGCGTCTTCGAGCTGGTGTATTTCTCGCGACCCGACAGCACCATCTTCGGCCGCTCGGTGGACGCCGTGCGGCGGGAGATCGGCCGGCAGCTCGCGGTCGAGCACCCGGTGCCCGGGGCAGAAGTGGTATTCGCCGTGCCGGACAGTTCCAATGCCATGGCCCTCGGCTTCAGCGAGGCGTCGGGGACCAAGCTCGAATACGGCCTCATCCGCAATCACTACGTCGGCCGCACGTTCATCAACCCGACGCAGGCGCTGCGCGTGGCCAAGGTGAAGATCAAGTTCAACCCGGTGCGCGAGGTCATCGAGGGCCGTTCGGTGGTGATGGTCGACGACAGCCTGGTGCGAGGCACCACCAGCAAGGGGCTGGTGCAGATGGTGCGTGCTGCCGGCGCGCGCGAAGTGCACCTCCGCCTCGGATCGCCCCCGATTACGGGGCCGTGCCACTACGGGATCGACACGCCGACACGCGAGGAGCTGATTGGGGCCACGCATTCGGTCGAGGAGATTCGCGAGTTCCTGGGCGTCGACTCGCTGGGTTACCTGTCACTCGATGGCATGCTGGATGCAGCGGGACGTGGCACCGGATTCTGTCATGCGTGCTTTTCCGGGCAGTACCCGACGCCCATCACGGAGGAACTGGTGCAGCTTCGCCACGCCGCTCCGCTCGCCGCCACGCTCGTATGACCGGCTCCTTCACGCCGCCCCTGGTCTATTTTTTCGGCCAGGGACGAGCGGACGGCACGGCCGCCATGAAGGAAATCCTTGGCGGCAAGGGTGCCGGTCTCGCCGAGATGACGACCCTCGGCATCCCAGTCCCGCCCGGTTTTACCATCGCCACCACCATCTGCCTCCAGTACCTCGAGGCGCAGCAGTTCAGCCCGCGGCTCAAGGCGCAGGTGGAGCACGCGCTGCAGCGCCTGGAGAACGCCACCGGGCGGGCCTTCGGCGATCGCACCAATCCCCTGCTCGTCTCCGTGCGCTCCGGCGCCCCGGTCTCGATGCCGGGCATGATGGAGACGATCCTCAACCTCGGGCTCAATGACGAGACGGTGGACGGGCTCGCGCGGCAGAGCGGCAACGCGGCGTTTGCCTGGGACAGCTACCGCCGTTTCGTGCAGATGTATGCGAGCGTCGTCTTCGACCTGCCCAAGAAGCCTTTCGAGCATGTGCTGGAAGAGCGCCGGGTCGCCGCCGGGGTGACCCGGGATATCGACCTGCCGGTGGCCGTCATCAAGGAAATCGTCTGCACGCTCAAGGCCCGCATCAAGGAAGAGACCGGGCACGCCTTCCCGGAGTCGCCGGTCGACCAGCTCTGGGGCGCGGTGGCCGCCGTGTTCGAGAGCTGGAATACCCAGCGCGCGATCGACTATCGCCGCCTGCACGACATACCCGACACCATGGGGACCGCCGTCAACATCGTCGCCATGGTCTTCGGCAACATTGGCGAGGATTCCGGCACCGGGCGTGGCCTTCACCCGCGATCCGTCCACCGGCGAAAGCCGCCTGTACGGTGAGTACCTGATCAATGCGCAGGGCGAGGACGTCGTCTCCGGCATGCGTACGCCCGAGCCGATCGAGAGCCTGAACACGCGCCTTCCCGCGTCATACCATGAGCTGGAGCGGACCGCGCGACTGCTGGAGCGGCACTTCCGGGATGTGCAGGACATGGAATTCACCATCGAGCGCGGCCAGCTCTTCATGCTGCAGACGCGCCGCGGACAGCGCTCGGGGCATGCGGCCGTGCGCATCGCCTGCGAAATGGTGGACGAGGGCCTCATTTCCCGCGAAGAGGCGGTGAGCCGCATCCCGCCGCACGACCTGAATCAACTGCTGCACCCGACCATCGACCCGCACAGTACGCTCGACCTGCTGACGACCGGGTTGCCCGCGTCGCCGGGCGCGGCGTGCGGAACGCTCACCTTCGACGCGAACCGGGCGGAGCAGATGGGCCGCGCGGGTCACTCGGTCATCCTGGTGCGGAGCGAGACCTCGCCCGAGGATTTTCACGGCATGGTGCTCGCCAAGGCCATCCTGACGGCGCGCGGCGGCATGACGAGTCATGCCGCGGTCGTGGCGCGTGGCATGGGCAAGCCCTGCGTGGCCGCGGCACAGCACCTCGAAGTCGATGAGGCGAAGCGTGTCCTCAAGGTCGGCGCCCGGGTGCTCGGCGAAGGCGACTGGATCACCGTCGATGGCAGCGCGGGTCGCGTGTACGTCGGACAGGCGGCGCTGATCGCACCGGAAATGTCCGGCGACTTCAACCGGCTCATGGAATGGGCCGACGAGCTCCGCCATATCCGCGTCCGGGTCAATGCCGACACGCCCGCCGATGCGCATCGCGGCCGGGATTTTGGCGCCGAAGGCATTGGCCTTTGCCGCACGGAGCACATGTTCTTCGAGGGCGAGCGCCTCACCGCCATGCGGGAGATGATCGTGGCGCAGGACGCCGCCGGTCGGCAGAAGGCGCTGGCCAAACTGCTTCCGATGCAGCGGGGCGACTTCGAGGCGATCTTCCGCGCCATGGAGGGTCATCCGGTCTGCATCCGGCTGCTCGACCCACCGCTGCATGAATTCCTTCCGCACGACGATTCGGAACTCGAGGGACTGGCGCGGGACCTGAAGATCCCGGCCGACAGGCTGCGCGCCATCGTGCATGGCCTCCGCGAGGTGAACCCGATGCTCGGTCTTCGCGGCTGCCGCCTCGGCATCATGTATCCCGAGATCACCTACATGCAGGCGCGCGCCATTCTCGAGGCGGCGTGCGCGGTGGCGCTGCGCAAGGGACGGGTGCAGCCGGAGATCATGGTCCCCCTGGTGGCGAGCGTGGTGGAGTTTCGGAAGCAGGCGCTCATCGTCCGTCAGGCGGCGATGGACGTGTTCAAGGAGAAGAACATCTCCATTCCGTTCCTGCTGGGGACGATGATCGAGCTGCCGCGTGCCGCGCTGACGGCGGACGAGATTGCCCGCGAGGCACAGTTCTTCTCGTTTGGCACCAATGACCTGACCCAGACGACGTGGGGATTGTCCCGGGACGATGCGGGCACGGTTCCTCCCGGTCTATGTCGACGAGCAGATCATCGACGACGATCCCTTCCAGGTTCTGGACCTCGCCGGCGTCGGCAAGCTCATCCAGATGGCGTGCGAGATGGGCCGGAAGAGCCGCCAGGACCTGAAGCTCGGCATCTGCGGTGAGCACGGCGGCGAGCCCGCGTCGGTTGCCTTCTGCGATCGCCTGGGAATGAACTACGTGAGCTGCTCGCCGTTCCGGGTGCCGATCGCGCGGCTGGCTGCGGCCCAGGCCGCACTGGCAGAACGAGGCGAAGTGGACCGTACCCGCGCGACAGTCTGACACGCGATCCTCGCCCGTACGAACCGCGCCCGCACCGGCGCGGCGTGGTCAGTCGCCGGAAGGCAGCCCATCAATCCGGACGAGGACATAGAAGGCGAGAAGCGTTATCCCGATGCCAGCGCCGGCGCTTGCCACCACATCAGTCTGTTTTACCGCGACGAGGCGGATATCGTCGAGGGCAATGGCGACCTGGGTCGGCATATCGGGCCATGCCGGCAACGGAGAGAGTGCACCCACCAGGCTGTCACCCATGATCGCCGGCCGGTGGACCAGGACGCGCGAGCCATTCATTCGCGTCACCCGGTAGTCGCTGGCATCACTGGTCTCCAGCACTGTTCGCGGCGCCACCTGCTGATCCTCCCAGCGCGAGATGCACCCACCCAGCGCCAGGCAGGCAAGTACGACTGCCACGGCGCGGGGGCGTGCCATCAGTTGCTCTCGATGAGGATCACCCACAGGAGCACGAAGGCCCCGAGCGCTGCGGCGACGAAGGTCGTGCCCGCCATCGTCTTGCTGTGTGATGCCCTGGGGAGCGCCAGGCGGCGCACGCTGTCGAGCGGGATGGTGTACAAGGTGTCGCGCGCGATGCCGACCAGCGTGTCACCGGCGATACGGGGGTCATGCAGCACGAGTCGCGTGCCATCTGCGTGCGTGACGCGTACTTCAGCCGGCGCGTCAGCCAGGGCATCGGGGGCTACCGACACCTGCCGCCAGCCCGCGCAGGACGCGCTGGCCAGGAGCAGCAGTGGCGCCAGCCGCCTCAGTCGCATCCGGCGCTGCAGTAGATGATCAGGAGCGTGCCGATCGTCGCGATGAAGATCGCGGCGCCGGTTACGGCACCGAACGCGACGTTGGGCGCGACCGCATTCCCGTGCGTCGCCAACTGCTGTACGTCGGCCAGTGCAAACGCGCGACGCAAAGGCGAGTGCGACGTCCCTGCACTGTCCTGCACCTGCCAACCGACCAGGCTGTCACCCTCTACGCCCGGATCGCGGAGTACCAGACGGTTTCCGTTGACCAGCCGGACCTGCACCTCCGTCTCGCCGGTGCGCGTCAGCAACTGCGCCGGTTCGACATTCTGCGGCTGCCAGGACGTAAAGCACCCCTGGAGCATCAAGACCATGGTGAGGCACGGGCGGACGTGTCGATTGAGCATGGCCGCAATCTGCCTGCTGCCCGTCTCCTGACCGTGACCTGCACCGTGAGACACGGGCCCAGGCCAGGTCCGCCCTGGAAGGACGCCAGTACGGTCTAGGCCCCACCGCTGGCGGGCGGCCGGCTTGTCGTTGTCAGCGCCTCAATGACACGATCGGGGCGTTCCTCGGCGAGGTGATGGCCTGCACTCGCCACGGTGTCGATCGTCATCTCCGGCAGGCCCGCAGAGAGAAGGCGGATCTCTTCAGGTGGCGGCCCGGCACTATGCTTCGCGCCGCCGAGCAGCAGGTGGACCGGCACTCCTACCAGCGGGAGGCGATCCGCGATGTCGTCCGGCTCCCTGGCCCTGGCGATGGCGCGGTACGCGTCCAGCGTGGCGGCCAGGTCGGCCGTCGCACCGCGGGTGTACTCGTGGATGACCTCGTCGGTGACCCATGATGCATCGCCCGACGCCGAGACCATTCCCTTCCGGATGGCGCCGCGTACCAGCCCCGGAAAGAACTGCAGGCCCGCAAAGTTTTCGATGGCGCGGCGGAATCCCGAGCTCGCAGCGCGGCCCGCGCCGCCACCCTCGAGCAGCACAAGGCGGCTGACCAGATCAGGTCGCGCCGCCGCCAGCCGGATGGCGACGGCGGCGTTCGTTCCCTGTCCAAGAACGATGGCGGTCCGGACGTCACACGAATCCAGCACAGTGGCAACACGCCAGGCCTGGGCACTGAGCGAGTAGTCGGCGTACTTCGGGCGTGACGAGGTGCCGACGGCCAGCGGTTCCACGACGATTACCCGATATCCCGTCTCCGCGAGTACCGGCGCGACGTGACGGAACGTGTAGGCGGAACCCAGGAAGTCGGCGATCAGGACCACCGGCGGGGCGCCCGGCGCCCCCCACAGCTCCACCGCGAGCGTCTCGGCCGGAGCCACGACGACGCGACCCGGCGCCGGCGCTTGTGCCAGTGCGAGCAGCAGCAGGGGCGCGTTCATGTCGCCCTCCGCTGACGGCGGACGAGCACGGCGCCCACGCCCGCCGACAGGCACAGCGCCACGCCCAGCACCCGCGCATCCGGGTGCCACACGGCGCCGGCCATGGCGAACACCAGGAAGTTCGGGAACCGCCCGAGCCCCATCGCGAGGAGGTAGCGCGGCACGGGGTAACTCGCTGCCGGGGCGACGAACCGGAGGGCCCAGTCGGGAAGCGGCGTCAGCGCGAAAACGAAGGTCGTGAGAAACGGCGCGCGGTTGAACCAGCGAATCGCCCGCTGGACCATGGGGTGCTGCAGCGCCTGGCCGGCGCGTGGTCCGCGGCACAGGGCACGGAACACGTGGTAGTCGACGTACTCCACCAGCAGATCGGCAAGGGTGCCGAGCGCCGCCACCTCGACCGGTGGATAGAGTCCGCCGAAATGCGCCAGGATCGGCTCATACGCGGCGGGCATGAAGATGGCCAGCGGCCCGTGCGTCCAGAGGGTGGCGAGCACGAACAGCAGCAGTGGCGCCGTCGCCGGTGCCAGGACCACCAGCGGGATGCCCAAGGCCGCCATGACGCCGGTGCCGCGAATGATGCCGTCCCAGTGACGATCGCCATGGGGACGCGTGAGGACGCGGGCCGCGGCGCTCATGCGGCCCACTCCGGATTTCCGGTTGCGGACGGGAAAGCGGTCACTCCGCCGGTCTCGTATGCCTCACGGATGAGGCGGAGCGCGTGCTCCGCGCGACCGAGCGTCATGAGTGGTTCGCCGCCTGCAGTGAGCACCCGCAGGAAGTCGACGAGCATGGCGCGATAGCCGCCGGCATCGCGCAGTGACGGCACCACCAGCCGTGTCCGGCGGCTGTGAATCAGCGCGAACGCGCCGTTCGATTCGAACGTGATACTGCCGCGCGTGCCCGTAACCTTCGACAGCCGAGCCCCGCGCAGCAGCGAGGGCGACTCCCACGAATGCAGCAGCACACCAACGCCGCCCTCCTCGTACTGGGTCACCACCGCCATGCTCCGCTCGTCGCCCCGCTGGTCACCCGGCCAGTAACCCTGCACGCTCTCCACCGTCAGTCCGAGGTTGGCCAGCAGGTCGATCCAGTGAACGCCTCCTTCGAAGAGCGCCCCACCACCCGCCAGTTCGGCGTCGTCTCGCCAGTCGCACGCCCTCCGCTGTTTGAGCGCGTTCACCAGCACGAACCGGACATCGCCCAGCTCACCGCCCCCGATGACGCCCTGCAGCACTGCGGCCAGCGGCTTGTACGCGTAGTTCTCGGCGACGAGGACCATGCGTCCCGCATGCGCCGCGGCCCGCGCCACCGTCCGGCAATCGTCGGGTGACAGGAATGCCGGCTTCTCCACGATGACATGCTTCCCCGCGGCCAGCGCGCTGAGCGTGAGGCCGAGGTGATGGAGCGGCGGTGTTGCGATCAGGACGGCGTCGACATGCCCGGCCGAGAGGGCCTCATCGTAGCTGTCGAACCAGCCGCTGGCATGCGTCTCCCGTGCGAATTCCGCGGCGCGCTCGGGGAACCGGCTTGCGCCATACCGGCGGATCGACGGGTCGATCGACCGGAGCATGCGGCTATGCTGTCTCGCGATGTGGCCGCAACCCAGCATCGCGATACCGAGCGAGGCGTTCATGGGGCGTCTCCTGTAGGTGGTGAAGACCAGCCGTGCCGGCGGCGAGCAGCGAGGCACAGCGCAGTGCGTTCGCGGCGATCGTGAGGCTCGGATTGACGCCACCCGAGGTGGGCAGCGCGCTGCCATCCATGACGTACAGGTTCTCCAGCCCGCGATAGCGGCCGGAGGGTTCCAGCGGCGCCGAGAGGGGATCGTCCCCCATCCGCACGGTGCCGAGCGCATGGGAAAACGTGCTGATGGTACGGGCATAGCTGGTGAGGGCGCCGGCCTCGCGCAGGATGCGTCGGGCGCAGTACGCCAGCGCCGCACCGGCCTGGCGATCGCGCGCCGTGTATTCGTGCTGCACCGTCAGCCGCGGCAGGCCGAATCGGTCGCGCTCGGCGGGATTGATCGTGACACCGTTGCGCAGTTGCGGCTCGTCTTCCGCGATCCCCAGCAGGGCCGCCGACCGCCCGAGTACCTGCCCTGCCGCCGGAACCAGCCAGCGCGGGATCTGCTGCGCCACGACCGACAACGGCGGCATCGCCATTTGCTGGAGCACGCCAAGCTTCCCCGGTCCCGTCCACCGGTGACCGAAGTAGAAATCCGTGATCGCCACCTGCTTCACAAACCGATGACCGCGGTCCGGCCGCGCCCCGAAGAGGCCGAACACGATGCGGTTGAAGTGTCGTGTGAGGTAGCGGCCGACCGCCTCCTGCGCCGGGCTCCGTTGTTCGAGCCCCGAGGCCAGCAGGAGGTGCGGCGTCGCAAGCGCGCCCGCCGCCAGGATGACGTGCCGGGCGCGGAGCCTCCGGATCTGGCGCCCGTCACGGTCCACCACTTCCACCGCCCCGATGCGCCCGTTCCATTCGACCAGCCGCGTCACCACGGTGTTGGAACGCAGCGCGAGCCCCGCACGCAGCAGCGGGGCGATCAGCCGGGTCGCAACATCGTTCTTCGCGCCCACTGCGCAGGCGAAGCCGTCGCAGGCGCTGCAGGCGACGCAGCGCCCCCGCTGGTCGATCGCCACCGGTACCCGGCTCGGGTGCAGCCCGAGTCGCCGTGCCGCATCGGACAGCCGCAGCGACAGTGGGGCCAGGGGCGAGGGACCAGCGGCATAGGGCGCGCTCCGCCGCGGCTCGAGCGGGTCTTCGCCATTCGTACCGACGACGCCGAGCAACTGCTCTGCGAGCGTGTAGTAGGGCTCGAGCTCGCCATAGCCGAAGGGCCACCGTGCGCCCGACGGACCATGGATGCGCGGGTCGGGCGTGAAATCACCCTCGCGGTAGCGCAGTGATGCGCCACCATAGAACACCGACTGGCCGCCGACGCAGAACAGCCCCCCGCTCTCGCTCTCACGCGGGCCTTCCTGCACCCGGTAGCTCGATTCGGTGGAGTAGAAGGGCGACACGAGTCCGGCATGGCTCGGGCGCCAGCTCGCCGGGCCTCGCGGCACCCAGTCACCCCGTTCGAGCATCAGCACGCGCCATCCGGAGTGCACCAGGACGTGCGCCGCCATCGCCCCGCCGAACCCGCTGCCGATCACGATGGCATCCCAGGGCTGGCGATCGGTCGCGTCGCTCATCGCGGCCCCCGGGTCACCTGCACGACCGCGCCCGGGCACAATTCGCATGGCGCCGCCACCGATGCATACGCGGACGCGAGCACCGAGAGCGCCACCGTACCGGAGATCACTGCGTACAGCGGCACAAACCGGAAGCGATGGTGCAGCATCAGGGGGAAATGCACCGGCTTGCCGGCGAACTTGCCACCCGGTTCGTTGGGACGGCTGAACTTCTTCCACGTTTCGAGCGTGGCGATCGTGAGGCCCGTCGCCGCCAGCATGACGATCCTCGGATCGCTCGTCAGCCGCGACAGCAGCAACGCGTATGTGAGGGCGACGATCGGGCTGCGGAAGAACTTGAAGGTCTCGAACCCCTCGATCGGGGCATCCTTCCAGGCACCCCCGAAGGCGCTTATCCATCCGCCGGCGCTGGCTGCCACCACCAGGAGCGGCCACGCATCGCCTGATGTGTGGCGTCCCAGCCAATGCAGCGCGGCGAGCACGCCGAACCCGCCGGTGAAGTACAGGGTGCCCAGCGCCCAGCGCAGGGGCGCACTCCGCACCGGCCGACCCAGGACCGCCAACTGCATCGGGATCGTATACTTCGACTGGTCCTCGGTGCGGAAAAACGTCTTCCACGTCTCGATGATGAACCGCTCCGCTGCGTAGGCCGCGCCGAATAGCAGCACGGCACCACCCACGCCGTCAGGCCACGGCAGCACCGCGCGAAGCACAAGAGACGCGAACACGGCGATCGCCGGACTCCGTACGAAACGGGTCCAGTGAAATCCCTCATGTGGTGAATCCTTGAACACTCCCCAGATGGCGGCGTGCAATCCCACAGCCAGGCCGACAAGTGCCGCAGTCGCAGCGTGCATGGCGAACTCCGTATGAAGGGTGAACGAGGCGTGGGTCTCTTCATGGGATGCCGGCATGGTGCGGCCGGCGACTCAAGCACCCGTCATGTGGCCATGCGCGGCCGTTTGCTCACTGGCGGACTGGCGGGTACGTTCGGACGATGCAGAGCGCCCGTACCCTGCCTGTGGGCTGCGCCGTGACTCGCCGCGTGTCGGGCAGGTCACGCCTCCGTGTGTTGGGCACCGTTTGCTCGAACTGAGGCTCCTTGGTTCGGTCAACCTCCGTGATTCGTCTGGCGCGGAGATTCGCCCGGTCTTGCAGCAGCCAAAGCGCCTCGCGCTGCTCGCCTATCTCGCGCTCTCCACCGCTGGCACCTTCCGCCGCCGGGACTCGCTGATTGGACTGTTCTGGCCCGACCTGGATGGGGAACACGCCCGCGGTGCGCTGCGACGCTCGCTCTACTTTCTGCGACGCGGGTGCGGCGATGACGTGATCATTGCGCGCGGGGACGACGAGGTCGGCATCCGGCCGGATGCGCTCTGGTGCGACGTCACGGCGTGCGAGGCGGCCATCACGGCCGGACGGCATGACGAGGCGCTCGAGCTGTATGCCGGGGACTTGCTGGAGGGTTTCTACGTGGCGGGCGCGCCCGCGATGGAACAGTGGCTCGATGTGGAGCGCACCCGGCTCCGCACCAGCGCCGCGAAGGCGGCCTGGGCCGCCTCGGATGCAGCCGGAGCCGGCGCGGTCGCCCTCGCCCGGGCGCGCCGCGCCGTGGAGTTGGCGCCCGATGAGGACCGCGGCATTCGACGCCTCCTGGTGCTCCTCGACCGGGCGGCCGACCCGGTCGGCGCCGTCCGCGCCTATGACGACTACGCCGCACGCCTCGCGCGCGACCTCGATCTCAAGCCATCACCCGAACTGGCGGCTCTGGTGGCAGGCATTCGCGCGCGCGCGTCGCAGGCCGCGGGCGCGAAGCCGGCAATCCCGCCCACCGGCGCAATCAGCGGGGCAGTCACCGGCCCTCCACCAGCGGGAAATGTCCTCGCCGTCTGCCCGTTCATCGTCAGGGGCGCGCGCGACCTCGAGTATCTGCATGAGGGCATGATCGACCTGCTCAGCAGCGCGCTCGACGGTGCCGGCGATCTTCGCACCGTCGATCCGCGCGCCGTGCTCGCCGCTCCCACTGCCGACATCAATGCTTCTGGCGGTGGCGATGCCGACTCCCTCGCGATCTCGGTCGGGGCCGGTCTCCTGGTCACGGGAAGCGTCGTGCGGGCGGGCGAGCAGATTCGCGTCAGCGCCACGTTGCATCGCACCGGCCAGGGCAGGCTCGGGCGGGTCGAGGCGCAGGCGCTTGGCGAGGACGGCCTTTTCGGCGCGGTCGATGAACTGGCCCGCGGCCTCGTCACGCTCCTGAGCGCGACGCCGGGAACCTATCCTGCGCAGCTGGCGGCCCGGACGAGCAGGTCCTGGCCGGCGCTCAAGGCGTTCCTGCAGGGGGAGCACGATTTCCGCCTCGGACGCCATACCCGCGCGATGGCGGCGTTCGAGCGCGCCGTGGAACTCGACGCCATGTTCGCGCTCGCCCACTATCGGCTTGCCGGCGCGCGTGCCGCCGCCGCGATGCTTGGAGCCGCAAGACAGGCGTGCCGCGCCGCCAATGCCCTGAGCGGTTCTCTTGCGGCCAGCACGCAGCGCATGCTGGAGGCTCAGGACGCCTGGCTCCACGGTCGCCTCGCCCTCGCGGAGCAACGGTACGGAGCCGTCGTCGCCGAACACCCTGACAACGTCGAGGCCTGGTACCTTCTCGGCGATGTGCTTTTTCACGGCAATCCCTGTCGCGGCCGGAGTCCCATCGAGGCACGCGCTGCCCTGCAGCGAGCACTCTCCCTGGATGGCACCCACATCGGCGCGCTGGGCAAGCTCGCCCGGATTGCGGCCATGGAGGGCCAGGACGCCGCGCTGGATCTCTATGTGGACCGGGTTGTCGAACTGACGCCCTCGAGCGAACAGGCCCTTACCCTGCGGGCCCTCCGCGCATTTCGGCGGGGTGATCTCGGCGAACTCGTGCGCCTCGCGGGCGACCTCCGCACCGAACGCATGTTCGCGGTCGGTGTGGCGCTGGCCGACGCGGCGCTGTTCTCCGGTCGCCTCGACTCGGTCGAGTCCGTCGCGCGCGAGGTCATTCCCCGGGTGCCCTCCTCGGAACTCCGGGCGCTTGGCCACCTGTTCCTTGCGGAAGCCGCCCTGGCCCAGGACCGCACCGCGGACGCAGTGAAGGACTACGAGGTGGCAGGCGAACTCGACCCGGCCTGGGCACTGACCGTGCGCGGGTTGCGTGCCGCCTCCGGCACGCTGCCGTGTACCGCGGCGCAGCTCGAATCGCTGCAGGAGGAGCTGGAACGCTGGAACACCGGCGTTGAGCCCTCACGTGTCAGCTTGCCCCTGATGCTGCACGACGGGCTCTACGGCCACGTGCGCGCGCATGTCGCCGGCCTGGTTGCGGCCCGTCGCGGGGACTTCACCGCCACCGCGCGCTGGACCGAGGAACTCGCCGAGCTCGTGGTGCCCGACGGCGCGGAGGCCCTCACCGAGAATATGCTCCGCACCCTCGAGGCGACCCTGCGATCTGGTCGAGGAGATGCCGCCGGCGGGCTGCATGCGCTCGAGGGTTCCCGCACCGAGGTCTGGTTCCAGCACGCGATGGCCTCGCCGGTCTACGCCGGCGTGGAGGCGCGCCTGCTGCGGGCCGACCTGCTGCAACAATGCGGGCGGCGCCGGGAGGCTGCGGGGTGGCTCCAGTCGATTGGCTGGCACTCAGTGTGGGAACTGAGTCACCGTGGCGGCGCGGAACGCCGCGCCGCCGAAATGCTCGCTTCGATGGAGGTCACCGCGTAGTGTCCGACGCAAGCGAGGAGCTCCGCTCACGGCAGGCGCCACTCAAGGATCGCTATCGGCAGGATGCGGATGCAGCGCTGATCGTATTGAAGGCCCAGGCGACCCTCGACAGCCCAGGCGTGGCCTGCCGGATCGACACCGGGCGTGCGCTCGTCGAGGCGGGCCTGCACCCGGCCACCGGCGGTTCGGGACTGCAGGTCTGTTCCGGCGACCTGCTGCTGGAGGCACTCGTCGCCTGCGCCGGGGTCACGCTGCGCGCGGTGGCGACGTCACTCGACATACCGATTCGAGGCGGACGGGTGCTGGCCGAGGGCGACCTGGATGTGCGCGGCACGCTGGGGGTCAGCAAGGAAGCGCCTGTTGGCTTCGGCGCCATCCGCTTGCGGTTCGAGCTCGACTCGGATGCCACGCCGGAGCAACTGGCGACACTCCTCAAGCTGACCGAGCGCTACTGCGTGGTGCTGCAGACCCTTCGGGGATCGCCGCCGGTAACGAGCACCATGCGCGACGGAGCCGCCTAGCGTTGGCTCAGGTCGATGAGGACGCCGAGCGCAAGACCCAGCGACCGGTCGATTCCGTCCCGTCCACCGAGTCGCAGGTCGAGCACCACGCGTCCCTGCACCGGCTGCATGCGTTCCAGGAGGGCAAGCGAGGCACCGCCCGCAGAGCTCACAATGAAATTCGAACGCACGGAAGGTACGGCCCAGCCCACCACGCGCGTCGCGATGGCGCGCGGTACGGAGGCCTCGTCAGCGCGTGCGATCGGCTCGCCGGCCGCGCCATACAGCGTCCAGCGGGTACGAAAGAGAGTGCGCAGGTAGTTGCGGCGCACGGTGCCGAGCAGCCGTCCCCTGGCGCCCGTGATGGTGAAGGTGCTTTCAAACGGGCGCGACCGTTCCGCCTGCTTTATGTCGAGCACCTTCTCATTCGGCTTTTCGCGCGCGCCGAACGAGGCAGAGCGTTCGCCCAGGAGCGCGGGATACATCGTCATCGCGAGCAGGAACCCGAGGACGGCGCCGGCCGCCGTGGCAGCCCACTTGAGGGCGGGGCCACCCAGGCTGTCCCCGACCGAGCTCAGGAAGCCGAGCACGATCAGCGCCGCGGCGGCGCTGGACCCGAACGCGAAAGCTCCGCGGCCGCCCCCGGTTCGCTTCACGAGGAAGAGAAGTTGCCCGTCGGACGCGCCGACCGCGTACTGCTGGCCTCGTGGCAGCTTGAGCGGCGCGAGCAGGTACAGGTCGCGCGCCAGCGCGGACTCGACATCCGGGCCGGCCTGGCCTCCTGGCTGGGCTTCCTTGACTGGCATTGCGTGTGTCCCTCGCTTCCCCTTATTTCTCCGCGCCTGAACCCTTGTCACCCGTTCGCGCTGAGGCCCTGATGTCGCAACCACTCGTCGGCATCGTGATGGGCAGCGACTCCGACTGGGAAACACTGCAGGCCGCTTCCCGGCAGCTGACCCAGCTCGAGGTGCCGCATGAGCGGCGCGTCGTATCTGCGCATCGCACGCCCGACCTGCTCTTCACGCTACGCATCCGAGGCCGCCGGACGCGGGCTCCGCTGCATCATTGCGGGTGCCGGCGGCGCCGCACACCTCCCCGGGATGCTCGCAAGCAAGACCATGCTTCCCGTACTCGGGGTGCCGGTCAGCTCGAAGCAGCTCAAGGGACTGGACTCGCTGCTCTCGATCGTGCAGATGCCGGCCGGCATTCCCGTGGCGACGTTCGCCATCGGCGAGGCCGGCGCGACCAACGCGGCCCTGTACGCCGCAGCCATCCTGGCGCTGAGCGACCCCGCGCTGGCGAAGCGCCTCTCCACCTTCCGCGATGCCCAGACCACCCGAGTCCTCGGCCTTACGCTGCCGGAGCCCAGTTGATCCTGCCGGGAGCCACGCTCGGCATTCTGGGCGGCGGCCAGCTCGGACGCATGTTCGCGCTCCGCGCGCGTGTCATGGGCTATGAAGTCGTCGTCCTCGAACCCGATCCGCGGAGCCCCGCGGGCCAGGTCGCAGATCATCAGATTGAAGCGGCATACGACGACCCCGGTGCGCTCGACCAGCTGGCGGAAATGTGCGCCGCCGTCACCACCGAATTCGAGAACGTCCCGGCGCCCGCCATGGAGCGCCTCGCCGCCCGCCTGCCGGTAAGCCCTTCCGCCGCCAGCGTTGCAATCGCCCAGGACCGCGTCGCCGAGAAGGGCTTCCTGGCCAGTGCCGGCTTTGCAACCGCGCCGTTTGCCCGGGTTTCCAGGGCATCGGACATGCCCGACGCGCTCAAAGCAATCGGCGTGCCCGCCCTGCTCAAGACGAGCCGCCTCGGGTACGACGGGAAGGGCCAGACCCTCATCGGGGAAACCGAGGATGCCGTCGAGGCGTTCCAGTACCTCGGGGGCGTTGGCTGCATCCTGGAGCAGAAGCTCGAGCTGGAACGTGAACTCTCGGTCGTATTGGCGCGCGGTCGGGATGGCGCCATGGCGGCATTTCCCGCGGCCGAGAACGTCCATCGTCACGGCATTCTGCATACCTCCACCGTACCTGCGCGCGTGCCCGATGCGCTCGCCGGGAAGGCGGTTGCCCTCGCCAGTGACGTCGCCGCGGCCCTTCAGTACGTAGGGGTTCTGGCAGTCGAAATGTTCGTGGCCAACGGTGGGCAGCTCTACGTGAACGAAATCGCGCCCCGCCCGCACAACAGCGGACACTACACGATCGACGCGTGCGCCTCGGATCAATTCGAGCAGCAGGTCAGGACGCTGGCCGACTTGCCATTGGGCGATACACGGCTGTTGACGCCCTGCGCCATGATCAACATCCTGGGCGATGCCTGGGCGCGCGGTACGCCGCGATGGGATCGCGCACTCGCACTGCCTGGAGTCCGGCTGCATCTCTATGGCAAGCTCGAGCCGCGGGCCGGAAGAAAAATGGGACACCTGACGTGCCTTGCCGCTTCCGCGGACCAGGCGCTCGCCTTGGCCACCGACGCGCACGCCGCGCTCACGGCGGCCTGACGCCACACGATTCGCAAGGAGAACGACGCATGCTGCTGCTCGCCGCGCTGGTACTCGCCGCCCCGGT
The DNA here is from genome assembly GCA_963846945.1 of uncultured Gemmatimonadales bacterium. Taxonomy (GTDB): domain Bacteria; phylum Gemmatimonadota; class Gemmatimonadetes; order Gemmatimonadales; family GWC2-71-9; genus JAGGAG01. Next base: position 293,381 of record CAWJXX010000010.1, on the reverse strand, counting down.
CACGCCGACGCCCGCACCGGCCCGCGCCGGTGATGGGTGCATCACGATGAACACCGAGAAATTGCCGCTCAACAAGCGCGCCAGCCCGCTCGATTCGATTTCGTTCAAGGTGGAAAAGAGCGACGTGAAGGTCTGCTACGGACGACCGTCACTGAAGGGACGCGACATGATTGGCGGCGAGGCGGTGCCCTACGGAAAGATCTGGCGGACCGGTGCCAACGAACCGACCATGATCCACACCACGGGCCCGCTCGAGATCGCCGGGGTGAAGGTCCCGGCCGGGACGTACTCGCTCTACACGGTGCCGGGGGCGAAGGAATGGGAGATCGTGGTGAACAAGTCGATCACCCAGTGGGGCCATGAGAGCACCTACACGCCTGAAGTGCAGGCGCAGGAAGTCGGACGGGGCAAGGTGAAGCCGGAGACCCTCAAGGCTCCGGTGGAGAAGTTCACCTTCACGGCGGAGCCCAACAGCACCAAGACGAAGAGCCTGGTCCTGACCTGGCAAACCACCAAGATCGACATCCCGCTCAAGTGAGAGGTGAGAGGTGAGAGGTGAGAGGGAGGTCAGCTTCCTACCCTCTCACTTCTTACTTCTAACCTCTCACGCTTTCCTGCTAAGCCGCTCGATCCCCTCCAGCACCCGCTCCACCTCCTCCGCCGTCGAGTACAGCGACAGCCCGATCCGCAGCAGGCCCGGTCCCTCGAAACCGAGTTGCCGTACCACCGTTGTCGCGTAGAAGTCGCCGTGGGACAGGAAGAGACCATCGCGCGCCAGGGCGATGGCGGCCGCCTCTGGCTCGACGCCATCGATGCTGATGCTCAGCGTGCCGGTTCGCGGTCGCGACGGCGCGGGTCCGTACCGGGTGACACCACGAATGGCGCCAAGCCCCTCCCAGAGCCGGGCGAAGAGCTCCTGCTCCCGGGCATGCGCCGCGGCGTACAGGGCCTCCAGCCGCGCCCGGCGCGAGCCCCCCTCCCCGAGGGAGGCGAGCCAGGCGACCGTGGCCCCCGCCCCAGCAATCCCCTCGTGGTTCTGTGTCCCGGTCTCGATCCGCTCAGGAGTGGTGTCCGGCGCCGGCTCCAGCTTGGGCAGGTCGAGCTCGGCGAGCCGGTCGCGTCGGCCATACAGGACGCCCAGGTGCGGGCCGTAGAACTTGTAGGTCGAGCAGGCGAGGAAGTCACAGCCGGTGGCGCGGACGTCCACCAGGCGATGAGGCGCGTAATGGACCGCATCGACGAACACGAAGGCGCCCGCCGCATGGGCGAGCGTGGTGGCTCGCCCGATGTCATTGATGGTCCCGAGGGCATTGGAGGCCGCTCCAACCGCCAGCAGCCTCGTGCGCGGGCCGACCGCTGCCTCAAGGGCCTCCCAGTCCAGTTCTCCCGTCTCGGAGGATGAAAGGCACCCGGCGCAGGGTTACACCCCGTTCGCGGGCTACCGCCTGCCACGGTGCCACGTTGGCATGATGGTCCAGGTCCGTCACGACCACCTCGTCCCCCGGTCCCCAGCCGCGCCCGAGCGCCCGGGCGAGGTGGAAAGTCACGCTGGTCATGTTCGCCCCGAACGCGACCTCGTCGGAAGAGGCCCCCAGGAAGTCGGCCAGGGAAGCCCGGGCACCAGCGATCAGGGCATCGGTCTCCTGGCTCGTCGGGTAGGCCCAGTGGCTGTTGGCGTTGTGATGGGCCAGGTAGTCAGCCATGGCGTCGATGACAGGCTGGGGTACCTGTGTGCCTCCCGGACCATCGAAGTAGGCCACCTGACGGCCACCAACTTCGCGCGCGAGGGCAGGGAAAAATCCACGAATGGCATCGATCGTGGCAGCCGGCGCTCCGCTCGTCTCGATCAACGGGCCCCTCCTAGAATTAACATGATATGAACATATCTAAGACATTGTGGAATAGTGTAGTACAAGATACATGAGAACAGCGGTCCGTGACCTTTCGGGTTCGAAATTGTGCGAATTCATGGTTGAGAATCACTTGAGAAACAACATGAAGTCGTTTCCCAGTCCCGGCGGTGACGGAAGATGCGGCCAGTTGTGGAAAACAAAAGGGGGACCAGCGTGCGGCTGGTCCCCCTTCTGTCGAGTGGAGGCGCAGGGAATCGAACCCTGGTCCGAGACAGGCTCCAAAACAGCGTCTACGTGCGTAGGCCCGACTTTGCGCCGTCACGCCCAGCCGGTGTCAGACCGACCTTCTGGACGCCTATCCCTGTTGTTTCTCGCCGACTCCGTCAGGGCGCCGGAGCCAGCCAGCCCGGCTTTGCGATTCGGCAACGGCGCCCCGGACGGGCTTCGTTACCGAAGGTGCGTGAAGCGAGCGTTAGCTCAGCTTACGCAGCCAGCGCCAGTTCAGAATTGGCGTTTGAATCGTTCCAAGTGGTTTAGCCAGGGACTTGGAACCTGGGCACGCTGCCATTCCTTCATCTGACCCGTCGAAGCCGATCGCCCCCGGGCTGGCAGAAAGATAACGACGGACCGATCTTGCTGCCCCTGTCCGTCCCCTGCCCCCCGGAGGTAACCGCATATGTCGCGCCTCACATCGTTCGTAGCCACCTTGACCCTCGCCTGCGCCGCGACCGTCGCCGGCCACGCGCAAGGTGCGCCGGCCACCCCGCCGACGCCCCAGCAGCAGGCCGACGCCCTGACCCAGAAGATGACGACCCAGCTCAAGCTGACGCCGGCCCAGGTGCCTCAGGTGAGCCAGATCAATACGTCCGCCCTCACGACGATTTCCGAGATCAAGGCCAAGGGCGGTCGCAAGATGAAGGAGGACAAGAGCCTCAAGAGCGCCATGGATGACTGGAATACCGGGCTCAAGGGGGTGCTGACGGGGGAGCAGTACGCGGGGTGGCAGCAGATGGAGCAGGCGATGAAGGACCAGAAGAAGCAGTAAACAGCGGCAGGATCAGTGGCGCCTTGCCCGGAGGAGATTGGGGAAGAGCTTCCGGGCCAGCGCGTCTCCCGCCTCGATCAGGAACGGCAGTGCGGCCATGCCGACGATGATGTAGACCTCGTACCGCCGTGCTTCCTTGCCCGCCAGCTGGACCATCATCGCCGCCAGTGCCGCGAGACATGTCGCAGCCCCGAGGATTGAGACCTCGCGCCGGCTGCCGGTCTGTACCGCGAGCTTCGCGTTTGCCGCGTTCACCGCCGCGAACACGATCAGGAACCCGGCGCTCGATACCGCGGAGAGCGCATGCAGGTCGAGCGTGGTTGCCGCGATCAGGCCAAGCGCCATGAGGAACAGCATGCCGGCGGGATGGTGCCCGAGAATGCCGTGGGCGCGCCGCCAGGCGCGCGGCCCTTCCTCTGCGAGCATCTCCACCAGCTTCGATGAGCCGAAGAAATCGGCATTGATCGCGGAGGAAGAGGCGACCATGGCGCCGACCGCCATGATCCAGAAGCCCGACCGCCCCATGAAGGTCTCGGCCACTGCGGAGATCGCGTGGGACTGCTGCTGGAGAATGCCGTCGAAGGACATGTGACCCAGCGTCACGACCACGATCAGCACATACAGTAGCATGGCGGAGAGGACGCTGCCGAAGAAGGCAATTGGCAGTGCCCGCGCCGGGTTCTTCACCTGCGGCGAGGCGTTGGCGATGAGCTCGAAACCCTCGTAGCTGAGGAACACGAGCATGCCGGTAACGAAGATGTCCACCGGCCCAACCCATTCATGAGCGCCCAGGCGTGTGAGTGACAATCCGGGATGCAGGAGGCCCAGGACGACAAAGACACCAAGAACCAGCAGCTTCAGCACATTGAGCGCGCCCTCGACCGCACCCATCGCGGCGGGACGCGCCAGGTTGGCGAAGCCGATGATCAGGATCACGGCGCCCGCGATGGCGGACTCCAAATGCCTGGCTTCCGGCGGCAGCACGGCGGTCGCATAGGTGGCGAAGGCGTGCGCGTACAGCGCCATGATCACGACATAGCTGAGCACCAGGAAGGTGCTCAGCCGTCCCGAAAGGAATCCCTCTCCCAGGCCGCGCTTGAGGAAGGCGATCGTCCCTCCCTTGCTCGGAAAGGCAATCGAGAGCTTGCAGTAGGAATAGGCGGTGAGGAGCGCCACCAGTCCCGATACGAGGAAGGACAGCCACGCGGACCCGCGGGAGTCGGCCACCGCAAGCCCGAGGGTGGCAAAGATCCCACCGCCCACAATCCCGCCGATGCCGATCGAATACGCACCGAGCGCACCCATGGTGCGGCCGCCATCGGTCGTCGGCTCAGGTTTCGTCGTCAGTGGATTCGGTTCCGAAGAGATCGATGGTGGGTTCGGCGAGCATGCCTGGACGGAGGGGACGCTTGCGCTGGTCGAGTGCTCGCTCGCGCGACACGATGCCCTGCGCGAGTGCTGACGACAGGCTGTCCGCATAAGGGCGATCGAGGCGACCACCGGAGATGAGCGCACGATACCAGACCGCGCCCAGCAGCTCGTCGATGGCTACTTCAAGATCGACGTCGGGATGCACCTCGCCGCGGGCGACGCCTCGTTCGAGCAGGATCCGGGTGGACGCTCGCGCAGGTGCGACGAAACGCTCCCGGAAGAGGCGACCGACTTCCGGATCGGCGTGGCTGGCTGCCACGAGACCGGCGACGCTGCGCCGGAGCGCAGCGTCGCTCGCGGCGATGGCAACCTGTTCGGCGAAGAGCGCGAGGTCCCGCCGAAGCGACCCCGTGTCCGGCAGTGATTCCAGCGTCTCGTCCTGGGTGAGGAAGGCCTCCACCAGCACCGCAGCGCGGGTGGACCAGCGCCGGTAAATCGTCTGCTTCCCCACCCCGGCCCGCTCGGCGATCGCCTCGATGGTCACCCCATCCACTCCCCGCTCCTCGAGCAGGGCCGCGGCCGCGCGCAGGATGGTGCGGCGCAGCCCCTCATTGCGGGGACGCCCGCGCCGGCGTGGTGCCGGGCGCTCATCATCCAATGCGTCAGTCAGCGAAATAGGCGGCGCCGTGTTGCGAGACGATACGGTCCATTATAGGACCTTTCAGGCCATCGCGCGAGATCAGTGATGCACTGGCTCCGTTCGGGCACCCATGACCCGGTTGCGGCCACGCCGCTTGGCGTCGTAGAGGGCGGCGTCGGCCTGGCCGAAGAGGTTGTCCACGTGCCGGCTGGTTTCGGGCCAATGCGCGATGCCAAACGACGACGTCAGCAGCCAGGGCGTCCCCTGCCACTGCCAGTCGCTGTTTTCGATGGCGTCCCGCACCCGCTCACCCACCATGAGTGCCTCCTCGTAGCTCACATCGGGCAGCCAGAGCACGAACTCCTCGCCGCCGATCCGTGCAGCCACGTCCCGGCCGCGCAGCTGCTGCTTGAGCAGGGTGGCGATGTGGCGCAGGGCCGCGTCGCCGGCACCATGTCCCAGCGTATCGTTCAGCGCCTTGAAGCGATCCACGTCCGCCAGGACGTACGCGCCTCGTGTCAGCCCGATGCGATGCATGGCGCCGTCGAGGGCGCGACGATTGGCCAGCCCGGTCAGCCGGTCGCGGGTGGCCTCCTCCTCGAGGAGCCGGTATTCCCTCGCCCGCACGCAGTGCGGACCGGCGCGACGGATCAGGTCCCGCACCCGCTGCTGCATCTGCTGCGGGAAATTCTGGCGTCCGGATGGCCAGATCGCGACGACACCAACGCGTTCTCCCGACACCTCCATGGGGATGAGGATGGCCGGACCCAGACCCCGCCGGCGATCGCCCGAACCCAGTCCCAGCGGTGGTTCCTCGGTCTCCTCAAACGAGCCGCCCGCGCGCAGCATCGTCGCGAGAGGGCTGTCGGGCGGTGCGATCGTGCCCAGCAGCCGGTCATCGGCCTCACCCGCCAGTCCACTGATGTGGAGATCATCCCGCACCTTGATGGCGACGATGACGTCCGATCCCGTGAGCTTCTCGACCAGCAATGCGAGGTGCCGGCTGACCGACTCGATGGACTCGACCGTCGCGTCCCTGGGATCGGCCGGCGCCAGCGCGGTGACGCGGGGTCGACGCTTGAGTCCCTCGAGCAGGCGGTCCAGCTCATCCTCGAGTCGCGCCACCGCCTGCTGCGGCGTTCCCGGCGGCATCAGGGCCGCCGCGGCGAAGCCGGAGGCGGAGCGCACCACCAGCACGCCGGCCTCCAGCCGCTCGACCAGCGCCCGGCCACTGATGCGGGACCGGTCGATCCGGACCTCGGCCGCAAACAGGTCATCGGCCGACGGCGCCGGGACCGAGATCCTCCGGGTGACCTCGTGAGCCAGGTCTCCGCGCTCGGCCTCGACCGCCCAGATCGCCATCGCGCCCAGCGACGCACGAAGCCACTCGATCGCCGGGTCGGGCAACAGGTGCGGCCCCGCCGCATCCGCGACGCCGCCGTCAAGCGTGGCATGGCGCGAATGGGCAAGCCATCCGAGCGTGCCGCCCAGCAGCAGGCCCAGCAGTGCCTCGATCATTGCTTGAGCCATCCGCGATGACGGAACCAGAGATAAATCGCGACCGTGGTGAGGATCATGACGACCCACACCGCCGGGTACCCCCACGTGCTCTCGATCTCGGGCATGTTGTGGAAGTTCATCCCGTAGATACCGACCACGAAGGTGAGCGGCAGGAAGAACGCCGAGAACAAGGTAAGGAGGCGTACCACCTGGTTGGTCTTCTGCGAGGCTAGTGACAACTGGAGGTTCGTCAGGTTCGTCACCGACTCCAGCTGCTCGTCGGCGTAGAAATGGGTCGCTTCCGCCCCCTCACGTACGTCCTGGAACCGCGGCGTGGAGGGTTCGGACCCGGGGTTCATCAACTTGAGCACCTCGATCCCGCGCCACAGCATCCGCTTGCAGAGCGTCGCGCGGCGCCGCAGCAGGTACAGGTCGAGCAGGTCCTCCGTGTCGTGGCGATTGGCGAAGAGGGCGGCCTCCACGGCATCGAGACCCTCCTCGATCTTTTCAAGCGGCGGCTCGAAGGTGTCGAGTCCGCGATCGATGATCTCGAGGATGAGGCGGGTGGCCGGCGTGTCGGGCGCGCTGTCCGTGGCGTCCAGGGTCCGCCAATCGGACTGGAGAGCAGTCAGGAACGGCAGTGCCTTCCGGTGAATGGTCACGACGAAGTCCAGGCCGGAAAAAATGGCCACCTTGCGCGTCATCTCCTGCACGGTGGCACAGTCCGGGGAGGACTCGGTATCGAAGACCCGGATGATGACGAAGAGGCGGTCGGAAAAGCGTTCGAACTTGGGGAGGTGCTCCGGATCGAGGCAGTCGCGCACTGCCATCGAGTGCAGGCCATAGAGGTGAGCCACTTCGGTCAGCTCGGCGGGCGCCGGCTCGACCACATCCACCCAGGTGACGCCCCGGGTCCCGTCGGCGATCGTCTGGATCATCGGCGCGCGCCCCGGTGCCCCGCGCGTGGGGGGGCGATCACGCCACCTGCTCGATCGGCACCAGGTAGTCCATGAAGATGGCCTCGGCCTCCGCCATGCTTTCCACCTGAAAGAGCCGATGCCGCAGGTCGCTGGCACCATGCAGGCCTCGCGTGTACCAGCCGAGGTGCTTCCGGAATTCCATGACGGTCTTGCGCGAGTCTCCCTGCAGCCGGAGCGCCAGGCGCGCGTGGTCCAGCGCCACGCGGAAACGCTCCGCAGGGTCGGGCGCGGCCGGCTGCGGGCGCCCGTCGAGCAGCGCCCTCGCGTCGCGGAAGATCCAGGGGTTGCCGAACGCGCCGCGGCCGATCATCACGCCGGCGCAGCCGGTGTGGTCCCTCATCTTCACGATGTCAGGCCGCCTGCACGATGTCGCCGTTGCCGATCACGGGAATGTCGAGGGCCTCGACCACCCGTGCGATATCGTCCCAGTTGGCGTGGCCGCTGAACATCTGGGTGCGGGTTCGCGCATGCAGCGTGAACGCGCGCGCGCCGGCGTCCTGCATCCGCAGCGCAATCCCGACCGGGTCGCGAGTGTCCTCGCTCCAGCCGCTCCGGGTCTTGACGGTGACCGGCAGGTGCGTCGCCCCGATCACCGCGCGAATGATGCGCGTGACAAGTTCCGGTCCGCGCAGGCAGCCGGAGCCACCATTGCGCTGGACGACCTTCTTCACCGGACAGCCGAAGTTGATGTCGATGAACTCCGGGGCGTAGTGCTCGATACCAGCGCGGCCGCCTCCGCCATCGCGTCCGGATCCGATCCGTAGATCTGGATGCCGATGGGCCGTTCGACCGGCTCGAAGTCCGCCCCCTCGAGCGTCGCCCGGATGCGACGGCGGATCGCCTCGGAGGAGAGGAACTCCGAGAGCACGACATCGGCGCCGGCCGCCCGACAGACCTGGCGGAACGGCGCTTCCGACACCCCGGCCATGGGCGCCAGGAGCAGCGCGAACTCGTGCTGCGGAGGGATATGGCAAACGCATGCGTGCAAAATACTTGGCGATCGTCGGGAATCGCCAGCCCGCGGCAGGTTCCGGGGTTCCGGTCAGCCGCCCTTCCGGATTATCTTGGCGCCGCCATGCGACTTCGCGACTTCATCAGTGACGACGCCGTGCGCCTCGATCTTGCCGGGGCGACGAAGGATGATGTACTCGAAGAAATGGCCCAGTTGCTCCATGCCGACGAGCGCGTGGGAGCGACGCTGCTGCGAATCCTCCGGCGGCGCGAGCATCTCGGCTCCACCGGCGTCGGGCGCGGGATCGCCATTCCTCACTGCCGTACGCTCGCGGCGAGCCGCCTGCGCGTCGCGTTCGCGCGGCACCCCGCGGGCGTCGAGTGGGATGCCATCGACCGGCGGCCGGTGCACTTCCTCTTCCTGATCGTTGCGCCCCCGCTCGAAGTCTCCAACCAGTACCTGCCTGTGCTCGGTCGCATCGCCCAGTTCGCGAAGGAACCGGACATTCCCGAGAAGCTCGGCGCCCTCCGTGCCCCGGCGGACTTCTTTGCCCTGCTGGACGCACGCGGCGTCTGACCGGCAGCCCCCGAGCAGGTGATCAGGCCGGAGTTCCCTCGCCACGCCCAGCCGGCTTGCGCGCGAGCAGCGCACCGGCAATCACGCTGAAGCAGGTAGATCACCACCCCGATTCCCTGCACCGCGCGCCCGATGGCCAGGTCGCGCTGCAGCAGGTCCAGTTCTCCCAGAATCCAGAACCAGTCATGCTCGCCGCCGCCCACGAGCGGCAGTTCCTGCACTCGCGCGTCACTGATGTAGCGCGCGATGTTCCAGCAATTCTGTGCCACCCACCAGAGTGGTACCGTCGCGGCATACCAGTCGCGCCGCAAGCCGAAGTATCCGACGAACGCGAGGGGAACAATCAGCTGGAAGAGCGTGCCGCCCAGGACCGTGAGGAACTCACCGAAGGGCGAGAAGACCAGGTGGCCTGTTTCGTGAATGGCCAGGTCCACGTTGTCGACGAAGCCGAAGTACCCGGGATGGACTGCGAGGAACCAGCCATAGACGGCGAGGAAGAGCGTCAGCGCGGCACGCGGGAAATCCCAGGGCCGGTTCACCGGGTGTCGCTTACCGTCCCATCAAGCGGAGGGGGCCGAACTCGAGCGTCTGGGTCGCGGGCACCGGATGCGTGCCGCCGCCGAAAATGGGATTGAGGCTCAGCCTGTTCAGGCTCGGCACCTGGCCGGCGTCGAACAGCAGGGCGTCGCTCCACGAGGCAGCCAGGCGTCCGTCGATGAATATCCGCACGGCGCCGTTCCTGAGTCCCGGCGTGTTGGGCTGCTGCAGCATTTCCAGCAGGTGCCAGCGCCCGTCGTTGACGTCGTTGGATGGCAACAACGGCACCATGTACAGGCCGGGGGGGTTCTGAGGTTCGTACGCGGGATAAAGGCCCGGCTTCCCCTCGGAAGTCTTCAGGTTGAGCGGTACGTGGTTGATGGCGCGATTGGCGGGAGCGGCCGAGTTCGCGTACACGAGCTTCTGCGACACGTTGCCGTTCGACGACCAGCCGCGCGAGAACTTGATGTAGAGGCCGATGTACAGATAGCCCGTGTTCTCGATCCGCCGGCCAGCTCAGGCCGGGACGCCTCGAACTTCGGGTACCCGAAGATGCGAGCTCGGTGCCCGGCCGCCCGGGAAATCCTTGAGGAAGGTGATCTCCAGGGCCCGGCCATTGCCGCCGGGTACCGACGAATCGATGACAATGGCTGGAGAACTGCCTGTGAACGGCGAGTCGGGAGCGGGCGTCCGTACCGTAGTCCACGACGTGGCTGCCGTTGTCCGGGTCGTACGTCGGGTCCCGCCAGAACGGGATCCGGTCGTAGGTGCCGTCGCCGCCGGGCTTCTCGCCCCAGCGATAGTCGGCGTAAGTCTTCCAGTCGGAAGTGCGCGGCGCATCAGGAAAGAGGCCGTCGCGCCGCAGCGCCGGCTCCGCGGATGTCAGTGCGTGGCCGCCGACGGGACCGGCGCGGCGCCGCGATCCCGGCGAGAACCAGCACGCCCGCAGCCATCGCGATGCCCGCGCGCCGGACCTCGGAGCGGGCCATCATCGTTGCCCCGCCACGCGCGCTATTCCCATTCGATGGTCGCAGGGGGCTTGCTGGAGACGTCGTAGGTGACGCGGTTGATGCCTCGCACCTCGTTGATGATGCGCGACGAGACCCTCTTCAACAGGCTGTAGGGAAGTGGCGCCCAGTCCGCGGTCATGAAATCGCTCGTCTGGACGGCACGGAGTGCGATGACGTACTCATAGGTGCGGCCGTCGCCCATCACGCCGACGCTCCGGACGGGCAGGAATACGGCGAACGCCTGGCTCGTCAGGTCGTACCAGGTCTTCCCCGTCGCCTCGTCGTGCGCGAGCCGAAGCTCCTCGATGAAAATCGCGTCGGCGCGACGCAGCAGGTCGGCGTACTCCCGCTTCACCTCGCCCAGGATGCGAACGCCGAGCCCGGGTCCGGGGAACGGGTGCCGGTAGACCATGTCGTGCGGCAAACCGAGGGCCACGCCCAGCTCGCGGACCTCGTCCTTGAACAGCTCGCGCAGCGGCTCGAGCAGCTTGAGCCGCAGCGTCTCCGGCAAGCCGCCCACGTTGTGATGGCTCTTGATGGTGATCGCCTTCTTGCCGGCGCTGCCCGACTCGATCACGTCGGGATAGATGGTGCCCTGCGCCAGCCAGCGCACGTTCCCGAGCTTCTTCGCCTCGGCCTGGAACACCTCGATGAACTCGCGCCCGATGATCTTGCGTTTCTGCTCCGGATCGGTCACGCCCGGCCAGGTGGCCCAGGAACTGCTCGCTGGCGTCGACGTGCACGACCCGCGCCTTCAGCTGCCCGGCGAACATGTCCATGACCAGCTGCGCCTCGCTCAGGCGAAGCAGGCCGTGATCCACGAAGACGCAGGTGAGCTGGTCGCCGATGGCGCGATGAATGAGCGCCGCCGCCACGCTGGAATCGACGCCGCCGCTGAGCCCGAGGAGCACCTCCTCGGTGCCGACCTGCTCCCGGATGCGCTGCACCGCCTCGTCGATGTAGTTGCCCATCACCCAGTCCGGCCGCGCCCCGCGATATCGAGGACGAACCGGTTGAGCAGGGCCTTCCCCTGCAGCGTGTGCGTCACCTCGGGGTGGAACTGCACGCCGTAGTAGCGCGCGCCTCGTCGGCCATGCCGGCGATCGGGCAGCTCGGCGTCGAGGCGATGCAGCCGGAAACCATCCGGCAAGCGCGTCACCTTGTCGCCGTGGCTCATCCACACCTTCAGCATGCCGTGGCCTTCGGTGGTGCTGAAGTCCTCGATCCCGTTCAGCAGACGGGAATGTCCGTGCGCGCGGACTTCGGCATAGCCGAATTCGCGGTACGTGCTCGGCTCGACATCGCCGCCCAGTTGCACCGCCATCGTGAACATGCCGTAGCAGATGCCCAGGACCGGCACACCGGCCTCCCACACCGCCTGCGGCGCCCGGAGATCCCGGTCCTCGTAGGTGCTGGCGTGGCTGCCGGAAAGGATGATGCCCCGGGGCTTGAAGTCCCGGATGAACTGGTCGCTCACGTCGTTGGGATGGATCTCGCAGTACACGTGCGCCTCGCGGACCCGCCGGGCGATCAGCTGCGTCACCTGCGACCCGAAGTCCAGGATCAGGATCCGGTCGTGCTCACTGCTCATTCCGCGCCCCTTGTCACCCGTTCGCTCTGGAACAGTTCGTCGACCGCCTGACGCGGCCGCGCCAGCCATGCCCCTTGCCCGTCGACAATGACCTCGGGCGGAAGCGGCCGCGTGTTGTAGTTCGACGCCATCGCAAAGCCATAGGCGCCCGCCGACAGGATGGCCACGAGGTCGCCAGCCTCGACCCGGGCAATCTCGCGGTCGAGCGCGAAAAAGTCGCCGGTCTCGCACACCGGGCCGACCACGTCGGCCAGCATCGGCGTACCCGGTCGTTCGGTCACGGGCGCGATGGCGTGATACGCCTGATAGCGACTCGGGCGCTCCAGGTCGTTCATGCCGGCGTCAACGATGACGAATTCCTTCCCGCCGGAGTGCTTCCGGAACAGCACTCGCGAGAGGAGGATGCCCGCCGACCCGACGAGATAGCGCCCGGGCTCGAGATAGAGTGTCAGGCCCGTCGTCCCGCACCAGCGGCAGGATCGCCGCCGCAAAGGCCTGGGGCGCGAGCGCCACCTCCTCCTCGTACCGGATACCGAGCCCACCGCCGAGATCCAGTTCGCGGAGCGTCCCGGTGCCATCGGCCCGCACAGCCCGCACCAGGTCCACCATGCGGCGCGTGCCTTCCACGAACGGCTGCACATCGGTGAGCTGGCTGCCGAGGTGCATGGCGAGTGCAACGAGCTCGAGCCGGGGATGCGCGGCGATGCGCCGGGCCGCGGGACGCACCTGGTCCAGTGGCACGCCGAACTTGCTGCCGCGCTTGCCGGTCGAGATGTACGGGTGCGTATCGGCAGTGACATCGGGATTGACCCGGATGCCGACCGGGACGCTGGCGGCGGAGCCGTCGGCCAGTGCCGCCAGCAGCTCGAGCTCCGCCTCCGATTCGACGTTGACGTGCCCGACGCCCGCCTCGAGTGCGGCACGCAGTTCCTCTTCACGCTTGCCGACGCCGCTGAACACGATCCGCTCGGGCGCAAACCCGACCGCAAGCGCGCGGGCCATCTCGCCTTCGGACACGATATCTGCCCCGGCCCCGAGGTCGCGAAGGACGCGCAACACGCCGAGGTTGCTGTTCGCCTTGACCGCGAAGCAGATCCGGTGCGGGACCGGCGCAAGCGCCTCGTCCAGCGCCCTGAATTGCCGCCGGATGACTTCGGCGTTGTATACGTACGCCGGCGTGCCGTGGGCGCGTGCGATATCCGCCAGGGACACCCCGCCGTCGTAAAGCTCGCCTCCGCGGCGTTCCAGGCCCGCGTCGAGGAACAGCTCCGTCAGTACGCCTTCGCCCACACCACCTCCGCCACCGAGGGTCGGCCCGTCCAGATGCACTTCGCGGGCGCCTCCGACGAACGGAACTCCGCGTCGGGAATGACGCGGATGGTCGCCTTGGTCTGTTCCTTGATCTCGGCTTCGACGGCCGGATCGCCGCACCATCCCGCGTACACGAAGCCACCGCCGTCATTGAGGTAGTCGATGAACGCCTGCTTGCTGCTCCGGGTGCCGGAAGCTGTTGTGCTCCCGGCGCAGCGTCGCCGCGTTGAGCAGGTCGTGCTGCATCCGCGCCACTTCCTGCACCATGCGCGGGCCGATGCCCTCGAGCGGCACCGCCTCCTTGCCGCCCCCGGTGCGCCGGGCCAGCATCGCGCTGCCTGCCGCCACGTCCCGCGGACCGAGCTCGAGCCGGAACGGCGCTCCCCGCGTTTCCCACTCGTAGTACTTGGCGCCCGGCTTGATGCCTTCCCGGCCGTCGACATGCGTCCGCACGCCCGTCCTTGATCAGGACCTTGCGGAGCGTGTCCGCGGCTTCCATCACGGCGGCGCGCTCGGTCATCGCTCTTCCAGATCGGCACGATCACCACCTGGTACTGCGCGAGGCGCGGCGGGCAGACGAGGCCCGTGTCGTCGCTGTGCGTCATGATGAGCCCGCCGACCAGCCGCGTCGACACGCCCCAGGACGTGGCCCAGACGTACTCCAGCCTGCCCTCCTGGCTCTGGAACTTGACGTCGAACGCCTTGGCGAAGTTCTGGCCGAGGTTGTGGCTGGTGCCGGCCTGCAGGGCCTTGTTGTCCTGCATCAGCGCTTCGATGCATAGGTGTACAGCGCGCCGGGAAAGCGCTCGCCGTCGCTCTTGCGGCCGGTCAGCACCGGCATCGCCATCCACTCCTCGGCGAACGTGCGATAGACGCCGAGATCATGCAGCGTCTCGTCCTCCGCCTCGGCCTCCGTGGCGTGGGCCGTGTGGCCCTCCTGCCAGAGGAACTCGGCGGTGCGCAGGAAGAGCCGCGTGCGCATCTCCCAGCGGACGACGTTGCACCACTGGTTGATGAGCAGCGGCAGATCGCGATAGCTCTGGATCCACTTCGCGTACATGGTAGATGATCGTCTCGGAGGTGGGCCGGACCACCAGCGGCTCCTCGAGCAGCTTGCCGCCGCCGTGCGTCACCACCGCCGTCTCGGGCGCGAACCCCTCCACCTGCTCCGCCTCCGTGGCGAGGAAGCTCTGCGGAATGAAGAGCGGGAAGTAGGCGTTGAGGTGGCCCGTGTCCTTGAACATGCGGTCCAGGGCACGCTGCATCTTCTCCCAGATGGCGTAGCCGTTGGGGCGGATGACCATGCAGCCGCGCACCGGGCTGTAGTCCGCCAGCTCGGCCTTCTGGATGAGTTCGTTGTACCACGCGCTGAAGTCCGTTGCGCGTGGGGTCAGGGCCTTGGTGTCAGCCATCCGTGCTCCAGGGTATGAGACTGCCGTCAGTGCGACAGCAGCGAGGTTACCGCATCCACAAGGCCTGCGCGGGCCACCGACTGCTGGTCGTGGCTGCCGAGGTGCTTCAACTGCACGGCGCCGCGGGCCCGGTCGTCCGGGCCGATCACGATGGCGCAGCGTGCGCCGCGCGCGTCGGCCTGCTTGAGTTGCTTGCCCAGCGCCTGCTCGGCCAGTGCATACTCGACGCTGATACCGGCGTCGCGCAGCTCGTGCACGGCCGACAGCACGTCGGCGCGGTCAGCCGGCGAGACCGCGGCAACGAAGACATCGAGCCGCGTCGCCGCCGCCGGCAGCAGGCCTCGCGCCTTCAGCAGCTCGCCCAGCACCACGTCACCCATGCCGAACCCGACACAGGGGAGATCGACGCCGCCCAGCGCACCGACGAGATTGTCGTAGCGACCACCGCCGCAGATGGCGCGCAGCTCGCCCTTGGCGTCAAACAGCTCGAACACCGTGCCGGTGTAGTAGGCCAGTCCGCGCACGATGGTGAAGTCCGGCTCGAGATACGCACCCAGGCCCATCGCGGTGAGTGTCTCCACCACCTCGCGCAGCGGTGCCGCGACGTCCGACAATTCAGGGCTCGAGAGCGGCGCCCAGGTCCGCGAGCGGGCCACCGCGAAGATGGCCTCGAGATCGGTGTCCGCAATGCCGGCATCGTGCAGCTTCTGCCGCGATACGGCATCCGGCGTCCGCCCCGCCTTGTCGAGCACCTGCTGCCAGACCGCGACTTGCGCGTCGGACTGGTTCCGCAGCCGGAGCAGCTGGTCGAGCACGCGCCGATCGGAGAGGCGCACCCTGAAGTCGTCGGAGGTGAGCCCGAGGGCCCGAAGGACATCCACCGCGAGCGCGATGATCTCCGCATCCGCGCCCGGGCCCGGCTCGCCGATCAGGTCACAGTTGAGCTGGAAATGTTCGCGCAAGCCGGCCCCGCTGCTGCCGCTCGTAGCGGAACAGCTGCGGAATCGAGTACCACCGGATCGGCTTCCTGAGGCCGTTCGCCCGCGCCGCCACCATGCGCGCCAGCGTCGGCGTCATTTCCGGGCGCAGCGAGACCTGCCGCCCGCCCTTGTCCTCGAAATTGTAGAGCTGGCCGACGATTTCCTCGCCGCTCTTCGCGGTGTAGAGCTCGAGCGGCTCCAGCGGCGGGCCGTCGTACTCCTCGAAGCCGTAGCGGGCCGCCACGGCCCGCCAGGTCGCGAAGAGATGCGCACGAAGGGCATACTCGGCCGGGAAGAAATCGCGAAATCCCGGCAGGGCTTGGAGTTGCATGGGCGACAAGATACCAGCGTCGAGGGCGCGGAGTGAGGGGCGGCCCGGGCGAAGCGCCCGGAGACCTTGTCAGGGCTCGAGGCCCAGGAGCGCCATGGCATCGCCCACCGTGTGAAACGAGCCGGTAATGAGCAGGGTGCCTGCACCATGCTGCGCCTGCCTCAGGGCCGCCGCGAAGTCAGGCTCGATGCTCCAGCGCCCGCGCAGCGAACCGGCGCGGCTGCCGAGCCATTCCGACAGGGCATCGAGGCTCCAGCCCCGGCCGGCGGCCGTTGGCGCCACGGTGAGCACCCCCTGGTCCACGGCGGCATCGAGCGTCTCGAGCATCGCGGGCCAGTCCTTGTCGCCCAGGATCGAGACCAGGGCGTGCACCGGCCTCGGCCGGGAGACGGAACCCAGCGCCGCCACCAGCGTGCGCACGCCATCGGGATTGTGCGCCACGTCAAAAAGAAAGTGTCCCCGGCAGGTCGAGGCGCCCGGCGATGAATGCGTCGGCAAACCCGCGCCGCACCTCTGCCGCGTCCGGACGCCAGGGCTCCGGCAGCGCGGCCAGATGCCGCTGCTGCCACCGCAGCGTTTCGCCGCTGGTGCGGACCCGCCAGGCGCAGCGGGCCCTCCCACCCGGCGGTAGCCGGCACACCGCGCGACGTCCAGCACCGCACCGGGTTCGAGCGCCTCGACGTACTGCTGCCCTCGCGCACACAGCACCTGCACTATGTCCGGCCGGGTCTCCCCGATGATGAGCGGCGCCCCCGGCTTCGCGATCCCCGCCTTCTCACCGGCGATGAGCTCGAGGGTGTCGCCCAGGTACTTCACGTGATCCATCTCGATCTTCGTCACCACGCCGACCAGCGGCCGCAGGACATTGGTGCTGTCGAGCCGCCCTCCCAGCCCGACCTCCACCACCGCGATCTCGGCTCCCCGCGCCGCGAAATCGGCAAAGGCCATCGCCGTCGTCGCCTCGAAGAAGGTCGCGCCGAGTTCCTCGATCAGCGGCCGCAGCCGCGCCGTCCACATGGCCACCGCCGCCTCGCTGATCGGAATGCCACCGACCCGAATGCGCTCGCGGAAGCGCACCACATGCGGCGAGGTGTAGAGGCCCACCTTCCAGCCCGCCGCGGCCAGCGCGCGCGGCGATCAGGCTGGCAACACTGCCCTTGCCATTGGTGCCGCCCACGTGGATGGCGGGCATCAGCTGGTGCGGATCGCCCACCGCCTCGAGCAGCCGGCCGCGTGGTGTCGAGCCCGAACTTGATGGTGGTGACGCGAGGAAACAGGAAGTCCAGCGCGTCAGCGTAGGCGGTTGCCATGAAGCTCGAAGAAGGGGAGCGGGTCGCGATCCCGGTTGTGCAAGCGCCCCGCCCGGCGAGCAGGCGGGGCGCGGCGGCGCCACCCGGGAATCCGGTGTCGGAGCTAGTGGACTTCGCGCTCGGGATGCGGTCGGCGTCCCTGCATGTGCCGCAGCAGGCGCGCCGTGGTCTCCTTGAGCGAACCGCGCGGGACCACATCGTCGATCTGCCCGTGCTCCAGCAGGAACTCCGCCGTCTGGAATCCCTCCGGAAGGTCCTGTCCAATCGTCTGCTTGATGACGCGCTGCCCCGCGAAACCGATGACCGCGCCGGGCTCGGCGAGGATCACGTCGCCCTGCATGGCATACGACGCGGAGACGCCACCGGTGGTCGGGTCAGTGAGGATGCTGATATAGGGCATCCCGACCTCCCGCATCTGCGCGATGGCCGCCGACGTCTTGGCCATCTGCATCAGCGAGAGCACCCCCTCCTGCATGCGGGCGCCACCAGACGTACTCACCAGCACCAGCGGCACCTTCTTGTCCGCCGAGCGACGCGCCAGCCGGGCGATCTTCTCGCCCACGACGGACCCCATCGAGCCCCCCATGAACGCGAAATTCATGACGCCAAGGTTGAATGGCAGGCCGTCGATCTTGCGACGCCGGCGTATAGCGCATCGGCTTCGCCCGCCTTCCGCCTCGCGGCGGTCAGGCGGTCGACATAGTGCTCGAACTTGAGGGGGTCGACGGAACGCAGGTTGGCGTACATCTCGCGCCAGGTGCCTTCATCGGTGAGGATCTCGATGTACTCCTCGGCCGATATCCGCCGATGCTTGCCGCACTCGGGACAGACGTTGAAGGCGCGTTCGAACTTCTCACGCAGGTCCAGGTGGCCGCAGTTTTCGCACTTCTCCCACGCATCCGCCGGGATCTCCAGGCGTTCGCGCTTCGACGTGCGCGGCTTGCGTTCCTTCTTGAACCAAGCCATCACGGCCATGAGTTGATTGTGGTCACGCGTGCAATCTTGCACGACGTACCGACTCCGCGCCAGACCCTATGTGCTAAGTCGTTGTCAGAAATCGTGATACGACGCGCGATCCGACTCCGCGGCCACGCGGAAAACGATGCCCAGGCAGCCGCAGCAAATGAGGAAGAACGACCCACCGTAGGAGAAGAATGGCAGCGGAATACCGGTGATCGGCATCACATTCACCGTCATGCCGACGTTCTCGAAGACGTGCGTGAAGAGCAATCCGAGAATGCCGAATACCGTCAGGCTGCGAAAAGGGATCGGATGCGCGCCGCGCGATGCGAACCAGCGTGAAAAACATCACAAGGAAAAGTGCCAGGGCGACGGTGACCCCCACGAACCCCAACTCCTCCCCGACGACGGAGAACACGAAGTCGGTGTGCTGCTCCGGAAGGAACGCCAACCGCTTCTGGGGACCCTCGGTGTAGCCGGTCCCGAACCAGCCTCCGGAGCCGATCGCCACCTTGGACTGAATCGCGTGGTAACCCGCCTTCTGGGGATCGACTTCCGGATTCAGGAAGGTGAGCAGCCGGTTCTGCTGATAGGGATGCAGGCGGCTCCAGATGGGGATCGCGATCGCCCCCATGACGACATTCGCGAGATAGACCAGGACCGAGTCCAGGATGTACGGGCGGTACCAGGCCAGTACACCAAAGAGCGCGATCATCCACAGGATCCAGGCCACCGTGCTGAAACCGAGCAGCAGGCTGATGCCGGGCGAGGCGATCAGGAACAGCAGCAAGGGTCGCGTACCGGCCCAGAACAGCAACGCGAACAGGATGCCGATGAACACGAGCGCGCTCCCCAGGTCCGGCTGCTTGAGGACGAGCAGGAACGGGACGCCCACGATCAGCCCGGGAACCAGCAGGTCGCGGAGGGAGCGCGGAGCCTCCTTCAGTCCCGACAGGTGCCGCGAGAGCATCAACACCGTCGCGATCTTCGCGAACTCCGACGGCTGGCCGATCTGGTACCCGCCGATGGAGAGCCAGCTATGACTCGACTCGCGCCGTGCCGGCACCGGTCCCAACCACCAGCACGACCAGCAGGAGCAGGATGCCGAATCCGTACAGTGCCGGCGCCATCCATTCCAGGATTCGCGGGGAGATCTGGTAGACCAGCAGCGCGCCAAGCAGCCCGATCACGCTCCAGATGGACTGGCGATACCAGACGCCGGCCGCCTGGGTCGGCACGTCGGTCTGGCCCGCGGAATACAGGGTGAGGAGGCCAAAACCCACCAGCAGGAATGCGGTCACGGCCAAGCGTGCGGTCGAACGTGCCAACCGCCCTCATCGCGCGCACTCCAACGCTCTGCAGGTCGGTGGCCGGATGCGTACTGTCCGGCGCGGGAACGTCGCGAGGCGCACTGTCCACCGGCAGCTGCAGCTCGGCCGGCGTTACCGGCGGTGCATCGGGACCGAGCACGTACCGTCCGAGCGCCTTGATGACGTAGGGCGCCACCACCGTTCCATGCTCGGCGGCCTCCATGATCGCCCCGATGACAATCGTCGGATTGTCAGCCGGGGCAAAACCGATGAACCATCCGTGGTCCTTGCCATGGGAGTTCTGCGCCGTGCCCGTCTTGCCTGCGACCGCAAGATCCTTGCGCTTGCTCGCCGCGGCAGTCCCCTGCTCCACCACGGCAATGAGCGCCGTTCGCAGGCCAGCCAGCTTGTCCGCCGTGAGGCCGAGGTCGTGCACGGTGGTGTCCGTGGAACGCACGACGTACGGTGCCCGCACCTTGCCGTCGCCGGCCAGCGCGGCGTAGAACTTCACCATGTTGATCAGGGTCTGGGTGTTCTCACCCTGCCCGATGGCGAAGTTGAGTGTCGTGGCCGGTGCGCTCCAGTTTCGCGCCCCATAGCGCCGGTCGAAGTAGGCCTCGTCCGCCGGGAAGATCGGCTCCTGCTCGCTCGGCAGGTCGACGCCGCTGCGGCTCTTGAAGCCCAGCAGCACGCCATCCGAAATGATGGCCTCGAGCCCGAGGCGCTGGCCCAGCTGGTAGAAGTACACGTCGCAGCTCTTCGCCACGGCCCCGATGAGGTCGAGCGAACCGTGCCCTTCCTTCTTCCAGCACTTGAAGACGCGATTGCCCAGGCGCAAGCCGCCGGTACAGGGCTGCGGCATGTGGCTGTCGAAGCCGACGATGCCGCGACGCAATGCCATGGAGGCAATGGCGAGCTTGAACGGGGACGCCGGCGGGTACCGGCCATTGATCGCACGGTTGATGAGGGGATTGGCCTCATCGGTGATCAGGTCCTTGTAGTCGCTGCTGGAGATCCCGCTGGCGAACAGGTTCGGGTCATAGGAGGGCGCCGAATAGAGCGCGCGAATCTCGCCGTTGGGCGTCATCGCCACCATCGCGCCACGCACGCCGGCCGGCCAGATGCTGTCGATGTACTTCTGCAGGTCCAGGTCGATCGTGGTGTAGACGGCGTGCCCCGAGATGGGCGCCAGCGACGCCGCGCTCGCCTCGTTGCGCACGAGGCCGCCGCGTGCATTCACCTCGATATACCGGACGCCCTCGCGGCCGCGCAGCGAGTCGTCGTATTCGCGCTCGATGCCCGCCCGCCCCACGATCGACCCCACCTGTGCGCCCGGAAAACGATTCGAGACCAGCTCGGCATCGGTGACCTCGGAGACGTAGCCCACCACGTGGGCGACCGCCTTGCCCGCGGGATAGAGGCGGCGCGGTTCCGATTGCAGCACCAGGCCCGGAAGGAGCGCCCGATGCTCCTCGAGCCGGCTCGCGGTCTCGAACGACGCCTCGGCGAACACTGGCGCAGGCTGATAGCGCGCCTGGCGCCAGCGCCGGACGATGTCGTTGATCTGCCCGCTGTCGAGCGGCACCACCGTCGCGAGGCGCGACAGCACGGCGTGCAGCGAATCGGGATTGCTCGCCAGCAGCTTCACCGTATAGCCCGGCAGGTTCTCGGCGATGACCTCGCCCTTGCGGTCGAGGATCGCGCCGCGTGGCGGCGGCAGCGGAACCGGTCGCAGCCGGTTCGACTCGGCACGCAACTGGAACTTCTCGTGCTGGATGACCTGGGCCCGGAAGAAGGCCCCGGCCAGGAGCAGGAACGCGCCCGCGACGATGATGCGCGCCGCGGTCGCGCGTTTCTGCAGTTCGATGGGCTCGAGGTGATTCATTGCTGGTCGAGCCGGATGCGGAACCAGCCACCGAAAAGGACGAGCAGTACGCTGCCGGCGAGTGCCGTCGTGAGGGCTTGCAGCGGTGAGTCGAGCAGGAGCGACGTCATCATCCCATTCTCGCCGGACCCGCTGGCCAGCAGGACGATGAGATCCCGGAGCCAGACGGCGCCGAAGAGGAACCCGGCATTGACCAGGATGTTGTCGGCGAAGAAGAAGGCACGGGTCTGGGCGGCCAGGTAACCCACCAGGGTATTCGCCAGCGCGGCCGCGCCGAATCGCGCCGGGCTCAGTGCATCACTGGCAATGCCGACCAGGAAACCGGCGACGGCTCCGACGCCCGGCCCGCTGCGCAGTGCAAGGAGCACCAGGCCGATCATCATGAAGTCGGGGGCGTACCGACCCTCGAACAGGCGGGGGCGCACGTAGAACTGCAGGAACAGCAGCAGTGCGAGGGCGACCGTAAGCTGCAGCCGGTTGGCTGCGCGTGCGTTGGTCACCGGGTCACTCCAGCCGTGTCCGGAGGGCGCGAAGCCGGCGCCTCCGGCGGGACGGGCGCCGTGCTGCCGGGAATGGCCACCGGTTCGGTGTGCGGCCGGCGGCGGGCCTTCGCGGCCGAGTCGCTCGCCGGGGCAATCGGGGCGCGGGTGGCGGCGTTCCCGGTGCCGCGTGCGACGTATCGGCGGCGTGGGCAAAGGCGGCCGGTATGGAGAAGGGCTTCGAGCCGTGCAGTACCAGGACGTGGCCGGCGACGCCAGGCAGCGCTGATGGCCGCAGGCGGTAGACGCGCTCCCACCCCATTTGTTCCCGCTCCACGCCTACCACCGTGCCGATCGGAATACCACGTGGATAAACACCGCCGAGCCCCGACGCGCTCACGAGCGCACCGTCAGGCAGGGTGTCGCGGTAGGTAATTGCCCTGAACTCGAGACTGGTCCGACTCGCGTCGCCGGTAGAGGTGGGGCTCACGATCCCCGCGACCTGTCCGTTGGCGGAGACCGCGCTCACCCGGAACTCGGGATGGGCCCAGGTCATCACCACGCTGGTGTGCAGGTCCACATCGCGCACCGCGCCAATGAGCCCCTCCGGGGTCACGACCGGGTCGAGTGGCGCCACGCCGTCCTCGCTGCCCGCGTCGATGAGCAGCGTCCGGCCATCGGTGGGAAGGGTCTGGTGCAGCACTTCGGCAGAAATGAAGCCGGGGCCGACGCGGGCGCTCAACTCGAGCAGGCGACGCAGCTGGGCATTCTCCGCGGCGAGGCCGGAAAGTCCGCGACTCAGTTCAGCAAGGGAATCACGTTCGGCGGCGACAGCGCGAAATCGACTGCGGCTGGTGCGGCCCTCGGCCGCGCGTTCCTGGAGCCAGACGAAGGGCGCGAGGGCCGTGGTGCGAAGTCCAGTGGCGACGGCGCTGCTCCAGCGGACCGGCATGAGCAGCGCGACGGCCGACAGCAGCATACACCCGGCAAAGAGCCACGTGTCCCGGCGGGACTCCCAGCGCTCCGTGACCCGCACCATGGATCAGGCGGAGAGGACGCTGCGGTACTTCTCGAAGTCGTCGAGAATGCGCCCGGTCCCGCGAACGACGCAGGTCAGCGGGTCCTCGTCCACGTGAATGGGAAGGCCGGTCTCCTGCTGCAGCAGCACATCGAGTCCGCGGATGAGGGCGCCGCCACCTGTCATGACGATGCCCCGGTCGACGATATCGCTCGCGAGTTCGGGTGGGGTGATCTCGAGGGCGCGGCGCACGGCGTCGACGATCTGCTGGATCGGCTCCTGCACCGCCTCGCGGATCTCGCTCGAGTGCACGCGCACCGTCTTCGGGATGCCGGAGACGAGGTCGCGACCCTTCACTTCCATTTCCCGCTCCTCACCCACCGGAGCCGCCGAACCGATCTTGATCTTGATCATCTCGGCCGTCGGTTCGCCGACGAGGAGATTGTAGTTCTTGCGCATGAACTGCACGATCGCCTGGTCGAGCTCGTCCCCGCCGGTCCGGATGGAGGTGTCGGAGACGATGCCGGACAGCGCGATGACCGCGATCTCGGTGGTGCCACCGCCGATGTCGATGACCATGTTGCCTGTCGGCGTCTCCACCGGGAGACCGACGCCAATCGCCGCCGCCATCGGTTCCGCAACCATCAGCACCTGCTTGGCACCCGCCGTCTCGGCCGAGTCGCGCACCGCGCGACGTTCCACCTCGGTGATGCCCGAGGGCACGCACACGATGACCTTCGGCTTCACCCGGAAGATGTGCTTGTCGATGATGGTCTTGAGGAAGTAGCGAAGCATCTTCTCGGTCACGTCGAAGTCGGCAATCACGCCATCCTTGAGTGGCCGCACCGCGAGGATGCCGTCGGGCGTGCGCCCGAGCATCCGCTTCGCCTCCAGCCCGATGCCCTTGATCTTGCCAGTTGCCTTTTCAATGGCAACCACCGAGGGCTCGTTCAGGACGATCCCCTCACCCTTCACGTAGATGAGGGTGTTGGCTGTACCGAGATCCACCGCGATTTCGTTGGCGGGGAGGAACGAATTGAAGTTGAACCGTGGCATTCTTCACCGCCCGGGGGGTCGCATTAAGCCAAGTGAGACCGAAACTTACGGCAGGGGGTGTTGTCAATCAACACAGCAAGGCAACAATCGTCAGTGACCGGTGCTGCCGAAGCCCCCCTCCCCCCGGCCCGTGGCGCCCAGGGCCGCGGCCGGCCGGAACCGCACCGCCTCGACCCGGGCGAACACCAACTGGGCAATGCGCATGCCGCGAGTTACCCGGAACGAGTCGGCCCCCAGGTTGATCAGCGCCACCTTGAGTTCACCCCGGTAGTCGCTGTCGATGGTGGCCGGCGTATTGGGCAGCGTCACGCCGTGCTTGAGGGCCAGGCCGGACCGCGGCCGGATCTGGCATTCGTACCCGGCTGGCACCGCAATGGAGAACCCCGTTCGCACCAGGACCCGGGCCCCCGGGGCCAGGTCCACCTCGTCCGCACTGCAGATGTCATAGCCCGCCGCACCGGCGGTGGCCGCCGCGGGCTCCGGCAGGCCCTCCCCGTGCGGCAGCCGGACGATCTCGACGTCGAGCATTACTTGAGCAGCTCGGCCACGTCGACCAGGGGAAGGCCGAAGGCCTCGGCGACCCCAGGGTACACCACCTTGCCCTGCACCACGTTCAGGCCCTTTCGCAGGGCACCATCGGCCTTGCAGGCCTCCTTCCAGCCCAGGCGCGCCAGCTTCATTCCATAGGGCAGCGTCGCGTTCGTCAGGGCCAGCGTGGAGGTCCGGGGTACGCCGCCCGGCATGTTGGCGACGCCGTAGTGGAGAATGCCGTCGACGAAGTAGGTCGGGTTCTCGTGCGTGGTCGGCTTGATCGTCTCGACACAACCGCCCTGGTCCACGGCCACGTCCACGATGACCGCGCCGGGCCGCATCAGCTTGAGGTCCGCGCGCTTGACCAGGTGGGGTGCCTTGGCGCCAGGCAGCAGCACCGCGCCGACGACGAGATCGGCACGCTTGATCGCCTCGAGGATGTTGAAGCGGTTGGAATAGAGGGTATCGACGTTGGCCGGGAGCACATCGTCGAGATAGCGCAGGCGCTCGAGCGAAATGTCGAGGATGGTGACGTGGGCCCCGAGTCCGGCGGCCATCTTGGCTGCGTTGATGCCGACCACGCCTCCACCGAGGATCACCACCGATCCCGGTGCCACACCGGGCACGCCACCCAGCAGCACCCCGGTTCCGCCAAATACCTTCTCGAGGTACTTGGCACCCTGCTGTACCGCCATCCGCCCGGCGACCTCCGACATGGGGGTGAGCAACGGCAGCTCACCGCGAGGGCAGCTGCACCGTCTCATACGCCACCGCAATCGCGCCCGACTTGATCACTGCCCTGGTGAGGGCCTCGGCCGCCGCAAAGTGGAAATAGGTGTAGATCAGCTGGCCGGCCCGCATCCGAGGCCATTCGACCTCGATCGGTTCCTTCACCTTCATGATCATTTCGGCGCGGCTCCAGACTTCGTCGGGGGTCGCGATCACCTGTGCGCCGGCGGCCACATACGTCTCGTCGGCAAAGCCACTTCCGATACCGGCGCCCTGCTCGATCAGCACGGTGTGGCCCTGGCTGATCAGCGCCTCGGCGCCGGCCGGCGCCAGCGCAACGCGGTTCTCGTTGGTCTTGATTTCCCTGGGTACGCCGATGACCATGGGCCTGTCCGCCAATTTGGGGGTCTGTGATGGTGACGGGTGAGAAGTAAGAGGTGAGGCGTAAGAGGGGAACGAGAAAACCTTCACTCACCTCTCACCGGTACCTCTAACCTCTTACCTCTTACTTCTTACCTCTTACCTCTTACTCTTACTCACTGCTTTTCCGGTCCCAGTCGCTGCACCGTCTGCCGCTCGGGCGCAAGGAACTCGGCGGCCACCTGTGCCACCAGGTCCGCCGGTACCGCCTCGATTTCGCTGATCACGGCATCGAGCCCGCGGTACTGGTCGCGATGCAGGGTGAAGCTGGCCAGCCGCCCCATCCGCGAGCCCGGGCTCTCCAGCGCCAGCATCACCTGTCCCTGCAACTGCCGCTTTCCCACGGCCAGCTCCTCATCCGTCAATCCCTCGGACGCCATGAGCGCGAGCTCCCTGGCGATGGCGTCGATCGCAGCATCGGTCGCCTCCGGCCGGGTGCCGACATACACGCCGACCTGTCCCGAACCCTGGTGGAACTGGTTGTAGGCGTAGACCGCATAGGCCAGCCCCAGTTCCTCGCGCACCCGCTGAAACAGCCGGCTCGACATGCCGCCGCCGAGCACATTGACCAGGATCAAGAGCGCAAAGCGCCGCGGATCCCGCAGCGAGAAGGTATCGGTACCGAGCACGACATGCGCCTGGTTGGTGTCGCGCTCGACGGTATGCGTCAGCCCCCGCACCGCCGGTGGGGCCGACACCGCCGGGCGTGCGGGACGGGCATCCCCCTCGAACCAGCCCTCGCGCTCGAGCGCGGCCAGCAGGATCTCGTGCTCGACGTGACCCGCCGATGCAATGACGATGTTCGACGGATGGTAGGCCTCGGTGTGCAGCCGCCGAAGGTCGGCCGTGCCGAGCGAGGTGACCGTCTCGCGGGTGCCGAGGATGGAGAAGCCGTAGGGATGGTCGGGCCAGAGTGCGCGGCCGTGCAGCTCGAAGACGAGATCATCGGGGGCGTCATCGACGCCGCTGATCTCCTCGAGGATGACATTGCGCTCGAGCTCCAGGTCGCTCTCGCGCAGCAGCGGGCGACGCACGAGGTCCGTCAGCACCTCGACGGCGAGCGGAAGGTCCCGATCCAGGACATGCGCCTGGAAGCTGGTCGTGTCACGGCCGGTGAAGGCGTCGAGGCTCCCGCCCCGCTCCTCCAGTGCCATGGCGAGCTCGCGTGCGCTGCGCCGCTCGCTGCCCTTGAACACCATGTGCTCCAGCAGGTGGGAAATGCCCATGAGCGCGGCCGGCTCGTGCGCGCTGGCGCTACGCACCCAAAGCCCGACGGCCGCAGAGCGGACGCCGGGCAATGTTTCGGACAGGACGACGAGCCCGTTCGACGCGGTAGAGCGGAAGAGCCCGGCGTCGAGTTGCTCGGTAAGCACGGAACTACTCCTTCGGGATCAACGCCTTCCGGGACAGCTTCATGCGGCCGCGATCATCGACCTCGAGCAGCTTGACCCGCACGATGTCGCCCTTCTTGACCACGTCCTCGGTCTTCTCCACGCGGCCGTGCTGCAGCTCGCTGATGTGGAGCAGGCCCTCGACCCCGGGAATGATCTCGACGAAGGCGCCGAATGCCGTGGTGCTCTTGACCGGCCCCTCGTAGATCGTGCCGACCACCGGCTCCGCCGTGATGGCCATGACCATTTCCCGTGCCCGGTCGCCCGCCTCGCCGCCCACGGCGGCGATGGTGACGATGCCGGTGTCCTCGACCGAGATCTTGGCGCCCGTTGCGTCCTGGATGCCGCGAATGGTCTTGCCCTTGGGCCCGATCAGGTCGCCGATCTTGTCCGGCTTGATCTGCAGCGTGAAGATGCGCGGGGCGTACTTCGACAGCTCGGCGCGTGCCGCCGGGAGCGCCTTCGCCATTTCCTTGAGGATGTGCAGCCGGCCCTTGCGGGCCCGCTCCAGCGCCTCGGTCATGATCTCGAGCGTCAGGCCCTCGATCTTGATGTCCATCTGGATCGCGGTGATGCCCTGCTCCGTGCCGGCGACCTTGAAGTCCATGTCGCCCAGCGCGATCCTCGGACCCGAGGATGTCGGTCAGGATCGCGATCTTGTCGCCTTCCTTGATGAGCCCCATGGCGACGCCGGCGCACGGTGACTTCACCGGCACGCCTGCATCCATGAGCGCCAGCGCACCGCCGCACACCGACGCCATCGAGGACGACCCGTTCGACTCGAGGATCTCGGAGACGATCCGGATGGTGTACGGAAAGTCCGCGTGAGCCGGGAGGAGCGGCTGCAGCGCCTTTTCGGCGAGCATGCCGTGACCGATTTCCCGGCGGCTGGTGCCGCGGATCATCTTCACTTCGCCGGTGGAGAACGGCGGGAAGTTG
The DNA here is from genome assembly GCA_963846945.1 of uncultured Gemmatimonadales bacterium. GTDB lineage: Bacteria > Gemmatimonadota > Gemmatimonadetes > Gemmatimonadales > GWC2-71-9 > JAGGAG01. The sequence continues at coordinate 265,264 of CAWJXX010000010.1, read as the reverse complement.
TAGTGCAGCATGAACGACTTCTTGGTCTCGGTCGCGGATCGATGCTGTCGAGCCGCTGCTCGTCATCGGCCGTGCCGAGGGTGACCGCCACCAGGGCCTGGGTCTCGCCCCGGGTGAAGAGGGCCGAACCATGCACCCGCGGCAGCATGCCGGCCTCGATGCTGATCGGCCGGATGGTGTCGGTATCGCGGCCATCGACGCGCTCGCCCTTGGCCAGCACCTGGTTGCGCATGGTGCGGTACTCGATCTCGTCGAGTTCCGCGACGATGTCCTTGATCTTGTCCGGAAACTCGGTGGCAAGCTGCTCCGTGACGCTGCGGCGCAGTTCCTTCACGCCCGCGGCGCGACCGGCCTTGTCCTTCGCATTGATCGCCTTCGCCATCGCCGCTTCGGCCAGTGCGCGCACCCGGGTCAGGGCCGCAGCATCGGGCGACGGCTTGGTCCACGCCATTTTCGCCTGGGCCGACTTGTCGATCAGCTTCTTCTGCAGCGCGATCAGGTCCTTGATGCCCTTCTGGGCCACCTTGAGTGCGTCGATCAGTTCCTGCTCGGAAATCTCGAGCGCGCCGCCTTCCACCATGTAGATGGCATCGGCCGAGCCGCTCACCACCAGGTCGATGGTGGAGAATTCGAGCTGCTGGAAGGTCGGGTTGAGGATCCACTGCCCCTCGACCCGGCCCACGCGCACGGCGGCGAGCGGACCGTTCCACGGCACCGGCGAAAGCGCGAGCGCGGCCGAGGTGGCCACCGCCGCGAGCACGTCCGCGTCATTCTCCTGGTCGGCAGAGAGAACGTTGACGAAGACCTGGACCTCGTTCTTGAAGCCCTCCGGGAACAGCGGACGGATGCTGCGGTCAATCAAGCGGCAGGCAAGGATTTCCTTGTCCGACGGACGGCTCTCGCGCTTCAGGAAGCCACCCGGGATCTTGCCGGCGGCGTAGGTCTTCTCGCGGTACTCGACAGTGAGCGGGAAGAAGGGAAGCGACGAGATGTTGGGGGAGACGGTCACCGCGGCCAGCACCACCGTGTCACCGTACTGCACCAGGGCCGATCCTGCTGCCTGCTTCGCGAGGCGCCCGGTCTCGATCTTGAGGGCGCGTCCTGCAAATTCCGTTTCGATCCGTTGAACAGTCACGCTGCTTGCCTTCTCTCTCTCGTCTTTGGTTGGGTTGCCGCTCAGCTTCGCATTCATGCCACTAAAGCGAGACGGGCGTCCCGCTGCACGGGACGCCCGCCGAGTAACTCACTTCCTAGTGCCGGAGACCAAGCTCCTCGATCAGCGCACGATAGCTGACGACATCGTTCCGCTTGAGGTAGGTCAGGAGACGCCGGCGATTGCCCACCATCTTGAGCAGCCCGCGCCGGCCATGGTGGTCCTTTGCGTGGGTCTTGAAGTGCTCTGTGAGCGAATTGATCCGCTCCGTGAGGAGCGCTACCTGCACCCGGGTGGAACCAGTGTCGGTTTCGTGAGCGCGGTGCTTGGTGACCACCATCTGCTTGTCGAACGTCATGCCTGCCGATTCTCCGCCGCCGCAAGGGCGCAAACGCTTGGTTTTATGAACTTTAGCAGCTTGAAAACTTACCCTCCAAGGGGCCGTCCCGCAACCCCGGGCCCGCTCAACCGGCCATGCGGACGAACAGGCGGCTCAGGTCGTTCCAGAAGGCGAAGACCATGAGGGTGATGACGATGGCCAGCCCCGCCAGGGTAAGCCGCTCCCGCAGCTTGATCGGCAATGGCTTCCGCCGGATTGCCTCTCCCACCAGGAACATGAACTGCCCTCCGTCCAGGACCGGGATCGGCAGCAGGTTCAGGACTGCCAGGTTCATGGAAATGACCGCCATGAAGCCGAGGAAGGGCTCCACGCCCATGCGGGCGCTTTCGCCAGCCATCTGGCCGATGGCAATCGGCCCACCGAGCGACTTCCTCGCCACATGACCCGACACCAGGCCCTTGAGCATGCGCACGATGAGGAGCGACGCATCAGCCGTCTGCTGCAGCCCGGCGCCCATGGCGCCCAGGATGCCGTATGGCGCGCGCCGCACACCCGTCTCCACGCCCAGCCCGATCTTCCCGACCACCTTGGAACCTTCGGCGTCGTTCACCACCGTCGACTCCGGCACCACGGTGATCGAGATACGACCAGCAGCGCGACCGATGCCCAGCTCCAGTGGCGTGCCAGGTGACGCCTCGATGACCGTCAGCAGGTCGGCCCACTGCGTGATCGGTTTCGTACCGGCCGAAAGGACGGTATCGCCCTTCTGCATCCCGGCCTTCGCCGCCACCCGGCCGGGAATGACCTCGCCCGCTACCGCCGCCGTGAACGGCGCCATGCTCATGGCCAGCGCGACCCGGCGCTCGACCGCGTCGGCCGGAACGTCGGCGACAAGCACGCGACCGTCAGCCAGTGTGAGCGACACGGTGTTGCCGGACGCATGCTGCAGGGCATCCATGACCGCATTCCACGAGTCAACCGCATCGCCGTTGATCGCGGTGATCCGGTCACCCATGCGCAACGTCCGGAACGCCTCGGCGCCCGCAGGCATGCCCGCCGAGTCCACCAGTCCCACGGTCGTCACCGGATTGATCGCCTTGCCGTTCCTGAGCGCGATCCCGGTGAAGATGAGCCACGCGAACAGGATGTTCATGGTGACGCCGGCCAGGATCACGATCATCCGCTTCCACACCGGCTTCGCTTCGAACATCCGGTCAGGCGGCACCTTTACCTCCGGCGTCGCGCCCTCGAGTGCCGCACTGGAAGCCTCCTCCTCTTCGCTCGCCATCTTCACGTAGCCGCCGAGGGGCAACCAGGAGATGGCATACTCCGTCTCGCCCCGCCTGGTGGACAGGCCCGGGATGGGCGATCCAATGCCGATCGAGAAGCGATGCACCCAGATGCCGGCCCACTTCGCCGCGGCGAAGTGACCGAACTCATGCACGAAAATCAGGACGCCGAGCGTGACGGCGAAGGCAAGCAGCGTGATCAGCATGGTTGTCCCGCAAGTGAGCGTGCCTGATCCCGGGCCCAGCGATCCGCGGCACGAACGGCCTCGACATCGCGGGCGGGCTCCGGCACGTGACGATCGAGCACCGACTCAATGACTTCACTGATGCGGCCGAACGACAGGGCGCCGGCGAGGAACGCCGCCACGGCCTCTTCGTTCGCCGCGTTGAACACGGCCGGCGCCGTGCCGCCGGCGCGCCCCGCGCCCACGCCGAGCGGAAACGCGCGGAACACCTCGGCCCGCACCGGCTCGAACGTCAGGCTGCCGGCCGCCACCGGATCGAATCGCCGCGTGCCGGCATCCGGCACGCGATCCGGGTGTGTCAGTGCGTACAGGATGGGCAATTCCATGTTGGGAAAGCCGACCTGCGCCATGACGTTGCCGTCACAGAACTCCGCGAAGGCATGCACGATGCTCTGCGGATGGACGACGACGTCCACCTGGTCATACGCAAGCCCGAACAGGAAATGCGCCTCGATCACCTCGAGCGCCTTGTTGGCGAGTGTCGCGCTGTCGACCGAGATCTTGCTGCCCATGCGCCAGGTCGGATGGTTGAGTGCCTCCTCCACCGTCGCGCGGGCGACGCGATCCGCGTCCCAGGCGCGGAAGGGACCACCCGATGCCGTCAGGATGAGGCGGGCGAGCCCGCCGTTGTGTCCCGTCACGCATTGCAGCACCGCGCTGTGCTCCGAATCGACCGGCACCACTTCTCCACCGCCGACGCGGGCCGCTTCCGCGACGAGCTCGCCCGCCATGACCAGGGATTCCTTGTTCGCGAGCGCCACCCGCTTGCCGGCCCGGAGGGCCGCGAGGGTCGCGTCCAGCCCGGCGGCACCCACCAGTGCATTCAGGACGATGTCGACGTCGGGATGCAGCGCCGCCTCCAGCAAGACTTCGACGCCCGCATGAACGCCCGGGCCTCCCCGTCCCTCTACGATACCGGCGTACGCCGGGTGCCAGGTCGCGACCTGTGCCTCGAGGCGCTCGAGCTGCCGCCCGGCCGTCAGCGCGACGACGCGAAAATGATCACGCTGGCGATCGAGCACCCGGAGCGCGCTCTCGCCGATTGACCCGGTGGAACCAAGGACGGCAACCCCGCGCGTGCGGCCGCTGGGCCGGCTCATCCGGGAATTCCGAAGAGGACATAGCAGAACGCCGCGAGTGGCAGTGCGACATAGAGCGAGTCGAAGCGATCGAGGACGCCGCCATGTCCGGGGATGAGCTGGCTCGAGTCCTTCACGCCGACCTCCCGCTTGAACAGGGATTCGGCGAGATCACCCGCCTGGCCGAGCACAGAAATGACCAGGGCGATGACCAGCAACTCGCCGAGCCCCGCATGGACGCCCACGCGCGGAAAAATGAAGAGCCCGAAAATGGGCGCCACGACCAGCCCACCGAGCACGCCGGCCGCGGAGCCTGAACGGGTCTTGCCCGGACTGATCGTCGGCGCCAGCTTCGGCCCGCCGATGGCACGGCCACCGGACATCGCCGCGCTGTCACAGACCCAGATGACGACCATGGGGAAGAACACCAGCCACGTTCCGCCCCAGGAGTGCGCTGCCGAAGACCGCGTGGCGAATGGCGATGAGGAAGGCAGGCAGCGCGCCGGCGTAGAGCACGCCAAACGTGGTTACGGCGACCGCCTCGATCGGGCGCTCGGTCGGTGCGCGGCGGGCGAGCGCCCAGCGCCAGCAGGCCGAGCAGCCAGACGGCTCCGAGGTAGGGCCACCAGGAAAGCAGCACGGAAAGGGACGCCACACCCGAGAGTGGCCCCCGTGCGCTCGCGACCAGCGTGAGCGGCCCGAGCAACGCCGACGTCACGATGCCGGTGCGCGTGGCCGCCTCGATGCCCTGCTTGCGTGCGAGGTCGTAGAACTCGCGCGTGCCCAGTGCGCTCACCAGCGACACCACGAGCGCAAGCGGCCAGCCACCGAGCCACACGATGCCGAGAGCGAGCGGAATGGCGACGGCGGCAAATGCCACCCGCCGCACCATGTTGGCGTCCATCAGGCCGTGACGCGCCCGAACCGACGATCGCGTCGCTGGAAGTCGAGAATGGCCTCGAAGAGGTGCTCGCGGGTGAAGTCGGGCCAGAGCACGGGCGAGACGTGGAACTCGGCGTACGCGAGTTGCCAGAGCAGGAAGTTGGAGATGCGCTGCTCGCCGGACGTGCGGATCAGGAGGTCGGGATCCGGCCACGCCGCGGTGTAGAGCCGGCGGGACACGGCGTCTTCGTCGATCTGGTCGGGCGAGAGCCGCCCGGCCGCAACGTCGTCGGCCAGCAGGCGAGCCGCCCGGGTGATCTCCGCTCGCGACCGTAGGAAATGCAGATGTTCAGCGCGAGCGCATCGCCACCGGCCGTGGTGCTGACGATCCGGTCCACCGCCGCGCGTGCCGTGGGCGCCAGGCGGTCCAGTTCGCCCAGGAAACGCACGGTGACCCGGCGCTCGCGCAAGTCGGTCATTTCGCGCTCGATGTACTCCTCGAGCAGGCTCATGAGCGCCGCGATCTCATCTGCCGGACGCTGCCAGTTTTCCTGGCTGAAGGCAAAGAGCGTCAGCACTTCCACACCCGCGGCCAGGCTGCCTTCCACCGCTTCGCGCACCGCTTCCATGCCGGCGGCATGACCCAGCGGCCGCGGCAGCGACCGGCCCTGCGCCCAGCGTCCGTTGCCGTCCATGATCACCGCCACGTGCGCCGGGATCGACCCGTTCAGGCGGATGCGCTGCAGCAGCCCGTCTTCGCTCACGTCACACTTCCATGATCTCCGCTTCCTTCGACTTGATGATCTCGTCGATCTGGCGGATGTGCTCGTCGGTGAGCTTCTGGACATCCTTCTCGGCCCGCGTCTTGTCGTCCTCGGAGACGTGCTCGAGCTTCTTGATCCTGGACAGTGGTGTCGGTGCGCCCGTGCCGCACGGCCACGCGACCTTCCTCGGCCAGCTTGTGGATCACCTTCACCAGGTCCTTGCGGCGCTCTTCGGAGAGCGCAGGCAGCGGGATGCGGATGAGGTTGCCCTGCGTGGACGGGTTGAGGCCGAGGTCGCCGTCACGAATGGCCTTCTCGATGGCCTGCGCCAGCCCCTTGTCGAACGGCTGCACCGTGAGCAGGCGTGGCTCGGGCGCCGCGACCAGGGCGACCTGGTTGAGCGGCACCTGCGACCCGTAGGCCTCGACCCGCACGAGGTCGAGCAGGCTCGTGCTCGCCTTGCCACTCCGAATCGTGGAGAGCTCGCGGCGAGTGGCGTCCACCGCCTTGCCCATCAGTTCCTTGCCGTGCTTCGCGATCTCCGGGATCGTTTTCACTGGACGATGGTCCCCTCGTCGCCGCCCTCGAACACGCGCGCGAGGGCGCCTGGACGGTTGATGTTGAAGACGATGATCGGCAGCTGGTTGGCCTTGCACAGCCCGAAGGCGTTGGCGTCCATGACCGCGTAGTTCTTCACGATCGCCTCCTGGAAGGTGAGCCGGGGAATGAACTCGGCCTTCGGGTCCTTCTTCGGGTCGGCAGTGTAGATGCCGTCCACGTTCGTGCCCTTGAGCACGACCTCCGCCTCCATTTCGAGCGCGCGCAGCACGCCGGCCGTATCGGTCGAGAAGAAGGGGTTGCCGGTCCCGGCGGCAAAAATGACGATGCGGCCCTTTTCGAGGTGCCGCATCGCCCGGCGCCGGATATATGGCTCCGCTACCGATTCCATGCGAATGGCCGTCATGACCCGGGTCTGGATCCCGAACTGCTCCAGCACGCCCTGCAGTGCCAGCGCATTGATCACCGTGGCCAGCATCCCCATGTAGTCGGCTGAAACGCGGTCCAACCCCTCGCGGCTCGCCGTCGCCCCCCGGATGATGTTCCCACCGCCGATGACGAGCGACAGCCGCGCCCCCAGCGAATGCACCTTCCGGATTTCCTCGGCGAGGCCCTCGAGGACCTGGTAGTCGAGACCGAATCCACGCTCCCCGGCGAGTGCCTCGCCGGAGAGCTTGAGCAGCGCGCTGGAAAACTTCAGCGCCATCAGGCCTCACCGACCTTGAAGCGGGCAAAGCGCGTGACGCGCGCACCGGGAACCGCGGCAACAAGCTGGTTCACCGTCTTCGAATCGTCCTTGATGAACAGCTGCTCCAGCAGGGCGCGCTCGGCTGGCGAACTTCTTCAGCTTCCCCTCGACGATCTTGGCCCGGATGTTCTCCGGCTTGCCCTCGGCCGCCACCTGTTCCTCGGCGATGCGGCGCTCGCGATCCATCACGTCGGACGGGATGTCCGTGGTGCTCACGGCGAGCGGATCCGCCGACGCCACGTGCAGTGCCAGTTCCTTCGCCAGTGCCAGCGCGGCGTCGCCGGTCGCGCCCTCGATTTCCACCAGGGTGCCCACCTGCTCGTTGTGGTGCAGGTAGTGACCGACCACGCCCTTCGCGGGAGCGAAGTGGGCGATGCGCCGAAGCTGCACTGCCTCGCCGGTCTTGGCGCTGGTGCCCTTCACGACCTCGCCTACCGTCGATCCGGCATGCGGCGTGTTGAGGAAGGCGCCGTCGTTGCCCACCTCGGCCACGCCCTCGGGCGCGGAGGCCGTGACGAAGGTCGTCAGGTCCTTGAGGACCTGGTGGAATTCATCGGTGCGCGCGACGAAATCCGTCTCGCAGTCGAGCTCGATCATTCCGCCGGCCGCGCCGCCCTTCACGATGTGGATCCCGACCAGGCCCTGTGACGCGGCGCGACCGGCCCGCTTCTCGGCCTTGGCGATGCCCTTGGCACGCAGCAGTTCGGCCGCACGGCCCATGTCGCCGCCCGCCTCTTCCAGTGCCTTCTTGCAATCGCCGATGCCGGCACCGGTACGGGCGCGCAGCTCACTGATGTCCTTCGTGGAAATCGTCGTTCCCGTCATTGTCGTCATTCCCCAGTATGTATGCCAAAGCCGCCGATCAGCGCCCGCATGGGCCCCAAGCGGCGGCTCGAGTTTGCCTGCGACCGGCCTCGCTTACGCGCCCGTCTCGCCTGCCACTGCCTCCGCCGCCTCCGCCGCCTCAGGCGAGCCGTCGGTCTTGAGCCGGGCCGCAATCGCCTCCGGCTTCGGCCGCCGCTTGCGGCGCGGCCGGCGACGGCGACGCTCGGCGTCGGTGTCACCCTCGCCACCCGTCTCGCTGCTGTAGGTCTCGGCTTCGACGTCCTCGCCCGTATCGCGGGTCGGGGCGCTGGCGCGGGCCTCGCGGATCTCGTCGCACAGCGCCTGCGTGATCAGGCCGACAGAGCGGATCGCGTCGTCGTTGCCCGGCACCGGCACCGTGATGACATCGGGGTCCGCATTCGTGTCCACGATCGCCACCACCGGAATGCCCAGCTTGTTCGCCTCACTCACCGCGATGCGCTCCTTCTTGGCATCCACCACGAAGAGGGCGCCGGGGAGCCGCGACATGTGCTTGATGCCCTCGAGGTTGCGCGACAGCTTCACGCGCTCACGCTCGAACAGCAGCTTTTCCTTCTTGGTGTAGTTCTCGAAGTCGCCATCAGCCGCACCCTGCTCGAGTTCGCGCAGCCGGCGGATCTGCTTCTTGATCGTCGCGAAGTTGGTGAGCGTACCACCCAGCCACCGCTCCGTCACGTAGAACGCGCCGCAATTGGCCGCATCCATCTGCAGCACGCCCTTGAGCTGCTTCTTGGTGCAGACAAAGAGCACGTTTTCGCCCTTCTGCACCACGGCCCGGAGAAGCTCCTGCGCCTTGGCGATCTGGCGCAGCGTCTTCTGCAGGTCGATGATGTAGATCCCGGAACGTTCGGCGAAGATGAACCGGCGCATCTTCGGGTTCCAGCGGCGGGTCTGGTGACCGAAATGGACACCTGCTTCGAGCAGATCCTGGAGCTGAGGCTGCGGCATGCGGAGTGGTGCGTCCTTCCTTCGCTGGGGTTGATCGTCCATCGCCTTCGTCGGCGGCTGGATCCGTTGCCCCGGCGGCCACATGGGCCACTGCGTGAGCGCGGGACACCCCGGCCTGCCTCCAGCGATGTGCGTGATGGCGTGGCATTCGCCACGCCGTACTGACTGCCTGGACTACCGCTTCGAGAACTGGAACCGCTTCCGGGCGCCTGCGCGACCCGGCTTCTTGCGCTCGACGGCGCGCGGATCGCGCGTCATCAGGCCCGCTGCCCGGAGCTTGATCCGGTGCTGGCCATCAGCCTCGACCAGCGCGCGCGCGATGGCGTGCCGCAGGGCGCCAGCCTGGCCGGTCTGCCCGCCGCCGTTGACGATCGCGCGCACATCGAAAGCGCCGAGCGTATCGGTGGTGGTAAACGACTGCTGGATGTGCTGCACCAGCGAGGGCCGCGGGAAGTAATCGCCCAGCGTGCGGCCATTCACGTCCCACTTGCCGGTGCCGGGCGTGAGGTACACGCGCGCAACGCTCGTCTTGCGGCGACCAACGGCCTGCCAGCGGAACTGATCGATCGGCGCGCTCATGCGCTCACCTTCTTGTCCGACGTCAACGTAAGGGTCTTCGGCATCTGGGCCGCATGCGGATGCTCCGCACCGGCGTACACCTTGAGCTTGCCGCGCATCTTCTGCTTGGCCAGCGAGTTCTTGGGAAGCATGCCGAAGACCGCCTTCTCGATGACGCGGTCCGGATGCGTCTCCATCATGTCGCGCGCCGCGGTGTGACTCTCATGGCCCATGTACCCGGTGTGCTTGAAGTACGTCTTCTGCGACAGCTTCTTGCCCGTGAACTTCACCTTGGACGCATTGAGCACGATGACGAAGTCGCCACCGTCCATGTGCGGCGTGAACGTCGGCTTGTGCTTGCCGCGGATGAGCTGGGCTACCGCACTCGCGAGCCGGCCGAGGGGTACACCGGTGGCGTCCACGACATGCCAGTCGTGCACGAGATCATCCTGCGTTGCCGAAAAAGTCTTCATGTCCACGCACTCTTGGAAGTTCTGGTAACGAGCCAAATCAAGACAGACTCAGAAGATACCTTGCAATCTGAGGTCGGGTCAAGCCCCGGGAGGCGGTCCCATCTGGACCAGCGGCTGCCCCTTCTCCACGGCCACCCCGGCCTGGACCAGGATGCCGGTCACGACGCCGGGAGCGGCCGCCTTGAGCTCATTCTCCATCTTCATGGCTTCCAGCACCAGCACGCCCTGCCCCGCCGAGACGGTGTCGCCGACCGCAACGGCCACCCGGAGCACCAGCCCGGGCATCGGGGCGCGGATGACACCCCCTTGCACCTGGGGCTCCGACTGGCGCACCAGGTCACGGATATGCCGGGCGCGCTCGTCCAGAACCGATGCTTCCCGACGCTCTCCCCACACCGTCACCGTCCAGCGACCCGGCCCATTCCGCTCCAGGGGCACCAGGAGCGCCCGCCCGCCGATCATCACATGGCGTAACGGTGTCCCCGGGATGACCGACTGGTGGACTTCGCTGCGCTCCCCGTCAACCGTGACGTAGCCCCCATCCACCTCGACCTCGATCTCCCTGTCGCCCAGCGTGACGAAGTACTTCATGCGCGCTCCACCACCGCGACGGTCTCGACATGGGCCGTCTGCGGAAAGAGGTCGAACGGCTGCAACGCGACCAGATGCCAGCCCTCGCCGAGCCCGCGAAGGTCGCGCGCCAGGGTGGCAGGGTCGCAGGAGACGTAAACCAGCCGTCGCGCCGGTCCCGAGGCAATGGCTTGCACCGCGCGCGGGTGCATCCCGGCTCGCGGAGGATTCGTGATGACGAAATGGGGTGATGGAAGCGTCTCGGCAACGTCCTCGACTCGCGCGGCATGCGACGTCAAGCCGGGGCCACTGGTGCTTGCGGCGAACTCCACCGCGCGCGGGTCGGACTCCACACTGACCACCGTCGCCCCCCGCGCCAGCAGCAGGCGACTCGTCTCACCGATGCCGGCATACAAGTCCCACCCCATCAATCCATTCACATCTCCGAGTGCATCCACCGCCCACTGCCGGACCTTGTCACCCATGGCCGGGTGAACCTGCTCGAACACCGTCGCGGGAAAGGCCGACGCCTCGCCGATCACGCGTGCGACGCCCTCAGGTGGCTGCCACCACACCGCGACATCGACCAGCCGTGCCCGCAATGCATCCGCAAACTGCCGGGCCGTGGCCCACGCAGGCTCGGCGCCGTGCACCAGCACATGCCGCCCGCCACCACGTTCGCGGCGCAGTGTCACGGACTCGATGCGTGATGGAAGGAGGCGACGGAGTGAGCGCACGGCGTGCCAGAGTTCCTGGATGCCCGGCACGGCGAGCATGCAGCGTTCCAGGTCGAAGATCTCGCCCGGCCGGCCGGCGCGGTGGAATCCGATGCGACGCCCATCCTGCGACGGGTGGAGGGTGATCCTGGTGCGGTATTCCCACTGCGACGGAGCGGGCTCGACCTCGGGATCACTCACGTCGATGCGGCCCACGCGGCGCAGCGCGTCGCCCACGATGGCGCCCCGGGCCCTGCCGCTGCGTCTCCGCATCGAGATGCTGCAACTGGCAGCCACCACACCGATCACGAACGTAGTGGATGCACGGGGGGGCGATGCGACCCGGCCCCGGCGCGAGCAGACGCGCAACCTCTGCCCGGGCATACGAGCGGTGCCGGACAATGCGTCCCACCTCGAGCTGGTCGCCCGGGGCCGTACGCGGAACGAAGACGGCGCGTCCATCGGCCAGGTGACCGACGCCCTCGCCACCGGCCGCAATGCGCTCGATGCCCAGCGGTTCGACCGCCGTGTCGACCGGCACGGCGCGCGGCCTCAGCGGCGCTGGTCGCGGCGGGCGGCCTCGAGCCATGCGCTTCCCTCCTTCGCCGTTTCCGCCGCCGGAGGTGTCCGGCCCTCCCGCACCTCGTCCTCAGCCACCGCGATCGCGATCGCCAGGTCGCGCGCCAGCACCGGATCCTCCGGCGCCTCGAGCAACTCGGGACGTCGCTCGAGCAGCTGAATGTCGAAGCGTCCCTCGCGGAACGCCTCGTCCGCCAGCAATCGGCGGTGGAACGCCTGGTTGGTCGACACACCGGTGATGAGCAGCTCGTCCAGCGCGCGCCCCATGCGGGCGATCGCATCGGGCCGGTTCGGCGCCCACACGATCAGCTTGGCCAGGAGCGAGTCATAGAACAGCGTCACCTCGTTCCCGACCTCGACGCCGCAATCCCAGCGGATGCCCGGACCAGCCGGCGCGCGAAGGTAGGTGATCCGCCCGGTCGAGGGGAGAAAACCCGCCGCGGGATCTTCACTGGTGATGCGGCACTCGATGGCCCAGCCGCGGGGGTGCAGGTAGGTGGCGGGAACGCTCATCGGCAGTCCCTGCGCGATGCGCAACTGCTCCCGCACGAGATCGACGCCGTACACCAGTTCCGTCACCGGGTGCTCGACCTGGATGCGCGTGTTCATCTCGAGGAAGTAGAACGACCCGCCGGGCGCCAGGAGAAATTCGCAGGTCCCCGCCCCGCGATAGTCAACCGCTTCCGCGGCCGAGATGGCCGCCGTCCCCATCCATTCCCGCAACTCCGCCGTCACGGCCACCGACGGGGCTTCCTCGACCAGTTTCTGGTGGCGGCGCTGGATGGAGCACTCGCGTTCGCCCAGGTGGATTGTCCGTGTGTCGTCAGCCAGCACCTGGATCTCGATGTGGCGCGGGCGCTCGACGTACTTCTCCAGGTACACCCTCGCATCGCCGAACGCCTTCTGCGCCTCGGCTGCCGCCGCATCGAGCGCGCCCCGCAGGTCACCGGGAGAGCGTACCACGCGCATGCCGCGCCCGCCGCCGCCCGCCGAGGCCTTCACCATGAGCGGAAAGCCGATCTCCTCGGCGACGAGCCGCGCGCTCTTCAGGTCCTCGACCGGCGCCACGGCTCCCGGAACGACGGGCACGCCAGCCGCCTGCATGCGGCGACGGGCCTCGGTCTTGTCACCCATGGCGCGAATGGCCGACGGCGGTGGACCGATCCACACAAGACCGGCCGCGGTGACGGCCTCGGCGAAGGCCGCACGCTCCGCAAGGAACCCATAGCCCGGATGCACGCCGTCAGCGCCCGCGGCCGCAGCGGCCTCGAGCAGTCGCGCGATGTCGAGATAGCTCTCCACGGCAGGTGACCCGCCGATGTGCACCGCGTTGTCCGCCGCGCGTACGTGAGGACTGGTCCGGTCGGCGTCGGAGTAGACCGCCACAGTCTCGATGCCCTCCTCGTGACAGGCACGCACGATGCGCAGGGCAATCTCCCCGCGGTTGGCGATCAGGACTCTTTTCACGGCTGGCTGGAAGGAATCAGGGACGACAGGCGGCGGGCGGTTCGTCTCCGAACGCGGGACGCAGCACCGTACAGAGCTGCGTGTTGTACTGGGCGGCGCCATCGTACACCGCCCGGACCGTGGCGACCCAGGGCGATGCCTCGCCCTTGCTCGCCTCGAGGAACGACGTGAAGCCAAGCACCTGGTCGGCCGGCGCGGCACCACTGCTGATACGCAGCAGCCGGCTCGCGTGCCAATCGAGCTGCGGCACGGCTGCCTGGTCGGTCGCCGGCGTCAGGCAGATCGGCCGTCGGGCTGCGGCCTCCGCAATGGCTCCGCGTACCGGCAGGGCCGAATCCACGCTGAGCGCGCGCGCGACGCGCGCACGGTAGACCGGATCGGACGCATAGAGGTCGGGCCGCAACGGAATGACGTCGCCCCCGTCGGAAAGCGCGGCCTCCCACACTGCGAGCGCCTCGATGTCGGCACCGGTGACGAGCACGCCACCCGCCGGGCACGAGCGAAGCAGGTTGCTGCCCAGCTCGATCACCTCTGGCGGGAGCACTGCCCGCGGCGAGCGCTGGAACTGGGTACGCGCCGCATCCCACCCCGCCACCTCGAAGACGACGAGCGCACGATCGACATCCACCTGCACGTGCATCATCGCGCTCGAGTCCGGCACCATGCGCTCGGCCTGATCGAACGCTGCCTGCGCGAAATCAAGCAGGAGGGCGCCATCAGGATCGCCCTGATGCCGGGAATGCCATTCACGAATTGCGATGAGGTAGAGGCGGCCGAGCTGCAGCCAGGCATGACCATCGTCGGGTGCCACCGCGAGGTAGCGCCCGAGCATGTCAGTGGCCACGCTGCGCTCACCTTGCCGCACCAGCTCGGCCGCGCGAACGGGCATGCGCGGATCGATGGCGCCTTGTGCGGTGAGCAGCGAAGGAACACCCGACAGGCACAGGCCGAGCAGCAGTCGGCTGGTCACAAGTCGAGGCATGGCTTGAAGATGGCCTTTGGACCCGTTTTGCGGTAGGGGCAACCCGCGGGTGCCCCAACCTGCAACCTAGAGCGGGATGTTCCCATGCTTCCGCGGGGGGTTCTGGTCGCGCTTGTTGCGCAGGGACCGGAGTCCCTCGATCAGCCGGGAACGCGTCTCCCGCGGGTCGATCACATCGTCGACATAGCCGCGCGCCGCGGCGGCGTACGGGTGGGCAAACCGCTCCTGATATTCGGCGGTGAAGCGCGCCAGCGCGGCGGCCGGATCGGTGGCCTTGGCGATCTCTTCGCGGAACAGGATCTCGACCGCCCCCCTGGCACCCATGACCGCGATCTCTGCGGTGGGCCACGCCAGGTTGAGGTCGCCGCGGATGTGCTTGGAGCTCATGACGTCATAGGCACCGCCATACGCCTTCCGCGTGATGACCGTCAGCTTGGGCACTGTCGCCTCGCAATAGGCGTAGAGCAGTTTCGCGCCGTGGCGGATGATCCCCCCGTGCTCCTGCCCCACGCCCGGCAGGAAGCCGGGCACATCGACGAACGTGATGATGGGAATGTTGAAGGCATCGCAGAAGCGGATGAACCGCGCGGCCTTGGTGGAGGCATTAATGTCGAGCACGCCGGCGAGGACCGCCGGCTGGTTGGCAACGACACCCACGGGGCGTCCGCCAAGCCGCGCCAACCCCACGACGATGTTGTCCGCGAAGCCCTTGTGTACCTCGAGGAAGAGCCCCTCATCGGCAATGCGGCGCACCACGTCGAGCATGTCGTAGGGGCGATTGGCGTTTTCGGGGACGATATCGAGCAGGGCCTCGTCGGCCCGATCGTCCGGATCATCGCTGCGGCGCAGCGGGGCATCATCGAGGTTGTTCGCCGGAAGAAATCCCATCAGCTCCCGCACGGCGTGCAGGCATGCCGGCTCGGAGTCGAAGGTGAAGTGCGACACCCCGGACGTACTCCCGTGCACGTCGGCGCCGCCCAGGTCCTCGAAGCTCACTTCCTCGTGCGTGACCGTCTTCACCACGTTCGGGCCGGTCACGAACATGTAGCTCACTCCTCGCACCATGAACACGAAATCGGTGATGGCCGGGCTGTACACGGCGCCGCCCGCACAGGGTCCCAGGATGACCGAGATCTGCGGCACGACGCCCGACGCCATGGTGTTGCGGAGGAAGATGTCGGCGTAGCCACCGAGCGAGACGACCCCTTCCTGGATGCGCGCTCCTCCCGAGTCGCTCAAGCCGATGATCGGTGCGCCGTTCCGCACCGCGAGGTCCATCACCTTGCAGATCTTTTCGGCGTGCGCCTCGGAAAGGGAACCGCCGAACACGGTGAAGTCCTGCGAGTACACGTAGACCAGTCGTCCATCGATCCGCCCGGAACCGGTGACGACGCCGTCGCCCGGATAGACCTGCTCCCCAAGGCCGAAATCGGTGGAGCGATGCGTCACGAACCGGTCGAGCTCGATGAAGGTGCCTTGATCGAGCAGGAGGTCCAGGCGCTCGCGCGCGGTGAGCTTGCCCTTCTTGTGCTGCTGCGCGACGCGTGCCGGTCCCCCGCCCTGTTCAGCGGCATCACGGCGGTGGTGCAGATCATCGAGAAGATCGCGGGCTGATGGCATGAAGCTCGGTGAGCAGTGAGCGGTGAGGAGTAAGCAGTAAGCGGGCGGTTGCCCATGATAAGGTAAGCCGGGAAACGCGAAGCGGGAGGCTCTGGACGGTGAAGCCTGGGTACTGCATATCAATGGGACGAGTTGACACAATCTTTTGCGAGGTGGGGAGGGTGACATGGCAAAGCGGAATCAGCCGGGCAAGTCGAACGGGCGGTCGAAGCCGGATGGCAAGGGCTCAAAACAGCCAAACATCCTGGTTATCTGGGGCGATGACATCGGCCAGTCGAACCTCAGTTGTTATACGCAGGGCTTGATGGGGTACCGCACCCCCAACATCGACCGGATCGCCAAGGAAGGGATGCTGTTTACCGACAGCTACGGCGAGCAGTCGTGCACCGCCGGCCGGTCGTCGTTCATCACGGGCCAGAGTGTCTATCGCACTGGCCTGTCGAAGGTCGGAATACCAGCCGCTCCGATCGGCATGTCCGAGAAGCTCGTCACCATCGCGGCCCTGCTCAAGGAACAGGGCTATGCCACGGGCCAGTTCGGGAAGAACCACCTCGGCGACCTGAACAGCATGCTGCCGACCAATCACGGCTTCGACGAGTTCTTCGGCAACCTGTACCACCTCAACGCCGAAGAAGAGCCCGAGATGTACGACTACCCGTCCGCGAAGGACTTTCCGAATTTCCGGAAGATGTTCGGCCCGCGGGGCGTCCTACACACCTGGGCGACGGACACGGATGACAAGACCGTAATGGAACGCTGGGGCAAGGTTGGCAAGCAGAAGATCAAGGATACGGGCCCCCTGACCACCAAGCGGATGGAGACCTGCGACGATGAGTTCGTCGCCGCCGCCACCGACTTCATCAAGAAACAGAATCGCGCCGGCAAGCCATGGTTCGTCTGGCTCAACACCACCCACATGCACCTGTACACACACACCAAGAAGCGGAGCCTGGGCCAGGCCGGCCGGTGGCAGTCTCCCTATCACGACACCATGATCGACCACGACAAGAACGTCGGCCAGATGCTCAACCTGCTCGACCAGCTCGGCATCGCCGACGACACCTTCCTCATGTACTCGACCGACAACGGGCCGCACCGGAACAGCTGGCCCGACGGCGGCATGACGCCGTTCCGCAGCGAGAAGGACACCAACTGGGAGGGCGCTTTCCGTGTGCCGTTGCTGGTGCGCTGGCCAACTCACATCAAGGCGGGCTCGGTGGCGAATGGGATCGTTCAGCATCACGACTGGCTCCCAACCTTCCTGGCCGCCGCCGGGGCTCCCGATGTCATGGAGAAGCTGAAGAAGGGCTACCGGGCTGCCGGCCGCACCTACAAGAACCACATCGACGGCTACAACCTGTTGCCTTACCTGACTGGAGAAGTGAAGGAGAGCCCGCGCAACTTCTTCTTTTACTTCAGCGACGACGGCGACGTGCTTGGGCTGCGCTTCGACAACTGGAAAATCGTCTTTATGGAGCAGCGGCTCGAGGGGACCCTGGGCGTCTGGGCGGAGCCATTCATCAAGCTCCGGCTGCCCAAGATCATCAACCTGCGAACCGACCCGTATGAGTTCGCGCCGGTCACATCGAACACCTACTACGACTGGATGCTCCACAACGCCTACTTCATCTACGCGGCGCAGGCGGCCGCGGCCAAGTTCACTGAGACGTTCAAGGAGTTCCCCGCGGTCCAGAAGCCGAACAGCTTCACTGTCGACGATGCGATGGCCAAGATGTCCGCCGGCGCGGGCGGCGGATGAGCGCACCGCAGGGCATGACCTGGGTGCCGGGCGGCACGTTCCGAATGGGATCTGATGCACACTACCAGGAGGAACGGCCGGCCCACCCGGTAGCAGTGGATGGATTCTGGATCGACGAGCACCCAGTGACGAACGCGCGCTTCCGCGCGTTCGTCGAGGCCACGGGTCACGTTACGTCGGCGGAAGTGGTACCCGATCCCGCCGACTATCCTGGTGCGCTGCCCGAGATGCTGTATGCGGGCTCCCTCGTGTTCATCAAGCCTCGTGGTCCAGTCGACCGGCGGGATCTCAAGAACTGGTGGCACTTCCTGCGCGCGGCCAACTGGCGGGAACCCCAGGGACCGGGGACTTCCATCGATGAAAAGGATGAGCACCCCGTGGTGCACATCTCCTTTGCCGACGCCGAGGCGTTCGCGAAATGGGACCGCAAGGCGCTGCCCACCGAAGCGGAGTGGGAGTTCGCCGCGCGCGGTGGCCTGGACGGTGCGGCCTACGCCTGGGGCGACGAGTTCATGCCCGATGGTCGCTTCATGGCGAACACCTGGCAGGGCGAATTTCCCTGGGAAAGCCTGGACAGTGACGGCTTCGAGGGCACGTCGCCGGTGGGCTCATTCGATCCCAACGGCTACGGCCTGTACGACATGATCGGCAACGTGTGGGAATGGACGACGGACTGGTATTCGGCACAGCATCCGGACTCGCCCACCCACGCCTGCTGTGCCCCACGGAACCCGCGTGGTGGACCGCTCGAACAAAGCCTGGACCCGAACCAGCCCACCATCCGGATCCCGCGCAAGGTGATCAAGGGCGGCTCGCACCTCTGCGCGCCGAACTACTGCCGCAGGTACCGGCCGGCGGCACGCTTTCCCGAACCAATCGACACATCCACCAGCCACCTCGGCTTCCGCTGTATTGTCCGCGCAGCCTGAGGCACCGCAGAAACGAAAGCGGGAGGCCACCTGGGCCTCCCGCTGTTCGTCTTCCGTCTACCGTCAGCCGTCTCCCGTCCTACATCTCGTCTGGCGGAATCTCGAGCTTCGGCACGGTGATCCACTCGCCCTCGGGATAGCCGATGGCGGCCAGCACGATGCGGTGATGAATCGGGTCCACCTCGAGCACCTTGAGGTCGACCGGCTGCCCTTCCTTCACGGCGTCGCCCGGATTCTCGATGTCGGCCACGCCGAGCTGCGAGATCGGGACGAAGCCCTCGATGTCATTCCCGAGGTCCACGACGACACCCTTGTCCATCAGGCGGACGACGTGCCCCTTGAGCTCCATGCCGATCGGGTAGGTCTCGCCGATCTTGAGCCACGGATCCTCTTCCGCCTGCTTCAAGCCGAGGGAGATGCGCTTGTTGTCGGCATCGATGTTGAGGATCACCACGTCCACAGCGTCCCCCTTCTTCACTACCTCAGAGGGATGCTGAACCCGCTTGGTCCAGGACATGTCGGAGATGTGGATCAGGCCGTCGATGCCGGGCTCGATTTCCACGAACGCGCCGAAGCTCGTCAGGTTCCGCACCTTGCCGGCGATGCGGGTGCCGACCGGGTACTTGAGCGGGAGCACCATCCACGGATCCTGCTCGGTCTGCTTCATGCCGAGGGAGATCTTCTCCTCGGTCTCGTCCACCTTGAGCACCACGGCCTCGATGGTCTCGCCGATGCTGACGATCTTGGACGGGTGGCGCACGTTCCGGGTCCAGCTCATCTCGGAGATGTGCACCAGGCCCTCGATGCCGGGCTCGAGCTCGACAAACGCGCCATAGTTGGTGATCGAGACCACCTTGCCCTGCACCCGCGTCCCGACCGGGTACTTGGCCGCGACGTTCTGCCACGGGTAGTTCTGCAGCTGCTTCATGCCGAGCGAGATGCGCTCACGCTGCCAGTCGATATCGAGCACCTTCACCTCGACCTCCTGGCCGATCTGCACCATTTCGGTCGGGTGCGACACGCGACCATACGACATGTCGGTGATGTGGAGCAGGCCGTCGACGCCGCCGAGGTCGATGAATGCACCGAAGTCGGTGATGTTCTTGACGATGCCCTTCCGCACCTGCGCCACGGCCAGTTCCTTCATCAGGAACTCCCGCTTGTGCGCCCGCTCGTTCTCCAGTATGACACGCCGGCTGACGACGATATTCCGGCGACGCTTGTTGAGCTTGATGATCTTGAACTCGAACGACTGCCCGAGGAGGTCGTCGATGTTCGGCACCCGGCGCAGCGCGATCTGGCTGCCCGGAAGGAACGCATCGACGCCCATCAGGTCGACCACGACGCCGCCCTTGATCTTCTTCTTGAGCGAGCCCTGCACCGGCTGGTCGCTCTCGTAGGCCACGCGGATCTTCTCCCACACGCGCATGAAGTCGGCCTTCTTCTTGGAGAGCACGACTGCGCCCTCCTGGTCCTCGAGGTGCTCGAGGAACACTTCGACTTCATCGCCTTCCTTCAGGTCCTGCGGATTGTTGAACTCGTCCAGCGGTACCGAGCCCTCCGACTTGAAGCCGACGTCCAGGATGACGGCATTGTCGGTGACGCGAAGCACCTTCGACTTGACGATCTCGCCCTCGACGATGGACGCCATGGTCCCCTCGTACAGGGACAGCATCGTCTCATAGTCGGAGTCGGAATACTCCTCGTCGTACAGGTCGTTGCGAACGCGGAGGCCGGTCGGTGTGGCGAACTGCTTGGTGCCGCTGGAGGTGTCCTGGTCGATCATTGCGGAGTCGCTTCCTTGCTGTCGTCCGCGCCGTCCCTGGTACCACGGGCCGACACGGGCTGGGGTGAAAAAGGCCCTGGACGCAGAAGTGCGGCCAGAGCCCTGTATGATACCTGTAACATGCCCTTTTCGGAAGGCTCGAAGCCGCCGACGGCCGCCTACATGAGCAATCGCTTCGCGACCGTGAGGACGTCGGCAAATGACACCTGCCGGAGGATGATGGGAAGAAACGGCAGGATGGTGCCGGCCAGGAGCGGCACAAAGTCCTTCAACTCGATAGGCATTGGCCTCATGTCCCGCACGCCGGCCACCACGCTGAACAGGTCGGTCGTGGCCGAAAAATCGGGAACCTCGAGCGCATTCGTTTCCAGGTCATGGGCCCGAGGCAGCCAGCGGGCCTCGAGCTTTGTGCCGATCGCCGTGGCGAGCGCGCCGTAGGTCAGCTCGGCATCGTCTTTCGCCTGGCGCAGCGGTCTGACGAAGGCCAGCAGCGGGCCGGCGGCAAGCAGCAGGATCAGCAGGGCGGTGATCGCCACCACTGGCGTGAGCGCGTGGGGCGTCCGGTTGTCGTAGACGACCAGGTTCGCCAGGGTCCCTGCAATGGCAGTACCCAGGGCGATGGCCAGCACGGGAACCCGCGCAGCGACTGACCCACGAATGCCAGGCCACCAGCGCGGTCCGGGTGCGAGGCGATGATCCGAAGGTTCATGCGCGCCAGCGTCCACATGCAGCGCGACCAGAGGAAGAGCCGCCAGAGCCACGTCAGCACGAGCATGAGGAAAAGCGGCTGGCTCACCAGCAACCGCCACCAGCCGGCGTACGAAAGCTGGTGATCCGTCCCTCCGCGCACGAGCGTCCAGCCCGCGGCGCTGTCCTGCAACCATTCCCGGGCCGAGGCGATGGTCAGCACGTATGCGAGGACTACGATCACGGCGAGCACGATCCGCGACTCGAGCAGGCGCTGGGTGGAGTCGAGAAACGCCTCGAACTGCGGCTCGTCTTCCGGCGGAACGATGTGCGCATCCACAAAATGATCCAGGACGCGGTGCAGCCAGGCGCCGCACTGGCCCTCTGCGAGCACCATCAGGCGGCACGGCCAGCAGGAAGCGGCGCATAGACGGCGAAATCTGCGAGGAGCGACGCGCTGCCGGTGCCGATCGCAAGCCCCTGGATCTGGGCCAGGACCAGCGAGGGGCACCCACGCCACCAGCACCGACAGCACTGCACGGCGCTCGAGCCGCGGCTGGTCACGGCCCCGCAGACCGGTCGCGTTCAGGAACCACTGGAACGGGCCAGTGCCGAACGCGCGTGGCACGGGCGCCGGCACGGCTACTTCTTCTCCCCCGGCTTGGGGCCCGTCGGGTACAGGAGCGATATGAACAGGCGGAACTGGCTCGAAGGACCAGAGTCAGGATGGGCCACGTTGTAGTAGTACTGGCCGGCAAGCGTCATGGGGCGCCGGTTGAAGACCGTCGTCTTGGAAATGCCCCCGCCAAGCGGAATGGTCCACTGCCCTCCCGATGCGCTCCAGTTCGCCGTGATGACTGGACCACTGGAAATGGCCCACCCCTTCCCGAAGTTGTAGTTGACGAACGGCTGGACCAGCAGCTGGTTCACATCCGGGGCATCGCCCGACTCGGCGAACGTCCACAACTGGTTGGCCAGGATGCCGAGCACCCAGTGCCCCGGCGTGGTCAGGAGGACCGCCGTTGGACCGATAGCCCAGGAGCCGGTACGGAAGAGCGGGTTTGTCGCGGCGGGCACCGATAAGATGGGACCGACACCCCAGATGAGCTTTCCCGGATTTGCGGGCGATGCAAAAAACTGAAGCTGGATGTCGCCGATGCCACTGACCTGATCGCCACTGGGCGTCGGGCTGCTGAGAAAAGGAATGATGGTCCGGAAGATGACGTTCCAGTCCTTGGTGACCTTGACCGGAATGACCGGTTGCACGTTCAAGTTGAACAGCGTGCCGGCGCCGAGACCGCCACCGCTGTTGAAGTTGAACTGGAAGGGTATTGATATCAGGCTGGCGACGGGATTCTGGGACGCCTTGGCCAGGTCACCAGCATTGATCTGGTGCTCCTCCTGCGCGATCAGCGCGGCTGGCAGCAATGTCGCGCTGGCCAGTGCCAGAAGCAGGCGAATCACGCGCATTGTTAAACCTTGGTTCAATCCGGCTGATCCGCCGTGGAACACGCCCGGTCGCAGCGCTGCAAAGCTCGACGTGCAGAATGTACCCGAACCCCCATCCGCGCTAGACAGCCAGCGCCCGCCGCGCAGCGTCCACAATCCGGTCGACTTGCTCCGGGAATGACAGTGAGGTGGTGTCCACCTCCAGCGCCTCATCCGCACGACGGAGTGGAGCCACGGAGCGCGATGCATCAGCCCGGTCCCGCAGTGCAAGTCGCTCGGTCTCGCGGGCAAGCTCAACCGCGTCAACCGTCTCGCCACGCTGCTCCAGCCGACGCCGCGCCCGCGCCTCGGGTGAGGCCGTCAGGAACACCTTGAGATCGGCTTCGGGAAACACCACGGTGCCGATATCCCTCCCGTCCACCACCACACCGATGCCAGCGCGTGCCAGCGCGCGGAGGTGGGCATTGACCCATTCGCGCACCGCCGGAATTGCGGAGACGGCCGATACGTGTGCCGTCACCTCCCGTGTCCGGATGAGCGTGTCCGCCGGCGCGCCATCGATGTAGGCCGCGAACCCCGCACCATCAGGCTGGAGCATGAATCCCCGGTCCTCCGTCGCGCGCAGCATCGTTTCCACCGGGACAGCCGAAACGGGATCACCACTGCCGGTCCGTGCGGGCTGCTTCACCGAGCGTCACGTAGGTCACGCCCCGGTACAGCGCCCCGCTGTCGAGATGCGCGAACCCCAGCGCTTCGGCGACCGCGCGCGCCGTACTCGACTTGCCGGATGCCGCCGGACCGTCGATGGCCACGATGCCGCTTCGGATCACGTGCCCCTTCCCTTCGCACGGATCCGGCGCAGCATCTCGCGAAACCCGGGAAAGCTCACGTCAGCGCACTGCATGTCATCAATGGAGACGCGAGCGCCGGGCACGGTGCCGAGGACCGCGAATGCCATGGCCAGGCGGTGATCTCCCGCAGTGCGGACGCGACCCGCCGGCGTCCTGTCGCTGCCCTCCACGAACAGGTCATCACCCTCCACCCGGGCATCGAGTCCCACCGCGCGCAGGTTCTCGGCGATCAGCCCCAGCCGGTCGCTCTCCTTGACGCGCAATTCGCCGACGTCACGAAAGATCGTGGTACCGCGAGCCCGTGACGCCACGACGGCGAGCAGCGGAATTTCATCGATGAGCCCCGGGATCTCCCCAGCCGTGACTTCGGTCGCTGCGAGCGAGCCCGGGCCGGCGACGATGTCACCCGACCGGCTCACCGAACTCGTCGGCCGAATATTCAATGCGCAGTGCGCCGCCCATGCGGCCGAGGACCGGCATGAACCCGATACGGGTGGGATTGGCGCCGACGCCCGAAATCCGCAGGTCACCGCCTTCCGCCAGCATCGCCGCGCCGACCAGGAACGCTGCGGATGACGGATCGCCCGGTACCTGCAGGGCAAACGGCTCGATCCGGCCCGTCGGGGCAAACTCGATCCATCCATCGGCCGTCTCGTCGATCCGGTAGCCGAAGGCGGCAAGGAGGCGTTCGGTGTGGTCGCGCGAGCGGCCGAACGGCTCGCGCAGGGACACCGCCACTCGGCCCGTCACGCCGGCGAGAAGCAGGCAGCTCTTGATCTGGGCGCTCGACACCGGCAATTGATGTCGCAGGGGACGCAGGGACCCGCCGCGAATCGTAAGCGGCAATCCATCGCCGGCCGACTCCGTGACGCGCGCGCCCATCTCTGTCAGTGGCGCCGTCACGCGCCGCATGGGGCGACGACGGAGTGAACCGTCACCGGTGACGGTGGCGGCAAAGCGGTGGCCCGCCAGCATGCCAAGGAGGAGCCGGGTCGTGGTGCCGGAGTTTCCGCAGTCGAGCACCTTCTCCGCGCGCCGCAGGCGTCCTCGACCCTCGATCTCGACCACCGTTTCGGCGCGGAGCGGAGAAATCCCCGCCCCAAGCTGGCGCAGTACGCGCGCACTGGACTTTGCGTCGAGCGACGTGAGGGCGCCGCCGACGAAGCTCCGCCCGCGAGCAAGGGCACCGAGCAGGAGCGCGCGGTGGGTGATGCTCTTGTCACCCGGCACCCGCACGACGCCGTGCACCCTCATCGGTCGAGGCCGCGCCGGAAGGCCGCACCCCGCGCGAGGAATGCCCGCACCCCGGCAACATCACCGGCGGCGATCCTCGTGCGCAGCTCGCTCAGCGCCTCCCCCGCGCTGGCCAGTGCTTCCGATACCGGGCCCGCATTGGAGACCAGGATCTCCGCCCACAAATCGGGGTCGCTCGCGGCGAGTCGAGTCGTATCGCGGCCACCGGGCCCGAACGATACGCCGCCGAAGCCACGCTCCGACAAGGCGACCGCCAGGGCGGACGCAACCGTCTGGGGCAGGTGGCTGGTCCAGGCGAGCTGGGCGTCGTGCGCCTCGGCTGCGATGATGACGGGCTGGGCTTCCGCGACGCGCTCCCAGAAACTCGCGACGCTTCGCGCCACCTGATCACCCTCCTTGGAACCCGTCGAGCACACGTAAACGACCGCTCCGCGAAACAGGTCCGGACGAGCCGCGCCAAAACCCGTGGCGTGCGTACCAGCCAGCGGATGGGCACCGGCAAACCGGCCTTCGAGGCCGGCCGCGCGCGCGCGCGCCATGACCGGCGCCTTGATGCTGGCCACATCGGAGAGAATGGCGCCCGGCCGGAGCCAGGCGCTGGTCTTGTCCAGCAGGTCGAGCGTTGCTCCGGGTGGAATCGCCAGCACCACGAATTCCGCGTCGTGAACGGCCGCCTGCGGCGTGTCGGCAACGGTTGTTACAGCCCCGCGCTTGAGCGCTTCGATGGCGTCACCGGTCGCACGGCTGTAGCCGATGACGCGCGGAACGCCAGCCTGCGTTGCGCGCCACGCCAGGCTGCCCCCGATCGCGCCCAGACCGATGATACCGAGCGATTGCGGAAGGATGGCGAAATCCCGAAGTGAGGGGTGGTTACGCGGGCCCACACCGTGCACCCGGCCAAAGTTGCCGCAGGGTGGGAAGCATTGTACCTATCGAGAGTTGCAGGCACAACGCGACGGGTAGCTTTTACTCGCTCCTGGTGTCTCAGAGAGGCCCGAAGCTTGCTCAGATCGCCTTTCTGTATTCGCAGTTGCCTACTTCCGTGAAACGCGAGCGTGAATGACTGGATCCACGGCAGGCCGCAATCATCCCGGAGTGCGCTGGCCGAGGCATACGAAAATGCCATCAAGTCCGAGGCGGAGCGGAAGGCCCTTGCGGCGGTCGTGGCGCGACGCCGGTTTCGCCTGCGCACGACCCTCCTCGCGATTGCGTGGATCGGCATCCTGGGCGGCCTCGCGGTCCTGGCAATGCATCCGGAATGGTTCAATCTCGGCCAGGTGCAGGAAACCCCGGCCGAACGCGATGCCAACCTCAGGCTGACGCTGTATATCGCAGGGCGCCAGCTCGAGCCTACCGCCACGACCATGGGAAGTATCCGGATCGGCTGGCAGAGGCTGGCCGCTTCGCGCCGGGCCTGGTGTACGTCCGGACGCCGGATGGTGGCTACGAACTCAAGCTTTCGCGAGACCGCGATCGGGTGACCCTCACCTCCCGCGATTCGCTGAACGATTTCCTCAAGCCCAGTTTGTCTCGCCTCGTGAACAAGGGGAGTAGTTGATCATGTCGCTCAGGGACCGGCGCGGCTTTACGCTGATCGAGCTCATTACCGTCTGCATCCTTATCGGCGTCCTCGCCGCGATGGCTTCGTTGCGCTACATCGCGCTGGAAAACGAGGGACTGGCTGCCAAGGTCGGCTCGGAGATGCAGGAGATCCGGCTCGCCAGCATCACCTACTTCTCCGAGCACGAGATGTGGCCCGCGCCCGCCGCCGAGGGCACTGTTCCGCTCGAACTCGCCCCGCTTCTTTCGGCGCCACTTCATTCCAGACGGCGACTACACGCTCGAATGGGTCAACCAGAGCGAGGATCTCATCGGCGTCATCGTTCGGGGACGCGACCGGGCCTGACCGACAAGCTCATCGCGCGCCTGGTCTATGGAAACCCCTATGTCGCCTACGGGTCCGACGTGATGTACATCATCAAGGCGCCCGGCATCTCCATGTAGTCACCGCCCTGCCACGCGCTCCAGCAGGAGCAGCGTGCGGGCCCCGCCCGACCACCCCGGCGACCGAGTCTTCCTCGGCGTCGGGGCGTTCTGTATCCAGCATCAGCCGCCAGGTCCCCGATGGCAGGACGAACGTGGTGGCCTCCCCTCCCCCATTGAGCGCCAGGAGCACCTCGCCAGGGATCGACGTCGCGCCTCGGGGTCCGAACGCCCGTCTGCAGTACGACGGCCAGCGTCTGTAGGTGTTCGTCCTTCCATGCGGCCTCGCGCATTGGAGAGCCGTCGGCTTCGAGCCAGTGCGCGACGGTCTCGGGCGCGGGAGGCTCCGGGAGAAACTGTGCCCGACGAAGACCTCATAGCGCCGCCGAAATGACAGCACGCGATGGGTAAAGCCCAGCATCGCCACCGAAAAGGGAGACGCCGTCCACGGCATCCAGCTCAATCCAGTATCCTGGCACCACGCGTTGTTGTTGCCCTGCTGGGTCCGTCCGAGTTCATCTCCATGGCCCAGCATCGGCACCCCGAGCGACAGCACCAGCGTCGCGAGCAGGTTGCGTGCGACCTGCGCGCGAAGTGCGAGCACTTCCGTGTCGGCACTTGGGCCCTCCGTTCCCCAATTACTGCTCTCGTTCCAGTCGGCGCCGTCGCGGTTCCCCTCGCCGTTGGCCAGGTTGTGCTTGCGCGAGTAGGAAACGAGGTCGAGAAGAGTGAAGCCGTCGTGACAGGCGACGAAGTTGATGCTCGCCTGCGGCGCGCGAGCCGGCGCGAACAGGTCGCTCGAACCGCTCACGCGCGTTGCCAGTTCGCTTACGCCTCCCACCCCGCGCCAGTAGCGCCGCACGGTATCGCGGTAGCGGCCGTTCCATTCGGCGAACGGCGCCGGAAAGGCCCCCTGCTGATATCCCTCCGGTCCAGATCCCATGGTTCGGCGATGAGCTTACCGACTGCACGACGGGATCAGACGCGATCTCCTGGAAAAGCGGCGCCTGTGCAGTGAAACCATCCGGATGCCGCCCGAGCGCGGGTGCCAGGTCGAAGCGGAAGCCATCCACGTGCATCTCGTCCACCCAGAATCGCAGGCTGTCACGCACCATCCGCCGCACCGCCGGCACCCGGATGTCGAGCGTGTTGCCGCACCCGGTCAGGTCCTCGTAGGCCCCGGGCTCGTCACGCCGCAATCGGTAGTAGCTGACGTTGTCGAGTCCGCGGAAGGACACCGTTGGCCCGCGGCGATCGCCCTCACCGGAGTGGTTGTAGACGACGTCAAGCAGGACCTCGATCCCCGCGGAGTGAAACCGGCGGACCATTTCCCGGAACTCATGGGTTTCCCGGCCGGCACGCTGGCGAAGCGACGATCGGGCGCAAAGAAGTTGATGGAGGCGTAGCCCCAGTAGTTGGTGAGGCCATTGCGGGCCACGAGCGCGCTGTCGGTAGCCGGATGTACCGGCATCAACTCGATCGCCGTGACGCCGAGGGACGCTCAGGTGGGAAATGATCGGATCGGAGGCGAGCCCGAGCCATGTTCCGCGCAACGCCGGCGGTACATCTGGATGCAGCGCTGTCATGCCCTTCACGTGGCATTCGTAGATCACGGTGTCGGACCACGGCGTGCCAGGCCGCGTGTCGCCCGCCAGTCGAAGGCCATGTCCATGACGACGCAGCGCGGCAGGTGTGCGGCCGAATCGGAGCCATCGGCCGCCGGGCACGGGGCCCGATCCCGTGATCGTCCGCAGTGACTCGTGCCAGCGGACCGGTCCGTCAATCGCGCGGGCGTGTGGATCGAGCAGGAGTTTGGAGGGATTGAAAAGGTGGCCTGACGGAGGACCCCAGGGCCCATGCGCGCGGTAGCCGTAGCGCGTCCGGGCCCAGCCGGCACGCGCACCCACCAGATGCCCGCGCTCGTCGCGCGTCAGCCCGACGCGCACCCTCCGTCACCGAGCTCGAGTTCTATTGCCGTTGCGTGGGCGGAGAAGACGCGAAACGTCGTCGCGGCGCCGTCCCATGCGGCACCGAGCGGGGCGCTCGTTCGCGGGATCAGTTGCTCTGGGCATGGCGCGAACGATAACGCGGAATCCACGGCCCGATGCGGTAGAGCACCACGTGTTGTCACGCCGCGCGACACATGTGCACTGCGCTGCACTCCGCAAATGCGCCGCGACCCTTGACTCGCTTTTGTCGGAGCGGTGAGACAGTCGGGAGGAACTGCAACAGAAATCACCGGGAAGGCCGACTCCAATGTCGACAGTCAATCGCACTCAACCGCTGAGTGACAGGCACTTAGCTAGTGCACAAGGAATTGGTCGATCTTTGGCACGACTCCCGTGTTTAAGAAGGTATCCTCAGCGGAAGGTGTCTTATGCGGTTGCTCGAGTTCGTGACGTCACGCAACGCAATGGAAACCAACAGCTATACCACCTCGGCGTCCCTGCTCGTCAAGGAACGCCGCACCTGGCTTACCAACGGGGCCAATGTCATCGAGGGGCGCGTCTGGCAGCACGCTGAAGTCGTGATCGAGGCGAAGCACCTCGAGTGGGATCGCGAGAACGAGACGGGCACTGTACGGCGGGTCGCCTGAAGCGATCCGGCCCGGCCGTCGAAAGCCAATCGGGCGGCCCTTGCAGGCCGCCCGATCAGTCATCGAGAGGAGTCTCGCCCCGGGTTATTGACTCACGCCCTTCTTGCCCATGTCCTTAACCTGCTGCAAAACCTGGGTGAGGTTGTAGCTCTCCGGTGCCTGCAGCGGCGGGAACTCGATGAAGGACTCGAGCTCCCTCAGCCACAACTGTTGCCCGATGGGGAGCATGTTCCAGTTGTAGAGATAGGCCGTGCTCGGGGACGCTAGTGCCCCGCCGATGGACAGCACCGACTTCTGACTCTCGCCCACCGCTTGCTCGAACACGTCGCGCCTGATGTTCTGCACCTGGGCCCACCCATACTGCTGGGGCCCCGCGAGCGCGTCGGCGCCGCTCGAGCCCTCCATCGTGAAATAGAACTTCCAGTTCTTGTAGCGCACCGCTGAAGGGGTCGGCCCCGTGTAGTACAGGAAGAAATTACGAGCCGACGTGTCCGACGCGCCGGTCAGGTAGGCGAGCTGGTTGACCCCCTGGAGCTTGGTCTTGACGATGCCGGGGTACTTCCCCGCCATGATCTGGGCATTGAGGTCATTGCCCTTGGGGCCGCCCGCGATCTCGACCAATGTCGGCAGCCAGTCGTACGACGCAAAGATCTGGTCCAGCAGCGTGCCCGGCTTGATGTGCCCTGGCCAGCGGATGACCATGGGCACGCGCATCCCGCCTTCCCAGGTGGTGAGCTTGCCGGCTTTGAACGGCGTCATGCCGCCGTCGGGGAAGGTCTGGCTCTCCGCGCCGTTGTCGGTGGTGAACGCGATGATGGTGTTGTCGAGCTGGCCCATCGCTTCGAGCTTGGCCAGCACCACGCCGATGTTGTCGTCCATCTGCTTCATGCCGGCTTCGTTGATGCCCCAGTCCTTCCCGCCCGCCTCGCCTACCATCGCCAGGTACTTCGGCGAAAGCATTGTCGTGATATGCATGCGCGCCGGGTTGTACCAGACGAAGAAGGGCTTGCCGGTCTTCTTGGGGTCGTTGCGGTCCAGGAAGTCCACGACGTGGCCGGAAATTTCCTCGTCCACGGTTTCCGACCGCTTGAGCGTCAGCGGCCCCTCGTCCTTGCAGGTCTGGTTCGCCGACGCGCCGTCGGACGACTTGCACCACAGCACGGGACGCGGCGGCGTCAGACAGTCGTGGTCTTCGGGTCCACAGCACCGGGGACCTCGGCGAGGCCGGGGATCGGGGTGTTCTTGCATGGCGGTGCAACGCCCTGCTTGGTCGGGCTCGCATTGATGTCGGGAAAGCTCACCTGCTCCATGGCGTCCAGGTGATAGAGGTAACCCCAGAACTCCTGGAACCCGTGCGCCGTGGGCAACGCGTCGGTGTGATCGCCCAGGTGGTTCTTGCCGAACTCACCCGTGGTGTAGCCGAGGTCGTACAGGAACTTGGCGAGCGCCGGTGTTCCTGGCTGCAGGTACGACGGGCTGCCGGGAAGCTGGGGCGGGATCATGCCAGTGCGCAGCGGCGTCATGCCGGTGAAGAAGGCATTGCGCCCGGCCGTGCAACTCTGCTCGGCATAGTAGATCGTGAACATCGCCCCTTCTCGCCCGATCCGGTCGATGTTGGGGGTTTCGGCGAGTCCAAGCCCTCGCTGGTAGAGACCCACCTGCATCCAGCCGATGTCGTCGCCCATGATGAACAGGATGTTCGGCTTCCCCGTAGTTGCAGGGCTTGTCATGCCAGGGGCCGCCTTCCCCTCCTTCTTCTTTTGCGCGGAGCCAGGCACGCTCCATGTCACGGTGACGGCCAGGAGCAGCAATCCAAATCGCTTCCAATTTCTCGGCATACCCACGCACCCTCCCTCAAGAATTTTTGCACAGGCAACGGTGAGGACGTTAAGGATGAACGCGTCAGGTCCGATCGGGAAGGGGGTAGCGTACTGCCTGAAGGTCACTAATCCGCCACGACTGGCGGACAAGTTGTCCATAAGGAGAGAATCCTGAGCCGGTAGATCCAACCGTTGTGCCGACAAGGGGACCGCTGCTGCGAGGACCTTCCGCCCGGCACCGCCTGCCGCGCCGGAGGAAGGGTTTCAAGAAGCTACTGGATGCGGACCTGCGATCAGCGGGAGTAGAACTCCACTACCAGCGGGAGCTGGCAGATCACCGGGATCTGCGCCGGTTCCGGAATTTCCCGCAACGTCATGCCGTCGCCCGCCTGTGCCACGTATGCGGGCGGCCGTGACGCTTCCAACGCCATCATGACCTGCGGGATGGCACGCGCCTTTTCTGTGAGGGTCACCTGGTCGCCCGGCTTCACTTCGTGACTCGGAAATGAGACCCGGCGTCCGTTCAGCTTCACATGACCGTGCACCACCAGCTGGCGCGCTGCGTACACCGTCCGCGCATAGCCCGCACGAAGCACGAACGCGTCGAGCCGCGTCTCCAGGAGCTGGAGAAGGGCTGCGCCGACGTTGCCACCCCGTCGTGACGCATCGGCGAAATAGTTGCGCAGCTGTCGCTCGCCGATGTTGTACTGTGCGCGGAGACGCTGCTTCTCCATGAGCTGGCGCTTGTAGTTCGATGCCTTGCGAGGACGGGAGTCCTGGCCATGCTGGCCCGGCGTGCCGGGGCGGCGATCCAGGTGCTTCTGCGCCTTTGGGGTGAGCGCGATGCCGAGCTGGCGCGAAATCCGGACCTTGGGGCCACGCAGATTCATGATTCAATCCCGTCATCAAAGCGAATGCCGAGCGACCGCTCGAGCGTGCGGTGCATGGCGCGAAGGTTTGTCACGGACCGTTGAGGAAGCCAGCGACACGGATGAGAGTCGCTGTCATTCGTATTTCCGGGGAGACAATCTAAACCGACGGATTTGGTCGGCAATGGGCAGAAGTACGGATGACGCCCCTGCTATTTGTCGAACGAAAACACCCGCCTCCAGTCGCTCTTCATGCTGATGACGATCCAGCCATCCTTGACCGCTTCGTCATATAGCGCCTGGCTGAACGCGCCCATTTTCGTCTTCGGCAATCCCTTGGCCGGGCCATAGGCATATTCCCGCTGCGCATCGTCGTGGAGCACCAGCAGCGAGAGGCGTGCGCCGTCGCCCGCCTTGGTGTACTCGAGCATCTGCTGGTCACCCGACGTATTGCCGAACGCGATATGCGGTCGCCGACCGATCATCAGGTGAATGCCTTCGGCCTTGCCTGCGTTGTTGTCGTTGAGGACGAGCTTCGGTTCCTTGGTCAGGACCGGCTTTCCGTCGGGACCGTAGCCGTACTTCGTGGCCCCGGCCGTGCCCACTACCTGCTCCGGCGGGATGCCATAGGTCTGCTCGGAATACACCCGCACGAAATCCTGCCCGCCGCCGGTCACGATGTAGGTCTTGTACCCGTTGGCCCGGAGGTATTGCAGGACCTCCTGCATTGGGAGGTAAGTCAGGTCGGTGAATGGGCGCTTCCAGCGCGGATCCCTTGCCTTTGCCAGCCATGCCCTGACATCGGCCTGGAATTGCTCGACTGGCATCCCGGTCAGCGTGGCTACCGCGAGTTTCTCCAGGTCAGGAAGCGTGAGGTGCGCCATCGCCTCCTTGTTCCCGCTCATCACCGTCTTGAACGGCTCGACATTCGCGAGTTCCGGCTTGGCCTTTACCACGGCGGGCACACGGTCCAGGATGTAGAACACCTGGGAGTAGAGCGGATGCTCGACCCAGAGCGTACCGTCCTGGTCGAACGTGGCGATGCGTTCGGGGGCGGGAACGAAGCCTGGAGAGCCAGCCGTGGTGGTCGTCTTGACGAATTCGACGATTGCCTTCTTGGCCGCACCATCATTCCATGACGGCAACGGATCGGATTGGGACCACGCGGACACCGGGCTGCCGAGGAGAGCCGCCAGCCCGAGGACGCAGGCGTATCGGGCCGCCGACCAGCGCGGAATCGACATGTGGCTTCCTTTCACGATTTTGCCCTCGGTAATTTTTTCGCATCTGCGCCGCCATGGCAGGCGTTGGCAGAGTAAGAACGACTGGTCAATACGTCAATACGCGCCCGGGAAGGCGCTGGGCGCCGCGACCAGAAAACCGCTGGGCTACGCTGTGCGTTTCTTGAGTGAAGTGTTCGGGAGGGAGAGATGCGCGCGCAACGAGTCTTCCGGTCAATCCCCGCAATAGCGCTCGGCCTGTCACTCGCTGCATGCAGCAAGACAGCCGACACCCACCCGGCCACGAGGCGATCATCGAGGGCCTCGGAAACCACCACTTCAGCGTGACCGCCACGCCGAGGGCCCAGGCCCTGTTCGACCAGGGACTTCGCCTGGCCTATGCATTCAATCATCCGGAAGCCGAACGCTCCTTCCGTGCCGCGGCCGCCCTCGATCCTCGGTGCGCCATGTGCTGGTGGGGTGCGGCGCTCGTGCTCGGTCCCAATATCAACCTGCCGATGGATCCCGCAGCCGCAGCTCCGGCATGGGAGGCCTTGTCGAAGGCGCGGGCAGCGGCGACGGGGTGACCGAACGCGAACGCGCCTACATCAGCGCTCTGTCGACGCGCTATGCTGATCCGGCGGCGCCAGTCGACCGCGCCGCACTCGACACCGCCTATGCGCATGCCATGGCCGAGGTGGCGCAGCGGTTCCCCGACGACGTCGACGCGCAGGTGCTCTACGCCGAATCCCTGATGGATACCGCGTCCCTGGGACTACTGGAACGCGGAGGGCCAGCCCAACCCCGGAATGGAGCAGCTCATTCCCATTCTCGAGCGGGCCATCGCCGCCGACTCAATGAACCCGGGCGCCTGCCACTTCTATATTCACGCGGTCGAGAAAGTGAAGCCGGCCCTGGCGGTGCCCTGCGCCGAACGGCTCGCGGCGCTGATGCCCGCCGCGGGGCACCTGGTGCACATGCCGGCCCACATCTACGCGCGAGTCGGCCGGTACAACGACGCGGTGGACGCGAACATGCACGCGGTGCATGCCGACGAGACATTCATCGCCGATCGCCGGGGCCAGCAGAGTTTCTACACCATCGCCTACTATCCCCACAACTTCCACTTCCTCGCCTTTGCGGCAGCATTCGCCGGACGCAGCCAGGACGCGATCAAGGCCGCCACCTCGGCCTCGGAAAACACGCCGGTCGAGGTGGCACTCCTGGCGCTGGAGGCGGAGTACGTCGTGCCCGCGCGGTTCCTGTACCTCGCCACCTACCAGCGCTGGGACGAGATCCTGGCGCTGCCGGTGCCGCCCGACACGCTGCACGCCGCACGAGGAATGGCGCTATACGCACGAGGCAGCGCGCTGGCGGCGAAAGGGCGCGGCGCCGAGGCCGCCGCGACGCTCGACACCGTGGCGTCTCTGGCGAAAGCCGAGCCGGCGGGCATCCGGAAGATGCTGCTGGAGATTTCCTCAGCCATGCTGGCCGGGAACATCGCGCAACGGGCCGGCACCGCGCAGCGCGATCGAGGAGTACCAGCGCGCAGTGACTGTGGAGGACAGCCTGCCCTACATGGAACCGGCATACTGGCATCATCCGACGCGCCTCGCGCTCGGGGGCGCGCTCCTGAAGGCACACGCCCGAAGGAGGCCGAGATGGTCTACCGTGCGGCGCTGCGCAGTACCCCGAGAGCGGCGAGGCGCTCTATGGGCTGGCCCAGAGCCTGGCGGCAAGCGGCCGACAGGCAGAAGCGGCGGCACTGGAACCCCGTGTCGCCGCTGCGTGGAGCAAGGCCGACGTGCCGCTCGCGATACCGTAAGGAACACCGGCACTGAGGAGTAGGAGTGCGGTGCACCCGCTCGGCCGCCCTGCACCGGCGACCTGCTTGCACGAACGCCAGCAGGTCGGCGTTGAACTGGTCCTTGTGCGTGGCGGTCAGGCCGTGCGGCGCGCCGGGATAGACCTTGAGCGTCGCGTTCTTGACGATCTTCGACGAGCTTCAGCGCCGACGTCGTCGATCGGCACGATCTGGTCGTCGTCGCCGTGGATGATCAGCGTCGGCACGTCGATCCTCTTGAGGTCCTCGGTGAAGTCCGTCTCCGAGAACGCCTTGATGCAGTCGTAGGCGCCCTTGAGGCCGACCTGCATGATCTGCAGCCAGAACTGCGTCGCGCATGCCCTGCGATACCTTCGAGCCCGGCCGGTTGGCGCCGTAGAACGGGAGCGCTCAGGTCCTTGTAGAACTGCGAGCGATCCGCCGCGACGCCGGCGCGGATGCCGTCGAATACCTCGATCGGCAGGCCGTCGGGATTGGCCGCGGTCTTCAGCATCAGGGGCGGGATGGCGCCGACCAGGACCACCTTGGCGACGCGCTCGGTGCCGTGGCGGCCGATGTAGCGGGTCACCTCGCCGCCGCCGGTCGAATGGCCGACGAGGATGATGTCGCTGCAGGTCGAGCGTCTCGATCAGCGCGGCGAGGTCGTCGGCGTAGGTGTCCATGTCGTTGCCGTCCCAGGGCTGGGTCGAGCGGCCGTGGCCGCGCCGGTCGTGGGCGATGGCCCGATAGCCGTTGTCGGCGACGAAGAACAGTCTGGTCGTCCCAGGCGTCGGCGTTGAGCGGCCAGCCGTGGCTGAAGACGACCGGCTGCCCGTTGCCCCAGTCCTTGTAGAAGATGCTGGTGCCGTCCTTCGTCTTGATCATGTTCATGGCACCATCCCTCCGTTCACAGCGTTCTCAGCCTGCCAGCTCCGGATGCTGACGCTTCCCGGTCTGGTGAGCATACCTCGCACTTGCAACGCTGGTAATATCAAGGCGACCATGACACTCGACGACGCGTTTCCAGCACTCCATGAGCGATCCATCGACGGGAACGACGCTGGGCCCGGGACGGCTGGAGGCGTTCAGCGACGGCGTGCTGGCCATCATCATCACGATCATGGTGCTCGAGCTGAGAGTGCCGCACGACTCCTCCTTCGCGGCCCTCGAGCCGCTGTTGCCGGTGTTCCTCAGCTATGCCGTCAGCTTTGCGTATATCGGCATCTACTGGACCAACCACCACCACATGATGCACACCTGCTCCAGGGTCACCGGGTCGATCCTCTGGGCCAACCTGTACCTGCTGTTCTGGCTGTCCCTGATTCCCTTCGTGACTGCCTGGATGGGCGAAAATCACTTCGAATCCATCCCGACTGCCCTGTATGGGGTCGTCCTGCTCATGTCGGGACTGGCCTACTGGATCCTGCAGCAGCAGATCATCGCATCGCAGGGACCGGATTCGTTGCTGCATCGCGCGGTGCAGAACGACCGGAAGGGCAAGGCATCACACCTGCTCTACGTGGTGGCGATCGTCCTGGCCTTCCGGTGGCGCTGGGCTGCGCAGGCGATTTACGTGCTCGTGGCGCTCATGTGGCTGGTACCCGATCGGCGCATCGAACAGACACTCGTCAAGCCCGAACGCTGAACCCCCCGCCTTCCGGTGCGATGGAAGGCGGGAGGCAGCGAGCCGGCTGACATCCGCTCAACGGTGTATCCCCAGTCCGCTACTTCACGTCCCACTTGAGGTCGGCGACCCGCTCCTTCACCAGTGCGGCCACCTCGGCCGGCAGCGGCGCATACTTGAGGCCCGAGGCCATCTGCTGCGCGTCGGCCGTGGTCATCCAGTTGAGGAAATCCTTCAGGGCCTTGGCCTTCGCCGGATCCTTCATCTTGGGCCGGATCAGCAGCCAGGTGAACGAGGAGATGGGATAGGAATTGGGGCCCGGGGCGTCGGTGATGGAGACCCGGAAATCCGTCCCCTTTTTCAGGTTCGCGCTCGCGGCTGCCGCCGCCACCGATTC
This sequence comes from uncultured Gemmatimonadales bacterium, assembly GCA_963846945.1. GTDB lineage: Bacteria > Gemmatimonadota > Gemmatimonadetes > Gemmatimonadales > GWC2-71-9 > JAGGAG01. The sequence continues at coordinate 228,383 of CAWJXX010000010.1, read as the reverse complement.
CAGTGACGGTTCCACGAACGTCCCAGCCGAGTTCTTGATGCTCGCATACGGCAGGTTGTTCGAGAGGGCGTAGATCAGTTCGACGTAGCCGACACTGCCCTCGACCTGCTTGACCTGCTCGGTGACTCCTTCATTGCCCTTGCCGCCAAGTCCCACCGGCCATTCCACGGCGGTGGCACTCCCTACCTTGCCCTTCCACGCCGGGGACACCTTGCTCAGGAAGTCGGTGAAGATGTAGCTGGTTCCCGACCCGTCGGACCGATGCACCACGATGAGATCGACATTCGGCAGGGTGACGCCGGGGTTCAACGCAGCGATCTTCGGGTCGTTCCACTTGACGATCTTGCCCATGAAGATGTCCGCGATGGTCGCGCCATCGAACTTGAGCTTGGTGCCGGACAGTGAGGGCAGGTTGTAGGTCACGACGACTGCACCCAGCACTGTCGGCAGGTGCACCACTTCGCCCTGCACGGCCGCCATTTGCGCCGGGTTCATCGGGCCATCGGTGGCACCGAAGTCCACCGTACCTTCCGTGTACTGCCGGATGCCACCACCCGAGCCGATCGACTGGTAATTGATCTGGACTCCGGTCGCCTTGTTGTAGCTGTCAAACCACTTGCTGTAGATCGGATAGGGGAACGTCGCCCCGGCGCCAGTCAGGGCGGTCTGCGCGGCGGCCGGCATCGCGGTCGCCAGGATCAGGACCGACGCCAGACGTGCAGTCCGAATTGAGTACGACATCGAGTGACTCTCCTTGGATGCGATGAGCGTTCAGAAGGCGACCTGGGCCTGGAACAGCCCAAGGTCTCGTCCGGCGTTGAAGCTGTTCGGGTAGATGCGACCCGGAGTTGCCGCGAGATCCACACCCGCCAGCAGCCGCAGGTTTGGCGACAGCTGGTAAGCCACGCCCCCGATAAACCGGTCGACCTTATCGTTGGTCGCTGTGGACTTGGTGTTGGGGTCGGTGATGTCGTACCGGAGGATGAACTGCCACTGGGTGTGGTGCGGAATGCGGAGCACGCCATAGAAGCTGAGAACGCGCCCATCTGTTTGCGGCCTCGAGTTCGCGGCGCCGACACTGTCTCCAGTAACGCTGTCCTTGGCCCACCCGTACTGTGCCGCCAGCAGGAAGATCTTGTTGGAATAGGAGAGTTCGCCGATGGCCCGGTAGCGCTCGCCACCGGTGTTCGGCTTGCCGTACTGGCCGTAGCGCGGTGATGCGGAAGCCGCCGACCCTGCCGGGCTGGTCGGTGTTGAAGATCTTGAACGAGGCCCGGGCCATCAGGTCCTTCCGGGAGTCGCCGGGAATGCCGCTGTAGTTTTCCCCATCGTAGAAACCGGCCGTCCAGTTGAACTTGTCATAGTGGATGTTGCCATCGATCGAGATGCCCAGGTCGGACGACGAGAGATACCCGGCCCGCTCCATCGCCATCTGGCCTTGCATGCGGTAATCCCAGAGCGCCTCTTCCCAGTCGAGCCACGGTGTCTGGATTTCACCGAACTTGAAGGTCACGGGGGAGGCACCGCTCTTGGGGGTCCAGGAGACGTACGCGTACTTCATGCGGAGAATGAGACCCGTGACGGTGTTATTGCGGGTCGTGATGATGTCCGGGGTGATTCGCGCGCCGACGCCGAAGGGCAGCCTGGCAATGACGTTGATATACGCCCGGGTCACGTCGAAGTTGTTCTGGTGCCCGAAATTGCCGCTGCCGACCGTCTTCTGTGCGCTGTCTTCCTGGAACGAGTAGGCGTACTGGAAGTACCCCAGCCCGCCCACGGTCACCGTCGGGGTCTGTGGGACCTGGGCGGAGGCATTGGAGACCCCCGCGAGGAGTGCCACGAAACCCAGGAGAAACCTCGAACGCGCGGACAGACCCATCGTCAATCCTCCAGGAGTGAATAGTCGTCGCACCGCGGAATGCGGAGCCGGCCGACTCCGACGCGCGTAGAAAGCCCAGCGTGCGTCACCAGTTGCTACCTAAGCGGTAACATCCCGGTAACACGGGCCAGATTGCGACGCGCTCGGCTACAAAAGCACCAATCCCCCACCGGCCAGGGTCAGCCGATGGGGGAGAGGCAGGTTGGCAATCGAGTGCCCGGGGCAGGACTCGAACCTGCACGAGGGTTGCCCCTCAACGGATTTTAAGTCCGCGACGTCTACCAGTTTCGCCACCCGGGCAGGGGGCGCCCAGCAACATACCACAAGGTCCGGCGACGGTGGCCCGCGTTCAGACAGGCTAGCCGCGACTCCTGCGGAACGATATATCTGGACTGAAGCGACACTCCCCGGACCCGGCTGAGGAAATCGAGATGGCTCCCCCACCACCTGCGCCCCCGACTGACGCTTGGAGGAAGGCCTCCATCAGCGGTCATCCGAACCTTCCTCACCTTTTTCCTGGACCGCGACATCGAGTCGATCCGGGAGCGCAATGCGAGAGCCGATGATCATGCAGCAGGCGCCTGACGCGAGCCACGTCCTGGGGATGGGAGCGGTTTTCACGCTCTTCGTCGTGACGCTGGGACCGATCAAGATCCTCGGTCCCTTTTCACAGCTCACCCGGGATTTCGACGAATCGACCCTGCGACAGGTGGCCTGGCGCGCCTTCCTGGTGCTCGCTCATCACCGTGGTCGTCGGTGGCTACGTCGGCCTGGTGCTGCTGCACAACTGGCACATCCCGATTTCCGCGATGGAGTTGTCCGGCGGACTGATCTTCCTGATCGTGGGACTTCGCCTGGTGCTGGAGCAGTACCAGCCGCCGCCACCACCGCCTCCGCCTCTTCCTCCGGCGCCAACAGCTGCGGCGCTGCGGCTCGCCTTTCCCACGGTCGTGACGCCCTATGGCATCGCCGCGGTCATCGTCCTCCTTGCCAACAGCCCCGATGCCTCGCGCGTTCACTCACGATCCTCGGCGTCCTGGCGTTGGTCATGGTGCTCAACCTGGCCCTCATGCTGTACACGCAGGGCGCTGGTGGGCAGCGTCACGCTCATGGTGCTCAGGATATTCGGCGCGGTGCTGGGCGTGCTGCAGGTGGCGCTGGCGGTGGAGATGATCCTGCGGAGCCTCATCGACGCTGGGAGTGCTGCATGTCTGACCCCGTACCGACCACCCCATCACCAAAGCCGGCCGACGAGCTTGCGGCCCGCCGCACCGGCATGGCCTTCCAGCGCACCCGGATGTCGGCCGACCGCACGCTCATGGCCGTGATGCGCACGTCACTGTCGCTCATCGGCTTCGGGTTCACGATCTTCCAGGTTTTCCAGAAGCTCAAGGATTCCGGCACGATCCAGGGCGATCATGCGCCCCGGCGCTTCGGCACTGCGCTCGTCGTGCTCGGCGTGGCACTCCTGGCGGGCGGGATCTTCTACCATGTCTCGTACATGGCCGACCTGCGCCGCACCCGCGCGACGATGCGAGACGAGGGCCTGGTGCACGCCGAGACCACCTTCCCCATCTCGCTCAGCCTTATTACCGCAGTGCTGCTGCTCCTGCTCGGGCTGTTCGCGATCATGAGCATGTCGTTCAGCGCCGGTCCGCTCGACTGATTCTGAACGCGCTCGGCCGGTGTCACACCTGCGTGCCGCGGACACCGCCACTCGCCACGGTCTTCCACGACCGTGGCACGCGGCCGAACTCACGCGCAAACGATTCCTGAATTCGTCGCACGATCGCGTCGCCGCTTCGCTCCGGGGCCAGCACGACAACGACCCCGCCCCAGCCCGCCCCGGTAAGCCGGGCACCGCTCGCGCCTGCCTCGGCGCGCGAGTCGCACAATGGTATCTGCCTCGGGACAGGAGGAGTCGAACAGCGTTCGAATGGAATCGTGACCCTCGAACAGCAACCTGCCGAGTTGCGCGCGACGGCCGGCGCGAAGTGCCACGATGCCCTTCCCGTACACGGGCCGTCTCGGTCACCACATGCCGCGCCCGTCGCCAGAGCGTGCGCGGCAGCGCGCGGCCGAGGCGGGCCAGCGACGTGCGCGGAATGGCGGCCAATGAGGCGAGCCCCGGCAGGATGCGGCGACAGCGGCGCAGCGCTTCTTCGCACTCGATACGACGATGCTCGTACTCGCCAGCCACCAGCGCATGCCGAAGTCCGCTGTCGACCAGCCAGACCGATCCGGGAAACGGCAAGTATTCGACCACACCGCTGCCCGCGTCGAATGCCATCGCCTGTCCCTTGCGGGCCAAGGCCGACACGGTCTGGTCCATGCGTCCGCATCGCACGCCGACATAGCCCGTCTCGGCGCGCCAGGCGATATCCGCAAGCTCACCGCGTACCATGCGCGCACCGGCAAGCCGGGTCATCGCTGCCGCTGCACTCACCGCAAGTGCGGCGGAGGAAGAAAGCCCGGCGCCGAGGGGAACATCACTCTCGACCGAGACGAGGGCGCCGGGCAGATCCGCACCGCGCGCCACCAGTTCCCGCGCGACACCGATCAGGTAGTCCGTCCAGTGTCCTGTTGGCGCGTCGCCGAGCCGGCGCTCCACGATCGCTGAATCGATCGCCGAGCAAAAGCGAAACTGCATGGCGGGTGCGGCATGGACCGTGGTGCGACGGTCGAGCGCAATCGGGAGCACGGGCCCCCCGTTATAATCGGTGTGCTCCCCCAGCAGGTTGACGCGCCCGGGAGCCGACGCGCTGACCGCGGGGGCCATGCCAAACGCCTCGCGAAAGCCCGCGACGCCGGACCGTTCCCTACGCCGTGTCGTCACTGTGCTTCATTCAGGAGAACCTCGTGCGGCCTGGCTGGTGCCTGCTGGTCTGTGGAATGCTGCTGCCCCCGGCCGTCGAGGCGCAACTCGCGCCGCTCGGCATTCCACATGGCCTGATCCGGATCGATGTCGATGGGTCGTTTGCATATGCCAATGAACGCTACAACGACGGCACGCTCGAGAGCCTTGGGGCAAACTTCAATTCACCTGCGCTCGGCGCCGACATCATTCCCGGTGTCGCCGATGCCGACCAGCGGCTCGCGGTCCTGCTCAACGATCCCGCCTACAAGCTGAATCTTGGTGCGTCGGTCGGCACGGGACAGGTGTCCACCGGCACCGGGGCGCTTGGCATCGGCCTCGGCATTACCAAGGGACTCACACTCTTCGGCCGCGTGCCGATCGTGCGCACCACCTACCGCCAGAGCGTTGCGATCGACACCGCCAAGTCGGGCGCGGGACTCAATCTCGCCGATCCAGCGCTCGGCGCCGCGAGCGCGCCGGGCCCGGCGCAGGCCTTCTTCGACAATTTCAACGGTGCGATCGGCACGCTGGAGGCAAACCTTGCGTCGGGCCTGTATGACGGCGATCCAACCACGCGCGCTCGCGCGGTCCAGACCATTGCCTCCGGCCATGCCCTCTCCGACAGCCTCGGCGCGCTGATCATAGCCGACGGTACCGCATCAGCCTTCCTGCCGCTCTTCAGCAGCGCTGCGGGCCAGGTGCTGAACGGCCAGGTGCTGTCCATCCAGCAGACCATGGCCGGCCTTGGAGTTCAGAGCTTCAGCGACGCGATTCCGCTGCCGGCGACGCCCGCAACTGGCGCCGATCTCGCCACCTACGCGACGTCGCCTGCCGGCCCAATCGCAGACAGTTCACTGACGAGCGGCTCCCGTACCGGAATCGGCGACGTGCAGGTGGGGGCGGTCTACACCGCGATCGACAAGTGGGATGCGCATACCGCCCGGGGAAGCCGCCTGGCCGCCACCCTCGTGGTCCGCATCCCGACGGGTACGGTGGCCTCGCCAAACGATCCCTTCGGAGCCACCACCGGCGCCGGGACAGTTGCCGTCGGGATCGGCGCGGCATTCGACCTGGGCCGCGGGACATTCGGAGCCCGGTTCAGCGCCAATTACCTGCTGCAGATGTCGGGAGCTTTCACCCGGCGGGTCGGCACCATGACGACGGCGCTCATCCCGAGTTCCTACATCGCGGACGTGAACATCAATCCCGGTGACGAACTGCAGCTTGCGTTCACGCCGTTCTACCGGCTTGCTCCCGATTTCGGACTGGTGGGATCGGCCACCTGGATCACGCGCGGAACCGACGACGTCCAATACGCATCGCCGGCTGATTCCATCCCGGGCGTGCCGGCCTCGCTGCTGGCCGAAGGCACTGGTGCCTCCCGGCTGCTCCTGTCGCTCGGGGTCACCTACGCGTCGTCGGGCCAGAAGGCCGATGGGACCAACGGGAAACCGCTCGATGCAGGAGTACGCTGGGAAACGACCGTGGCATCTTCCGGCGGTATCGTCGCCAAGTGGTCGTCCCTCATCTTTTTTGTCCGGGTGTACGGCAAACTCTGGTAGGCCGGTTCAGGAGTCCTGCTCGTCCCGCAATCGCTCGATGGCACGCCGGTCGCGCTTGGTAGGGCGGCCGCCCTCGTAGAACACCGGTGGTGGCGCGCTCCGAAGGCGCTCGGCCGTTCGCTCCCTCGCTTCACGACTTTGCGCCGTTTCCTCATACAGCGCCTGCGCCACGGCGGCGGGCCCCCGCCGGTCGGACAGCGCACGCACGATCAGGTGATGCTCATAGGGGCCGAGCCGGATGCGCAGGCGGTCGCCGGAATGGATGGCGCGCCCGCGCTTGGGCCGGTCGTCGTTGAGCTCGATCTTTCCCGACTCGATCGCGGCAGCGGCAAGTGCCCGGGTCTTGAAGAAGCGCGCGGCCCAGAGCCACTTGTCCAGTCGCGTCTTGCCGTCCGCCTCACTCACGCCCTGGTGCCCTCGCGCTTCCCCATCATTTCACGGGCATGGCGCCGGGCCGTGTCACTCTCGGGATCGCCCAGCATCCGGGCAATTTCGAGTACGCGATCTTCACCATGAATGGTCGCGACGTCGCTGGTGGCGATCCCGCGACGCGCCGCCTTCGAGACGACCAGGTGGTGATCCGCCCGGGCAGCAACCTGCGGCAGGTGCGTGATCACCAGGACCTGGTGCTGCTGCGCAACGGAGCCGAGCGCCTCGGCCACCTGCACGCCCACCTCCCCGCCAATTCCCTGGTCGACTTCATCGAAGACAAGTGTCGGTACACGATCTGATTTTGCCAGCACCACCTTGAGCGCGAGCATGAGGCGCGACAATTCGCCGCCCGACGCCACCCGGGCAAGGGGCCGCTCATCCAGGCCGGTATTGAGCCGTACCATGAAGGATGCTGTCTCCTGCCCGAATGCGTGCGCCTCCGGGAGCGCCTCCAGTGCGACGCGATACGTCCCGCCCGGCAATCCCAGCTTGGGAAGCCAGCGGTTCACCGCCCGAGCCAGTCGTTCCGCCGCCGCAAGCGCGCCGCTCGGTCAGCTGGTTCATCGCGGTGTGCAGGGCATTGGATGCGGCTGCGCGACGCGCGGCCAGCGCGCGCAGGTCGATGTCGGCCGTATCGAGTACATCGAGTTCGGTCGCCGCCTGCGCCCCCGTCTCGAGGACCGCCCCGGTCGTGGCGCCGTATTTCTGGAACAGGCCGTAGAGCAGGTCCCGGCGTCGCTCGAGTTCGGCCAGGCGCACGGGGTCATCCTGGACTTCGCGCTGGTAGTCCGCCGCCAGGCGTGCGAGCTCATCCAGGTTGGCAAACGCCGAGTCGAGCAGCTCGCGCCATGCCGCCACCGCAGGATCCGCGCGCTCGAGTGTCGTCAGCGCCCGGTCGGCGGCGGCGAGACCGGTCAGTGCGCCGCCATCGCCGATGGCATCGCCAATACGGGCAGCCAGCGCCCCCAGCGATTCCGCCTGCGAGAGCCGGCGAATGTCGAGGTCCGAGTGCTTCCTCCTCGGCCGGCTTGAGCCGTGCTCGCTCGATCTCCGCAACGACGTGCCGCAGGTAGTCGGCGCGCCGTCGCACCTCGTCCCGTCGCGAGACCAGCTCCCGTTCCTGCGCCTCGAGTGCCCGCGGCGGCCGCATGCGCCTCCGCCACGGCCGCCCGCTCCGGGTCCGCGCCGGCAAAGGCATCGAGCAGGTCACGCTGCGCCTCGGGGCGCAGCAGTGACTCGGTCTCGTGCTGGCCGTGCAGGTCGACCAGCAGGGCGCCAAGCTCGCCGAGCACGCCAACCGTTGCCGGACTGCCGTTGACCCACGCGCGCGATCGCCCCTCGGCCGAGACCTCGCGACGGACCACGATCCGCCCCTCGTCGAGATCGAGGCCCAGCGCCTCGATCCGCTTCCGCACCGCGACCGCCGCGACGTCGATGGCGCCTTCCACGACCGCGCGGGCCGCGCCCGTGCGCACCAGGCCGCTGTCGGCGCGACCGCCAAGCAGAAGGGCGAGGGCATCGACCAGCATCGACTTCCCCGCCCCGGTTTCGCCGCTCAGGACATTGAGTCCCGGGCCGAGGTGCAGCGTGACGTCCGCGATGGTGGCCAGGTCGCGCACGCGAAGCTCCGTGATCATCGCTCGACCTCGCGCTCCGACAGGTCACCCCAGTGCAGCTTGTCCCGCAGCGAGCGAGAAGTACGCCTGCTCCTCGAGTCGCACCAGATTGACCGAGGTCTCGCAGCGGCGCACCGCCACCATCGCTCCCTCGGCGAGCGTGATCCCCGTCTGGCCGTCAAAGGACACGAGCAGGTCTTCGGCCCAGCCTTCCACCGGGTTGACCGTGATGACGCTCTCGGCTGACGCGACCAGCGGCCGCACCGTCGATCGTGTGCGCGCAGACCGGCGTGATGCAGATGGCGCGGCAGCCCGGAAGCAGATCGGGCCGCCGGCGCTCAGCGAGTATGCGGTCGATCCGGTGGGCGTCGCGATGATGATTCCGTCGGCGCTGAAGGGACCGACGTTTTCACCGTCGATCAGCACGTTGATGCGAACGACCCGGGCGACGCCGCCCTTGTGAATGACCACGTCGTTGAGCGCCCGCTGGGTGCAGACCGCGGTACCGTCAGCCTGGGTCACGGACGCGGTCAGTGCCAGTCGCCGCTCGAGATGATAGTCCTGGCGTACCAGTGACTCGACGGCCTGCCGAAGCTGCTCGCGGGGGACGGCAGTGAGAAACCCGACGCGTCCCAGGTTGACGCCGAGCACGGGGACTTCCCGCCCGGCGAGCAGGCGCGCGCCGCGAAGCAGGGTGCCGTCGCCACCGAATGTCACGAGGGCATCGAGCTGGGTCGCGTCGAGCTCCGGGACGGGGCTGTCCCAGAACGGCTCCAGCCGTGGTTCGCCGGACAGCTTGATCCCCAGTGCCGGCGCGAGGGCTTGAAGGTCACGCAGGACCGCCGCCAGGTCCGCGTACTGCGGGTTCCCGACAACGCCAAGGTTCATCGGGTCTCGAGACTTTCCTCGCGGACCAGTGCAGCGATGCGGCGGGCAATGCCGTCGGCGGTGAGGCCGAACTCCTCCAGCTGGTCATTGCGCGGCGCCTGCTCCACCAGGCGATCAGGCACGCCGAGCGCCACGACACGCACCTCGGGACGGGTGGTCTGCAGGAGCTCGGCGAGGTAGGCACCAAAGCCGTTGACCACGGTGCCCTCCTCCACCGTCACGATGGTCCGGTGATCCCGTGCGATCGCCTCGAGCATGGTCGAGTCCACCGGCTTGAGGAAGCGGCAGTTCACCACGGAGACATCGATGCCGGTGGCGGCGAGCCGCTCTGCCGCCTGCAGCGCCGGCTGCACCATGGTGCCGACGGCCAGGATCGCGAGGTCATGGCCGCCGCGCAGCGAGTTCCCAGGTCCCGTAGGGCACGGCGGGAATGTCCTTCACCGGACGGGGCTCGGCCGGGACCTTGTCGCGAGGATAGCGGGTGCAGAACGGCCCGCCGGTATGCGCAAGCGCCGTCGCGCAGCAGGCCGATCAGTTCATCACCGTCCTTGGGAGCGGTGACCGTCATGCCCGGCACCGCGAGCATGTAGGCGATGTCGTACAGTCCCATGTGGGTCTGCCCGTCCTCGCCCACCAGCCCCGCGCGATCCATGCAGAAGATGACCGGCAGGTGCTGCACGGCAATGTCGTGGATGACGTTGTCGTACGCCCGCTGGAGGAAGGTGCTGTAGATGGCACAGACCGGCCTGATGCCCTGTGTCGCGAGGCCGCCGGCGAAGGTGACCGCGTGCCCCTCGGCGATGCCCACGTCGAAGAACCGTTCCGGCCACCGCTTCTGGAAGATCGCGGTGCCGGTACCGGATGGCATGGCGGCCGTGATGGCCACGAGATCAGGGTGCTCCTCGGCCAGCGCGGTGAGGCCGCTCGCCAAACACCTGGGTCCAGGTGGGCGGACCACTCGCCTTCTTGCGCGGCTCGCCGGTAAGCGGGTCGTACGCGGCGAGCCCGTGCCACTTTTCCCGGTTTGACTCGGCGAAGCCGAAGCCCTTGCCCTTCTCGGTCAGCACGTGCAGCACGCGCGGGCCGCCCATGCTGCGCACCATGGCCAGCGTGTCGCACAGCTTGTCCAGGTCGTGACCGTCGATCGGACCGAAGTAACGAAAGCCGAGCTCCTCGAACAGCATGCCCGGCGACCACATGTTCTTGATGCTCTCCTCGAGGTTCCGGGCGAAGTCCACCACGCCCTGCCCGAACACGCCGCCGAGCGCGAACGTCATGTGCTTCACCTTCTCGCGGATCCGGTTGGTGCGCGGATCGGCGACGATGGCACCAAGCGTCTTGTTGATCGCGCCCACGTTGGGTGAAATCGACATGCCGTTGTCGTTGACGATGAGGATGATGTCGCGGTCCGAGTGCCCCGAGTTGTTCATCCCCTCGTACGACAGGCCGCACGTCAGCGCACCGTCACCCACGACCGCCACGACCTTCCACGCTTCGCCCCTGAGGTCGCGCGCCGTCGCCATGCCGAGGGCCGCGGACATGGCGGTCCCGGCATGGCCGGCGCCGAACATGTCATGCTCACTCTCGGTCCGCTTGAGGAAGCCGGAGACACCGCCGGTCTGGCGCAGCGTGGAGAATTGCTCGTTGCGTCCCGTCAGCAGCTTCCAGGCGTAGGCCTGATGCCCGACGTCCCACAGCACCTTGTCACGCGGGGAATCGAACTCGTAGAGCAACGCCAGGGTAAGCTCGACGACGCCCAGGCTGGCGCCGATGTGGCCGCCGGTCTGGGAGCATCCCTCGATGAGCCGCTCGCGAATTTCAGCGGCCAGCTGGGGCAGCTGGTCGCGCCGCAGTCGCTTGAGGTCGTCGGGGCCTTGGATGCCGGAGAGCAAAGACATGAGTCAGGAATTCCTTGTCACAATATAGTGCGCCAGGGTCGCTGAGGGCGGGCGACGCCAGCCCGCTGCGTTCCAGGTGACCTACCGCCGAGCGCGCGAGGCGTTCCGCCTCCGCGCGGGCACCCTCGACCCCGAGCAGTTGCGCATAGGTCGACTTGTTGAGCGCTTCGTCCCGTCCTGCCGTCTTGCCCAGCTGGTCGCTCGTGCCGATCACGTCGAGGACGTCGTCCGCGATCTGGAACGCGAGGCCAATCTCGGCGCCGAACTGCTCGAGGGCGTCCATGCCCGTCCGGGAGGCCTGGGCCGCGAGGCCGCCCAGGACGCAGGACGCCTTGATGAGTGCGCCGGTCTTGCCGCGATGCACCCCGATCAGTTCCGGAAGGTCGAGTCGCCGGCGTTCCGCTTCGAGGTCGAGCCATTGTCCGCCCACCATGCCCTCGATGCCGCCCGCCTCGAAAAGTGCCGCGGCCATTGCACCGAGCAGCGATTCCCCCAGGCCAAGCTCCGTCGCCGACTCGGTCAGGACCTGCGCGGCCACTGGAACGAGGAGAAAACCCACCCGGGTTGCGGTGTGCACATCGAACTGGCGATGCATGGTCGGCCGTCCCCGCCGCAGGTCATCATCATCCATGCACGGAAGGTCGTCATGCACCAGCGAGTAGGTGTGCACGATTTCCACCGCCGCCGCCACCCCGGCAATGGCGGGGACTGGCCCGCCGCTGCCCGGTACGCGGCGATGACCAGCGCGGGGCGAACGCGCTTGCCCGGGCTCCGCAGCGCGTAGGCGAACGCTGCACCGAGCGGCGCAGGCACGCTTGCCGCGAGCCCCGCCGCCACAAGCTCGAGCCTGCATTCCGTGGCGTCCCGGGCTTCGGCGAGTATCAGCTCGGCTGCCGGAGCCTCAGAGATCGACACGCGTTGTCCGCAGGGCACCCGACGCATCGGCGAGCACGGCCTGCACGGTCTGCTCGGCGCCCGCCAGCGTCTCGCGAGCGTGCCGCAAGCCGCGCGATGCCCTCCTCGAACAGCTTGAGCGCGGCATCGAGATCCACGTCCTCCTGCTCCAGCCGGCGGACGATCTCCTCGAGCGCCCTGACCTCGTCGGCCAGGGACGGCGTGTCCGGCATCAGGCGTCTTCCACCCGGGACGGCACGTCGCCATCACGCACCCGGAGCCGGTATCGCTGGCCCGCACCGAACTCGGACCGGGTACGAAGCACCTTGCCGTCCGGGGAGAGCGGGAACCGCGAAGCCACGGTCGAGCACGCGCAGGGGACTCGAGGGCATCGAGCTGGGCGCCGATGCGCTCGAGGCGATGCCGCTGATGGCGCACCGCGCGCTCGATGGCCGACTCGAGCCGATCGCCGGTTCGGGCCAGCCGCTCACTCACGAGGCGCGTGCGGCGGCTGAGGCCACCAGCAAGGCGCAGGGCAAGCCCATCGACGGCGCCCCGCACTTCGCGCTGGTCCAGCACCGCCAGTTCCGCCGCGTTCGACGGGGTGGCGGCACGCACGTCGGCCACGAGGTCGCAGAGCGAGATGTCGTTCTCGTGGCCAACTGCCGAGATGGTGGGCACCTTCACGGCGGCGAGGGCGCGGCAAACCCGCTCGTCGTTGAAGGCGCTCAAGTCCTCGCGCGCGCCTCCCCCTCGCCCCACGATGCAGACATCGGCGTCGAGACGGTTGACGAGCCGGAGCGCCCGCACCAGTTCGCTCACCGCGTCGTTGCCCTGTACCCGTGCACCAACGACCAGAATTCGGATGGCGGGCCAGCGTCCCTGTGCCACCGTGACGATGTCATGCAGTGCCGCCCCCTCCATGCTGGTCACCACCGCCAGTGTCGCGGCGTACCGCGGCAGCGGTCGCTTGCGTGAGGGGTCGAGCAATCCATCACGGGCCAGTGCCGCGCGCGTCGCTTCCACCTGCTGCTGTTGCTGGCCGAGCTGGTCGCTGCGGAGCACCACGGTGGCCGTGAAGCGAAACTCGCCTTTTTCCTCCCACAGCCCTGGCGTACCGAAGGCATGCACCTCTGCGCCTTCCTCCGGCTTGCTCCTCGCGCGCTGGGCCCAGGTGCGCCACATGACGCAGCGCACCTGGGCGCGTGCCATCCTGGAGCGTGAAGTACCAGTGCCCGCTCGCATAGGACTTGAAGCTGGTGACCTCGCCACGCACCCACACCGGGGGCATGTTCTGCTCGAGCAGCGCGCGCGCGGCCTGGTTCAGGTCGGACACCGACCAGACCTCGGCAGGATCGAGCCCGCCTGGCCCGAACGGCAGCGGCACGGTCACGGCGTCGCCTGCCGCATGGCCTGCAGCGTGTTCTGCATCAGCATCGCAATGGTCATCGGGCCCACCCCGCCAGGTACGGGCGTGATGGCGGAGGCAATGGCCGCGCATTCCTCATACGCGACGTCGCCGGTGAGGCGGTAGCCGCGCGGCCTCGACGCGTCGTCCACCCGGTTGATCCCTACGTCGATGATAACGGCGCCCGGCTTCACGAAGTCACGCGTCACGAACTCGGCACGACCAATGGCGGCAATGAGGATGTCCGCGCTGCGACAGACGGCAGGCAGGTCCCGCGTCTTCGAGTGGCACACGGTGACCGTCGCGTCCCCACCGGTCCCCTGCTGGATCAGGAGGTTCGCCATCGGCTTCCCCACGATCGTGCTGCGCCCGACGATGACGGCGTGCGCTCCCTTCGTCTCGACGCCCGACCGGATCAGCATCTGCTGCACTCCGTAGGGGGTGCATGGTCGCAGTGCCGTCGGGTCGCCAATCACGAGCTTGCCCACGTTCTCCGGATGGAAGCCGTCCACGTCCTTGGCCGGATTGACGCGGTTCAGCACCTTCTCCGTGTTGATGTGCTTCGGCAGCGGGAGCTGCACCAGGATGCCGTGTACCAGCGGATCGGCATTGAGCAGGTCGACGATGTCCAGCACCTCCGCCTCGGTCGCGGCTGGCCGGGCGCGTGATCTTGACCGAGTGCATGCCTGCCTCGATGCACGCCTTCTCCTTGCTGCCGACGTAGGCCTTGCTCGCGGGGTCCTCGCCAATGAGCACCACCGCCAGCCCAGGGCGCCGACCCTCGACCGCGAGCGCGGCCGCCTCCGCCTTCACCTCATCGCGAATGGCCTTGCCCAGGGCAACGCCATCGATGATCCGAGCGGTCATCTCGCAACCCCGACGGCGCGCGTCTCGCGGATCACCACGACGCGGATCTGTCCCGGGATACTGCAGCTCGTCCTCGATGCGGCGCGCAATCTGCTCGCTGAGCGCCAGCGCACCGACATCATCCACCTGGTCCGGCGTCACGATCACCCGTACCTCGCGGCCGGCCTGGATGACGTTGCACTTCTCCACGCCCTTGAACCCGTTCGCGATCTCCTCGAGGCGCGTGAGCCGCTTCACGTAGCTCTCGAACGCCTCGCGCCGGGCACCGGGGCGCGCGCCACTGATGGCGTCGGCCGCCTGGACCAGCACCGATTCGGTGGATTCGTGCGGCACGTCATCGTGGTGCGCATGGATGCAGTTGATGACCGCCGCGCTCTCGCCGTACTTGCGGGCCATCTCCACGCCCAGCTCGACGTGGGTGCCCTCGCTCTCGTGCGTCAGCACCTTGCCGATGTCGTGCAGCAGTGCGCCGCGCCGGGCCAGTTCCGGGTCGACATGCAGCTCCGCCGCCATGTTGCCGGCGAGCCAGGCCACCTCCTTCGAATGCTCCAGGATGTTCTGCCCGTACGAGGTGCGGTACTTCATGCGGCCAATCAGCTTGATGAGCTCCGGATGCAGCCCGTGCACATTGGCGTCGTAGGCCGCCTGCTCACCGGCCTCGACCAGCTGCTGCTCCAGTTCGCGGCGCACCTTGGCGACGACTTCCTCGATCCGGCCGGGATGAATCCGGCCGTCCACGATCAGCGCCTCGAGTGAACGGCGCGCGACCTCGCGACGGATGGGGTCGAAACAGGAAATCACGACCGTATCCGGCGTGTCGTCGATGATGACATCCACGCCCGTGGTGGTCTCGAACGCGCGGATGTTCCGGCCTTCCCGGCCGATGATCCGGCCCTTCATCTCGTCGCTCGGGAGCGTGACCGCCGAGACCGTCGTCTCGGCGGTGTGCTCGGACGCAATGCGCTGGGCCGCCATCGCGATGATGCGCCGGGCTTCCTTCTCGGCTCCCTTGCGCGCCTGGTCCTTGATGTCGCGCGCGAGCGCCTGCGCCGCACCGCGTGCCTCGTCCTCGACGCGCTGCAGCAGTTCCCGGCGCGCATCGGCCGACGTCAGCCCCGCGATCTGCTCCAGCTTCGCCTGCTGCTCCGCGGCAAAACGGCCCGCCTCCTGTTCCCGTCCCTGCAGCTGCTGGTCCCGCGCATCAAGCTGCTGGATCCGCTTCGCCAGCTCCTTTTGCTGCGCTTCCAGCTCGGATTGCCGGCGCTCGAGGCCCTGGGTGCGTTCTTCAGCACGGCGCTCGACGCGACCGACCTCTTCCCGGCGGCGCAACAGTTCCTGCTCCAGTGCCTCCCGCTGCTGCACCGCTTCCATCTTGGCGGCAAGGACCGCCTCGGCGCGGGCACGCTCCACGTCCTGCGTGGCGGCGGCGCGAATGCGCGTGGCCTCCGCGCGCGCGTCGGCAAGGACGCCGGTCGCGGCCTTCTTCTGCGATCTCGAATGGACAAAAAGGAAGCCGGCCACGATGATCAGGCCGGCCGTGATCCCCACGACGAGGGGGAGGAGCACTGCCTGGTCCATGCTATGAATCTCCAGGAGGCCGCCGGGGCGCCTCCGGTAATTCAGTCGGTGCTGGCGGTTCCCGAGGTTGCGCGATGGCCCCGCTTGTTGGGCGGCAGCAAGGGCGCAATCTCGTCGGCCAGCGCAGTGAGCCGCGCGGCGAACTCCCGGTCGCCACGGCGGGACTGGAACAACTCATCGGTAATAGCGAGTGCCGCGAGGATCGCCGCCTTGTGCGGTTCCACCATCGGCAACGTGGCGCGAACCCGCGAAAGCGCCGCATCGAGATAGGCGGCCACCTCGCGGGTGTACTCCGGTGGCAACTCCGAGCGTACAGTGTAGACCTCGCCGCCAATGGTCACCGGCACCGCGTTCTTGCCACCGCCGCTCATACGGTTTCCGCCGCGCCGCGCTCGAGAAAGGCAAGCCGGCTCGAGAGCGCAGCCACCCGCTCGCGCACGGCGGACAACCGCTGCTGCAGCACGACATTTTCCTGCTCCAGCTCCGCGAGGCGCTGCGCGATTCTGGGCGGGGCTCGGGCCCTTCCCGCCGGGCGCGGCCGCCCGCACGTCCTGCAGCTCGCTCTCGGCTCTCAGGCACCGGCGGCGCCATACCGTCAACTCCTCCATGGCATGCCGCGCCAGCGTCTCCACTTCAGCCAGCGCCCGTCGCTCAGGGCGCTCGTATGTGTCTGTCATCCTGGTCTCCTTCACGTGCCTCGCCGCTTGAGGCCCAGCTGCGTGTCGAGCGCCGCCAGCACCTCGCGCTCGGCCGCATCGACGTCGGCGTCGCGCAGGGTGCGGTCAGGCGACCGGAAAGTCATCCGGAAGGTGACACTGCGCCGGCCCTCACCCAGGGACTCCCCGCGATACTCGGCGATCACGCGAACCGACTCGAGCAGCGGACCGCCCTTCGCCACAACGACCTGCTGGATCGCATCGGCCGCAATGCCGTCGGCCACGATGAGCGACAGGTCGCGCTCCACCGCCGGCGTGTGCAGCAGCGGCCGCACGCGCACCGGCGGTCGCAGTGTCGCGCTCACATCCACTTCCGCGCCGAACAACGCCCCGCCCCATGGCGGCGCGTCCGCCGGAAGCCGGCCCGCCCAGCCGACGATCGTCCCGTCCAAGGTGCGCGCGATGTAGTGGTCGCCTTCAACGTGCCATGTTGCACCGGGATACGCCAGAGCGCCGGCGGTCCGGGCCAGACCCGCCAAGTCCCACAGATCGACGTCGGGTGACGCCGGAGCCGTCCAGTGCGCCGGTTCGCGGGCGCCGGTCGCCACGAGCGCCGACACGGAGTCGCTCGACAGGCCGTGCGCCTGCCGGTGCCGGCTCGAAGACCGTGCCCACCTCGAACAGCCGCACGTCACGCACCTGGTTGTTCCAGTTCCGCTCCGCGAGACGCACCAGCGTCGGCAGCAGGCGACGCCTCAGGTGTGCACCGGTGTCGGCCAGCGGGTTCAGGAGCGCCACGCTCCCGGCGCTGTCGGCGGCAGTGAACGGAAGGCTTACCACCTCGAAGAGTCCTTCCGCCACGAGTCCCTCTCGAATCCGCTGCTTGATGGACGCCTCAGGCGCATCAGGCAGGCTGCCGACACGGAACGGACGAAGCTCGGTCGGGACATTGTCGTAGCCGTGGATACGGGCGACTTCCTCCACCAGGTCGATCTCGGTCGTGAGGTCGGGGCGCCAGCCCGGCACGTCCACCGCCAGGCGCCCATCGTCCGGCTTCGCCACGACCGTGCAGCCGATGGCCACGAGACAGCGCTCCACTTCCGCCTGACCGAGATCGAGGCCGAGCACCTGCTTCAGCCTGGCCATGCGAAGGAAAATGCGAGGCGGGTTGGCGACGACAGGATGCAGGTCGACCGGTGCACCTTCGACCACGCCGCCCGCGGTCAGCAGGATGATCTCGATACAACGTCGCAGTGCCTCACCGCCGTTCCATCGGTCGGCGCCCCGCTCGAACCGGTAGCTCGCCTCCGTGCTGAGGCCGAGCGTGCGGCGCGCGCGCCGGATACGGGCCGGCTCGAACCACGCGCATTCGAGCGCCAGGTCGGTTGTCACGGCCCGGACTTCGGTTTCCGCGCCACCCATGATGCCACCAATGCCGATGACCCGCGCCGCATCGGCGATCACGGTCATGTCCCCATCAAGACTGCGCTCGACTCCATCGAGCGTGACGACCTTTTCGCCGGGGCGCGCCCGTCGCGCCACCAGGGCCGGCCCCTGCAGGGTCGCAAGGTCGTACGCGTGCATGGGCTGCCCCAGTTCCTGCAGCACATAGTTCGTGGCATCCACCACGTTGTTGATGGAGCGAATGCCCACGGCCTCGAGGGGTTGCCGGAGCCAGGCAGGCGACGGGCCGACGGTCACGCCGCGGATCACCGCGGCATGAAAGCGGGCGCAGCCCTCGGGATCATCGATCGCCACGCGGAGTGGACCGGTGACGGCCTCGCGCACTCCCGTCGCGCGCGTGATCGGCGGGACATCTGGCGCGAGCGTCGTCCCACCGAGGGACGGCAGGCGAAACGGCACGCCGAAGGAAGCCGAGAGCTCGCGTGCGATGCCCTTGTGCCCCAGGAGATCGGGCCGATTGGGGGTCACGTCCACCACGATGCGCTCGTCATCGAGGGGGATCGCATCGAGCAGCCGTGTTCCAGGCACCGCGTCGGTGCTGAGCTCCCAGAGACCGTCCGCATCCACGCCCCACACCGAGCTCGCGGGCAGAGCAGAGCATCCCTTCGGACAACTCGCCACGGAGCTTGGCCCGCTCGATCTTCATCGGGCCGCCGCCCTTCCCCACCGGCACGCTGCCGCCCACTGGCGCGAAGGGATACTTGTGGCCGGCCATGACGTTGGCCGCGCCGCACACCACCTGCCGACGCTCGGCGCTCCCGTCGTTCACGGTACACACGCGCAGCCGATCCGCATTGGGATGCGGGCGCACCTCTTCAACGAGCGCCACCAGGATATCGCCCAGGCCAGGATGCAGTCGCTCGATGGCGTCGACCGCCGCGCCCTGCGCCGCGAGCCGGCGGCTCACGTCGTCAGCATCGAGCGACTGGCGGAGGAACCGCTCGAGCCACCGTCGCGAGACGTTCACGGTGCGCCCTCCGCGCCCGCATTGGCCACGGCGAACTGCGACAGGAAGCGCATGTCTCCCTCATACAGCAGCCTGATGTCCGGCACGCCATGGCGGAGCATGGTGATTCGCGCCGGCCCCATGCCGAACGCGAAGCCGGTGTAGCGCTCCGGGTCGATACCGCCCTGGACCAGGACGTTCGGGTGCACCATGCCGCAGCCCAGGATTTCCATCCAGCCGGTTCCCTTGCAGGCACCGCAGCCACGTCCATGACACAGCTGGCACTCCACGTCCATTTCTGCCGACGGCTCGGTGAACGGGAAGTAGGAGGGCCGGAACCGCACTGCGGTGGTGGGCGCGAAGAAGCGGCGGGCGAAATGGGTCAGCGTCGCCTTCAAGTCGACAAACGAGACGCCCTCATCGATGGCCAGTCCCTCGATCTGCTCGAATGCGGGAGCGTGGGACGGATCAAATGCGTCGCTGCGGTAGACCATCCCCGGCATGATCACGCGGATCGGCGGCTCGGAAGCCTGCATGACCCGGATCTGCACCGGGGACGTATGCGTCCGGAGCAGGAGCCGTCCGGCCCCGGGCGACTCGACCGCGGGCGGCACGTCGAGATAGAGCGTGTCGTGCAGGTCCATCGCCGGATGATCGGCCGGGAAGTTCAGGGCAAGGAAGTTGTACCAGTCGGTCTCGACTTCCGGCCCGAGTGCCACGGCAAACCCCAGCTCACGAAAGATCCCGGTGATCTCCGCCGTCACTGCCGAGACCGGATGGACGGCGCCTTCCCAGCGTCGCCGCGCCGGCATGCTGAGGTCGAGGCGCCTTGCCCGCCGACGTGGCGCGCACCGCATCGAGCTCGGCCCGGCGCGCCGCGACCGCTGCCTCCGCCTGGACCTTCAGTGCATTGACGGCGGCACCGAAAGGCCGCCGCTCCTCGGGCGCGCGGGTCGCGACGCCCTTGAGGGCCGCCGTGATCACGCCGGCCTTCCGGCCGAGGAGTGCGATCTCCTCCTGCTCGAGCGCGTCGAGATCCAGGCTCGCGAGAGCCGCGAGCCGCGGCAACAGGGAGTCGAGTTCGGGGTAGCCGGTGCTGTCGGCCATGGGATGTCGGTCTGGCTGGAAGAATCGAGGGCCGCCCGCCAAGCGGCGAACGGCCCGTGAAACGGAGCGTGCGGCCTACGCCTTCACGGCCTTGTTGGCCATCTCGGCGATCCGGGCGAACGCCTCGCTGTCATGCACCGCGAGGTCCGCCAGCACCTTCCGGTTGATCTCGACGCCCGCCTCCTTGAGCCCGGCCATGAAACGGCTGTAGCTCAGGCCGTGCAGGCGCGCGGCCGCGTTGATCCGGGCAATCCACAGCATGCGGAACTCGCCCTTCTTCTTGCGCCGGTCGCGGTACGCGTAGCGCATGCCACGCTCGACCGTCTCCTTGGCCGACTTGTACAGCTTGCTCCGGGAGGCGCGTGCTCCCTTCGCCGCTTCCATGATCTTCTTCTTCCGCGCGTGATGCGCGACACCATTCTTGACGCGTGGCATCTTTCAGTCTCCTCAGGCCTGCAACAGGCGGTTCACGCGGGGGAAGTCCGCCGAGCTCACAAGGTCACCCTTCTTGAGCTTGTTCTTGCGCTTGCGGGCCTTCTTGGTCAGGATGTGCGAATGGTTGGCGTGGAAGCGCTTGAGCTCCCCCGTCCCAGTCTTGCTGAAGCGCTTCGTCGCGGAGCGCCGGTTCTTCATCTTCGGCATCGTGTTTTTCCGTTTCCTATTTCGGGGCTAGCACCATCGTCATGTTGCGTCCCTCGAGCTTCGCGTCGGACTCCACCTTGCCGATGTCGGCGACAGCCGCCGCCACGCGATCGAGAACCGCCTTGCCCAGCTCCAGGTGCGCGATCTGCCGGCCCCGGTACATGAGCGTGCACTTCACCTTGTTGCCCTCGGCCAGGAACTCGCGCGCATGCCGAGTCTTGAACTCGAAGTCATGCTCCTCGATACCGGGCCGGTACTTCACTTCCTTGAGCTGGATCACGTGCTGCTTCTTCTTGGCCGCACGCGCCGCCTTGGCTTCCTCGAACTTGAACTTGCCGTAGTCCATGATCTTGACCACGGGGGGTCGCGCCGTCGGGGCGACTTCCACGAGGTCGAGACCCCGCTCCTGCGCTATGGCCAGCGCCTCTTCGACAGCCAGCACACCCAGTTGCGCCCCATCATTGTCGATGACTCGCACGGGACTGATGCGGATCATCCGGTTGACGCGGACCCGCCGCTCGCGATCACTGGTGGACAGTGGCAGTACCTCCATGCTGGAAAAAAAGACACCCGATCGACGATCGGGTGTCTCAATCGGTCGAGGAAACGCCGCTCCGGGAGGCGTGCCTCGACTGAATCAAGACCCGTTCGCCTGGGCGCCGATACCGGTGGCGCGCCCGCTCAGGGTGGGGGCCCGTGGCCCCGCTTCATGTCGGGGCAAAACCTAACCGCGGCGGGGACTTAGGTCAACTAACGGAGACGGGAGACGGGAAACGGAAGACGGTGAGACGGTGAGACAGGTCGTCGGGTCCCGATGCGCTGACTGCAGCACGTTTCATCCGCTTCCCGTCTCCCCGCTTCCGTCTCCCGCTGACTCCGTGCGCTCCAGCACATAGCCTTTCGCCGACGCAGCCAGCCAACCCCAGGCCACCTTTGCATCATGCTCGAAGACAACGCGCCAACCTCCTGTCGCAGCATCGCTTAGGAACCTGCGCTTGCTCTCCAGCGTGCGCAGGGGCTCGAGGTCGTATCCCATGATGTAGGGCAAGGGCAGGTGCGACGTGGTGGCAAGCAGGTCTCCCACAAACGCTGCCGTCTCGCCGGCGTCATGCACCAGGATGACCTGGTGCCAGGGCACATGCCCCGGCGTCACCCGGACCGAGATGCCAGGGAGGACGACCCCGTCTCCTTCCAGCAACTGCCACCGGCCGGCCCGGTCGATCGGCTCGAAATTGGGCGGCAGGTAGCTGGCGCGGGTGCGCTCATTGGTGTGCCGCGCGAACTCGAGCTCACCACGCTGCACGTAGTAGGTGGCGTTCGGGAAGGCCACGCGAGGAGCATCACCCGCTCCGCGCAGCGTGTTCCCGCCGGCATGATCGAAGTGGAGGTGCGTGTTGATGACGAACTTCACCTCGTCCGGCTTGAAGCCCACTTCCGCGAGCGCGTCCTCGAGCTGGGTCGCGCCCTGCACGCCGGTGTTCTCGATGCCATAGATGTCGCGGAACTTCGCGTCGTCCTTGTCACCAGCGCCGGTATCGATGAGGACGAGTCCGTCCGGGTGCTCCACGAGGAGGCAGCGCATCGCGAGGGGAATGCGGTTGCGCGCATCGGGCGTGATCTGCCGCTCCCAGAGCGGCTTGGGCACCACGCCAAACATGGCGCCGCCGTCGAGGCGCTGGAGACCAGCCTCCAGTGTGTGGCAGCGGAGGCGGCCAACCGAGAAGGTGCGAGAGAGGGGCATGAGAGAAACGTAAGAGGTGAGAGGTGAGAGGTGAGAGGTGACGAGGAAGAGACGGGAGACGGGAGACGGGAGACCGCAGGCACCGTCTCACCTCTTACTTCTCACCTCTCACGCTTCTCTTCCGGCGCCGCCTGCGAATCTGGATCAGTTCCAGGTCCATCAGCGTCCGGGCCCCCTCCCCGCGCGCGTGCGACAACAGCCGTTCGAGGAGTTGCGCAGTCACTTCGGCATCGCCCGCCGCGCGGTGCCGAGCCGCGTTCTCGAAGCCGAAATGCAGTGTCAGGTTGTCGAGGCCGCAGGATCCCACGCTGGTGAGCAGTCGACGGGCAAGCCGCACGGTGCAGAGCCGTGGTCCATTGAGCGCCAGGCCTCGCGTCCGCCGGAACGAGGCGTCGAGAAATCCCCAGTCGAAACGCGGCATTGTGTGCGACGAAGATCCTGCCCCGCGAGGAGCCCAAGCAGTTCGTCGGCGATGGCCTCGAACGGGGGCGCGCTGGCCACCATGCTGTTGGTGATGCCGGTGACGGTACTGATCATGGGCGGGATGGGACGGCCCGGATTGACCAGGCTCTGGAAGACCAGCTCACGCCGCTCGCCGTGCAGCAGCACCAGCGCCACCTCGGTGATGCGATCGTCACCGCGGGCGCGCATGCCCGTGGTCTCGAGGTCGATCACCGCGAAGCCACACTCCTCGATCCGGGGCGAACCCTGCGCCTCGCTGAGGATCGCCCACCGTCCGTCCGGCAGCTGACGGACCCGCGGATCGGCACCCAGCACCGCGATCGCGACCCGTTCCGCCACCGCGCGCGGCGCGCCGACCAGCCCCAGCACTTCGGTGCACAATTCGAGTGCCGCCGCCGGGCCACCGTGCAGCCGCGCGAGGGCGCGATCCACCAGCGTCATGTCCGAGACCAGTGCGAGCCCCGTCACATCACCCCCCGGCGCACCGGCAGCGTCATGCAGCGCGGGCCGCCGCCGCCCCGCGCCAGTTCAGTCCCGTCGATCGTGATCACGGTCCGGTGCTTCGCTTCGGACCAGTCATCGAAGGCGAGGAAATTGACCGAGGGAACCGCGCGAAACCCTGCGCGCTGCAGCTCGCGCAAGGTCTCCTCGTTCCGCACGTAGCCGATCACCGTGCCGGGGCGCACCGCCACGAAGTTGCAGGCGGAGCTCCACTGCTCGCGATCCTGCCCGGTCCGCTGGCGGCCACCACAGAGGACGGGCTCGAGCGGCAGGTCGACCGCCCGGAGCGCCGCGAAGAAATCAGGCATTTCACGCACACCCTCCACACCCTTCCGCCGGTGCAGGACGGCCAGCCGCTCGGGCCCGATGAAATAGGGCGGGTAGATGGCGCAGAGCTCCCGGTCGAGCTGCGAGAACAGCATGTCGAGGTGAATGGCCGTCTGTGTCCGCGGCATCACCACCACCAGGATGTCCGTGACGCTCCCGCGGGCAAAAAGCGTCTCGCACAGCAGGTCGAGGGCCGCGGGCGAAGTCCGTTCGCTGAAACCCACGACGAGCAGGTCATGTCGCAGGACATGGATGTCACCGCCCTCCAGGCTGAAGCGCGACCGGCGTTCGTCGGAACCGTCATACAGCAGTCCGTCGTTGGCGAGGGCCGGATGGAACTGGAACAGGGCCCGTACCAGCAGCTCCTCGGTCCAGCGCACATCGTACCGCATCGAGCCCACCACGCCGTGCCGCCCGATCACCATCCCGATGTCGCGGGGGAAGAAGAGGTTCGGGAGCGGCGGCAGTGCGAACGCGGTTTCGTTGAGTGCACGCGCGAGCGGCCCCGCCTCGCCCTCGGTGCCCTCGATGATCCGGCGCACCAGCTCCTCGGCGGGCAACTCCGTGAGCTCGCGTGCCAGCGCGTCCGAGGGCACGATGTCGAGCGCCCTGGTGATCAGGAACTCCCGGGCCTCGTCCTCCCGCAGCATCTCGGTGAGGAGGTCGCGCACCTGATGCACCTGGGCAAACCGGCGCAGCACGCTGACGAACTGGCGATGCTCACGCTGCGCCACGTCGAGCGCAATGATGTCGTCGTACAGGAAGGCGGCACGGTTCTGCGGCGTCACCGCCTCGAGCTCGGGCCCCGGCGTGTGAACAAGGACCGACTCGAGCGGACCGATTTCGGAGGTGACGAAGACCGACATGATGAAGAGTAACGGGAGACGGGAGACGGGAGACGGTGAGCAGTGAGCGGCAGGCAGGGTGGGCGGTCCCTCGAGACCACCGTCTGCGGCGGCACGGAGGACGAGCCCTGGCACTGCGGAGGTATTTCCAGCCGCTGCTGTGTGGTCGAAAGGGGACCACCCCACCCTGTCTGCCGCTTACCGTCTGTCACTCACCGGTTTGTCAACGCATAACTCAGCGTCTCGAGTTCGAGCGCCAGGTTCACCGTCTTCACCACGACGTCGTCGGGGACGCTGAGCTGCGCCGGTGCAAAGTTGAGGATTGCCTTGACCCCAAGTGCGACCAGCCGGTCAGTCACCGCCTGGGCCGCCTCGGCCGGCGTGACCAGCACTGCCATGTCCACCGGTTGCGCCCGCAGGTCACGATCGAGCTCATCGATCGCACGAACGGTGAGGCCGTTCCACTGGGTGCCGATCTTCGCCTGATCCACGTCGAAGATCGAGACGATGTCGAAGCCGCGCTGCTGGAAGCCGCGATACTGTACGAGGGCGCTGCCGATCTTGCCGGCGCCGATCATGGCCACCCTGTAGCGCCGGCCCAGTCCCAGGATCTGGCGAAGCCGTTGCGCCAGCTCCGGGACGAGATAGCCAAGGCCGCGCTTGCCGAAGGAACCGAAAAATGAAAGATCCTTCCGGACCTGGGCCGATGTCGTGCCGCCTCGCTGGGCCAGCGCCTCGGAACTGACCGTCTCAATGCCCTGCCCCTCAAAGTCATCCAGGAAGCGGAGATAGAGCGACAGGCGACGGACGGTACTGTCGGCGACTTTTCGCATGGGCCCTTATGTGAAATGATTCACAAATTTGCGCTTGGTGCCCATCCGTCGTCAACGAGTGCCTGAGTGAGGCGATGGAACGTCGGGGGATCGAGCACCTCCGGCCGTGCGGTGGCGTCCACCCCCGCGCGCGCCAGGATGGCCAGCGCGCGCTCGGCTGGAAAGCCGGTCAGTTCGCGCAATCCTCGCCCCATCTGCTTCCGGCGGAAGCTGAACAGGCCCACGACCACACGACGGAAGACCGGGATCAGCTCGTCCGGAACCAGCGGATGCTGGAGCGGCGTCAGCCGGAGCACGGCTGAATCCACTTTCGGTCGCGGCATGAACGCGCCGGCCGGAACCACGAACAGCCGTTCGCATTGCGCCACCGCCTGAACTCCAACGGAGAGTGCGCCATAGGCGTCACTGCCCGCCGCAGCACTCACGCGATCGGCCACCTCTTTCTGCACCAGGAAAACAATGCGGCGCGGGCGCGGTGGCTGCAGCGCCTTGTCGATCAGGGGTGAGGTGATGTTGTAGGGAATGTTGCCGGCGACCAGGGCGTCGGGCCCGGCGGCGGCGTGCCAGTCGATGTCGAGCGCGTCACCCTCGATCAGTCGGAGCGATGGTTGCTCCCGCCGGAGGATGGCGGCGAGATCGCGATCCTTCTCGATCGCCACGACCGATCCCGCGCGCGCCAGCAGGGCGGCGGTCAAGCCGCCGGGACCAGGGCCGATCTCGAGCACGGTATCTGAAGGTGTTGCCCCGACCGCGTCGGCGATGCGCCCGAGCAGTCGACTATCGGACAGGAAGTGCTGCCCCAAACGGCGACGCGGCGCAGGCACCTAGAGCCGCAGGACGAGCAGCGTGCGATCGTCGCCAGATACCGCAGTCCAGGCGTCCGCCTCGGCGAGGGCACCCCGCAGGATCTCCTCCACCGGCTCGGCGCGCCGGCTCACCAGTGCCGCCAGCAGCCGTTCCTCGCCGAAGCGTTCGCCATCGGCATTGATGCCGTCGACCAGTCCGTCCGTCCAGAGACAGAGGATGTCGGCCTCGGCATCCCAGGGTACCTCGCGTGCCTCACTTCGGGCCGGCGTTGCGAGGCCCAGTGGTGGCGCCGTTGCCGTGAGGCGCTCGGGTTCGCCGGCCGCTCCCAGGCGGAAGGCATGGGGATGACCCGCACTGGCATAGCGAAGGGTGGCCGCACGACGGTCGAGCACACCGTAGAAGACCGTGAAGTACATCTCGGTCGAACGCAGCTCGGCGCCGACGCTGTTGAGCAGCGCGTCGAGCGTGGCCTCGGGGCTGCCGATGGTTTCCACATGAATGCCGGCCGCCGAGAGCACAAGCGCCATCACGAGCGCGGCCCCGAAACCGTGTGATGAGATGTCACCGAGCATGACCGCGACGCGCCCCTGCCCCAGCCGGCTGAAGGTGTAGAAGTCACCGCCGACGGAATCCGCGGGCATGCATCGCGCCGCCACATGCGCCTCGCCGTGCAGCACGGATGGCGGCGGCAGCAGCCGCAGTTGCAGGTCGTGCGCCAGCTCGAGTTCACGCCGCAGCCGCTGCTGCCTCCGGTCGCGCTCCGCCAGCCGCGCATTCTCGATGGCCGCGCCGACCTGGCTCGCAATGGCGCTCAGGAGCTTGCGGTCGCCCCCGGAGAACCGATCGCCGCCGATGCGATCGGTGAGGTTGATCACCCCGATACATCGCAGGGGTCCCCCGGTCGAGGCGTAGCTGATCGGCACGCTGAGGTAGGCCTGCCCCCGATACGGGCGCCCGCCGCCCAGGCCCGGGGGGACCGGCGTCACCGGGCGCGTGCACCACGACCCGTCGCTCGCGAAAGACCCTCGCGGCCACCGATGCGGGGTCACCCACCTCCACGAAGTATTCGTCGTCGGCGGTGAACCCCTGCGCCGCAACCGTGCGCAGCCGGTCGCGCGACGCATCATGCACCATGATCGACGCGCGCCGGGCGCCGAGTGCGGACGCCACCTCGCGAATGATGATGTGGGTCGCCTCCTCGAGGCGAAGCGTGCTGCCCAGGATCTCGGTGATCGTGTAGAGAAGGTCGATCTCCTCGTAGCGGCTCGCGAGCTCCTCGCCCACGTTGGCGCGGAAGGCTTCGCTTTCGAGGAATGCGATGAGCGGTGGCAGGACCGAGTTCGCGCTGGCCTCGAGCGCCGGAGGAGGAGCGCCACTCAGTTCGATCCAGGTGTCCACGATCCAGCGCGCAGGGGCAAACCAGGCCGGCCCGTCCGCGGTAATGGACGCGCCAGGCGCCTCGGGTACGGCTGGCGTTGCGGAAGGTGCAGCGCCCGCGATCAGCCGCAGGCGCTGCCCATCGACTTGCCAGATTCGCACCCGCTGCCCCGAGAGGCGTTCGAGCCCCCCGAGAACCTCGTCGAGGCGCCCTAACGGCGGCGCAGCGTCATGCAGATGGAGTTGCCCTGGGCGTTGAAGTGGACGTCGTCCACCAGGTGCCGGATCAGAAAGAGGCCGCGCCCGCTTGAATGCTCGAGCGACGCCGGATCCAGCGCGCCGGCGAAGCCGGCGTGATTGAAGCCATCACCTTCATCGGTCACGCTGATGTTGACCGCATCCTCGTGCAGCTGAACCTGCACGTAGACGAACTTTCCCGCGTCCTCGCGATTGCCCCGCACGATCGCGTTGGCCAGCGCATCGGAAAGTGCCACCTGCAGCCGGAACCGCACCCGCTGCGATGCTTCCGCCCCCGCAAGGCAGTGCCGGGTCAGCACCGCCACCGCTTCCTCGATGCAGTCGACGTCGCTCGGGACCCGGAGCGTCACCGTCTGGAGGTCCTGCACCGCGTGCACCTCGCCGGGCAATGGCGTCCGCCGGACGCAGAGCCGAAGCGGGTACGTGTGAGGGGCGGCCATCGTCAGAAGGTGGCGAGCGCCTGGTCGGGTGTGTCGCTGATGGCGAACAGCGTGTCGAGCTTCGTCAGCTCGAAGAGCGAGCGCAGGTCCTCGTTGAGGCCTGACAGTCGCAAGTCACCGCCATCCTCGCGGACCTTCCGGGCGAGCGCCACCAGCGCCCCCAGCCCGGAAGAGTCGATGTAGCCCGTCTGCGAAAAGTCGATCAGGAAACGGCGCTCACCCTTCTCGAGCAGCCGCTGCAGGTGCTCCTTGAGCTCGTTCCGATTGCCCACGACAAGCTGGCCCTCGACCTTCACCAGCATGACCCCGTTGGCACTCTTCGTGTCCGACAAGCCCATGGCATCTCCTGAGTGGAAAAACCCGCTGACCGCGTCAATATGATCGCAGAGGACTGCCTCCGCGAGGGTGCCCTGCCCGCTACCGGCCAAAACGCTTTCGGAGGGCGTCGGCGACTGCCGGGTGCACCAGGCCGCTGACGTCGCCGCCATGTCGCGCCACCTCGCGCACGAGGCTCGAGCTCAGGTAGGTGATATCGACCGACGGCACCAGGAAGACGGTCTCCAGCTCGGGATAGAGCTGGCGGTTCATCAGTGCCATCTGGAACTCGTACTCGAAGTCGCTCACCGCCCGAAGGCCGCGCACCACCAGCCTGGCGCCGGATTTCCGGGCGAATTCGGCCAGGAGTCCGTCGAACTGCTCATAACTGACGCGGGGGTCATTGCCGATTGCGGAGCGCAGCAGGTCGAGGCGCTCGTCGACGCTGAACAGCGGCTGCTTCGCCGAGTTGGTGGCCACCGCCACGATCAGCCGGTCGCAGAGTGCCAGGCTCCTGTGAGCCAGGTCCTCGTGCCCCCGCGTGCAAGGGTCGAACGAACCAGGATAGATCGCCAGGCGCGTCATGGGGCGTAGCAGAAGGTGATGGTGGTGTCGCCGTAGCGACGGGAGTCGTCGCCGCCGGGGTCGGCGCCCGCGGCGTGCTCCACCGCAAGAATGCGCGCAAAGGGCGCCAGACGGAAGCACCGGACCAGTTCGGTCGCGGCCTTCTCGATGGTATAGGGTGGGTCGGCGAACGCCACATCAAAGGCCGCAGGCCCCAGCCGGGCCGCAAAGCGCAGGGCATCCGCCCGGTGGACGCGTGCCTGGTCGCCCACTCCAAGCGTGGTGATGTTGCGCTTGAGTGCGGCGATCGACCTGGGGGCAAGCTCCACGAAGTCGACGGACACGGCCCCCCGCGAGAGCGCCTCGAGCCCGAGGGCACCACTTCCGGCGAACAGGTCGAGGGCACGGGCACCATCGAGTTCATCACCCAGAATGCTCATCCAGGCCTCGCGTACGCGATCCGCCGTGGGACGCACCCGTGGATCGTCCGGCGCATCCAGCTGTCGCCCGCCAAAGCGGCCCCCGATGATCCTCAGGCCGACCCCCCTGCTGGGGCGACCGACACGAGCTTGGCCTGCAGTGTCGTCGCGCCATTCCACTCGTCGCTCTCCAGCCGGAACGCGACATCGACCGGTGCATCGCCGAGCCATGGCACCCGGTCGGCCCAGCCGAATCCGATGCACGGCAGTTGCGCGCCGCCGCCCTGAAGCATCCCCTTCAGGTGCCCGTTGCCGACGCGCTTGCGTTGCCCGAAATGCACGCCTCGCACACCGAACACCGGGGCCGGGTTCCCCGCGCCGGTGGGCTCGAGATGCCGCGCCAGTCGTTCGAGTTCCGGCGATGCCTCGGCGAGGCTGACTTCGAGATCTACGCGCTGTTCCGGTCCCAGGTCCTCCGGCGCGACCTGTCCCGCGACAATGCTGTTGAAGCGCTCGCGAAACGCTTCCAGCCGGTCCCGCCGGATGGTGAGACCCGCCGCCATGTAGTGCCCGCCGAACCGCTCCAGCAGGTCCCCGCAGGCAAGCAGGGCAGCGTGGAGGTCGAAGCGGGAAATGCTGCGCCCGCTGCCACGGCCGGTCTCCCCATCGAATGCGACGAGGAACGTGGGACGGCCAAACCGCTCCACTACGCGAGACGCCACGATGCCCACGACGCCGGGATGCCATCCATCGCCGGAGAGCACGAGGCCGGAGACGGCCGTACCGCCGTGCTCCTCGACCTGCGTCAGGGCATCCTCCAGCATCTGCTGGTCGAGTGCCTGGCGTGCGGTGTTGAGCACCTCGAGGCGGCCCGCAATGGTCGCCGCCTCCTGCAGGTCATCGGTCAGCAGCAGGCGCAAACCGTCCATCGGTTCGCCCACGCGCCCAGCCGCATTGAGCCGGGGCCCGACGATGAACCCCATCTGTCCGGCGCGCAGTTCCTTGCCCAGGAGCTTCGTGGTGCTCAGCAGGGCACGGAGGCCGGCCCAGCGCGTGTCCGCCATGAGCTTCAAGCCGTGCCGCACGATGATGCGGTTCACCTCCTGCAACGGGACGACGTCGGCAACGGTTGCCAGTGCCACGAGGTCGAGCAGGTGCAGCGGCAGGTGCTCGGGCAGGCCGAGCCGCTGCGTCAGTGCCCGTACCATCATCCAGGCAATGCCGGCACCGCAGAGCATGCCCAGCCCGGAATCATCATCCGTGCGCTGCGGATTGATGATGGCCGTCGCGGGCGGAAGCTTCTCGCCCGGCAGGTGGTGATCCGTGATGACCACCCGGATCCCGCGCGCCTCCGCCTGGCTCACGGTCTCGTGCGCGTTGATGCCGCTGTCGCAGGTGATGATGAGTTTCGCACCGGCGGCTTCCGCGGCCGCGAGGCCCGCCGGGCCGAAATCGTAGCCGTCGCGAAGCCGGTGCGGAATGAAGGGGACAACGGTGGCGCCTGCCAGGCGCAGGGTGCGAACCAGGATCGCGGTCGAGCACTGGCCATCGACGTCATAGTCGCCGTTGACCGCTATCACCGATCCCGCCTCGATGGTGCGCGGCAATCGTCTCGACCGCGCGCGCCATGTCGACGAGGGCATAGGGATCCGGCAGCTGATCGAGCGATGGCCGGAGGAACCGACGGGCGGCATCGACGTTGCCGAAGCCGCGCTGGATCAGCAGGGCCGCCAGCGGGCGCGGCAACGATGTCGCCGCGACGAGGTCACTCACCTGCCCCGGTTCCGGCGCAGGTGGCACCACCCAGCGGGCCACCAGCGGAGAAGCCGCCGGGATGGTCCCGCTGGTGTCCACGGTCATCCCTTCTCCGGTGCCGCCGCCGCGGCACCTTCGGCGGGCGCGGGCACGTAGAGAATGGCCCCGCACACCTCGCAGCCCTCGAGCAGCAACCCCCCGCGAATCTGGCCCCGGCGGCTGACCGGCACCGCCGTGAAGCAGACGCTGCAGGAGAACCCGCGCAATGGTACCAGCGCGTTGGACGCCTTCGAGTTGTGCAACCGGTCGTAGCGCGCGCGCAGGGGCCGCTCGAGCCGGCCGGCACTTTCGGTGCGCGCGGCAAACGCGATTGCACGCTGGCCCTCGAGCTCGGCCCGTCTGGCACCCAGCGCGCCGCGTTCCGTCTCCTGTGCGCCGCGGGCATCGGCCAGTGCCTGCGCCGCCGCAGCCCGCCGGATCTCGAGGCGGCCGGTCTCCTCGGCAAGCTGGACCCATTCACTCTCCTCGCGCGCGAGCACCTGGCGCCCGAGGTCGATTTCCGCAGTGACGGCCGTGGCTTCCTTCATGTTCTTCACCTGGTCGAGCCGCTGCTGGCGCCGCTGCTGCTGTGCCTTGGAATCGTCCACGCGTTGCATCAGGGCGTCGCGCCGCGCCGTCGTATCGGCCGTGCTGCGCGTGGCCGCCTCCAGCTCGTGCTCCGCACGCTTGAGCCGCTCATCGAGCGCCGTCTCGCTCGACTGGATTTCTCCCAGCGCCGTGTCCACCTCCCGCAGCGCCATGTCACAGGCCTGCAGGTCAAGAAGCTTGACGAGATCAGGGTGCATTCGTTCTCCTTGGTGGGCGCGGACCGAGACGGCCCGTCGTCCGGGTTCGCATGATGTACTGCTTCCATTGTCGCGGATACCTGGCCGCGATTTCCTTCTTCAATGCCAGCCGGCGGGACTCGAGTGCCTCGGCGCCCGCCTCGTCGTCCGCGCGCGACGCGCGCAGCGCATGATATTCCATCAGGAGCGGCCGTGCCTCGAGGTCGAGGAGCGCTTCCGCATAGGTGGCGTCGGCATCGAGACCGGCCGCGTCATCGGCATTCAGGAGGTCCTGCACCAGTCCCGCCGCATCGGGAGACACGCGCTGGAAGAGCTCCGCCACGGGTGTCCCCTCGAACAGCGCAGAAATGACCTCGATTGCGAGGGGATCGCGCAGCCACTCGGCGCGTACTTCCTTGCGCGCACGCGCGACCAGGTCCGGGTGCGACAGGAGAAGGCGCAGCATGGTGCGCTCGCCGATCCCGCCGCGCCGGCGAAGCCGCGGCGCGGCCTCACGAGTGGCTTCCGGCATTGGCGCAGGAGCGGGCGCCGGCCCGGCCTTCGCCTCACGCTCCAGCACCTCGCGACTCACGCCCGACCGTTCTGACACCAGCCCAAGGTAGAGCTCCCGGGTAATGGGATCGCTGGCGGCACGGACAGTCGGCAGCAGCTTGTCGAGCGCTTCCCGCCGATGCTCGACATCGCGGAACCAGCCACGCCGGTCGAGCTCGAGGATCTTCCGCTCCAGGACGTCGATGGCATCGCGGAGGATGGGTTCGAGCGCGGCAGCCCCGCCCTTCTGTACGATGGTGTCGGGGTCGTCGCCGGGCGGCAGCGTGGCAACGCGCACCCGCACGCCATTGCGCAGCAGCTCGTCCCCCGCCCGGAAAGTGGCGCGCAGCCCCGGCGTATCACTGTCGTAGAGCAGTATGGCGGACGGCGCCACCTTCTTGAGGAGTATTGCCTGTTCCGGGGTAAGCGCCGTCCCCAGCGGGGCGACCACGTGGTCGATGCCGGCGAGCACGAGCCGCAGTACATCGAAGTATCCCTCGACCACGATCACCACCTGCTCCTGCCGGATCGCATTGCGCGCGTGGTGCAGGTTGTAGAGCTGGCGACCCTTGTGGAAGATCGGCGTCTCGGGTGAGTTGAGGTACTTGGGCTCCCCCGGCCCCAGCAGCCGCCCCCCGAACCCGACCACCCGTCCGCGGAGATCATGAATCGGGAAGAGCAACCGGTCACGAAACCGGGCACGCACCCGGCCGTCGTCACGCTGTTGCGCGATGCCCGCCTCGACCAGGACCTCATCCTTGATGCCCAGCGCGTGCATCGCATCGAGAAACGCGCTGCCCGACGGTGCGTATCCCAGCCCGTGAGGTGCCGCCGCCTCGAGGGAGACCTCCCGCTTCTCCAGGTAGGCCCGCGCCCCCGACGCATCGGGCGATTCATGCAGCCGCCGGGCGAACCAGTCTGCAGCCGCCGCCGCGGCCCCATACAGCGCCTCATGCGGATCCGGCCCGATGCGCTGCTGCCGCTCGGGGATCGTGATACCCGCCTTCCGCGCCAGTTCCCGCACGGCAGTGGGATAGTCCATGCCGAAGCGCTTCATCATGTAGGAAAAGACGTCGCCGGCCTCATGACAGACATAACAGTAGAAGAGGCCCTTTCGCGGAATGACCGCGAAATTGCGATGAGTGCCACCGTGAAAGGGACAGGACCCGCGCCAGTCGCTCCCGGTGCGCTTGAGGTCGACGCTCTCGCTCACCAGTGCCAGGATGTCGGTGGCATCCTTCACCTGCTCGATGACATCGTCCGGAATGAGGCTCACGGCGAAAACTCGGCGATGGTGACTCCCGTGCCACCCTGCTGGCGCGGCGCAAAGTCGAACTTCGCCACCCGACGATCCCGCTGCAGCACCCGCCGCACCCGCTCACGCACGACGCCGGTTCCCATGCCGTGAATGATGCGCAGGCAGGGCTGCTCCGCCAGCACGGCAGAATCGACGGCGGCCAGCGTGGCGCCTTCCGCCTCGTCCCCGGTCATCCCGCGCAGGTCCACCTCCGCCACCACCTCACGGGCCGGAGCATCACCGCTGGCACTTGCCGCACGGTCGCGACGCTCTTCCCTCCGGCCCAGTGCCTCGACGCCGTCGCGCTCCGCGACCATGCGCATCGAGCCCGCGACGATGACCAGCTTGCCGTCGGCACGGACCTCGAGCACGTCGCCGGTGATGCCCGAAGGCAGCCGGATCCGCGAGCCGGGCGCATCACCGGGGTTTCGCCCCCCGGCGGCAACGCCTCGGCGATGGCACCCGGCTCCTCTCGCAGCGAGGCGGCCGCATCTTCGAGCGCACGCCGCGCGTTGCGCGCCGACTCGTCGTCGATCGCGGCGCGCGCGGCGGCGATCGCCGATTCAACTTCCTTCCGCGCATCGAGCAGGTAGCGCTTCGCCTCCGAGCGCGCCCGGCGATCGGCATCCTTCTCCCGCGCGGCGAGCGCCTTCTCGCGACTCGTCTGTGCCTCATCCTGCAGCCGAAGCCGTGCCTGCAGCGCCTCCGTCACCGACTGGAGTTCCGAGAGTTCGCCGCGTGCGCTGCTCCAGTTCACGTTCCCGCTCCTCCGCTCGCGCCAGCAGTGCGTCGAGTCGCCGTACCTCATCGGAGACGCGCCCCTCCGCGTCGGACAGCACGCCGGCCTCGAGCCCGAGCCGCCGCGCGATGCTGAGGCCATAGGACCGTCCCGGCACGCCCTTCCTGAAACGGTAGGTGGGGCTCAAGGTGCCGGTGTCGAATTGCAGCGACCCATTCACGATACCTGGGGACTCTGACGCCAGCGCCTTGAGCGCGCCAAGATGCGTCGTGGCCAGCGTCAGCGTGCCGCGCCGGGTGAGTTCCAGCAGCAACGCCGCTGCCAGCGCCGACCCTTCGGCCGGATCGGTCCCGCTGCCGACTTCATCCAGCACGACGAGCGTACCTGCGTCCGCGTTTTCGAGGATGGTGCGAAGGACCATCAGGTGGCCACTGAACGTCGACAGGCTCTCGGCAAGTGACTGCCGGTCCCCGATATCCGAGAATACGCGGTCGAATACCGGAAGCGCCGTTCCGGCACCGACTGGCGGGATGATGCCGCACTGCGCCATGAGCGACACCAGCGCGGTGGTCTTGAGGAGCACGGTCTTGCCGCCGGTATTGGGACCGCTCACCAGCAGCGTCCGTTCCTGATCATTCATCTCCAGCGTGAACGGCACGACGTCAATCCCCTGCGCCAGCAGCAGCGGGTGCCGGGCCTCGATCAGCTGGAGAGCGCTCCCCGTTTCCAGCAGTTCCGGGACTTCGCCTTTCACCGCCGCGGCATAGCGTGCTCGCGCAACCGCGTCGTCCACCCGCACGCACATTTCCAGGGCGTCAGCCAGGGCCTCGCGCGCCGGCCGCAGCATGGCGGTGAGCTCCCGCAGCACGCGAAGCACCTCGCGCTCCTCCTCGATGCGCGCTTCCAGGAAGGCATTGCCAAGTTCGACGGCCTCCGAGGGCTCGAGGAACAGCGTGCCGGCGCTGGCCGACTCGTCATGGACGATGCCATCGGGGCGCGCCCGCGAGTCGCGGCGCACGGGGATCACGTAGCGCCCGCCCCGCACGGTCACGCCCGCATCCTTCACCGTCGCCTGCGGATCGAGGTGTCGCAGGATGCCCTCGAGCCGGCGCACCAGCCGCTGGCGTGCCGCCTGGATCTCGCGCCGCGCCGCCGCAAGCGCCGGGCTCGCCGTGTCGAGCAGTTCGCCGTCGTCATCCACCGAAAGCTCGAGCCGGCGATCCATCGCGCGGTCAGGCAGCGTCACCGCCAGCGCCCGCGCGCGGGGTGCCTGGTCCGCGATGCGACGCAGCTCGGCATCGACCAGGCGGGCGGCGTTGAGCAGCCGGCGCACATCGCGCAACTCACCCAGCTCGAGCACCGAACCGTCGATACGAAGCCGGGCAAGCGCTCGACCCATGTCCGGAACCGGTTCGGCGACGATCTTGTCGCCCCGGCGGAAGACCGCGGCGATCTCGGCGGCGAGCGCCAGCTCCTCCCGGATCCATCCCGCGTCGGCGGTGGGACGACGGTCACGGACGCGCGCCGCCCCGAGCGGACCGGCGGCATGTCCGGCCACCACGTCGAGGACATGCCCGAACTCCAGGTCCGCCAGCGCGGCACCCACGGCAGCATCCGACAAGCACGACGGGGTGCCCGCCGCCGACCGGCCGGGCACCCCGTGGATTGCTGGCTGCACCTGCTGCTGGTTCACGCCCGCTGCAGCTCCTCGCGCACGATCTGGTTGATGACCTTTCCGTCGGCCCGGCCGCGGAATGCCGGCATGACCTTGCCCATCACGCTTCCGATGTCAGCCGCACCGCCTGCGATCGCCTGCTGCACCGCGACGCGAATCTCGCCGGGGTCGACCTCGGCCGGCAGGAACTCCTCGATGACGGCAATCTGCGCCCGCTCGATAGCGGCAAGATCCTCGCGAGCGCCCTTCTCGAACTGCTCGATCGATTCGCGCCGCGTCTTGACGCCCTTCCGAAGCACTTCCACCACGTCCGCGTCGGCCAGGTCCCGCTTCAGTTCAATTTCACGATTCTTGAGCGCGGCGAGCACCGTGCCCAGGACGAGCGTCCGATCCTTCGCCTGCGCCTTCCGTGATGACGTCAGCGCCAGCTGCACGCGGGTCAGGAGCTCAGACATGCATCGCACCTCGCCCGGGAGACGTCTCTCCTGCCGACGCCAACCGGTCCGGTGCCGTGGCACCCCCGCCGAGCCCGTTCAACGCGATGATGGTCGGAATGGCCTGAGTCTAGCCGTGAGCGAGTTGGGAGACAAGCTAGCCGGGGGGCCATTGCAGTGGCCGTCCGCCGAGCAGGTGAAAATGGAGGTGATGGACACTCTGTCCACCATGGTTGCCTGTGTTCGTGACGATCCGGTAGCCAGCCGGATCGAGACCGAGCCTGGTCGCCAGGCCAGTCGTGAACACGAGCATCCGCCCGAGAAGTCCCTCGCCCTCGCTTCCGGTCGCATCGCGGACGGCCGCGAGGTGCTTTACCGGGATGATGAGGGCATGCGTCGGCGCCTGTGGCTGGATGTCCCGGAAGGCCACGAACTCGTCGGTCCGTTCGATGATGCCAGCAGGGATGTCTCCCGCGGCGATCCGGCAGAAAATGCAGTCGGTCATGGGCGATCCGGGCGCCGGGCGCACGAGAACAGGTTCACCGTCGGAAGGACTGGGCCAGCACTGCGGCGGCGATGGCCGCGGTCTCGAAGCGCATCGTGTGCGGTGCAGCACGCACGGCGCGGAAGCCGTTCTCGAGTGCCAGCTGGCGCTCCGTCGGGACCAGGCCGCCTTCGGGACCGACCAGCGCCGTGAGTGGAGTCGTCGAGGTGAGCATCTCGACCGGACCACCATCGGCATCGAGCATCCAGCGTGCGCCGGTGTCGCACCTGGGCACGAAGGCCGAAATCGGCTCCACTGCGTGGACCTTCGTCACCCAGGCACTGCCGCACTGCTTGAGTGCTTCCCGGGAGCGGCGCTGCAGGCCCTCGAGATGCGACGCCTTGAGCCGGGTGGCGACGCCCTGCGTCCGCTCGCAGTCCAGCGGGACAATGTCGGTGACGCCCAGCTCGGTCGCCTTCTCCACCAGCCATCCCATTCGATCGCGGTCTCCCGCCCCAATCGGCGAGCACGAGTGGCACCGGCGGCGGAAGCTGCTCGAACGCGGTGACCTCGAGCTGAAGCACCTTTCCCGCACCGGAAAGCCGGCCGGTGCCCTGCCCACCTTCGCCGTCGACAAAACCGACCTCGGTCCCCGCTCCAATTCGCCGTACCCGCAGATGGTGCTGCTCGTCGTCATCCAGCGGGATCGTCTGACCGGGCGTGACATTACCGGGGGAAACGAGTATCAGGACCACCTAGCGACGCGCCGCGACCGCCCACCAGCCGGCATCCCTGGCCTCGTCCACCACCGCGAAGCCGGACGCCGCGAGTTCCGGCAGGAATTGCCCTTCCTCCGACTCCTCCATGCCCGAGAAGATCGCCAGCCCACCCGCGCGCAGCGACGCATGAATCTCCGGCAGCAGGGCGATGTTCACCACTCGGAGGATGTTGGACAGCACGAGGTCGACCGGCGCCAGCAGCGGCGCCACATCGGCTGCATCGCCGAGGACGAACCGCACGCGCTCGGCGACCCGGTTCCGCTCCGCGTTGAGCTCGGCCACTGGAACCGATTCGGCATCCACTTCCACACCGACCGCGCGCGCGGCACCGAGGGCAACCGCGGCAATGCTCAGGATGCCGCTCCCGCTGCCGAGGTCGAGCACCCGATCACCGGGCGCGAGATGCCGCTCCAGCAGGGTCAGCGCTGCCCGGGTCGACCCATGCTCGCCGCTGCCGAATGCCGTCTCGGGATCGAGAATGACGCGCGGTCCTTCATCGATGGTGTGCGCGAGCCAGGATGGCGACAGCGTGAGGCGGCCAAACCGGCGCGCGATGATACCGTCACGCCAGGACGTGGTCCAGTCCACTTCATCGACCACGCGGTGCACGACGGTGACACTCGACTCGGCGTACCCGCGGAGGGCGCGGTCCAGCATTCCCGCGGCCTCTGTGGTGCCGGCAAAGGCGACGAGCGTGCCGTCGTCGCGCTCCTCGATCGCATGGCCGGTCTGCTCCACCAGCCACGCGCCCAGCCGGCCGCGGGACTCCGGTTCAGTGCTCACCTCGAGAGTCACCCAGCTCATGCGCCCAGTACTTCCTTGATGCGCGACCAGAGGCCCGACGAACGGCTCGGCGGTTCGCCCTCATGCTGGGCCAGTTCCCTGAACAGGCGCACCTGCTCATCGGAGAGCGCATCAGGCGTCCAGACGTGCACGCGGACGTGGACGTCGCCGGAACCACTCTGCCCCAGGCGCGGGAGGCCCTTTCCCTTGAGGCGGATCACCGTTCCCGATTGCGTTCCCGCGGGGATCACGACGAGTGCTTCGTCCAGCGCCGTCGGCACCCGGAACTCGGAACCCAGCGCCGCCTGGGAAAAGGAGACGGGCAGGTCCAGGACCAGGTCGTCGCCCTGTCGCTCGAAGCGCTCGTGATCCTTCACCTCGAGCATGACGATGAGGTCGCCCGCCGGGCCACCGCGCACGCCGACCGCCCCCTGGCCCCGCAGCGTGAGGTAGTTGTTGGAGGTCACGCCCGGCGGGATTTCCACCGTCATCGAACGATCGGCCCGCACCCGGCCATCGCCGCGGCACACCTCGCAACCATCGGTGATCACTTCGCCTTCGCCGGCACAGGTGGGACAGGCGCTGACGGAGACGAACTGGCCGAACACGCTCCGCGTTTCACGGCGCACCTCGCCCGAACCGCCGCAGGTCTTGCAGCGCTGGGGCTTGCTCCCCTTGCGGGCGCCGCTGCCGTCGCAGTTGCTGCACTTGTCGAGGGTCTTGAGCTTGACCGTTTTCTTGACGCCCCGCGCCACTTCTTCGAGCGAGAGTCGCACCGTGACACGGACGTCCTGCCCGCGACGGCTGTCGGGACCCGCCTGCCGTCCGCCGAACATGGACTCGAAGCCGCCCATGCCGCCGAAATCGCGCATGAAGATGCTGAGTGCTTCCGCCAGGTCCACGTGGTGAAAGCCCTGTGCGCCGCCCCCGCGGTTCAGTCCCGCCTTGCCGTAGCGGTCATAGACCGCCCGCTTCTGCGGGTCGCGCAGCACCTCGTATGCCTCCGTGATCTCCTTGAAGCGCGACTCGGCATCCGTGGACGGATTGCGGTCGGGATGGAATTCCATGGCGAGCTTGCGATAGGCTTTCTTGAGGTCGGCATCGCTCGCATCGCGCGAAACGCCCAGCAGTGCGTAGAACTCGCTCACGACAGAAGTCCCTCGACCAGCGAACTGGTGTGATCCACCAGGCTCACGATCTTGTCATAGGGCATGCGCGTCGGACCCATGACGCCGATGACGCCACTCAGGTCGCCCGCTCGATAGGAAGACGTCACCAGGGTGAACCCCGCCAGGCGCGGATCGGCGTTCTCGCCGCCAATCGTGATGGTGAGGCCGCGACGACGGCGCGCCTCGAGCGCGGCACCGAGCGTATTGCGTTCCTCGGTCAGTTCGAGGAGGTCCCGGATGCGCCCCTGATTGCCGGCAAACTCGGGCTGCTCCGCCAGGAGCCGGGCGCTGCCCAGCATCACCGAGGCGGAGTCGTCGCGGAGATCGAAGAGCTCCTCTCCCTGGGCCACAAAAATGTTGAGCAGGTCGCGTTCGCCGTGTCCCTCGTCGGCGTCGCGCAGGCGCAGGGACAGCGAAGAACGGATCTCGCGCAGCATGAGCCCGGCAAGACGCTCATTCAGGATCTGGCTGACCCGCTGTACGGAGCTGACGGGAAGCGAACTGGGCACCTGCACGAAAATCGTGCGCACGACCCCGCTCCGCAGGTTGAACACGAGCAGTATGCGATCCGAGGCGACCGGCACCAGTTCAAGCCGCTCCAGCACCACGGAGTCCAGCTCCGGCGCCACCGCTACGCCGAGTTCCTGCGTCAGCACGCCCAGTACCTGTGCCGCCCGATGAAGGATCTCGCCCACCGCATTCGTGGTGGGTGAGGGCTGCAACTCCTGCCGCAGGCGCTCGCGCTGCTCCGCACTCGGCGGCGTCACGCGCAGGAGGCCATCGACGTAGGTCCGGTAGCCACGATCGGTCGGAATCCGGCCAGCCGAGGTGTGGGGATGGTAGAGGTATCCCTTCTCCTCGAGCTCACTCATGGCGCTGCGTATGGTCGCGGACGAGACGCCGAGCCGGGAGCGGCGCGCAATCGCGTGGCTCCCCGCCGGTTCGGCGGTATCGATATAGGCCTGGACCACCGCCTCCAGGACCCTCAATTCGCGCTCGTTCAAACCCTCAGGTGCAGTCATGCCAGTAATTTACGGGGTTGAGTGCCAGAAGGCGAAGCGCCCGGCCGGACGCTGACAGGCTGACAGGCCAGCCGTCGATCCGACAGGCCCGTTCATGAATGACGATCAGGGTAGCAAGGGACATGCTCAGGCGGCGGCCTGAACCAGGGCATCGAGGCGAAGCCAGCCCTCTGCCGTGAGCCGGGTCCTGCCATCCGCCTCCCGCGCCCACCCGGCGGCCGCCCAGCCCATGCGCTGTGCATCCGGCAACAGGTCCGAGGGAAGGCCGTCAACCGTGCGCAGGCCGAGGTACAGCGCTTCCAGTCGAAGCTGATCCGCGTCGAGCAGTTCCTCCGCCTCGCGCACGGCCGAGCCCGCCCTGGATTCGGTGCTCGTAGTCGGCCCATTCGCGAACATTCCACGCCCGTCGCCCCCCGGATTCCGAATGCGCCGAGGGCCCAAGCCCGATGAACGGGGCGCGTCGCCAATACGCGCTGTTGTGGCGTGCGCGGTATCCCGGCCGCCCCGCGTTGGATACCTCGTAGTGCTCGAAGCCGTGCCGTTCCAGGGCATCGTGGGCCATCAGGTACTCGGTGGCATAGCGATCGTCGCCCGCCGTTCCAACGCTGCCGCGCGCGGTCCAGCGGCCGAGCGGGGTTCCCGCCTCGACGGTGAGGCCGTAGAGGGACATGTGATCCGGGGCCAGCGCGAACGCGGAATCGAGGTCGCGCGCCCAGTCGCGCCCGAGCGCGTCGGGCAGGGCGAAGATCAGGTCGATCGACACGTTCACGAACCCTGCCTCGCGAAGCGTCACCATCGCGGCCGGAACCGCGGCCGCATCGTGCGTGCGATGCATCCACTGCAACACCGCGTCGTCGAACGACTGCACACCGAGAGAGACCCGGTTGATACCCGCGGCAAGCCACGCAGCCGCCGCCGCGGGCGAGACGTCTTCCGGATTCGTCTCCAGCGTCACCTCGGCCCCGGACTCGAGCGGGCGATCGGCCGTGATCGTCTCGAGCAGTCGCCCCAGTTCGCCCGTGTCGAGCTTGGACGGCGTGCCCCCGCCAAGGTAGACCGTTCCGAGCGTGGGCGACTCGGCCCACGCCGGATCTGCCTGCCGGCTGCGCCACTCAGCCAGGATCGCGTCCACGAACTCCCGCGATGGGACCCGCCGGCGCACGGCAATGGCAAAGTCGCAGTAGCTGCAGCGACGGGAGCAGAAGGGGACGTGGAGATAGAGATGCACCTGCGAAAGCTAACGGCAGCTATCGCAGGTGATATCGGCGACCGGGCCGCGGCTCGATGATCTCTCGCAGTTCCAGCGACAGGAGTTCCGCGAGGGCAACACCGGCATCGATTCCCGCCTGCCGTGCAATGCCGTCGACATCCTGGTCCGACTCGGTGAGGACGCCGGCAATGCGGCGTTCGATATCGGACAGCCCCTCCGGCAGTCGCCGGGGCGGCGATGCGCGCGGAGGCCGCCATCAGGAGTGCAATGCCCTCCGGCGGGACGGCAGGCAATCGACGCCAGACGTCGTCGGCACAGGTGAACGGCGTCGCCCCATCCCGGATGAGGGCGTTGGTTCCCTCGGACGTCGCGACGGTGATGGGTCCCGGCACCGCCATGACCTCGCGGCCGGCGTCGAGGGCCGCCGTCGCGGTAATGAGCGAACCGGACGTGCGGGCTGCTTCCACCACGATGGTGAGGCGCGCGAGTCCTGCAATCAGCCGGTTGCGATGGGGAAAGGTGTAGATGCGCGGCCGCTCTCCGGGCGGGAGCTCGCTCAGCAGCAATCCCTCCCGCGCAACACGGTCGTACAGGGCGCGATTGGCGGTCGGATAGATGACGCCGAAGCCGTTGCCCAGGATGCCCACCGTGCTGCCGCCCACGTCGAGCGCGCGCGTCTGGGCAATGGCATCGATACCTCGCGCCATGCCGCTGACCACCACCGCACCGCCGCTTACGACCGCGTCCACGACCAGCCGGCAGGCATGCAACCCGTAGTCGGTATGATCGCGGCTGCCGACGACGGCCACCGCCGGTTGACGCAAAAGCTCGAGCCTCCCCGACGCGAAGAGCATTCGCGGTGGCTCGGGAATTTCGGCGAGCCGCTCGGGAAAGCCCTCATCGCCGGGGAGAAGCACAACGGCACCCATGGCGGCGACGCGCTCGAGGATGCGCTTGCCGACGGCCAGCCGGGCGCCCCGTACCGCGGTCGCACCCGCATCGGAGAGGCCCGCGGCGCGCAGAAATGCGAACGGCGCCGTAATGGCGCCGATCGGGGTCGAGCATGCAGAGAGGATCTCAGGGAGCGTCGCTCCGAGGCCGGGCGTGAGTGCGAGCGCTACATAGGCGGCTCGCTGCTCAGCCTCGTCAGGGATCGTCGGGATCGTCATCCAGCGCGTCCGCGAAGGAATCGTCCGTGAACTCCTCTTCCACGAGATCGACGTGCGCTGCGTCTGCGTCCGCGGACTCGCGACGCGCTGCCTCGACAAAGCGCCAGAGGAACT
This sequence comes from uncultured Gemmatimonadales bacterium, assembly GCA_963846945.1. GTDB lineage: Bacteria > Gemmatimonadota > Gemmatimonadetes > Gemmatimonadales > GWC2-71-9 > JAGGAG01. The sequence continues at coordinate 184,794 of CAWJXX010000010.1, read as the reverse complement.
CCTTCAAGTCTTCGAGGCCGGTGCCGGCCACGCTCGAAATGACGAACTGCCCCGCCGCTTCCGGTGCATGGATGGACGGCACCGAGTCCGGGTCCGCCAGGAGGTCGGCCTTGGTGAAGACGACGACATGTGGCTTGGCGGCGAGGTCCTCACTGTAGGCCCGGACTTCACCGCGGAGTTGGCGGTATACCGCGTCGGGATCTTCGGCGTCCAGCGGGATGAGGTACGCGAGCACGCGCGTGCGCTCAACATGACGGAGGAAGCGAAGCCCAAGGCCCTTTCCGGCATGCGCCCCCTCGATGATCCCCGGGATGTCCGCGACCACGTATGTGCGGCTGCCCGAAAGTCCCACCACGCCCAGGTTGGGCTCGAGCGTGGTAAAGGGATAGTCGGCGATACGCGGACGGGCGGCGGAGATGACGGAGAGCAACGTGCTCTTGCCGGCATTCGGTTCGCCCACGAGGCCGACATCGGCGATCAGCTTGAGCTCCAGCTCGAGTTCGCGCTCCTGGCCTTCGGCACCTGGCTCCCATTCGCGCGGTGCGCGATGGGTGGACGTGGCGAAGCGTGAATTGCCGCGCCCGCCGCGCCCACCGCGGGCCACGAGAAGCCGGTCGCCCGCCATGACCTCGCCAATTACCTCGCCCGTCGCGTGGTCCCGGACGATCGTGCCGGGCGGCACCGGCAGCTCGATATCATCGGTGGAGGCACCGGTCTTGTTCTTCCCCATGCCGTGCTCGGCGCGCTCCGCCTTCCAGATCGTGCGATAGCGATAGTCGAGCAGCGTACTGAGGTTGGAATCGCCGACCACGTACACGCTGCCGCCCCGTCCGCCATCGCCACCGTCGGGACCGGCTTTCGGCATGTACTTGAAGCGCGCGAAGGACGAGGCGCCGGACCCGCCGGTACCCGCGCTTACCTTCACGACCGCCTGGTCTACGAACATCGATCAGCTCTCCGGGGTCCAGCCATCACGCACGCTGCGCCACAATTCCTTCACCTTGCGCCAGGCATCGAACGAAATCATCGGGTTCACGATGGACAGCACGGCGTCAATCTGCATCGGGTCGGCCCCGGCGTTGAGCGAGCCACGCAGGTGCGAATGCAACTGGCGCTCGGTATCGAGGATGGCCGTCTGGGCCACGGTGCAGAGTTCGCGGCGCATGAGGTCCAGGCCCGGACGCGATAGCGTGCGACCGTAGCCCTCGGCGATCATCCACTCGTCCACGGCCGGATGCAGCGCGCGCACGTTGTCGCGCAGCTTCCGGTAATTGTCGCCATACACGACGGCGCAGGTGGCCTCGCCGCGCTTCATCCACTCGTCCTCCGATTCATGAACCGACTCCGGATCGCTCGCAGGCGCCTTGACCCCGCTGAACTTGCGCCACACGGCGAAGGCCACGAGCGCGCGCGGATAGCCGCACATGAGAATCGACTGCAGGAGCAGCTCTTCGACCCAGACCGTGGGCACCTGCGACAGCCGCAGCGCGCGGACGCGCTCGCGGAGGTCCGGCTCGTCGCCCTGCGCAATGGCAGCAGCGAAGCGCACCAATTCCCGGGTGGGAAGATCCAGGTTGTCCTGTTTCGCCATGACGTTACCTCATACCCGTGCTTTGCCCATCACTGTTTGTGCTCCAGACGGCGCATCGAAGCGCAACCCGCCAACCACCTGCAGATACCCCGTCACCTGCCCCCGTGTGCTCTGGATGGCGAGTTGTGCGTGCCGGGCGACACCGGGCGACGCCAGCAGGTCCAGCAGGTCCGGCTCATGTCGCGCCGCCAGCTCGCGCAGGATCGCGACGAGTGCCGCCGGCGACGCACGCATGTCGCCGTCCTCGACCTTGAGTGCCATGCCGATGCCCGAACGGATCAGCACTGCGCTGTAGATGCCATCCGCACCCAGCTTCACCAGCAGCCGACCCGGCGCCGCCTGCATGATGTCGGTACAGGATCTCCCCGTGCCGGCGACCAGCCAGGGATGCGACATCATCGCCTCACGCACGCGGACCGCTGCCGGCTCGGTCGTCGTGCCCAGCCGGGCATAGGCCAGCGCCATCGCACGCAGTGGCAGCGCGAAGCTCACGGCGGTGCAGCCGTCCACGCCCAGTCCGATCGCGTCAGGCGCGAGCCCCGTCCAGCGCGACAGCTCCGCCAGGATGCGCTGCTGCAGCGGGTGCTCCAGGCGCTCGTACCCGTGGAGATCCCAGCCCCGATGCAACGCCAGCGCCAGCATGGCGGCGTGCTTGCCCGAGCAATTGCTCCAGGCCGGCGACATCACCGTACCCTCTCGCGCCACGCTCGCGGCGATCGCCGGCGAGAGCGGCAGGTGTGGCCCGCAGGCGAGGTCGGCCTCGGTCCGTCCCACGCGCTCCAGCATTGCCCCGGCCAGCGCCACATGACCGGGCTCACTCGAGTGCGATGCGCACGCCAGGGCGAGCTCGGGTTCCGTCAGCCCAAAGTGATCCAGGGCGCCGTCCTCGACCACGGGAAGTGCCTGGAATGGTTTTGCAGCCGAGCGCCAGAAGGTCCGCAGATCCGGATCCCCCGACGAGGCAACCAGGTTCCCCATCTGGTCCACCACCGCCACCGAGATCCGGTGGACCGACTCGAGTAGTCCGCCCCGCGTTGCCTCGGCCCGAAGTTCAAGCATCGGCACAAGATAGCATGTTAGACTTCCGGTCCATGATCGCGCCCCGGACACGCCTCCTGACGTTGCTGCTGGCCTGCCTCGCGGCACCGCTCAGCGCCCAGGGTTCTCCCAACGTGCCGCTGGACGATTCCCGCCTTCCACTCATGGAGTTGCTGATCACCCGCGGGTCCATCCAGGATCCTTCGCCCATGCACCGGCCCTTCCGCCGGGCCGACCTGGTGACCAGCCTGGAGCGCGCCGACTCCACGCCGGGATCGGACAGCATGCTGGTTCGGGCGCTGCTCAACGAGTACCGCGAGCTGCCCGCGCCATTCCGCTATGAAGTGGCTGCCCGCGGTGGCTTTCAGGCCTGGACCAGCGCCAACCGCGACGACATGCATCCCGCCGGGCCTGGCGGCATTGATCCTTACGTCGACGTCCTGTTGCAGGGCGTGTTTGGACCGGTCATCGCGGTGAGCCGCCCGGCCATCGAGCCGCGGATCACGGATGATCCCGACTGGCCCGGGCGACATGACCTGACCGTCGCGGGGCGCATGGTCGAGGCGTATCTCGGTTTCCAGTTCAAGACCTGGGGTCGTTTCTGGTTCGGGCAGTTCGACCAGAACTGGGGACCGATCAACTACTACAGCATTTCGCTCAGCAACTACGCCTATCCGCGAAACTACCTCGGTCTCGACGTCGGATCGAAGAACGTCCGGCTGGTGGCGCAGGTCGCGAAGCTGCATGACGAGACCGACTCGATCGGCGACGTGGTTTCGCGCTACCATGTGATGCATCGCCTCGGCGTGCAGTTCTCCCCGCGCTGGTACGTGGCTCTCTGGGAAACCACGGTCTTCTCGGGTGTCAACCGCGGGCTCGACGGCACCTTCATCAACCCTGTCGGGTTCCTGTTGCTCTCCAACCAGTACGGCGAGGGTGACAATGGCAACATCATGGTGGGGACGGACGTGAGCTGGAAAGTCTCGAAGCGTGCCACCATCCAGCTGCAGCTCGCGCTCGATGACATCCAGACCCAGAAGATCAACGACTCCACCATGTACCCCAATCGCTGGGCCTTCACCATCACCGGCTTTGGCGCCCTTGGCAGGACGATGTCGTGGCAGGCGCTGTATACCCAGGCATCGAACCTGGCATTCCGGACCTCCAACCCGATGGACAACTTCGTCGATGCCGGCGTGGGCCTCGGGCGCGGGTATCCCGGCATGGACTACCTGAGCCTTGCGGTAACCATCCCCGTGGTGAACAAGTGGGCGATCTCGCCAACCGCCATCTTCCAGCGCCAGGGATTCTCACGGATCACGGATTCCATCCCGAACGATCCCGACGTGATTCATGACACGCCGGCGTTCCTCGCCTCCCCGGTCGAATACGGCTACCGGCTGGGCGTGACGGTGAGTGGCCGGCAGGGTCCGCTGGAAGTACAGGGATCGGGAGGCCTCTACCATGTCGACAACGAGGGCAACGTGGAAGGCGTGAGCAGCACGCGTTTCGAGGGTCGGATCCAGGCGCTGCTGCGCATCGGCAAGCGCGGGGCGCTCAAGTGATGCGCGTCGCTGCGCCGCTGGCAAAGGCACGTGCCCGGGAGCTGCTGGCGCGGTTCAGCGCCTTGCGCGTCACCGTGGTGGGCGACGTCATGCTGGACCGGTACCTCTTCGGCGACATCGAGCGGATTTCGCCCGAGGCGCCGGTGCCGGTGGTGCATGTCACCGGGCGGCGTCATGCACCGGGCGGCGCGGCAAACGTCGCGGCGAATGTCGCGGCGGCCGGCGCGCGCTGCCAGCTCGTCGGTGTTGTGGGTGACGACGTTGCCGGCGCGGCACTGCGGGCGGCGCTCCTTGCGCAGCGCGTCAGTGACGCGCGGATCATCTCCGTAGATGGCCGGGTGACGACGGCGAAGACCCGCGTGGTCGCCCGGGGACAGCAGGTATGTCGCGTGGACGAGGAAATCGATGCCGCCATTTCCGGGGACGACCTTGCACGGGTGACGGCGCTGGCGCTCGAAGCACTGGCGGATTGCGACCTGCTGCTGCTCGAGGACTACGACAAGGGCACCCTGCCGCCGGCACTCGTCAATGCACTGGTGAGTGCGGCACGAAGCAGGAAAGTGCCGGTCGTGGTAGATCCCAAGTACCGGCACTTCTTTGCCTACTCCGGCGCCACCGTGTTCAAGCCCAATCGCCGGGAGCTGACTGCGGCCATGGGCGCCGAGCTCGACCTGGCACAGCCCGAGTCGTTCCGGGCGGCGTACAAGCGGCTGGGCGCCGAGCACCTGCTGGTGACGCTCGGTGCCGAAGGCATGGCCGTGGTGATGGGCACTGAAATTGTGCGGGTACCAGCGGAGAGCCGCGGTGTATACGACGTGTCGGGCGCGGGGGACACCGTGACAGCCTGGGTCGGCCTTGCCCTCGCGGCGGGGGCCAGCATGGAGGAAGCGGCCGTCCTGGCGAACATCGCGGCCGGTATCGAGGTTGGCAAAGCCGGGGTGGCAACGGTGTCGCCAGAGGAGTTGCTCGCGACCTACGACGCCGGTTAGGTTTTCCGCCCCTGAAGGGCGATTAGCTCAGCTGGTTAGAGCGCTGGTCTCACATACCAGAGGTCGGGGGTTCGATCCCCTCATCGCCCATGCCCCACCAGCGAGCCCCGCAAGTGATTGCGGGGCTCTGTCATTTCATCAGTAGGCATATCCCATCTTGAGGTAGATGCCATAGTCACTGGCCTTGCCCGCAGCAAACTCGAGGTTCATGACAATGCCTGCCTTCGGCTTGAGGATGTACTGCACGCCGACGCCCACGTTCGGGTAGAGGTTGGTGTCATCCGTGCAGCTCATGCCGTCCCCGTAGAGGCAGGCTATGCCCGTGAACAACGTGGCCGTCCATCTGTTGGCGAACCTGTATCTCTCCTCGCCCTCGATCGAGGACATGAACGGCGCGGAGTACTGGCCGACCTTGTAGCCGCGAAGCTGCACCGGTGCCCGCGCTACGACCGGCGCGTCATTGGTCAGTTGATTCATCTGGCGCAGCGCGATCACGTGGCGCTTCCCGTGCGGTATGTACCACCGGAAGTCGAACCGGTAGACGTCGTAGTCGTTATCCCCGCCCAGGGCCTCGCGAAAGAAGACGTTGTTGCCGTTGAGGAAGCCTCCGTGCGTCGGCATGTTCTCGTTGTTCCGGGAATCGTACTGGACCACGAGCCCGAGGCCCCCGGACTTGTAGGGCACGACGCCCAGGTCATCGAGGATCTGGTCGTCGTTCTCGGTCTCGCCGGCGATCTCGAAGTTCTGCGCGATCCCCTGCGCGCCGATGAACCAGTTGCCCGCGATGCGGTAGGTGTAGCGCGCGAACAGCGAAAACAGCTCGGAGTTGCTCCTGCAGCGGCTGTCCGGTCCCGAGATAGTCGTCGTAGTCGTTCTTGATGTTCCCGTAGAGGAACCCGACGAGCAGTCGTTGATGGTCCTTGGCGAACGAGGTCCTGGCGAAGAGACCGCCAAGGAGTCGAGTTGGTACTGGTGTACTGGCCGGTAATGGCGAATATGGAGGGACGGGACTTGTCGTCGAAATAATAGATGTAGCCGGCCATCACACCCGCAGGAGGCGCCAAGCTTCGGGTTGGCATTGAGCACCGGTGCGAGCAGCCATGGGGAGCGGTCCCTGGCTGGCGCTGGCGCGGCGGCCGCCTGCGCGCCAGGCACCGTATCCGCCTGCGCGAAGGCAGGAATCGACGTGGGAGCCATCGCGACGAGCGAGAGCAATGCTCGTACACCCCAGTGGAACCGGCGAGGCGCAGGGCGCAAGAACATACCTCCTGCCACGGACTGGTGAGTTGGTGAGGGACGTTGCGGGCCAGCCGAATCTACTACCCCACCGTCCTCTTCATGATGCGATAGCCCATGAACGCAATTGAGGCCTGCAGATTCAGCGCGAGGCTTTTATCGTTCGTTCAAGGCAATTTCCCGCCTGCAACCATGGTTAGACATGAGCCTGACCCGTCGAGACCGACTCGGGATCGCGCTGGCGACGTGCCTGATTGTCGCGGGTGCGTACAGGGCGCTGCACCTCTACACGCCGACCGCATCCGTGGAGGTAAGCGTGGGCACCGCCGAGATCGACCAGGCGCGGAAGGCACTGAACCGTGCGCTGGCCGGCGACACGACCGGCTGGTCCGGACTGACGGTCGACTCCGCGGCGACTGCGTCGCTCGTCGATGCCAACAAGCAGGATGCTGGGTGGCCGTCCACCTGCGTGCAGGCGCGCGCCGGCGGCGCTGTCGTTCCACCGGGTAGACACCGCGACGGTAACCTGGTCACCTCGCGCAACACAACACGCCTGCGTCTGGCTGGCGAACGTGAACGTGACCCTGGTAGGAGCACCGGGCGATGCGCACCTGGTCCGCATCTCCGGCTCGCGCCGCCCGCCTCCCGCCGGCGATTGTCTCCCGACCGATGGCGGCACCGGGTTCAGGAACGGCCTGGGCGATGTCAGGTGCGCCGTGCCGGGCCGCGACTCGGCTCTCGACGCCAGGTTCCTCTCGACGTCGGAGCGCGAATGGAGCGGCCTGACCGCGGAGGCCGCGGAACAACTGGCGCAGACGATTTCCGCGGCGTTTATTGGGCATGGTGCGAAAGTGTTGGACTGTCCTGCGATGACCGTGGCGGCTCCGAGGCGGACCGTCCGCGGATTGTGGCAGTATCAGGAGTATGCAGTCGCGCTGACTGAAGCTCCTGAAGCGGGCATTGGGCACGCGCTGCGTCTCAGCATCAAGCCAATCGCAGCATTGCAGTGCGATCGTGCGTCGATGAATCGTCCCTGAGTGCGGCACAAGCGCCGGTCGAGCTTCCTGACAACCCGACAGACACACAATCCGGAGAGGTCCGAATGACTCGTCGCATCCGTAGCGGGAAAGGCGTGCTCCTCGTCTCAGGCATGTTGCTTTGCACGGCAGCCGGCATGATCAGCGCCTGCAGCGACAGCACCGGGAATTCGCCGACGACCAAGGACTGCACCCTCGACACCGGAATGTCCACCATTTCCGGCAGCATCACCGTCACCTACCTGGTAACCCTCTCCGGCAGCAGCGCGACAATCGCGTCCATCACGTATGCGGCCGAGGGTGGACCGGTGACCGTCACCAATCCGACACTCCCGTTCCAGCAGAACCTCACGCTACTGACGGCACCGGCGCAGCTGCAACTCACGGGCACCGTGACGGACGGGACGCTGACCGCGGAGTATTCTGCCGTGGGAAGCCCCAACCGGTCCGAGTCGAAGCAGGTGACCTGCACGACTGTGACGGGCTGAGTCTCGCTGGCGTCTCGGCGGACCGCCGGGACGGAGTGGCTGGAGAGGCAAGTGCGAAAGCCGGCCCTGATCCCAGGCGCCGGCTTTCGTTTTCCCAGTGGTGCTCAGTTCCCGCTCACCGCCTGCTGTTTTTCAGTGGGCCCTGCTGGACTCGAACCAGCGACCGACGGATTATGAGTCCGCTGCTCTAACCGACTGAGCTAAGGGCCCGGCTTGCGCGTAAAACGTAGTGCCGGGTTCGCGAATACCAAAGACGTGCAGCGATTGCTACGTCGGAAGGGGCTGGTACTTGTCCAGCCACTCCAGGACCTCCTGGATCAGGCGCGCACGCGGCACGAAGTGGCTACCCTCGTCCACGACGTGCCGCTTGTCGCTCGCGGGCGTACCGAGCCTGCGAAACATCGGGATCTGGGAGGACTCCACCGGGAAGAAGAAGTCGAACCGGCCATTGATCATGAGCGTGGGAACGGTGATTCGTGTGACAAAATTGAGGGGGTCGACCTCAGCGAGCGTGCGGGGAAAGTCGAGTCCCGCAACTACGAGAATGTTGACCTTGATTCGGGGTTCGATCGCCGGCAGGAGGCCGCCGAGCGCGCCACCCCAGCTCAGGCCGTAGTACGCCAGGTTCTGCGTCGCGACGTCACTGCGCGTCTCGAGGTAGTCGATGCCGCGTCGCATGTCCTTCGCCCACATGAGCACGTGGTCGCGGTAGAAGATGGTGCTGTCCTGGGTATCGCTCTTGAGCGAGTCGCGACGCTGGTAGGTGCCCTTGTATATCGGATACAGGACCGCGCGGCCACTCTTGAGGACGAAGTCGATCGACCGGAGGTCCTGGGGTACCAGGTCTGTGGATGGCACCGCCTGCCGGGAAATAGACGACGGCGGGGTACGGTTTCGTGCCTCCCTTGGGCAGGTACAGGTACACCAACAGCGTGTCGCCGGCATAGGCGGCATTCATGCGGACGAGTTCGCGCGTCCAGTCGCCTTCGTCGGCGGTCTCGAGAAGCTTCGCGTCCAGCGGCGTACGATCGTACTGATACATCTGGCGATAAGCCGCGAAGACGGCATCGCTGACCGGATGTTCTTTCAGGAAGTCGCGCGTGATCCGCTGCAGCGGCTGGGACGCAATGGCGAGATTCGTATCCGCAACGAGGTACTTCACCAGTCGGATGCCGTTCGCCGGCCGACCGGTTGAGCGGGGGCTGGGTGTACGTGTCGTTGAATTGATACGGCTGGTCGTTCCAGCCCCCGCCGACAATGAATCGTTCCGCCCCCGCGGCATTGGCGCACCACTCGCGTACGTTGCCCGCCATGTCGTAGGTGCCGAAACGCGCTGATACCGCCGCTGCTGCCGACCCTTGCTGTACCCTGCCCCGAAAAGTTGCTCGATGGAATGATCAGGAAGCTGGCGCGAACGGTGGCAGCGTGATTCCAGTGCACCAGCGTGGGAAGCGACTTCCTGGCGTACTTGGCATATGCGGCGGCCTCATACCAGCTGACTCCAGCAACCGGGTAGTCGTCCTGACCCTTGGGATAGTCGCCGCCCTCCCAGGTGGAGGGCCCGGGGCGGCCGGTACGATCCACCATCAGCGCCATCGCCGCCGGCCACGTGAGCGGCTTTCCCCTCATTCATGACTGGTTGCTCCCACAGCTCCTGCCGGTGATAGCCACCGCTGTCCACAAAGCCCTTGTACTCGCGGTTGGTGACCTCGAACCGATCCATCAGGTAGTCGGAAAGCGGAACGGGCTGCACTCGGTCGAACCCCGGCGCACTGGACGGCGAGGTCGCCTCCGCCCACCGCGTACCATCTCGGGTGGAATTGCATCCATCGCGATCGAGCGGTATGACCGAATCTTCAAAGGCTGCGCCGACAAGATCGAGCCGGCGATAGCCCGGTGCCTCGATCCGGAGGCGGGACGACGGGGAAAAAGGCGCCCGCCGCTGTTCCAGCGGCAGCAGCACGCTGTCGAGCGGCGTCACACCAAGAAGTGACCAGGCGGAATCAGGGGCTCCGTACTCCTTGATCCAGACGCGCGCCCCCGCGGGTTTGGTGACGATGCTCCGCCGCTGCGCGAACCTGGGCGTCAGCGCGCGAAAGAGCGAGTCGCCGGGCGCAATCGCCTCCACGTTCCGCACGAGCGTATAGGCTGAATCCCACTGTCCCCGGTCGCTGAGTGCCAGCATCTGGGGAATGGCAACTTCGTGAACCCAGCGCCGGTCCGCGTTCGCGGCGGTGCGGGCCGAGCCAGTACCATGACCCGAGTACGAGAATCGCACTCACGAATGCCGATATGGGCCACGACCGGCGCGCTCTATCAGCAGGGGTTGCCGCCGGGGAGCGCAGGCCATGTTCTGGTGTGTGAAGCACCTCCAGCTGCGCAAGCAACTCTTCGGCCGATTGCCACCGCAGGTCAGGATCCTTCTCGAGGCAGCGCATGATGGCGTCCCCGAGCGGCGGGGCGACATCGGGGGCAATCGAGGCGAGTGGGGTGGCGCCTGCGTCACCTGGGCTGCCAGGATCGACTGCGGGGTCGTACCGGTGAAAGGCGGTCGCCCGCCCAGCATCTCATACGCCACGACCCCAACCGCGTAGAGATCGGCGCGTGCGTCGACCGACGACTGCCCGGCGGCCTGTTCTGGCGACATGTACGCCGGCGTCCCGATCGCGAGGCCGAGCGTGGTGAGGGTGCCTTCCGTCGCTATTCCTGCTGCGGCAACGCTGGCGGCCTTTGCCATCGCCGAAGTCGACCACCAGCGCGTGACGCCCCGCGAGCATGATGTTCTCCGGCTTGATGTCGCGATGGACGACACCCTGGGCGTGCGCGTGGGCCAGCGCGTCGAGCACGTCCCGGAGTAATCCGCAGCGCGTCCGACTGCCGTCAGCGGACCCTCCCGCGACAGGCGCTGCCGCAGGCTCTCGCCCTCGACATACGGCATCACGTAGTAGAGGAGCGGTGCCGCGCCCGGAACGGCGACCGCGCCCGAATCGATCAGGGTGAGGATGTGGGGTGCTGCAGGTGCGCGGCGATGCGGATCTCGCGGAGAAACCGTTCGCCGCCGAGTGCCGCGGCGAGCGCGGGATGCAGCACCTTCAGCGCAACGGAGCGATCGTGCTTGATGTCGTGCGCGAGGAAGACGGTGGCCATGCCACCGCGCCCGAGCTCACGGCCGATCGTGTAGCTGCCGGCCAGGCCGTCCTGCAATAGCACGTGGAGATCCGCCACGGCCGCCTTCTGAGGGGTGTCCGAAGGATACCACCTTGTGGATGCTCCAGTCGTCGCTAGTACACACCCGGAACGAAGCGGCTCGTGTGCGACATGTAGTCCCGGTACGGTGTCCCGAACGCGTCGGCCAGCACCTTCTCTTCCGCCCGCCCCCGCAAGTCACTGCCCAGCACCATCAGCACCGCCGCAATCCAGGTTGCGGGCGTCGGATCCCAGATTGCCGACCCGATCGCGAGCAGGTTGAGACCCATGTAGATCGGGTGACGCATGAAGCGGAACGGCCCACCGGTCGCGAGTTGATGACCGGCGTCCAGTTTCGCGCGGAAGCGCCACGACGTGAACCAGACTCTTGCCCAGCACATGAGTGCCGCACCCGCCGCAATGACGCAGGTGCCGACGATACGCTGGCCGGGAAACCAGGAGGGCACCCTGTTCGGGATGATCGTGGTGCCGAGTCCCCAGTACATCACACCGAATGCGACCGTATGCAGCCAGAGCAGCGCTCGCGAGTATGGCGCGGTCCGGCTCTCCTCCGCGACGGGCGCTGCAGGCTCAGCCCGCCTCGCGCGCGCGCCGAGGAGCATCTGGGTCATGCCGAAGGCGGTCCAGAACGCGATGTGAACCACATACAGCAGGAAGTCAGGATTTGCCAGCACCGCTTCCCTTGCTTTCCGCCGACGCGACAAGCTTCCCGATGAGATAGATCGCCGAAGTCGGTTGCGCCGATCCCCCGGCCGGCTCCTCGGTCACTGCCGCCGCGGTAACCGCACCCTCCGGCACCGCGATCGCCTCGACCTGCGCGCGACCATCCGCCGATGGCTGGAAGGTGACCGACGGCACCGGCTTTCCATCCTTTATGAACCAGAGCTGGTAAGCACGGCCCGCCGGAAGAGGCTTGACCCCGAACGAATGCACGATGGCCGTGTTGCGCTTCCGGTCCCAGAACAACTGCACGCCGGGGACGGGATCACCCGTCGCACTCAGCTGGTAGAGTTCCACACCTGGCGCGAGCAGCGACTCGAGCGTCCGGTCGCGGGCGGCAAGGAGCGTGTCGCGCTGGGCCAGTGCACTGTCACGCTGGTCTAGAAGCCGACCGAGTTCCCCCAGCTTGATGCCAAGCCGGGCCCGGCCCGCACCCATCCACGCGGCGAGCAGGAGGGACGCGGCCAGCGCCCATGGCATCCAGCTGGTTGCGGGCTTCGGTCGCTGCGGGAACGGAGAGACCCGCGTCGGCGTACCTGCCAGTACGCGAGTGCGCAGGCCCTCGGTCGGCGCCGTCGCCGTCGGTTCGGCCAGCGCCAGGAGGGCCGCCACCTCGCGATAGTCGGCGACTTCCTTCGCCAGCTCCGGGTCCCGCGCAAGCAGCGCCTCGAAACGGGTCGCCTCATCGGCGTCGAGTGCGCCAAGCGCGTATGCCGCCGCCAGGTCCCGGGGCGTGCCAAAGTCGGCGCCGCTCATGCGAACCTCTCGTAGAAGTACGGCTTGAGTGTCTCTCGCAGCTTCTGCATGCCGAGGCGCACGCGCGTCTTCACCGTGCCCAGGGGCTCGTTCAGGCGAGCGGCAATTTCGCTGTGTGACAGGCCTTCATAGAATGCGAGTTCGATCGCGGTGCGCTGCGGCGGGCTCAGCTCCGCCAGGGCTTCGGCCACGCGGCGCTCGCGCTCCTTCGCCTCCACTGCGAAGTCCGGGCGCTCACCGCCAGCACTCATGCCCGGCGTGCCCTCCGGGTCACTCCGCTGGGCCGTCTCCGCGATGCGCTCGCGGCGACTCCGGGCGCGGATGAAATCGAGCGCGCGACTGCGGGTCATGACGGTCAGCCATGCGGCAACGCTCCCGCGCGCGGCGTCGAAACCGCGCGGCGTCACGCCAGGCCTGGGCGAAGGCCTCGGCAACCACTTCCTCGGCATCACCCGCCTGGCGCACGATGCGGAACGCCACCGCGTACATGACCTGGCCATAGCGGTCGTAGACCATGCCGACGGCCTGCTCGTCGCCGCGGGCGGCACGCGCAAGGAGTTCCGCGTCGGTAACGCGCGGGGACGCGGTCACGGTCGAAGGGGACCCAGGCAGGACGGAGAGGCAGATGGCACGGAGATGGAGTCTACCCTGCGCCCACGCGCCGTCAAACACGGGGCTATCGAAGCTCCCGCGGCAGGTCTCCATTCACGAACAGCAAGGTCAGGCTGTGCCCGTCCACGGTGGCCCGGACCAGGTTGACCTGATCCTGGTAGCGCTCCCAGAGGATGGTCGGTTGGACCCGTGTGCCGGTCACCATCGACCCCGCTCGTCCCGCGGGCGCCCACGACCGTCATGTCACCGTCCCGCGCAGATCGCGACCACCTCGAGGGCTCACGGCTGTCCGCCGGCTGCCGTCAGCTTGAGGTGATCGCGGACGTATGGGCGCCGCGCTGTCGCCGTCCTGGCGCAACCGCCTGCAGATCGTCGCTGAAAATCCGGACGGTGACGGCGAGCTGGCCATTTCCCTGATCCGTGAGCGATGCGGAACTCGAATGCAGCGGGTGCACCACCGGTTGCTCCACGACCAGGCAAAGAAGGCACACCAGCACCCGGATCATCAGTCACCCCGGATCGTCGCAGCGTGCCCAAGGATCTGCGGATCCTGGATGCCGGTCGTCGAGGGCGTGGTCGATGGCACGTCGGGCACCATCGACGTCACCTGAGCGGTAGAGGGCCCAGGCATAGAGGTCCCACCCATAGACGTCCTGCCGGCTCTCGAGGTCCTGGCGCGCCTGTGAGAGCACGGCCTCGATTTCCTGATTCTCGTCGAGCAGGGCAAGGCTCCACGCCCGGTGCCACGCGCCCGGCTGTGCCTTGATCGCGGTGACCATGGCGCGGATGGCCTGCCCTGCCGCCGCGGTATCGCCCCGCCCGCGCTCAGCTGTTGCCACCACGGCGAGTGCGGCCGGGTCGAAGTGCTGTTCCATCGATTGGGAGGCGTATTCGACGGCCCTTGCCCAGTCCTGGCGCGTCACCGATTCGCGCGCCGCGATGAGCAGCAAGCGGTAGTCATCCGGATCGATCGCGAAACCACGCTTGAGCGCGGTCCGTGCCTCGGCGGCGTGACCGTATCGAAGGGCGAACTCGGCCGACGCGCACTTCGAACCAGGCGCGCTGCTCTCGTGACAGTTCGTAGTTCGGCAGGCTGCGAGCGCGCGCATCCAGCAGGAGCCGATGCGCGTCCTCCACCCTGCCCGTCACTTCATCCCAGCGCGCGACCCGCATCTGGGCAGCAAGGTTGGTGGCGTAATTCATGTTCGACAGCCGCCGCCCGGCCTCGTCATAGCGCCCCAGCTCGAGCAGCACCTCTCCCGTCAGGCTCGCGGCGGTCGGGTCGGTGCTGTCCTCCGTCTCGAGTCCTTGCGCCACCACGAGCGCTTCGCGAAAGCGATGCTGTCCCATCAGCGCATTTGCCAGGACAAGCGCGGCGCCGCGATTGTGCCCGCGCCTGAGGTCGAGCGATTCGCGCGCATGCTGTTCGGCCGCGACCAGGTCCTCGAACCGGCCACCGGCACGTGCCCGCGCCAGCAGCAGGCTGGCCAATCGTGCGCGGTCCCCCGCCCCGTACGGATCACCCGCGAGACGCGCCTCGAAGAACTCGATATCGGACGAGCGGACCTCAGCCTCGTGCCGCGACTCTGCCGCCACTTCGAGGCGCGCGTGGGCCTCCGCGCGACGCCCGGCGGACCATCCGCCGAGCGCCAGCGCAGCAACACCCAGTGGCAGAGCCAGCCTCCAGCTCAATTGGGCACTCCGAGGTAGGGGAAGTCGGTGAGGAATTGCGAGTCACTCGCAACGTTGTCGGTGGTCAGTGCCTCCTTGCCGGCCGCGCCGGCCGGATCGAGTCCGAACGGATCCCCGAACACCGCGAGGAGCGCGAGGTCGGTGACGTCGTCCGCCAGCTTGCGACCGCCCCACCCATTGCTGAACGGCGCGAGCGGGAGCCAGGTGAGCCAGCCTGCCGTGGACGGGTCCTTGTCGGTCTGCACGACGAGCACGTCGGGCAGCAGCACGCCACCGAGGGCGTTCGCGTAGGTCTCGGAGCGTCCGCGCGCACGCCCGTGATGAAGCTCACGATCTCCGGACCGATCGTCGCCGGGTCGTCCTTCGGTGCCGATGCTGCCATGCACCGGATGGCTCCGCTTGGACAGCAGGACCTCGCTGATCAGCGGATTGCCGAGCCGCTGGATCTGGTTGTACATGCGCGCCTGCGGCGCCATGGTGTTGTTGCTGTCGCTGCTGCAGGCGGTGCAGGACGACGGCGGCGAGCACGCCCGCGAGGGCCAGCGCGAGGCCGGGGCGCGACATGATCTGCGGGTGATCATGAGAATGATTCGCTCCATGAGTGGGTCAGCGGCTGATGGTGCCCCAGATGCCGAGCTGGCCGGGCTGGCCATGCTCGAGAAGGCTCGAGCGGGAGTTCGACGACGATGGACAGCACGTTGAAGCCGTTGACGTAGTTCACCGCCTGGCCGGCGGAGCGGAAGTAGAAGGGAGGCGCTGGGTTGGCAGGCAGCGCGCACCCGCTCGACAGCGGACCCTGTGACGGCTTCCGGTCGGGCAGGATGCAGAACGCCGCCTCGAGATCGATGAAGAAGGATCGTCGCGCGGGCCGGCGAACACCTGGATGCCGGTCGCGGAACCGAGCATCGTGTTGAGGGCACCCTTCACGACGGGCGTGGCGGTCGAAAGCTCGTTCATCATGGCCCCCACCACCGGCGGGTCGACCGGGCCCCGGACTTCCACCTGCTGGTTCGTGCCCGTTCCGGTGAACGACACCTGGACGACCTTGTCCTCGATGTTGTCGCCGTCGTTGTCGATCTTGAACTGGTAGAGCTGGTTCGGGTCGAACGTCGCGCCCGGCGTTTCGGCCGGGCGTCAGGAAGGCGCGGGTGTTCATGACCAGCACGATGCGCCCCGGGTGCGGAGCTCGGGAACGCATAGACGTCGGTCAGGTCCTGCTTGGGGTTGAGCTCGACCTCGGCGGTGTCCTGGTGATCCGAGGCCTTCGCAAGCCCGGCAAACGCCGCGGCGATGAGGACGGCGGCCAGGGCGAGCCATCGCCCCCGGCGGAGTGAGACAGGTGGCATATGACGTCCTGTTTCAAGGATGGAAATTCCTGCGTGGACGTCTCAGTACGCCGGCCGCTTGCCGGCGGATGGGTGACCGGTTGGATCCGGTTTCGGCCTCGCCGCGTATCAGATGAGGCGACGTTCGCATGACACGGTGGCTTGTGGGGCGGCCTGGGGCGGGTGCCTGCCGACCAACTTCGCCCGGGGGGACCAGTTTGGCGTCACTGGTGGCGTCCGCTGGACCTTCTAGGGGGGACTGGTGTCTTGACCGTTGACGCCTCTTGGTTGAGGTGCAGGTGCAGTCCTACATCCATGTAACGGAGAGTCGAAAATGAAGCGCACACTGATGGCAATCATGGCAACGCTGGCCATTTCGGTCCCGGCGGCAGCCCAGAAGTCTGGTCCGCCCATGTCAGGCCAGGGATTGTTCACCGGCATTACGTTGACGTCGGCACAGCAGAAGCAGGTCGATTCGCTCTGGAAGTCGAACCAGCCCGAGCGCGACAAGATGAAGGCGGCAATGCAGTCAGGGCAGACGCCGGACTCCGCGCAGAAGGCGGCCATGCGGGCAACGGCCCAGCAGAACGTGGCCGAATACCGCTCGCTCCTGACCCCGGACCAGCAGAAGGTGTTCGATAAGAACGTGGCGGACATGAAGGCGAAGATGGGCGGGAAGGACTGAGCGAGGCGGCAGGGCGTCAGGCCGCCAAGTCGCCAGGAAATGGCGGAGGCCGTCACCTCATTGGGATGACGGCCTCCGTGTTGCCGCTCCTGCATGCCGCGCTGCGGCGCGCCGGCCTGGGTGGCCCTACCTCTCATACTCCTGGTTCAACGGTTCCACTACCACCGCCGTCCCGTAGCACAGTACTTCCGTGACTCCCTGCGCTATTTCCGTCGCGTCGTAGCGCACGCCAATGACGGCGTTGCCGCCTCGCCGCTGGGCATGCGCCAGCATGATCTCGAACGCCTCTTCGCGTGCCTTCTCGCACAGGTTGGTATAGAGCGAGATGTGTCCGCCCAGCAACGGTCTGGAGGCCGGCGCCGATCTGGCCGAAGATCGAGCGCGACCGCACCACGATCCCACGCACGATGCCCAGCGTATGGATGACCTGGTGATTCTCCAGCGTGAACGTTGTCGTGGTCATGTCGGGATTCATGCTGGCTTCTCCTGGAGGCGGACCCGTTCGTACAGTGCGACATATCGTCCGGCCATGATCTCGCGCGTGAACTGCTCCCGCACCCGATGGCGGCCCGCCGCGCCCATGCGCTCCCGCAGGGCCTGATCCCGCCCAAGGGTCTCGAGGGCGCGGGACATGGCCTCCACATCGCGAATGGGGACTTCGAGCCCGGTCGTTCCCGGCACGTTCAGCTCCCGAACACCGGTGGGAAGGGCCGTCGTGATGACCGGGCGCCCCGCCGCCATCGCCTCGAGCACCGAGATGCCGTACATCTCGTCCGACGTCACCGACGGGAGCACCAGGAAGTCCGCGTCCGCCATGCGGCGCGGCAGGTCTTCGTCCGGGTACTCGCCAAACCAGCGAACCCGGTCGGCCACGGCGAGTGCTCGCGCCAGCGTCTTGAGCCGCGGAGCATCCGGGCCATTGCCGATGATGTCCAGTTTCACGTCTGCCGTCTGCGCCAGGGCGCGGAGCAGGACGTCGAGTCCCTTCCAGCTGGCCAGGCGACCGATAAAAATTCCGCGCGGCGCGCCGCCCGGCGGGGGCGGCGGCACCACCTGCCACCGCGTCTCCTCGATGCCGAAGGGAATGACCTCCGTCTTCGCCTCGTAGCCGCGCAGGTCGGCCGACAGCGCGAGGTGCGCATGGCTCGGTACCACGATGGCCTTGGCCCTCCGCAATACCAGCCGCACGGCGGGGCGATACACCCCGCTGCGGGCATCACCATGGTGCGTCACCACCACCGGGGCCCTTCGAGCGCGCAGGAGCACAGCGACGTCGGCCAGCACGTGAGGGTGGTGGACGTGTATGATGTCGGCACGCTTCCATGCGGCGGCCAGGTACCCCGGCGCGATTTCCTGGGACCCGAGGGCGCCCAGGGAGTAGGTGCGGGTGATCGTACTGCGCGCCCGGCCTGACGGGCCGTTCCTGAAGGCCGACTCTACCGCGACCACCTGCACGTCGTGCCCGAGCGCCGCGGCACCTTCCGCGAGGCCCTGGACGACCCGCTCCATTCCGCCGGAGCGCGGCCAGTAGTACTTGGCGAGGTGCAGGATGCGCATGCGAGCCCGGATACCTGGGGAAGATGCCGCACGGCCACGCGCGGAGGGATCCGTGCTGCGGCGGCGGGAAGTTGGTCAGGTTCGGGATTCTGGTCAACCACGCACTTGGTGTCACGGGACGCGTCAGTAGATTACCGCGACGCCGCCCTTGCGGTACGCTTCCGCCATCGTCTTCAGCCAAGGACTTCGTGCGCGCTCTCGTTGTCTCCACGGAGGCGATCGACCCGTCGCAGCGCGGCAAGCTGCGCGCGCTCGAAGGCATGGGGTGCTCCGTCACCCTCGTCGTCCCCGCCGACTGGCCACCCGATGGTCCAAAACTGGAATTCGGCTCCGATGGCGGCCTTCAGGTCGTCCCGATCGCCGCCGGCAGTGATACCGATCCGGCCGCCCTCAAGTGGCGCGGCGCGCGCGCTTGAATCGCCTGCTCACCGAGTTCCGCCCCGACATCGTACAGGTGGAAGCCGAACCCTGGTGGCCGCTCGCCTCACGGGCCATGCGACTGGCGGACAAGCTCAAGATCCCGGCCGTACTCGTGGCGAGCAGCAGTGTGCAGCCGGCGCTGGGTTTCGCCGATCGCCTGCGGCGAGGACGCGCCCTCGGGTCAGCGAACGGGCTTGATAGGCATCAATCGACTCGCACTCGACCAGGTGCTCCGCGAGCGGCCCACCTTGCCCTACGCGATCATTCCCATGCATGGGGTGACCATCCCGGTTCAGGGTCGTCCGCGCGTGGCGCGTACCGGATTCGACATCGGGTTCATCGGGCGGCTGGTGCCGGAACGCGGGGTCGACATTCTGCTCCGCGCCGCCACGCGCCTGCGAGGCGACTGGAGCCTGACCATCGTCGGCACCGGGCCCGGCGCAGCAGGAGCTCGAGGCGCCTCGCCGAGAAGTCGGGTATCGGATCGCGAGTCCGCTGGCTCGGTGGAATGCCACGTCACTGGCTCGAATCGGTCTGGCCGACCCTTGATTGCCTCGTCCTTCCGGCCCGCTCGACACCCAGCGATGGGTCGAGCCCGTCGGCCAGTCGCTGCTCGATGCCATGGCGCAGGGTCTCCCGGTGATCGGCACCGAATTCGGGCGTCCTTCCCGAGATCATCGGCGATGCCGGCATCGTTGTGGGGGAGGACGATCCCGACATGCTGGGCCTCGCGCTGGAGCGGCTGCAGACCATGCCCGACGAGCAGGCCCGGCTCGGCGCAGCTGGCCGGCGTCGCGTCATGGCGGAGTATGTGGACGATGCCGATTGCCCGGAAGACCCTCGCCTTCTGGCGTCAATTCCACCCTTGACTTAGCTCTAACTTGCGACGAAACTTCGGCCCCATGATGCCCTCCGGCTTGTACCGCGTGGCGCTTCGGCTGCTGCCGACCGCGGCCCTGTTCGTCCTTCTGTCTTTCGACTTCCGCACGGCCCAGCTTCCGGCGCAGGACCCGATCCCCGGGCTGCCCGGCGGCGGCATCCCCAATCCCGCCACGCTGCCGCCGGAGCAGGCGCGGGCCCTGCTCGCCTCCCGCCCCGATCTGGCGCAGCAGGTTCGCGAGCGCATCGCGGCATCCGGCCTCACCCCGGACAGATCCGCTTCGGCTTGGCGCGGCCGGCTATCCAGAAGACCTGCTCGATGACTACATGCCGGGCGGCGACACGGCAGCGACACGAGCGACGCCGCCGTCAACGTCGTCGACCGTCGATGCGCTGCGATCGCTCGGCGTGGTGAGCGCGCGCGGCGCCGACAGCCTGCATGCCCAAGGATTCGACTGCCGCCATCCTGAAGGAGATCCTGCGAGGATTCGCTGGCGCAGTCGAACGGGCCTGCAGGTGTTTGGTCTGGAGGTGTTCCGGCGCCGCACCCGGGAATTCGCGCCGGCGCTCGCCGGACCGATCGACCCCGGCTATGTGCTTGGACCCGGTGACCTGCTCGTGCTGGTGCTGACCGGAGATGTCGAGACGTCAGCGTCGCTGGAGGTGAACCGCGAGGGATTCGTCCTCGTGCCCCAGGTCGGCCAGGTCCAGGTGGCCAACCTGACGCTTGGCCAGGCGACCGACCTGCTCTACAGCCGGCTGACGAAGGTCTATTCCGGCATCGGGACGCGGGCCGAATGCGCGAACGCGCTTCCAGCTCTCCGTCGGCAAGATCCGCGCGGTCCAGATCTATGTGTCTGGCGACGTCGCGCGGCCCGGGCTGTACCAGGTGGCGGGCGCGGGTTCGGTGCTGAGCGCGCTGTATTCGGCGGGCGGGCCGACGGCGCGCGGCAGCTTCCGCAAGATCGAGGTGCGCCGCGGGATCGAGTCTGCTCGGAACGGTCGACCTGTACGACTACCTGCTCCGCGGCATCAACAGCACCGACTGCGGCTCACTTCCGGCGATGTCGTGTTCGTGCCGCCGCATGGGCCCCAGGTGAAGGTTACCGGCGAGATCCTCCGCCCGGCCATCTACGAGCTTGTGCCCAACGAGACGCTGCGCGACCTCATTGCCTCCGCCGGTGGCTTCACCGAGCAGGCGCTGACGACTCGAGTGCAGATCAATCGCATCCTGCCGCCCGGTGCACGCGGCACCGGCGGCCGGGATCGCGTGGTCATCGATGTACCGGGGAGCAGCTGGCGCAGGGCATCGTGCCGCCGTACCCGCATGGAAGCCGGCGACTCGGTCGTGGTGTTCCCGGTGACCCGCCGCCCCGGGCGGTGGTGCTGGTGCAGGGCAATGTCTGGCTGCCGGGCCCGGTCGGCTTCACGCCGGGCATGAAGCTGGGCGACGCCATCCGGCTCGCCGGCGGCCCGAAGGCCGACGTCTTCCTGGGGGACGTGCTGGTGACCCGCCTGCTGCCCGACTCGACTCGAATGCAGCTTCGCAGAGCGCGCTCGCCGACTCGACCGGGCTGCCGGTCAACAACTTTGCGCTGGCAGAGGACGACGAGATCATCGTCTTCTCGCGCAGCGAGTTCCGCAGTGAGCGATACATCGTCATCACCGGCGCGGTGCGGAAGCAGGGTCGGCTGCCCTATACGCGAGGGGATGACCCTGCGAGACGCGGCGCTGCTCGCCGACGGACTGCGAGGAGGATGCCTTCCTCGACTATGCCGAAGTCGCGCGACTGCCCGCAGAATCGCGCCGGTGGCACCGTGGCGACCTCGCATCCGGGTGCCGCTCGACTCCACCTACGTCTTCGATCGCTCGCGCGAACGGCAAGTACCTCGGCCCGCCGGGTCTCCCGGCCCCGGCGTCGGGCGCGCCGACCTTTGTGCTCCAGCCGTTTGACAACGTCCTGATCTTCGAGCAGCCGGGCTGGGAGCTGCAGCGGACGTCGTGCTCACCGGCCAGGTGCAGTTCCCCGGGCAGTATGCGCTTCTGACGCGAAACGAGCGGCTCAGTGACCTGATCGCGCAGGCTGGCGGGCTCACCAACGAGGCCTACGCCGCCGGCATCCAGTTCTACCGCCGCAAGGACAAGGAAGGCCGGATCGGCATCGACCTGCCGCTGGTGCTGCAGGACAGCGCCTACCACGACAACCTGATCCTGGCCGGTGGCGACTCGATCCACATCCCGGAATACAATCCGGTGGTGCGGGTGCAGGGCGCCGTGAATGCGCCGCTGGCGGTGACGTGGGCCGAGGGGAAGAACATGGATTTCTACGTGGCGTCGGCGGGCGGGTACAGCCGGGATGCCGACAAGGGGCGCGCCTACGTGACGCAGCCCAGTGGCAAGGTGGAGAGCGTGACACGGCAGTTCCTGCTGCCCGACGGGAAGCCGGTGCCGGCGGCGGGCGGGACGATCTTTGTGCCGGAGAAGGACAAGACGAAGCCGCCGGGAAATACCCTGCAGATCCTCGCGACCGCAGCGACGATCCTCGCCAGCCTGGCGACGATCATCATCGTCGCGCAAGAACAACCCCTGAGCCGGGCGGCTACGCCGTCCGCTTCTTGAGCAGCGCCAGCCAGTCCCCGGCCGGGCGTGGCCCGTGGGCCCGGCGCGCTCGCCGGAGTGTAGTCCGGCACCAGCCGCAGCAGCAGCGCCCGCAGTTCGTCGCTCGCCGGCGCCGTTCTGGCCTCGTCGAGCAGCCGGTCCACCGCCGCATCGACCCCGACCGGCAGCACGCCGTTCTTCGCCCGCAGCACCTTCGGGTGGCTGGTCGGCGCCGCATTCTCCGAGTTGAAGAACAGCTCCTCGTACAGCTTCTCGCCCGGCCGCGTGCCGCTGAAGCGGATCTCGATGTCGCCCACCTCGAGGCCCGACAGCCGGATCAGGTCGTTGGCCAGGTCGACGATCTTGAGCGGCTCGCCCATGTCGAGCACGAACACCTCCCCGCCCTGCCCGAGCGCGCCGGCCTGCAGCACCAGCTGCACCGCCTCGGGGATGGTCATGAAGTAGCGGCGCATCTCGGGGTGGGTGATGGTGATCGGGCCGCCCTCGCGGATCTGCCGCAGGAACGTCGGCACCACGCTGCCGCGGCTGCCCAGCACGTTGCCGAACCGCACCGCGACGAAGTTCTTCCCCTGCTGCTCCGCGATCTGCTGCACGATCTGCTCGGCCACGCGCTTGGTGGCGCCCATGACGTTCGTGGGGCGCACCGCCTTGTCGGTCGAGATCAGCACGAAGTGCTTCGTGCCCCGAACTCGGCCGACGAGCTCCGCGACGTTCCGCGTGCCGAGCACGTTGTTGGTCACCGCCTCGGCGCGTGTTCGTCTCCATCAGCGGCACGTGCTTGTGCGCCGCCGCATGGAACACCGCATAGGGCGCGAAGGTCTCGAAGACATGCTGCATGCCGCTGGCGGTCGCGCACGTCGGCGATGACCGGGACGCAGGTGACGTTGGGGGCAAGCCGGACCAGCTCGTGATAGGTATCGAAGATCGAGTTCTCGCCGTGGCCCAGCAGGATGATGCGGGCCGGCTCGAGTCGGGCGAGCTGGCGGCAGAGCTCGCTGCCGATGGAGCCGCCGGCGCCGGTGACCAGCACCGTCTCGCCGGTCGCGAGCTCGCGCACCTGGGCCAGGTCGGTGCTGATCGGCTCCCGCCGCAGCAGGTCCTCGATCTGGACCTCGCGCAGCGCCGTCACCGAGACCCGGCCCGAGAGGATGTCGAACATCCCCGGGACGGTGCGCGCGCGCGCACCGGCCGCGTGGGCCGCGTCGCACCACCTCGCGCACCGCCTTTCCCGGGGCCCGCGGCATCGCGATGATCACCTCGGCGCCGCGAGCTCGTCGATGAGGCGGGTGAGGTCCTTGAGAGAACCCGAGCACCGGCAGGTCGAGCATCCGGTGGCCGTGCTTGCGCGGGTCGTCGTCCACGAAGCCGACCGGCTGCAGCCCGATCTGCGGATGGCCCAGCAGCTCCTTCCCGATCAGCTCACCCGCGGCGCCGGCACCCACGATGATCACCCGCTCGCCCTGGTCCGCCTGTGACCGCCGCTGGCGGCGGCGGGTCAGCAGCCGGACACCCAGCCGCGGCAGTGTGACGAAGACCGCCGACAGGAGCACGTCGAGGAACAGGACCGAAATGCGGAACCCGCGACTGGAACCAGGCCCAAGCCGGGCAGGACGAGCGCCGCCGACCAGCACGCAGCGCGATGCCGAAAGCCGAAACCGCCGTGATCAGGCGCTCGACCTCGACGACGCTGGCATGCCGCCAGAGGCGCTTGTAGATGCCACTTCGGTAACAGGCAAACAGTTTGATGGCGATCGCGGCGAGGAGGTACACAAGCGCGGTGCGCCGGTACGTTTCAGGCCACGCGAAGCCCTCGAAACGCAGTGAAAACGCGAGGATAGTTGAGGCACTGAAGAGAAGGACGTCCGACAGGACAAAGTAGCGATTTCGTACGCCGTGTCCGAACGACCTGGAGGGTATCATTGGCGAAAATGTGCCCTTGAAACGGTTTCTATGTCAAGGACTAGGAAATAGTTACGCCCTTCCGCGGCTGTATCTCGCGAGCCAGCGTTCGAGCGCAAAGCCGACCACGGGGACCGCCGCGATGTACCCCAGAATGGCCGCACTCCGGATGTCCACCGGCAGCAGTAACGACGGAATGGTTGCAACTACGGACGTCGCAGCGTACAGCAGTGACACAGGTGCGTGGCCCCAGCCACCGTTGGCCAGCCGCTGGTAGAGGTGAGTTCGATGGGGCTCGGTCAGCGCTTCGCCGCGACGCCACCGCCGCACGAGCGTTACACTCGCATCGAGCACCAGCGGATAAAGCGGCAGGAACACCGGCACGAATGAGAACCCGGCGCGAAGCGCCATGATCCCGATCAGGATCGCGATTGCCCCGATGGCGCCGGAGCCGACGTCGCCCAGGAAGATCCGGGCGGGCGACCAGTTCCAGTAGAGAAAGCCGGCGCAGGCGCCCAGCAGGGCCGCGCCGCCACTGCCCGCCAGCGTGCCTGGTCCCGCCAGTATCGCGAGGTAGCAGCCGAACACGGCCATCTCCAGCCCGATCAAGCCGTCGATGCCGTCCATGAAGTTGGCGACATTGATCGCCGACACGCTCCAGACGATCCACCACGCGCACACCAGCACTGTTGGCAGGTACGGCACCGGTTCCGGCAGGAGCGCCAGGGGCAGGAAGCACAGTGCAGCGGCGACATGGGCCACCAGCCGACCACGCACGCCGCGCGACCGGTGGTCATCCAGCCAGCCGACCCATGCGACGATGAGGATGCCGGCAAGCGCCAGCACCAGCGCGGTGCTCACGCGACGCATGGCGACCGCCGCGTGGATGAATACAATGACCCATGCAATGAGGAGTCCCGCACCGCCACCGCGCGGGGTGGGAATGCGATGCGAACTGCGCTCGCTCGGCAGGTCAATGACGGATCGATCGATGGCGATGAGCCGGACGAAGCCCACAAGCAGAAGCGACGCCACGGCGGCGAAGATCGCGGTCCACATGAGGGTCATGTGCGGGCCTCGCACATGGCGCGAACGGCATCCGCCGTGCTTTCATGAGGCGCCCAGCCCAGGCTGCGCAGTTTCGCGTCGTCGATCGTCAGCGATCCCAGCAGGCGCTCAAACTCCTTTCGCAGGCCCAGCGCGTTGCCAAGCGCGACCAGCATTGCCCGTGGCACATGGACGAGGCGCGCCTCGTGCCCCTGGGCGCGCGCCATGAGTTCGAGAAGCCGCGTCGTGGAAAGCGGGACAGCATCGGACACGAGGTAGGGGCCGCGCGCATCGGGATGGAGCGCGGCCGTCTCCAGCGCCGAGGCCAGGTTCCCGGCGCCCACAACGCTGCGAGCGTTGTCGATACCACCCAGCGGGAGGGGCCATGTGCGAGCGGCGGCCGCGAGCCGGAGCATGCGGTCGAGGTTCGCTGGAGCGCCGGGCCCGATGACGAGCGGAGGCCGGACGACGGCCACGGTACAGCCCGGAGCCTCCACCGCCGCGAGGGCCACTTCGGCCTCGACCTTCGATTGGGCGTAGCGATCGGCGGGACGAAAGGGAGAGGACTCCGTGTACGGCGCCGCCTCCCCCTCGCCATGCACCTTCACCGTGCTCACGGTCACCACGCGCCGCACTCCTGCGGCGCGCGCCGCCTGGTACATCGCAACCGCACCATCAACATTGACCTGCCGGAACGCACCGCCCGGGTCACTCGCCCGCTCACGCATGACGTGCGCGCGGCCCGCGACATTGATGATGACCTCACTTCCGTCCAGCACACGGGGGTCAACGGCGCCGTGATCAAGACCCTCCCATTCACGGACCTCCACGCCCGGACTGAACGCCTCGGTCGCGCTGGGTCTGCGCACCAGGGCGATCACCCGGTGCCCCTGCATCGCGAGGTACCGGCACAGGGACCGTCCCACAAACCCCGACGCACCGGCAACCGCAATGACGGTCCGCGGCCACGAATTCATGACGGGATCACCACCTGGTCGTACAGCGCGAGCGTCTGCCGCACGATGGCACGAAGGTCGAAGCGCTCCTCGGCGCGACGCCTTGCCGCGGCCCCGAGGCGAGTACGGAGCGCGGGGTCATCGAGCAGTCGCGCGACGGCCCGAGCCAGCGCCCTGGAGTCACGGGGCGGAACGAGGAGCCCCGACACGCCGTCTTCCACCACCGCGCGGCAACCGGGAACATCCGTCGTCACGATGGCGCGGCCCACCGCAGCGGCCTCCGCAAGCACCTTTGGCAATCCTTCTCCATAGGAAGGAAGGGCAACCACGCTGGCGCGTGCCAGCACGGCGGCCATGTCCGCCTGCGGTCCCCACCACGTGAGCACCCCGCCTACCAGCGCATCGAGCTCCGCCTGTGTGATTGCACTTGCGTTGTGGGGATCGAGCGGGCCGACGAGGGCAAAGCGCGCCATGCGTCCCTCCGCTTCGATGATCCGCGCCGCGGCGGCGAACTCCAGCACGCCCTTGTCCCTGAGCATGCGGGCCGGCAGGACCACGAGCGGGACGCCGGCGGGTTCCGGCCCCGCCTTGAATTGCTCCAGGTCCACCCCCGAGCCGGGGATGATGACCGTGCGGTCCTTCGAGACGACGCCATGGTCGACCAGCGCCTGTCGGTCGTCGTCGTTTTGAAGAAGGGACACGACGTTCCTTCCTCGCGTCGCCCAGGCGATGGCGCGCAAGACAAGATGGCGCCTGGCGCGCGCGAGCGGGCCGCGCGCAAGAAAGAGGGTACCGAGCCCCGAGTAGGCATTGATCACCGCCGGCACACCGGCCTCGCGCGCCGCGAGTGAACCGAGCAACGCCGGCTTGATGGTGACGTGGTGCACCAGCGAGGGCTGGAGCTTCGCGGTAAAGGGCCGTCAGCGCGCGAAGCGCCCTGGCGCCCCCGGATACCGAACCCGGAACGCCCGATGTCGAGCGGATGGAAGGTGAGGCCGGCGCTGCGTATGTGCGGCACCGTTTCGTCGGGAGTCGCAACGACGTGCACCTCCCATCCGGCCTCGCGCGCCGCGACTGCTATCGGGAGCCGGTGCGAAACGAAGAACCACGCCACGTTGGTGACAATGACCAGGCGCCGGGACGGCTGCTCAGTCATCGTGTCCGACACCTTGCCGCGGCGCAAGGAACGCGGCGTAGAGCTCCTCCCACCGGTCCAGCACGCGTTCGATGGTGCAGGACTGCAGTTGGGCGCGCGCTGCCGCCAGGATCGCCTCCCGTTCGCCAGGCGGAAGTGCCCGCGCGCGCCGCATGGCGGCGCCCAGCGCGTCCACATCGCCCGCCGCAGCCAGGATTCCCGTGGCCCCATCCTCGACCACGTCGACCGTGCCCGGCGCTGCCGTCGCAACGAGGAGCCGGCCCGCGGCCGCCGCCTCGAGCTGCACCATCGGGTGCCCTTCCCAGCGCGACGACAGGACGACGGCATCCGCCGCCGCGAGGAGCGAGGGAACGTCATCACGATCGCCCAGGAGCAGGACGCGATCGCCGACATCGAGTGACCTGACGGCGAGCTCGACGTCGCGGTCAAGCTCCCCGCGCCCGGCAATGAGCAGCACCTCATCCGGTGCCGCGTACGCGGCGAACGCACGCACCAGGGTGACCGGGTCCTTGGGCGGGACGAGGCGACCCACCGACAGCCACACCCAGGCATGATCCGGCACGCCCAGCACACGGCGGGCGGCGTGGGGGTCACCGGTCACCGCAAGGCGCGCCGGGTCGATGCCATTCGGGACATGACGCAAGCGTGCGTTGGGCGCGAGGCGCAGTTGCCGGTAGCGTTCCGTACCACGCAGGCTCACGTTCGTGAGGAGATCGCAAAGCGGTGCCGTGAGCCGGTAGGCCGCCTCTCGCAGGCGACCCTCCTCGTCCACGCTGTGAGCCGTGTTCACCAGCAGGCGAACCGGTGAGGCGAGGCGCGCCATGCGGCTCAGCAGGTTGGCATGCACCATGTGCGCGTGCACGATGTCCGGCGGCTGTCGGCGCATCAGTTCGGCGAGTCGCCACGCCGCCCGGGGATCGGGAATTCCTCTCCGCATGCCAAGGCTTGCCGGGCGAAGGCCGGCCTTCTCGAATGCGGGAAGGAGCACGCCACCGGGAATAAGCGACGCGACGCGGACATCGCTGCCACGACGCTGCCAGCCCCGCGCGAGCTCGAGCACCTGGGTCTC
Organism: uncultured Gemmatimonadales bacterium; assembly: GCA_963846945.1. Classification (GTDB taxonomy): domain Bacteria; phylum Gemmatimonadota; class Gemmatimonadetes; order Gemmatimonadales; family GWC2-71-9; genus JAGGAG01. Next base: position 156,251 of record CAWJXX010000010.1, on the reverse strand, counting down.
GGCGCCACCCCGGTCGAGCGTCGTGAGGACGAACAGAATTGACGCGTTCACGTCACGTGGTGGACGACGGCGCCCCCGCGTCGTTCCGGAGCAGGGAGGACAATCCGAAGACGCCCAGCCGCGCATTTCGGAAGACGGTCGCCACAGTGGCGAGGACAGCGCCAACCAGGAGCGAAACCGCCAGCCAGGTCACGAGCCGGCGCGAATCGGGCCGGGCGGGCAGGTCAGGGGGTTCCACCACCGTGATGACCGGCGTGTTGCGGACCTCGTCTATGCGCGCCTGCTCGTACGCCTGCTCCAGTGTGGTATAGGCCTGTTGCCGAATCGTTGCATCGCGCCGCAACCGGTCGTAGCGTCTCAGCAGCGCGGGTGAGCCGGTGTAGTTGCGATTCCCTTCGAGGAACTGCTGGACCTGGGCCTCCGCTTCCTCCATCTCGTCCGCTGCCTGCTTGCGCTGCCGCTCGGAGAACTGCCGCTCGGCGCTGGCACGAGTGCGTCGCCGCTCGATGTTGAAGCGGTTCACCTCCTCGAGCAGCTTGGCCGCCACCTGTTCGGACAACTCGGGATGCGCGGTGGTGACGAAAATCCGGACGATGTCCGTGGCCTGGTCGACGCGGATGTCGACAATGGTCATGAGGCGCCGGACAACCGCATCGCGCTCGAGCGCCGGAGTCTTCGCCTTGATATGAAGGACATGCGCCAGGTTGCCGCTGTCGGCGGGCGAGTCGACGTGATAGGTGGCCGATGCGACCTCGCCGAGCAGTTCGGGCGTCTGCAGCAGCGCGGCGTAGAAGGCCGGTGACTGCCCCGTCTGGTCGAGGTTCAGGTTGAGCCCGATCTGGCTGGCGATTGCGCCCAGTCCAGGGCGGATCCCGTTGGATTGCTCCGGCAGGAATGACGCCCTGCTGGTATAGACGCGGGGCCGGATCAGCGCCCAGGCCATTGCGACCGCGACCGTGAGCCCGATGATGGTGGCCAGGAAGCGGCGATGGGTGCGCAGTTCCCACCAGAGCGCTCTCAGGCTGGCGTCGTCCGGAACTACGGGCGTGTGGGCGCCTGCCGTCATGTCGGGAGCCTCATGGCGAGTTGCGGTGAAGTGAACGCACCCTGGGCCAGGGCGCGCAGGAAGTGCCATGCGAAGGTGAACTGCGCCCAGACCAGTACGAAGACGGCCTGGTGGCGATAGCGGGGCCCCTGCTCACCGGGGAAAGCGGCAAAGAGGAGCAGGACAAGCCCCATGTAGATGATCGGCAGCCGCAGCATCGGGCTCTCCCGCCACAGCATGCCGGCTCCCACCAGGGCCGGCACCAGCATGATGAGATGCAGAATCGAGGGAATGAGGAGGAAGCCATACGCGGGCGACACCGACCAGGGCTGCGGCGTCATCAGCATGCGCACGAGGCCGAGACTCACCTGGCCCGGACTCCAGTGGATCTGGGCGCGGATGATGCCGAGCCATCGGGACTGGATGAACCATCCCATCACCAGCACCATGGCGAAGGCGGCCAGCATGAAGGCGCGACGGTGGCGAGGGAGGAAGCCCCTGCTCGTCATCGCCTGGATCAGCATCGCAAGGCCCGCAATTGCCGGCACGTAGAACCGGATCCAGATGAGGGCAAAGCTGACCAGGGCGGCCCGCACCAGCTCGCGGCGCGCGGGAGCGCGCTGGAAGCGGGCCAGCGCGCGCAGCAGAAGAAGCGTCAGCAGCACAATGATGCTGTCCTTGACATTCACGAAGCTGGACCACGCCACCACGTCCCAGTGCAGGAGGTAGAAGGCAGTCAGCGCTGAGGCGTAGCGAGGACCGTAGCCCGCGTCGACCGCAAATCCCCAGAGCACACGGGCGCTGAGGCAGGTGATGAACACGTTGAGTATGACGGGGCTGTAGTAGTACGGCCCGATGAGCGTCACGGCCAGGAGGTTGAACCAGCCATACATGACATGGACCCCCTCGCTCAGCAGGAAGAGCTGGCCGAGCCCGGTGCGACTGAGGAAGACCGAGAGCGGGGTGTAACCCTGTCCCGCCAGCTCGAGGCCCACGCGCAGGTACCGCAGGTCATCGATCAGTGTCCAGGTGCCATCGGCAAACCAGGCGAAGTACGCCACCGGCACGAGAAATTTGATGACGAGGCATGCCACCAGCATGCGCGGCGGCATCGTGCGGGCCAGGACGGCGCCCGCGGCGAGCGCGAGGAAGGCCGCCCATGCGACCAGCTCGAGGAGCGGCGCCGCCATCATGGCGCGGGCACCCCCACTTCCCCGAGCACGCTGACCCAGGACGCGAGGACCTCCTCAGCGGTGTAGCGCGCGAGATCCGCCGGGCTCACCACCGGCGCGGGCTCGCGCAGTGCCTTCTCCAGTGCATGCGCGAACCCGGCGGCATCGCCCACGGGGACCAGGCGCCCAAGCCTTCCCCCGTCGAGTATTTCACGCGGACCGCTGCGACAGTCGGTGGCGACAACCGAGGCGCCGGCCGCGACCGCCTCGATCAGCACAGTGGGCAGTCCCTCATAGCGGGACGAGAGCGCGAAGACCCGCGCCCTGGCCATCCACGCGGCCGGGTTGGGGACATGGCCGGGCAGTGCCACGTCGCCGGCGATCCCAAGCGCCTTCGCCTGGTCCTCGAGCGCGGCACGTTCCCGTCCCTCACCGATGATGACAAGGGACGCCTCGGAGCCGGAACGGCGAAGCTTCGCGAACGCCTCGAGCAGTGTGGGATAGTCCTTTTCCGGGGTGAGCCGCCCCGCCGCGAGAATCAGCGGCCTTCCCGAGGCAAGGAACGGGTGGTCGATCCGAGCCGCAGCCCGCTCGTGGAATGACGCATCGATGACCGGGTTGGCGATCACGCGTACCGTGCCCGGCGCGAGTCCAAGCCATGCTTCTGCGTCGACCGCGGCCCCATGCGACAGTGCGATGATCACCTCCGCAGAAGGATAGAGCACGCGCCCCATTCCCGGCAGCAGCAGGCGATCGCGCCAGCCCCGTGCAAGCCCGGCCTGCTCGCTGAGCGTGCTCCGCAGTGTCGCGATTACCGGCACCCGGCTGCCGGCGAGCCGGCGGGCGATGACTGCCACCATGTTGCCATGTTCATGCGAACTGATCAGCGCAGCGGGACGGCGACGGCGCAGGTAGCGCACCAGGCCGGGCAGCGCACTGGCAACACGGCGCGCATGCAGGTCGACGATCGTTGCGGGAGCAACGTCCGCGCGGTGGGGACCTTCAGCGCTCGCCGTGACCAGTTCCACCTCGTATCCCAGCCGGGCCAGGCCGCTCGCGAGGCGTGCCATGTTGCGCTCCGCGCCACCACCAGCGAGAGAGGGGACGAACAGCGCCACGAGTGGACGGCGCATGCTCGCGCGGTCGACGAAGGGCGGAGGTACTGGTCCCAGGAGTCCAGCGCGCGGTCAAGTGACCAGTCGCGGCGCACGTCCACTGCGGCGGCGGCCAGGCGCTGGCGAAGCACCGGGTTCGCAGCGAGCGCCTGCATCGCGGCCGCCAGCGCTTCAACGCTGTCCGCAGGAGCCAGCACGCCGTTCACGCCCGGTGTCACGATCTCCGCCGGCCCGCTCGGACAGTCGAACGCCACTGGCGGGAGGCCAAGGGCCATGGCCTCGAGCAGGACGTTGGGGAAGCCTTCATACCGTGATGACAAGACGAAAATGGTGTCGTGCGTGGCCTGGTCCCACGGGCGCGGTGTGCGAGGTACCCATTCGACCCGGGACGCGATCCCGAGACGCTCCGCCTGCATGCGGAGCTCCCGGTCGAGCGCACCAGACCCGACGATGCGCAGGCCCCACTCCGGGAGTGCGCTCGCCAGGCGTGCAAACGCCGCGAGCAGCAGGTCGAACCCCTTCTGCGGGGCGAGGCGTCCAACGGCGAGAAAGATCGGGTGCGGCGATTGTCCTGGGCGGGGGCGGTTCCCCGAGGACAAAGGGTGGCACAAAGCCCGGTGCCACTCGTACGTCGCTCCCAGGGGCCAGTCGCCGGAGCACGGCGGCCGCGCGAGGCGTCTGGGCAACGACGATCGCCGCACGCGGATAGGTCACGCGCCGCAGCCATGCGTATGCCGCACCCACCTGTTCCATCCCGGGATCCACCAGTTCATAGACCAGCACGCGTGCGCCCGAGCCCCGTGCAGCCACGACGGCAAGGGCCGTCGTGGGCACCATGAACCCGATCACCACATCGGGCGCCGCCTCACGCAGCGCGGCGCGAAGGCGCCGGAGACGCCGGAGCACCCGCCAGGGAGCCGCAATCCAGCCACCCTCGCTACCCATGCAGTCGAGGGCGATTCGCCTGGCGCCCACCGGGATCGGATAGGCGTCCGTCGCAGGGCCGGCCAGGGTGATGATCGTGACGCCGTGGCCCCGGGCGAGCCACCCGCGGGCAAGGTCCAGCATGATGCGCTCCCCGCCACCACCACCGAGTGACGAGATGACCAGCGCCAGCATCATCGCCGACGCGCCACGAGCATGACGTTGTGGTAGAACTTGCCGGTATGATCGACGCGATCCAGGCACCATCCCATGAAGTTGGCCATCGCGCACAACGGAAGCCACAGGGGCAGCAATAGCCCCTTGAGGAGGCGCGACCACCACGTCAGGCCGAGGGTCATGTCCCCCCAATTGAGGAAGGCCATGATGCCCGTGCTGCCGATGCCACCCTGGGGATGGAGGTCCAGCACCTCGAAGTCGCGCGCCGCGATACGCCGCAGGCCATGCACCGAGAAGCGGCGATAGTCGTGGGGCGAGCCGTGCTCGTTGTAGATGAAGGGCACGGTGACGATCAGGGTTCCTCCGGGGCGCAGCACGCGTTGCATCTCTCCCCACACCTGATCGAAGTCCGCCACATGCTCCAGGACCTGGGTGCAGAGGATGGCGTCGACACTGGCATCGGCGAGCGGTATCGGCGCTCCCGGAAGCAGCACGATGTCCACGTCCGGGCCCGGCGCGATGTCGGCACCGATGTACTTGTCGACCGCCGTGGTCAGTGGGCGATATGGCTTCGCCCCGCAGCCGACGTCGAGGAGGGTTCCGCGGCAAGCCGGAAGCGCGCGCGCGAGGTCCCGGCGTATGTCGGTTGTCGCAAGCCACTGGAAGTGCCATGGCCGCAGCGCCGGCCTGGTCCCCGCCAGGGTGCCATAGAGAGACTCGTACGCTGCTCCGAGACGACTCACGGGCGCCGCCGTGGGATCACTCACGACTGACCGCCGCGTGCGCGCGCGCCCCCGTGGTCCAGCCACATTTCGAACATCAGCACCGCCCACAGGTGGTACTGCCAGTTGCGGCTGCCGGAAAGATGCTCGCCGAGGCGCCGGGTCACCGGTTGGGGATCGAGGTACGCCTCGCGCCGGATGCGGTCGGGTGAGAGGAGGTCGGAGGCCCATTCTCGCAGCGGCCCGCGCAACCAGCTGTCAATCGGCACGCCGAACCCCTGCTTCGGTCGGTTCAGCAGTGACGCCGGCACCTGGCGCTCCACCAGCCGCCGCATTCCCCACTTGCCGACGCCATCCCGCACCTTGAACGAGAGCGGGAGGCGCCAGGCAAACTCCACCAGGCGGTGATCCAGGAACGGCGCCCTGGTCTCGAGGCCCACCGACATGGAAGCGCGGTCCACCTTCACCATGATGTCGTCCGGCAGGTAGGTGCGTGCATCCCAGTACATCATCTGCTCGACACTCGTGAGGCCCGGGGGCGGGTCATGCCTCGTGTGCGCCGGTGGCTGGATGATGTCGCGCAACACACCGTCGCCGTCGGCATCCCAGTATGAGACGAGCCGGCCATACATGGTGGAGAGGCTGCGGGCCCGGAGGACCGCAGCGAGCTTCACGACCCGGTCGCCACCCTGCACCACCTTGCCACCCGGGAGGACCGGACCCGCGAGGGCGAACACGGCGTCCCAGGTGCCCGGTGGCACTCCTGTGATGACTCCCGCCGCTGCGCGTCGCACCGGATGCGGCACGAGGCCGAAGCGGCGCCAGAGGCGCTCGGCCTGGAAATAGCGCGTGTAGCCGCCGAGCAGTTCGTCGCCCCCATCACCCGAGAGGGCGACGGTCACATGGCGACGTGCCATGCGCGACAGGAGTACGGTAGGGATCTGCGACGAATCCGCGAACGGCTCGTCGTAGATCGCGGGCAAGTCGGGGATGACCGCGCGCGCTTCCTCCGGCTCGACGTAGTGCTCGGTGTGGTCGCGTGCCAAGGCAGCGGGCGACCTCGGCTGCATGGGGCGCCTCGTTGTAGGCCTCCTCGCGGAAGCCGATGGAGAAGGTGCGCACCTCCGACCCGCCGAGGCCCTGCATCAAGGCGACGAGGGTGGAGGAATCGATGCCACCCGAGAGGAACGCACCTACCGGGACATCGGCCACCATCTGCTCGGCAAGCACGCCGCGCAGCGCGTCCGCGAAGGCACTGACCAGGTCGTCGTCGCTTCCCCGGAGCGGCGATTCGCGTCCCGCACGCACGGCATCCGCCAGCGACCAGTAGGTCGTGTCGGTCATGCTGCCACCGGCCTGCACCTCGACACGATGGCCCGGCTCGAGCTTGGCAATGCCCTCGTAGATCGAGAGTGGTGCGGGTACACACCCATGCCGCAGGAAGGCACCGAGCGCGCGCCGGTCGAGCGTGAGACCCGCGGCTGCCGGGTGTTGCCTGATCGCCTTGAGTTCGGAACCAAAGAGGAAGGTGTCACCCACCCAGCCGTAGTAGAGCGGCTTCTCACCCATCCGGTCGCGTACCAGGTGGAGCACGCGCTCTTCGCGGTCCCACAAGGCGATCGCGAACATTCCCGCCAGCCGCTCGCATCGCCCCGGGAAAGCCCCACGCACTCGCCGCCTCGAGAATCACCTCGGTGTCGGAATGGCTGCGGAAGGTGATGCCCTTCGTCTCGAGTGCCCGGCGCAGCTCGCGATAGTTGTAGATCTCGCCATTGAAGGCGATGACGTAGCGACCCGAGGCCGATGTCATCGGCTGGTGGCCAAGCGGCGAGAGGTCGATGATCGAGAGACGCCGGTGACCGAGTGCGATGCCGCTCGCAGGTTCGAGCCACGCACCATCGTCGTCCGGTCCCCGATGCCGGACGGCATCCATCATCCGGTGCACCAGCGCGTCATGCTCCGGGTAGTGGTGCCGCGGATCGAGGAATCCGGTGATGCCGCACATCAGCGCACGTCCGTTGCCGGTGTGCTCACCACCACGAGGTACGGTGACAGTAGTGGATGGGCGGGCAGCTCACCGATCCGCGACTCGGTGTACCACACCGCCTTCGTGAGGCGCGACAGCCACTTGTAGGTGGCAAACCCGCGGGCCTCGGGCCCATGGAAGCAGATGGAGAGGACGCCGAAATTATTGGAGCAGAGGTGATACGCTCGCTCGACCTGCAGCCCCGCCTCGGCATGCCCCCGAAGCAGCGATGCCATGTCGTGTGGCACGTGCCGGTCGTAGATCTCGCGATTATAGCGCCGGGTCAGGGCGCCGAGGATGCCTCGCATGTTGGGGATCAGGGTGAAAACGCGTCCACCCGGCGCCGTGAGCGCCCGCTTGGCGGCGAGTGCGACTGTCAGGTCGGTGAAGTGCTCCACGACGCCGAGGCTGAACACGACATCGAAGGCGTTCCGCAGCTCCGGGCCCGGATTGAAAAGGTCGCGCTGATACACCGCGACGTCGACTCCCTCGTTCCGCGCCCGCTCCTCGAGCAGCCGGCACCCGGCGGGCGCATAGTCGAGGCCCTGCGAAGCGCGCACGCCCGGCATGGCGGCGAGCCAGCAGCGTCAGCACGGCGGAGTTCCCTGCCCCGACCTCCAGCACTCGCTTCCCGTCAAGCTCCAGTTCCTCGAGCACCTCGACCAGGCGTCGCTCGCCGTGGCGACGATAGTCGGCGAGGTCGAGCGGAGCCACACTCGCGGCCCGCGCATAGCCGCGGTCCCAGAAGTCGCTGGTCGTCAGGTGCTTCATCGTGCTAGCGCCGCACCGCGAGCAGCAGCGCCACGTTCGCCGCATAGACCGCGGTGGACGAGGCGACCAGCGCGCCGATGCCAAGCACCGGGATCAGGGCGTAGCTCACCCCGACCTTCACCGCGAGCCCCAGCACTCCACTCAGCAGGAGGAGGCGGTAGCGTCCCTCACTGCTGTGCAGGCTCACCAGCACCAGCGAGGCAAGGTAGAACGGCACCTGCAGCAGGCCAAGCTGCAGCAGGTGTGTGACCGTCTCCGAATCGTGGCGCGAGAAGGTGCCGCGCTCGAAGAGCAGCCGGATCCCCAGCGGTGCCAGCAGCCAGCCAATGACGAGAATGGCCACGCCGGCGAACCCGAGCCACGCGGCCCATCTCGTGGCAAACCGGCGCAGGTTGAGGTTTCCGGCCGCGCGAATCCGCGCGAAGACCGGCAGCGTCGCACGGGTGGCCGCGGTCGCGAGCACGCCCAGGACGAGCGCGAGGACGCGGTTCGCGTAGCCCACCGAACTGATGGAGCCCTCGCCCATCCGTGCGGCGAAGAACTGCTCCACCAGGACCGTGACGCCCATCAATGCCTGCCCCAGGGCCATGATGCCGAAGCCACGCCAGAACGGACCCCATGAGGGCGACGTGAAGTTGAAGAGCGGCCGTCCATGCCGCGTGCGGTAATGCAGGGCGCCGGCGAGTGCGCCGAACTGGAGGACGGTACCTGCGAGGGTCGCCCAGGCGAGCACCTGCGCTCCCTCGACGAGGAGAACCCCGCCCAGGATCACGAGTGCCGGGATGCCCTCGAAGAGCGTGTTTGCATGACGACCAGCTGCCATCAACCAGGTCGAGTACAAACCGACCAGGAGCCCCGGCAGGGCGAGCCACGCCAGCACCGGAGACATGTGCAGGGCAATGTCGCGTGTGGTACCGGGCAGCCCCATGAACGAGCTCGCAAGAAGCCGCGGCAGCCCCAGGCTTCCCCCGATCGCGAGCAGCACGCCGCCGGTCAGCGTTGCCGCCAGGAGTTCCCGCCGGAACCGGGGGAGCTCGTCGGGGGTCTCGATCGCAATACGATTGGCGAGCGGGATCAGGACGACGGTGAGAACGCTGAACCAGATGGCGACCGGCCAGTTGACCAGGTTCTGGACCAGCAGGTAGGCGTCCACCGGAGCGCCGACCCCGAACCGCCAGGCAACGGCCATTTCCTTGACGGCCCCAGCGACCTTGCCCAGCAGGGCGAACGCCGTGACCGCGAGCATGCCGCGGACGATCCCGGTGATGGGCGTCGAGGACTTCGCTGGCATGGGTCATGTTCCCGGAATCAAGCTAGCTGGCACGACGCACAAACTGCAGTTCCCCTTGCAGTTGCTTCATGCCGGCCGGTCCTGTGCCGCCCGGCCAACTGGCGCAATTGCCCCAGCCACCCTATCTTGTGAAAACATTCACAAGGCTGTCGCGATGCGCCGGAGAGCGTATCATGACAGGTGTACATGTATGTCCCCTGACCGGAGCGCCCTGTGACGGCCACCGCGAATCCCAAGTCCCCAGTTGCCGGCAAGGTTCATTTCCCTGCCGACGAGATTGGCAAGCTGCTCGCCCCACCCGAGACCGAGAACCCCGCCGCCAAGCTGCGCCGCCTCCTGCACGAGGCCCGCGACAAGGGGAGCTACCTCCACTCCGCCGGCGCCTACGACGCCTATACCGCCGCCCTGATGACCAAGCTCGGCTTCAAGGCGCTGTACGGCAGCGGCTGGCAGCTCGCCGCGACGTGGAACATGTACCCCGACATCGGCGTGTATCACTCGCACCAGATGGCCGAGCTGACGCTCATGCTCCGGAAGGGCATCGAGGGCGCGCGCCACACCACCTGGTTCGACACCGAGGGCGCGGAGCTGCTCGAAATGCCGCCCGTCTTCGTCGACATGGAAGCCGGCTTCGGCGGACCGGGGCAGACCTTCACGCTCGCCTCCGAGCTGATTCGCGTGGGCGCGGCCGGCGTGCACCTCGAGAACCAGGACCCGTCCGACCGTACCTGCGGTCACATCGTCAACGTGGGCAAGGCGAAGCGCGACAAGGTGCTGGTGCCGCGGAAGGCGTGGATCGCGAAGCTCAAGGCCATCAAGGCGGCGAGCGAGGCGGCGAACCATCCGCTGGTGAGCATCGCGCGCACCGACTCCATCGACGGCGCGATCCCCGGCCAGCCGCAGGGTGGCGTGAAGATGGCCATCGAGGATGCGTGGGAAGCGGCCGAGCTCGGTTGCGACGTGATCTGGGCCGAGTTCAACAACACGCGAGCTGGACCAGCCGCGCGAGTTCGCCGAGGGCGTGCGCAAGTACTACCCGAACCAGATGCTCGGGTTCAACCTTTCGCCGTCGCTCTACTGGGGCAAGGCGAAGAAGGCCGGCACGCTCATCACGAACCAGCAGCTCGCCGACCTCGGCTATACGCTGCAGTTCTCGACGCTCTTCAACTTCCGCACGGTGGGCCTGGCGCTCGACAAGGGCCTGCGGAAGTTCAAGGAGTCGGGCCTCGATGCGCTGGCCGACCTGCAGATCCAGGAGGACGAGGCGGCGGGCGGCGCGCCGCTCACCAAGATGCACCAGAAGTTCGCCGGCATGAATCGCTGGCTCATGCTGGAGCAGGTGCTGAGCGAGAAGTAGCTGCGGCACGCCGATCGTCGCGAACGTCAGAGTGGCGGTCGCCGTGCGCGAGCCGCCATCTGTGTTGCCGGCCTCTCGGGTGCTCGCCAGGTCCCGATGCGGTAGAACTCCCTGTACCACGCCACGAAGCGCCGGATGCCCTCCTCGATCGGCGTCGCCGGCTTGAACCCGACGTCGCGCGTGAGGTCGGTCGACGTCAGCCCAGGTGGCGGGAACGTCGCCCGCGCTGCAGCGGCAGCATGCTTCTTCTCCGCCGTGCGGCCCAGGACGCCCTCCAGCACGCCGATCATGTCCATCAGCTCCACCGGGTTGTCGTTCCCGATGTTGTAGACCCGGTACGGCGCCGAGCTCGTGCCCGGATCGGGCGTGTCGCTCGAGTAGCCGGGTTCGGCGCCGCGACGTGATCCGCGGTCCGCACGATCCCCTCGACGATGTCGTCGATGTAGGTGAAGTCCCGGCGCATCTTCCCGTGGTTGAACACGTCGATCGGCTGGCCCTCGAGGATCGCCTTGGTGAAGAGGAACATCGCCATGTCCGGGCGGCCCCACGGACCATAGACCGTGAAGAAGCGAAGCCCGGTGGTCGGGATGCCGTAGAGATGGCTGTAGGTATGCGCCATCAGCTCGTTCGCCTTCTTGCTGGCGGCGTAGAGGCTGACCGGGTGGTCGATGTTGTCGTGGATGCTGAAGGGCTGCTGCGTGTTGCCGCCGTACACGCTGCTCGACGACGCATACACCAGGTGGCGCACCTTCTGGTGCCGGCATCCCTCGAGGATGTTCATGAAGCCGGCAAGGTTGCTCTGGACGTAGGCGTGGGGATTGGTGAGCGAGTAGCGCACCCCCGCCTGGGCGGCGAGGTGGATCACGACCTCGGGTTTCCGCTCGGCGAAGACCCGCTCCATCCCCTCCCGGTCGGAGACGTCGAGCTTGACGAAGTCGTATCCCGGCCTTGCCCTCGAGCCGCGCCATCCGCGCATGCTTGAGGCGCACGTCGTAGTAGTCGTTCACGTTGTCGAGGCCCGTGACCTCGTCACCCCGGGCCAGCAGCCGCTCCGCCACGTGATACCCTATGAATCCCGCCGTGCCCGTTACCAGGTAGCGCACCCGACCTCCTCCACGATCCCCGTGGTTCTGCGTCTCAACCCGTGGCGCGCGTGCGCTGCCTGTCGCTCTGCCGCTGCACCTCGACCCCCTCACGTTCCAGCCGCTCCGCCTGCCAATCCTCGAGGCGGATGGTGAGTTCCTCGGTGCCGTCCCGGGAACTGCGCCCCAGGACTTCCCCGACCCGGTACATCTCGGCAAGCCTCGCGCCATCGGCGGTCGGCACCCGCACGGTGATGACCGGGCGTTCCTTGCGGGCCAGGGCGCGCAGGGACTTCTTGAGCGCGGCCAGGCCATCGGTGCGCATGGTGGTGGCGAGGACCGCCTCGGGATTCTCGTGCTGCGCCCTGCGCCGCGACACCGACCGCATCGACGAGCAGGTCGATCTTGTTGAACACCGGGATGACCGGCTTCTCCGACAGGTCGAGTTCCTCCAGCACCTCCTCCACCACCCGCATCTGGTCTTCCCACTCGGGGTGGCTGGCATCGACGACGTGCAGCAGCACGTCGGCCTGCCGCGCCTCCTCGAGCGTGGCGCGGAAGCTCGCGACCAGCTGGTGCGGCAGCTTCCGGATGAACCCGACGGTGTCGGTGACCCGCGCGCGGTATCCCTCGCCGATGTCCACGACCCGCGTGAGCGTGTCCAGGGTGGCGAAGAGCCGGTCCTCCACCACGATGTCGTGCTCGCCGCTCAGCGCGCGCAGCAGGCTCGACTTGCCCGCGTTGGTGTAGCCCACCAGCGCCACGTTCGAGCATCGGCTCGCGCCCCTCGCGCACCGTCGCGCGATGCCGTCCCACGCCGCGCAGCTTCTGCCCGCAGCAGCTGGATCTTCTTCCGGATCATCCGCCGGTCCGTTTCCAGCTGGGTTTCGCCGGGACCGCGCAAGCCGATGCCGCCGCGAATGCGGGAGAGGTGGGTCCACATCCGGGTGAGTCGCGGCAGCATGTACTGCAGCTGCGCCAGCTCGACCTGCAGCTTGGCCTCGTGGCTCCGCGCCCGGGTGGAGAAGATGTCGAGGATGACCTCGGCCCGGTCCATGACGCGCACCTTGAGCTCGCGCTCCAGGTTCGCACCCTGGGTCGGCGTCAGCTCCTCGTCGAAGATGACCAGCGTGGCGTTCAAGTCGGCGCACGGCCTGGCGCACTTCCTCGACCTTGCCCTCGCCGATCAGGAATCCCGGTGTGGGAGACTGGATCTGCTGGGTGATGCGCCCGACGACCTCGGCGCCGGCGGTGTCGACCAGTCGGGCCAGTTCATCGAGATGCTCGTCCATGAGCTGCGTACGTCGCGCGTTCCCTTGCGCGGAGCCGCGACCAGCAGCGCGCGTTCCACCGGGTCGCGGACGTCGATCATGGTGCGGATGGCTTGAATAACCTCGTCGTAGGTGTTCCTGCTTCAATATAGACGCCGTGTCTCGGCCCCACCACCCGCCCTGCGTTCCCTCGGCGCACGCCACCCGCCATTCTCGCAACCGCTTCTCATGCCTGCCCGGCTGGTAGAACGTCGTACCCCGCAGGGCATCGGGCAGGTACTCCTGGGGAATGAAGTGCGACTGGGTCATCGTGCGCGTAGCGATAGGCGCTTCCGTAGCCCAGGTCCTTCATGAGCGGCGTGGGGGCATTGCGGAGGTGCAGCGGCACCGCCGCCGCGGGCGTCTTGCGCGCCGCCTCGAGTGCCGCGCCGTCAGCGCCATGACGACGCTGTTCGACTTGGGCGCGGTGGCCAGGTACACCGTCATCTCCGCCAGCGGCAGCAGGCCCTCCGGCACGCCGAGCATGTGCACCGCGTCCCGCGCCGCCACCGCAATGCATGAGCGCCTGCGGATCGGCCAGGCCGATGTCCTCGGCCGCCATCGCGATGGCCCGCCGGCAGAGGACGAGCGGGTCCTCGCCTGCCTCGATCATGCGCGCCATCCAGTAGAGCGCACCCTGCGGATCACTGCCGCGGAGCGACTTGTGATAGGCGGAGAGCATGTTGAAGTGGCTCTCACCCGCCTTGTCGTGCCGGGCAGGCGACGCTGGAACGCCTCCTCCAGCACCGTCGATCGTCACCCGGCCCTGCACGCCGACCTGCGCCGCCGCCGCCTCCAGCACGGTCAGCGCGCGGCGCGCGTCGCCGTCCGACTCCGCGGCCAGGCGCGCGACGACGCCTGGATCGACAGTCGAGCTCCATCGCACCCAGTCCGCGCTCCCGGTCCGCCAGCGCGCGCGCACCAGCGACTCGATGTCCGCCGGCGCGAGCGGCTCGAGCACCACGACACGCGCGCGCGACAGAAGCGCCGCATTGAGCTCGAAGCTCGGGTTCTCCGTGGTCGCGCCGACCAGCATCACCGTGCCGTCCTCGACGGCCGGCAGCAGCGTGTCCTGCTGCGACTTGTTGAGTCGATGAATCTCGTCCACGAAGAGGACGGTTCCCGGTCCACCCGAGGCGAGCCGACCGCGCGCGAGGTCGAAGATCTCCCGCAGACGCGGGACACCCTCGCTCACCGCGCTGAACGGCTCGAACGCGCGGCCCGACGCGCGGGCAATGAGGTGGCCGAGCGTGGTCTTCCCCGTACCTGGCGGGCCCCACAGGATCAGCGATCCGGTGTCACCCCGCTCGATCGCCGAGCGCAGGGACGCCCCGGCGCCGGTGACATGGGGCTGGCCGACGTACTCCTCGAGGGTCCGCGGCCGCATGCGCGCAGCCAGCGGCCGCGGGTCGCGCGCCGACATGAACAGGTTTTCCGAGGCTTCGACGGGACGGCGGGGTGTCACGATCACGTGACCCAGATACGCGGTTGAGCAGCCACTTCGAGCCGAGGAATGCGGCTACCCCACCGAAGAACGACAGGGGCGGCGCCCAGCCACGCTTCGACTGGAACTCGGGGATGAGGTTGCTTGCAGCGACGTAGAGGGTCACGCCTGCCGACAGCGCCAGGCCATGCTGCGCGAGTATTCCGCTGTCCGTGGTCACGACCGCGCCCACGACCGTCGCCAGGGCCGGGACCAGCGCCAGCGCGACGGCGCGTCCCTTCGACTGTCCCGACGCCAGCACGAGACTCGCCACACTCAGGCCCTCCGGCAGCTTGTGCAGGAACACGGCGAGGAACAGCAGCAATCCCAGTTCCGGCGACACCAGCATGCCGCTCGCGATCGCGACGCCGTCAAAGAACGTGTGCAAGGACAGCCCGATGACCGCCGACGCCCCCGCCGCCGCCGAAACGCGATGCGTCTCCTCGCCGAAATGGAAGTGCGGCGTCAGGACGTGCTGGGCGAGGTGTACCGCGAGGAACCCGCCAAGCACCCACGGGGCAGCGCCCGGACCCTGGGCAAAGGCATCGGGCAGCATGCCGAGGACGGCCACCGAGAGCATGAATCCGGCGCCGAATGCAATGGCGGACTCGACCGTCCGCACCCCCCGCGAGCTGCCGCGCACGACCACGAGCGCGCCGGCGAGGTTCGCGGCACCCGCCGCCACGGCCAGGAGCAGCGCCGTCACTGCGTCCCGCGCCCGCGCGAGCAGCTGGTCGCGAGTATTGAGCGAGGGATCGGCGAGTACCAGCTCGAGCAGGTGATCCAGTGCCGCGCCAATGCGCGGCCCGGGTTCGATGCCCAGCGCGCGGAGGTCGGCCCCGGAGATCGCGAGCGCATCGCGCGTCAGCGCGTCCCCGCGCGCACGGATTCGGAGCGCGGCGCCGTGCCAGTCTGGAGCCGCCTGATGACGCCACGCATGCAGCGTCGCAATGTCATCGGCCGCACCACCAGTGCGCGCGAGCCAGCGGCGTACCGTGGTCTCGTCGCGTCACATGGGGTGCAGCCGCCGCATCCCGGATCGCGATGGCGCGACCGATCTCGTTGTTGGATGCCTTGAGGCGGCGCAGTACCGTCACCGGATCAGTCGTGAGAAGGCAGGTGAGCAGGACCGGATCACGCTCGGCAGGCGCGATGGACGGGTTCGACGTGGTCTCGATCAGCTCCGGCATCCAGGCGTCCGCCACCCCGGATTCCCGCCAGAGCCGCACCAGCTCGCGCACCTCGAGGGCCGTTCGCAGTCCCTTGAACCATTCGTCGCGCACCCGCTCCGCCGACAGCTGGGCGAGACCGGCCTTCGCCGCACGCGCCGCCTCCCAGGTGGGGCCATCGATGGCGAAGCCGAGCCGGGCAGAAAAGCGCAGCGCGCGGAGGATCCGGAGGAAGTCCTCTCGAAACCGCTGCGCCGGGATCACCGACGGCACGGATCAGCCGGCGCTCGATGTCATCGCGCCCGTTGAAGGGATCACGCCATTCCGCACGCAGCGGATGATACGCCAGCGCATTGATCGTGAAATCCCGGCGCGCGAGGTCGTCCTCCAGCGACACACCGTACTGCACCACTGCGTGACGCCCGTCCGTTTCCACGTCGCGCCGGAAGGTCGTGACTTCGTGCAGCTGCCTCCGGCGGTCGAGGACGCCCACCGTGCCAAAGCGGATGCCGATGGGCACCGTTCGCGGAAAGATCCGCTGCACTTCGGATGGCTTGGCCGACGTAGCGATGTCAAAATCGGACTGCACCTGTCCCAGCAGCGTATCGCGCAAGGCACCGCCGACGCACCAGGCCTCGAAGCCCGCCCGCTCCAGCGCGCGCGCGATCTCCAGCACTTCCTCGGGGATCAGGATCGGCTCGTTCATGCTGGAAACCCGCTGGCGTACGCACGCGCCGGCCGAAAGGGCGATTGTCAGCTCCCAGCGCGCCTGTGATGGCGTGCGCGGCCCCGCCGGAATGGCCCCTGCGGCAACGACGCGCGCGCCACCCCCCTCGAAGGCATACACCGGCGTCACGCGCCCGCCCGCGCAGCGGCTCGACAGCACCACCGGCTTCTGCGCCGCATGCCACCGGGCAATCGCAGGCAGCGCGCCGGGCGGCAGGTTCCCGCTGCCAAACGCCTCGAGGACCACGCCATCGTGCTGCACGCGAGCGGCATCGAGCATGGCACCGTCGTCGCCTATCACCATGGGCACCAGCGCCACCCGTGCGTTGAGCGTGGCAGGGACAATGACCGGGCGCGGGGTGGCGGGCTCCGCGTAGACGACACCGGCCTGGTCGCTGTACCCCCGTCGTGCCGCGAAGGGTGCACCAAATGCCCGGAGTGCCACCGTATCGACCTTGACGGCCTCACATCCCTGCCAGATGTCGCCGGCGAAGACGACCTGCGTGCCGCGACCCTGACTTGCAGGCGCCGCCGCCACGCGCACGGCCTCAACCAGGTTCCGCGCACCATCCCATTCCGGGTCATCACTCGTGCGCATGGCACCGGTGCAAACCACAGGCACCGAAGAGGCGAGCGTGCGGTCCAGCAGGTACGCCGCCTCTTCCAGCGTGTCGGTCCCCAGGGTGACGACGATTCCGTCCACCGCCGGGTCCGTGGCAAGGACCCGCACCCGTTCGCGCAGGCGCCAGTGATCGGCCTGGGTGAAATGACACGCCGGCATGCGCGCCCAGTTCTCCACCCTGCAGTCGGCGATCGCGGCCACCCCGGGTGCCAGGGCCAGGAGCGCCTCTCCGCCAATGGCCGGGACGTTGCCACCGGCGGCGGCGTCATACTGCATCGAGATGGTGCCGCCCGTGAACAGGAGGTGAATCACCGGCTCAGCCGCACAGGACGCTGCCACCGTTCACGTTGAGGATTTCGCCAGTGATGTGCCGCGCCAGCGGGCTCGCCAGGAACAGGATCGGTCCAGCGACATCATCCGGCGTCGCGATCCGGCGCAGCGGAATGCCGCCTTCCACCCGGGCGCGGTAGGCCGGCGTCAGCACCCCGGCGGACATGTCAGTGTCAATCCAGCCCGGTGCACAGCAGTTGACCGTCACGCTGGGGCGCGCATTCGATGGCGAGCGACTTGGTGAGGGCAATCAGCGCGCCCTTCGTGGCCGCGTAGTCGGCGTGGAGCGCCTCGCCCCGCTGGCCCGCGGTACTCGAGACCAGCACGATCGAGCCGCCCGGATTCAGCAGGGGTAGCGCACCACGCGTGGTGAAGAACACCCCGTCGAGATTGGCGCGCATCGTCGCGGCCCAGCGCGCCGGCGTCATGGCCGACAGGGCCACGTCTTCCTCCGGCCAGATGCCGGCATTGGCCACGAAGACATCGAGCGTGCCGAATTCCCCGGTGATGGCCCGATACATTGCCGCGACCGTCGCTTCGTCGGCGTGATCGCCGCCAACCACCAGCGCGCGCCGGCCGATCATCCCGATTTCCCGGGCGACGGCCTCCGCGGCATCGCGCCGGCTGAAATAGCTGAGCGCCACATCGGCGCCCGCCTTCGCGAACTGGAGGGCGACGGCCCGACCCACCCCGCGGCTTCCCCCTGTCACGAACACGGACCGGCCGGAAAAATCGAGGATCACGAGCCGCGTGCCTCGAGCGCATCCTCGACCATCTCGACGAGGACGTGCTCGATCGCCATGTGCACCAGCTGGATGCGCCCGGTGTCGTCGTGGTCCACCACCAGCGCCACATCGACCAGCTCGCGCAGCGGCCCCCCGTCCCGGCCGAGCAGGGCCACGACCGATGCGCCCTTGGTCCGCGCGACCTTCGCGGCGGCCAGCAGGTTCGGGCTCCGTCCACTGGTGCTGTGCAGGATCAGGAGGTCGCGCTTCGTGACGAGGGCCTCGACCTGGCGGGCATAGGCTTTCTCGAAACCGAGATCGTTCCCCGCCGCGGTGAGCATGGCGACATCGGTGCCGAGCGCCACCGCCGCGAGCGCCCCGCGATCGCGGGCGTATCGCACCACGTATTCGGCCGCGCAGTGCTGCGCATCGGCGGCGCTGCCGCCGTTGCCGCCGAAATAGATCGTCCCGCCGGCCCCCAGCGTCGACGTGATGCGATCGGCGATCCCGGCGATGGTCGCCGCGTGGGCCGTCGCCGTGCGCTCGAGCAGGACGGCAAGCTGTGCGAACGATTCACCAACGGGCCTGGGCATGCTACTCCTCGCTCACGAGCAGGCGGCGAATGCGATTGGCGATCGACAGCTTGACAGTCACCGGTGGCACATCGCTCATGCGCTTCCCCTGCAGCACGTTGCCCGGATTGACGCGCGTCAGGATGTCGGCCGCGTCGCCCGCCCCGCTGGCGCGCAGGGTGTCGCGCAGGGTCGCGATCGACCGATCGTCGCCATGATTGTCGCCTGCCACGAGGTCGGCGAGGCCGTACGCGAGGAGCTGGCGCGCCCGGTCCCCCCGGCGACTGGGCTGGAGGAGCGTGGTGGCATCGACCTGCATCAGCGCCCCCATTTCGCGCCAGCGCGCGACCGCCGATGGGGTGCAGCAGCTGTACCGCTCCGGATGCGCGAGGAGCGGCACGACGCCCACCTCGACGGTATTGCGCAGCGCGCCCGTGACCGCATCGAGCGCCACCAGCCGGGGAAACTCGACCAGCATTGCCGGTCCCCCGCCCAGCCGGAAGGCGCGATTGGATGCCGCCGCCGCGCTGAGCGGGCGGTCGAGCATGACCTCGGCGCCGCGATGCAGTCGCGGCGACGAGGGTGCGGCCTGCTTGAGGGCGGCGAATGCTGCGTCGTGCGCCGCGGGGATGCCCTGCTCGAGTTCGGAGGCGGTGAGATGCGGCGTGAGGCAGATATCGGCGACACCCCGGCGCGCCTGTTCCTTCAGCACGCTGACCGACTGCTCCACGCTGCGGGAACCGTCATCCACTCCCGGCAGGAGATGCGAGTGCAGGTCGATCATGCCCGCGCGATCTCCGCCTGCAGCAGGGCCGTGGCAAATCGACCGAGGTGTGCAGGATCGGCCTGGGCCTGCGCCAGCAGGGCGAGAGTGATCAGTGCGTCGGCGGCCAGCAGGTCGAGGGCGGCCGCGCGGCCGGCCGGCTGGCGAAGGACCTCGAGCAGCGCGTGAGTGGCTGCACCGGCGAGTGCGTGCGGCAGTGCATCACCAACCGGCATTGCCGTCGCATACTCGCGAACCCTGGCCCCGAGCACTGGCGGCGCCGCCGCCGTGTGGCGTTCAACCCAGGTGAGGTCCGTCGTCAGTTGACCCCCTGCAGCCATGCCGCGACAACGCCGGGCGTCGCTTCGCGCGCCGCACCGAGCCGCGCCACATCTCCGGCACCAGCCGAAGCGAAGTGCGGCCTGCCACCACCCTTCCCTCCGCTCAGCGCGGCGAGCCGGTTCACCAGGTCACCGGCCTTGCGCCCGTTCCGGACCAGATCATCCGTCACGGCAACGTGTATGGCGCCCTTCCCCGCGGTACCGAACAGCACCAGCACGGCGCTCTGACGCCCACCGCGGAAGGTATCGGCCACCGCGGCGATCTCGTCGCGATCCTCGGCCGCCGTCTCGGAGACGGTCACCGCCACGCCCTGAATGTCGAGCTCGCTTCCCTGTACCGGCGCGCTGCCGCCCTTGAGCAGGTCGGCGACCCGTGCCGACAGCTTGTCACGCTCCTCGAGCAACTGCTCCAGCCGGCGCTGCAGGTGTTCCGGCTGCGCCTTGAGCGTCTGCGCGGCCCGCGCCAGTCGCGCTTGAATGGCTTCGATCTGGGCGTAGGCCTCCGGACCCGTGACCGCCTCGATGCGGCGCACGCCGGCAGCGACGCCGCCCTGCGACAGGAACTGGAATACGCCGACCTGCCCCGTGGTGCGAACATGCGTGCCGCCACACAACTCGATCGAGGCATCGCCCATGAAGACGACGCGCACCTGGTCCCCGTACTTCTCGGAAAAGAGCGCCATGGCACCGAGCTGCAACGCATCGGGATAGTGCATCTGCCGCGTCTCGACCGCGTGCATTCTCCCAGATGCGCGCGTTCACGTCGCGCTCGATGGCCTGCAGTGCCTCGGGTTCGATGGGGCCGTGATGCGAGAAGTCGAAACGCAGGTGATGATCGTCCACCAGCGATCCCTGCTGCCGCACGTGCGTGCCCAGGTGCTTGCGCAGCGCGGCGTGCACCAGGTGCGTGGCGCTGTGGTTCCGCTCGATGTTGCGGCGGCGGGTGGCGTCGATCGTGGCAAGAATGCCGGTGGGCTCGAACGTATCGCGGAACGCCCCGCTGATGACCGTTCCGCGGCCGGCCTCCTTCCGCACGCGATCGATCGGCATGATCCAGCCGTCGCCGCTGAGGCGACCGGTGTCGCTGACCTGGCCACCGGATTCGACATAGAACGGATTTTCCCGGAGCAGGAGCTCGACCCGGTCTCCCTCCTGCCGGAACGCCAGCGGCTCGGTGTCCGCCGTGTCGTGCTGGTAGCCCACGAACTCCTGTTGCCCGTCGCGCAGGTCGCGCCACTCGGCGCTGCTCTTCATGTGTACCGCCGCGCTCTCCACCTCATGCCGGCCTGAATCGCGAACGCGATCCCGCGACCGCTTCCGCTGCGCCGCCAGCGCGGCCTCGAACCCGCCGAGATCCACGGACGCGCCATTTTCCTCGGCGATCAGCATGGTGAGGTCGATCGGGAAGCCGAAGGTGTCGTAGAGCTTGAATGCCTCGTCGCCCGGAATCTCGGTGGCGCCGGCAGCCAGCAGTTCATTCATGCGGCCCAGTCCACCCTCGATCGTCTCGAGGAACCGCTGCTCTTCCGCCTGTACGTAGTCGTGGATGGTCTTCGCGTTCTTGACCAGTTCGGGATAGACGTCGCCCATGAGCGAAATGACGGTGCGCGTGAGGGGCGTCAGCGTCGGTTCCCGGCGGCCGAGGAGCCACGCATGCCGCACGCCGCGACGGAGAATGCGCCGCACCACGTAGCCCCGCCCTTCGTTGCTGGGATAGCAGCCGTCGGCCAGGAGGAAGCTGACCGCGCGCGCATGATCGGCGAGCACCCGATAGCTGGCGCCCGCGGGTCCTCGATCGTACGGCCGGTCCACCAGCGAGGCCACCTGCTCCAGCAGCGGCAGGAACAGGTCGGTGTGGAAGTTGGAATCTTCGCCCTGCATGATCGCGGCGATGCGCTCGAGGCCGGCGCCGGTATCAACCGAGGGCTTGGGAAGCGGCGTCAGTGTGCCGTCGGCCGAGCGATCGTACTGCATGAAGACCAGGTTCCAGATCTCGAGGAAGCGGCCGCCTTCGGCCAGCTGCTCGAACTCCTCCTTGCCGATCTCCGCCGCCTTGTAGCCCGGCTTCCATTCGAGATCCACGTAGATCTCGGTACACGGTCCACACGGACCGGTGTCGCCCATCTGCCAGAAGTTGTCCTTGTCGCTCAGCCCGTAGATCCGGTGATCGGGAAGCCCGGAGATCTCGCGCCACAGTGCCCGTGCCTCCGAATCGGAGTGATGCACGGAAACGCGGAGCCGCTCCGGGTCGATCCCCAGGTACCGCGAATCGGTGACGAACTCCCACGCGCAGGCAATCGCATCGCGCTTGAAGTAGTCGCCGAACGAGAAGTTCCCCAGCATCTCGAAGAAGGTGTGATGCCGCGCGGTGTGGCCCACCTGCTCGAGGTCGTTGTGCTTGCCGCCTGCCCGCACGCACTTCTGGCAGGTGGTCGCGCGCAGGTAGTCACGATGCTCCTGTCCCTGGAAGGTGCGCTTGAACTGCACCATCCCGGCATTGGTGAAGAGCAACGTCGGATCGTCAGCAGGAACGAGTGACGAACTCGGGACCTCACGGTGCCCGCGCTCGACGAAATAGTCGAGGAATCGGCGACGAATGACGGCGGATTTCATCGGGTAAAGATAGGCGGGATACAGGCTTGAGACTACCTCGCGGCGGCGCGCGCGCGCGCTTCAGGCGCTCAGGCGACGACCTGACGCACCGCGGCCTGCGCTACCGAACCGGTGTATCCCCGGCGTGCCAGGAAGGCGAGGAGGCGGCGCCGCTGAGCGACGCGCGGGAGCCGGGCAAGTCGTGCCGCGCGCGTTCGCGCCAATTCGAGTGCGCGGGCGCCAGTGTCCACGTCAGGAGGCCAGACCACGGCCACCGCGCGATCGATCACCTCGCGCTCGACCCCCATGAGCGCCAGGTCATGACGGACCCGCACCGGACCGCGCCCCCGCGCACTCCGCACCTCGGCATACCCGAGCGCAAAGGCCACATCGTCAAGCAGCCCACGCTCGGCCAGCCGCGACACCGCTACGCTGACCGCGGCCGACGGATGACCCTTCTGGACGAGGCGGCGGGCAAGATCGGACCGGGCAAAGCTTCGGCGCTCGAGGGCGCGAAGGCCCGTGCGAAACGCGCCCTCCGCGTCGGCGAACGCATCGAGCCGGGCCCGGAGGGCCGCATCGACCTCGGTGCCGGCCGCGAGGCGCGCCGCATCCGCGTCTTCTCGCGCGATGACGCACAGTGCCGCCCCGTCGACCTGGACCCGGACCGCCCCCGCACGACGGGGATCCGGCTCCAGCGCCGTGATCCTACTCGTCATCCTCCGCCTCGCTTACGGCCGCACCACCGGCCTTCACGCCGAGGAAGTCACGCACCTTGCCCTCGACCTCGGTCATCAGCGTGGGATTGTCACGCAGGAAGAGCTTGGCGTTCTCGCGCCCCTGCCCGATCCGTTGATCGCCATAGGAATACCACGCACCCGACTTCTGGATGATGTTGGCCTCACTCGCGATATCCACCACGAGCGAGGTATGGCTGATGCCCTCGTCGAACATCACGTCGAATTCCGCCTGCCGGAACGGCGGCGCAACCTTGTTCTTGACGACCTTGACCCGCACCCGGTTGCCGATGATGACCTCGCGCTCCTTGACCGGCCCGATGCGCCGGATGTCGAGCCGCAGCGACGCGTAGAACTTGAGCGCCTTGCCGCCGGTGGTGGTTTCGGGGTTGCCGAACATGACACCGATCTTTTCGCGCAGCTGGTTGATGAACACGACCGCCGCATTGGAGCGGTTGATGCCGCCGGCCAGCTTCCGGAGGGCCTGGCTCATGAGGCGGGCCTGCAACCCCATGTGGCTGTCGCCCATTTCACCCTCGATTTCGGCCTTGGGAACCAGCGCCGCCACGGAGTCGATCACGATGATGTCCACCGCGCCGGACCGCACCAGGATCTCCACGATTTCCAGCGCCTGCTCACCGGTATCGGGCTGCGACACCAGGAGGTTCTCCACGTCGACGCCGAGCTTGCGGGCATACTCCACATCGAGCGCGTGCTCCGCATCGACATACGCCGCCACGCCGCCGGCCTTCTGGACGTTGGCCACGAGATGGAGACACAGCGTGGTCTTGCCGGACGACTCCGGGCCATAGATCTCGGTGATCCGGCCCCGGGGGATGCCGCCCACACCTATGGCCGCATCGAGATTGATGGCGCCGGTTGGAATGACGGCGATGCGCTCGCGCGGGGAGTCGGCACCCATCCGCATGATGGATCCCTTGCCCAGCTGCTTCTCGATCTGGGCGATCGCCAGGGTCAGCGCCTTGCGGCGGTCGGCTTCCAGCCGGGTCTCATCAGCAGCCATGGGCAACCTCTACTCGTGTGGAGTGTTTTGAGTCACTTTGATAACTTCTGAAATCTAAAGCCGAACACGTGCCGAAGCAATAGTCATTTTGTGGCTTATTTTGCTCCACTTCTATAACCGCCACGCATCAGGAATGTGATGGACTTGGGGCCGTCCACCGATCCGCTCGAGCACCTCCACGACATCGAACCGGTAGTTGTCACCCCAGCGGCCATTTCGCAGGGCCCACACCGCCGCTACCCGGGCGATGGTACGCCGCTTCTTCCATCCCACCGATTCGGCGGGCGCACCACATCGCAGTGACCGGCGCGTCTTCACCTCGACGAATGCCACCACGTCGTGTCGCCGGATGACGAGGTCCAGATCGTTGCGGCCCAGACGGAATCGATGCGCTTCGATGCTCCAGCCGCAGGAGGTCAGGTAGGCCAGGGCCACGAGCTCTCCGCGCAGGCCGCGCACCTGGCGCGGATCGGTCCATGCGTCGGGCGCGACGCGGTTGGCGGCTTTCATGGAAAACAGAATGCCGCGAGACCGGGGGTCCCGCGGCACCGTTTCCACGCGCCGAGTGCGGAGAAAGCGGGTGCGCTACTCGACCAGCGCTTGCTGCAGTTCGGGCGCGTATTCCTGTGCCAGGCGTCGCAGCGTGATGGTCAGCGGCACGGCGAGCACGATTCCCACCGGACCGAGCACGAAATTCCAGAACACCAGCGACATGAAGACGGCAACGATCGAGATTTCGAACCCGCGCTGCATGATCCGCGGCTTCAGGATGTCGCCGATACCGCTGTTGAAGAGAATGAAGATGATGGCGAAGACCACCGCGCGCTGCCATCCCTGTTCCAGCAGTACCAGCAACAGCGCGGGAATCACGGCAATGATGCCACCGACCGTCGGCACGAAACTCATGACGAAGAAGAGCACCACCCAGGTGGCGACGTACGGTACGCCCATCACCTTGAGCAGCACGAAGAAACAGAAGGCCCCGATGGCGCCGAGCAACGCGCTCAGTCCGACGTACTTCTGGATGTCCCGCGCCATTTCACCAAACCGCGTCAGCGAAGTGCGGTCATAGGCGAGCGGCGTGGGCGACGTCTCGATCCGGGCGAAGACCGACGAGAATTCGATCAGCATGAACGCCGTGATCAGCAGGACGAAGAAGGCATGACCCAGCCCGCCAACGGCCATGCCGACGATGCTCGTGGCGGGCCCGACGAGTCCCTTGGGGTCGATCGCAGCGAGGTCGAACCTGTCGGTGTCCATCCCCAGGCTGCTGAGCGAGGCGAGCACCTGGTCGCGCAGGCCCTCGAACTGATCGCGGTAGTGGGGCAGGTTGCGCGCGAGCTCGCTGATGGAACTGCCCACGAGCAGGATGACCATTGCGCCGCCACCAAGCACGATCAGCAGGGTCAGCAGGATGGCGAGCGCCTGGGGCAGTCCCAGCCTGCGCAGCCAGCTCGTCAGCGGATTCAGCACCAGCGAAAGCAGGAGTGCAAACAGGAACCCGCTCATGATTGGAGCGATGACGCGCAGCCCCGCGACGATGACTACGAGGCAGGCGGCGCCCAGGGCGAGACGCAACGGCCATGGCAAGCCACCGCGCATCGTGGACTCTTCGGACTCCGGCATCTTGTGTCCTGGTTGTTGAGGCTAGCCGCAATACTCGTCGAGCTGGTCGAACCCGATCAATACTTCCCGTGGCTTGCTGCCGTCCGGCGGGCCGAGGATGCCCGCCATGTGCAACTGGTCGATGATGCGGGCCGCGCGGCCGTAGCCGATGCTGAGCCGCCGCTGCAGCAATGAGGTTGATCCGCCCTGATTCTGGATGCATACCTCGGCCGATTCCCGGAACAGGGCGTCACGCTTCTCGTCGCCCATCTCGCGCGGGCCACCGCCCTCGGCTTCCGCCTCCTGGGCGCGGATGAGGGCGAGGATATCCTCTTCGGGCCGCTCCACCGCGTCCGCAACCTGCGCCCGCCGCGCCTCCCGGCGCGCCGCGTACCAGTCCATGAGGCGCTCGCTCTCATCCGTGGAGATGTACGCTCCCTGAATGCGCATCGGCTCGCTGCTCCCCGGGGGAAGGAACAGCATGTCACCATTGCCCAGCAGCGCCTCGGCGCCGTTGCCGTCGAGGATTGTGCGGCTGTCCACCTTCGACGCCACGCGAAACGCGATCCGGCTGGGGAAGTTGGCCTTGATGAGGCCGGTGATGACGTTCACCGATGGCCGCTGCGTTGCGAGGATAAGGTGAATGCCGATGGCGCGTGCCTTCTGGGCCAGCATGGCGAGCGGCGTCTCGACCTCACCCTGCACCGTCATCATCAGGTCCGCCAGCTCGTCGATGATCAGCACGATCATCGGCAGCACACCCTCGTTGAAGGTGTCGGGCTCGGGCGGCACCGGCGGCATATCCGGGGCTTCGGCCGCGATGCTGGCGAGCGTCGGCCGCGCCTTGAGCGGGTACCGGAGGGTGCGGCCGTCCACCACCTTGCGATTGAAGTCCGCGAGGTTGCGGGCGCCGTTGGCCTGCAGCAGTTCGTACCGGCGGTTCATTTCATAGACCGCCCACTTGAGCACCGCGGCCGCGTCATGACTGTGCGTCACCACCTTGTGTCGCAGGTGGGGCAGCGTGTTGTACATCGACAGCTCGACCATCTTCGGGTCCACCATCAGCAGCCGCAGCTCGCGCGGTGTATACCGATAGACGAGGCTCGAGATCAGGCTGTTGATCGCGACCGACTTGCCGGTGCCGGTCGCGCCGGCAATCAGCAGGTGCGGCATCTTCGCCAGGTCCGCGACGATTGGCTTGCCCGTGAGGTCGCGACCGAGGACGAGCGGCAGCATGCCACGCGAGGCCTCCCACTCCGGCGATTCGAGCAGCTCCCGCAGCGTCACCATCCGCGCCTTGGGGTTCGGCACCTCCACGCCCACGGCACCCTTCCCGGGAATCGGCGCGACACGAATCGACGGTGCGCGCATGGCCATGGCCAGGTCGTCCGCCAGTGCCACGATCTTCTGCGCCTTCACTCCCGCCGCGGGTACGACCTCGAATTGGGTCACGACCGGGCCGGTCGTCCGTCCGGCAATCGTGCCCTCAACCTTGAAGGTGCGCATCGTCTCGAGCAGCAGCGCGCCCAGGCGATCGAGCTGCGCCTCGCCCAGGTCGGCATCAGGTGGCGGCGGCGGGGTGAGGAGGTCGATCGGCGGCAGCTCATCCTCCACCGTCGCATCAACGGCGTCCTTGCTCGCGGCCTTCGCCTTCTTTTCCTTCTTCGCGCGCGGCGCCGCGGGCACGGCGGGAACGACTACCTCGTCCTCGTCGTCGTCGATGACAGGCGTCATGACCGCGGCACTGGCCTTGGCCAATCGCTCCGCCATGCGTGATCGCCGGGCCGAGACGGGCGCAACCGGCGCGACGAGCCTGCTCCACTGCGTTCCGCCTTCTCCAGCCGCTGCAGCGGATGCCACGCCAGCGTCACCAGCGTCACCGCCGAGAGCGCCAGGAAGCCGAGAATCACCGCCCCGGCCACGCCGACGAAATTCGGGATGTACACCGCGAAGAATCCCGGGCAGCCACCCCGTCAGCCAGCCAAGCGTGCTGCTGCTGTCGTTGAGCTCGCCCAGCGTGATGCGACCAAAGGTGCCGATGAGATACGGCAGCAGCACGCCGAGGCCGACGATGAGCAGCGCGGCCCGCTTCATGTCCAGTCGGCCGAGTCGCTCGAAGCCCGGCCAGCGCCAGGGCGATGCCGAGCAGCGGCAGTGAAAGCGCCCCGATCCCGAGCATGCGCCACAGTTGCTGGCCGAGGAAATGACCCACCTGACCCGTCATCGGAAACGGAAGCAGCGTCAGGCCGAGGAACAGGCCGAGGCCGAGCGCCGTGAGTGCGCCCAGACGGCGACGATGCGCGTTGTCTGCCGCAGGCTGGCTCAATGCGGTCACCACCACGGATCAGCAGTTCGAGTGTTTTGCGAAGGCATGGGTAAACATACATGACGCGGCGCGCCGAATCATTTCGCAGTCCCCACGGCTTGAGGGTCGATTGTCTTAGTGGGCGCGCGCGCGCGCGGATTCCATGACGACGCGCGAATCCACGACCCGGGCCAGCACCGGGAACTGGTCCTGCCGGCTGGCCACCCGAATGTCCTCGCCCAGTCCGATCCC
Source organism: uncultured Gemmatimonadales bacterium (assembly GCA_963846945.1). Classification (GTDB taxonomy): domain Bacteria; phylum Gemmatimonadota; class Gemmatimonadetes; order Gemmatimonadales; family GWC2-71-9; genus JAGGAG01. The sequence continues at coordinate 128,013 of CAWJXX010000010.1, read as the reverse complement.
GATGAGATGCCGTCCAGCGGCGCTGCGGCGCAACGCACGCTGCCAGGAATTGCCATTCTGCCGCGCGAGCTGCAGCGCCGCGAGGGCGCCGTCGTTCAGGTCGGCCCGGCGGGTACGACCTGCCAGCACGCCCTTCACGAAGCGACCCGCGGCATAGGCATCGTCCAGCCCGAACTCCCCCTGGCGCCCACAGCAGATGATGGCGAGGTCCCCGCCGCCCTCGAGAATGGCTCGCCCATGCTCGACCATGGGAGTGAAATTGACGGCTGCGAGCACGTTCACCTCGCGGGCGCGTGCCGCCACCGCCGCGATCATCGACGTGCCATTGGTGGTGCACATCACGAGGATCCGTCCCTGGACGGCGCGCGCGCTCATTTCACCAGGGCTGTTGCCCAGGGCGAACCCGGGGATGCGGAGCCCACCCTGCTCTCCCGCCAGAACGGCGTCGGCACCGATGGAGGCGGCCAGCGCCTGGGCATCGGCAACGGATGCGCAGGGAACCACCGCCTGTGCGCCATGGGACAGTGCCGCACAGATCGTCGTCGTGGCGCGGAGGATGTCGATGACGAACGTCGCACGCCCGGCCAGATCCTGGTTTGCCAGGTCGGCCGGGCTGAGCGCCACGTCGAGCTTCACGCGTCGGGCTTGAGGAGGTGCGACTCGCGCTCGAGGTAGCGCGTGTCCACCTGGCCGGCGACAAAGCCCGGCGAGCGGATGACACGCGCGAGGAAGGGGATCGTGGTGGTGGGGCCCTCGAGGATGAAGCTGTCCAGCGCCTGTCCCATGCGCAGCAGCGCCTCGTGCCGGTCGTTGCCGTGCACGATCACCTTGGCCAGCAGCGAGTCATAGTACGGCGGCACGGTGTACCCGGCATACACATGTGTATCCACGCGCACGCCCGGGCCACCGGGTGGATGATAGGCCGTGATGAGGCCCGGGCTCGGCTGGAAGTTCCGGTACGGATCCTCGGCGTTGATGCGACATTCGATGGCGTGGCCGCGCAGGTACTCTCCGTTGCCCTTGAACGAAAGTTCCTCGCCGGCGGCGATCCGGATCTGGTCCTTCACCAGGTCGAAGCTCGTCACCATTTCAGTGACCGGGTGCTCGACCTGGATCCGGGTGTTCATTTCCATGAAGTAGAATGACCCGTCGCTGTCGAGGAGGAACTCGATGGTGCCCGCACCCTTGTACCCGATATTGGCGGCGAGCCGCACGGCGGCCTCGCCCATCTGGCGCCGCAGCTCGACTGTCAGCGCCGGGCTCGGGCTCTCCTCGATCAGTTTCTGGTGACGACGCTGCACCGAGCAGTCGCGCTCGCCCAGGTGCACCACCTTCCCGTGCGAATCTCCCAGCACCTGGATCTCGACGTGCCGCGGATGCTCGAGGTACTTCTCCACATAGACCGATCCATTGCCGAACGCCGCGAGGGCCTCGTTCTGCGCCAGCGAGAAGAGCTGCGCAAACTGTTCCGCGTCCCACGCGATGCGCATGCCCTTGCCACCACCGCCCGCGGTGGCCTTGATGATGACCGGAAAGCCGATGCCCGAGGCGACGCCAAGCGCCTCCTCCGGATCCTCGATGGTGCCGGCCGATCCCGGCACCGTGGGGACGCCGGCTTCCTTGGCCAGGCGTCGCGCCGTGGCCTTGTCGCCCATCTGGCGGATCTGGTCGGGTGTCGGGCCGATGAAGGCGATGTTCGAGGCACCGCAGGTCTCGGCGAACTCGGCATTCTCGGCGAGGAACCCATACCCCGGATGGATTGCGTCGGCCCCGGTGATCTCGGCGGCCGCGATGATGTTGGGAATCCGCAGGTAGGAAAGACGGCCCGGCGGCGGCCCGATGCATACGTCGTCATCGGCGAAGCGCACGTGCAGCGACTCGCGGTCAGCCTCGCTGTAGACCGCGACGGTCTGCACCCCCAGCTCACGGCATGCGCGGATGACTCGCAGGGCAATTTCGCCCCGGTTGGCGATGAGCACCTTCTTGAACATCAGCGGCTCAGGCGCCGGCCCCAGCGGCCTTGCTGCCGCTGGTGATATCGCTGAAGGTGCGGTCCGACGACCCCTCGATGCCCGAGACGCGGAGGGCGAACTCGCTCGGGTTGCTGGAGTAGAACAGCGCGCTTTCGTAGGAAATGACGCCGTCCTTGTACCACTTCATCAGCGACTGGTCGAACGATTGCATGCCGTACGCGACCGAGCCCTCGGAAATGAGGTCGGGGATGCTGAGCTGCTTCTCGATGTCGCGAATGTTGTCGGCCACGGCGGCGGTGTTGATGAGCACCTCGCACGCGGCGGCCCGGCCGCGACCGTCCTTGCGCGGCACGAGGCGCAGCGACACCACGGCCTGCAGCGCGGTGGAGAGCAGGGAGCGCACTTCCTGGTGCTGGTGCGGCGGATAGAACGAGATGACGCGGTTGATGGTCTGGGTCGCGTCGGTGGTGTGCAGCGTGCTGAACACCAGGTGGCCGGTGTCCGCGGCCTTCAAGGCGGTATCCAGCGTTTCCATGTCGCGGATTTCGCCGATGAGGATCACGTCGGGGTCCTGCCGGAGCACGTGCCGCAACGCAGAGCCGAAGCTCAGCGTGTCGCTGCCCACCTCACGCTGCGAGATGTTCGCATTGACGTCACGATGCAGGAACTCGATCGGGTCCTCGATGGTGATGACATTGACCCGTCGGTTCTGGTTGACGTGGTTGATCATCGCCGCGAGGCAGGTGGACTTGCCGGAGCCGGTGACGCCAGTGACCAGGACCAGGCCACGGGCCCGCATCGCGATCTCCTCGAGCACCCCCGGGAGGGAAAGCTCGCGCACCGTCTTGACCTCGTACGGGATGGCGCGGAAGGCGAACGCGAGCGTGCCCCGCTGCTGATAGATGTTGGTGCGGAACCGCCCCACGCCCGGCACGCCGATGGCGAAGTCCGCCTCCTTCTTCTCGGCGAATTCCTTCACCTGCCGTGGCGTCATGATCTGCTCGGCCAGGAGCTTGAGATCCTCCGGCTTGAGCTGCTGCATGTCGAGCGCGGTCAGTTCGCCATTCAGGCGCACGGTCGGCTGCCGGCCCACCTTGAGCAGGAGGTCGGAGCCGTTCCGCTGAACCATCTGCGAAATGGCCTGCTTGAAGTTGAAGAGTGGCAGCGAACTGCCTGCCGCGGTCGGATCACCCATTCGGGTCCACCCGGTAGAGGACCTGGCCGTATTCCACCGGCGTGGCATCCTCGACGCAGACCTCGCGGATGACACCGGAGACCTCGGCCTCGATCTCGTTCATGATCTTCATTGCCTCGATGATGCACACGGTCTGTCCGCTGGTGATCCGGCTGCCGAGCGCCACGTAGGGATCGGCGCCGGGCTCGGGCGCCCGGTAGTAGGTACCCACCATGGGTGAGCGGACCTCGCGGAGCGTACTGGCCGCCGGAGCGGCTGCCGCAGTTTCGGCGCTGGCGGCGGCATGGGACGCCGCCGGTGGCGCGGGCGGCAGCGCATAGTGCGCCTGAGGTGGCTGCGCTGGCCCCGACGTGGCAAACCCGGACGGAGTGCGGGTGATCACCACCTTGGTGCCGAAGAATCCCTGCACCTCGATCGAGCCGATTTCGGGCGACTCGCGCAGCATCTCTGCGAGCCGCTTCACGTCCTTGAGCTCGATCGACTTGAGGCCAGGCATCGCCTTGAGCAGGGTCGCGAGCTGCTTCATCTCCTCGGGCGTCAACGGCAACCTCCGTTCGATGGACCGGGATTCAATTCAGTTCGAGCAGCTCGATGCGGCCATCCGACAGCATTTCGGTGCCCAGTGGTCCCAGATATACGTCGTCCTCGAGCCGTACGCCCCCCCAGCCGGGAAGATAGATCCCCGGCTCGACGGTCACCACCGCATTAAGAGGCAACGGTGTCTCATTTGTTTGCGAAAGTCGCGGCGCCTCATGCACTTCCAGCCCGAGCCCATGTCCGAGCGAATGACCAAAGGCATCGGCGAACCCGTGGGCCGCAATGACGTCACGGGCCAGCGAATCCGCCTCTCGTCCCGACTGCAGCGCGCGCACCTGGGTGCGCGCCTTGAGCTGCGCCTCGGCCACCAGCGCGTGAATCGTCCGTTGCCTGTCATCGGCCCGGCCGACGACCATCGTGCGCGTGAGGTCGGAACAGTAGCCATCAAGCTGCGCACCAAAGTCCACCAGCAGCAACTCATTTGCGCCGATGACCCGTGAAGTCGTCCGCGCATGCGGCAACGCCGACCGGGGGCCGGATGCCACGATCGTCGGGAACGGGTGCCACTCGGATCCCCGGAGCCGCAATGCCGCCTCGAGCCGCGCGGCGACGTCCAGTTCCCGGTCGCCGGCCCGCACCGTCGTCAGGACCTCGGCCAGTGCTTCCTGGGCCAGGGCCGCGGCCGCCCGGATGGATGCGACTTCACCAGCATCCTTCGCGACCCGCAGTCGCTCCACCACGTCGGCGGTCGGCACCACCTGCGCCCGGGTCAGGCGGCTCAGCCTCTCGGCGTCGCGTATCGTGAGTACGTGCGACTCGACACCCAGCCGTTCGACGGATCGCTGTCCCAGCAGCCGCCCCAGTCGGTCCCAGATCGACACCTGGTCGATCTGCACGTCGATGCCCGGCGCCTCGAGTGGCGCCTGCACCGCGTAGCGGAAATCGGTGATCAGGACCCGGTCGTTGCGTCCCACCAGCAGCAGGGCGGCCGATCCCGAGAATCCAGTGAGGTAGCGGATATTGGGCAGGTGCGTCACGAGCAACGCATCGGTGCCCTCGTGCTCCAGCGCCGCGGCGAGGGTACCGAGCCGCGACTCGCGCCAGCCGGTCACTGAAGTCTGCCTGCCAGCGCCCGCAGCGCCATGCGGTAGCCGTCCGCACCAAACCCGCAGATGAATCCAACCGCGAGATCGGCGATGTGCGAATGCCGCCGCGCCGCCTCGCGCGCGAACAGGTTGCTGAGATGAACCTCGACGAAGGGAATCTGCACTGCGAGGAGCGCGTCCCGGAGTCCGAGGCTGGTGTGCGTCAGCGCGCCTGCATTGATGATGGCACCCTGGACGCGTCCCGCGAGTGCCTGGACCGCGTCGATCAGCTCACCTTCGTGATTGGTCTGGAGCCAGTCGAGTTCCACGCCGAGTCCGGCGGCGTCGGCCCGGAGCAGCGACTCGATTTCCGCGAGCGTGGTGCGGCCGTAGATCTCAGGCTCGCGCTGTCCCAGCAGGTTGAGATTGGGACCATTGAGGACAGCCAGGCGCATGGTCAGCGCTTGAGATTCTGCAACCAGTCGTGAAACTGGTCCAGATCGTCCTCGGCTCCGTCCGCCGACGCGCCCGCGGGGCGTGGTGCACCGGTCCGCTGGCCGCTGCCGCCGTAAAACTCATCGAACGAGACGCCGCTTCGATCCCCGGTGGCCGGGCGATGCGCGCGTGCACTCCGCACCACCGGAGGCACCGGTGATGCGTCGTCCCCGAAAATGGCGCTCAGCGTAAGATGATCACCGGCGGGCCGGGTCGGAGTGCCCGGCGAATCGGCGGCCGCGGTTGCATCGGCTGGGGGCGTGCCAGATGATTCCGGCGTGGTCGGCCGCGAGCCCAGGACCGTCCGCATCAGTTCGCGAACGGAGGTTCCACCGGAAGCGCTCGCGGCATAGCGCGGCAGCAGGGCCGCCTGCGCCGACTCCTGGACCTCCAGTCCCGCAACGCGCGTGGCCAGCCGGTCGTCGCCCGGCCGGCGCGCAAGCAGTTCGCGGAAAATGCGCAGCGCATCAGCGGGATGACCCTGCGTCAGGAACAACTCCGCCATGCTCTCGGTGACCACGAGGTCATTGTCCATGGGGGCGGCCGGCTCGTCCGGCGCCAGCCCATCGATCGCCATTTCTTCCGTGGCGATCACATCATCCTCCACCGCTACGGCCTCGACCATGGTCGCCTCGAAGATCGGGCGGTGCCACCACGGGTTCCTGCGAAACCAGCGAGGACACCGGGACGGCGTCTTCCTCGAACGGCTCGGCATCTACGTCCAGTGCCGCATCGCTCCATGTGGCCCACTGCCCCGGCTCTGGCTCTGGCTCGGGCTCCGGGTCGCTCTCGAATACGGCCGCGACCGCTGGCGGCACCACGTCGTTACGATCGGTCGAGGCCTGGAAGGATCCCTCGTTCGACTGGTATTCGTTGCTGGTGGCTTCTGTATTGGCCGGCGTCAACGCGCTCCCGCCGAAGTCGGTGGACGCATCGGGCAACTGGAATTCGGACGCTCCGACCGCAGCCTCCGGCTCCGGGACCAGCTCCTCGGAGGCCGACGGCAACTGATACTCGGACCCGCCGGAGGCGGCCTCTGGAGACGGCGCCCCACCCATGTCCTCTGACGCGGATGGCAGCTGGTATTCAGACCCGGCTGCGCGGGTCGCCTCGGACGCCGCGTCGGGTACAAATGCCTCAGAGGCGGAGGCAATCTGGAACTCGGAACTGTCGGCGGCGTGAAGGACGATCTCCTCGGTCGAACCGAGCTGCATCACGCCGAGCAGGGCATCATCGAGCACGCCAGCACTCGGATCGGGCATGGCCGGGAAGGAAGGCGGTGGCTCGGGCGGCGCGATAACCGTCGGCTCGAGCGCCTCCAGTACCGGTGGCTCGCTCGCCGTGGCACCACTCGTCTCGCGCTCGACGGTCTCGAGTGGCGGGAGGTCATCGCCAAAGTCCGAGATCTCTCCCGACCCGACAGCCGTCTGCTCAAACCCGGCGACCTGTTCGACCGCCACCGCGTCCTCGCGCGCTTCCTGCGCTCCTGGCGCGGATGCGTCGACCCCGGTGGCTACCTGCTGCACCTCCCCCTCGCGAACCCGCTCCAGCTGCTGGCGCGCCTCCTCGTTGCTGCGATCGACGACGAGCAGTTGCTCCAGCCAGCGGGCCGAATCGCCAAAGCGCGCACCGCGCTCGGTGATATCGGCCAGTGCCTTGAGGGCGATGACATTTTCGGTGTCGAGTGACAGGACATGGGCAAAGGCCAGTTCCGCCGCCGCGTCGTCCTTGAGGTCGAGGTGGCAGCGGCCGAGCACAATGCTGGCGGGGATGTAGTCGGGGTGCAGCTCCAGACCGGGGCCAAGGACGCCCAACGCCCGTTGCGCATCGCCCGACTTCCGGTAGGCTTCCGCGAGGGGCGCGAAGGTCAGCCCCTGCGGATTCTCCTGATAACGCCGTTCGAGCTTCTCGATCTCACTGAGCGCCATCCCGGCTCCGTGACGTAAGTTGTTGGGGTGTAATACCCTATAGTAAAACCGCGTGTCGCGGGTGTCAACAGCGTGAGCAAAATCTGCGCTTGAGCTTTCGCGTTGTCAGTCTTACTCTTAAGGCCCTTTTGACCCTTCCGGATTTGACCGGGTGCCTGGCAAACTATGAAATCTGTTCGAAACGTCACAACGAAGGTTGCAGCCGGCCTCTTCGGCGCCCTCATGCTCATCTTCGTGATGCAGCTCAGCGGGATCTTCGACAGCGGGTCCAACAGCCGCTTCAGCAGCAATTCCGTCGGCAAGATCAATGGCCAGTCCATTGATGCGCGGGCCTACCAGACGGCGGTGCAACAGGCCGTCGACAACGAGCAGCGGCAGAAGCCAGGCCGGCTCGGGCTCGAGGCGACTGACCAGATCCGCAACCAGGTCTGGGACCAGTTCGTCGATCACGCCGTGATGGAATCCCAGTACCAGAAGTACGGCATCGATGTCACGCAGGACGACATCATCGCGGCCATGCGGTCGCAGCCGCTGCCGGACCTGGCGACCTCGACGGAATTCCAGACGGACGGTCAGTTCGACCTGGCCAAGTATCAGCGCTGGCTCGCATCGCCGGGAGCGGCGCCGTACCTCGACGTGCTCGCCGTCCAGTATCGTGAGCAACTCCGTCGCTCGAAGCTGCTGCAGGCTGTCACGGCCGACGTGTACGTCTCCGATGCCGCGCTCTGGCGCCAGTATCGTGACGCGCATGAAATGGTGACGATGAACCTGGCGGCGATCATTCCGCGCAACGCGGTGGCGGACTCGCTGGTGAGCGTGACGCCGGCGGAAGTGGCCGAGTACTACAAGCAGCACAAGTCCGAATTTGAGCGGCCGGCCACCGCCTTCGTCAGCTACATCGCGCTGCCCAACTTCCCCGATGCCTCCGATTCGGCAGCCGCGCTCGCGCGGGCCGAACAGGTGCGCTCGGAGGTGGTTGGCGGGGCGCCGTTCGACGAGGTGGCGAAACGGGAGTCGTCCGACAGTGCCACGGCGCCAAAGGGCGGCGACCTGGGCGAGTGGACCAAGGGGCAGATGGACCCGGCATTCGACGCCGCGGCCTTCTCCATCCCGCTCAATACCGTCTCGCAGCCGGTGCGCTCGGCGTTCGGCTATCACCTGATCGAGGTGAGCAGCCGTTCCGGCAACAAGGTGAAGGGCCGGCACATCCTGGTCCCGATCGAGATCTCCGGCACGCACCGCGATCATCTCGAGGCGCGGGCCGACTCGCTCGACCGTCTCGCCGACGCCCCGATGTCCATGGGGGCCTTCAAGGACCTCTCGAAGGCGATGGCGCTGCCGATCAGGTCCACCTCGGTACAGAAGGGCAGCCAGGTTCTCGACGGAAACATCGTGGTGCCGGATGCCGGCGTCTGGGCCTTCCAGTCGGCCGTCGGCAGTGCCAGTCCGGTGATCGAAACCAGCTTCAATCTCTACCTGTTCCGGCTGGACAGTCTCGCGAAGGCAGGCGTGCCGGAGCTGGCGGATATTCGTGGTGCGGTGGAGATCGCGGTCCGCGACCAGAAGAAGCTGACGCGGGCACGAACGCTGGCGCAGGAACTGATTGCGAAGCTGGACAAGGGTCAGTCAATGGAGGACGCGTCGAAGGTGATGGGCTTCCCCAGCCGTCAGTTCGGGCCGTTCGCTCGCGTGAACCCACCCATGCAGAGTGCGACGCTGGTGGGCGCGGCGTTCGGCCTCAAGCCGGGTGAACATTCCGCCGTGATCGAGACGCCCCAGGGCATGTACGTGATCCAGTCGGTGTCGCTGGTTCCGGCCGACTCGGTGGCGTTCAAGAAGGACATGGAGACGCTGCGCACGGATGCCATCAAGCGGGCCCGGCAGGCGCGGGTGCGGAACTACCTGCAGGCGCTCCGCGACGATGCCAAGATCGTCGATGGGCGTAACGAGATGTTCCAGCGGGCGCAGGCACAGCAAGCCAAGTCGTAACGCATTCCCGAAAACAGACGGGGGGCAGTCCTTTCGGACTGCCCCCCGTTTTTCGTTCCGGCCGGCCTACTGCGAAAGACGCTTGGGCTCACCCGACGAGGGCGGGGCCTGAGTCGTGCTGTCGAGGTGCCGGGGCGGAAGGCTCGGCTGGTCATCCTGCCGCATGACCGCGTCCTGGGTGTCCGACAGGCTCCGCTTGAACTCGCGAATGCCCTTGCCGATGGACGCACCCACCTCGGGGAGGCGCTTCGCCCCGAAAAGGAGCAGCACCACCACCAGGATCATCATGATCTCGGAAAAGCCGAGATTACCCATGGAACCTCCTAGAAGAGCGAGCGCGCGATCAGGTAGGCGAGCACCACCCCGATCAGGCTCAGCAACGAGACGTGGAGCCCCACCGGCCCCAGGGTGAAGCTTAGCACGAGGAGATCGGCCGACATAGGGCCGATGGTAGGCGTCCACGTGCTGGTGAAGAACGTCTTGGCAGCGCTGTCCGGCATCCATCGCTGCAGCAGGCCGTTGAGGAACCCGCCGACGATGAACCCCGAGACCAGCACGCCAAGATAGAAGCCGTTTCGGCGCGGCCCCGTGCGCATTACCGTCTCCGGTCCACAACGTACGCGATCGACGCCCGCAGTGCCTCCCTTGCAGGAGAGGCCGGCAGGATATCCAGCTCACCTTCGGCCTGCTGCGCGAAGCGCATGGCCCGTTCCCGCGCGTAGTCGAGGCCACCCGCACGGCCGACCGCTTCCACCACTTCTGCGACCTGGTCGCTGCTGGGTTCGGGCGTCTGCAGCAGATGGGTCACTGCGTGGCGCTCCTTCGCGGTGAAGTACGGCAAGGCGGCAATCAACGGCAGCGTCACCTTGTGCTCCTTGAGGTCGAGTCCCGAGGGCTTGCCCGTGACGCTCGGGTCTTCCGTGTAATCGAGCAAGTCATCCACCATCTGGAACGCCATGCCGAGTGCCTGGCCGAACTGGCCCAGGGCGGAGCGGACGCGGGGCGTGGCGCGCAGCGCCCCGACCTCGCACGCTCCGGAAATGAGGGAGGCCGTCTTGGCGCGGATAAGCAAGTCGTACTGCTCCTCCGTGAACTGCGAGCCGGTCGTGCGCGAGCAGCTGGCGCATTTCACCCACCGTCATCTCGTTGGTAACCCGGCTCAGGACCCGGAGCGCCTCGAGATTACTCAGGTTCACCAGCTCGATGACGGCCCGCGAGTAGAGGTAGTCACCCATGATCACCGACACCTGGTGACTGAACAACGAGTTGATGGTCGGCATTCCGCGGCGCAGCACCGAATGATCGACCGAATCGTCGTGCACCAGAGTGGCGAGGTGAATCAGCTCGATCGTGGCGGCGAGGGGCACCGCATGCGGGTCGAGTCCGCCGGTGGCCTCATCGGTGAGCAGGGTGAGCGTCGGCCGGAACAGCTTCCCCTGCATCTGGAACAGGTGGGCGTTGACGTCGGCGATGAGCTTGAAGTCCGCCTCGACGATGCGACGAAGTTCTGCCTGCACCTGGGGGAGCCGGTGCTGGATCGGGGCCTGCACCGCGGTCAGGCTCACCGTGGCGACCTGGGAATCCGTCATGACCGCCCCGCGGGGAGGTGCGCCACGCGATCACGCAGGTCCATGAACTGGATGTCGACGGCCATTGCGCGCTCATAGCTCTGGCGCGCCTCGGTCAGCTGGCCTTGCGCCTCACAGGCGCGTCCCAGCCAGTAGATCAGCCCGATCTTCTGGTCATCCGCCGCCCTCGAGCGTATCCACCGCGCGGCGAAGCACGGCTTCGGCGACCGCCATCTGCCCCTTCTCGAAAAACGCAACGCCCAGTGCCTCCGAGGTGCGCAAGCGCCCCTCCGGGGCCCGCAGCGCCTTCTGGAACTCGGCGATCGCCTCGTCGTACAGTCCCATTTCCTTGAACGCGATGCCGAGGTCGTAGTGCGCCTCGAAATCGTCGTGGCCGACGTTTTCGTCGATGCCCTTCTTGAACTGCGCCAGCATGTCCTCGAAGTCGCGCTGCTCGTCGCCGGACGTCTCGAGCTGCTCGCCCTTCATCCGGGTATCGCGTGGACCTTCCTCGTCCATGATCAGCGAGCCGAGGTCCACGAATCCGAGCGGATCCGCATCCATGACGGGTTTCGCCGGCGCGGCCGGCGGTACTGGCGCGTGCTCCACGACAGCAGGCGCGGGCGCTACCGCCGCCTCCGAGGCCGCGTTCACCTCGGCCAGCGCTTCATCGATCGCAAGTTCGGCGGCCGCGGCCTCGTCGGCTGACGCCTGGGACACTTCCGGCTCCACGTCCTGGCCGGCGTCTGCGGCTGGTTCGGGTTCCGGCTCTTCCCAGTGCGCCTCGACGGATTCCGCGGCACTCGCCGGCGTCCTCCGCGGCGGGCTCGATGATCACCAGCTCCGGGCCAGCCGACGCCTCCGCTGGCTCCTCGGCCTCGTCCGCCGCGGCATCCACCTCTTCCAGGAGGCCGAGCTGCTGCAGGCCGTAACGAGCGCGGGGACTGTCGGGCTCGTGCTCGAGCACGCGGCCATAGACGGCCGCCGCCTTGTCGTCGGCCTGCATGCGCAGCAGCGCATCGCCCAGGTCGAGGTAGGCATCCAGCAGCCGCTCCCGCTCGCCCGTGCGATAGGCATACTCCACGCGCTTCTGGTAGTAGCGGACACTGTCCGGATGCAGCGTGATGAGCAGGTCGACAAGTGACTCCGCGTGCTCACGCTGCTCCGAGATCTCGTAGCCGGAGAGCGCGAGCTCGAATTCGTCGCTGGCCCGGCTGGTCTCGCCCTGGAGAAGGAGCGCTTCCCCGAGGCGGCGATGGAGGTCCGGGTTCTCGGGATCCTCGAGGACCAGCTCCTCGAGTTCATCCACCGTCTCCATCCCTTCCTGCACCGGCGCCGGCGCCAGGTTTTCCACGAAATCGGCCGCGAGCACCTCCCCATCCGCCTCGCCGGCCTCAGAATCATGCTCCTCGGCGCCGGCTTCGTCGGCGACGAAGAACTCGTCCCCGTCCAGTTCAGGCGCCGCTTCCTGCTCGACCGCCTCGAATCCCTCGAGCAGCTCTCCGTCGCTTTCCGTCGATGCCACGCCGGACTCTTCCACGACGTCCTCGAACGCGACGTCAGGCTCGAACCCGCTGGGCGCCTCGACATCTTCTGCCGGTGCCAGCACCTCGAGCCCCTCGAGCGGACTCGCGGATGCAACTGCCCGGTCATCGTCATCGGTGTCGAAGGCCGGCTCGAGCATGATGTCGATCTCGCCAACCTCGGCATCAGCCGGCGAGGTCGCCACTTCCTCGATGAGATCATCCAGAGGCGTTACGTCTGCGGCCTCGGACGTATCGACCTCGGCGAGTTCGATGATCGGCACGTCCAGCAGGTCGTCTTCGAGGGGCTCGGCCGATGCCGTGACCAGCGGCTCGGGCGCCGGCGGTGTCGCGGGCATGGAGGTCGGGGCGCGTGGCACCTGCCCCGGGGTCGCGGCGCGGCGCTCCACGATGGGCGACCGCGGGGTGGTCGTGCGACTCGGTGGCGTTGCAAATCCGGTGTCGAGGAAGACGAGCCCGCCGGGTGCGGCAGGCGGCGGCGCCCGCTCCTCCTCCGGTTCGGCCTCGTCCAGTTGCTCACGCGTGCGTTGTGCACCGACGGCATCGCCTCGCGACTCGAGCTCCAGTGCCACGACCTCGACCTGCTTGCGTGCCTCGTCCTCGCGAGAGGCGGCGCGCAGCAGCTCGATCAGCATGAACCGGATTTCCTGGTTGGCCGGGAAGTGATCCGCAAAAACCTTCACGGCGTCGAATGCCGCGTCGAGCTCGCCCGCGTGGTTCATGCGCTCGAGATACTCGATCAGGTTTCGCTTGGCCTCGAGCAGCATGTTCTTGCGGGCATGGATCTGCGCGAGCTTGCAATACGTCTGCACCCTGCCGGGATTGACCCGCAGGATCTTGCCGCAGAGGGCGATGGCGTTGTTGAGGAAACCCTGCTCGGTGTAGAGATCGGCGGCCCGCTCATAGGAGCGAACAGCCGCGGCCGGGTCGTTCACCTTCATGTACAGATCGCCGACCCGATTGTAAAGCGACAAGTCCGGATGCGGTTCCTTCCCGGACTCGAATTCCTGGATGGCCTTGAGGTAGACGTCGATCGCCCGCCGCCAGTCCTCCTTCTGCTCGAACTTCCGCGCCGTATCCTTGAGCTTTTCAAGATTCATTCGGCGCGGCCTGGCGAATAGGGAAACTCTGGAGCGACTCGCACTTAGGGAAGATAGGAAGGCGCAAGCTCGCCCGCCAGCACCCGGGCCGCAAGCGCGCTCGAGGTCCGGTGCCGGCGGACGGTCGGCCCCGAGCGCCAGAACGCCGGCGCCTCCCTGTCGCACAGCCTCGAACAGCGCGGCGACACCCCGCCCCGGCCGCAGGGGCTTGAGGAACTCGAGCCCCTGCGCCCCGCAGAGCAGCTCGCGCCGCCACCACGTGCGCGGCATTGCGAGAATCCGGCCCGCCTTGAAGGCGGCCGCCATGCCCATGGGGACGAAGTCCTCCTGGTTGGCGTCGGTGGGGATCGAGCCGATGCTCGCCGGCATCGCGATGCTGCGCGACTCGGCCACCAGCGCCGCCGCCGTGATCTGGACCATCATGTACCCGGACGAGAGCCCCGGATTCTGCGTGAGGAAGGCCGGCAGCCCCTGGGACAGGTCGGGATTCACCAGCCGCTCCACCCGGCGCTCCGCGATCGCCTGCAGCGTGGTGAGCGCGATCGCCAGGACGTCGAGCGCCTGGGCCACCGGCTGTCCATGGAAGTTCCCGCCCGAGAGGACCTCGCCCGTCTCGAAAACGAGCGGATTGTCGGTGGAAGCGTTCAGCTCGATCTCGGCCGTGCGCTGGGCGAAACGGATGGCGTCGAGCACGGCACCCAGGACCTGCGGCGCGCAGCGCAAGCTGTACGCATCCTGGACCCGGTCGTCATTTTCGCGATGCGATTCACGGATCTCGCTGTCGACGCAGGAGCTCGCGCATCAGCTGCGCCGCGGCGACCTGTCCCGCGTGCGGGCGGTTTGCGTGAATGCGCGGATCGAGCGGCACCGGAGTACCGCGCAGCGCCTCGAGCGACATCGCGGTGGCGCCGACGGACGGTGCGCCATAGCACGAGGGCGTCGTGCACCAGCAGCGACAGCAGGGCGGTCTGCGCCTGCGTGCCGTTGATGAACGAAATGCCCCTCCTTGGGGGCGAACCGGAACGGGACCAGGCCGGCCGCCGCCAGGGCGTCCTTCGCCTGCGCGGCCGTCGGCAAGCTGCCCTTCACCCATCAGCGTCAGGGCGATGTGGCTGAGCGGTGCGAGGTCACCGCTCGCGCCGACACTGCCCTGCTCGGGCACGGCGGGGACGAGCCCGCTGTTGATGAGCGCCACCAGCGCCTCGACCAGCTCGGGCCGCACGCCGCTGGTGGGGCGGATCAGCACGTTCGCGCGCAGCACCATCACCGCCCGCACGATATCGCCCGGCATCAGCGAGCCCGACGCCAGCCGCATGGCTGCGAATCAGGTTGACCTGGAGCTGCTCCAGCTGGTCGGGTGCGATGCGCACGTTGGCCAGCTTGCCGAAGCCGGTATTGATGCCATAGATGGTCGCACCGGACTCAATGGCGGCATTGACGCGCGCACGGCTCGCCGCGAGCACCGCCCGGGCGTCCGCCGCGATGGCGATGCGGAGAGCCGGATCGCGCGCGACACGCGCCACGTCCGCAATCGTGAGGGAGCGAGCCGTCCAGCGTGAGGGTCTGAGGCATGGGCCAAAATAACAGGGCGGCGAGGCGAGGGCGGCAAGACGCCAGGGCGGCAAGGCAGCAAGAAACGGCAAGGGTCCGGAGCAAACGTGCGCCGGACCCCTGTTGCCTCTATCAGTTTCCTGGCGCCCTGCCGCCTTGGCGGCCTGGCGCCTACCGCCTTCTCAGCAGCTGCGGATTCCCTGGATCCGTCTGGTAGGCCCAGTCGATGATGGCGAAATCCCGGCCCACGTGGGTAACGCGCAACGCGCCGAAGCGGAGAAAGCCATCGGTCGCGCCACTGATCTGGACCACATAGCCGGTGCCCGGAACCAGCTCCACCGGCGCGCTGCTGTAACCCGTGACCGGCGCGATGTCGATCGAGGTCAGGTCGGCGATCGGGCCGCTACCATAGGTCGCCACCGTCGCCTGCACCCGGCGCGGCGTCAGGAAGAGTCGACCGGTGCCGTCACGCTCGATGGAGAAGTCGGCTGCGGGTGACGCACCCGCGACGATCTGGCCCAGTTCGTTGTTTTCCACGAGGCCATTGGAATTCAGGTCATTCCAGAAGCGGAACCCGCTGGTGGTGGGATCGGATTGCGTCGCCGACACCGCCACGTTGCGAGCATCCGGGCGCGGCGTGTCGTTCACGATCGGCGACCACATGCTTTCAAACCCCTCGATGCTCACGGCGGAGACGCCGAAGCACCGCGGCACGCCATTGGGCAGGGCGGCGGCGATGAACTCTGGCGACACGGTCGTGCCCTCGACGCCCCAGCCGGTCTCGAGGCATGTATCTGTGTCCAGGTTGTACGGCGTGCTGTAAACCCGGTAGTTCCGGAAACCGGCGGGATCGGTCTCGAACGGGTTGTCAGACCACACCAGCGCGATCGCGCCGTTGAGGCTGGTGGATGTGAGCTGGTTGACCGGAGGCAGTGCCAGCCGTTCATCGATCGTGACCGTGTTGCTGGGCTGGGACTCGAGGCCCGACTGATCGACAGCCGTCACGTAGTACTGCAGCGCCGGGACGCCCTGATCATGAAAGCTGTTGGACGTCGTGGTGGCACGCAGGACAAACGAACCACCGGCGCTGGCGCTGGAATACACGTTCCAGGCATTGAGCTGCGGGTTGCTGTATGGGTCCCACTCGAGCAGCGTGGCGACGGGCTGCGTTGCGGGGCCGCCCGACGTGACCTCGTAGAACAGGTTGGTCGGCGGGGGCAGTGAGCCTGGGGGCCCGGTGTAGTCGTTGCTCGAGCACGCAGCGAGCAGGGCCAGCGCGGCTAAGTGGCCAACGGGTCATGAGCATGCGTCTCCGGGAGATGTTGGCCCTGGTACGAGCAGGGACCGTGCCATTCAGGGGTGGACGTCCAAGTGACGCAATGACACGGTCGAACGCGTCACGCGCCCACGTCGACCGGTCCTCGCCTCGGCGAATCTGGACACTCCGTCGCCGCGCGAGGACATGATCACTGCTCGAAGCTGGTCTGCTGATAATCGTAGTGCAGGTCCGGCAAGTCGGTCAGCTGGATGGAAAAGTAGAATGCGAAGTTGCCGTTCGCGTTGCGCACAAAGTTGAACCTTGCCCGCCATTCATGCAGCTCGCGCTCCAGCGCCACCGTCTGCGATTCGAAGCGCCCGGCGCTGAAATTGTACTGCGCGGTCCAGGTCGCGGCCCAGAACTGGGTGGGAGAAAAGCCGATGTTGTACTGCAGGGACATCTGGTCCGGCGGCTTGAAATCGATGTTGGGATAGCTGCTCGGACGAAAGCGGGTCAGCGTGAACACGAAGCTCGACGTGAATCCCTTGTGGGCTCCCGAGAGCGGGCTCGAGTAGGTCGGGATGCCGTTCACCAGGCCGTTCCCCTGGTTCTGCAGGAAATGGTTGCTCGGGTCATTGATGACGCTGCGCGGCGCGCCCGTGGGCTGGATGCCGGTGCCGAGCCCCGGGGCCTGCCGCGAGCCGATACCCACCGCGCCAAGCAGCGACCTGATGGTGTCGCCCGAAAGGCCGAACGCCGCATTCAGCGTATTCAGGTATGGCGCGAACTGCGATGTGTCCTGTCCCGCGAGGCCACGCCAGAGGTCGAAGCCGAAATTCAGGCTGAATCCCGGGAGCAGGTCGCTCAGGAGCGAGTTGTTCACCACCTGCGTCGGTCCACCCGGTCCGTCCCGGCTGCTCCTGCCTGGTTGAAGTCGTAGGCGATCGGGCGATGTCTGGATGCTGAGGAGCCGGAACTTTCGCGCCAGCGTGCCCAGGGTGTCGGTGGGCAGTGGCTTCGCCTTCACCTCGAAGTTCTGGTTCAGCGCCAGCGTGAGCAGGTTCTGCGGGGCGCTCCGCAGGACCGGTACCTGCCCCGGCAGGGTAATCGCCTGCGCGTACGCATCGGGCACGGTGGCGGCGGGCGCGAACGACCAGGAAATCAGCGGGTTGATGCTGTGCCGCATCCGGGACAGCCCGGGAATGAAGCCCACGTTGAAGAAGGCGAAGAAGGTCGGCGACATCGCGAGGCTGAAGTTGGCGCGCTTGCCCTGCAGCACCCAGTCGCCGTTGGTCGCGTTGTTCCGGATGGCGAACGGCCCCGCGGTGATGTTCTGCACCGCGATGGTCGGCTGGATCTTCCAGGTGCCCCCGAGCAGGAATGGCAGGTTGATGCCGGTGGTCCAGTCGAACGACCCGACGAACGTCCCTGCCCCGTACCGCACGACGACGAGCGAATCGTCGGGGAAGCCGGTCACCGTATCCGGCAGGATGGCGAACGTGGAATCGCGGCCGGTCGTCGAGACATCGCTGTAGGTGACGCGCGTTCTGCCAGTTGAAGTTCCCGAGCCGGAATGGCGTCTGGAACTGCAGGTTGGAGGTTTTCGTGTCCGTGGTGATCAGGGTCGAGTCGACGGTCCCGCCCGGCGTGACGAACTTGAGGTAGCCGCGGGGCTGGTTTCCCGAGATATCCTGGCTCACCACGAACTGCGGCGACCAGGTGGAGTTCGACCCGAGGGCGATCGGCTTCGGGATCACGCTGAAGAGCGGGAGCTGCTGCGAGTAGGAGTCGTCGGAAATGTCCTGCCGCCGGTTGCCGCCCAGCGACGACCGTGCCCCAGCGATAGGTCTTGGTGAAGAGCAGCTGGCTGGTGATCTGCTGCGTGTTGAGCAGCGGGTCGACCGCGTTGTTGTTGATGATGCTCGTGTTGGTGGCGTACGACGCCGAGAAATTCAGCCTCGTGTTGAGGTTGAATTGCTGGGTGTGGTTCCAGTGGAACGCGAGGCTGCTGCCGCCGTCGTCCTGCCAGATGCGCGTGACCTGCACCGAGCCGTTGAGGAACCGGTTCAGCCAGCGATAGTTCGACAGCACGGACAGCGAGACGTAGCGGTTGGAGTACCAGTCCGCCCAGCCGCTCAGGTCCAGGTAGTCGTTGGTCGCCCAGTAGTACCCCATGTTCGTGAACTGGCGCGAATAGGTCGATGACGGCCGGATGATGTCGGAGATGCCGAACGCCGGCGTCAGCAGGCCCGAGTGCCGGCCCGGGCGCATGTCCTGGAAGATGAACGGCAGCCAGAGCACCGGGACGTCCTGGATGTACAGCACCACCGGTCGCGCCACGAGCACGGTGTTGGACACCCACTTGATCTGGCGCGCATGGAAGTGGTAGTGCGGGATCGGCAGGTCGCAGCTGGTGATATCGCCGTTGCCGGCGAAGATCCGGTTGTTGAGCGAATCCTTGGCGACGTCACCGCGCAGGAACCAGGTGGTGCTCCCCTGCTGGAAATTCGTGAGGGCATCGTCCACCACACCGCGCTTGCGGCAGGTGTCGTACTTGAGCTGCTCGCCGACCAGCACCTGCCCTTCACTGAAAAACTTCGGGTCGCCCGTCGCGTCGAGCACGCACGTGCGCTGCACGTACGTGATGTCGTCCGCCTCCATCGTGGTCCCCTCGCGCTCCGTCATGCGCGTTGCCCATGAGCAGCAACTCACGATCCGTCGCGAGAATGGCGGCGGAATCGGAGCGGTACTTGGTGACGGTGTAGGCGGGATTGTCGAGCAGTGACCGGTAGGCAGAGTCCTCCGGGGCGAAGGTCTGCGACGGCGCGGTAGGGAGGCCAAGGCGACGGGCCTGAGCCGTGTCGAGGGCCTGTCCGGGAGTGCGTCCCGGCGGCGCGCGGGTCGTGTCCTGGCCCGCGGCCCGGGGTGGGGGCGTCGGCACGCCCTGGCCCGCGGCCGGCGTGACCGCGCCTGCCACCAGCAGGAGCAGGAGCATTGGCAGGATGGCCGACTGCGCATCCCGCAGCCGTCGTCGGGCGATGATCACGGCGCCGGCCACGCCGATCTCATACAGCAGCAGCAGGGGCGCCGTCATCATCAGCATCGAGACGACGTCGGTGCCCGGGGAGAGCACGGCGCCAGCGATGAAGCAGCCGACCACCGCAAACCGGCGAAAGCGGTGCAGCCCGGCGGGGGTCACGACGCCGAGCGCCGCGAGGATCACGATGATGAGGGGAAGCTCGAACGAAATGCCCATCGCGAGCACGATCTGCATGACGAAGCCGAACCAGGCGTCGTACGTGATCATGGCCTGCAGGGCGTCACTCTGGAAACTGAGGAAGACGCGCACCGCCTGCGGTACGATGAATACGTACCCGAGCGCGGCACCAATGAGGAACAGGCCCAGCCCCACGACGAGCGCCGGCACCAGGACCTTGCGTTCACGGTCGTAAAGCGCCGGTGCGAGGAAGGCCCACGCCTGGTAGATGATCACCGGGGACGCGAGCAGCAGGCCGACCACGAACCCGAGCTTGAAGACGATCATCAGCGGCTCGGTCGGGTTGGTGAACACCAGCTTGCCCGACGGCAGGTACGGCGCGATCGGCGCCTTGAGCAGGACCACCAGCTGCAGCCGGTCCACCAGCCACAGCCCGACGGCAAAGCCCACGATGATCGCCCCCAGGGACCGGAGGATGCGACCACGGAGTTCCTCGAGATGCTCGAGGAAGGGCATTTCGCCGCCGGGGAATGTCATTCAGGTCCAGCTTGGCTAGCGCCCAATCGCCTTCAGCCGGTCACGCGCGAGCGCCGCCTCGTCGGACTTGGGATACGTCTTGAGCAGTTGCTGGTAGGCCGCGCGTGCGCCGGCCTTGTCGCCCTGCCGCTCGGCCAGGAGCCCGAGGCCGTACAGCGCGGCCGGGGCACGCGCCGAGGTCGGATAGTCCTTCGCCACCTGGCGATAGTAGAACGCCGCCGAGTCCGGGTTCTCCGACGCGAAGCTCTGGCCCACGAAGTAGAGCGCATCCGGCACCAGCGCGTCCTTGGGATAGGTCTGCAGCAGGTCACGCAACCCCGCGCGACCCGTGGCGGAACTGCCGCGCCGCAACTGCGCCAGTGATGCATCGAACATCTGCTGGGCGGATGCACCAGTTGCCGCCGGGTGGGCCGCGGCACCGGTGTCGCCCGGTGTCACCGGAGCCGGCGCGCCACCGCTCACCGACTCGCCGCGTGCCTCGAGCTGCGACCGCAGCTCGGTGAGGCGACGCTGGCTCTGGCCGGTGAGCTCCTGCAGCTGCAGCAACTGCTGCTGCACGTTGAGCAGGTCGTTGGACACCTCACCCTTCATGTCCGCCAGCATCCGCCGCGTGACAGCCAGCGAATCGAGCACCTGCTGCTGCAGGGCGATCACCTGCTTCAACTGCGCTGCCTGGACGGAATCGGCCCGACGGGAGTCGGCGCGCAGCACGCCGACCTGGGTCTCTACGTCATGCACCTGGCCGGGCGTCGCGCAGGCAGCGACGCCAGCCAGGCACAAGCCGATGGCCGCTCGTCTCACGACGGCGAGACGAGGTTGGAGCCACCCGCCGTCACGGTGAACTGGTCGTTGCGGTTCTGCGCCCACGCGGCCTCGGTCTGCCCCGGTGGCGATGGGACGCTCCGACCCGAACGACACCGTCTCGATGCGGCCGGCATCGATGCCCTTGCTCACGAGGTACTGCTTGGCCGCCAGCGCACGGCGATTGCCCAGGGCCAGGTTGTACTCGGCCGAACCGCGATCATCGCAGTTGCCGGCGATCTGGATGCGCACGCCGGGGTTGGCCGCGAGGATGGCCGCCTTGCGGTCGAGATTGGCCTTGTCCGCCGGCTGGATGTCCGACTTGTCGTAGTCGAAATGAATCAGCGCCGTCAGGTCGGTCGTGAGCGCGCGTGTCCGTTCGGCGGCCATGCGCGCCGCGTTGGCGGCGTCGTCATTCGGCGCCGGCGCGGGCGCGGGCGCGGGTGCTGGCGCGGGCGCCTCGGGCGCGGGCTTGGTCTGCGGCGCGGGAGCCTCCGGCGGCTTCTTGCCTCCGCAGGCGGCGGCAAAAGCGAAGGCTCCGACGGCGAGCAGCGTGGCACGGCGCATGGTCATTTCTCCAGGGTGTTGAGGTAACTCAGGTCACGGCAACCGGTGAGACCATGCTGGAAGCCTTGCAGCCCCCGGCGTGGTGATCGTGCGCACACGGCCCGTGTCGATATCCATGATCCAGATCTGCCGACTGCCGGTCCGGTCGGACACATAGGCAACGTGCCTGCCGTCCGGCGCCCACGTCGGATCCTCATTGCGCCCCGATGAGGTGAGCTGCCGCAGGCGGCGACTCGACACATCGAGGACGAACAGCTGCGGACCACCCGATACCTCGCGGTGGAACACGAGCGAGCCCCCGTCAGGTGACCACTCCGGGGCGTTCGAGCTGCCGGTGACACCATAGTCGAAGGGCACGAGCAACTCGACGCCGGTACCGCTCGCGTCCATCACGTAGATCTGCGGAGGGCCGGCGCGGGTCGATACGAACGCCATGCGCTGACCATCCGGCGCGTACGTGGGTGAAAGGTTGTCGGCGAAGCGACCGGTGGTCAACCGCTGGGCGCAGCACATGTCCGCGACGTTGGCCACGACGAGGTTCGTGCCTTCCTCGTCCGCATGGGCATAGGCGAGAAACTTTCCGTCGGGCGAGAATGCCGGCGTGATATTGAGCGCCGTCTCCGAGCCCGGCACCGCCTGGGGCACCCCACCCGCGAGCTTCTGCACGACCACGGGGCCGCGCCCCTCACCGAGACGGGTATACGCAATGCGATCGCCGGCAGGTGACCAGGCAGGCGAGAGCGAGGTCTGGCCCGCCGGCGTCACGACCTGCTGTGCCGCGCCGTCAAAGTCCGTGATCGAGATCCGGCCACCCGTCACGAGCGCGATGCGTGTGGCCGCCACTCCGGGAGTCCCGGTGACCCAGCGCACGATCTCGTCACTGATGCGGTGTACCTGCATCCGGAAACCCGGATCCGCCACATCCGGGAACGCCGCATCCACACTGTTCACGACCTTGCCACCGGTGACGTCATGCAGCCGCACCGTGGTCTGCGATCCCGCCGGCACCAGCTCGACCGCATAGGCCGCACCGAACTTCCGGTAGAGCTCGTAGTTCAGCGGACCCGCCGCGCCCGGTGCGGCACCCGACGCGTCAGGTGCGATGATCGTCTCGAAACGATCACTGAAATCGAGGTCGCGCTTCAGGATGGCGCGCACCGAGTCGAAGCCGGCGCCGGGCACCATCAACAGCGACGGACGATTGCCGGGATCGTAGCGCAGCGTCAGGCGCACGCCCGCGCTGCTGCGGCACCGAGTCCTGCGCAGCGGCAGGCCTTCCGGCCACGGCGAGTGCCAGGACCGTCATGATGGCCGCGCGATGAACCGCCCTCACTGCCGCGGCTCGAACACAAAGGTGACCGGAAGGACGTTCGCGTCCCATCCATCCGGAAGGGGGCCGAATGCCTTGCTGTTGCCGGCAGCTCTCGATGGCGCCCTGCGCCTCGAGGTCGAAGCTGAAGTTGCCGGACCGCGTCAGGAACCTGATATCACGCACGCTTCCATCCTTGAGAATGAGGAACGCCACTTCTGCCCGGAGCTTGTTGTTCGGAGCACTCCAGCGGCGCAGCACCTCGTTCATGATGTTCCGGAGGTAGTCGGGAAAGGGAAACTCGATTCCCGGAATCTTGATGTTGGCGACGTCGTTGCCGGTGCCCGGCGTCTCGCCCGGCAGCGGCTTGGCCTCGCTCTTGGTCACCGGCGCCTTCTCCACCGGTTTCTCGGTGGCCACCGGCTTGGCCGGGGCCGGCGGGGCCTTTTCCGGCTTGGCCTTCGGCTTGACCGCCTCGGCCTTTGCGGGCTTGGCGGGGGCCGGCGCAGGCGCTTCAGTCGGGGGCGCCGGCTCCGGGGGCCGTGTAACCGCTTCCGGTGCGGCCCTGGCGACACTCGTGGGCAGCGGCGCCGCCACCAGCTCGACGGCGTAGACCGGCGGACTGATCACCGGCTTCGGGATGACGATCAGGAACAGGGTCACCCCGAGCAGGTGCAGCACGACAGAGCTGGTGATGCCCATCGTCGTGGACTGCGTGTCGGCCCGGAGCGCGGCCCTGCCCTTCACTTCGATTCCTCATCCTCGGCCACGAGGCCCAGGTTGCGGACGCCGGAGTTCCGGATGATGGCCACCACGCGAACGACGTCGCCATAGTTCGCGCGGTCGTCCGCCCGGAGATAGACCGCATCGGGCTTTCTTGATGCCACGATGCCCCGAAAGGTTGCGCGGAAGTCGCGGTAGCTCACCGGCGTCTCGTCGAGGAAGATCTTTCCCGTCCGGTCCACCGACACCACCAATCCCTGCTTGGCATTCAGCGGCTTGGCCGCCGCCCGGGGGAGGTCGACGTCCACGCCGCCCTGCATGATCGGCGCCGCGATCATGAAGATGATGAGCAGCACGAACGCGACGTCCACCAGCGACGTCACGTTCACGTCGGCGTTGAACGGCAGCTCCTCGTTGCTGCCGAATCCACCGAGCATGCCCATGTCAGACCATGCCCTCACGCGCCATCGTGCCGATGAGCTCCGCGGCGAACCCCTCGAGCTCGCTCGCGGCCAGGCGCACCTTGTTCACGAAGATGTTGTAGGCGATCACCGCGGGAATCGCGGCCCCGAGGCCGGCTACCGTGGCGATGAGTGCCTCGGCCACCCCCGGCGCCACGGCGCTGATGTTGCCCGAGCCCTTGGCCGAGATGCCGATGAATGCGTCCATCACTGCCCAGCACCGTGCCCATGAGGCCCATCAGGGGGCCCACGGCCCCGACCGTCGCGAGCCACGGGACATAGTGGCTCAGCATGTCCTTTTCCGCGGAGACTTCCTTCGCGAGCACCAGCTTCAGTGATTCGAGCTGGGTCTGCGTGAGCGGCGTGCGTGCGACTTCCTCCTTGAGCGCACCCGGCCGGAGCTCGGAATAGAAATTGATCGCCTCGCGGAAGACCCGGTTGAATGGAGAGGGCGGCTGCTTCATGGCCGCGTGGTACCCCTCCTGCAGGCGGGTCGTGCGCTCCAGCTCGTTGAAGAACTTCTCGCCCTGCCGGTTGAGCCGGCGGAACTGCCACCACTTGAGCACGATGATCGCCCATGCGATGAGCGAGAACACCAGCAGGATGGCGAGCACCACCTTCGTCTCGACGCTCGAGATCAGGAGCAGCTCGAGGGGTGTCGTGGGCATCGCACCACCGGCCTGCAGCATCATGCGCTTTCCTTTCGGAACCATTCCACGAGTTGGGGCAATCCGGTCTCGAAGCTGAATTCCGGGCGCCAGCCAAGACCGGCCGCCGCCTTCCGCACGTCGAGTGAACTGCGGAAGAGCTCGCCCGCCCGGGCCGGTGCATGCTCGATCACCGGCTTCACGCCCATGACGCGGCCCACGATGTCCGCGAGCTCGAGGACGGAGGTTTCCTTCGCAGTGGCGATGTTGAAGGCCCGTGCTTCATGCACACCGGCCGCCGGGAGGGGCCGGGTGGCCGCCAGCAGGTTGGCGCGCGCCACGTCACGAACGAACACGTAGTCGCGGGTCTGCTTGCCGTCGCCGAAGATCGTCAGTGGCCGCTGCTGCAGCAGGCGCGAGACGAAGATCGAGACGACGCCGGCCTCCGACTTCGGGATCCTGCCGCGGACCGAAGACGTTGGAGTACCGGAGCGCCACGGCGTCGAAATTGTTCAGCGCGCCAAGCATGCGCGCATAGTGCTCACCGGCGAGCTTGCTCGCGCCATAGGGCGAGATCGGGCAGTTGGGCGCCGTCTCGGGTGTCGGGATCTCGAGCGGATCCCCGTACACGGTCCCGCCGCTCGACGCGAACACCACCCGCTTCACCCCGCCGGCGCCCGCGCCGTCCAGCAGGTTGACGAAGCCCACCACGTTGATTTGCGCATCGTACGCCGGTCGCTCCACCGAGACCCGCACGTCGATCTGCGCTGCGTGGTGGTTGAGCACGGTGAATCCGCCGGCTGCCAGCAGCTGCCGCGCTTCCGGTGAGCCGATGTCCGCCTGGACGAAGGTGGCGCCCTTGGGAATGTTCCTGGCATGCCCGCGGGAAAGGTCGTCCAGTACGACGACTTCCCATCCAGCCGCCAGGTAGGTCTCCGCGATGTGGGAACCGATGAACCCTGCCCCACCCGTCACCAGCACCCGTCCGCTCATCGTCGGCGATTCTCCCGCTGGAAAGTGGTCATCACGGCACCAGGCAAACAGGCGTAACCCTTGATCGCCCCGCAATATAGACGGGCGTATCGTCAGCGGGAGCGCAGCGCGTGACTCGAATCACAAGACGAGAACGGCGCCCCCGGAGGGGCGCCGCTCTGGCCTGCAATGAGTGCTGCTCGCTGCCGGCCTACTGCGGAATCTTGGCCACCTGGACGACCGAGGTACCCTGCGGGAAGGCCGCAAACCGGATGTTGATCAGCAGGCCCGTCGCGGTGTGATCGCGCACATTGACGATCTGCATCGTCGCCATGGTCTCTTCGGTGAGTACCGTACCGTTGCCGGTAATGCCGCCGGACGAGCGACGAACCTCCCACATATCGCCCAGTGCGACGCCATCGAGCTTGCCCTTGTCGATGTAGATGTATCCCTGCGGCAGCTTGATGTACTCGACACGCGACCAGCCCAGCACATGGCCCCGGAGTCCATCGGTAATCGGCACGGCGCGCGTCTTCGGGCTGCCGGGGAACTTCTCCATGGGGAGAACCCACTGGCCCGGATACACTGACCAGAACAGCTGCGTAACCGACATGATCGGACGGCCGGCATCGATGCGGGTGATGACGCCCACGCCGGACGGATTGACGATGTAGCCGTAGTCGCTGATGCGCGTGCCCTTTTCCACAATGAGCAGCGTATCGCCCACCTGATAGGAGGCGTCCTTGGGCGGAGACACGGCCAGCTCGGTGTAGAGCTTGGCCACCCCGACGTTTGCGATCGACTTGATCATGGGTGACGCGGTACGGCCGATCACGCGGCCGAACGGCAGCTCCTGGCCTTCGGTGAGGAAGCCACCGGAGTAGAACTCGTCGCGCCGGATCGCCCGGTAGTTCTTGCCCGAATACGCCTTGACCGTCGCGCGAGCCGCGGCAGACATCTCGCCCTGCTGCGGGAAGAGCGGCGCGTTCGGGTCGTAGCCTTCGCTGGTTTCGGCGTCAGTCTCCTGGAAGTTCGGGTCCTCGACCGCATCTACCTTTGCGCCCGGGGCCGCCGCGGCACCGCTGGCGGCGGCGCCTGCGGCCGCCGGCGCCGGCGCCTGGGCCACGGCAGCAGGCGGAGGCGGCGTGTCCTCGGCCGGAACCGACTTCACACCCTCGGCGGCAGCGAGACGAAGCGTTTCACCGGGATAGATCCAGTGCGGGTCTTCCACCACGTCAGTATTGAGGCGGTAGATCTCGGGCCAGAGCAGCGGGTCACCGAGGTAGGCCTGCGCGAGCGACCAGAGGGTATCGCCAGCTCGCACTGTGTGAGTCTGCGGCGTCGCCGGTGCCTGGGCGATCGCGGCAGCCGGAAGTGCGAGCAGCGTGCCGATTGCCAATCCCCAAAACCGGCGGGACGGGCGCGTGGACCGCGACGCAACAGGATCGAGGTGGGGCATCGGATCTCTCCCAACAGCGTTCGAGAACGGAATCGGAGAAACTGAAGCTCCGAGGCGCAAACGTCCTCAGGCTTGGCCCGCAGGAAAAGCAAGATCAGCGCCACGGATTGCATCTGGGAACCGCTGCCGCAACCTGCTGACAATCATATACTTATGCCCCTGCGCCAGCGCCGGCCGCCACCGCAGGGGTGCGACCGGCGCAGAGTCATGCATGGGTTTGGGGCGTCGTGCCTCAGAACGGCAGATCGTCGTCCGCTGCATCGAGGGCATCCGGGAAGTCGTCGAACGACTCCTCCTTGCCCTTCCCTGCCGCCACCGGAGAGCCCGCCGCAGCCT
This sequence comes from uncultured Gemmatimonadales bacterium, assembly GCA_963846945.1. Lineage (GTDB taxonomy): Bacteria > Gemmatimonadota > Gemmatimonadetes > Gemmatimonadales > GWC2-71-9 > JAGGAG01. The sequence goes on along the minus strand of CAWJXX010000010.1, from coordinate 100,761 downwards.
TGGCCGGTGTGAAGCTTTCCGCTCCTTGACCGCCGCGTCCGCCGAGCAGGATCAGCTCGTTTCCCCGGATCTCGGTGGTGTAGCGCGTCTGGCCCTCCTTGTCCTGCCAGGAGCGGTACTCGATGCTCCCTTCCACATAGATCTTTTCGCCCTTGCGGCAGTACTTCTCGGCAATGTCGGCGAGCTTGGAATAATTCGAGTTCCAGAAGATGACCCGGTGCCACTCGGTCTTCTCCTGCATCTGCCCGTCCTGACCCTTCCACTGGCGGCTCGTCGCCACCGAGAGCGTGGCGACCCGGCCGCCGTTCTGGGTGCTGCGCACTTCGGGATCGGCCCCGAGGTTGCCGATCAGGGTGACCTTGTTGAGACTGCGGCTCACGGGTGCCTCCACGGACTAGTGTGTTCGAGCGACATGTGGACGCGCCCACGGTACTGGAGGGGCACGTCGCCGGATTCATCAATTGAGCGCCGCGGCCATCGAAGCTACGCCAGCCGCGACAACCCCAGCCTGAGTACCATCGCGTCTTCGCGAGGGTTGCGGTAATAATCGGCGCGGATGCCGACTGGACGAAAACCCGCCGCGCGGTACAGCTCGATGGCCGGCGAGTTCGAGGCACGCACTTCCAGGAAGACCTCCTCCGCGCCGCGTTCCCCGAGCGTACGCAATCCTTCCTTCAGCAGCGCGCGCGCAATCCCCGCGCGTCGCCGGGATGGATCCACGGCCAGGTTCAGCACCTCACCCGACCCGGCAACATCCCTCCCGATAAGATAGCCCTCGACGTGCGCCTCGGTATCCGCCACGAGTCCGAACGTCCAGGGTGTTTCCAGCGCTTCCCGGAACGAGGATTCAGACCACGGGTCGCCGAAACAGGTGCGCTCCAGCGCTACCAGCGCAGGCGCATCAGCGACTACCGCCCGACGAATGCGGTAGGGCGCGCCCGTGACGGGCTTCCCAGAGGGCTTGGGCTTCTGCGGGGCGGCCATAATCCGGTTCCCATTCGAGTGGGTCGGTGACGCGACGAGCGCCACCCGTACGACCCACGAGGTCCAGCAGCAAGCGCGCATCAACCCGCTGCGCGAGGTCCTGCACCGGCGCCCATCCTACCAGCATCGCAGCGATGGTCTCGGGCACTTCTCCCACGACCACGTCCGGCCGTGGCAGCGCATCCCGAAGTCCAGCCGGCGTCCGTGCCGATGGCGGGAGGATCACCTCCGCGCCTTCAGGAAGCCAGAGCCATGCGCCCGCATAGCACTCGCCGCGCAGGGCATCGGTAACGGCCACGGTCACCTTACCCGGGCCCGACCAGGGAAGTGCCCGTGCCAGCAGCGAGGGCGCCGTCCACAACTCTACTCCCAGTGACACCACCAGCGCCTTGCCTACGGTGGCACCCACCCGCAGGCCGGTAAAGCTTCCCGGGCCGTCCGCGACGATGACCGTGGTGAGGTCCTTCCGCTCGCGACCCGCCCGCGCGAGCAGCCGATCCACCGCCGGGAGCAGCGCCGCCGCGTGCTGGCGGGCGCCGTCGACTTCCTCGACGAGTGCGTCACGCGAACCCTGGCCGAGCGCGAGGGACAGGCGGCTTGACGCGGTGTCGATGGCGAGGCGCATCAGCCCAGCTCCAGGCCACGCACGGACGGATCTTCCAGGTGCGACAGCCGGATCCGGAGCGTCGCCGCCGGCGCCCACGCCCCTGCCCGCTCGGGCCACTCGATCAGGAGCACGTCGCCCTCCGCCGCCATCCCCTCCCAGTCTACATCCGCCGCCTCATCGGGGCTTCGGAGCCGGTACCCGTCCACGTGGAAGACGGCTCCCCGAGCGCCGGCGTACCGATGAACCAGCGCATAGGTGGGGCTCGAGGTAACCTCGTGCACGCCGAGGCCGCGCGCTATGGAACGCACCAGCGTGGTCTTGCCCGCGCCCAGGTCACCAACCAGATGCACCACCGATCCCGGGGCAAGCGTGCGGCCGATCCGTTCGCCCTCGACGCCAAGCTCGGCTTCACCAACCGCGCGGATCACCCCCGACGCCGACGGCGCACCGCCGTGCCACCGCCGGTCCGGGCCACGTTGGGCGCGCCCATGGCCCGGAGATCGTTCAGCTGGTCACGCAGCAGCGCCGCCTCCTCGAATTCGAGGTTGGCGGAGGCCTCCCGCATGCGTCGCTCCAGCTGCTGCATGAATGCCTCGCGCTGCTTCGGATCGTGCGGGTCCACGTAGGTCTCACTGCGCTGCGAATCGGGCTTGACCCGCTCGGTGCGCGCATCGGCCACGTGGGTCGAGAGCCGCACTTCCTCGAGCGACTTGACGATCGACTGGGGCGTGATGCTGTGCTCGATGTTGTAGGCCCGCTGGATGCTGCGACGGCGATCCATTTCATCGAGCGCACGCTGCATCGAGCCGGTGACCCGGTCTGCATACAGGATCGCGCGGCCATTCACGTTGCGCGCCGCCCGCCCGATGGTCTGCACCAGGGACCGGTCGGAACGCAGGAAGCCCTCCTGGTCGGCATCCAGGATCGCGACCAGTGACACCTCGGGCAGGTCCAGGCCCTCACGCAGCAGGTTGATGCCGACCAGCACATCGAAGTCGCCCAGCCGCAATCCGCGCAGGATTTCCATGCGCTCGATCGCGTCGATGTCGCTGTGCAGGTAGCGCACGTGCACGCCGGCCTGCTGCATGTAGTCCGTCAGGTCCTCCGACATCCGCTTGGTGAGCGTGGTGACGAGCACCCGCTCCTTGCGCCGCACCCGGTCGCGAATTTCGTGGAGCAGGTCGTCCACCTGGCCGCGAACCGGCCGGATGTCGACTTCCGGATCGACGAGGCCCGTGGGCCGGATGATCTGCTCCACCACCGCGCCACCGCGAGAGCCGCAGTTCCAGGTCGCCCGGGGTGGCCGACACGTTGATCATCTGCGGGGCCAGGCTCATGAACTCGTCGAACTGCAGCGGACGATTGTCCAGTGCCGATGGCAGGCGGAAGCCATACTCCACCAGCGTCAGCTTGCGGGCCCGGTCCCCGTTGAACATCCCGCCGATCTGCGGCAGGGAGACGTGCGACTCGTCCACCACCACCAGGTAATCTTCGGGGAAATAGTCCAGGAGGCACGCCGGTCGCTCGCCCGGATGTCTTCCCGTCAGGTGCCGCGAATAATTCTCGATGCCGGCGCAGGTCCCCACCTCGAGCAGCATCTCGATGTCGAAACTGGTGCGCGATTCGAGGCGCTGCGCCTCCAGCAGCTTCCCTGCAGTCTTCAGCTCGAGAAGGCGCTCCGACAGCTCGGCGCGGATGGCGGACACGGCGCGCTCCACCGTTGCCCGCTGCGTGACGAAGTGACGCGCCGGGTAGATGGCGCACTGATCGAGCACCGAGATCGTGTTGCCGGTGAGCGGCTCGATGCGACTGATGCGCTCGACCGTGTCGCCCCAGAGCTCGATGCGGTACGCCTGCTCCATGTACGACGGAAAGACCTCGATGGAATCGCCGCGCACGCGGAAGGTGCCCTGCTCGAAGCTCGCATCGTTGCGGCCGTACTGGATGCGCACGAGGTCGGCCAGGATGGCATCGCGTCCCCGCTCCTCGCCGGTCTTCACGGTGACCATGAGCCGCCGGTACTCGACCGGGTCACCGAGGCCGTAGATGGCGCTCACGGTGGCGACGATGACCACGTCACTGCGCTCCATGAGACTGGAGGTTGCCCGCAGCCGCAGCGACTCGATGTCCTGGTTGATCGACGCATCCTTCTCGATGTAGACGTCGGTCGACGGGACGTATGCCTCCGGCTGGTAGTAGTCGTAGTACGAGACGAAGTACTCGACCGCATTGTGCGGAAGAAACTGCCGGAGCTCACCGTACAGCTGCGCCGCCAGCGTCTTGTTGTGCGAAAGGACGAGCGTCGGCTTGCCATAGTTGGCGAGCACGTGCGCCAGCGTCATCGTCTTGCCCGAGCCCGTGACGCCGAGAAGGGTCTGGTACCGGTCGCCCCGGAAGACACCCTCCGTCAGCTCGGCGATCGCCTTGGGCTGGTCACCAGCGGGCTGAAATGGGGCGAGTACCTCGAATTTCTGCGAAGCCATTGGAGCAAAGATAATGATTCGGCTTTTATTCGGTAGGCGCTTACGCCCGTGACATTCCGAGCAGCCGGGTCCAGAGGGGAGCAGGAACGGGGACTACCGAGAGGCGACCCTGTCGCACGAGCGCCAGGTCGGCGAACGCCGGGTCGGCCTTGATCTCGGCCAGCGTCACGGGCCGCTTGAGCGGCGCGCCAGCCTCGAGGTCGACCACCACCATCTTGTCATTCGCCTGCTTCGGGTCGGCATACGCTGCCTTCACGACCTTGGCGTGACCGACGGCCGCCTTTTCGTCACCCGTATGGTAGATCAGCACCTCGTCGCCCACCTGCATTTCGCGCAGGTTCTTGAGCGCGACGGGATTGGCGACGCCATCCCAGACCGCGCGACGCGCCGCCTGCAGGTCGGCGAAGGAATAGGTCGAGGGCTCGGTCTTGAGGATCCAGTGCGCCATGGGAATCGGGAGACGGGAGACGGGAGACGGGAGACGGGAGACGGGAGACGGGAAAACTAGCCCGTAGACTTCGAAGCGCCGGGGTGTCCCTCTTCGTGCCGGTCCACCTGCTGCACGCCCTTCACCCGCCGCATTGCCTTCATGACCTTTTCGAGGTGCGGCAGGTTGTCCACCTCGATGAAGACATTTCCAAAGACGGCACCATCGCGGGTATTGATGTCGGCTGCCTTGATATTCGTGCCGGATGCGCTCACCGCCTGCATCAGGTCGGCATAGAAACCGCGCCGGTCATTTCCATTGACGACGAGGCGTACCACGAACGACTCGCCAGTCGTTTCATGCCAGTCGATTTCCACGCGCCGGTCGTCGGATGACAGCGTGAGGAGATTGGGGCAGTCGGAGCGGTGAATCGAGATGCCCCTGCCCTGCGTGACATAGCCCACCACCTTGTCACCCGGTACCGGCTGGCAGCATTGCGCATAGCGCACCATCAGTCCGTCGACACCCTGGATCTTGATGCCGCGTCCGAGGCGAATGCGATCGATGACCCGGCCGAACACCGTCGGCCTGGGCTCCTGCAGGTCCTCGACCGGCGCCTCGGGGAAGAGCGCCCGCACCACCTGACCGATGGCCACATCGCCCCGGCCGATGGCGATGGTGAGTCCGCGCGCATCAGCGAGCGAGAGCGATGCCGCGGCCCGTTCGAGCCGGCTCTCATCGGCGCCCGTCAGCCGGCGCTTCTTGAGCTCGCGGTCCAGGATCTCCTGCCCGAGCTGGAGGCTGACCGTCTCCTCCTCGTGCTTGATCCACTGCTTGATCTTGTGCCGCGCCCGCGCGGTGTGCACGTGGTTGAGCCAGTCACGACTGGGCTTGGCCGATGGTCCGGTGAGGATCTCGACCGTGTCGCCGTTCTTGAGCTCGCGATGCAGCGGCGCAATGCGCCCGTTGATCTTCGCCCCCTGGCACTTTTCGCCCACCTTGGTGTGCACGTGGTAGGCGAAGTCGATCGGGGTGGCGCCCTTGGGCAGCTGCTTGACGTCGCCCTGCGGGGTGAACACGAAGATCTCGTGCTGGTAGAGGTCGACCTTCAGGAACTCGAGGAATTCCTCCGGGCTGTGCGTGTCCTGCTGCAGCTCGAGGAGCTGGCGGAACCAGCCCAGGTGCTCCGCCACCTCATCGGTGCTGCCATCCGTCTTGTAGATCCAGTGGGCGGCGATACCGTACTCGGCCGTCCGGTGCATCTCCTGTGTGCGGATCTGCACCTCGAACAGCTGGCCACCGGGGCCGAAGATGGTCGTATGCAGCGACTGGTAGCCGTTGGACTTGGGGCTCGCGATGTAGTCCTTGATGCGCTCCTGCAGCGGCGTCCAGTTGTGGTGGATGATGCCGAGCGCGTGGTAGCACTCCGGCACGGTGCGCACGATGACGCGGAGCGCCATCAGGTCGTAGATCTCGTCGAAGCCCTTGTTGCGCCGCTTCATCTTCTGGAAGATCGACCAGAGATGCTTCGGCCGGCCGGTCACGTCGAAGCTCTCGATGGCCGCACGCCGCAGCTCGTATTCGAGCGGCGTGCGCAGCTTCACGATCATCTGCTCCCGCGACGCCCGCTTGGACGCCACCTGCGTGACCAGCGCGCGGTAGTCCTCGGGCTCGAGGAACTTGAAGGCCAGGTCCTCGAGCTCCGCCTTGATCCGCGCCATGCCGAAACGATGGGCCAGCGGCGCGTAGATCTCGCGCGTCTCGGTGGCAATCCGCTGGCGCTTCTCCGCGTTGAGCGGTTCGAGCGTCCGCATGTTGTGCAGCCGGTCGCACAACTTGATGATGATGACGCGCGCATCCTTTGCGATGGAGAGGAGCAGCTTCCGGTAGTTCTCGACCTGCTCTTCCGCAGTGGAGCGGAACGTCAGGTGCGAGATCTTCGTGAGGCCGTCCACGATGCTGGCGATCTCGGGGCCGAATTCGCGGGAAATGTCCTCGACCCGGACGTCCGAGTCCTCCACCACGTCATGCAACAGCGCGGCGGCGATGGAGGTGGTGTCCAGCAGCTGTTCCGCCAGGATCTGGGCCACGGCGATGCTGTGGGAAATGAAGTCCTCGCCCGAGATCCGCTTCTGGCCCCGGTGCGCGGCCGCGCTGAAGCGGAGCGCACGATCGAGGAGCTCGAGATCGAGTCGCTCGCGGTGCGGCTCCAGCAATCGCCGCAGTTCCGGCGACGCATCGGCAAGGTCCGGACGGGTAACGGTCACGCTGGCTCCGGGCTGATATCCCCCACCATGTAGGATGCTGCAACCCACTGGCGGTGGCAAGCGGCGGACCAGATGCGGCAGCCCGGGCGCGACATGGGGTGATTGGTCCTCGAAGCCCGGGAAGAACGGCCCAGATCCGGGTCGCGGTGCAAGTTGGGACCGCCATCTCGTCCTTTTACCTTGTTTTCCGCGTATGGCCAGTGGGCACCGGCCATTCTCCCTCCAGGAGTTCCTGCATGCTGAAGGTCCCAAGTGGGCTGTCGTGGCGCCTGTGCGCTACCGGCGTCGCGTGCGGGCTATTCGCGGCGTGCACCCCGCTTGGCATGTGGCTCTACGAGGACCCGCGGGTCAACCTGGTCGAGATCAGCATGGCAAAGGACAGCGGAAACGCACGACTGCAGTTCCTGCTCTCGGGGTGCAATACCAACGATTACGACCTGCAGCTGGACAGCCTCGTCATGCTGCTCGTGGTCGCCGGCAAGTCACAGAACGAGGCCACCGACGTGAACAGCCTCGTGCTTCCCTCCCGCAGTTCACTCTCCCTTCCGCTCAAGTTGCTGGCGTCCGCGCCGGATTCGACGCACGGCAGCACGCAGGTTCCCTTTACACTGACGGCGAAGGCCAAGGTGCTGGCGCCGACCGGGCCGCGGTACCTGACGGGCAACCAGAGCGGCGTGCTGACCATGAAGGACGGCCAGCCGGTCAGCTGGAAGTTGAAGGGAGAGCAGACCCCCTGCCATCCGGGTGAATCGCAGCTGCCCGCCGCAGCCGGCCGTGGTGCGCCCATTGTCCCCGCACCTGCCCCTCCGCCGCCGATACAGCAGTCGCCTGCGAACCCGGCCCAGCGCGGGAAGTAGCCGCGTCGGTCGCAGGCTCCCGGCCTGGGCGAACGACCGTTCGCTAGAGCAGCCCCGCCTGCGAGAAGCTGATCCAGCGATCTCCCGCAATGATGACGTGATCGTAGACCGGCAGGTCGAGCAGCTGCCCGGCGGCCACGAGCTGCCGGGTGACCGCCCGATCCTCGGCGGAGGGCGCAGGGTCACCGCTGGGATGGTTGTGCACCACGATGATGCCGGCAGCCGCCTCGGCGATCGCGGGCCGGAAGACCTCGCGCGGATGCACCAGCGAGCTGTTGAGGATGCCGCGCGTCACCAGGATCTGCCGCAGCACCTGCGACTGGCTGTCGAGCGCCAGGAGATGGAACTCCTCGACGGGCAGGTCCCGCAATCGCGGCGCGAACAGCCTCACGACGTCCTCCGGTTCGCGAATCCGCACCACGGCCGGGCGCTCTTCGGCGGCAAGTCGCACCGCGAGCTCGAATGCGGCAACGAGGCGCGCCGCCTTGGCCGGTCCGAGTCCGCGTTCGCGCGCCAGCGCCGCCAGCGGCCTCGATGCCAGCCGCCGCAACGATCCGTCCGATCCAACGAGCAGCAGCCGCGCGAGCGCCTGTACGTCTACCTGCCGGGTGCCGGTGCCCAGCAGCACGCACATCACTTCCTCAGTCGTGAGCGACGCCGCTCCGAGCGCCTGCAGCCGCTCGCGCGGACGTTCGCGATCTTCGAGCGGGCGAGTCGTCGTCATCTGGGAATCCTGCCCACGGCGTGCCCATCCTGCCTCACCCGATTTCCGCAGCACCGCCTGAGATCCCGCTTGAGGGTCCGGGCCTGCCTCTTGCCTTCCTCGATGCTCAATCCCCCAGAAGGAAGGGCAAGATGTTGTGGATGAATGGAATACGAGATCGACGAATGCCGGTGGCGTGGGCGGCAATTGCCTCGGCCGTTGCGCTCGCCGCCTGTTCCTCGCAACTCGCCCGGGTGCCGCCCCGTCTCGACCTGGGCACCTGGGACCGGGTTGCCCTGGTGACGTTCTCGACCGACCAGTCGAAGGACGACCTGGGTCGCATGGCGACGCAGAAGTTCGCCGAGGAGGTGCTGGCGAGCCAGACAGGATTCGAGCTGCTTGAGCTCGGGCCCGCTGATATCGTCCGTGGCGCGCCTGCTGGCGGAAGGTGACGCGCCGGCGGCGGCACAGAAGCTGGGCGAGGACCGGCACATTCCCGCCGTGTTCTTCGGGCAGCTGGCGGTCACCAACGCAAAACCGCACGGCGGCATCAGCGCATCCGGCGACGTGAACGTGGGCGCCACGGTATCCGCTGAGTTGAACGTCCGCCTGCTGTCCACGAGCACGGGGGGCACGCTCTGGCGTTCGAGTGGCGCAGCGACCCAGAGTGTCGGTCAGCTCGCCATGAACGGTGGTCACCTGCCGAGCATCTCGGCGCGCGATCCGAACGCGGCATACGCGACGCTGGTGAACCAGGTGGTGGTACAGGTGACGCACGACCTGCGGCCGACGTGGGTGAGGCAGTAGGCCACCCGCGAGCGCAGCTGCCTAGGGCATGGCGGAAGCAACGCCGCGCGTCGCGCCGGTGGAATCGCGCTGCGTGGCACGGATGAACCGCAGCGCCGCGTACTCGCTGGATGCATGCCGCGCACGCGCGGTGTCGCCGACCTGCGCCGCGAGCCGTGCCTCCTCTGCCAGCCGCGAACTTCGATAGAGCACCGTTCGACTATCTCGGGCAAGTACGCGCAATGCGTCACGCGGTTGGCCGATCGATGCAAACATTCGCGCCAGCGCCAGGTTCATGAACTCCAGGCCGTCGAACGGCGGCATTGCCTCCAACTGAAGCGAGTCGAGCCGGCGCATCGCCACCAGTGCGTCGGACCGCCGGTTGCCGGTTGCAAGCACCGCGGCGAGGAGCGCAAGGCACTTGCGTCGGTACTGCATGCCCACGAGTGAATCGCGGCCGGCCGGCACCTGCAACAGTTTCATGGCGCTCGCAGCGCCCCCGCGTTCCCCCTGCGCGGCACGCCACAATGCCACCATGCACGCATCGTTGTATTGCCCCACGCGGCTTGCGTAGTCGTGGGCCTGGACGGCGAGTTGTCGCTGCAGGTCATTCGCCGCGACCGCGGCCGCCACGGAGTCGCCACCCCAGTAGAGCGCATCCCGAATCAAGGTTCGCTGCGCCGTGCCTGGGGTGTCCCCATCGTCGAGCCAGCCTCCCATCACCGGCTCCGCATGCTCGACGTCAAAACGTCGGGCATCCGTCATCGCCTGCACCGCATCGTGCAATCGCCCCTCGTTGAGCGCCAGGTCGTGCCGCAGGAATGCGGCTTCCTGGCGCTCCCTGCGGCTCGCCGCCGACCGTTCGAAGAGCACCGTTGCGCGCTCCGCGTCCTCCAGCGTGAAGGCATCTCGCTGACCCGCCTCGCCGATCCCGAGCAGGATCACGGGAGGCAGGTGATCGAACCCGCGCCGCAATCGAACCAGTTCGCTGGTGTCCCGCAGTGCGGCCGCGATCGCCCAGCGCAACTGGGCGACGTCTTCGGGAGTTGCCGGTGTCGCCAGCAGGCGCGTCCCCTCGTGGCGAATGGTCGAGGTATCACCAGTGATGATCGCAAGTTCGACGAGGCGTTCGCGGGCGACGCTGAAGACAGGATCGATGGCGAGAGCGGTTCGGAGGGCCGCCGCCGCACGGTCCTGCCATTCCGGAATATCCATGGCCCCGCCCCACCGAATGAGCCGGTCGGCGTATCCGTACCACGCCTCGGGCCGGTCTGCGGCGGTCGCCACCGCAATGGCACGTTCCCACGCATCCAGCGTTTGGCGCTCAGACGGAATGCGCGGCCAGTCCGGGCCTGCCACTGCGATCACGATGGCTCGATCCGCCGGGCTCAGGCGATCGAGCGCCCGCCACGCTGGTCCCGCGACGAGCCAGGCAGCCCCGGTCCAGTAGCCGGCGACCAGGCGACCGACCGAGGCCGCGAGGAAGTTGCTGTCCGCCTTGCACGCGCGGTCGAACGAGACGTATGCCTCGTAGAAGCGTCCATCGCGCAGCGCACCACGCCCGGCCAGGTACGCCCTCAGCGCGTCGAGGTCCTCCGTGCCGACGGCAAAAAGCCGGGCATGCTCACCCGGCAGTCCGGCGAGGAGATCCGATGCCAGTCGCATGGCGAGTTGCGGCAGCATGTCGAGCGCACCGGTCGCACTTGCGCTGGAGACCACTTCACCGGAGCCCGCCCGGAGGAGGCTGGCGCGCAGTACCACCTGGTTGCCGGCGGCGCGGATCAGGGTCCCCGATACGACAAGCCCAGCCGACAATCGCGACGCCAGTTCCAGGGACGCAGCGGTGCGATCGCGGCCGCCGCGAGAAGCCAGTTGCTCCCACGCAGTCCTCGTGATGCCAGGGTCCACCACGAAGGTCCCCTCGGACGAGTTGAGCTCGGCGGCGAGGAGGTCGACCATGCCATCGGCCAGGTCACCGACAGTGGTATCGGGGCCGACCAGTTCAAACGGCGCTACCGCGATCCGCTGCTCCGTCGGTCCGGAGGCCACTACCGGAAGTCGCCGACTGATGAGTGCAATGATCATCGGGGTGAGCAATGCCAGCGCGACGAGCGCCAGGGCCGGCCGCGCAGGCATCCGTGAGCGATGCGAAATGCCTGGCGCGGCGACACGCGTTGGGGTTGGTGATTCCGTCGGGGGGATTGCCGCTGCCGCTGGCCCGGCTGCAACCTCTGCCACGTTGCGCGACGTGCGAGTCACCTCTACCGACGAGCGCGCTCGCGCGACCGTCCGGCTGCGAATCGACGCGATGAGTGCTTGCGTCTCCGGTGACGGCTTCGCGCCGTACTCGGAAGCAATGCGCCCGGTGAACTCGAGGTAGGCGCGCTCGGCGCCCGCACCGTCACCCAGCTCATTGAGCAACCGCAAGAGGCGGCGCAGCTGGGGTTCGTCATCAGGGGCGAGCGCCAGGGCGCGCCGGGCCAGTTCTGCCGCCGCGGGCGTGCGACCGGCCGCGAACTCGATCTCGGCCTGTCGTTCCGCGGCCAGGCATGCGGCCCGGTGCAGCCGCCCTCTTTCCGCATCGACCCACTGCTCGAAGTCCGGTGCGACACCGGGAAGGAAAAAAGCCGCAAGAAAGTCACCGCGGTACAATGTCAGCGCATCGAGCCAGCGCTTCTGCGAGAAGGCCTCGTCGAATGAGGTGACGTCGGTGGTTAGCTGGGTTGTATCGATGCCGAGTTCTTCTGCCCCACGTACCATGATCGCGGCACTGCCCAGCTCGCTCCGCAAGACGTGAAGCGTCCGGCGAAGGGCACCTCGCGCGTGCCCCTGGTCCTGGTCCGGCCAGAGCATGGCTGCGATCGTGTCGCGACGGCGATAGCCCGCCCCGGGGGCCATGGCAAGAAACGCGAGCAGCCCCAGGGGCTTGGGTTGCGCGAGCAATGCGCGCAACTCGAGGCCATCCGGGCCTACCAGCCCGACACTGCCCAGAACCTGGAATCGAATCACCGAGGCACCTCGACGGCGGCCCAGCTCTGCTGGCCTGATACCGCTGTTTTAAACGACGAACGTGCCTGCCTGCAACACACAGCTCATCTCACGCCCTGCTCCTCACCGTCGTCCAGCCCGGAACGCTGGAATAACGGGCGGATAACGGGTTGCCGCTAGGTATTGGCCGCGGTTGCACCGCCGAACGACGGGCGACCTGAACCGAGACATGTAGGGACTACTGGAGGTGATACATGCGTGTCCTCATTGCCTGCCTGTTGCTCCTGGCGTCCTGCCAGAATGATGGGCCAACAGCCGGGTCTGACGATTCCAGCTCCTTCACGCCAGCCGATGGGGTGCTTCGCGCCGCTGCGGTGCAGGCCAACCCGGGCGACGAGGCGACTCTCGTGGTCACCGGCGCAAAGCTCACGGCCCTCCGAGCCGCCTGGTTCAAGCTGGCGAACCCGGGCGATGCTGACTCGGTCCCGGCACACGTCGCGCTCAGCGCGACGCAGGATTCCGCGACCGTCACTGTGCTTGCCCCGGACCATGGTGGCAACTGGGATCTCTTCCTTGCGTTTCCGGCGGCGACTCGCCGCCTCGTCGGCCCGTTGCGCGTCGCTGGGCCCCTCCTCCCCCCGGATACCACATCGGGCCTCCCGGGCACCATCACGCTCGATTCGGCGCCGGTTTCCATCGCAGTACCGCCGGGTCTGGCCACACGCGTCCAACTCACCGGTCATGGACTCGACCAGGTGGTATCGGCGGCGCTCGTTGCTTCCGGCACTACCACCTCCGGCGACGCAGCCGTCACGCTGCTGGACGTGAGCGAGACGGCCTTCGGCCTCACCGTCATGCTGCATCCCACCGCGGTGCCGGGATCGGCCTACGACCTGGTGGTGACGGCAGGAGGCGTTGGCCGGACGGTCACGCTCACCAAGCCCCGTTTCGTGGTCGTAGGGGCAGCATATCCCTCGATGGTTATGGAATTTCCGGCGGGCTCGGACTCGCTGCATCTGTTCAATCCCGTCTCTGGCAACCCCTGGCTCTGCCCCAACCAGTACTACGCCAGCGCGTACTTGTGCGGGGTTTATGTGGTGCGGCTGCCGGCCAGCGGAGACCTGACGATCCGGCTCACCTGGCGGGACAGCGACGACCCAGAGGAAGGTTTCTACGGTCGCCTGGCGGTAGACCCTCCCGGCCACATCAGCCAGTCATTCAAGTCACCTGTCACGATGGTGATCCATGGCAGCGCCGGCGACCTGATACGCATCGCCGCCGATGGGTTCTTCGGCAGTGGCGCACTCGACTTGTTCTTCGCTCCCCAACCATGAGCTCCGTCTTCGTTCGCCGCTGTCGGATGCATCATCACATCTACGTGCGAGGTTCCCGTGTCGACACGCGTCATCGTTCCCCTGGCGTCCCTGCTCACACTCGGCCTGCTGACAGCCTGCAAGGACGCCGCAGCGCCGAGCGCGGGTAATTCCGCATCGCCTGCGATCACCGGCACGGCCGACAATCGCGGTGCGGGCCCGCAGGACTGGTCGGCACCCGTGCAGCTCGGGTCACCGATCAACCTGCCGGATGCCGATACCCGCAATGCGTTCGAGACTCGCGACGGGCTCAGTCTCTACTTCGCCTCGATCCGTGAGGGCGGGCTGGGTGGGCGTGATATCTACGTCGCGCATCGCCACTCCGGGCACGGCCCGTGGGGCGACGCGACGAACCTGGGCGCGAAGATCAATGTCGACGTCGACAACGTGCACGGCGACAACCACCCCAACGTCTCGCCCGGCGGCCATTGGCTCTTCTTCAGCAGTGCCCGCGATGGGGGATCGGGCGGGCTCGACCTGTACTCATCCTACCGCGCGAACGTGCACGACGACCAGGCCTGGCAGCAGGCCGTCAATCTCGGACCGGCAATCAACAGCGACGGGGACGAGCGCTCGCCCTCATTCGTCTTCGATATTCGCACCGGCACGGCACAGCTCTACTACGCCGCTGATCATTTCGGGCCGACGGAAGACGACATCTACGTGAGCACCCGGCGCCGCGACGGAACCTGGGGCCCGGGCGTCCTGGTTCCGTCACTCAGCTCGCCCTACGACGAGAACAAGGTCTGCCTCTCGCACGACGGATTGACGGCGGTCTTCGTCTCGACGCGTCCACTCACGGCCGGCGGCGAGGAGAACGACGGCAACGTCTGGATCGCGACCCGTCGGTCGACTCGCGATCCCTTCGGCCCCGCCACCATGATCGTCGCCGACTACGGCCTCCCGACCATCACCTGGGATGGCCAGACGATCTATGTCACCGGTCCGCAGACCACGAGCCCTGATGAGGCAGGAATCTTCACGGTGACGCGGCTCCATGGACATGGGTTCGACCATGAGATGGTGGCCGACGCCGACACCGGCCCGGACGAGGAGTAATCATGCGCAACGCACTTTCTGCAGGCCTGCTGCTGTGCGCGCTGGCCTGCAATACGGATCAGCCAGCAGGCATCACATCGGTGGCGGACACGCCCAAGGAAGGCGTGTTGCATGCGCCGGCGGTCGGCGCCAAACCTGGCGACCAGGCAATCGTAACCGTGAGCGGGGCCAAGTCTGTCCGCCCTGGCGGGCGCGTGGTTCGTGCCGCCCGGCGCAGGCGACAAGGACTCGATCCCGGCGCGTTTCACGATCGGCAAGACGGGTGACACCGCGTTCGTCTCTGTGGTGGTCCCGTCGAGCGGGAACATGTGGGACCTGGTGCTTGCGTTTCCCCACGCCGAGCGCCGGCTGGTTACCCCGCTTCGGGCGTCCGGCGGGCCCGCGACACGCGCCGCCGGATACAGGTCCGCCAATGCCACCACCACCGCCGCTGGTTCCGGCGTCCATCACGCTCGACCCCTCGCCGCCCGTCCGGATTCCGCCAGGGCGGGCCCGCAGGATCGCAGCTCAGCGGCCATGGACTCCAGGGTGTCGGCGTTGTGACGATACGAAAGGACCCGGCCACGCCCGGCCGCAGCAAGATGACACCGTACTTTTCCGCCAGCGAAAACTCGCTCGGCTTCACGTTGATCGTGGACAGCGCGGCAACGCCGGGCACTGCCTACGATCTCGAGCTGTCCGGGACATCAACCGCCGGGCCGGTGGACATCGTGGTACCGGCCTTTCTGGTCGTGGACCAGCCGCCCCAGACGATCCTCGACTTCGCCGGTGCAGACCACCATCAGGCAAACAGTCGTGATCGACCAGTGATGGACTCCTGTGCCCCGATGAGGAGTGACCCTGGAGTTCAACCCTGCGCGGATTACGTCGTCCGTCTTCCAGGAGCCGGGCAGCTCGACACGAAACTCAACTGGCGGGTCGAGCTCATGGACGATGTGATCGCCCGCGCCCCGAGCTGCAGGTGGACCACCCGGTTCAAGCGAAGTCCGGTTACATGTCGCCATTGGAGCTCGTGTCCAGCGGTGAAGCGGGTGACCTGATTCGCATCACGATCATCGGGCCCCTCTACTTCGGCGGTGGCATGCTCACGCTCACCTTCACCCCGCGGCAATGATCCGCCGCGGCTTGCGAACGTAGCGGGCGGACAGAAAAAGGCCGGGCCGATCGTCTCGATCGGCCCGGCCATTTCCTTCCCCAGCTGGTTCACTTCAGCGGATGTGCGATCAACATCGTTCACTTCCCGATGCCGTGGCACTTCTTGTACTTCTTGCCCGAGCCACAGGGACACGGATCATTGCGCCCGACTTCCGGCAGGTCCGCCCGCGCACCCAGCGTTCCCGCCGAGGTGCGAACCGGTGCGGTCGCCGTGCCGGCACGAGGAGCGGAGGCCGGCGGCGCCATCGGCGCCGCACTGCCGGTGAAGAGGTCGTTGGCCGATGCTTCCCGCGGTGCCGGAGGCGGGGGTGGCGGTGCAGCCGGCCGGTTGGGCTCGGCGGTCACCTGGATCTTGAGGAAGCGCTCGGTGAACGTGACCTGAATGTCCTGCATCAGGTCCTCGAACATGTCGAAGGCTTCCTTCTTGTACTCGACGAGCGGGTCCTTCTGGCCCCAGCCGCGATAGTGAATCGCGTTGCGCAGCTGGTCGAGATCGTAGAGATGATCCTTCCACTTTTCGTCCAGCACACCGAGCATGACCTGGCTCAGCACCTGGTCACTGACCTCCGCGACCTGGATGCTCTTCCCGAAGTCGGTGAGGTACTCGATCTTGCGCTGGAAGGCCGCGTTGCCCTCGGCCTTCGCCGCGCCGATGATATCCTCGAGCTCCGGCGTGGCCGATGCCTCGGTGACATCATCGACGGCGAGCAGGAACTGCAGGAGCATGGCTTCCTTCAGCGCACCCCGGTCGTACTCCTCGGGTGATGCCGCGCCGGCGAGGAACTGCCGGACCGTGCGATCCAGCGCGCCGTCGATCATGCGGTGCGCCTCGGCCTTGAGCTGTTCCCCCTTCTCCAGTGCGAACAGCCGCAGCGAGTAGATGACCTCGCGCTGCTGGTTCATGACGTCATCGTACTCGAGGAGGCGCTTGCGGGCCTGGAAGTTCTGCAACTCCACCCGCCGCTGCGCGTTCTCGATCGCCCGGGTAATCAGGCCACCCGTGATGACCTCGCCTTCCTCGGCGCCGCTCTTGTCCATCCAGGCGGCGATGCGGTCCGACCCGAAGAGCCGCATCAGGTCGTCCTCGAGCGACAGGAAGAACTTGGACTGGCCCGGGTCACCCTGACGGCCCGAACGCCCGCGCAGCTGGCGGTCGATGCGGCGCGACTCGTGCCGTTCCGTCCCGATGATCTGCAGGCCCGCCTCGTCCAGCGAGAGGTCGAGGTCCTTGCCCGAGCTTGATGTCGGTTCCGCGGCCGGCCATGTTGGTCGCGATCGTGACCGACCCGCGCTGGCCGGCCTGTGCCACGATCTCCGCTTCCCGCTGGTGATACTTCGCGTTCAGCACCTCGTGCTTCACGCCGCGGCGCTTGAGGATCTTGCTCAGGGTCTCGGAGACGTCCACGCTGACCGTGCCGATCAGGATCGGCATGCCGAGCCCGTGCAGGCGCTCCACCTCTTCCCCGATGGCGTCGTACTTTTCCTTCCGGCTCTTGTAGATGTGGTCAGAGAGGTCCCGGCGCGCGATGGGACGATGCGTGGGGATGACGCTGACCTCGAGCCCGTAGATCTGGAAGAACTCCTGCTCCTCCGTCTCGGCCGTACCGGTCATGCCGGACAGTTTCTCGTACATCCGGAAGTAGTTCTGGATCGTGATCGTGGCGAAGGTCTGCGTCTCCCCCTTGACGTGCACGCCTTCCTTGGCCTCGACTGCCTGGTGCAGGCCATCGGACCAGCGCCGCCCCGGCATGATGCGGCCAGTGAACTCATCGACGATGAGGACCTGGCCTTCCTGGATGATGTAATCGACGTCGATCTCGTACAGGACATGCGCCTGCAGCAGCTTGTGGATGACGTGCAGCGTCTCGCTCTTGGCCGCATATGCCCCCTCGATTTCGCGGCGCTTCGTCACCCGTTCGGCCGGTGACAGGTCCGGGTCGCGTTCGAGGGCATGCACCTCCACCGAGATGTCCGGCATCAGGAAGAGCGCCGGATCATTGGGCGAGAGCAGCGCCGCACCCTGGTCGGTGAGATGGACCGAGTGTCCCTTCTCGTCGAGCACGAAGTACAGCACTTCCTCCACGTCCCGCAGCTGCTGCTGGCGGGTCGGGAGCTTGCGGTCGGCAATGGCATCGAGCTCGACCCGCTGCACCAGCTGCTTCACGCCGGACTCGTTGAGCAGCTTCATCAGGCGCTTGCTCTTGGGGAAGCCGAGCTGGGCCTGGTACAGCTTCTTGCCCGCCTCAGCCCGCTGCTTGTCGTCGGCCAGGAGGCGTTCCGCCTCGGCCAGCAGCCCGTTGACGACGTCGGTCTGCTTCCGCACCAGCTCGAAGACCTGGCGGTTGAACCGCGCGTAGGAATCATCGCCCTCGTGCGCAACCGGCCCGGAAATGATGAGTGGGGTCCGCGCCTCGTCGATCAGGATCGAGTCGACTTCGTCGATGATGGCGTACACATATTCTCGCTGGACCCGCTGGTCCAGTGAGAAGACCATGTTGTCGCGCAGGTAATCGAAGCCGAACTCGTTGTTGGTGCCGTAGGTGATGTCGGCCAGGTACGCAGCGCGGCGCTCCGGCGTCGACGGCTCGGTGTCATCCAGGCACGCGACGGTGAGGCCAAGCCAGCGGAAGACGTGCCCCATCCACTGCGAGTCACGGCGGGCGAGATAGTTGTTGACCGTGACGAGGTGCGCACCGCGGCCGGTCAGCGCATTGAGGTAGAGCGGCAGCGTCGCAACGAGCGTCTTGCCCTCGCCGGTCGCCATCTCCGCGATGCGCCCCTGGTGCAGCACCATCCCGCCGATGAGCTGCACGTCGTACGGCACCATGTCCCAGGTGAGCTCGTGCCCGGTGACGTCAACCGCCGTTCCCACGAGGCGCCGGCAAGCCTCGCGCACCGTGGCAAACGCTTCCGGCAGGATCTCTTCGAGCACCGCGGCAATCGCCCTGCGATACTGCTCGTCGAGCCCCTGAAACTGCTCCTCGAGCGCATCGCGCTCGACCGGATCGGCGGAGCCGTGCTTGGCCGCACGCACCTCCTCCAGTTGCTGCTTGAGCGCAGCCGTCCGCTCGCGGATGATCTCGCGGAACCGCGGCGTCTGGGCCTGGATTTCAGCGTCGGTCAGTTCGGTGAGCCGTGCCTCCTCTGCGTGGACCTGGTCCACCAGGGGCTGCAGGCGCTTCACCTCGCGCTCGTGGCGAGTGCCGAACACCGACGCAATCAGCTGCTTGATCATCCTGCTCCGTCCCGGTACAGCCCGTGAGTGGCGATATAGTCGGCCACCGCATCGGGCACCCAATAGCGAATGGATTGACCACGGCGCACCCGCTCCCGGATGGCCGTGGCACTTATTTCAATGGCGGGCACCGCGATGCACTCGATGCCTGCCGGTACTGCACCCGTATCCCTCATGCCGCGCCCGAAGCTGACGATGCGCGCGAGGCGGACGAGCTCGGCCGCCTCATGCCACTGTGGAAGCTCGGCGGCCGCGTCACTGCCGACGAGCACGATAAACTCCGCACCCGGCTCGCGGGCCCGCAGCGCGCGCACCGTATCCACGGTGTAGGACGGGCCCTCGCGCTCCAGCTCAATCCGGTCCACCCTGAAGGCCGGCTCACCGGCCACCGCGGCACCGACCATCTCGGCCCGTTGCAGGGGGCTGGCCCCATGTCCCGCCCCCTTGAAGGGCTGCGCCCGCGCCGGAATCAGCCGAATCTCCGCCAGTCCGAGCACCCCGGCCGCAGCCTGGGCCACGATCAGGTGGCCGTGGTGGATCGGGTCAAACGATCCGCCGAAAAGGCCCACCAGCCTTGTCATGTCTTGCCCGTACTGTCCACGGGCAGGGGACACAACTTGTTGATGTCATGCAGGTTCGCATGGAACCGTCGAATATAACCGCACGTCTCCTTCTCGTCCTCCACATAGTCCAGCGACCGGTACGACTTCACCAGTGCCGCCAGGGCCTGGGGCGCGACGCTGGAACGCGGATAGGTGGCAACCACGTCCCGCAGGTAGAGGATGGCAGCGTCGTAGGCCTTGATGTGCACGTAATAAAGGCCGGTACGGTAGTTCTTGTAGGCGAAGTCATCCTGCAGTTCGTTGATTCGAACCTGCCCCTGCAGTGCGGCGGGCGTGCCCGGGTAGCGGCTCTCCAGCTCCTGAAAGGTCGAGAGCGCCGTCTGGCCATAAGTGGGATCCAGCTGCGGCTTGCGCCAGAGCTTGGCGTAGGCATCGCCGGCTCTTAGCAGGGCCTGCGGCGCGAGCGGGTCGGTCGGCGTTTCATCCGACACACGACGGAACTCACGCACCGCCTGCAATTCGCTCCCTTCGGCGGCGAGCGTCTCCCCCAGCATGAAGTGCATGCGCGGAATACGTGCATCGCCCGGCTTCATTTCCAGGTTGAGCTGCTCGAGCTTCGTCTGCGCGTCACGCCACCAGCCGCGGCGGAATGCGAGTTCCGCCTTCATCCAGAGCGTGTCGATCTGTTCGGCAGACATGGCCGGCGCCGCCGGCCCCTTCGGGAGCGCCGCGAGGTCGGGCTGCTTCTTGTGACATGCGACCAGCGAGAGCGCCAGCAGGCAGCCGATCATCCACCGCATCAGTGCCGTGCCCCGCTATCGGGAAGTGCTGCCCGGTATCTCTCTGCGACTGCCTGCACCAATGATCCCCCTACGGTATCGCCCAGCGCCGTGAGCGCCCTTGCCATTGCCTCGAGTGCCGCCACCCCGCTCGCCGACGCCGAATCCGCCCGGATGGCGCCCTCCAGCCATGCCAGGGCATCGCCGGGTGCGCCGTCCCTGAGACGCGCCGTTCCCAGCCGGAGTGCACAGTCCTGATATGCCCCTCGTGCACGCGTCGCGCGCGGGCGCAAGGTAGTCCGCAGGGCCACCGCCTGGTACACGCCAGCCGCACGCGCGCAGTCATCGCCGGATTCGAGATCCGCGGCGTAGAGGAGCAGCAGCGAGTCCGCCGTGTCGGCGTCGGGAGCGGCCGCCACGGCGGCAGGTGTCAGGAGCAGCCGGTCCGCCGGACCCAGCGCGTGACGCGATGCCAGCGCCAGAACGTAGCGACCCACGGGGCGCTCGGGCGCCGCGTCGAGGATGGCTTGTATCGCGAGGCGAAGCGAGGTCGTGTCGCTGGTACGCTCAGCCGCACGCGCCACGAGCTCCAGCCCGTCCGCGGCCTCGGCCCGCCGCGAAGGGTCTTCGCGGCCCATGCGGGCGTACGCATTCACGGCCTCGCCAAGGCTGCCCGCGCGAAGCGCCGCGGCGCCGAGCTTGGACAGGATGCGACCGCTCGAGGTGCCCTTGGCGATGGTCCGGTATGACGCGAGGGCCTGGTTCCACTGCCCGTTTCCCGCATCGACGTCCGCGCGTCGCTCGAGGCTCGTGGAAGCAGTGCAGGCGGTCGTCAGCAGGAGCGCGAGCGCAGCGCCCAACCTCATGTGCTGGCGCGCTCGACCATCGCGAGGTAGGCCTCGATACGGGCGCTGGCCGGCCGCCGCGCGAGGCACTCGCGCCAGACCCGCTGTGCCTCGGCTGCGTCGCCGCCCAGATAGCAGGACAGACCGAGGGCCGCCTGGGCATCCACGAAATGCGGATGCTCCGCCACAAGCTGGGTCAGCACGTCCCGGGCTTCGAGCACCTGGCCTGACTCGAGCAGCAAGCGGCCAAGCTGGTACCGCAGGTCGTGAAACCGGGGGCCCAGTTCCAGGGCGCGGCGGTATTCGAGAATGGCGCGATCGCGCGCGCCGGCTTCCGCATAGGCTCGGCCAAGTTCGGCGTGGCGATTGGCCAGTGTGGCCGCCACCGCGGCGGGAAAGCCTGCGACCGGCGGTGGCGTGATCTCACCAGCACGCCGCAGCGCCGGGGTCACTTCGTCGACACGACCAAGGGCCGCGAGGGCCAGCGCGCGGTGGATCGTGGCTTCGAGGTACCGGGGATTGAGCGCCAGGGCCGCATCGAATTCCTCCAGCGCGCGCTCCGGCTGCCCGAGCAGTGCATAGCTCAATCCGCTCAGGTGATGCACGTCAGGGAAACGGCCACCCCCGTCCAGCAGCCGGGCACAGAGGTGGATTGCACCGTAGTAGTCCTGGAGCGCGAATCGATCGCGCGCCTGGCTCAATTGCCGCTCAATGCTGTCGGGGGCGTCAATCATGCGGCTGGATGGGCGCGGAAGAATTCAATCGTCCGGCGGAGACCCTCATCGAGCTCGACCGACGGCTCCCACTGAAGGCGTTCCCGGGCGCGCGTAATATCAGGCTTGCGCACCTTGGGGTCGTCCTCGGGCAGTGGCCGGAACTCGAGCTGTGATTTCGAGCCGGTGAGGGCAATGATTCGCTCCGCAAGCTGGCGCACGGTGAACTCGTTTGGATTTCCCACGTTGACCGGGTCGCTCTGCGCCGAGCGGAACAGACGGTAGATGCCGTCGATGAGGTCGGACACATAGCAGAACGAACGCGTCTGCGACCCGTCACCATAAAGGGTGAGTGGCTCGCCCCGCAGTGCCTGCACGATGAAGTTCGACACCACGCGACCGTCGTTCGGCCGCATGCGCGGGCCATAGGTATTGAAGATCCGCACGATCCGCGTATCCACATCGTGGAAGCGGTGGTATGCCATGGTCATGGCCTCGGCGAAGCGCTTGGCCTCGTCGTACACACCGCGCGGTCCGATCGGGTTCACGTGGCCCCAATAGGTCTCCGGCTGCGGATGCACCTGCGGATCACCGTAGACTTCCGATGTCGATGCCAGGAGAAAGCGGGCATTTTTCTCCTTGGCAAGGCCCAGCGTCTTGTGCGTGCCAAGCGAGCCGACCTTCAGCGTCTGGATCGGCTTCTCCAGGTAGTCGATCGGGCTTGCCGGCGACGCGAAATGAAAGACTCCGTCCAGCTCGCCGTCCACGTAGACGAAGTTCGTCACGTCGTGCTGGATGAACCGGAACCGACCGTCGCCCATGAGGTGAGCGATGTTGTCTGGATGCCCCGTGAGGAAGTTGTCCATCCCGATCACGAAATGGCCATCGGCCAGCAAGCGGTCCGTCAGGTGGGACCCGAGAAAGCCCGCGGCCCCGGTAACCAGGATGCGCATCAGACGCGGCGCCCGATGGCGTCATAACGGAAGCCCATCGAAACCATGCGCGCCGGCTCGAACAGATTCCTGGCATCAACCAGGACCGGCTGCACCAGGCTTCGCTTCAGCCGGTCGAAATCAGGATTTCGGTACATCAGCCATTCCGTCATGATCACCAGGGCATCCGCCCCTGTGGCAGCCGCGTAGTTGTCGGGAAAGTAGTGGATCCGGTCGCCGAAAATGGCCCGGGTCGTCTCGATCGCCTTCGGATCGTGCACCCTCACCGTCGCCCCTTCTGCCAGCAGCTGCTCGATCAGTACGATCGCCGGCGCCTCGCGCATGTCATCCGTCTCGGCCTTGAACGCAAGGCCCCAGATGGCCACGGTGCGACCCGCCACACTCCCACCGAGCGCGCGCTGCACCTTGGTGAAGGGCACCTGCTTCTGCCGGCGATTGACCTCTTCCACCGCCTCGAGCAGGTCGGGCACCAGGCCGAACTGGCGCGCCGAGTAAATGAGTGCCTGCACGTCCTTGGGGAAGCACGATCCACCGTACCCGGGGCCGGGGAAGAGGAAGGCGGTGCCGATCCTTCGATCGGAGCCGATGCCGCGCCGCACCTCGTTCACGTCCGCACCGGCACGCTCGCAGAATTCCGCGACCTGGTTCATGAACGAGATCCGCGAGGCAAGCATGGCGTTGGCCGCGTACTTGGTCACTTCCGCCGATGCGATGTCCATGAAAAGGATCGGGTTCCCGGTGCGGACGAATGGCGCGTAAAGCTCGCGCATGACCTCGCGCGCCGCGTCATCATCGACGCCGATGACAACCCGGTCCGGCTTCATGAAATCATCGAGCGCGGCACCTTCCTTCAGGAACTCCGGATTGGAGCAGACCTGCACCGGATGCGGCGAATGGCGGGCGATCGCCGCCCGGACCAGCTTGGCGGTGCCCACCGGCACGGTGCTCTTGGTGACCACGATGCGGGGCCCGTCCATCGCCTTCCCGATTCCCTCGGCCACAGCAATGACATGCTGCAGGTCCGCCGAGCCGTCCTCCCCCGGGGGCGTGCCGACCGCGATGAAGATCACCTTCGATGCGCGAACCGCACCCGCCAGGTCGGTGGTGAAGGTGAGCCGGCCGGCGGCCTGGTTCTGCGCCACCATCGGCTCGAGTCCTGGCTCATAAATGGGAATCTCATTGCGCTGGAGCCGCGCGATCTTGCCGGCATCCACGTCGACGCACCGTACAGTATTGCCGGTCTCCGCGAGACACGCGCCGGCAACCAAACCCACGTACCCGGAACCTACGACCGTGACATCCATTGCTCAGGGCTTCCGCATCAGCGCATTGCGCGTATCAGTGACCGTCAGTGCTTCGCGCCGGATCAGGTCGTAATCGAGGCTGGTATGGTCCGTCACGATCATTACCGCATCGGCGGCACGAAGCGATTCTGCCGTCAGCGGGACCGATTGACGCTTGTGCCCATCCTCGGTGAACTCCTTTACGTACGGGTCGTGGTAGCTGACCAGCGCGCCCCGCTCGTCCAGCAATCGCAGGATGTCGAGGGCCGGGCTTTCCCGCAGGTCGTCGATATCTTTCTTGTATGCCACGCCGATGACGAGCACCTTGGAGCCCTTCACGGACTTGCCGACGTCGTTCAGCGCATCGGCCAGCTTGCGCACCCAGAAAAGCGGCATTTCCGAGTTGAGCTCACCGGCGAGGTCGATGAAGCGCGTCTTGTAATTGAGCGCCCGCATCTTCCACGCGAGGTAGTGGGGATCAATGGGGATGCAATGGCCGCCCAGCCCGGGCCCCGGCGTGAACTTCATGAAGCCGAATGGCTTGGTGGACGCCGCGTCGATCACTTCCCAGACATTCACGCCCAGCTTGTCGCACACGATCGCCATCTCGTTGACCAGGCCGATGTTCACGCTGCGGAAGGTGTTCTCCAGCAGCTTGACCAGTTCGGCCGCCTCGGTGGTGGACACCGGGACAAGGGTCTCGATGGCCGGCTGATAAAGCGCGGTTGCCACCTGCAGACAGGCCGGCGTGATGCCGCCCACCACCTTGGGGGTATTTCGCGTCTGGTACGTCGCGTTGCCTGGATCTACACGCTCGGGGCTGAATGCCAGGAAAAAGTCCTCGCCCACCTTGAGCCCGGTGGCCTCGAGCGCCGGCAGCATGATTTCCCGGGTGGTCCCGGGATACGTGGTGCTCTCGAGGATGATGGCCTGTCCCCGCCGCAGCGCAGCCTTCACCGCTTCGGTCGCGGCCACGATGAAACTGACGTCGGGATCCTTGAACTTGGAGAGCGGTGTCGGCACGCATATGGAGATCGCGTCGGGCTCCTTGAGCCGCTTGGGGTCCGTGGTCGCCGAGAAGCGACCAGCTCGCACCTGCTCACCGAGCTCGGCGTCGCTGACGTCCTTGATGTGGGAGCGGCCGGCGTTGAGCCCCTCCACGACGCGCTGGTTCACGTCGTATCCCAGCACCTTGAAACCTGCCTTCGCCAGTTCAACGGCGAGCGGCAGCCCGACATATCCGAGGCCGATGATGCCAAACAGCGCCTCGCGGCGCTCTGCCTTCCGGATCAGATCCTGTGCGATGGTCATGGACGTCAGTATTCCAGCGGAAGCGCCACGCGTCGACCATCCCGCGCGGACAGGTAGGTGGCAATCAGGATTTCCAGCGAATGCAGGCCTTCGCGCCCATCGGTATCCGGTGCCGCCTGGCCCCGCAGCGCCTTGATGACGTTTTCGTAATAGGGCTTGTGGCCCTGGCCATACACCGACGTGGTCTGATAGCTGGCCTGCTCCACCAGCGCGTCATCGGCGTCCGCCTCGGCAAATTCCCAGTGATCGATCTTGTTGACCGCAACCCCGCCGATTCGTACCGTGCCCTTCTCGCCCAGGATCGTGATCGACCCCTCGAAATTCCGCGGATACGCGAGCATGGTGACGCTCATGGTGCCGAGCGCACCGGTACGCCAGCGGAGGGCCACGACACCGGTGTCCTCCACCTGGATGTTCCGCGCGAGCGTCGCGGTATAGGCCTGCAGGCTCTCGAGCGGTCCAATCAGCCAGTCGAGCAGGTCCACGTAGTGGCTCGCCTGGTTCATGAAGGCGCCGCCGTCGAACTCCCAGGTGCCCCGCCACGCGGCACTGTCATAGTACGATTGCGGGCGCGACCACAGGACGTTGACATTCACCATGTAGATGCGGCCAAACCGCCCCTGCGTCACGGCGCGCTTCAGCATCTGCAGCGTCGGGTTTCGCCGGTTCTGCTTGACCACGAAGAGGTGCACGCCTGCATGATCGCAGGCGGCCACCATGCGCTTGCCGTCCTCCCACCTGGTCGCCATCGGCTTTTCGGTCATTACGTGCCGGCCCGCTTCTGCCACGGCCATGGCCTGCTCGGCATGCAGCCCACTTGGCGTCGCAAGGATCACGCAATCGGCGTCGGTCGCGGCCAGCATCGCCTCCAGCGAGCGGAAGCCCGCCGCGCCAGTACGCTCTGTGGCCGCCGCGAGGGCCGCCGGATCCACGTCGCAAACACCGACCAGCTCACACTCGGCCGCGTGCGTGTCGATCGCGTCAAAGTGATTGGCAGAGATGCGCCCGCATCCCGCCAGCGCGAAACGAATCTTCCGGTTCGCCACCACCGGCTTGGTCACGAACATCGGCTGTCCACCGGGTGGCGGGGAGGAGCTCACTGGTAGAATCTCCGGATCGTGGTGACCACCGCCTCCTGTTGCGCCTCGACGAGCTCGGGATAGATCGGCAGGGACAGCACCGAGCCCATCGCCGCTTCGGTGACCGGGAGGCTCCCCTGGCGATAGCCCAGGTCGGCAAAGCACGGCTGCAAATGCAGCGCCAGCGGATAGTAGACCGCGCATCCGATGCCGGCGTTCTTGAGGTGCGCCAGCAGGTCGTCGCGCCGGTCGGCCCGGATGGTGTACTGGTGATAGATGTGCTCATTCGCCGGGTCCGTAGCCGGGGAGGTCACCGCGGCGATACCGGCCAGTGCACGATCGTACCACGCCGCCCGCGCCCGACGGCCCTCATTCCATGCCTGCAGGTGCCGAAGCTTGACCAGCAGCACCGCTGCCTGCAGCGAGTCGAGCCGGCTGTTGAACCCGACCTCGTCGTGGTGGTACTGCTTGCTGCCGCCATGCAGGCGCAGCCGGGCCAGTCGCGCGGCGAGCGCCTCATCCTGCGTGACCATCATGCCACCATCGCCCCAGGCGCCGAGGTTCTTGCTCGGGAAGAACGACAAGGTGCCCACCGTGCCGACCTCGCCGGACACCCGCCACACTCCGTCGATTCGGCGACGCGCACTGATGGACTGCGCCGCATCCTCGATGACGACCAGGCCGTGCTTGCGCGCTATCGGCAGGATGCGTTCCATCGCCGCCATCTGGCCGAACAGGTGCACCACCACGATCGCGCGCGTGCGCGACGTGATGGCGCCCTCGATGGCCTCCGGCGAGACGTTGAACGTCGCCGGATCGATATCCACGAAAACCGGCTTCCCACCCGCGTTGTGGATGGCACCGGCAGTTGCGAAAAAGGTGAATGCAGGGGTGAGGACCTCATCACCCGGCGCCATGTCGAGCGCGTGCAGCGGAAGGAGCAGCGCATCGGTACCGCTGGCGCACGCGATCGCATACTTCGTGTTCGACAGCGCCGCCACCGCCTGCTCGAGTGCCGGGATCTCGGGACCCATGATGAAAGCCTGGCGCTCAATCACGGAACGCAACGCGGGCTCGACCTCGTCACGGATCGAGTTGTACTGGGCTACCAGGTCGAGAAGGGGTACGTTCATCGGCGTTGCTCACCCAAGTTGGCAAGGACCAAGCCGGTGCGTTGCACCCCATCCCCGGGTCCAGGCAGAACTGTGCTAACTTTTGACAAGTCTTGAAGTTAGCTAGTGCCTGCAGAGGGGTCAATCCGCTCCAGAATACCGCCGCGCTCGCGATAGCGTGACCCACACGCTCCACATACGGCGGGGCCCTGCCCCACCCTGAGCCGCACCCCGCACTGGCACATCCACCCGATCCGTTTCGCCGGCACCCCGACCATGAGCCCGTAGGCCGGGACATCGGCCGCGACCACCGCCCCGGCCCCGATGAACGCATACTCACCGATGGTGAGTCCACACAGGATCGTGGCATTGGCCCCGATCGTCGCGCCCCGCCGTACCAGCGTCGGCTGGTACTCTGCCTTGCGGGAGATGTGGCTGCGAGGGTTGATCACATTCGTGAAGACGCAGCTGGGACCACAGAACACATGGTCCTCGAGTGTCACGCCCTCGTAGATCGAGACGTTGTTCTGCACCTTGACGTCGTTCCCGATGCGCGTCCCGGACATCACGACGACATTCTGGCCCAGGCTGCACCGTTCACCGATCACGGCGCCCGGCATGACGTGCGAGAAGTGCCAGACCTTGGTGCCATTGCCGATCACGGCGCCATCATCCACGTAACTCGACTCATGCACGAAGTAGTCAGCCATGCTCGTAGTTGCCCCGGGTTCCAATGAGCTTCACTTCAGTCTCCAGCGTCACGCCGAACTGCTCCTGAACCTTCCGCTGCGCCAGCGCAATCAGGCCCTGTACCTCCGCGGCCGTCGCTCCACCGGTGTTTACAAAGTAGTTCGCGTGCATCGGCGAGATCTCGGCCGCACCAATGCGGGTTCCCTTGAGACCGGCAGCCTCGATCAACTGTCCCGCGGTTTTCGGGCCCTCTCGGTGCTGCCAGCTGGGCCCCCCGGGATTCTTGAACACGCTGCCGCAGCAGGGCTGGTTGAACGGGGTTCCTTCCTGCCGCCAACGGAAGAGCTCGGCAATTTCCTTCGCAAGTGCTTCCTTTGGCTCCTCTCGAAGCTGGACCTCGGCCTCGAGAACCACCGATCCGTCGAGGCCGCTCCGCCGGTATGAGAACGGCACCTGCGCCCGGCTGATCCACCGTTCCTGACCGGCGGCGTCCACGACCAGTACCCGCCGCACGACCTCGGCCCACTCGCCGCCGTGACAGCCGGCATTCATGTAGACGCCGCCTCCCACGCTGCCGGGAACCCCCACGAACTTGTGGAGGCCGGCCCAGCCCGCCTCCGCGCTCCGGCGAGCGGCGAGCGGCCCCGGCAAGCCCGCTCCGAGCTGCCATAGGTCGTTCACGACCTCGACCCGGTCAAGGCCCTTGCCGACGCGAATGACGAGTGCCTCGAGCCCGGCATCAGGAAAGAGGAGGTTGGAACCAAGGCCCACCGCGAACCAGGGCACGCCGTTATCGGAGGCGAAGCGAAGTGCGGTGCCGACGTCTTCTGCAGCAGTGGGCAGCACGACGGTCGCGGGGCCGCCGATGCGATAGGTGGAATAGCGTCCCAGCGGTTCGTTCTCTCGTACCTCACCGCGCAGCTGCGCCCGGAGCGCCGCGGCAAATGCCGGTGCGCGCGCGGTCACCCCGCCCACTCAGCCGCCATCTCACGCGCCAGTTCGTGCCACTCCTGCAGTGAGCGCACCTCGCCGGTACGGCTGCGCAGCGCAATGATGGCGTCGCAGGCCGCCGACGCGGCCGACATCGTCGTGGTGTAGGGCACCCGGTGCTGCAAGGCCGCGCGCCGCATGGCATAGTCGTCCTGCTGGGTCAGCTTCCCGAGTGGCGTATTGACCAGCATCTGGATCTGGCCGGAGAGCAGCAGGTCGATGGCGTTGGGTCGGCCTTCGTGCACCTTGAGCACCCGCTCGGCAGGAATGCCTCGTGCGCGCAGGTGGCGCGCGGTGCCCTGAGTCGCAATGATCTTAAAGCCCAGCGCGTGGAACCGCCTCGCAATCGGGACCACCGTGTCCTTGTCATTCTCGTTCACGGTGATGAACACCGCGCCCTCGAGTGGCAGCGACCCGTCCACGGCGGCCTGGGACTTCGCGAAGGCCATCCCGAATCCCTCCGCAATGCCCATGACCTCTCCGGTGGAGCGCATCTCGGGCCCGAGAAGCAGGTCGACACCCGGCAACTTGCTGAACGGGAACACCGCCTCCTTCACTGCCACATACGGATGCACCGTATCATCATGCAGTCCGAGTTCGTCGAGCGTCTTGCCGACCATGACGGCGGCCGCCATGCTTGCCAACGGGACGCCGGTGGTCTTGGAGACGAAGGGCACCGTGCGTGATCCCCGTGGATTGACCTCGAGCACGTAGACGGTGCCATCCTTGATGGCATACTGCACGTTGATGAGGCCCACGACCCCGAGTCGCAGGGCGAACTGCCGGGTGTACGCCCGCATCTGCTCCACCTCACGTTCCTTGATGAGGTAGGGTGGCATCACACAGGCCGAATCCCCGGAGTGAATGCCGGCGTCCTCGATGTGCTGCATGACGCCGCCGATGCTGCAGCGGGTGCCATCGCAGATGGCATCCACGTCGGCCTCGAACGCGTCCTCCAGGAACCGGTCGATGAGCACCGGGTGCTCCGGCGCCACCCGCGCGGCGCGCTCGAAATAGCGCATCAGTGATTCGTCGTCGTAGACGATTTCCATCGCGCGGCCGCCGAGCACGTACGAGGGCCGCACCAGAACCGGATACCCGATGCGGGCCGCCACGGCCACCGCTTCCGGCACCGAGCGCGCCACGCCGGCCTCGGGCTGTCGTACGCCGAGCTCCCGTGCCAGCGCCTCGAAGCGGCCGCGATCCTCGGCCGCGTCGATCGAGTCGGGCGAGGTGCCCAGGATGCGAACCCCCGCCCGCTCCAGCCCGCGCGCCAGCCGGAGCGGGGTCTGGCCTCCCAGCTGAACCACTACGCCAATGGGCTGCTCGAGCTGAACGATTTCGAGCACGTCCTCCAGGGTCAGCGGCTCGAAGTAGAGCGCGTCCGAGATGTCGAAATCCGTGGAAACGGTTTCGGGGTTCGAGTTCACCATGACGGTACGGTAGCCGAGGCGCCGGAATTCCAGGGCGGCGCGAACACAGCAGTAGTCGAACTCGACTCCCTGCCCGATGCGGTTGGGGCCACTGCCAAGGATCACGACGGTTCGGTCGCCCACCGGCGCCGATTCGTTCTCCTCGTCGTATGACGAATAGAGGTACGGGGTACTGGAGGGAAACTCCCCGGCGCATGTGTCGACGGTCTTGTAGGCCGGCCGCACGCCCAGGCGATGGCGTTGCGCCCGCATCGCGTCCTCGGTAGTGCCATCCAGCAGGGCGAGCTGCTTGTCGGAGAAGCCGAGCCGCTTCATGACCCGGATTGCCGCCGACTCGGACGCGTCGCTCGTGCGGTCGGTCCGTGCCATCCAGGCCGCCTCGGCCTCGAGCAGCTCGTTCATCTGCGAAAGGAACCAGGGATCGATGCCGCTTCGCTCGCTGATCTCCTCGACGGTGATGCCGGCTTCGAGCGCGCGCCGAACCTGGAAGATCCGCTCCGGTGTCGGGCGGCGCAGGGCGGCCCGCACGGTCTCCACGTCACCGTCATCCAGCCGGTCGTCCGCAGGGCTGGTCGCCGCGGTCCAGCCGATGCGATCGTGCTCGAGCCCGCGCAATCCCTTCTGCAGCGCCTCCTTGAAGGTGCGCCCGATGGCCATCACCTCGCCGACGGACTTCATCTGGGTAGTCAGCGTCGGGTCGGCCGCGGGGAACTTCTCGAACGCGAAGCGCGGGATCTTGACGACGACATAGTCCAGCACCGGCTCGAACGAGGCCGGCGTGGTACGCGTGATGTCGTTGGGGAGCTCGTCGAGGCGATAGCCTACCGCCACCTTGGTACCGATGCGTGCGATCGGAAAGCCGGTGGCCTTGGAGGCCAGCGCCGAGCTGCGCGATACCCGGGGGTTCATCTCGATCACCAGCTGCTCACCGGTGACCGGGCTCACCGCGAACTGGATGTTGCAGCCGCCCGCGGCCACGCCCACCTCGCGGATGATGCGGATGGAGGCGTCGCGCATGAGCTGGTACTCGCGATCCGACAGCGTCATTGCCGGCGCGACCGTGATGGAGTCGCCGGTGTGGACGCCCATCGGGTCCAGGTTTTCGATGGTGCACACGATGACGACGTTGTCCGCGCCGTCCCGCATGACTTCGAGCTCGAACTCCTTCCAGCCGATGACGCTCTGCTCGACCAGCACCGAGCCCACCGGCGAGAGTTCGAGGCCACGGCGGATGAGCTGCTCGAACTCCTCCCTGTTGTAGGCGATGCCACCGCCCGAACCACCCAGCGTGAATGAGGGCCGGCAGATCGCGGGATAGCCGGTATCCGCCACCGCGTCCAGCGCCTCGCCCACCGACCGGACCACGTGCCCGGGCGGCGTCGCGAGGCCGATGCGCTTCATCGCCTCGGCGAACTCGGCCCGGTCCTCCGCAATCCGGATGGCGCGCTCGTTGGCGCCGATCAGCTCGACCCCGAAGCGCTCGAGCGTTCCGTCGCGATGCAGCGCCATGGCCACGTTCAACGCCGTCTGTCCCCCCATCGTGGGCAGCAGGGCATCAGGACGCTCGCGCTCGATGATCCGCGCCACCCACTCCGGCGTCACCGGCTCGATATAGGTGCGATCGGCGAGCTCCGGATCGGTCATGATGGTGGCCGGATTCGAGTTCACCAGGATGACCCGGTAGCCCTCCTCCTTGAGTGCGCGCACTGCCTGCGTTCCCGAGTAGTCGAACTCGGCACCCTGGCCGATGACGATCGGGCCCGATCCGATGAGGAGAATCGAGGAGAGGTCAGTGCGTTTCGGCATTCGTCATGTCTCTCAGGGTCTGCTCCAGGGGAATGCGTGGCGCCCAGCCGGTCGCCGCCGCGAGTTTCGCGGCATTCCCCGCGAGATAAGGAATGTCTCCCGCACGCATCAGTGCGGGGTCCAGCGCAGGCGCGGCGTGCACGCCGAGCAACGCAGCCAGCCGACCAAACAGCTCGTGCAGCGAGACCGCAGTGCCGCTCGCCGATGTTGTAGATCTCGCCCGGCATGCCGCGCACCAGCAGCGCGGCGTACGCTTCGGCGACATCGCGCACGTCGAGATAGTCGCGCCGGGGTTCCAGGCTTCCGGTCCGCACCGTCGGATCACCCCTGGCGCCTGCTTCGCGCAGCCGCTGGATGAGGGCGGGCACCACGAAATCGGTGGCCTGGCCCGGGCCGGTGTGCGAAAATGGCCGCGCGATGATGCAGCGCAACCCCGTACGCCGCGCGACTTCGCGCGTCGCTTCCTCGGCACCGAGCTTGCTCGCGGCATAGGGCGACACCGGTGCGACAGGGTCGTCCTCGCGGCTGGGCCGCGGCGGCGTGATACCGTATACCTCGCTGCTGGAGACGATCAGCATCAGCGGGTCGGCGGTGCCGGCCGCACTGCCGCGCGCCACGACGTCGAGCAGGCGCGCCGTTCCCGCCGCGTTCACCTCCCACGCCAGGCCCGGATCGCGTCGCGCCGCACTCCCCGAGGCCAGTGCGGCGAGATGCACCACCGCGTCACACGGCCGCGTCACCAGGGCCGACACCGACTCGACCGAGCCCAGTTCGAGCGGCAGCCAGCGGGCACCTGACCATGGAGCGCTCGCGGCCCAGCGCGGCGGGGCACCGGCGGCGACATGATGACTCGCGACAACCTCATGGCCCTTCGCCAGCAATACATCGAGGACGTGCCGGCCGACGAAACCATCCGCGCCAGTCACGATCACCTTCATCGAGTTACGCCGAGCCGCTCGAGGTCGGCGTCAACCATCATGCGCACCAGTGCGTCGAACGAGACTGCCGGCTTCCACCCCAGCTCCTTCCGTGCCTTCGCCGGGTCCGCCTTGAGCAGGTCGACCTCGGCGGGACGGATGAACGCCGGGTCGATCACCACGTACTTCTGCCAGTCGAGGCCCGCGTGGCTGAAGGCGATTTCCACCAGTTCCTGCACGCTGTGCGTCTCGCCGGTCCCGATGACGTAGTCCTGCGCCTCGGGCTGCTGCAGCATGCGCCACATCGCGTCCACGTAGTCGCCGGCAAAGCCCCAGTCCCGTTGCGCGTCCAGGTTCCCGAGTCGCAGCTCCTTCGCCAGTCCCTTGCGAATCCGGGCGACGCCCGCCGTCACCTTCCGGGTGACGAATTCGACGCCGCGGCGCGGGGACTCATGGTTGAACAGGATGCCGCTGACCGCATAGAGCCCGTACGACTCGCGATAGTTCACGGTGATCCAGTGTCCGTACGCCTTGGCGACGCCATACGGCGAACGGGGATAGAACGCCGTCGTCTCCGACTGCGGTGTCTCGCGGACCCGGCCGTACATCTCGGAACTCGAGGCCTGGTAGAACCGCGCCGCCGGGTGCGCCAGGCGCACCGCCTCCAGGATGCGCGTCACGCCGAGCGCCGTGAACTCGCCCGTGAGCACCGGCTGGCTCCACGACGTGGGGACAAACGACTGGGCGGCGAGGTTGTACACCTCGTCCGGCCGATGGTCCTGCAGCACCACCGTCAGCGAGTGCTGGTCCAGCAGGTCGGCGGCCACGATCTCCATCCGGTCCAGGAGATGCTCGATCCGCTCGTAGCTGTGGTGGCTGGTCCGCCGCACCATCCCGACGACGTCGTACCCCTTGGCCAGCAGCAATTCGGCCAGGTACGAGCCGTCCTGCCCGGTCACGCCGGTAATCAGGGCCTTAGGCAACGGGATATCCGCTCGGTTGTCTGCGACGGTTTGGCATGTTAACTTTCCGGACTTGTCGGTATTCGGTTCGCAGCAACGCCAAGGGGAATCAAGTCATGGCTCGGGTTTGCACGGTATGCGCTAAGGGTCCGGCGACTGGCAACAATGTCAGTCACGCCAACAACAAGACGAAGCGTCGCTGGTACCCCAATCTGCAGACGGTACGGGTGATGGTCGAGGGCGCGCCGCGCCGGGTGCGCGTCTGCACGCGTTGCCTCAAGAGTAACCGCATCCAGAAGGCCTCCTGACGCCGCAGTTCCGGCGGCCCGGCTGACCGGGCTCCGCGTCGCTCCAGGCCAGAAAAAAGGGGACCCTCGGGTCCCCTTCCTCGTTCCTGCCACCTTCAACGTCGATCCACTCACTCGGCCAGCAGCTCGATCCGCGCCAGGTCGGCGCCGTCGCCCGGGCGATGCCCCAGCTTGAGGATGCGGGTGTAGCCACCCGGGCGGCTCGCGAAGCGCGGCCCGATCTCGCTGAAGAGCCGGCCGAGCGACTCGCGGTCGCGCAGCTTCTGCTCCGCCTGCCGACGGGCATGCAGGTCGCCACGACGGGCCAGGGTGATCAGGCGCTCGGCGTAGGGCCGGAGCTCCTTCGCCTTCGCCTCAGTGGTCGTGATCTGTTCGTGCGTGAACAGGCTGGTCGCCATGTTCCGCAGCAGCGCCTTGCGATGCTCGGCGGTGCGCGAAAGCTGGCGTCCCTTGGCGCGATGACGCATCAGGCCCCCTCAACGGTGGTCGGAGCCGCCGCGATGTCGGACTTGCTGCGAACGCGCAGTTCACCATCGACGTCCTCGAACTGCAGCGAGAAGGTCAGGCCCTCGCGCTCGCAGCAGTTCCCGGATTTCGGTGAGGGCCTTTTCGCCCACGTTCTTGACCTTGAGCAGTTCGTCTTCGCTGAAGGCCGACCAGGTCGCGCAGCGTGCGGATGTTCGAGTTCTTGAGCGAGTTGAGCGACCGGACCGAAAGCCCGAAGTCGTCGATCAACCGGCCCAGCAGGTTCTTGAGGCTCTGGCTCGCCACCGGAGCCCTCGGCCACCGGCTCGCGCGCGGCCGGCACCTTGCCGAACTCGACGAAGTAGCGGAAGTGCTCCTGCGCGAGGGCCGCCGCATAGGCCAGGGCGTCCTCGGGGGAAATCGTGCCGTTCGTCTCGACCGTGACCGTCAGGCGATCGTAGTCGGTGCGCTGGCCGACGCGGGTCTCGGCCACCATGAAGTTGGCCCGACGGACCGGATTGTAGATCGCATCGATGCGAACCACGTCCACCGGCAGCGAGCGATCGACCGGGTGCATTTCGGACTCGACGTATCCGCGGCCCTTGTTGACGTAGAGCTCCCATTCACTTCGCGGTCATCCTGCAGCGTGAAGAGCAGCTGGTCGGGGTTGATGACCCGGACCGAGCCGTGCTGCTGGATATCGCGCGCGTACA
Organism: uncultured Gemmatimonadales bacterium; assembly: GCA_963846945.1. GTDB lineage: Bacteria > Gemmatimonadota > Gemmatimonadetes > Gemmatimonadales > GWC2-71-9 > JAGGAG01. The sequence goes on along the minus strand of CAWJXX010000010.1, from coordinate 64,915 downwards.
CCGGGCCGGCGCCGTCGCGGCGGATATGCAGCACCGCCTCGTCGACTCTCGGGATCGAGCACGAGCGTCAGCGTCTTGAGGCGCTGGATGATCTGGTGCACGTCCTCGAGGACGCCCTGCACCGTCTGGTGCTCGTGGACCACGCCGTCGAGCCGGAAGGCCCAGACCGCGCTGCCACGCAGCGAGCACAGCAGCAGGCGACGAAGCCAGTTGCCCAGCGTGTACCCGAACCCGCGCTCCAGCGGCTGGAGGCGGAACTCGGCGACATTGGGATTGTCTTCCCGCTTCGTCATCTCGACGAGGTGCGGACGAACCAGCCCTGTCAGGTCGATGGTCATGGTTACTTCGAGTACAGCTCGACGATGAGCTGCTCCTGGGCGTTGATCGGGATTGCCTCGCGGGTCGGGCGCTCCAGCAGGCGGCCCGACGCCTTCTCGGCGTCGATGTTGAGCCAGGACACCGGCTGGCCACGCGACGCATACTCCTGCGCCTGCATGCACCGGCACCAGGTCGCGGCTGGACGGGGCGACCCGCACTTCCTGGCCCGGGCAACACCCGGAACGACGGCGATGTCGACCTTCTTGCCGTTCACTTCCACATGGCCATGCCCGATGAGCTGGCGCGCCGCCTTGCGGCTGGACGCCAAGTCCCATCCGGTACACGATGTTGTCGAGCCGGGTCTCGAGGGCGATGAGCAGGTTGGTGCCCTTCACGCCCGGCTTCACGCGTGACGCCATCGAACAGTGTTGCGGAACTGCGTCTCCGACAGCCCGTAGATCCGCTTCACCTTCTGCTTCTCACGCAGCTGCTTCGCGTACTCCGACGTCTTGCGCCCACGACCCTGCGTCTGCTGGCCATGCTGGCCCGGCGGATACGCCCGGCGCTCGACCGGGCACTTCTCGGTGAGGCACTTGGGGCCCTTGAGGAACAGCTTCGTTCCCTCGCGACGGCACAGCCGGCAGCTGGCACCAGTGTAGCGCGACATGATCAGACCCGCCGCTTCTTGGGAGGACGGCAGCCGTTGTGCGGAATCGGCGTGACGTCGCGAATGGACACGACCCGGAGGCCGACCGAGGCCAGCGCCTGGATGGCCGACTCGCGGCCGCTGCCGGGACCCTGCACCCGGACGTGCACCCGACGGAGGCCCGAGGTTCATGGCCTCGCGCCCGCAGTTCTCGGCGGCGACGGTGGCGGCGAACGGCGTGGACTTCTTGGAGCCCTTGAACCCGCCTTGCCCGCCGACCCCCACGCGAGCGTGTTGCCCCGCATGTCGGTGATGCGTGATCAGCACGTTGTTGAACGTGGCCGAGATGTGCGCGATCCCCTCGGACTCCACGACCTTCTTGGAGCGCTTGGCGCTCCGGCGCCTTGGCGGCGGCCGGAGCGGCGGCCTCTTCAGGAGCGGTCGGCTGCGTCGGTGATGTCATTTACTTCTTCGTCACTTTCTTCTTGCCGGCGATGGCCCGCACGCGGACCCTTCTTGGTCCGCGCGTTGGTGTGGGTGCGCTGGCCCGCGCACCGGCAGGCCCCGGCGATGCCGGATGCCCGCGATAGCTGCCGATGTCCATCAGCCGCTTGATGTTCATGGCGATCTCGGTGCGGAGCGCGCCCTCCACCTTGACCGACCGCTCGATCATCTGGCGGAGCCGGGCCACTTCGGCGTCGGACAGATCGCGCACGCGGGTGTCCGGGCTGACGCCCGTCTCCGCGAGGATGCTTGGCTGCTGGTGGGCCGGCCGATGCCGAAGATGTACGTGAGAGCGATTTCGACGCGCTTTTCGCGCGGAAGATCCACGCCTGCGATACGTGCCATGATCAGCCTTGCCGCTGCTTGTGCTTGGGATTGCGCTTGCAGATTATGCGCACCACGCCCTGCCGCTTGACGACCTTGCAGTGCTCGCAGATCGGCTTGACGCTCGAACGAACCTTCACGACGTAAGTCTCCCCCGAGCCAAATTAGACCGTAGCTCACGAAAGTAGCATCCGGCCCATCGTGACGCAAGGGAACGCTTTAGCTGACCTTTGCGACCTCCAGGACCTCGGCCAGAACCGGGGCCGGATCCGGGGCCTCGAGGATGAGGCCAGCCGACCACCCGATTGGTCGCCCCCAACCGTCGTTCGCATCGGCCCGGAGCCTGCTCGCCGGCCCGTATCCCGCCGATCCGCCTTCGAGCTGACCAGGAGGCCAGCGATCGACACCTCGCGGGCGCAGCGGGCTTGCTCCTTCCATCGGCTGATCACCCCGAGCCGGTCCCCCTCACCGCTCAGCAGCGATCCGTGAAATGTCGGGTTTCGGCGCCGGTTTGCGCGTCTGCCAGCAGACCTCAACCGTGCCGAGCCTGATGGCCTAGGTCAGACTCGCAGGGGCGAGAACGGACTGCCTTCGGAAGGAACGCCATGCGTATCGCTCGCGCCTTGTCCCTGTGCATGCTGGCTGCGTCGGCCTGTGGCAGCCCCGAAGCCCCGACGACTGGAGCGATCCGAGTCACCGCCGCGACCACGGGCCCCCTCAGCGCGCCCACTGTCTACCAGGTGAAAATCGACGGTGGCGCTCCCCTGCCGATGCAAGCCAACGCGAGCATCGTGGTCGACACCGTGGCACATGGGAGCCACTCGATTCAGCTCACGGGCATCGCGTCCAACTGTACCATCGACGGGGCAAATCCCGTCACGGTCACGGTAACATCCGGTGCCACCGCCGATGTCAACTTTGGCGTGACCTGCGTGGCCAACGGAGCCATTCGCGTCGTTGTGTCGACCGACGGCGCTGCCGCGCCCGCGACCTACACGGTCGGCGTGGACAGCGGGGCCACCGGGTACCTGCAGTCCGCAAGCGTGCCAGCCAACGGGACGGCCTCGATCACCCTGCCCAATGGTCCGCACAAGGTGAGACTAGTGACGCCACTGAACTGCACTGTCACATCCCCAAACGACGTGGCGGTGACCACGGTTTCCGCCGCATCCATCAGTGTCTCGTTCAGCGTCGCCTGTGTGGACGGCGGGACCCTGCGCGTGACCGCGGCGACCACCGGCCCTGGCGCTCCCGCGTCCTACACGGTCGGCGTGGATAGTGGTTCGGCGGGCTACCGGTTCTCGAGCGAGGTTCCCGCCAATGGCACCGTGTCGATCGCGCTGTCGACGGGTCCGCACACGGTGAAACTGGTGGTGCCGGCGAATTGCACCGTCACCGGCCCAAGCAGCGTGTCGGTCACGGCGGCTTTCGGCGCAACCGGCAATACCGACTTCAGCGTCACCTGCGTGGCGGCCCCACTGGGAGCGACGCTGCGGGCGACAGCGGCAACCAGCGGCTCCGGCGCTCCCGCCACCTACATCGTGAGGGCGGTGAACGGTTCGACCGGCACACAGTTGTCCGTCACCATTCCGGCCAACGGCACGGTCTCGCTCGCGTTGCCGGCGGGTGACCACACCGTGTCGCTGGTGGTTCCACTCAATTGCGCCGTGACCAGTCCGAACGACGTGCTGGTGACCGCTGCGGCTGGTGCAACGGTCAAACTCGATTTTGTGGTGACCTGCGCAGCCAGCGGGACCGTTCGGGTGACGGTGGGAACGACCGGCGTCAACCCGGATGGCGCGTACCAGCTCTCCGTCGACAATGGAGCGCAGACACTCAGCCTGACCGACGGCAGCATCCAGCTCGCCAGCATGTCCGCTGGTGACCACTCGATCGCACTGCTGGACATCGCCCCCAACTGCACGGTGAGCGGCCCGAATCCCGTCACGCTGACGGTACCCGCTGGAGGAACCACCGATCTCCGATTTGCGGTGCGTTGCGTGGGCAACGGGACCATTCGGGTGACGGTGGCGACCACCGGCGCCGACGCCCCTGCAAGCTACTCGTTCACCGCGGACGGATTGTACTCCATGACCGTTCCCGCCAACGGCACGGCGTCGATCTCGGTGCCGTTGGGGGATCACACGGCAACTCTGGGCGTGCCGCAGAACTGCGCCGTGACCAGTCCGAACAGCATGCCGGTGACCGTCGACGCCAGCGCTGCCACCGATGTTGCATTCAGCGTGACCTGCGTGGCCAAAGGGATCCTTCGCGTGACGGTGGCAACCAAAGGCATCTGCTGTGACATGCCCTTCCGTTTCCACCTGGATCCGTACTCGGGCCTCTCCTTCCAGGCTCCATCCAACGGGACGGCTTCGAGGTCCGTTGCGCCGGGTCCGCACACCGTGACACTCGTGCTGCCGCAGGAGGGGAGTTGCCATTTCGGCCTGGGCGCGAAAACAGCCAGCGTGTCCGCGACAGTGCCCTCCGGAGGAACCGCCGAGGTTGTCTTTCACGTCACCTGTGCGGCCAACCTTCGGGTGACGGTGACGACTACCGGCGCCAACACCCCGGCGACCTACCCGCTCATCCTTGAGCCTGGCTCTATTGCTACCGTCGTCCCGGCGAATGGGACGGTGCCGCTATCACTGCTGCCTGACAGCTACACGGCGGGCCTGACACTACCTTCGAATTGCACCGGCAACCCGGCGAGTGCCCTCGCGGCGACAATCACGGCGACGACGACGACAGACGTCGCATTCACCGTAGCGTGTCAATGACGCGAAGAGGGGTCCCGGCCCTGGACCGCGTCGCCCTCGTGCGGTCGCCTCGCGTCAAAACGAATACCGAACACCGACCTGCACCGTCCAGTATATGGTCTTGGTGTTTCGGTCCGGCAGATCAAGTGAGTAGATCCCTCGTTGTTTCACGTTGTCATAGCCCTGAAGGCGAAGCAGGGGCACAATCGGTTCAGGCGGGTCCGAGGTCTGATACGTCTTGTACGTCGCTGTCCAGATCGGATTGAAGTCGGGCAGGTGCAGGAGTCCGGGCAGGTTTGCCACAACGACCGTGAACTGCATTGCCCGCCCTCTGGAGGTGGGCACGTCGACCGCCAGTCTGGCACCGAGTTCACCATACCAGGCGTTCCTGCAACTGTTCCGGGCCATGATCCGCCCTCGCTGGCGCTCGAGGCACTGCTCGTTGGTGAGGAAGTTGTCCAGCGCAGCGTATTCGGAGGCCGGCGCCGGTCCAAAGGCACCCGTCGCGTCGTCCACGGTCACCAGGCTGATGTCGCCTCCCGGCGTCACGTCACGCGGCACATAGACAATATCCTGGTCCCCTCCGAAACCCAGTTGGTTCATGCCGTCGGAATTGACATCTCCGGAATTGCCGGCACCGGGAGTAACCACATAGGTGTAGGGTGCCTGGGAGCTGCCGACGTAGATGAAAGAAAGCCGGCTGCGCAGGGGAAGGCCTATGGACGCGGTGATCGATACCTGGTGCGGAACATCGAAGAACGAGGTGCTGACGCTGCGATCCGCAATGGAGCCATCAAGCGGCGTCGCCCTCAGGTTGTTGCCCGACATGAAGTGGGTAAGGGAGAAGGCATCTTCCGACGTGCGAGTAGGTGTAACTCGCGCTCAGGCCCAAACCGCCACCGAATTGCCGCTGGAGCTGCACCGACGCGAGGAACGCGTTGTCGCCGCTGCGACTCGATACCTGGACGACCGAGCCGAACGCCGAGGTGTAACGCGAAGGAGTCGCGGTCCCGTCGCTGGCGATGGCACCATAGAGCAGCCGCCCGCCTTCGCCCGCCGCTGTGCCCATCGGGGGAGTGAGATTGGCATCGGTGAAGTAGATCTGGTTCACCCAATAGGTGTAGAGGAGATCGACGGTGGCCGACGATCCCCCATGGGAGGCGCTGGTCCAGTCCCAGGGCGAATTTCCAGTTCTGCGGATACTTGAGGCCCGGGTCGAAAACCGTGATCTGCGGGACGGCCACGGCTCCTGTGCCACAGGTCGTGGGCGGATTGAAGGGATCGAACTGCGGCACGTCGGCGACCATCGCAGGTCTCAGCGCTCTCCGCCGCTGTCCCGGTAGCGCGGCAAAGATCCAGAGGTACGGAGGCTGTCCGCTGAAGAGGCCGGCGCTCCCGCGGAGAAAGTCTTTCCCTGCCCCCCGATGTCGTATGTTGAAGCCGAGCCGGGGTGACCAGAGTGGCTCCCGCTGGGCAATTGCCCCGTCTCGAGGCCGAGCGAGTCCCGCAACACCGGGTTCGAGGGCCCTGCATCGGGCAGGAAGGGAACATCAACGCGGAGGCCAAAGGTGATCATCACCCTGGGAGTGATCGACCCACTGGTCCTGGCGCGTAGAGACCAAGCTGGCGGGCGTGGAAGTTCACGACAGGGCCTTGGGCGCTGCAGCGGGCCGGGCAGCGTGCGGGTATAGTAGTCTGGGCTGTCCTGCGGCGAGCGCGTCGAGGGACCCGAAGTGCCACTCTCCGCCGGAGGCGAGGGACGAGTTGTCCTGGAACTGGAGCAGTTCCCCATGGGTCCCGAACGTCACCACGTGCCTCCCCATGCCAACCGTCACATTGTCGGTGAATTCCAGTGTCGTCTCCCATCACAGCAGGGTTGCCACCGGCATCCCATGGGCTGGCTTCGATGCCTCCGCTGTCCGCCTGGACCTTTATGTTGCGCGCGATTGACGCTGGGATTCTCGTCCCGGTACCACGATAGCCAAGACTCATTTCGTTCGACCAGTGCCGGTTGAAGAGCCCCCTCCAGGACGCCCGCAATGCGTTCTGCGGTGACAATATTCTCAGACGACATAGATCCAAGGCCGTAATATCCGTCAACGCTGCCTGGGCCGGACCATGCGGTCGTGCGCCCATAGTGATCCGAAAGCTCGAGCTGGTTGTTGGCTCCGACCTGGGCGCTGAGCTTGGCAAAGAGGTCGCTGGCGGGCTGACGGAAATCACTCCGGGAAATCCCGCCCGTCTCGAGGCCATAGGTATGGGTAAGAATGCTGTCGAAGCGAGCCACGCTTTCGTACTGAATACCGATGTTCATCAGTTCGGCGCCGCCCGCGGTGTCGGTGACGAATGGCCCCTCATCAGGGACAACCTGGTGCTGCAGGTCCGCGTTCAGGAAGAACTGCAGGCGGTTTCGCACGATCGGCCCGGAGAGCGTGACGCCGTATTGGGAGCTGGTGAAATTGTCGGGGGTGGGGTGCCCGCTACTGCGGTTCCCATCAATGCGTCGTTCCAAAGGAATCCGAACGCGCTGCCATGCCAGGCATTGGTTCCCGATCGGGTTACCATGTTGACGGCGCCGCCAGCAAAGTCGCCGTTGCGAACGTCGGCCGGCGCGGCGAGGACCTGCAGTTGCGCGACCGCCTCAGGGGATATCGAATGCGGCAGGCCATAACCGCGCAACAGCGCCCCCAACGTAGAGATCGGTGTTCTGGCCCCCATCGATCAGGTAAGTGGTATAGCGCGGATTTTGCCCTCCGATCGCAAGCTCGCCGCTGGGGGAGCGGCTCGCCTGCGGGCTCATGAAGGCCAGGTCGACCACCTCGCGGTACAGATTGGGCAATTGACGCAGAGCTGAGTCGGACACCAGCTGGGCCGGCCCGGTACGCCCATGATTGGCCTGCGGGTCGGCCGTGCCCTGCACCACCACCTCTGGTAGCGCCACGCTCGCCCGTTCCAGGAAAAAATTCGCCGTGTAGCGCTGACCGATGGTGAGCACGATGCCGGTCCTGGCGGCAGGCACGAAACCAATGGCCCGGGCCACAACCTGATAGGGGCCACCGATCGTCACGGTTCCGAAGAAGTACCGCCCTGCCCCGGAGGTCGCGACCCGCCAGGACTGGCCGGTCGCCGGGTTGGTCACCTCCACTACTGCATTTGGAATGGGGACGCTGTCCTGCCCGGCCACCGTGCCCTGAACCGCTGCAGTCGAGACCGACTGCCCGGCGAGCAGCCGAAGGGGGGCCAGCAGGAGCGGCACGATCAACGCGGCCCGCAGCGGCGCGGCGCGCATCAGAGACCGTCGGACGACTCCCGCGGTCGCCGCAACTCCTCGAATGGAGGGTACCCCCAGAGAGCCTTGAAGTCGGGATCCATATGGAGCCCGAAACCCCACAGGAACAGCGGGTAGCCCTGGTCAACCGCGAGGCGAATCAGGATCACCGCCCGCTCGCGGTCGCCGCGAATCGCGGCCATGCGCGCCCGGTCGAACGTGGGAACGCCGGAAAGATACGGGCCCTTCCGACTGGCCAGCCACCGGTCGACTCGGTCCATCTCCCGCTGGTCGCCCAGGTGGGCGGCGATGCCGCCGAGGTAGGACTGGGTTTCTGCGAGATCCAGATGTCCAGGTCACCACTATCACTCGGAGCCGCGGTGGCGATGAGGTGGTGAACAACAGCGCGGGCCTCCACCCAGTGGCCTGCCCCGTACAGGACGACGGCATAGCTGTCCTCGTGTCTGTCCTGTTCCTCCTGTGGGCGCGACCGATACAAGGCGACGGCCCGCTCGCGCAGGTCCCGCGCCTCGGTGGGATGTCCGTGGGCCTCGAGGTCGGCTGCCACCCAGGTGAACGCCCACGCCGGGTGACTCCCCAGGTCTCGACATTGGCGGGGACTTTCAGCATCGCCTCCAGAACCTGATCCACTTGTTCGAGCCGCCCGAGGCCCACGTAGGCGAAGGCTTTCATCGCCAGGTACCCGATATTGTCGGGTGCCCCCTGGTGGGCGGCCTCCGCCGCCGCGAGTTCCTTTTCGTGCTGCCCGAGGAGGTGGTATGGCAGGGCCAGGCCATTCTCAACGTTGGCCGGGTCGATCCGTTCGATGGCGGCGATCGCTTCACGGAAGTGACCAGCCCTCCGAAGCCAGCTGTTGAGGTTCAGGGCGTCCGTCGTAGACCCGCCGGCTTCTGCCGCCGCTTCGAGCGGCTGTCCAGTTGCAGGCCGTCGCTCGCCATGGCACCCGGCAACCGCGGCGTCCAGCGCAGCGCGGTCGTGTGCCGGTAGTCGATCGTGCCGGGAGCAGGGCCCCGGCGATCGAATCAGTGAGGTCGCACCCGCTGAGGTTGTCTCCTTCCTTGCGATCAGGATCAGGGGAAGGGTGAACATGGTGTCGAGGGCATAGGCCCGGCGCCAGTGTTCATAACCGCATTCGGCGAAGCGGCAATTGGTAGTTGGCTGGCGGACGTTGTCGGCCGCGATGAACTCCCGGTAGGCCTCGTAGTTCGATGGTCGGTTGGAGTTCTGGACCTCCTCAATTGTGGGGTTGAATGCCAGGCCAAGGCGGCCATCGCGTGATGCCGCAGCTGCTCGATGACGGACGATGGGTCCGCGGCCGGGCCCAAGGCCGCCCGGATCGGGACGAGGACCTGGCCGCGTCCGGGTGTCGCTGAGCTGCGCATCGATCTCGAGACTGTCGCCCCGCCGGTAGTAGCTCCCCCAGAGCACCGTGCCGGCGCCGAGTCCCTGGGCCAGCGCGCGGTCCGCGCCGATCCCCTTCCGCGCTTGTCCCCGCCTCCATCCTGCTCGGCCCGGGCGTCCACCACCTGTACGAGTTGGATTTCAGTCAAGCCGCTCGCCAGCCGATCGGCCGTCCTCTCACCGAGCGTGGCCAGGGCGGTGTCGCCCGTATTGTTGGTAAAGTTGGCAACGGCCACACGCTTCGGGTCGAGGGCGGGCGATCGGCTTCGGCTCGGCGGAGCCACAGCGAACCACCCAGCATAACCAGGAGGAGAACCACGACCGCCGCGAGTGTAACCCTGCGCTGGCGGGCGGCTCTGCGCGGCCGGCGCTCGCCCAGCAGTTCTGGGATGCGGCTCGGCGGCGCCGCCAGCGCCTCGGCAAACTCCCCGCCGTCGCAAATCGGTCCGCCGGCGCCTTGGCCAAGGCCCGTTGAATTGCCAGTTCCACGGCGGTAGGTACCGTCCGCCGCACCGTCCGGAGCGAGGGCACGGGGTCCACCGCATGGCGGGCAAGTACCGCCTGCACAGTGGTGCCGGCAAACGGTGGATGCCCAGCAAGCATCTCGTACAACACGCAGCCGAGACTGTACACGTCGCTCCGCCCATCGAGCTGCTCAGTCGCCGACTGTTCCGGGCTCATATAGGCCGGTGTACCGAGCACGACACCAGGCTGCGTCACCCCGTCGGTCGCCGCCCGGTCGAGCGCCCGCGCGATCCCCAAGTCCGCCACGAACGCGTGGTCATCGGTGAGCAGGATGTTTTCGGGCTTGATGTCCCGGTGGACCACATCATGCCGGTGGGCGTACTCGAGCGCCTCGGCCACCTGGCTCGCGATCCGGATCGCCTCCGGATTGGCAGCTGCGGTTCCTCCCGCAGCCGGTCACGCAGCGACCGGCCTTCCACGTATGGCATCGTGTAGAACAAGACCGGCTCGCCCATCCCAAGATCGAGGGTGCCCGAATCATGGAGTGGGAGGATATGCGGGTGATTGAGCCGCGCGGCGAACGCGATCTCGCGCGCGAAACGGCGAGCCCCGAAACCCGCGGAAGCTCAGGGCGAAGCACCTTGAGCGCGACCTGCCGCCCGTGACGAAGGTCCTGCGCCAGATACACGGTCGCCATCCCGCCGTGGCCCAGCTCCCGCACCACCTCGTAGTTCCAACCGGACCCCCGGCAAGAGCCCGCATTGTTCCGCCACCCGGGCCACCAGCGCGGCCGCGAAGGCTAGTCCAGACTCGTGCAAGGAATTTGCTCGAGTTTTCCACTGCACGGAGCAGACGTTCGACTTCGGCCGCCAACGCGGGATCGACCGATCGGGTCTGCTCGAGGAACGCACGACGATCGTCAGACGCCAGCATCAGCGCCTGATCAAGAATCCGCTTCGACATCCTCCCAGGCCACATGCGGTGTGGCGCCCATGCAGATGCCTTTGTCTGTTTGCTACTTCTCCCGGAGCTCGAGGTACAGCCAAGCCCGCGCTTTTACCCAATCCCGCTGTACCGTCCGCACCGTTACGCCGAGCACCTCCGCTGTTTCCTCCTCTGTCATGCCGGCGAAATAACGGCATTCAACGACCTGGCCGAGCCGCCTGTTGAGGACCGCGAGGCGTTCCAAAGCCTCGTCCAGTGCCAGAAGGGTCTCCCCCTGTTCGGTGAGCGCGGCGACGTCTTCTCCCAGCGGAACGCGCTTCAGCCCTCCACCGCGCTGCAAGGCCGCGTAACGGCGAGCGTAGTCCACGAGAACCCGTCGCATGGCCCGGGCAGCCAATGCGTAGAACTGGGCACGATCGTGCCACTCGACGCGGGTCTGGTCCACCAGCCTGAGATAGGTCTCGTGCACCAGACCGGTGGTGCCGAGGGTGTGCCCCGGTCGCTCGGCCCGCATGCGTCGATGCGCGATTCGCCGCAGTTGCTCGTACACGAGCGGGTAGAGCCGGTCCATCGCCTCACCATCACCGCGGCCGAATCGGACCAGCAGGTCCGTGATCGACTCATCGCCGGGCGGGATCGGATCGGCTCCTTCCATCGGCCGATCAGCCCGCCAACACGTCGGCGACCCCGGAAATGTCGGGATTCGACCCCGGTTTGCGCGTCCGGAAGTGCCCACCTGACTCGGATGCTGAGCTCGATGCGCGCTGGGCGCACTCGCGAGGGTGCGAACGGTGGAAGGAGGGGGCGCAACGCTTCGGGGCAGCGTCCGCCGCCGAGGCTGGGCTAGGGCGTGGGGAAAGGGACCCGTTGTCCGGCCCGTGCTGGAACGCTCCGGCAAACCGGAGCCCGATCACAGGCTGACGGGGCCTCACGCGATCGTGTTCCCCTCTCGGTGACGGTTGGTGGCTCGGAAAAACGCCGCCAGCATGCGTGTCCCCTTGTGAACCTAGGCCCGGGAAGGACGGCGTCAAGCTCAAGGCGCCCGGCCGCGAGTGACCGTCCAGGGATGAAGGACCGAGCCGAATTGATTCCCCGCACGCTGTTCAAGGAGCGACCATGAACCGAATACTGCTTGCGGGCCCGGCGCTATGCCTCGCGCTCGCGGCCTGTTCCGACAACACCAACACCCCGGTGGCTCCGGGTGCACCGATTCCGGCCGACCGGGGCAGGACCACCGAGAGCAGTGCCGCCGTGTACTGGAACGAGGTGGCTCGGGGCCTGGTCATCAAGTACAAGTTCAGCCCCTTCCAGGCGATCCGTGGCTACGCGGTTGTCAGCGTTGCGCAATATCAAGCGGCCCTCGCGGTCTCAGGGCCACGGGAGCGTGGTGAGGCAAGAAGCGACCCTTCGATGCGCGCGGCGATCGGCGTTGCCTCCATCATGACGCTCACGTATCTCTTTCCCAGCGAGGCCTCGGCGCTCGGAGTGCTACTGGATCAACAGCTCGCCACGCCGGCGCCGCGGCGAGGCGAGGATATCGACGCCGGGAAGGCCGCCGGTCAGGCCGCGGGCAACGATGCCGTGGCGCATACCGCGGCCGACAATTTCTTCGCGCCCTGGTCCGGCACAGTTCCCGTCGGCCCGGGTCTCTGGTTCAGCACCTCGATTCCTCCCGCTCCACCCGTTGGAGCGCTGTTCGGCAAGGCCACGCCCTACTTCCTGGTCTCGGGTGACCAGTTCCGCCCTCCGCCGCCTTTCACATTTGGATCTCCCGAATTCGCGGCGGCCCTCGCCGAGGTCCGGCAGATCTCCGATACGCGCACGGCGGAACAGGATTCCCTCGCCAAGTTCTGGGCATTTCCCGTCGGTACCTATGCGCCGGCTGGCTACTGGAACGAGACAGCCGCCAGGCTGATCGTCAGTTATCACCTGGGGGACCGGGCCGCCGCCCGCGTCTTCGCCCTGATGAACATGGTCGGGTTCGATGCCATCATCGCGACCCACGACGCCAAGTACACCTACTGGTCGATCCGGCCGTCGCAGGCCGACCCCGGAATCACGCTGGCCGTCGGCCTGCCCAACTTCCCGTCCTATCCGTCCAATCACGCCGCTCTCTCCGCTGGGATGGCAAGAATCCTGGGGCCTTCTTCCCCTCAGAGCGATCCCGGCTGGCGGAACTGGCCAACCAGGCTGCGATGTCGCGCCTCTTCGGGGGCATCCACTTCCGGAACGACGATGACACCGGCCTTCGCCTAGGGCGCACCGTGGCGCAGTGGGCGCTCTGCCACCAGCGCGCCGACGAGGATGAGGGCTGGGCCGAGCGTGGCGCATTCCGAGGCAATGACGACTGTCACGACAACCGCGGCTGGGAAGACCGGCATGACCGGTAGGGCGAATCACCCCGAAGCATTCTCGTTGCAAGCCCCTCGAGGAGACATGCCATGAGATCCACACACCGATCTTCGATCGCCCTCGCCGGCGCAATGCTCCTCGTCGGCCTCGCCAGTTGCGACGCGGACGCGCCGACCTCGCCGGCGGCGACAGCATCCGCCGCACGCGAGCACTCCAATTCGTTTATCACCCTCGCTTTCCCCGGGAGCGTTCAGAGCCAGGCGTGGGGCATCGATCCGTCAGGTGGGTGGTCGTCGGCGCGTACCGGACCGAAGACGATGCCGTCCATGGTTTCGTGTTCGACAAAGGAGCGTTCACGACAATCGACTACCCCGGCGTCACCTTCTCACTCAGTCACGGGGATCAACGGGCGAGGGGAGATCGTCGGCTGGTACGAGGATGCCGACGGCATCCAACATGGGTACGTTCTGGAGCACGGCGTCTTCACCACTGTCGATGTTCCTGACGCGACATCCGCGCGGATACTCGGGATCAATGCATCCGGCGACATTGTCGGAGCCTACGAGGCGTCCGGACGGTGGCTCTCCCGGCTTCGTCCGGCGGCACGGGAAGTTCACCGGTCTCGAGGCCCCGGGCGCATCGCTCACCGTCGCGAAAGGCATTTCGTCGTCGGGCGATGTCGTGGGCTACTTCAAGTGCTGGGGGAGAGGAGACGCACGGCTTCCTGCTCCGCCGTGGCAAGTACACCGTAATTGACTTCCCGGGCAGCACGAGCACCGGCCTCGGCGCCGTCAATGATGCAGGGGACATGTTCGGTTGGTACGACGACATCGACGGGCCACCCATGCCTTCTTCCTCCGGCACGGCCGCTTCTCGACCATCGATGTTCCCGGGTCAACGTTCACCCGGGGGAACGGCCTCAATGACCGGGGCGACATCGTCGGGTGGTACGACGACGCCGACGGCGTGGAGCATGGCTTCGCGCAGCGCAGGTGACTGGGTCAGCGTCCTCGGTTCGCGTATCGAGAAACCGGATGACCAACTCGTAGTTCCCTACGCTCGAAAAGGTCACCCTGCGCCCGGACATCCGGTCCGGCGCGACTTCGGTCCGAGTGCCTAGTGAGTTGTCGCGGCCTCCAGCAGCTCGGCCAAAACCTGCGCCGGATCGGGGGCCTCGAGGAGAGGCCGGCCCACCACCAGGTGGGTCGCCCCAGCCCGGATCGCCTCGCCAGGGGTCGCGGCCCGGGCCTGGTCGCCCGGCCGGTCCCCGGGCCGCCGGATTCCCGGTACCACGATGGCTCGGCCGGAACCCAGAATCGCCGATACCGCCGCGGCCTCCCGGGGCGAGCAGACAACGCCGCCCAGCCCGGCGTCGCGAGCCATGCCGGCCAGGCGCGCGACCTCGATTCCGATATCAGGAACCGCTCGGCCCATCACCGTTGAGAAGGAGGCGGCGTCGTGGGATGTAAGCGCCGTAACCCCGACCACCTGGACCCGCCCCAGCCGCTGCCTCAACCGCCGCCTTCAGCATGTCGGGACCACCCAGGGTATGCACCGTCACCATTGCCACCCCGAGCCCGCATGCTGCCCGGACCGAACCCGCCACGGTATTCGGGAATGTCATGCCACTTGAGGTCCAGGAAGACCTCGAGGCCACGGGACTCGCACTCGGCTACGAGGGTCGGACCCGCCGCCGTGAACAACACCGAGCCCACCTTCACCCATCGGAGTTGCGGCAGTCGATCCAGCATCTGGCGGGCTTCGGCCGGGCCCGGGACATCGAGCGCCAGGATGATTTCAGCCATGGGAGGCCTCCAGTTCCCTGATCACTCGCTCCGGCAGCCTGGGATCGGCCAGCGCGGCCGTGCCGATGGCAACCAGTTGCGCGCCCGCGCGCAGGTACTGCCGCGCATCCTCCGCCGTGCGCACGCCGCCCACGCCGATCACCGGAAGATCCGGGGTTCGCTCGAGCACCCGCTCAACCGCGCGCACGCCGATGGCGAGCAGCGCCGGGCCGCTGACGCCACCGTAGCCCTGGCCCAGGCGCGAATGTCCTTCTGCATTCTCGAGACTGCCGGGAATTGTATTGACGACGGACACGCCGTCCGCACCGGCATCGCGGGCGACGCGCGCGACCGCACCGATATCCGGCAGCACGGGCGACAACTTGGCGATGAGGGGGAGCCTGGTGTTGTCCCGGCACCGGCTCACGATGTCGCGTGACGGACACCGGATCGGCGCCGAACTCGATGCCACCGGCACTGGTGTTTGGACACGACAGGTTGAGCTCGAACCCGTCGATACCTGGCGCGCCGTCGAGCCGCTCGACGACGGCCGCATACTCCTCGATGGTGAACCCAACCACGTTCACCAGGACGCGTGCAGGAGCTGCGTGCGCCGCGAGCCATGGCAGCTCACGCTCGGCCACCGTCTGGACGCCGGGATTCGCGAGGCCCACCGAGTTGAGCATGCCGCCACCGAACTCGGCGACACGGGGAGGCGGGTTCCCGGCCCGCGGCGCAAGCGACACGGCCTTGGTCACGACTCCTCCAAGGCGATGCAGGTCGATCACGCCATCGAGCTCGCGCCCGAATCCGGCAGTGCCGGCAGCGAGAAGAACGGGATTCTGGAACTGGACGCCGAACACCGTGCGCGCGAGAGGCACTACTCGCGCACCCCGGCGCCCGAGGCAGTGGGCGCCGTCGGTCGTCCTGGCGCGGCCGATGGCGGTGGCGCCGTCGGGGTCGTCGCGGTGGGGACGGTCCCGGGCCGCGGCGCTCCGACGGTCGGCGCGCCCGCGGTTGTCGGCGCTCGCGCCCGGCGGCGGGCGGCAGATGGCCCGTCGTCGATCGCGCCATCCGTGAACCGCCGGGCAGCCGCTGCAGCGCCCGTGGTGCCGCGCTCGCGATCGCCTTGGCGAAGGTGTTGAGCGAGTCCTCGAGCTGGCTGTAGGCCGCGTCATCCTGGCCCCGCAGGACCGCCATATACGGACTCGAGGCGAACTGCGACCCGCTGGCGCCGGAATCGCCGATGAGCCGGCTGCGCGCCAGCCAGGCCTTCGCCGCATAGGGCGAGGCGGGCCAGCCGTCGATCACGCTCTGGAACAGCGTGGCGGCAAGCCGGTCCGCCAGGAGGCTGTCACGCGCCAGTTCAGCCGCGAGGAAACGCCGCATGTCTCCCTGCAGCGCGCCGGCAGGCGCCGAATCCACGAGCATCTGGGTGTAGGCGATGGCCCGGCGGACCGGTCTCGCAATCGCGTCGCCCCCACTGGACACCACGATCACGTTGAAGGAGTCGACGACGGGCTTGAGCTGCGGCATGCTGTCGGCCGCATGAACCTGCATCTCCACCCGCTCGATGCGCGCGCGCTCGACCGCGTCGGCATTGCCCCCGGCACCGGTGCCTGCGGCGACGATGATCGCGTCGTATCGCAGTCGCGCCTGGGCGGTATCGACGGCCGCCAGGCGCTGCGCATCGTCGAAGGCGTAGGCAAGCGCCTGCGACCCGGAAACGACCCTGCTGGCGATGAGGCGCGTCGTGAACGTGGACGCCAGCAGCGGGTTCTGCCGGCCGGTGACGACGAGCAGTGAATCCCAGGGCAGCGTGGAGTCGCGCAGCGCGACCAGGGAGTCGAACGCGTGGAGGGCCGCCGCGTCCTGGCGACTGCTCGCGTAGGCGAGCGTCCGCTGGATCAGGGCGGGCACGCCGTGCATGCCCTCGAGCGCAACCACCGCCATGGAGTCCAGTCCGAGCTGCCGGTCGGCCGTCGCCAGGAGCAGCCGCGCCCGGTCCCGGCGCGAGGCGTCCTTGCTCTCCGTCACCGGCTGCACCGTGGTTGCGGCTACGCTCGCGGCACCCATTTGCAGCTGACACGTCGCCAGTGCGAGCGTCGCCTGTTCCCTGGTTTCGGTGCTCGGCGTTCGTTCGATCGCCACCGGCAGCAGCCGCGCGGCGGTGTTGCACTGGCCGGTCGCGGCCAGGGCCTCGCCCTTGATGGCCGTGGCGGCGGTCGCATGCTTCTCGGTGGGGTGCCGCGCCAGGATCGAATCTGCCTTGATCGAGGCCCGACCCCAGAAGCCATTGGCCTCCAGTGTGCGGCCTTCGCGATCCAGCCGGCGTGCTTCGGCAGCGTAGGTATCGGCCTTCTGCATCGTGTTGTACGATGCGCATCCCGCGAGCAGCAGGAGCCCGATGCCGACGGTCAGGCGCTTCATGATCCCGTGCCCTCGGCGTTCGTCGTCTTCCGCTCGTAGTCGGAGAGATAGCCGACGACCGCATCGGCGATCGCCGCGGCGAGTTTCCGTTGCGTCGTCTTGCCCGTGAGCAGCCTGGCGTCGTCAGGATTGGTGCTGTAGCCCATCTCGACCAGCACTGCCGGCCGGCGTGCGGTCGTGAGCACCATGAATCCGGCCTGCTTGACTCCCCGGTCACTGCCCGGGTTCGCGGCGACCATCTGCGCCTGGACCAGTTCTGCGAGACGGGCAGACTCGCGCAGGTACTCGTTGGTGGCCAGGTCCTTCAGGATGAAGTCGAGTCCCTGCCGCTCCGCGGCCTCCTCGGTGGCCGGCTCGAAGCGGACCGCCTCGTTTTCCATCTTCGCCACGCGCTCCGCATCCTCGGTCTTCGCTTCGGCGAGAAAATACGTCTCGTAGCCGCGCACGTCGCTGTAGCCGCGACGCCGGGGCAGCGAATTGACGTGCAGGCTCACGAAGAGGTCGCACTCCTCGGTGCAGTAGCGCCCGCGATCGGCCAGGGCGATCAGCGTGTCGGTGGTGCGCGTCATCCGGACGCCCACGCCACGCGAGCGCAACTCATCGCGCAGCAGCAGGCTCATCTGCAGGGTGACATCCTTTTCCTTGAGGCCATGCGGGAAGAACATCCCGGGATTGCCTGCGTCATCCCCGCCATGTCCCGCATCGACCGTCACCACGTGACCGCGACGCAGCGGGCCGCCGCTCGGGGACGCGGGTCGTGGTGCCATGCGCACTGCCGGCGCCTCGGCCGGCACCGGCTCGGAGCCATTGCCCTTCACCAGTTGCCAGCCGGCATCCATGAGGCGTCCGCTGCCGGGATCGTACCGGTAGCGCTCGCCGAAGAGTCGCGGGAGCACGTCGGACACGAGCTGCAGGGGCAGGTAGACCGTGTCGCGCTGCACCACGGCTCCACTTGCCAGTGGCTGGGCGTGACCATCGTACATATAGAAGGGTGCACCAACGAGGAACCGCAGCTGCTGGCGGGCCACGAAGACGTCGACCCAGGCGTCCTGCTGCTTGAAGGTGCCGCCCAGCGCCGCCAGCACCTCGCGCGCCTGCAACTGCGGCGCGCCGTCGATGCCGACACTGACGGCGACGCGCGTCTCGCCCCGGACGGACGCGATCGTGATGCTGGATGGAGCGGCGCCTGCCGCGAGCGCCAGTGCCAGCCAGAGGCCGGTCATGAGCGGCGCCTCGACATCGCCCGGGCGACGTCGCGTTCAGCGGTGCGCTTCTTCACGTCCTCGCGGCGATCGTGATGTTTCTTGCCGCGGCCAAGGCCCAGCACCAGCTTGATGCGGCCGCGCTTGAAGTAGAGTTCGAGCGGAACCAGCGTAAGGCCCTTCTGCTCGGTGGCGCCGATCAGCCGCTCGATCTCCTTGCGATGCAGCAGCAGCTTGCGCGTGCGCATCGGATCGTGATTGAAGTGCCCGCCCTGGGCGTATGGCGTGATGTTCAGGCCGTCCACGAAAACCTCCCCGTTCCGCACCCGGGCGTAGGCCTCCTTGATCGAGGCCTTTCCGGCACGCAGCGACTTCACTTCGGTGCCCGTCAGCACGAGCCCCGCCTCCCAGCTCTCGAGGATGTGATAGTCGTAGGTTGCCCGGGGATTCCGGGCCACGAACTGCTTGTCGTCCACCGTGGGCTTTGCGGGCTTGTCCATCGTTGCAAGTGAAGGATAGGCGCGGACTTCGGCACGGTCAACCAAACTGCTTGCCGCACCCGAGGCGTGACGGTATCATTCCCGCCCTTCGCCGAAGTGGTGGAACTGGTAGACGCGCTGCGTTCAGGGCGCAGTGGGCGCAAGCCCGTGGGGGTTCGAGTCCCCCCTTCGGCACTGATCGTATCGACCCCAGACGCAAAGCGGGCCCGCTCCAGTCGCGAGCGGGCCCCTTTTGCGTTCATCACGGGGCGCGCCTACCCTGCGCTCGACGTCAGGCTCACCAGCTCCTGCACCTGCGGCTCATCCTGCAGGAGGTCTGCCAGGCTGATGCTGCCCAGGAACACATCGATGCGCTGCTGCAACCCGAACCAGATCGGCCGGATGCTGCAGGACGAATCCCCCGCGCATCGCTCACCGTCGACCTGGTGCGTGTCGCAATTCACCTCGAAGGTCTGGTGCTCGCACGCCTGCATCACGTCACGGACCGAAATCTCGGCGGGCCGGCGGGCCAGCAGGTACCCACCTCGCGCGCCGCGCACACTTTCGACCAATCCGGCACGCCGAAGCCGCAACAGGATCTGTTCGACATAGTCGGGCGGCAGGCGCTCGACATCTGCCAGTTCGCGTGCGGCGACCGGCAGCGGCGTGTTGCGACCCCGTTTCGCGAGGTGCAGCGAGATGATGAGGGAGTACTCGGTCCAGGTGGTGACTCGCATGGCGCCAATATCACTGAAAGCGGGGGAACCGACAAGGATTCAGTCTCAACCGCCCCCCGGCAGCCCCTTTCCACCGGGGACGCCGATTTCGGTCATGGCACGCAGGTCCAGCACCCGGTCCAGTTCCGCCCCCTGCAGCAGGCCCTTCTGGATGACCAGGTCACGCACGGTGAGCCCGGTCGCCACGGCCTCCTTGGCGAGCTTGGCCGCCTCGGCGTATCCGAGCCGGGGCGCAAGCGCCGTCACCAGGGCGGGACTCCGTTCCAGCCAGTATGCGCATGCCTTTTCATCGGCCTCGATACCGTCGATGCAGCGCTCCGCAAACACCCGGCAGGCATTCCCGGCGATGATGAGCCCGAACACGATGTTGTGCGTGATGACCGGCATCATCACGTTGAGCTCGAGCTGGCCGGCCTCCGACGCGAATGCCACCGTCGCATCGAGACCGAGCACCTGGTAGCAGACCTGGTTCACCATTTCGGCGATCGACGGATTGACCTTGCCGGGCATGATGCTCGAGCCGGGCTGCACGGCCGGCAGGAGTATTTCCGCGAGCCCGGTCCGGGGACCGGACGCAAGCAGGCGGATGTCGTTCGCGATCTTCGAGAGGTCCAGAATGAAGGCCCGCACCGCACCGCTGAAGGTGGCGATGTCGCCCATCGACTGCATGAGCTGGATGCGATCCTCGCCCAGGCGCAGGTCGAGCCCACTTATCTCCTCCAGGTACTTCCACATCAGCTCGGGATACTGCGGTTCGGCGTTGAGCCCGGTGCCCACCGCCGTGCCGCCGATGTTGAGGTCACGCAGCCATTCGGCCGAGCGGGTGATCTTCTCGCGATGACGGGCAACCGTTCCCCCGAAGGCGGTGAACTCCTGGCCCAGGCGGATCGGCGTGGCATCCTGCAGGTGGGTGCGTCCCGACTTGACGATATGATCGAACTCGCGGCCCTTGCCGAGCAGCGATTCCGCCAGCAGATCCAGGCCTGCCAGGAACGCGGGCAGCGCGGCCAGCGTGGCGAGGCGCATGGCCGTGGGGATCACGTCATTGGTGCTCTGCGCCATGTTGACGTGGTCGTTCGGGTGCACCGGCTCGTAGGCACCGCGGGCGCTGCCGAGCAATTCATTGGCCCGGTTGGCGAGCACCTCATTCGCGTTCATGTTGTGGCTGGTGCCGGCGCCTGCCTGATACACGTCCACGATGAACTGGTCACGATGCTGGCCGCCGAGCACTTCATCGGCAGCCTGCACGATGGCGTCGGCCAGGCGGGCCTCGAGGCGACCCGTCTCCCGGTGCGTGAGTGCCGCGCTGCGCTTGATCCACACCACCGCGTCCACGAACTGCGGGAGCGGGCGCAGGCCGGAGATCGGAAAATTCTCCGCGGCACGGAGGGTCTGGATGCCGTACAGGGCGTCGGCCGGGACGGCCTTCTCGCCGAGCGGGTCTCGCTCGAGTCGCGTTGCAGTCATTCCATCAATGGTCAAGGGTCTGTCACTGCTGTTGCGGACAAATTCTACCCTGTCAGAGCAGTTTCCGCACTCCATCCCGCACCGCCGGCCAGCCGTAATGTCGCACGGCCAGCCAGACCCCGAGCACGGTGCCGACCCCATTGGCGTAAAAGCGCCAGGCCAGCAGCAGATGGGACCCGTCATCGCCGAGATTCCCCGCTGCCCCGCCAAGAAACCCGAATTCCACCGCACCGGCACCACCAGGCGTGGGGAGGATCATCTGGGCATAGATCAGGGCAAACGATCCCACGATCAGCACCGGGAGCGCCGGGGGATCGGGCAGTGTCAGCGCGAGTACCGGCAGCAGCGCCACGCGCGCGAGGACATTCACCAGTGAGAGCGGAATGCTTGCCAGCAGCGGCCAGCGTGGCATCCGGCGCCAGTACACACGGATGCGTTGCAGCGGCCGCTGGAGGTGACGGGAAACGCGTGCGCCACCCGTCGCCCGCCCACCCACGCCGCCAGGCTGATGACCACGACCGCGGCGGCCCACGGCCACGCATGGCGCACAGACGCGCTGAGTCTCGGCCCCGCACTGGCCCACCACTCGGGCGCGTAGGCGGTGAAGATCCACAGCGCCACCGCGATGAGCACCGGCCATGCCGTGATCACCTCATAGGCGATCGCCACGAACGACGCGGTGGCCGGAACCCGGCACGCAAGCATCCCACCCAGGCGGGCGGGTTCGCCACCGACCCGCATCGGTGTCAGCGTCGAACCCGCATCGGCAAAGGCATTGATGCGGAAACTTTCCGCCAGGGTGATCCGCGAGCCCACGCCAAGCGTGAGCCATTGCAGGCGGAACATCCGCGCGATCAGGTCGGCCGCCACCAGGACCAGGCAGATGACGTGTGCCGCGGGAACGGAGAGATGCATTCTCAGGCAGTAAGGGATCGGTAGGTGACAACATCGTGCCCCGAGGTCCACTGCACCAGCGCGTCCCGTACCGACTGAAGCACGGCCGGATGCGCGGCATCCCCGGGATGCAGTGCGAGGCGCATGGTCGCTTCGCTTCGCTGCAGCCGCCAGCGCCAGTGTGCGACCAGCACCGACAGGTGGGCACGGAGAGGCGTCCGGGCGCTCCAGCGAACGACCGGCGCGTGGACCTGACGGCCATCCGCAAACCGGATGGCCGCTTCGTCCTCGATGAATGCGGCGCCAGCCTCGTACGCACCCACGCGCGCATCTGGTCGCATGAGCCACGCCGGCGGCACGAACCCGAGCGGCGCAAATCCCAGGTGCCGCAGCCGGTCCAACCCGCGCCGGACCAGTGTGCGGAGCTCGGCCGCCGAGAGTGTCAGGCACTCGCCTTCCCGCGCGGTCCGTCCCCAGGCACGCAGTTCATCCCCGAGACGGCGGGGATGTCCCACCTCATCATGCCGCTCGCCGTGCAGGATGACCTCGGCACCGTCGCGTACGGCGCCGTGCAGCCAGTCGAGACACTCGGCGCCCGACTCGATCGGGGCCGATCCATGCCAGTCCGGCACGACGAGAAGCGCCGGTATCACTCCCCGGTCACGACAGAGCTGCCAGAGCTGCTGCACGGCCGGAAGGTTCGGGGGCGCCACGTCATGGATGGAAACGAGCAGCGTCACCGGGTGAGCAGCCCCTCGTAGACGGCGAAGATCCGGTCAAAGACGCTGTCCCATCCGTGCTCCCGCTCCGCGTGGTCGCGAGCCCGTCGCGCGAGCATGCCGTGCTCGGCGCCAAGGAGGTATTCCACCCCGGCCGCCAGCAATGGCGGATCCTCGCGCGCATAGAGCCATCCCGCCCCGGAGCGCGTCACCTGTTCGGCGACGCCGCCGCCGTCGATGGAGAGCACCGGCGTCCCGCTGGCCAGTGCTTCGAGGGCGGCCAGGCCGAATGTTTCGTGCGGACTGGGAGACACGTACAGGTCGGCGATCGCATGCAGGTCGGCGATCGTCTCGCGGGCACGGGTATACCCGAGGAGCGTGACGCCTGGAATGCCCAGCGCCTCTATCCGCCCGCGGAGCGGCCCATCGCCCACCATCACGAGCGACACGCCGGTGCGCCGGTACACCTCACGCCACATGAGGGCCAGGCGATCGGCATGCTTCTCCGGCGCGAACCGGCCGACATACAGCGCGATCGGCCCGGCCGGAATCCCCAGCCGCGTCCGCGCCCCCACCTCGAGGGCAAGCCGGGCGGGATGAAAGAGCTCCAGGTCGACCCCCAGCGGAATGTGCACGACGTTGGTCACGCCGATCCGCTCGAGGTCGCGCCGCGCGAAGTCCGAAGCCACGATGGTACAGTCCACCGCAGCCGCCACCCGCCTGGTGTACCACGCCACGACGCGCTCGAGCATCCGCCGCGGCAGCGGTTCGAGATGCTGGCGCGGCGCCGCCAGGCGCGGAAGGTTTGCGTGATAGAACCACACGGCAGGTGCGCGATACCGGCGTCGCGCCCTGAAGGCCAGCCAGGGAGCAAAATAGGCGCTGCCGACCTCGATCACGTCCGGCTTTTCGTGCGCGACAATGCGGCTCGTGGAGCGCGTCGCGAGCATGAACCGGTACGAGGGGTTGAATGGAATGGCCGGGCCGCGGAGGCGATAGCAGCGCACACCCTCGGACTCGACGATCGCGTCGCCGGCACCAGGGATCAGGATCACCTGGCGGAGATGCTGCCGCTGGGCAACGTACCGCGCCTTGGCGGCGAGGTAGGTGCGCACGCCACCCGTGGCCTCACCCACGTACTCGGAAATATCGAGCACGCTGAGCGAACTGTTCGGGCGAAGGAGTGGCGGGAGGGGCGAACCGGCAATGTCGAGCGGCGTACTCGCCGCCGGCGAGAAAATGCGCTGCTCCACCAGCGCCGCGGAAGTCACGCGGGCTTCCGGGGCGGCATCATCCGGCGCTTACGGCGCCAGTGATGAACGGGTTGGTCGTGCGCTCGATGCCGATGGTCGAATCCTCCCCGTGACCCGAATGCAGCACCGTATGGTCGGGCAGGGACAGCAGGTGCGCATGGATGCTGCGCATCAGCGTGTTGAAGTTGCCCCCGACAAGGTCCGTGCGCCCGATGGAACCGCAGAAGAGCACGTCACCAGCGAACACCCTGCCCGCGCCGATGAACGAGACGCTCCCCGGCGAGTGTCCCGGCGTATGCCGCACCAGGAAACGATGACCACCAACCACCAGTTCGTCGCGGTCGCCGAGCTCGACATCCGGCGCGGGCAATGCCGGCGCGGTCAGGCCGAACTCCGCAGCCTGTTTCCCTACACCGTCATAGAGCGAACGGTCCGCCGGGTGCAGGAACACCGGCGCCCCGGTGAGCTGCTTGGCCGCCGCGACGCCGAGTATGTGATCGAGATGCGCGTGCGTGAGCCAGATGCCGTCCACCTGCCAGCCACCGCGCTGCACCTCGCCCAGCAGCGCAGCAGGATCCTCACCCGGGTCGATCAGTACCGCGCGCCGCGAGCCGGGATCACCCACGAGATAGCTGTTCTGCACGAAGTTCCCGTTCGGGAACCGTCGCACCACCAGCTCAGGCACCAATGCCGGCCCCGGAGCCAACCATCGCGTCCGACTGCCGCCGCTCCGTCAGGTACTTCTCGACTGCAATCGCCGCCGTGGTCGCGTCACCCACGGCCGTCGTGACCTGGCGCGTGAGTTGTACCCGCAGGTCGCCGGCCGCGAAGAGGCCGGGAATCGACGTCATCATGCGATCGTCGGTGAGCATGTAGCCATTCGCGTCGTGCGCGAAGTGCTGGCCCACGATGCCCGAATTCGGCTTGAACCCGATGAAGACGAAGCAGCCGGTCGCCGCCAGGCTCGACACGTGGCCCGTGACCGTGTCCTGCAGCGTGATGGAGGTGAGGCCCGAGGCCGCGCCTGCCAGGTCCAGCACCGTCTTGTTCCAGATCACCTCGATCTTCGGGTTCTGGAACAGGCGCTCCTGCAGGATCTTCGAGGCGCGGAGCTCGTGACGACGGTGGATCAGGTAGACCTTCGCCGCGTACCGGGTCAGGTAGTCGGCCTCTTCCACGGCTGCGTCACCACCGCCGATGACCGCGATCGTGTCACCCTTGAAGAAGGCACCATCGCAGACGGCACAGTAGGAAACGCCGCGGCCCGCATACTCCAGTTCGCCCGGCACCCCGAGCTTGAGGGGGGTGCCACCCGCCGTGAGGATGACGGCCGGCGCCTCGAAGATGGTACCGAGTGAGGTAGTCACCTCGAAGATGCCATCCGGACGGCGGATGATCGACTCCGCATTCTCCTGGCGGATCTCCGCGCCGAATTCCTTTGCATGTTCCGTCATGAGGGCCGCGAGCTCCCGGCCCTTGATCTTGGCAAAGCCGGGATAATCCTCGATCCATTCCGTGTTCAGGAGCTCACCGCCCGTCATGCCACGCTCGAGCAGGACCGTGCGCAACATGCCTCGTCCACCGTACAGTGCGGCGCAAAGGCCCGCCGGTCCGCCGCCGACAATGACCAGTTCGTAGTGCTCTCGTCCTGCCATGGTATCTCCAGAGAAAAATGCCCCGGCGAAATATAGGTCCGTCGGGAGGATGCGGAGGTCAGCGCAGGAGCCGCCCTCCATCCACCACAATAACGTCGCCAGTGACGAAATCGGCTCGCTCGACCAGGTAGAGCATGGCCTGCACGGCATCCTCTGGCGTTCCGAGGCGACCGAGCGGCGTCGACTCGGCCAGCCGTGCGCGCTCCTTCGCGTCGTACTCGTCCGGCACCAGGACCGCCCCCGGGGCAATGGCATTCACGGTGACCTCGGGCGCCAGGCTCCGTGCCAGCACGCGCGTGAGCATCACGACTCCCGCCTTGCTGAGCGAGTGTGCGGCGTAGCCGGGCCAGGGCTCGAGTCCGCTCAGGTCGGCCATGTTGACGATCTTGCCGCGTGATTTTCGGAGATATGGTGCGGCGCCCTGGGACACGAAGAAGATGGAGCGGAGGTTGAGCTCCATCACCTCGTCATAGAGCGCCGGGGTGGTATCCTCGAACGCGACCTTGTGCATCACGGCGGCCGAGTTCACCAGCACATCCAGCTGGCCAAACTGCTCCACCGCCCTGCCCGCGAGCCCCCGCGCCGACTCCGCATCCGCCAGGTCGGCCTGCAGGCACTCGGCCCGCCCGCCCGCCGCGACCACGCTGCGCCGGACTTCCTCCGCTCCACTGGACGAGCTGTTGTAGTGCAGGGCCATCGTCATGCCGCGCGCGGCCAGTGCCTCGGCGAACGCGCGCCCAAGCCGTCGACCCGAGCCCGTCACCAGCGCCACGCGGCCGGCCAGCTGCATCGATCAGGGCGCGCCGCGCGAGAGCGGCAATACCAGGCCGGTGATCGCGGCGGCCGCGGAGCTGGCGAGGAACATGATGCCGTCGGTGATGTCGCTCATCTCCACGTATGTCGCGTCGGCACCGACCGCGTCGACATTCTCGGGCGTGCGCACCATGGACGGCGCAATCGCGTTCACCCGGATGCCGCGCGGGAACAGCTCGGCGGCGAGCGCACGCGTGAACCCGGCGACGCCGGCCTTGGCTGCGGTGTACACCGCGATGCTGAGCTGCGGGTGGAGTGCGGCGATCGACGACACGTTGACGATCGAGCCGCCGGTCGTGGCGAGGGCCTCGATGGCGGCCTGGGACATCGCGACGGTGGTCTTGAGGTTGATCGCGATCTCGCGATCGAATGCGGCCATGGTGGTGCCCGCAAACGGGCCGAACGAGGTGAGCCCGCCGGCAATGTTGATGACGGCATCGAGACGGCCGTAATACCTGAGGGCGGTCTCGACCGCGAGATGCGCGATGTCTGGTTCAGTGAGGTCGCCCGCCGTGGGGCGTGCATCGAGGCCCAGCGCCTGGAACTCACGCGACCGCTCGGCCACGCCCGTGGCGTTTACGTCGCAAAGCACCAGTTGCGCGCCGGCGCGGCCGAAGGCCATGGCAGTGGCGTGTCCGATCTGGCCCGGGCGGCCCACACCGGTGACAATCGCCACGCGCCCCTTGAAGTCGAACGGCATCTGCCTCATCCCCCCGTGAGCGCCGGACGCAATGCTTCCAGCTGATCGAGCCACTCGGCCGGCACCAGCTGCGAGCCGAGTGCCCCATGCGCCCAGCCATCCTCGGCCTCACCGTGCCAATCGCTCCCGCCGGTGCGGCCAAGGCGCAGCTCCAGCGTCAATTCGGTGAGCCGGGTGCGAACGTCCGCGTCATGGCTGGGATGACGCGTTTCCACCGCATCCAGTCCATCGGCTCGCAGGCGCACCAGCGTCGCGCGCGAGCCGCGGTCCTTGAGGTGCGCGGCCGAGATGACGCCGCCGATCCGGTGCACCAGGGACGCGACGCTGGCGAACGTGGGCAGCGCCTTGTCCACGTACGCCGACCGGCCGCGCCCAAGAAAGCGATCGAACGCCTCGTCGAGGGTGCGCACGACGCCGGCCTTGCGCAGTGCGCGCGCGACGTGCGGCCGGCCGAGCGCCCCGCCGGCCGACTCTGCCAGAACCGCGTCTTCGTCGATCCTGACTCCCTGGGCCTGCAACAGGCGAACCATCTCCATGCCCCGGCGGTTCCGGTCAGACCGGCACCGGAGCAGGAACTCCTCGAGTTCGGTGGAGGTCTCAGGCAGGAAATACCCCAGCACGTGCATCTCGCCCCATGGCGCCAGCACGGAGAATTCACATCCCACCACCACCCGAATGCCGAGTGCGCGACCGGCGGCGAGTGCGGCGGGGATGCCACCGACGGTGTCGTGATCAGTCAGCGCCACGGCGGCGAGGCCGGCCGCCGCAGCGCGGGCAACGACGGCCTCCGGTGCGAGCGACCCGTCGGACGCCGTGGAGTGCACATGCAGGTCCACGCATCCGCCACCGGTGATGGCGCCCACCTCCTCGCCCGTCAGCGGTGGTATCCCGTCTCGGGTGCGGTCCACGCGGGCTGGGAGTGGGACAGCAACTGGATCAGTTCGGCGTCGGTGAGCGCCGCAAGCGAGACCTCGCGTACCTTGCTGCCCAGCGGGGTGTACCGCGCGAAGCGCTCCTCGGGAGTTCCTCCGGCGATGCGCTTGAACCGCAGCCCGAATTCGTCCTTGGTGGACTGGGTGCGGCTGCCGCTGCTGCCCACCTCCCACTGCTCACCGCGCACCGTGATGAATCGTCTTGGCATCGTAGGTTCTTCCTGCTCAGGCTGTGGGGGACGGTAGCGCAACCTCGAGCCACGGCGCGTCGGCCGGGCCCTCCACGCTCACCAGGGCGCGCCAGCGGGCCTCGAGTTCTGCTTCGCGCCCTGTTGCGGGCGACTTCTGCCGGAGATCACCCTCCCCGCCGGCCTCGCTGAATTCAACGAAGAGATCCGCATCGAGCGCGCTGCGAAACACCCACAGGTGGCGGCCGCGTTCCCGTCCCAGATACTCCAGCTCGGCCAGCACGGCCAGGTATTCGGCCCGATGCCCCTCCGGGACGCGCAATCGCGTCACCGTCAGGGCGCGGCTCACGTCAGACCGCGCCCTCGGCGAAGGTCTCGATCGACTGCTTCACGTCCGCCATGAAGCGATCGGCGTCGGCGCCGTCGACGACCCGATGGTCAAACGAGAGTGACAGCATCCCCTTGGTCCGGATGCCAATTGCATCCACACCATCGACCGTGAGCACCGACGGCTGCTTCGTGATCGATCCGACGGCCAGGATCGCGACCTGTGGCTGGTTGATGATCGGAATGCCGATGGTAGACCCGAATACGCCGGGATTGGTGATCGTGAACGTGCCCTTCTGAACTTCATCGGGGCTCAGCTTCTTGCTCCGCGCACGATCGGCAAGGTCACTGATGGACCGGGCGAGGCCCAGCATGGAAAGCTCGTCCGCGTGCTTGATGACCGGGACGATGAGGCCCCAGTCGAGCGCGACCGCAATGCCAAGGTTGATGTCGCGGCGGAAGATGGTGGTGTCCTGTCCCACCGCCGCGTTGACCACGGGATGCTTGCGGAGGCTGTCGGCGATGGCCTTGGCGATGAAGGCCAGGAACGTGAGGTTCACGCCGCGCTCGGCGTACTCCGCCTTCTTCTTCGCCCGAAGCATGGCGACCCGGCTGTAGTCGATCTCGAAGAACGTTGCCACGTGCGCCGACGTACGGCGCGACATGATCATGTGGTCGGCCGTGAGCTTCCGGATGCGCGACCATGGCTCGACCCGGTCGCCTTCCCATGGGTCGGCGGCGGGATAGCCCGGCGGTGTACCCGCGGGCGCTCCGACAACCGCCGGTGCCGCGGCGGGAGCCCGGACCGGTGCTGCCTCGACCGGGGCCGGAGCCGCCTCGAGGTAGTTGAGCACGTCGTTCTTGGTGACGCGGCCCGCCATTCCGCTGCCGGCAATGCCGGAGATATCGAGTCCGTGCTCCGCGGCAATCTTGCGGACGAGCGGCGTGGAACGCCGGCGCAGGCGCTCCTCCAGGCTCTCCGATCCGTTGGCGGAGCGCGACGGCGCGGCCGGTGGCGCGGAGGGCGCAGGAGTCCTCGCCGGTGCGGCCGCAGCCGCGGCTGGGGCGCGGCGCGGGCGCGGGCGCGGCGGGAGCCGGCGCAGGAGCGGGTGCGGAAGGCGCGGGGGCCGCGGCCGCGGCAGACACCGCCGCACCTGCCTCGGTCTCGATCCGGGCGACGATCGCCTGTACGGCCACCGTCTGTCCCTCCTGCACCAGGATCTCTGCCAGGGTGCCGGCCACCGGCGCCGGGATCTCCGCGTCGACCTTGTCGGTGGAAATCTCGAAGATCGGCTCGTCGCGCTTGATCGGGTCACCGACCTTCTTCATCCAGCGCGATATGGTGCCCTCGGCGATGGACTCGCCCATCTGGGGCATGATGACGTCGATGCGGGCCATTGGTACGGACTCCTGGAGGTATCGAAGTACGGCTTTCAGTCGTCAGTCGTCAGTCAGTCGTGAGTCGTGAGTCGCGAGTCGCGACTGCGTCGTGCGTCGTGACGCTCGACTCATGAGCTCACGACTCAATACGCCGCCAGCCACCGCGCGGCGCGCACGATGTCGCTTGCCTGCGGCAGGACGAAATCCTCGAGCTGCGGCGCGTACGGCAGCGGTACGTCGTGCGCGCCGACACGCCGCACCGGCGCATCGAGCCACTCGAAGCACAGCTCATTGATCCGGGCCGTGATCTCACCGGCGATGCCGCCGGTCACCGTGTCCTCGTGCACCACCAGCACCCGGTTGGTCTTCTTCACCGTGGCGACGATGGCGTCGTCGTCCATCGGCAGCAGTGACCGGAGGTCGATCACTTCCACCGACAGCCCGTCTTCCTTTTCCAGCTGCTCGGCCGCCTCGAGCGACTTCCAGACGGTGGCGGCGTACGTGATGATCGAGAGGTCACGGCCCTCGCGCGCGACACGGGCCTTTCCGATGGGGACGACATGATCCCCCTCCGGCATCGTCTCCTTGATGCGACGATACAGGTACTTGTGCTCGAAGTACAGCACGCAGTCGTCGTCCCGGATGGCCGACTTGATCAGGCCCTTGGCATCACTTGCGGTCGCGGGATACACGATCTTGAGGCCCGGCGTATGGAGAAACGCTGCCTCCGGGTTCTGTGAGTGAAATGGACCGCCCCGCACGTATCCGCCGCTCGGTCCGCGCACCACCATCGGGCAACCCAGGAAGGCGCGATAGCGCGCCGTCGCGACGTAGTTGGTGAGCATGTCGTACGCGCACGAAATGAAGTCGATGAACTGCATCTCGCAGACCGGTCGCATGCCCATGTGCGCGGCGCCTGCCGCTGCGCCGACGATGGCCACCTCCGAGATCGGCGTGTCGATGACGCGCCGGTCGCCAAAACGCTGCATCAGGCCATCGGTGACCTTGAAGGCCCCGCCATAGGCGCCGATGTCCTCGCCCAGGCAGAACACGTTCTCGTCCCGAGCCATCTCCTCGGTCAGGCCCTCACGGATGGCCTCGAGATAGGTGATCTCAGCCATTCCAGGTTCCCCATCCCTGCGCCCGCTCGTTCTGGTCGACCGCGCGATCGATGCCCTGCCGGTACCACAGTGCAGGCATCGCCGCCGGGTCCGCATACACCCCGCGCAGGGCATCCAGCGCCTCGGGCGCCGGCGATTGCTCGGCGAGATCGGTCGCCGCATCGACTTCCTGCTGTACCCTGGCGTCGATGCCCTCGAGATCCGGGCCGCTGAACCCGTATGTCTGGGTCAGCACCTTCACGTAGCGGTCGAGCGGGTCGTTGGTCGCGGCCCAGCGCTCGATCTCGCCATCCGGGACATAGCTCTGGTTGTCGTGTTCCGCATGACCCTTCCGCCGGTAGGTCATCAGCTCGATCAGCGTCACGCCTTCGCCGCCGCGGGCGCGCGCCACCGCTTCACGGGTGACGCGATAGGCCTCCAGCACGTCATTGCCATCGGCCCTCACGCCCGCAATGCCGTACCCGATCGCCTTGTCCGCAAAGCTGCGCGCCGCCGTCTGTTTCGTCGTCGGGGTGGAATACGCATAGCCATTGTTCTCGACGATGACGACCAGCGGACAGCGCTGCACGGCGGCGAAGTTGATCCCCTCATGGAAGGCGCCGGTGGACGTGGCGCCGTCGCCGACGTACACCAGGCCGACTCGCGGCTGGCCCCGCAGCCGGAACGACAGCGTGATGCCCGACATCACCGGCACCATGTCGCCCAGGTGCGAAATCTGCCCCACGAACCCGCGATCGAGATCGCCGATGTGGATGTTGAGTTCGCGACCACGCGTCATGCTGTCGCCCTTGGCCATGTACTGCCGCAGCACCTCGAGCGGCGTTGCACCCTTCACCAGCATCGAGCCCAGGTTGCGGATGAGTGGCGACATGACGTCGCGCTGCTCGAGGGCGAACGCGGAACCCACCGCACACGCTTCCTGGCCCAGCGAACGGAAGAGGCCGCCCACCACCTTCGTCTGTCGATACAGGTTGACCAGGCGCTCTTCGAGCGTGCGCGTGAGGCGCATCCAGTAGTACAGCTCGAGCAGCTGCTCGCGGGAGAGCCCGTGGGGCGCGGCGGGGGTGCCGCCCGGTGCCTTGGCTGTGGCCGTCATAGGTCGCCAAAGATAACCTGCTTGGCAAAGCCCGGAACGGCATGCGAATGCTGAGCTTGCGAGCCCCTGAATCGGCGCTGTCGAGGCCGGTTACTGTGGTGGAAGTCCCGGCCCGCGAATGGCCGCCTTGAAGCGAGGGTCCGCACGGTACCGGTCGAGCAGCGGGTCCACGTACAGGTAGGCAACGACCGAGCGACCGCTCGGCGATTGCGCGATCAAGCCAGGCAAACATCCGGTCGGCGTCACCCAGCGCGGCGTATGCCCTGAACAAGTATGCGGCATCGACCGGCTTCCGGGACGCCCGTGCTTCAAGAGCCGGCGAGGACCTCGCGGGCAGCCTCGAGGCTGTCGGCCTGTGCCAGTACGATGGCGAGGGTCGACGCAAGACCGGAGCGGGGTTTGCGCTCGCACGACGCGCCGCGCGCAATGGCCTCGGCGTGGCGGCCAAGCGCGCTGAGCGAGAGCGCCTCGATCTGCAGCGCGCCGAAGAAATAGGGATCGAGCTGCAAGGCCCGCCGGGCCGTGGCGAGGCTCTGCTGGTAGCGCCGGCCGTAGTACGCCCATTGGGCGCCATACGATGCGGATGTTGGTCGGTTCCAGTCGCTGGGCCATGGCCGCCAGTGCCAGGGCCGAGTCGGTATTTCCCCGAACCGTCTGGAGGAAGGCCGCGCGGGCGTAGGTCAGCGCCGCCTTTGGCTCGAGGGCGAACGCCTGGCGGAATTCGCGATCGGCGGCGTCCCAGTCCCACTCGAGCTGGTGTACATGAAGCCGCGCAGGGCGTGGGCGCGCCCGGACCTCGGATCCAGCGCCAGGACAGTGTCCAGCGCCTGGCGAACTGGGGCCAGCGTCTCCCGTCCGGTCATCGGCTCCCATGCCCGACGCGAGCGCGAACAGTGCGTTCGCGCGACCGAGCCAGGCATTCACGTAGGCTGGGTCGCGGGCAATGGCGCTGTCGCTGTATGCGAGCGAGCGGCGCAGGTCCAGCTCGGTGAATCGATTCCAGTGGTACTGGGCCAGCAGGTTGTACTCGTATGCCAGCGAATCGCTGGTCACCTGACTCCGCGCGCGGAACCGCGCCGGATGCCGATGGCGCGACGGACCGGGTGACCTCTCGCGCGACGCTATCGACAAACGCGGCCAGCGAGCGCGCGGCGCCGACATGGACTGAGCTCCATCGCTGTCGCTTCGCCGGAGCATCGATGAGTTCGACGCTCATTCGCACCGTGTCACCCTGCCGCACCACGCCTCCGGTCAGGAGATACTTCACGCTGAGCCGCCGGGCGATCGCCTCTGGCGTTTCGATACTGCCGCGAAAGCGCACCGTCGAACTGCGCGGGGAAACCTTCAGCTCCGGCACCGCCGAGAGTTGCGCCGTCATCTCATCCGAGACGCCATCGCTCAGGTATGCCTGTGTGCTGTCGCCGCTGCGGTTCTCGAATGGCAGCACGCCGATGCTGGGATCGTCCCGGCCCCTCGTGCGGCTGACCAGCAGTACCGCCGCCGCGCACCACCGCTGCGACCGCAGCCGCCGTGAGCACCCGGGACCGGCCCCGGCCGGCCCCAGCCATCGGCGACGCCACTGCGGACGGGGGCAGGCGCGACGATGGGGTGGCGATGGAGCCCCGCGCCTCCTGGAGCCGCTCAACGAAGAAGGCACCCGTAGCCGGGCGACGCGCAGGATCCACCTCGAGCGTGTCCCGGATCAGCACTGCGAGCGCCTCGGGGACCTCCGGGCGCTGCGCCGTAATGAGCGGCGCGCCATCGGCCAGCCGCTTCGCCAGCATCGCTGCCGGCGCGGAGTCGCCGAAGGGTCGGACACCACTGAGCATCTCGTAGAGCACGACGCCGAGTGCGTACACGTCGGCCTGCGGCCTCACGGGGCGTTCACCAAGGATCTGTTCCGGCGCCATGTAGGCCGGGGTGCCGAGCGCGAGGCCGGTCTCGGTGAGCCCCTCGTCCATCACGAGCGCCTTGGCGATTCCGAAGTCCGCCACGAGCGCCTGCCCCTGAAGCGCCAGCAGGATGTTTTCCGGCTTGATGTCGCGATGGACGACACCGGCGTCATGTGCATAGGCGAGGGCCGAGGCAACCTCGCGCGCGAGTTGCACGGCCGTGTCGATGGGCAGGCGGCCCTCGCGCGCGAGCCGGGTGCGCAGGGTTTCACCCTCGATGAACGGCATGGTGTACCAGAGCTGTCCGCCGGTTTCACCGGAGTCGAAGACAGCCAGGATGTGGGGGTGCTGCAGGCGGGCGGTGACCTGGATCTCGCGCACGAAGCGATCGCGCCCGAGTGCGGCTGACAACTCCGGTCGGAGCACCTTGAGCGCAACCTGCCGGCCGTGCTTCAGGTCACGCACGAGGAAGACGACTGCCATTCCACCCCGGCCCAGCTCACGCTCGATCTGATAGCGATCGGAGAGCGCCGCGGCCCAGGGCGAATCGATACCTGTCATGGATTGGCCCGGAGAGTACAACCCAAGCTAGGCCGGCACGGGGGGCTTGGCTAGGAACTGCGGATGTTCCTACCGGATCTGGAGCAGCAGGTACACGATGGCTGCGACGGCGGCACTCAGCGGAATGGTGAGGACCCACGCCCACACGATGCGGCCCGCGACGCCCCAGCGCACCGCGCCCAGGCGTCGCGCGGCACCCACGCCGACGATGGCCCCCGTGATGGTGTGCGTGGTGCTGACCGGCACCCCGAGCGATGACGCACAGCAGGATGGTCACGGCGCCGCCGGTTTCCGCGCAGAAGCCGCTGAACGGCGTGAGCTTGGTGATGCCGGAACCCATCGTCTTCACGATCCGCCAGCCGCCCATCGCGGTGCCGGCCGCGATCGCGCTGTAGGCCGCGAGCTCCACCCAGAGCGGAATGTGGTCGGCGCTCTCGAGGTAGAGGTGCTGCTGCCAGCCGGTCGCATGCTCGAAGAGGGGCCGGACGGAAAAGAGCAGCCCGACGATGATGCCCATCGTCTTCTGCGCATCGTTGGCACCATGACTCAGCGAGTAGAGGCCGGCGGAGACGAGCTGCAGCCGCCGGAACAGCTTGTCCAGGGGACGCGCGGTGCGCTTGTAGAGGAGCCACGACAGCGCGACCGTGAGTGCCAGGCCCAGCAGCATTCCCAGCAGCGGCGAGATGACGATGCCGAGAAGCGGCTTGATCCATCCCGCCAGGATGAGCCCGCCGATCCCGGCCTTCGCGATTGCCGCGCCGGCGTAGCCGCCCAGCAATGCGTGCGACGACGAGCTCGGGAGGCCGAAGAACCAGGTGACGAGATTCCAGATGATGGCGCCCAGCAGGGCCGCGAGAACGACGGTGGGATCGACGACGGAGGGGTCGATCAGGCCCTTGCTGATGGTCCGTGCCACCGCCGTGCCCACCGTGAAGGCCGCGATGAAGTTGAAGAAGGCCGCCCATGCCACCGCCACGCCGGGGCTGAGCACGCGGGTGGACACCACCGTGGCGATGGAGTTGGCGCTGTCGTGGAATCCGTTGATGAAGTCGAAAACGAGGGCGACGGCTACGATGAGGAGGACGAAGCCGATCGAGTCAGCCATGGATCAACCGTGCTTGATGGCGACCGATTCCAGCGTGTTGCTCACGTCCTCGGCACTGTCGAGGGTGTTCTCGAGCTTGTCATAGATCTCCTTCCACTTGATCACCTCGAGCGGATCGCCCGCATGCTCGAACAGGGCGCCCAGCCACTCGTGGTACAGGGCATCACCTTCCTCCTCGAGCCGGCGGACCTCGCGGCAGGCCGCGAGAATGGCGTCCTGATGCTTCCCGCCCAGTTCCTTCACCGCCGCGAGGAGCTGCAGCGTGGCGCGGTGGATCACCTCCGCCAGGAGGACGGCACCGCGGGGCGACGCGCCGACCCGGAAGATCTTGGTGCGCCGGGCAATGCCATCGAGGCGATCGATGACGTTGTCCAGGCTGGAGGCGAGGAAGTGGATGTCCTCGCGGTCGAGCGGCGTGATGAACGAGCGGTCGAGGCGGACCGTGATATCGTGCGTCAGGGTGTCCGCCTCGAGCTCGATGCGATTGATGGATTCGATCAGGTAGGCCCGCCGGTCCCCGTCCGAGCCGAGCAGCTCACCCAGCTGCCGCGAGGCGTCGACGCCGCGCTGCGCGATCTGGGTGAACAACTCGAAGAACTGCTCGTCCCGCGGGAGCAGGCGCATCAGGCTACTGGGCCTGGATGCGCATGCCGTAGAACGACCGATACACGAAGACGGTCGAGAGCAGGAAGGCCCCGATGGCGAGTCCGTGGGTCAGGCCCGCACCCTTCTCGGTCGTGAGGTACACTCCGAGCTCGACGGCGAGGAGGCCGAAGAGCGTGGTGAACTTGATGACCGGGTTGAGGGCGACCGAGCTCGTGTCCTTGAACGGATCGCCGACGGTGTCGCCGACGATGGACGCGTCGTGCAGCGGCGGTGCCCTTCATCTTGAGTTCGGTCTCGACGATCTTCTTCGCGTTGTCCCAGGCGCCGCCGGCGTTGGCCATGAAGATGGCCTGGAACAGGCCGAAGAGCGCGATGGAGATCAGGTAGCCGATGAAGAAGAACGGCTCGATGAAGGCGAAGGCCAGCGTCGAGAAGAAGACGCCGAGGAAGATGTTCAGCATGCCCTTCTGGGCGTACTGCGTGCAGATCTCCACCACCCGCTTGCTGTCTTCCACCGACGCCTTGGTCGCGCCCTCGAGCTTGATGTTCGCCTTGATGAACTCGACCGCGCGATAGGCACCGGTCGTCACGGCCTGCATCGAGGCGCCGGTGAACCAGTAGATGATCGCCCCGCCGGTGATCAGGCCGAGCAGGAACGGCGGGTGCATGATCGACAGGTTCTGCATGCCGTCGGTGAGGCCGTGCGTGAGGGCCATGATGATCGAGAAGATCATCGTGGTGGCGCCCACGACCGCCGTGCCGATCAGCACCGGCTTGGCCGTCGCCTTGAAGGTGTTGCCCGCGCCGTCATTCTCCTCGAGCAGCTCCTTCGCCACCTCGAAGTTGGCATCGATGTCGAAGTCCTTCTTGAGCTCCGCCTTGATCCCGGGGAGCGACTCGATGACCGACAGTTCGTACACCGACTGCGCGTTGTCCGTCACCGGGCCGTAGCTGTCGACCGCGATCGTCACCGGGCCCATGCCCAGGAAGCCGAAGGCCACGAGGCCGAAGGCGAAGATCGCGGGCGCCTTCATGAGCTCGCCCAGCCCAAGCGTGCTGACGCCGAACGCCGCCGCCATCAGCAGCATGATGGTGATGCCGAGCCAGTAGGCCGAGAAGTTGCCCGCCACCAGGCCGGACAGGATGTTGAGTGATGCCCCGCCCTCCTTCGAGCTGCTCACCACTTCACGCACATGCCGCGACGAGGTGGACGTGAAGACCTTCACCAGCTCCGGGATGATCGCGCCGGCCAGGGTGCCGCAGGTGATCACGGTCGAGAGCTTCCACCAGAGCGTGCCGTCCGTGCCGAGACCCGGGATGATCACCTTGGAGACGACATACGTCAGCGCCACCGACAGGATGGACGTGATCCACACCAGCTGTGTCAGCGGATGCTCGAAGTCGAACTTCACCGCGTTGCCGTGCTTGCGGCGGGCCAGGAAATCATTGATGAAGTACGAGACGCCCGACGCGATGACCATCATGACACGCATCAGGAAGATCCAGACCAGCAGCTGCACCTGCACCGTCTTGTCCGGCACCGCCAGCAGGATGAACGTGATCAGCGCGACGCCGGTGACGCCATAGGTCTCGAAGCCATCGGCCGTCGGGCCGACCGAGTCGCCGGCATTGTCGCCCACGCAGTCGGCGATGACGCCGGGATTTCGGGCGTCGTCTTCCTTGATCTTGAACACGACCTTCATCAGGTCGGAGCCGATGTCGGCAATCTTGGTGAAGATGCCGCCGGCGATGCGGAGCACCGCCGCGCCCGAGCGACTCGCCGATGGCGAACCCGAGGAAGCAGGCGCCGGCCACGTCACCGGGAATGAAGAGCAGGATCCCGAGCATGAACAGCAGCTCGACCGAGATCAGCATCATGCCGACGCTCATGCCGGCCCGCAGCGGGATCGCGTACACCGGGAACGCCCTTGCCCGCGAGGCTGGAGAACGCCGTGCGCGAGTTGGCGAAGGTGTTGATGCGGATGCCGTACCACGCCACGCCGTAGCTGCCCGCCATGCCGATCAGGCTGAAGAGCAGCACGATCGCGATCTTGGATGGTTCGAGCCCCGTGAGCGTGAAGTAGGCGACGATCACGGCCGCCGATGAAGGCGAGCAGCAGCAGCAGGAACTTGCCCTGCTGCACCAGGTACGCCTTGCAGGTGACGTAGATGAGCTCGGACACCTCGGCCATCGACCGGTGCACCGGCAGCTTCTGCACCGCGCGATACGACCACAGGCCGAAGAGCAGCCCCAGCACGCAGACCACCAGGCCGGAGAGCAGGATCTGGTGCCCGGTATGCCCGAGGAAATCGCCCTGGTTCAGGTCGGGCAGCAGCAGGTTCACTTCACCGCCCGGGCGGTGCTCCTGCTGGGCCGCGAGCACCGGCACCGCGAAGGGAAGGAAGGCGCCCGCGAGCAGCACGAGCAACGGAATGAGACGTCGACGCACGGCGTCCATTCGGGTCATCTGGGTGATCTCCTGGGTTGGGACGGACTAGTAGGCGCCGCGGACAACGTGGCCGGGTTCGGCCGCCGCGTGCACCAGCGTAAGAAAGCGCTTGGCCAGCCGGTCGAGTTCACTCTCGCCCGGCTGGTCGGTCTCGACGGTGACCAGCGTGTAGTGCCCGCCTTCGGCGGCGGCCGTGATGCTCACATGGCCGATGGGGCCGCCGAAGCGGCGCCGGCCCGGCGATTCCTCGGTCGGCGCAAGGCGCGCCCCGAAGTACCGGACCGACTGCGCCAGCACGTCGGCCGGCGGCTGATGGGTGCGATGGAAGTACTTCACTCAGGCGTCCGCGTAGTACTCCACGCCCAGGTGCGTGATCTGGTCCTCGCCCATCATCCAGCGCAGCGTGTTCTTGAGCTTCGTCTGCTGGATGAACAGGTCGTGCTCCGGGTACAGCCCTGGCGCCACCTGGGGGCTCTTGAAGTAGAAGGAAAGCCATTCCTGCACGCCGGACATGCCGGCGCGCTGGGCCAGGTCCGCGAAGAGCGCGAGGTCGAGCACCAGCGGTGCGGCCAGGATCGAGTCGCGGCAGAGGAAGTCGACCTTGATCTGCATCGGGTAGCCGAGCCACCCGAAGATGTCGATGTTGTCCCAGCCTTCCTTGTTGTCACCGCGCGGCGGGTAGTAGTTGATCCGCACCTTGTGGAAGATGTTGCCGTAGAGCTCGGGGTAGACCTGCGGCTGCAGGATGTATTCGAGCACGCCCAGCTTCGACTCTTCCTTGGTCTTGAAGCTCTCCGGATCGTCGAGCACCTCGCCGTCCCGGTTGCCGAGGATGTTGGTGGAGTACCAGCCGGCGACGCCGAGCATGCGCGCCTTGAACATCGGCGAGAGCACCGTCTTGAGCATCGTCTGGCCGGTCTTGAAGTCCTTGCCGCCGATCGGCACCTTGTGGTCCCGCGCGAGGTGCTCGATGGCCGGTATGTCGCAGCACAGGTTCGGTGCGCCATTCATGAACGCCACGCCTTCCATCATCGCGGCCCATGCATAGAGCATGGACGGCGCGATCGTGGGGTCGTTGGCTTCCATCGCCTTCTCGAATGCGGCCACGGTCTGGTGCGACGGCCCCGGCGCGATGAAGATCTCGGTGGAGGCACACCAGACGATCACCACCCGACTGGCGCCGCTCTTCGTGCGGAAGTCGCGGATGTCCTGGCGCAGCGCCTCGGCCAGTTCGCGCTTGGTCTTGCCCTTCTTGACGTTCGTGCCCTCCAGCCGCTTCACGTAGTTGCGGTCGAAAACGGCCGGCATCGGCTTGATCGCCTTGAGGAAGCCGGCGATCGGCTCGATATGCTCATGCTTGTCCAGCACGCCGCACTTGATCGCGGCCTCGTAGGCGTCATCCGGAATCGGGTCCCAGGCGCCGAACACGAGGTCCTGCATGGCGGCAATGGGCACGAAGTCGCGGATGAGCGGCGACTGGCCGTCGGTGCGCTTGCCCAGCCGGATCGTGGCCAGCTGCGTGAGCGAGCCGAACGGCTTGGCGATGCCACGCCGCGAGAGTTCCACGCCTGCAATGAACGTTGATGCCACTGCCCCGAGTCCCACCGTCAGCACTCCGAGCTTGCCCTCGGCCTTCGCGATCGGCCGTGCGCCCTTGTCAGCCACTGCGTGGTCCTTTCCGCTGGTGTGACGGACCGGCCTACTCCCGGTCCTGCAGCCCTGCGAGATCCGCGGCGTTGGCCGCGCCATGTACGTACACGATGCGCTGGACGATCGTGACGAGCGACAGCAGCGTCAGCAGCGCGACGATGGCCTGCAGCAGGACGCTGCCCGGGCCGGCGCCGAACAGGAGCGTCGGCACGCCCAGCAGCACGATGCGCTCCGCCCGCTGCGCAATTCCCACCTTGCAGTCGAGGCCGAGCCCCTCGGCCCGCGCCCGTGCATAGGACACCACCAGGGACGCGAGGATCGCGATCATGCAGGTGATGACACTGGCCTCGCGGTACGCCACGTCGGGAGCGAAGAGGAAATACGCCCCGATCCCCGCGAACGTCGCCCCGTCGCCGATCCGGTCCAGCGTCGAGTCGTAGAACGCGCCGAACCTGCTCACCATCGCGCCATTGCGGGCGACCTGGCCGTCGATGGTGTCGACGATCCCGCTGATCAGGAACAACAGTGCCCCCATCCGCACCCGCCCCATCCCGTAGAACACGGCCGACGCGATGACGAGCGCGGTGCCGACCGTCGTGATGGTGTTGGGACGAACCCGGTGCTCGATCAGCCAATCGACGATGGGACGAAACACGGCAAAGAACGGCCGGTGAAAAACCGTCAGCAGCTTCACTCGCACCGCCCCGGTGCTGAGCACGCGATGTCCATGTCGTTATTGGCCTTCGGCACGGGGCCAAGCATAACGGTCAAAGCAGGAAGGGGCAAATGCTTCGGGGCCCTATTCGGGATATAGTCGAAATTGGTCATTTTCGGCCGAAAATACCCCCCGTTGGCCCTTCCAGATGCCCAAAATCGCCCCAATTCCCTCATTTCTCATCAGCGCTTCCCGGAGCCCGGGCTGGCCCGCCAGGCGATCAAACTGCGCCGGAAGAAAGGAGAACTGGTCGGGGTGTACGAGCTGGATGGCCCGGAGCAGCCGAAGTGCGGTCGCCGGAGGGTCATAGCTGCCCCGATCCGTCACCCGGAGTCGAATGCCCTGCACCAGCGTGTCGGCAAACTTGCCGTCACCTGGCCGCACGGGCGTAAAGCTCGTCGGACGCAACTCCACGCCCGGTTGCTTTCCGAGCTTGGCCAGTACCCTGGACGGGTCCAGCCATGGCGCGCCGATCTGCGCAAAGGCTGCGTCCGATCCGCGGCCCACGGACAGGTTGGTGCCCTCGAACAGGCAGGTGCCCGGATAGTGCATGATGCTCTCGAGACTGCGCAGGTTCGGGCTCGGTGCGATGAACGGGAGGCCGGTTGCATCGAAGTAATCGCGACGCCGCCAGCCCGCGACCGGCACGATGTGCAGGTCCGTGGTGAGGTCGAACTCGCGCCGCGCTACCAGCGCCAGCTCGCCGAGTGTCATTCCGTGGCGCATCGGCACTGCCAGCCGGCCAACGAACGAACGGGCCAGGGTATCGAGCACGTTGCCCTGCCGCGTGCCACCGATCGGATTGGGTCGGTCGAGTATGACCACCGGGATGCCGGCACCGGCGGCCGCGCGCATCACCTCGATGGTCGTGGAGATGTACGTGTAGTACCGCGCACCGACGTCCTGCAGGTCCACCAGCAGCACCTGCACGCCCGCGAGCATCGCGCTCGTGGGGGCGGAGATTGCGACCGTACAGACTGTAGATTGGAAGGCCGCTGGCACTGTCCCGGCCGGAACTCACCTCGGCACCGGGATCACCGGAGCCGCGGAATCCATGCTCCGGCGTGAACAACGCGACGACGTTGACGTGCGCAGCGCGCAACCGCTCGTCGTCGGGCACCCCGTGGCGATCCACGCCGGTCTGGTTCGTTACCAGGCCGACCGCGCGACCCGCCACGAGCCGATGCTGTCCTCGACGAGCACATCGATGCCGGGGCGCACGCTTCCTGCAGTAGGTTTGCCCTGTGCGACGCCATTGCGCGCCTGCAGCAGGACCACCATTGCGAGAAGGCCTGCATGACACCGCAGTTTCATCT
The DNA here is from genome assembly GCA_963846945.1 of uncultured Gemmatimonadales bacterium. Lineage (GTDB taxonomy): Bacteria > Gemmatimonadota > Gemmatimonadetes > Gemmatimonadales > GWC2-71-9 > JAGGAG01. The sequence goes on along the minus strand of CAWJXX010000010.1, from coordinate 22,440 downwards.
GCTCTCCTGGATCGTGCTTGCCGCCGTCGGCGTGACGGCATCCGTCCCGTCCCCATCGCCCCTTGTCCGTGCGCCCGAGGGACAGCACGCCAGCCCTGACCCGGCCGTCGAGAAGCTGCTGGCGACGATGAGCCCACGCCAGAAGATCGCCCAGCTCGTCATGCCGTGGATCGCGGGCAGCTACAACGCCACCGACGACCCGGCATTCAGGCGAATCGAGTCATGGGTCGACTCGCTCGGCGTCGGCGGACTCATCATCTCGATCGGGTCGCCGCTCGACGTGGCCGCCCGCCTGAATGCGCTGCAGCGGCGTGCGCGCGTCCCGCTGCTGGTCGCAGCGGACCTGGAATCGGGCACCGCCCTGCGACTGGTCGGGGGCACCGGGTTCCCGAGCAATATGGGTGTCGGGGCCACCGGGCGGGACCGCGACGCCTACGAGATCGGGCGGATTACTGCGCTCGAAGGTCGCGCGGTGGGCATTCACCTTGCGCTCGCGCCGGTCGCCGACGTCAACAACAATCCCGCAAACCCGATCATCAACACGCGCTCGTTCGGTGAGGACCCTGTCGTCGTGGCGCGGCTGGTCGCGGCGCAGGTGCACGGGTTGCAGGACCACGGGATGTTCGCGACGGCAAAGCACTTTCCCGGGCAGGGCGATACCGAAATCGACTCGCACATCGCACTGCCGCTGCTTACCGGATCCTGGAAGCGCCTCGACTCCATCGAGCTGGTGCCGTTCCGGGGTGCGATCAGCGCCGGTGTGACCGCGGTCATGACGGCACATGTGGCGGTTCCCGGACTCATACCGGGCACACCCACACCGGCGACGCTCGTGCCCGGAATCCTCACGGGCATCCTGCGCGACTCGCTCAACTTCGGCGGGCTCGTGGTGACCGACGCACTCAACATGGGCAGCGTGACGATGGCCGCGTCCCCCGGCGAGGGCGCCGTGCTGGCATTCCTTGCCGGTGCCGACATCCTGCTCCAGCCCGGAGATCCGGCGACGGTGATCCAGGCGATGGTCGAGGCGCTGGCCGCCGGGCGGATTTCCCAGGCGCGCATCGATCGCTCGGTGCGGCGCGTGCTGGAACTCAAGCGGAAGGCCGGGCTGTTCCATCAGCGAACAGTGCCACTCGACCGCGTCATGACCGTGGTGGGAAGCGCTGCGTTCCGCGATACCGCGCGCGCCATTTCCGCGCGGTCCATCGTGCTGCTTCGTGACCGGGACAGCACACTGCAGCGGATGCGGGCGCGGCGAGGCACGCACAGCGTGGTGGTGTATGGCGACGAACTCAACCCGACTGCGGGCGCGACACTCGCGAGCGAGCTCCGGGCAGCGGGCGATACCGTCGCCCTCTTTCGCCTTGGCCCGGCGAGCGGATCAGCCAGCTACGATACCGCGCGTGCGATGATCGATCAGGCACCGAGCAGCATTATCGTCGTCGCGGTGCGCGCGTCGGCCGGCCGCGGCACCATCGGGATGCCCGAGGCGCTCGCCCGGTTCATCGACAGCACCGCCGCGACCCGCCCGACCGTGCTCGTCTCGCTCGGTTCGCCCTATATCGTGTCGCAGACGCCTGCGGTCGGCACCTTCCTCCTCGGCTGGGCCGCCAATCCCAATACCGAGTGGGCCATGGCCGGGGCACTTACCGGTGCGGCCATTCAGGGCCATATGCCGGTATCGATACCACCGGCAGTGCCGATCGGCGCGGGCGTCTTGCTTCGGGCCCAGGGAACTGCCCACTAAGTACGAAAAACTGCCGCGTTGACAGGGGTTGGGGTGGCACATAGACTGCATACAGCAGGATGCACCTAAGGACAACAGGCGTCGGCGGTTGGACGCAATTGGAGGAGTGAAATGAGCAGCATGGGCGAACAGACGGCAGCGCCGGTTGGTTTCCAGCTTACGCTGACGGATGCGGCCGCGGCGGAAGTCCGGAAATTCATTGCCGCCGAGCAGGTAGCCGTGGATTCCGCCGGCCTGCGGGTCAGCGTCCTTCCCGGCGGGTGCTCCGGCTTCAAGTACAGCCTCAACATCGAAGAGGCGGCCCTCGAAGACGACATGGTGCAGTCCGTCAATGGAATCCGCGTGTTCGTCGATGGCTTCAGCGCGCAATACCTGACCGGCGTCACCGTGGACTACGTCACGTCCATGCAGGGATCCGGTTTCACGTTCAGCAACCCGAACGCGTCCGGCGGATGTGGATGCGGGAGCAGCTTTACGGTTTGAGTCGTCAGTCGTCAGCTGTCAGTGAGAAGAGAGCGGGGCCTCCGTCTGCGGAAGGCCCCGTTTTTTTGCATTGGCCACCAGCTGTCGACTGACGACTGACGACTGACGATGCGACCCCTCGATCTCGCCGTCGTCTTCGCCTATCTCGCCCTGACCCTCGGCATCGGCCTCTGGGTCTCGCGGCGCCAGGCGACGGCCGGCGACTATTTCCTTGGTGCGCGCGACCTGCCGGCATGGGCCGTCATGCTTTCGGTGGTGGCGACCGAGACTTCGGCACTGACGGTCATCTCGGTCCCGGGCATCGGCGCGCGCGGCGACCTCACCTTCCTCCAGCTTGCGTTTGGCTATCTCGTCGGTCGGATGGGTGTCGCGGCGTGGCTCCTGCCCGGCTACTTCCTCGGTCAGCAGGACACCGCCTACGAGCGACTGGAGCGGCGCTTTGGTGCGCAGACACGTCGCGTGATTTCGTCGGTGTTCCTCGTGACACGGTTCCTCGGCGACGGCGTGCGCATCTTTGCCGGCGCGGTTCCCCTGGCGCTGATCACCGGATGGAGTGTGCCGTCAGCAATCGTTGCAATGGGCGGCGTGACACTCGCCTACACCTGGGTGGGGGGGCTCAAGGCCGTGGTGTGGGCCGACGTGCTGCAGCTCGCGGTCTATGTATCAGGGGGCGTCGCAGCCCTGGCGGTCGCGCTGCACCTCGGTGGCGGACTGGGCGTGATGTTCGATCGTGCGTACGACGCGGGCAAGCTCCGCCTGGTGAATCCCTCCTTCTCGTTGACCGCACCATATACCCTGCTGGGGGGACTGATTGGCGGCGCACTGCTGAGCGCCGCGTCCCACGGCACCGACCAGCTCATCGTCCAGCGCCTGCTTGCGACGCGCTCCCTGCGTGATGCGCGGATTGCACTCGTCGGCTCCGGCCTCGTCGTGATCCTCCAGTTCGCCCTGTTCCTCCTCGTGGGCGTGGCGATCTGGTCCATCGGGATGGCGCCCGACAGCATGGCGGGCGACCAGGTGTTCCCGCGGTTCATCATCGAGCGACTCCCAGCGGGTGCTGCAGGGCTCGTCATCGCAGGCATCCTCGCCGCCGCCATGAGCACCAACAGCTCGACCATCAGTGCGCTTGCATCGTCAGTGACCTACGATCTCTACGCGACACTGACCGGCCGCCGGGACCCGGCGCACCTGCTGGCCGTGGGCAGGGCCTGCTCGCTCCTCTGGGGCGTTGCGCTCATCGGTGCGGGGATGGGATTCTTCGCCCTTGCGGCACATTCCGACACGCCTGCGGTCGTGTTCGCCCTGTCCATCGCATCGATCACGCTCGGTGCATTGCTCGGCACCTACATCCTCGCCGGGCGATGGCCGCGCGCGCGGAGCAGGGACGTCATCATTGCGGTGGGGGCGGCCGTCAGCATGATGCTCATCGTTGTCTTTGCATCACGGCTCGCGGCGGAGCCACTGTTCTCCTGGCTTGGACCGGTTGGCCGGCTTGCATGGCCCTGGTACGTGCCGCTCGGTACCCTGATCACGGTCGGAATCGGCGCGCTGTCGAGCCGCCTCGGGGCGCGTGATCGCATCATCACCGTGGGAGCGCCATGATCATCGTCGGCGTGGACGCAGGTGGGTCGAAGACGCGGGCCGTGGCATATCGTGACGGCGACCCGGTTGGCCAGGCCCTGGGTGGGCCGGGCGCCGTGCGTCCCGGCCGCGCGCTTGCGGCGGCCGGCATCATCGCAGAACAGGTGCGTCGCGCGCTCGGCAGCCTGGGCGTCCTGCGCGCCGACACCATCGTCGTCGGGGCGGCCGGCGCGGGCCGCGACGTCGAGCGGCGGGAGCTGATGCAGGCGCTGCGGGGCGAGTCAGTGGCCGACCACGTCATCGTCGTGACGGACGTGGAGCTGGCCCAGGCGGCGGCCTTTGGCGACGGGCCGGGCATCGTCCTCAGTGCGGGCACCGGCAGCATCGCGGTGGGACGCGATGTTGCGGGACGCGCGTTCCGCCAGGGTGGGTACGGCTGGCAGATGAGCGACGAGGGCAGCGGCTATGCCATCGGGCGGCTGGCGCTCGTGGCCGTCGGCCGCGCGCACGACGGTCGTGGTGCTGATACCGTGCTCTCGACGGAACTGGCGCGGGCCCAGCGGTGCGCCACGGTAGATGACCTGGTCCGGTGGAGTACGACGGCTACGGTGGGAGAGGTGGCGGCGCTGGCGTCGATCGTGCTCGCCGCTGCAACGGCAGGCGATCCGGTTGCCGAGGGGATCACGGCCTACTCGGCCGCGGAACTGACCGCCCTCGTGGTCCAGCTCGCCGAAGTCATACCGGAGCCGCGGCCGGTACCGGTCGCACTCACCGGAAGCCTCCTCGGGCCGGGCAGCCCGCTCCGTGAGCGCCTGCTGCTGGAGTTGATGGCGATGCCGTCAGTGGTTGCGCAGGCGATGCCCGTCGACCCGCTCGATGGAGCGCTCCATCTGGCTGCCCGGGGCGGGAGGAGCCTGCGGCTTACTTGAGTCGAGGGTTGAGCCGGGCAACCCCCGACTCTCGACTCTCAACTCTTCCGCAACCGACTGTGCCTCACCCCGTACGTGAAGTACAGGACGAGGCCGATCACCAGCCAGATCCCGAACCGCTCCCACGCGTGGACCGGCAAGCCCTTCATGATGTAGACGCAGGCGGCTGCGCCGAGCAGGGAGACGGCCCCCACCATCGGCACACGGAACGGTCGTGGGCGTTCCGGCTCACGGATACGGAGCATGAGCACGCCGATGCAGACGATGGCGAATGCGGCCAGCGTTCCGATGTTCGTCAGGTCGTAGATCTCGTTTTCATCGGCGACCAGCGCGCCCAGGCCGACCACAATGCCGGTGACGATGGTGCTCGTCACCGGCGTCCGGAACTTCGGATGGATCCGGGCGGCCCACTGCGGCAGCAGACCGTCACGCGCCATCGCCATGAAGATCCGGGGCTGTCCGTACTGGAACACCAGCAGCACGGCCGTGAGCGCCACCACGGCACCGGCGGAAATGATCCAGCTGACGCGGGTGAGCCCGGCCACCTGCAGGGCGCGTGCAAGTGGGTCGGCGGCGCGCAGCTCCTGGTAGGGCACGATCCCGGTTGCGACCCAGCCCACGATCACGTAAATGAGCGTGCAGATCGCCAGGCCGCCGATGATGCCGATCGGCATGTTCCGCTGCGGGTCCTTGGTCTCCTCGGCGGCGGTGGAGATCGCATCGAAGCCGATGTAGGCGAAGAACACGATCGCGGCACCCTGATGGATGCCGGTCCAGCCGTTCGGGGCAAAAGGATGGTAGTTGTCGGGATCGATATGCTGCACCCCGACCACGACGAACAGTCCCAGCACCAGCAGCTTGATCAACACCATGATGTTGTTGACCCGGATGCTCTCCCGCACGCCGATCGTCAGCAAGCCGGTGACGAACATGACGATCAGGAAGGCGGGAACGTTGAGCAGGATCGGGATCCCGCCGATACGCGGCGCCGTCTGGAGCAGGGCGTGGATTTCGGGATTGGAACTGAGGAGGGCAGTGCGATATCCGTGCGTCAGCCAGCCGGGCAGGTTTATGCCGAACCCGGTAAGGAGCGAATTGAAGTAGCCACTCCAGGCGATCGCCACGGCCACGTTACCGACCGCGTACTCGAGGATCAGGTCCCACCCGATGATCCACGCCACGAACTCCCCGAGCGTTGCATACGAATAGGCGTAGGCGCTTCCGGCCTGCGGGATCATCGCGGCCAGTTCCGCATAGCAGAGCGCGCACAGGCCGCAGACGACGCCAAGCAATACGAAGGAGACGATGAGCGCGGGACCGGCGCCGTAGCGCACCACTTCGCCGCTCGGCAGCACTTCGCCGGCCGCGGCGGTGCCGATGGAGGAGAAAATACCAGCGCCGATCACGGCGCCGATGGACAGCAGGATCAGGTCGGTGGCACCGAGGGCACGTCTCAACCCGTGCGGATTGTCGCCCTCGGCAACGAGTTCAGCGATCGGCTTCCGGCGGAACAACTGGCTCACTATACGCTCCGGCCTGGGTGAGACTTCACTTGTTGGGCAGGACGAAGCCCATCGTCACGGTGCCAGGTACGGCAGCGCCCGATGGCGCTCGTGCGGGACGGAAGCGAAATGTCAGCATGACATCACTGAAATACTCACGATACTTGTCATCCACGATCGGCGGTTCCACCTCGGTGCGCTCCACCTTGCCATCGATCCCGACCCAGAACGTCACGTCGACATGCTGTCCCCGCAGCGCCTTGGGCGTCTGGCCGAACGGCAGCGCACCCGCACTCCACACCGGCGGCCTGATGTTCCCTCCCTCACCACCTCCGGTCCCTGGTCCGGTACCGTTTCCGGTCCCCGGCCCCTGGCCGCCACCGGTGCCACCACCCGCACCACCGCCAGTACCGGGTCCATTCCCCGGGCCATCACTCAGGCCTGGGGCCGGCGCAGTGTCAGCGGTGGCAACGGCTGTCGTGCTCTCGGCGCGCGCCGGGGGAGCCGGCGGCGGGGGAACTACACGCGGCGGCGTGACGGGCGTGGCCGCGACTGGTGCGGGTGCCGCATGCGCCGGCGGCAAAATATAGACGAGCGCCTGACTCCTGCCACCGCCCCCGCCCCCGCCCCCACCGCCTCGTGCCAGTCCCGGAAACCCTGCGGCCGGGGTGGGCGCCCAGAGCTCAGGGCCCTGTCTTATCACCCATCGGATCACGAATACGTGCAGAAGGATCACGACCGCGAAGACCGCCCGCACCCAACGACGACGACCGGGGTCGTCAGGCATGTCGAGGTCGAAGCCGTCAGCGGGTGATGGAGTCATGGAGGGTGAGAAGGATGACGTAACGTAAGGGGGGAGGGCACACATGGGAGAGCGGCACGTGCGGCAGGAGCGGCAGGCAACAGCGGCCGCAATGGGAAAGGGTCCCGGCGCGCTCGCACCGAACCCCCTGCCGCCCTTGCCGCTCCTGCCGCACTTGCCGCCTTGCCGCCCCTACCGGTACGCCTCCTTCGGCGTGAATCCGATGATCTGGATTCCGGCACCCTTCGCGACGTCCATCGCCTGGATCACGTCCTGAAAGATCCGCTTCTGGCCCGGCTTGATGAAGAGGAGCTTGGCCGGCCGGGCGTCGTAGATGGCGTGCAGCTGGGTATCGAGCTGGTCCTTGGGAACCGGCTGCTGGTTGATCGCGTACGACCCATCGTCGCCCAGCTCGAGCACGATCTGGGTGTTGTTCTCCGACTTGACCTGGGTCTCCTCAATCGGCGGCGCCACCTGCACGCTGATTGTGGTGCGGGAGAGCGGCTGGGTGATCATGAAGATGATCAGCAGCACGAGCAGGATGTCGATCATCGGCACCACATTCGGCTCCGATGTGAGGTTCGACGAGCCGCCGCCAACTGACATGGCCATATCAGTTGCCCTCCTTCTTCTTGTTCTTGGCTGCTTCGGCGGCAAAGAGCCCGCCGTCGCGGTCGGTCACGGCGGCGATGACCCGCACGCCAGCCGTCCGGGCCACCTCGATGGCCTCTTGCACCGAGCCATACTGCAGCTGGTTGTCAGCCCTGAGGTAGAGGATCTTGTCCTTCTCCCGATTCGTGTACCTCGCCTTCAACTGATCCTCGAGCGAGTTCTTTGCCACCGCCCGTCCGTCAATGAAGTAGTTGCCCGACGCATCGATACCCAGGATCACCTCGTTCTCGCCCTCTGGATCGGGGTCGAGGTTGGCGCCCTTTGGCATCGTCGCCTTGAAGCCGGCGGCGAGGAGGGGCGTCACGATCATGAAGATGATGAGCAGCACGAGCATCACGTCGATCATCGGTACCACGTTGGGCTCCGACTTGACCTGTGACTGCCCTGCTGATCCGACCGACATTCCCATGGTGGTCTGCCTTTCCGTGCGTGTGAGGGACGATCAGCGCAATCAGCCGCTGATCTGTCCTGCGCCGGTGACCGCCTTCTGGGCCTGGAATTCCTTGGTGAAGATCGAACGACCGAACTCGCTGCCGACGCTCTTGATGAGGTAGTCGATCAGCTCCTTCGAGCCGTACGTCATTTCCACCGTGAGGTTCTCGATCTTGGTCTGGAAATAGTTGTACGCCCACACGGCCGGGATCGCGACCATCAGGCCGAATGCCGTGGTGATCAGGGCCTCGGCGATACCGGCCGAGATGCCGGCAAGACCGCCGGACGCGCCCTGTGCCGCCATGCCGGTGAAGGCATTCACGATACCCATCGTGGTGCCGAGAAGACCGACGAACGGCGCGGTAGCACCAACCGTGGCAAGCACCGGCAGGCCGCGCTTGAACTCGGAGAGCGTAATGAGCATCTGGCGCTCGACCGCGCGCTCGGCCGAGTTGATGTCGGCCGCCGTGATGGTGGCGCGGTCACGAATGAGGGGCTTCACCTCACCGAGGGCCCCGCCCACGACACGGGAAAGGTGACCGGCCCGGTTCTTTTCGGAGAGCGCAATCGCCTGGTCCAGGTTCTCCTCCTGGATGGCGCGGGAGAACGTGGGGGCGAACTTGCGGGTCGCCGTCTCGCTCTTCTTGATCTGGATGAACTTGGTAATCATGATCGTCAGCGAAAAAACCGACATCAACGCCATGATGACCACGATGCCCTTGGCAAAACCACCCATCTGGGCCCAGAGATGCAGCAGGTCTACACCCATCGTGTTATTCCTCGATTCTGCGGTTGACCGTGACGGCCGCGACACGCGGCCCACGGCGTGGTGACGAAACTCAGGAGCCTGTCGGCTTGAAGCTGATCCGCTGCTGCACCTGCTGGCGCACCGGCTCGCCCTTGTACTTCGCCGGACGGTAGGTCGCCTTCAACACGGATTCCTTGGCCGGCTCGACGAAGGCATCGTGCGTCTTGTTGAGCACCTTGATCGAGCTCGGCTCGGCGTGTCCCGTGGTGTCGATGATGAACTGCAGGTCCACCGACCCGGCAATCCCGGCGCTCTGCAGCACGGGCGGATACCGCGGATCGGGGCCGGCAATACGAACTGCCGGATCGTCCAGCTGCGAGGTCAGGAACACCTGGCCCAGTTCCACCGGACCGGTTCCACCCTCGACACCGGCAGCGATGCCGCCCTGCACGCCCTTGCCCGAAAAATCCTTCGGGTCGAACGGCTTGGCATTCAGGTCCACTGGCGGGATGTCCTTCGGGATGATGTCCGGAGGCACCACCGTCTGGAAACCCTTGGGCGGCGGATTGGCCGACACCACCACTTCCTGTGGCGGCGGCGGCGGCGGCGGAGGCGTCGGCTCCGGCGGCTTGAGGAATACCAGCGTCGTGTCGATCACCCGCTGCTTGATCTCTTCGGCCGCACCCTTGGTGGCCTGGATGGCCACGAAGATCACGACGCCGTGAATGATCAGCGACAGGACCGATTGACCTAACGACTTGGATCCCTTGTTGGAAGACTCGATCAGGTTCTCGAACACGCTGGTCCTCCCACGCGTTGTAGAGTGTGGGAAGAGAATACCGGCTGCAAATGACTTCGCTCTTGGGGGAGGATTACAGATTGATAAAAGCCAAATGACAGGACCGCTGCGTCCCATAATGCACCGGCTGCCGCTGTCACGACACCGCAGTACCCTCCTTCATGGGTTCCGTTGCCACCGGAAGAATGACAGTAAAGGTGGTGCCGCGACCGGGACGACTCGAAACCGAAATCGACCCGCCATGTGCATCCGCGATCCACTTGGTAATCGCGAGTCCAAGCCCGCTGCCGGGGCGCTCCCCGGTACGTGAACGGGCGAGGTCCGCCCGCCAGAAGCGCTCGAAGATGTGCGGCAGGTCCCCGGCGGCCATCCCGATCCCCGTGTCGCGTACCACGATCGCGGCACCGTCGGCCCGCTCGGCAAGCGCGATCTCGACCTTCCCGTCAGCGGGCGTGTACTTGATCGCGTTGGTCACGAGGTTCAGCAGCATTTCGCGGATGCGGCGCCGATCGACGAACACCCACACCGGCACGTCGGGCATTGCGGTCGAGACCTTGAGGCGGCCCGACTCCGCCAGCATGCCCGCCGTCTCCGAGGCCTCGGCCACCAGGTCACGCAGGTCGGTGCGCTCGACCGCGAGGGGCGCGCGGCCTTCGTCCGCCCGGGCCAGGGTAAGCAGGCTTTCCACCAGTTCGGTCATGCGGTTGATCTCGCCCAGCGTCTCATCCAGTGAGGCCATCACCTCGGTCGGCGTGCGTGGGTCGGTGAGTGACCTCTCGACCCCGGCGCGCAGCACCATGAGCGGCGTCTTGAGCTCGTGGCTCGCATCCGCGGTGAAGCGTCGCAGGCTGGAAAAGCTGGTTTCCAGGCGTGCGAGCATGCCGTTGAGCGTTTGCGCCAGTCGTGCGACCTCGTCACCGGCAAATGGCACGGCGAGTCGCCGATGCAGGCTCCGGCCGTCCGTGATGGCCGCGAGCTCTTCGATGATCCCCTGCACCGGCTTGAGCGCGCTCGCTCCCAGCCAGTAGCCCGCCAGGATGGAGGCCAGGAGCACGAGCGGCGCCACGAGCAGCATCGCGCGCAGGAAGATCGCCGCATCAGGAGCACCACGATCCATCGGCGCGCCGACCAGGACCGTGGTTATTTCCGGCCCGGCATCCGTGATCGTGCTGACGAGGACACGGACCTTCCGTCCACTCCCGAACTCGATGCTGAATGCCTTGCCGTTCGGCGGTGCGCGTGTCAGCCAGCCGGCCAGCAGCTCGAAGTCGGCGAAGGGGAGCGCGGAGGTCGAATCCGAGGTGAAGAGCAGCCGGCCGAGCGAGTCGGTGACCAGCAGGAAGTCGCGGGTATTCTGGAAGCCGGATGCGATGCCCGGTGCAAGCGTGGGAGGCACGCTCTGCATGACCAGCGGGCCCAGCACCCGGTGTGACTCGGTCAGGTAGTTGACGGCGAGATCGCGCTCACCCGCGAGCCCCTGGTCGACCCCGGAGAGGTTCGGCTTTCGCAGTTCGTAGTAGACGGCGGCGCCGAACCCGGCGAGCGACAGGAGGAGCGCCACGGCATAGCCGACGGCCAGCCGCGAGCGGATGCTCGCCATGTCAGCCCTTCACCGTGTACCCCACGCCGCGGACGGTATGGATCAGCTTCCGCGCATGGCCGGAGTCGATCTTCTTGCGCAGGCGATTGATCACCACGTCGACGATGTTGGTGCCAGGATCGAAGTGGTAGTCCCAGGCGTACTCGGTGATGAGCGTCCGTGACATCACCCGGCCGGCATGGCGCATGAGGTACTCCAGTACCGTGTACTCCTTGGGCGTGAGCTCGAGCAGCTCCGTGCCACGCCGCGTCTCGTGCGTCGCCGTGTCCACCTCGAGGTCGGCCACGCGCAGCACCGGGCTCCGCAACTGCTGGGGCCGCCGGCCGAGGGCCTCGACGCGGGCGAGAAGCTCCTCGAAGGAAAACGGCTTGGTGACATAGTCGTCCGCGCCGGTGCGGAGCGCCTGCACCTTGAAGTCGACCGTGTCCTGGGCTGTCAGCACCAGGATCGGGACCGTCAACCCGCGATCCCGCAGGTTGCGCAGGACCTCCAGCCCGCTCATTTCGGGCAGGCGCAGGTCGAGGATGATGAGGTCGTACTGTCCACCCGAGGCGAGGCGCAGTCCCTCGAGGCCGTCTGCCGCAAGGTCCACGTGAAAGCGCTGCTCCTCGAGGCCGCGCTTCACGTACTGTCCAACCGTACGGTCGTCCTCGATGGCAAGAATCTTCACGCGGCACCACTGGCGGCGACCGTGGGAAGAAACACACGGAAGATGCTCCCGCCGCTCGGGTGGCTGTCCACTTCGATGCGCCCGCGGTGCTCTTCCACGATGCCGTAGCAGATGGAAAGGCCAAGTCCGGTGCCGCGTCCCGTTGGCTTGGTGGTGAAGAACGGCTCGAAGATGCGTGGCCGGACATGGGATGGAATTCCGCTTCCGGTGTCTTCCACCTCGACCACGACTTCGTCGGAATGCCACCGCGTGGGCGAGGTCCGGAGGGTGAGTCGTCCGCCCGGCTCCATCGCATCCACCGCGTTGAGCATCAGGGCCATCAGCAGCTGGATCAGTTGTTCCGCGTTCGCGTACACCGCGGGCATCTCGTTCGCCAGCGAGGCCTCCACCACGAACTCGCGATAGCGCTCATGGTGCTTGAAGAGGAACAGCGCATCCTCGACCACCGAGTTGAGCGCGACGGCGGCCTTCCGCTTCCCCTTGGGCCGGCTGAAGTCGAGGAGCCCGTCCACGATGCTGCGTGCAGCGATGCACCTCCTTCTCGATGATCTCGAGATACTCCTGCAGGGCGATGGCGTGTCCCACCGGCAGTTCCGCCAGCCGGCCGTCCATGGCGGCGACGCAGGCGCCGATCGTGGCGAGGGGATTATTGACTTCGTGCATGATGCCGGCGGCGAGCTGCCCGATGGCGGCCAGCTTTTCGCTCTGCATGATCTGCTGCTGGATGGACCGCCACTCGGTGACGTCTTCACCGATCGTGATGACGTGGGTGATGCCCTCACCGTCGAGGCGCATCGGGATCTTGGTCGTACGGAAATAGCGAAGGTCCGCACCTTGCGGCACTTCGATTTCCACCTGCTCGATCGCACCGGTCTCGAACACCCTGTCGAATTCGGCCTTGAGTTCGGCTCCCGGATGCCGGGTCAGCACCTCGAACAATCGGCGACCGACGGCCTCCGTGCGCGGAATTCCCTGGGTCCCGGTCTCGCGCTTGCGGTTCCACACCTGGATGCGATAGTCGCGGTCGACGACATAGAGCCCGACCGGGAGGCTGTCGATGACGAGCGAGGTAAAGCGCCGCTGCTCCTCGATCTCGCGGGACTGTGACGCGACCTCGTATGCCAGGTCCTCGGAGAGCTCCACAGCTGCGAGAAACGGCGAGAGCACGTGTGCCACCACGCGGAGGATGACCGCGGCCTCCGGTGCCGCGCCATGCACCTCGAGGATGCCCAGAGTTTCGCCGTCGTGCACCAGCGCCAGCCGTTCGGCACCCTGCGCCATCGTGGGAAGCTGGTCCAGGCGGGGCACCCGCGCCCCACCGGAGAGTCCGCCCCCGCTGCCGATGCGCACGAACGTGGTGGCATTGGGTTCGTGTACCCAGAGCGCGACCGCCTCCGCGGGCAACTGGGTCCGGAGCGTCTCCGCGACCGCCGCGACCGTCTCCTCCTGGGGCGCGCCGGAGTTGAGGCGCTGGGCAACCGCCCCGACAATCGCCAGGCCGCGTCCGAGCAGGGAGTCAGGCGCCGTGGTGCTCACGGACCGGTCGCCGTCTGGCCGGTGGCATGCGATGCAACCCCGACATTCACCACCCGCCAGACATTGCCGGTCCGGCGCAGCACGAAGTGCTCCAGCACGTCACCGTCGTCGGTGCCGGTGGGACGCGCCGTCACCCAGGCGGCGGCCAGGTCCCCTCCTGCCGGAGGTCGAGACGTACCACCCGGAGCGCGCCGGGACTGGGATCACCTGACGGATCGGGCGCCGCACTCCGGTGATAGGCGTAGATGAGGCGCTGGATCTCGGCCTGGTCGCGACGGCTGCCCGTGGGCGTGCGATCCTCGATGCGACAGCCCGCGAGGAGTCCAGCAAGCAGGACGAGGTGCCCGGTGCGTCCGGTCATTGTGCGGAGGCTGGACAGGGATGAGGCCATGGGAAGCAGGATGCGCAGACCGCGTGCGCCCGAGTGAGGATACATGGGTGAGCCGGACCCCTCAATAGTAAGCCACCACTTCGTGCTCGCCCGAAAACCGGAATCGCACCTCCCGGCCCTCCAGCGTGACCCCATCCACCGTGACCATGCCCGGCGCGGGCGCCGGCAGCCGGAGACAGAGCATCTCCTCCGGCCCCTGCCGGTGCCGCAGGTGCACCAGCAGCGTAGCACCGCGCTGGCGGGCCGCGACGTCCAGCAGTACCGGCCCGATGCGGACGCCGGAGGCGCCGGAACCCATCCCGGCTGGCGGACGGGCAACATCGATCGCGATCCCGGCCGTGCCGGCCGACCAGCTGGCGCTCCACCCCTCAGGGAGATCCGCAGCGCGATTCACCAAGCACGACGGGGCCACGTCGAACCGACGTGGCCCCGCCCCGATACCTGCGTGAACGGGCTCAGCCGACCTTGGCCAGCTGCTCGAGAAGCTCGCTGTTCTCCCTGCGCGACCCCGGCGTCGGCTCCAGGAACGTCCAGCGCACGATGCCGGTCTTGTCGATGAGTACATAGGCGCGATTGGAGAAGAAGCGCTCCTCCAGCAGCGTGCCGTAGAGCCGGGACACGTCGCGCTTGAAGTCGCTGAGCAGGTCGATGCCCAGGCCTTCCTTGCGCTTGAACTCCGCCAGTGACGGCACGGCGTCGACCGAGATCGGCAGCACCGTGGTGTCGACGCTGGCAAACTTCTCGAAATCCTCCGTAAACGCGCACATCTCCGCGGTGCACGTGCTGGTGAATGCCAGCGGGAAGAACGCGAGCAGCACATTCTTTCCCCGGAGCGCCGAGAGCGTGACATCGGCTCCCGAAGTCGAGGGCAACGTGAAGTCGGGCGCGGGTGCGCCGACCGGAGGAAGCGCCATGGATTCAGCCGCCCAGGCAGGCGTGCGGACTACTTGCCATAGTGCTTTGCCACCACGGTCCAGTTGACCACGTTCCACCAGGCCCCGACATAGTCCGGTCGCCGGTTCTGGTACTTGAGGTAGTATGCATGCTCCCAGACGTCGCAGCCCAGGATCGCGGTGCGTCCCTCCATCTTCGGGCTGTCCTGGTTCGGCGTGCTCTCGATGGTGAGCGCACCCGTCGCATCGCTCACGAGCCATCCCCACCCACTGCCGAAGCGGCCGACACATGCCTTCTGGAACTGTTCCTTGAACTGGGTGAATCCGCCGAACGCCTTGTCGATGGCTGCGGCCAGCGCGCCCTGTGGCTCCTTGCTTCCGCCGGGCGCCATGAGCTCCCAGAAGAAGGTGTGGTTCCAGTGACCGCCGCCGTTGTTGCGCACGGCCGCGCGAATACCTTCCGGCACGGCGGCGAGGTTGCCGATCAGGTCATCCAGGCTCTTCGCCTGGAGCGCCGCGTGCGGTTCCAATGCGGTGTTCAGGTTGTTGACATAGGCGGCATGGTGCTTGTCGTGATGGATCCGCATCGTCTGTTCATCGATGTGGGGCTCCAGCGCGGTATAGTCGTAGGGAAGCGGCGGCAGGGTAAACGCCATAGAAGCCTCGCAGAAGGGTGCGCCGGCCTGTCAGATCGGTCGGACGCGCGCGAAATATTAACACCCCCATGGGGGCGGTCAACATTTATGCGTTGACGTAACGCACCAGCGGCATACACTTACCAACTGCGCTGGATCCCAGGACCCGTTCATACCATCTTCCGCCTTGCTTCAGGAGGTCAGATGGCCAGGTATCAGGCCCGGCTCAAGCCGGAGTATCGTTCGCGAAACCCCGATCTCCGGATCGGCATCTGGTACGATGTCGTGCCGCTCTTTCCAGGCCTGCGCGAGAGGCGCCTCAACTTCCTGGGCGATCGGATGGCGCGCATCCGCGTCGCCGGCGACTTCCGGGAGGTGCTGGCCGATCAGGTCGAGTTCCGCGAGACGCCGGACAATCCGTAGGTCCACGCAGTGCCCCAGGAGTACCCGTGATGTCAACAATGCTGCGCCGCCTCGCCCCGCTCTCCATCGTAGCGGCCGCCCTGGTCATCACGCTCGCGGCGGCGCGGCCGGCAGCGCCGGTGGAAATGGTCGTCTACAAGTCCCCGAGCTGCGGCTGCTGTACCAAGTGGACCGGGATCATGCAGAAGGAAGGGTTCGCGGTCACGATCCATGACGTCGACACCGTCAGCAAGGTGAAGAACGACGTTGGTGTTCCTTCGGCGCTGGCATCGTGTCACACCGCCATAGTCGAGGGTTACGTCATCGAGGGCCATGTGCCTGCGCGTGAAATCGAGCGCCTGCTGAAGGAGCGGCCGAAGGTCGTCGGGCTCGTCGTTCCGGGCATGGTCGCCGGGTCGCCGGGAATGGAGAGCGCCACGCCCCAGCACTATGACGTGCTCGCGTTCGACGCCAGCGGGAAGACCACCGTTTTCGCGAAGTACTAGCCGAACGAGGCGTCCAGCGGCGGCAGCACCGGATTCAGCAGGATCCCCGCGATTGTCACGAGTACGA
Source organism: uncultured Gemmatimonadales bacterium (assembly GCA_963846945.1). Classification (GTDB taxonomy): domain Bacteria; phylum Gemmatimonadota; class Gemmatimonadetes; order Gemmatimonadales; family GWC2-71-9; genus JAGGAG01. The sequence goes on along the minus strand of CAWJXX010000010.1, from coordinate 6,045 downwards.
ACAACGTCGAGTAGACGACCTCCGTCGTCATGGTGCCAGGCAACGCAACAATCGCGGCCATCGCAGCGCACAGCATCGCGGCGCCACGCAAAGTCGATCCGGCGCGCGCCGGTCCCGGCCAGTTCGAGAATGCACGCGGCCACCGTGAGCAGGAGGCCCGCCAGCTGGGCACCCGCGTTACCAGCAGGCGATCGCGAAGAGGCCCCCCGCTCCCACCAGGTACGACCAGCGGGAACCCCATGCCGCCATGAATCCCGCCACCAGCAACCAGCCGGCATACAGGGACCGCCAGTGTTCCAGACCGTCCGGGGCCGCTGGCAGAACAACCAGGTAGAGGAGAAGCCCCGCCAACGGTGCGAGTCGCGCGCCCTCTGCGAGTCCGCTGAAGGGCCAGACGCCCCCGAGCAGCAGTGTGGCGGGCAGCAGGAGGGCCGCCAGAAGTGTCTCGCCCGCGGCGCTGAAGGGCACGTCGGCGAGTCGGGTCGACCAGATTCCATCCGGTCCGGCGACGATCGATGCATACCAGAAGGCAGGGACCAGGAGCAGTGACAGCGTGCACAGCATCGCCCAGCGACGGATCGTCCGGCGTGGCACCACCGCCTGCCGTGTCGCTGGCGGCTCCCTGATCAGGCGCTTCGGCATCAACCCAAGTGCCGCCGCGACCGCGAGTCCCGCGAGGAGCGATATGACTGGGCGCCCCTGCCAGAGTGCTGGACAGCAGGCAAGCATCACGAGCACCACAGCGCCGAGCGGTACGCAACGCCACGCAGCGCTCGATCTCCAGCCCTGAAGGAGCGCGGTGCCGCCGAGGAGCAGGCCGGCCCAGAGCAGGGTCCCGTTGATAAGCAGGAAGGAAAGCGACGGTGCCTCGACACGACTGGCGGCCGCGGTGCCAAGTGCCACGAAGCCGGCGCCCGCGGCAGGCAGCCGCCGCAACGACGGTGGCAGGAGCACGGTTGTCGCTGTGATCAGCAGCGGGAACGTCAGGAGCGGCAGGGCTGGCATGAGCCAAGTCTACCTGCGGGAACAGCACATCGCCCCGCCCACCTACATTTCGGCGACGCGACCAACGCGCTGCGACGTCGAACAAGCAGGAGTCGTCCGGGACCGGAGGTTCACATGGTGAAGCTGGGTGTGCTGGTGGGATCGACCATCGGCAGCTACATCGGATGGTGGGCAGGCGCACAGCTGGGCGGCACCATGACGGCCTTCATGCTGATGATCGTGGGGACGGCGGTCGGTATCTACTTCGGGCGGAAGTGGGGGCAGCAATACTCTTGACCGGGAGACGGAAGACGAAGACGGAAGGCGGCGAGCGGGGCCATCTCGATTATCCCGTCACCGCTGACCGCTCACCTCTTACCGCTCACCTCTTACCGCTCACCTCTTACCGCTTTTCAAGCCGTCGCCGCCCGGAATGGCCCTGGCCCCGTGCTGCTGCTGGTGCCGAGATACTCTGTGTACGCCGCCGAAATGGTCTGCGCGTTCTTTCCCGCCCGCTTGAACCACCAGATCCCGAGGATGAAGAGCGGAATACCCAGCGGTGCCATCACGATCAGTGCCGTCATCAGCCCTCCACAGACCATGGCCCAGATGCCGAACCACTTCAGTGGACGGTAGTTGCTGGCGAACTCCTCCTTTGCCGCAAGAATGACGTCCGGGTCCTTCGAGCCGCTCATCTTGAGTGCGCCCATGACCTGCTCCCGCGTCACGAGCCCGAATTTCACGTTTGTTGCCATTGTGTTCTCCCGCGTGATGGACGCTCTTGCCTATGGTGGTCGGGAAATCACTTGTGAAAGAGCTTGCCGATCGACTTCGTGACGCTGGTGCTGCCGGTGGTGCCGGCCGGTTTCCGGCGGCGGAGTGCTTCCGGCGCCGTTGTCGCTGGTCAGGCCGGGAAAGGTCACGGAGAACTCCCGGACTGATCGCACCTGTCGGCTCGGCAGGATCTTGAGTTGCTCCAGGACGAAATCCCCGGTCCAGTTGGTGCCAAGCACCGTGGCCTTCGATTGGTAGAACTGGTAGTCGAGCGCCATTGCCCGGGACTGCCCGGGCTCAGGGTGAATTGCGGATCCGCGGAGTTCCGCGTGACGAATCCAATGCCCTTTACGTTGTTGTCCTTCGCGAACAGCCGGTTGCCCGCGTCGTCCGTCGCGCTCCCCGATCCTGCCTGATACGCGAGGATCAATGGCTGATCGGTCAGGTTCCGCACCTTCACGTTGAGGTGCACCGCGTACCAGCCGCTGGCGTGGCTGGTGACCACCTGGGTCACTTCGGCCACGAACGGCCCGGCACCATAGCAGCGGGCTTGCCCCCGCACGCATCCGGGGCCAGCAATACGTAACGAACTTACAAGGTGTCCGCCAGAACAAACTTCCTCGAATTGGCGACGCAAGCTTTCGGCCTGGTTCTTCAGCTCTTGTGCGGCTGTGCGATCCCCTAACAGCGCAGCCAGCTCGCTCGCCGCGAGCTTCGCGGCGTAAACATAACTCTGCACTTCGCATAGGGCGATCGGCGCCTCGGCAAGACCGCCGTCGCTGTGAAAAACCGAGTCCTGTGAATCTTTCCAACCTTGCTGAATGAGACCGTGTTTTGACTTACGGCTGTAATTCAACGAAACCGTCACCGTCTGCGTCGCCATAGCGGTCGATCCACTTAAGCGCGCGCTGGACTTCGACCAGATCGATTCCACGAAAGCGCGGTCGCCCGTCCGCTTGTAATACGCGCCTGCCGAGGATCACAAAAAGCGGCGTCGCATCGATACTCCCGTAGTAGCGCCTGAACGGCACTTCGCCCAAGATGGACATTTCATCATCGCGGAATTCATGCTAGCACCTTCCCGGACCGGGCGTCTTGTTCGGGCTTCTCAGCGTCAGCCTGATTAGCAGCGAGATACCCCAGGACGCCGCGCGCGAGGGATGGATCGAACCACAAACTCTGTAACGCCGTGATGATTCCGTCGCGCCCGAACACGGTACTGAATCAGGGAACGCCAGCGTAAGGATAGGGGCCATAGCGCGTCTCCGTTCGCATCATGTGAAGGTCGGCCAGCGAACGGTTCAGCCAATCGTTGAACTGTTCATTGTCAGCGAAAATCTGCGGTTCCCGAGCGCGGGTGCGTTCGAGCGCGGCGGTCGCGTCGTGCATGATCTTTTCGTAAGACTCGCTTCCCCCACGCGAATCACCATCCACCTCACATTAACGGCCCACTGATATCGGCATTCTCTCCGGGTTCCATCTGGACCTGGCAGCCGACGACCGACTTGGTCACCCGAGCTGGCCTCGGGTCGAACATAATCCGCGTCCGGCGAAACCGTTGGTCCATCCCTCATCGCTAGCACTAGCCCGTCGTCAGTGATCACAGGTTCCAAACGACGACCATGACGCTCGCGATAATCCCCCGCAATTCGAAAATATCGGCAAAATCCGCATTGAATTCGATCGATAAAACAAAATCGACAGCTGTGCGTCCGTAGTTATGAAAGCGAAGGCGCTCGTGACAGGCTTTGTCCCACAAACTCTTTTACGAAATACCTGTATTGTCCCTCTTGGAACCACGATTTCGCCGTCGCGCCAGACATCGGGATTAGTAGCGTCTACAGCAAGAACGGCGTTGTCTTCCCGGACCGTCGAGCTCAGGAGCAAAGGCCGATCCTTTCCGAGCTTCAAAGTCAGCCGGGATAAAAATCGCGTGTCCTGGTAAAACAATCCGAGTTCGCCGGTGCCGAACGTGTCGACATCGCCAAATCGATCGAAACAGCGTACATGTCTCCCTGTTTCAAGACCCGCGTGCGCACGTCCACGCGGGCTGAAGAGGAACGAATGTGAAACTCGTTCCGAACACGAATCACTTCTCCCTTGGCCATTATGTGGCCTCCGAAACTTCCTGGTTTCTCACAGTCTCGCGCTGATACGTTTATCCAAAGGAACGGCCGCGGACGGGACACTGCGGATTAGTCGCCGGATCTCCGCTCCTAAAAGCGTCACTTCGTGGCCGTCGCACCAGTCCCCCCGTATAATACACCACGCGTTGATTTCCCCCGTAATTTTCCGCCGCACTTCATGAAGCGGTGCCATCTGTGCAATTCTCATACTCCAAGTTAGCCCTCCCTCTTCGAAATTTCTAATCCAGCGCAACCGGGATCAATATGCCTCCATCAAGGGCAGTTATCAGTCCCCCTCTGATCTCGCTTCAATTCTCCCGGCTTTTTATGTTCGAGTACGCCAACGAAAACGCGCGCACGTCTTTGCTTTCAAGCTTCGAGAAATGCGTCGGTTCGACAGCGCCCACCCTATGAAGTCGCTGCCGCTTCTCGAATGACTTCGTTCGGCCTTTTATCTTCCCGCAATCCCATGAAAACCGGTGCACGCAATTTTCCGTCCCGCGTCCACTCGGCAAATTTGATTTCGGCGACAAACTTCGGGTTGATCCAGTGTATCTTTTTCATCATCGAAGGCGTGATGCCCAGCACCCATTGGCCGTTTTGCTTTGACGGCAGATCGACAAACGGACAGTCGGCACGTTCCTCGGCGCGGAATTTCTTGTGTAATGTTGCCAATGATTTCGTTGTGAATCCGGTGCCGACCTTCCCGGCGAATACGAGATCGCGAGCTTTGTAGTAGCCGACGAGAATTGCGCCGAAATATTTGCGCGCCCCTTGTGGCGGGGTGTATCCACCAATGACGAATTCCTGTTCATTGACACATTTGAGTTTGATCCATGCGCCGCTTCTCCGGCCGGGTTCGTAAACGGAGTTGTGTAATTTGCCGATGATTCCTTCCAAGCCGCGGCGTTGCACTTCCCTGAGGAGCTGCTCGGCATCTCCACCAATCGCGCCAGAGTATCGAATCCGGGGTCCCCTGCGCCGGCACACAGTTTCTCCAAAACGTTCTTCCGCGCCTCTAACGGCACCGAGACGAGACTCTTGCCGTCGAGCTGGAGAAGGTCGAAAGCATAAAAATAAATCGGCGATTTTCGTCCTTCCATCTCGCGCGCTTGCAAAAGCTGGAATGACGAACGGCCCTGCTCATCAAGCGCGACCACTTCGCCATCAAGCACACATTCGTCGGCGGGTAAATTTTTGACGGCGTCGACGATCTCGGGAAAACGCGCGCTCAAATCGTTTTGATTTCGCGACAGCAACGAAACTTTTTCGCGGTCTTTGATCGCAATCAGGCGGATGCCGTCGAATTTGAGCTCATAAATCCAGTCGCCAGTTGCTGGCGGTTTCTCCACCAGTTTCGCTTTCATCGGTTCGACGAAACGCGGTTTTCCCGAGGGTAATTTTGCTATCGACGGAATTGCTGAACGACCGCTTGCGCAGCTCTGCAAGCGATCCCGCGACGTCCTTCGCCGAGGTTACGGCGCGCGAGTCTGCCTGCGCTACAGGTTCATCTTTTACTTTTTTTTTAATCGCCTCGCGGATTCGCGCCTTGAATTGCGATGTCGGACTTTGGTCCTCTGCACGACCTGATTGCCACTCGGCGTCGCGCGCGTCCGCGATTTGTTTCATCGTTCGGCCGGTCTTAACCGATTCATCGTCGAGCTTGCTCGAAATTGGTTTTACGTCGTCGCCGGTCTTTAGGATCAGCCACTGATTCTTTTCGCCGTCGCGGCCGCGGATCCGCACGAGGGTCCATTCGCCTTTCGCTTTTTTGCCTTCGAGAAGAAGATGCAGCTTACCTTCCCGTAGCGATTTCACGGGTTGCTCGCCGTAAACGTAGTACGTGCCGCGGTCCCAGACCATCACGGTGCCGCCACCATACTGCCCTTCGGGAATCACTCCCTCGAAGTCTTCATATTCAATCGGATGGTCCTCGACTTCGACGGCAAGATGTTTCTCCCCGCGCTTCCAGGGAAGTCCCTTTGGCAGCGCCCACGATTTCAACACGGCTTCCATTTCCAGGCGGAAGTCGTAATGCAACCGGCGCGCAGCGTGCTTTTGAATGACGAATCGCGACGCGCCTTTGATCTTTTTTGGAGCGGGCTTGCCTGCCGGCTCGGCAGTCTTTTTGAAGTCGCGTTTGCGTTTGTATTCGGTCAGC